>JAKVOO010000001.1 GCA_022482735.1 Bacilli bacterium
GGTTATTAATAAGGCTGTCACGGCTTCAATTGAAGCTCGAGCCCAAGCAAAGGATTTTTTAGACGCTGATGTTTTAAAAATTATTGCTAAAACTATCAAAGAGTTGGATGACGAAGAAGATGGGTATCGGCAAGTTAATAATACTCTTCGTGTTGAATCAATTCAGAAGCAAAAGGCCGTTATTAGCCAATATTTGCCGAGAATGCTAACGGAAGAAGAAATAAGAGAAAAAATCTCTAAACTTGATGATAAATCATTGCCAAGCGTAATGAAATACTTTAAAATCAACTTTGCTGGTCAGGTTGATATGGGCCTGGTCAGTTCAATTGCTCGCTCCCTATAGGAGCGCCAAATAGGGGTTTAGTTAAACGGTATAACTACGGTCTCCAAAACCGTTGTTGGGGGTTCGATTCCCTCAGCCCCTGCCAAAATTGTCTTTAATTACTCGCTAAAAAGTAGCGAAAAACAAACAAAAACGACCTAAATTGGTCGTTTTTTGTTAATTTTAATTATGAGTTCGATCAGCTAATGCTCAGTTCGTGGGGTTTTGCCAAAATCGATTATTTTTCATTGTAAGATAGCGAACCGACTTTTTCGAGGCCTTGAGTTGCTGATTGTAAGATAGCGAACCTACACTAATACAATAGAAAATTCGAGTTCTGTCATCTTGTAATTCACGATTGAAGACACTTTTACACTAAGAAGAATATTTATGTCGTTGGATAGATCAAGCGGTGAGTTAGTTGGATTAAAGATTAAATAGAAGTGATTACCTTTGACATAGACTTGGGAGAAGATGGTCTTTACGATTTCGATATCGTAACCATCGCTCAATGCGAGTAGCGAGAGTTTCAATTTACGAAGGGTGTTCTCAATGCTCTCAAAGGTTAGCTGATTGTTCCTTAGTTCAGATATGCGATTGTAGATGTTCAATTTCACATCTGCATCGATTGTCCCGTTGAGTTCTTGTTGAAGCACGGTGAACTCGTTTTGCATGGATTCAAGCGTATTTGCTTTGATGTCACTGTAGTAGTTGGTTATTGATTTAAAATTCTTAAGCAGATGATTACAAACTGATGAAATACCCTCAACAACATACTTATATGGAAACATTTTCCGAAAGTCATTCTTAACGCATAGGAGTACTGGAATATTGTATTTGCCTTTTGGACGCTCTACCTTGTAAATAAAGTGCTTATCGACTTCCATTGAATAAAAGAACTTTGATTCTGGTTTTAATGTCTGACTAACATTGTTGCGGCGATACTTGGTACGTTTCTTGCGCTCGGCTTGAACAAAGTCAAACACATCACGAGAGATGATGCCTTCATGATTGTTACGGACTAGATACTTAGTGGGATCATCGTAGAAAAGACATTTGTTAGTTCTTGCGAGTTCCCGACCTCGGCCAAGCAGTGCGTCTCCACAATACTTTTCATTAAGTAAAATGCTTTCTAAGACGCTACGCGACCAGAACTCATTGCCTTGTGGTGACTTAATACCAAGCTCGTGCAGTAGATGAATCATCCGTGCATAGGAAACCTTTTCAATGTACCAATCGTATATTTGCTTAACAATCTTCGCTTCTTCAGGAACGATGATGAAATTACCATCAATGATCTTATACCCATAAATTCGTACTGTAGTATTTAGTCCCTTGCTCATCTTTTTCTTGAAGGTCCACCGAAGATTACTTGAGATTTGCCGTGATTCTTCCTCAGCAACACCTGAAAGAATGTTAAGAAGAAACTCATCAGCAAAGTCACGAGTAGAGATGTTTTCCTTTTCAAAGAAAACGCTAACGCCTAGACTCCGAAGCTCTCGGATAATTTCCGGAACCTCAATGGCGTTGCGCCCAAACCTAGACACAGACTTAGTATAGATGAGATCAATGCCACCCTTACGAGCTATTTCCATCATGTTCTTAAACGAAGGACGATTCTTTGTGTCCATGCCGCTTTCTTTATCGGCAAAGACGCAGATGAGCTCATAGTTCGGATTCGCTTCTATTGACTTAATAAGTTCATTGACTTGAAGTTCGTAACTCGTTTCTTGCTCCTCATTGTTCGTTGAAACGCGAGCGTAAATAGCGACTCGATTTTTACGAACCACAGTCCCAATATCAACAGGGATGACACTGACACTAGACATGATAAACCACCCGATACTTAATACCTTTCTGCAGATCGTAATCGATGTACAACTTCGAAAACAACGAGGGGATAATGCTCAACTCATCAATGCAAGAAGACAGCTCTTCGGTATCCTTGCTACCAGATATAACGAAAACCAGCTCTTCTGGACTAACAATCACCAACTTGTAAAATGATTTTATTAATAAGAAATCATTAACGAAATCTTGGTCGGAAATGACTGAATCAATGACTTGCAAAAGGTTGTTGCTACGCACCGAAAAGCTGACTCTATTTTCTAACCTCTCGATTTCTTTTCGTAGTGCCTTTTCTTCGGAAATAATCTTTTCATTTAGGCCATTTGCTTTGGCAGCGATTAATGCATTTAGACGAAGGCGTTTGCTATGCAAAGATGAAGTATCATCATGTTCAGATACTGATATAAGCATCGATTTAAGTTCATCTAGAACATCTTTGTGATTAAGCAACTCATGGATAGAATCCTTAACGGCGCCTAGTACTAGATCATACGAAATACGAGGATAGGTGCAGTCGATAGAGATAGTAGGATTGTGGTTACAATTTAAAACAACATATTCACTTGGCCGGTTATGATTGATGAGATGGCGGTGAAGCTTACGATGGCACTTACTGCAGTAGGTGATATTAGTTAGAGGATACTTTGTTATTTGATTTGGACGACGAGTCTTAAGCATTGATTGGACGGTTTCGTATTCGTCCCTTTTGATGATGCCTTCATGATGATTTGTCACATAGTACTTCGGCTCGATATTATCGTTCTTGACTTGCTTGTGAGTGAGATAATCAATAGTGCAAGTCTTCTGTAATATGGCGTCCCCCATATATTTCTCATTGCTAAGAAGTCCACGAACAGTGGAGTATAGCCACGATTTACCTTTAAGCGTTGGTATTTTTCGGTCATTGAGAATTTTGACAATGTCATTGATGTTATAGCCTTCGATAAACAAAGAGAAGATGAGGCGAACAATAGAGGCCTCGCTTTCTTCAATAACCAACTCTCCATTTTCACCCTTGCGATAACCATAAATCCTAGTTACGTGGGCGATGCCGTTCTTGAATTTCTTTTCGATGCTCCATTTAACGTTGGTCGATATCGAGCGACTCTCTTCTTGGGCAACACTTGATAGAACCGTAAGAACGAAGTCAATCTTGGTATCATCGCTACGGATGTTTTCCTTTTCAAAGAAAATGATGCATCCCCGGTTTCTTAACTCTCTAACGGTCGTGAGAACGTCGACTGTATTACGTGCAAAACGAGAAATGGACTTAACTAGAATTAAGTCAATTTTGCGTTCCATTCCTAACTCAACCATTCGCATGAACTCTGGCCGCTTCTTGGTTTGGGTACCAGTGATGCCTTTGTCCGCAAACATACCGATAAAATCCCAATCGGGATTAGAGGTAATGCGTTCGGTGTATTCATCGATTTGAGACTTGAATGAATTTACTTGATCATCTTCATCAGTGGATACACGTGCATAAGCCGCAACCCGCAATTTTGTTTTGTTAGTTTTTGTAAGTGAAGTGTCGATTTTATGCGGCATAATCACCTCAATAGTTTTCGTCATGTCTTGAATTACTCCTTTCGTAAACGAGTAGTATTACTCGCTTGTTTGTTTTATAACTTAAATATTTGATTACCGATAATGAAATCGCGCATTTGAAGATATTCTTCAATACTTAAAAAACCCTTCACAAAAAGAAGGGTTAAAGCATGTCGAATTAGTTTGTGTTGAACATCTGGATTCATTCTTTGCTCCTTATAAGAACAAGGAATGACTAATTTAATCTTGAGCCAGGTTCATTCTATTTTATGTACGTGCGTAATAAGAGGGTCAAACTGAAGACTACTGCTCAATAAAGCGTCCAGGAATGGTCTCGACATAGTCGCCGACATGGCGAGCTAGTATGAAGAGATCCTTTCGTTTCATGCTGACTGGATTGTCCTTATTAAACAAAACAAGGACGATTCCGTTTTTATCTGACGGATCACCGACAAATAATAACTCAGCCACTTTCTTGGCACCGTCATGTTCAAAGAAATAAACGCCGTTAATGGTTGGGCAGTTTTGCATCGTCTCAAAGAGCATGAACCTATCCTTGGCTTTGATCATGAGCAGTGAGTCATTGTGATTAGAGATGAATACCTCTTTGGTCTTAACTAACTCATCGAGATCATCGGCGGCATAGCAGTGGAAGAAGGTTGAACACCCTAGTTCAGGTAGATGATTATTTGTTATGAATTCCAAGCTAACATGGTAAAAATCGGCCAAACGCTTTAGACCAACAACGCTGATTGAACTCACTCCTTGTTCATAGAGATAGTACTGATTACGGGATACGCCCAAAGCTTCAGTGAGACGCTCCACTTGAACAGCATAGTGCTTACGAAGATATTTCAGTCTTTCGCCAATAATTTTAAGCAAATTGGCACCATATTCATCATTTCTTTCCATATATTTATTCCTTTTAGTGTAATATTTAATAATATACCCACAAATTGATTATAGCACAGGCAAACGGATAAATGCCGAATAAATGCAAATATGTCTTATTCAATATTACAAAGAAATTAAATACTTGTTTCGTAATTTTTCGTTTAAAACCTCTCGGTAGAATTAGTGCAAAAGGAGAGATGAATGAAAGAAATCAGAAACAAAGATGCACCCCATCAGAACAAGAAGAGAGCTTTGATGCGCACGTATCTTATTGATTTAAAGTACAAAGCTGGGCTAACAACTGACATTTTAGCGGACCGTATTTATTTCGATAAGAAAAACTATTATCAACTTGAATCTGGCGAAAGAGGACATCGTATGAGTGCCTTGCTTTATGTTCGGCTAGCAAAAGAACTAAAAGTGAGCGTCGAGGAGCTCGTCGTGCGTGAAGCGGAATACCAAAGACGTCGAATAGAACTCGGGTACACGAGAGAACCATGGTACCTAGTTGGCAGAAACGAGATTGATAAATATGAATATTAATGACGAAATTGCCAATTACTTAAGTTACATAGACTTAAAAGAAAACACCAAAATCGGATACAAAAATATCCTTTATAGCTTTGCTAAGTTTCTTGAGAAGCGACAAGTTCTTGAGCCAACAAGGAATGACTTACTCGCTTTTAAAGAGTTTAGTCTCAAGCATCTTGGAAGTGCATCGGTGCAAAAATACATCGTTGTGCTACGGGGATTCTTTAAACATCTTAAGTTCATGGGTGTTTACGATGACATCAGTTATCAAGTCCGCGGATGTAAAGTGGAAACGACATTTAAGAGAATGCCGCTTTCCATCAAAGACTCGATCAAACTACTTAACAAAGCCAAGAAGAAAGCTGTAAACGAAATTGGAAAGCGAGATTATGCCCTCGCTGTTCTTTTCCTAACCACCGGAATTCGAAGTATTGAAGCTGAAAGAGCAAACATTGATGACATCGATAATGTCCAAGGCGAAGCGGTGCTTCACATTCAGGGAAAAGGAAGAGATTCAAAAGCTGAATTCGTGAAACTCTCGGAGGAGACATTTTGTGCTATTCAAGAGTATCTAGCGACCATCGACACGAATTCAATTGCGGATGACGACCGTGGCACACCCTTATTCTTAACTAAACCGAAGAACGGAATTAGAAAGCGATTATCGACAAAAATGATAAGAACTCAAATCAAGGATTTATTGATTTCTATTGGTTACAATTCCCGAGCCTACAGTGTCCACTCACTGCGTCATACCTTTGCGACGACAGCCCTTTTACAAGGAGCGAGCATTCTCCAGACTCAGGAGGCACTGCGTCACAAGAACATTTCCACAACGCAAATATATTCGCATATGGTGGAAGGTCTCGGCTCGAATACGAATCAACTCGTTTCCGATGCCCTATTCAAGTCAAAGAAAGGACAAGAAAACAAATGACTAAACGTTCAGTCTATTACCTCTATCTAAAAGATTTCCCGAAAGTTCTAGTCGCAGTCATAGAAGGTGAACTATTTCTTAGCCTTCATGAAGTCTTAAAGCGTTTCAAACTCAAACATGATGATCCAAAAGTGAAAGAACTAGTGGTTACCGAGCGGATAACCATTAACATCGATGGACATGATAAACGGATTGACATAATTGATTTTGAAGTGTTTAAAAATCTATCTGAACTGGATCGCTCTGGAGAAGGATTCAAATTCTTTACCCAAGTGATGAAACATAAGTTTGATCGTGAACATAACATTGATAACTTGACGCCTAATGATCTCGAATCGATGGAAGACAGGGAACGCTTCATTGAAGAACGTAATATCTTGAAATCAAAGGTCGAGGTTCTTGAAGCTAAAGAGAGAACCTATGAGCCCTACATAAAGACCATCAAGACTATTTTCGGGTCAAGAATTAATCCCGTTAACTTTGTTAACATTACAACTAAGTTAAAGTATGCTAAACCGCCTTCACCAAGTGCCATTAGCGAGATTCTTCGCCTTGCCGGTGTCTTTGATGATAATGATCAACCAAAGCCGCACTTCGTCAAAGAGAACTACTTTCGCATCATTGTGACCAGTGAAGCAAAACTAACCAAAAGCCAGGTAGTTACGAATGTCTTGGTGCTTCAAAAAGGCATCCAACTCATTGAGTCCTTAATTGATAAGAAGTATGGAGGTGGCATTCGATGAGCGACCTTGGAAGAACCTATACACTGGCTGAGATAGCAGAATACCTCATGGTATCCAACCGCACAGTGTGGAACTATATCGCAAGCGGCAAACTCAAAGCCTTTAAGCTTGGCAACTCCTATCGCGTGACCAAAGAATCACTTGAAGAATTCCAAGAAAAATTAAGTGCCGAGAATACTATCAAAAAACAAAAAACTAAAAATACATAAAAAAATAGATAACACTAGTGAACGGCAACACCGATAAGAAGTTGACGGAAAATGCTCGTCGTCAATAAGTCGATATACGGAAAAAATGAGTAATCGAAAATCAATAGCCGTTCACTGGTGTAGTTAAGGAGAAAATATGCTCAATATTAGAGGACTTTTTAGAGTGCGTTTATGAAGATTAAAAAACAAGAAATAAATGATCATCATTTTCTCATCGAGTTCTACTGGATGACTAAGTTAGGCCTTAAAGGAAACGAGCTACGAATGTACGCTTTGATTTATTCTTATTCCCAAGATAACCAGGGAACTCTTTTTGCGTCTATCGACTACATCAAACGAAGATTATCCTTGAAATCTAGAACATCCGTTTTTGACATTATCAACAAACTAATCGACATGAATCTAGTGAAAAAAATCGAACGATATGAAGGTAATATTCGCCTCGTAGAATATGAAATAATCCCTAACATTTATACCCGTTCAGAAAATGTACCACCAGTACAGAAAATGGACGGGGGTAGTACAGAAAGTGTACAGGGGGGGTGTACAGAAAATGTACCCAATAATAAAGATATATATAACAAAGAGATAACAAAGGATATATTAGATAAAATAGATTTATTGGATAAAATAGATAAAATTAGCGAGTTAGAGGACAAAATTGCTTTTGACAAGCACCATGTCTTAACTCGCTATCTCATAAACTCTGGTTATTTAACTCTAAAAGATAAAAGGCAGTACTTCCGATACGATCGATACTTTGAAAAATTCATCGGCGAAAACGGATATGAGTTTGATGATTTCAAGTTATACGTTCAATACTTCATCCACAAATATAAAGAACGACTCACGAGTAAGTTTGTAGAAGAAGTAGTAATCAAAAATAAATTCGGATATTTTATTACCGCAATGGATAAGGCTCGTTGGGAATTTAGTGAAGATAAGAAAAAAGGCTTTTAAATAAAAAATCATATTGAGTAATCTCAAGAAAATACCAACAGAGACAAAATAATCTGCCTTTATGAGCTCATAAAATGTTAAAATATATAAAATTAGCCAAACAAACTAGGAGTGTGATTTTATGAATAGACAGCAATTAGCGTCAAAGATTTGGGAATCTGCCAATAAGATGCGTTCTAAGATTGAAGCGAACGAATATAAAGACTATATTCTCGGGTTCATTTTTTATAAATTTCTTTCGGATAAACAAGAAGAATATCTCTTATTACCCGAACAAGGGTGGAAAAGAGAAGAGTTGATTGAGCTTAAAGAAGAAGATGAAGAGACAGTTAACTACTGCAAGAAAAATTTAGGATATTTTATTTCATTCGATAATCTATTTTCGACTTGGTTAGCTAAGGGAAAAGATTTTGATGTTTCTAACGTCAGAGATGCACTTTCCGCGTTTAGCCGCCTCATCAGTCCAACACATCAAAAAGTCTTCAACAAGATTTTTGACACCTTACAAACAGGTTTAAGCAAACTTGGCGATAGTTCTGGAGCGCAAACCAAAGCAATCAGCGATCTTATTCATCTTATCAACGATATTCCTATGGATGGAAAACAGGGCTATGACGTCCTTGGATTTATTTATGAATACTTAATAAGCATGTTTGCGGCCAATGCCGGTAAGAAAGCTGGAGAATTCTACACTCCTCATGAAGTCTCTCTTTTAATGTCTGAGATTGTTGCAAACCATTTAAAAGATAAAAAGGAAATTGAAATTTATGATCCAACCAGTGGTTCAGGGTCATTACTTATAAATATTGGCAGATCAGTTGCCAAGCACATGAACGAAAAAAATAAGATTAAGTACTATGCTCAAGAGCTCAAGGAAAATACTTATAACTTAACGAGAATGAACCTTGTTATGAGGGGCATTCTCCCTTCGAATATTTACACAAGAAACGCTGACACTCTTGAAGAAGACTGGCCTTATTTTGATGAGTCTGATCCAAATAGAACCTACTCCCCATTATATGTTGATGCGGTGGTTTCTAATCCTCCCTATTCTCAGCACTGGGATCCAACTGACAAAGAAAACGATGCCAGGTATAAAAGCTTTGGTTTGGCACCGAAGTCAAAGGCGGATTATGCCTTTCTTTTGCATGATCTTTTCCATGTCAAGCCTGATGGAATCATGACAATTGTATTACCACATGGTGTTTTGTTCAGAGGTGGTGAAGAAGAAAAAATACGCAAGAATCTTATTGAACATAATCATATTGATGCAATTATAGGATTACCTTCAAACATATTCTTTGGTACAGGGATTCCTACTATCATTATGGTTTTAAAACAAAAGCGTTCACATAGTGATGTCTTGATCATTGATGCATCTAAAGGGTTCATTAAAGTTGGTAAGAATAATAAACTTCAGGCGTCTAATATCAAAAAGATTGTTGATACAATCATCTCACGATCGAATGTTGATAAATTTGCAAGAGTAGTCTCTAGAGAAGAAATTAGAAATAACGATTATAACTTAAACATTCCAAGATACGTGGATTCATCGGAAAAAGCGGAGTCTTGGGATGTATATGCAACAATGTTTGGTGGCATACCCAATAGTGAAATTGATGAAATGAACAGATATTGGAAAGTATTCCCTAATTTAAAAAAGAACATTTTTAGAAATGGAAAGACTCCTTATTCAGAACTTATTTCCACAGATATAAATGATGTGGTGAACAATAACGAAGAATTTAAGCGTTTTATCATCGAATTCAATGAAACATTTGCAAATTTCGAGTCTTACCTTAATGATCGACTCATTAACAAAATCAGTGAAGTTGAGCGTTCTAAGGAAGAACAAATTATCAGCGATTACATCTTTGAAAGATTAGCTAACATTCCTTTAATTGACCGGTATCAAGCATACCAAGTGCTAGATGATGCTTGGAAACAAATCGAAGTTGACCTGGAAATCATCCATACCGAAAGTACTGATGAAAAAGGAAAAGTTGATGCCACAAAAATCTTAAATGTACTACGGCAAGTCGATCCATTGATGATTCTTAAAAAGAAGGGTGACAAGGAAGAGGAAGTGCAAAATGGATGGGTTGGAAGGATTATTCCATTTGAACTTGTTCAAAAATCCCTTCTTTCTTATGAAATGAATTTGCTCAAGTCTAAAGAAGATAAGCTTGCTGAGATTGCAAATTCCTTTGTTGACCTCCTTGATTCACTTACCGAAGAAGATAAAGAAGGAGAGTATGTAAGCGAAGACAAAACTTCTTTTGTGGCTGCCGAAGTCAAAAAATACATCAAAGAGAATATAGAAAAGAGAGTAAAATACGATGAAGACTCTCTCGAGTGTAAAATCATTGAAGCAAACAAATTGTTTGAAGAAGAAAAGATTCTAAAAAAGGAAATCAAAGAACTAAAATCAAATCTAGAACTTCATACGAAAGCGACTATTGAAAATCTTAGCTCTGATCAAGCGTATCATCTTCTTAAACTTAAATGGGTGGATCCCATTGTTAGCTCTTTGTCCTCACTTCCTGATTTGGTTGTAAATGAATTTGAGTCAAAAGTTAAAGCCTTAGTTAACAAGTATTCAACAACATATTTGGATATTGAGAATCAATTAAAAGAGACAATTGGCAACCTCACAAATCTCATAGATGATTTAGAAGGTGATGAATTTGATATGAAGGGGCTAGAGGAGTTTAAAAAACTCTTGGGTGGTGACTAATATGCCCGAAAATGATAGAAAACCTTCACTCAGATTCAAAGGATTCAATGACGCTTGGGAACAGCGTAAGCTTTCAGCTTTAATAGTTGATGGGGGATCAGGTGGGACCCCTTCAACTTCAAATCCTAACTATTATAATGGCACAATACCTTTCCTAAGTATTACTGATATTAGTAACTCTGATGGATATATTTTTGATACTGAAAAACATATCAATAATGAAGGTCTTCGAAGTTCGGCTGCGTGGATTGTTCCTGCGGAATCAATTTCATTAGCTATGTATGCTTCTGTCGGAAAAGTAGCAATTTTAAAAGAAAATACCGCCACTTCGCAAGCTTTTTACAATTTAGTATTTGATAATTCAACAACTAGAAATATTGTTTTTCAGATATTAAAGAAAAAAGAAATCAACAATGAGTGGATGCCAGTAATATCTACAGGAACACAAGCCAATCTTAATGCTGAGAAAGTTAGAGAAACTGTCGTAGCAATTCCTATTAACATAGAAGAACAAAAGAAGATAAGTTCACTTTTATTTAAACTGGATTCGCTTATCACCCTTCATCAGCGTAAGTATGACAAACTAGTCAGTGTAAAAAAGGCGTTACTAGATAAAATGTTTCCGGAAAATGGGAACGATGTCCCTAAAGTAAGATTCAAAGGATTCACTGACGCTTGGGAACAGCGTAAGCTTGGAGAATTAGGAAATACTTTCACTGGATTATCTGGAAAATCAAGTTCTGACTTTGGACATGGTTCTGGTAGGTTCGTAACTTATATGAATGTTTTTACAAATCCAATTGCTGATACTAGTAGAGTTGAACCGATAGAAATCGATAAGAATCAGAAAGAAATTCAGTACGGTGACATATTTTTTACAACTTCATCTGAAACACCTGAAGAAGTAGGAATGTCATCAATTTGGCTTGGAAACAATGAAAATACATATCTAAATAGCTTTTGCTTTGGCTTTAGACCAACTTTTAAATTTGATCCATATTATATTGCTTATCTTTTAAGATCTGATATAGTGCGACAACCAATGATACTATTGGCTCAGGGAATATCAAGATATAATATCTCTAAAACAAAAGCCATGGATATTGAATTATCAATGCCGAAAATAAAAGAACAAGAGAAAATAGGTGCGTTTCTATACTATCTAGATAACCTTATCACCCTTCATCAGCGTAAGCATGAAAAGCTCCAAAATATCAAAAAAGCCCTACTTAGTAAGATGTTTGCATGAAAGGAGGAATAATTATATGTTTGATGATGAACTAAAATTCGAAAAAGAACTTGTAAACCTACTTTCAGAGAAATACGGGTGGGAAAAAGAAATCCTCCGTTATAAAAACGAGGAAGAGCTTATTCAAAATTGGGCTAATATTCTATTTAAAAACAACCGATCAATAGATCGACTTGGTGATTTTCCTTTGACTAAAGGTGAGATGGATCAAATTATCGAACAAATAACAAAACTTCGAACTCCAGCAAATCTCAACGGTTTCATTAACGGAAAAACTGTTTCTGTTATTCGTGATAATCCTGATGACAAATTACATTTCGGCAAAGAAATTAGTTTAAAAATCTATGATAGACAAGAAATTGCTGGTGGAAATAGCATTTATCAAATTGCGGAACAACCAGTGTTCAAGGCAAGAACAAGTATATTACCTCCAAGAAGAGGTGACTTAGTACTCTTGATCAATGGGATGCCTGTGATTCATATTGAAATGAAAAAGAGTGGCGTGGATATTAGTCAAGCATGCCATCAAATAGAAAAGTATTCTCACGAGGGTGTTTTTAGTGGAATATTCTCCTTAATTCAAATATTTGTTGCCATGACTCCCGAGGAGACACTTTACTTTGCCAACCCCGGAATTGGTGGCAAATTCAATAAAGACTACTATTTCCATTGGGCTGATTTCAATAATAATCCAATAAATAAATGGCAAGAAATCGCCCAGCATCTGCTTTCCATCCCAATGGCACATGAGCTTATCGGATACTATACTGTCGCAGATGACACAGATGGTGTTTTAAAGGTGATGAGAAGTTATCAATATTTTGCCGCATCGCGTATTTCGGACAGAATTGGAAAACTAAAATGGGGCGAAAAGGATACTTACGGAGGATACGTTTGGCATACAACCGGCTCCGGTAAAACAATGACCAGTTTTAAATCTGCTCAACTTATCGCAAATTCAAGATTTGCTGATAAAGTCGTGTTTTTAGTAGATCGTATTGAACTTGGGACGCAGTCGCTACGAGAATATCGAGCTTTTGCCGAGGAAACAGATGATGTTCAAGCGACAGAAAACACAAACGTTCTCATCACGAAGTTGAAAAGTAGCGAACCAAGAAATACTTTGATTGTCACTTCTATACAAAAGATGAGTAGAATCAAAGATGAAACCGGAAATGTGAACGACATCGAATTGATTAATCAAAAAAAACTTGTATTCATTGTAGATGAGGCTCATCGTTCAGTGTTTGGCGATATGCTTTCGACAATTAAAGACAATTTTCCTAATGCTGTCTTTTTCGGATTTACTGGGACGCCAATTTTAGATGAAAACTCTAAAAAAATGACGACAACTGCTCATATATTTGGCAACGAACTACATCGGTATAGCATCGCCGATGGTATAAGGGATGGGAATGTGCTCGGTTTTGACCCTGTCATGGTCACAACTTATAGGGACCGCGATGTTAGAAAAGTAATCGCTTTGGAAGAAGCGAAGGCAAAAGACGAAAATGATGCAATTTCTGACGAGGCAAAAAGTAAAATATTCTACAAATTTATGGACTCCAAGAAAACCCCAATGACGGGATATAAAGATTCGTTAGGAATTTACCACAAAGGGATTGAAGATTATTTGAGCGATTCTCAATATGAAAGAGATGAACATCAGGACGCCGTTATTAAAGACATCCTTGATAATTTTGAGACATTAAGTCATGGTGGTAAATTCCATGCTTTATTTGCAACTAGTAGTATCGCTGAGGCGATCCAATACTACAAAAAGATTAAATTTCTTAAACCGGAATTTAAAGTTACTGCGCTTTTCGATCCAAATATCGACAACAATGGAAAAGGAATCTTCAAAGAGGATGCCCTTGTAGAAATTATCACCGACTATAACAAACGATATGGACAAACATTTACACTTTCTACCGCCGATAAATTTAAGAAAGATATTTCAATTAGATTGGCACACAAAAAACCCTACATTTCTATTGAAACAGAGCCTGACCAAACGATAAGTTTATTAATCGTTGTTGATCAAATGCTAACTGGCTTTGATTCTAAATGGATCAACACATTGTATCTTGATAAGGAACTTAAGTTTGAGAGTGTCGTTCAAGCTTTCTCAAGAACAAATCGTCTCTTTGGCCCAGAAAAACCACACGGTATTATCCGCTATTATCGACGTCCTCATACGATGAAAAAACGTATAGAAATTGCTTTTGAGTTATATTCAGGCAACAAACCTTTTGGTATCTTTGTTGATGATTTAAAGAAGAACCTTACAAAGATAAATGAGAATTTTGACTTGATCTCCGACATTTTCAAAGCTGCGGGTATAGAAAACTTTGAAAGACTCCCTGAGGATATAGAATCTTGCCGTAAGTTTGCAAGTTTATTCAATTCATTCAATCGTTATTATGAGGCCGCGAAAATTCAAGGTTTTGTTTGGAACAAGTTAACCTATAGATTTGGGAAAGAAGAACTTATCGTACACCTGGATGAAACGACTTACTATGTTCTGGTTATTCGTTATAAAGAACTATTTGGTAAGCCTGGCGAATCGACTAGTGATGTTCCTTACGAAATTGAAAGTTATTTGACTGAGATTAACACTGGAGCAATTGATGCAGACTATATGAACTCTCGATTTACCAAATACTTAAAAGAAATCCAAACTGGTGGTGAATCGTTAGAAAAGGCCCTAGGAGAGCTTCATAAATCTTTTGCAACGTTGACACAAGAAGATCAAAAGTACGCTAAATTCTTCTTGCATGACATTCAAAGCGGAGACGTTATAGTAGAAGATGGTAAGACTTTCCGTGATTATGTCACTTTCTATCGAACAAGAGCTAAGAATGATCAAATACATCGTTTTGCGACAGTTCTCGGGTTAGACGAAGAACTTTTAAGAAGTTTTATGAACGGCTACGTAACACAAACCAACATTAATGAATTTGGCCGCTTCGACAAAATCAAATCGTCAGTTGATAGAGACAAAGCAAAACAATTCTTTGAGAAAATTACTAGAGAGCAAATTCCTGCGAGAAAGATTCCAATGAAAGTCGATGAACTTTTAAGAAAATTCATTTATGAGGGTGGATTTGAGATTTAAAAGGTAATTAGAAGATATATTTTGTCTATAAAAAAAAGAACCATTCGCGTGATTCTATATCAAAAACACTTGGATAGAGCGTTAATGCTAGTGAACGCCTACACCAGTAAGAAACTGATGGAAAACGTATTTTTTTATGGTTGCAGCTTGAAAAATTCAATCGCCTCGACAATTATGCATTAATAGAATTAAGAGTTAGAGAAATTATTTTGCACACAAAAAAAAGAAAACCCCCACATGCAGCTAAGATAACTCCTTATTTTTGTTTGATTACATAGGATGGACTTCGAATTCAAGATAGATTTAGAAAAAAATATGATAAAATACTAAAAAGGAGTGTGACTTATAAATGAATTTTGAAGCTATGTTAAAGTTTTTAAATTTTTCTCTTAACTATGATAAAAGTTCATACACTGTGAGCTGTCCATGTTTCGTCGAGCCAATTATTATTGAAATTCCTCCCATGTATTTAGAAAAACCCGTCACCAGCATTGGTGATTATGCGTTCAAGGATTGCAAATCCCTAACATCCATCGTGATTCCCGACAGCGTCACCAGCATTGGCAATTCTGCATTTGCAGGTTGCGAATCCCTAACATCCATCGTGATTCCGAATAGCGTCACCAGCATTGGCGAACAGGCATTTGAAGGTTGCACATTCCTAACATCGATCGATATTCCCGACAGCGTCACCAGCATTGGTGATTATGCGTTCAAGGATTGCACATCCCTAACATCCATCGTGATTCCCAATCGTATCACCAGCATTGGTGATTATGCGTTCAAGGATTGCAAATCCCTAACATCCATCGTGATTCCCGACAGCGTCACCAGCATTGGCGAATTTGCATTTGCAGATTGCGAATCCCTAACATCGATCGATATTCCCGACAGCGTCATCAGCATTGGCGAACAGGCATTTGAAGGTTGCACATTCCTAACATCGATCGATATTCCCGACAGCGTCATCAGCATTGGCGAACAGGCATTTGAAGGTTGCGAATCCCTAACATCCATCGTGATTCCGAATAGCGTCACCAGCATTGGCGACCATGCATTCGAATATTGCACATCCCTAACATCCATCGTGATTCCCAATAGCGTCACCAGCATTGGCGAATTTGCATTTGCAGATTGCGAATCCCTAACATCCATCGTGATTCCGAATAGCGTCACCAGCATTGGCGAACAGGCATTTGAAGGTTGCACATTCCTAACATCGATCGATATTCCCGACAGCGTCACCAGCATTGGTGATTATGCGTTCAAGGATTGCACATCCCTAACATCCATCGTGATTCCCAATCGTATCACCAGCATTGGTGATTATGCGTTCAAGGATTGCAAATCCCTAACCTCCATCGTGATTCCGAATAGCGTTACCAGCATTGGCAATTCTGCATTTGCAGGTTGCGAATCCCTAACATCGATCGATATTCCCGACAGCGTCATCAGCATTGGCAATTCTGCATTTGCAGGTTGCGAATCCCTAACATCCATCGTGATTCCGAATAGCGTCACCAGCATTGGCGACCATGCATTCGAATATTGCACATCCCTAACATCCATCGTGATTCCCAATAGCGTCACCAGCATTGGCGAATTTGCATTTGCAGATTGCGAATCCCTAACATCCATCGTGATTCCGAATAGCGTCACCAGCATTGGCAATTCTGCATTTGCAGGTTGCGAATCCCTAACATCCATCGTGATTCCGAATAGCGTCACCAGCATTGGCGAACAGGCATTTGAAGGTTGCACATTCCTAACATCGATCGATATTCCGAATAGCGTCACCAGCATTGGCGACCATGCATTCGAATATTGCACATCCCTAAAATCCATCGTGATTCCCGACAGCGTCACCAGCATTGGCGATTATGCGTTCAAGGATTGCACATCCCTAACATCCATCGTGATTCCGAATAGCGTCACCAGAATTGGCGACCATGCATTCGAATATTGCACATCCCTAAAATCCATCGTGATTCCGAATAGCGTTACCATCATTGGCAAATTTGCATTTAGTCATTGCAAATTCCTAACCATTTACGTAGAAGCAAGTAGCAAACCATCTGGATGGAACAGTTATTGGAATCATAGTAATCGTCCAGTAGTGTGGGGATATGTTGGTTAATTTTTCCAATATAATACTTTCATCGCATAACCTAAGTGAACGGCTACACCAGTAAGAAAATGACGGAAAACGTAAGTTACCTAATGGTGGCTGATAGGAAAATACTTGAAATAAGACAATCACTCTTGAAAACCAATGTGAATGGCAATAAATAAAATCGCATATGAATACAACCAAGATTAACTAGTCTTCAGTTTGACCATTAGAACGATAATCATTCGATAATAAACTAACCACGAAAGGAAAAATCGTGGTTTTTTTCTGCACAGAATACTGGCCATGCCTATGGGAATTCATTCCCTTGCGAAAATTCGTAGTATTCAACTTATCTTTAGGAGTTGAACTACATGAGAAAGAATATCTATCTGGAATGGAAGTCTAGAGGCGTCATAAAGGACAAGTTAGAACTAATTAAGAAACTTGCGAGTGTTGGAATAAGCGAAGAATCAATCGCAGAAAGCCTTGGCATCGCTCTTCGAACATTCCAAAAAATGAAGAACGACCGTAGTGATGTAAACCTTGCTCACGAGAGCGGTAAGAACCTTTTAAAGGATTCCATGATTGCTAACATCATTAAACGTGCGAACGGGGGAAAGACCATCGATGAAGACCAATACATCGAAGAAACACCTCGAGGCACAAGAAAGCGGATCATCAAGCACACCAAGGAACACTTGCCAGATATCAGTGCCGCGAAGTTCATCCTAGCCATCTATTTTGGAAAAGATTATAGCGACAAGAAGTTTGAACTAGAGCTTGCAGAAAAGCGATTAGAAAAACAAAACGAGGAATGGATTAATGGAGATAGTAAACAAGAAGATTAGCGATCTACGTGAATACGATAATAATCCCCGGAATAATGAAGCGGCAGTGGAATCTGTCGCTAATTCAATAAAAGAGTTCGGTTTTAAAGTACCGATCATTGTCACAAAAGATAATGTGATCATCGCCGGACACACAAGATATAAGGCCAGTCATCGGCTCGGACTCCAGGAAGTGCCAGTGCATCGTCGCTGATGATTTAAGCGAAGAACAAATCAAAGCCTTTCGTCTTGTCGATAATAAAACAAGCGAACTAGCCACTTGGGACTTAGAGAAACTGGAAGAAGAACTAGCTGAACTAAATCTCGACATGAGTATCTTCGGATTTGAACATCAAATAACAGATGAAGATAACGAAGAGACGCACGAGGACGACTTTGACATCGATAAAGTGTTAGCTGACGAACCATTCTCTCAATTTGGTGACTTATACCTTCTTGGCCGCCATAAAGTTTTCTATGGTGATTCCATTAAGAGTGAAGACTTTGAAAGAGTGCTTGATGGTGAAGCAATCGACCTCATCGTCACTGATCCACCTTATAACGTTAACGTTGGTGCTAAAGGTGACGCAAACGATGTGTTCGATAATCGCAAGATTCTAAATGACCATATGGATAGCGATGATTTTGTCGAATTCCTCGGCAAATCCTTTACGAACATCGAGAAATTGCTCAAAAAGGGAGGTGCAGCATATGTGTTCCATGCCTCATCCTCGCTTGTCGAATTTGATATGGCGCTTCGAAAAGTAAATCTCAAACCAAGGCAACAACTCATCTGGAACAAGAATACATTTGTGCTTGGTCGCCAGGATTACCAATGGAAGCATGAAGCTATCTATTATTCATTTAAAGAAGGTGAAGCCCATTACTTTGTTAATGATCGTACACAGTCAACCGTCATCGATACTCCTTATCTTGATTTCAAAGCGATGAAAAAAGACGAGCTCATCACCTTGCTTGAAGATATTTATTCGAAGATTATACCGACAGTCATCAATGAGAACAAACCCGCTAAATGCGACTTACATCCGACGATGAAACCGATAAATCTACTCGGAACTCTAATCAAGAACTCAAGCCGGAAAGATGAAATCGTCATGGATCCATTCGGTGGCAGTGGCTCAACGCTTATTGCCGCAAACCAGTTAAACCGGAAAGCAAGACTAATAGAACTCGAACGCCATTACGTTGATGTCATCGTTAAAAGATATCTTGAAGACACGGGCGACATCCTTGATGCCTACTTGGTGCGTGATGGAAAGACAATCCCATTAACCGAAATCGAGTACTTTAAGTTGGAGGAAGAAGAAAATGAAAGTCAAAACTAGTGAAGCGGTCTTTAAAGGACATCCCGATAAAGTATGTGATCAGATTGCCGATGGACTTCTTGACGTTCTTTTATCTCACGATAAAGATTCAAGAGTGGCCATCGAATGCCTTATCAAAGATAACTTCGTTGTTATCGCCGGAGAAGTAACGAGTAACTACTCAATTGATTACGCAAAAGAAACTAAAAGGATTCTTGAAGAAATTGGATACACGGATGACTTTGAAATTATCGTAAAAGTCTCAGAGCAATCAAACGATATCAAAGTCGGAGTGGATAATCTTGGAGCGGGTGATCAAGGAATCATGTATGGTTATGCCACAAATGAAACAAAAGAGTACTTACCTCTTCCATATGTTTTATCAAGAAACATTGCCATAAGAATGGATGAGATAAATCGTCATTATCCTTCTATTTTCGGACTAGATGGAAAGTGTCAGGTGTCTATCGTCTATGATGGCGATAAAGCCCGACACATCTCCACGGTCATCGTGAGTGCTCAAACAAAACCAGGTATCAACCGTGAAGAATACGAACCCTATATCCTTGAAGTTCTTGAAGAAGTTCTACCAAGTGATCTAACCAATACGAGCACATTGATTCTCATTAATCCTACCGGAGAATTTATTACTGGAGGACCTTATGCCGATAGTGGTGTTACCGGTCGAAAACTCCAGGTCGATAGTTATGGAACTCTAGCTCTACATGGTGGTGGTGCTTATTCAGGAAAAGACTATACAAAAGTCGATAGAAGCGGTGCTTACTTTGCTAGGTATGTTGCTAAAGCCATCGTCAAAGCCAACTTAGCCACTTCTTGCCGCGTTTCTGTCGCTTATGCCATTGGAGTACCATTCCCGGTAATGATCGATGTCAAGGCCAAGAATAGCGAATTTAGTAACGATGAACTTCGAAAGATAATCAACAAAGTCTTTGACTTTGCTCCATCAAATATCATCAAAGAGTTGAAACTCAAAGAGCAACGATATCAACCTCTTGCAGCATACGGCCACTTCGGAAGTAAAGACTATCCTTGGGAAGAGGTATCAGACGAAGTGATATGTAGACTCAAAGAGGAAAGTAATTCCTTGAATGGCCAAAACTGAAAGACTACAAAAGTTCTATAATTCCCTTTCATGGCAAAAAGCCAGGGATTATAAAATAGCAAGTGCTGGATACCTATGTGAAGTATGTGGTGGTGTTGGAGAAATCGTACACCATAAGATTCCACTTACTGAAGCCAATATGCATAATCCAAAAATCAGTATTGCTAACGAAAACCTGCAACTCGTGTGTCGTAGCTGTCATAAGCGAATCCATGATGAACTGGATGGGAAAGGGCGAAGAATATACTTTGATAAAGACGGCAATATTGAGCCTTATTAAAATATTTTAAGAAAATTTGTAACAAAATGGCGATTGCCCTCCTATTTATTAGTAGGAGGTTTTTTTATGAATCAAAAACTAGAAGACGAAATTAACGAAGTGGTTAGACTGATTACTATCGAAAAGAGGTTAGGCAAGACCTCAATTACAAAGGAAGATGCAGACTTTGTAAAAGCACTTGCCGATAAGAAGCGTTATCCGCGAGCGGAGTACGTCCTCGCAAGGATGTATCTTTGTGGATATCAAATTGAACAAGATAAAGCAATGGGCATGAAGTATCTAGCCAGAAGCAGTCGACACGCAAATTATGATTTACAGTTAAAGATTGCCTATATTTATTATTTGATGCGTGACATCAAACGAGTAAAAAAATGTTTGCTACTTTGTTTAAAAGATATCGAATGGTTTCTAAAAGCGTCCAAAGACCCAGATTAGAACTTAAACAAGAACCATAAGTTTAAATAATGAGAAATCTTTAGCGAATCGATGTTATAATAAAAAATATTTACTGGAGATATTTATATGCAAGCAAATGGAACTAATTTTAGTTTATTGTCACAACCACAAATTTATGAAATCCCCTTTTTTCAAAGATCATATGTGTGGGATGAGAACAACTGGGAACAACTACTTGAAAACCTAACAACGAGTCAAAATTCATATTTAGGTTCTATAATTTTTCGTGAGAAACAAAAAGCTTTGCCAGGAAGCCCGTATTCGATATTCTCAGTGATTGATGGTCAACAACGATTAACTACTATCAGCGTCTTATTTAAAGTTATTGATGAACTGCTTAGCGAAGATGTAAAAAAAATGGCGAATATCAATATTAATGGATTCCTTTTCGCTTATGACTACTCGAAAAAGGAATTAATCATTAGAATAGTCCACTCCAAAAACGATGCCCCTAAATTTAAAGATGTATTGACTGGGAAAGTGGAATTGACTGATATTAAAGAAGATTCCCATAAAATTTTAAAATGTTATAAGTTTTTCAAAGAAGAACTAAAAAATTATTCTGAGGATAAACTATTATCTTTGTACCAAAAATTAACAACGGCTGACTGCTTTGTTGCAATCACCATTGGCGATGTTGATAATGAACAAGCCATTTTCGATACTATAAATAATGCTGGTGTGAAATTAACAAGTGCAGACACAATTAAAAATGCAATATTTCAAAAGGCCTTAGATTTATGTGATTCAAACGAACAAGAAAGAAAATCTGTTATTAAGCTATATGAGAACTCTTGGGAACAAAAGTTTTCTGATGATGATGATATGGTTAAATTTTGGGATTCTGAGAGGACACTTGGGCGAATGAAAAGAACAAATCTTGATTTGTTTTTATATTCGTTTGCAGTTATAAAGGGGTTCTATGATCCAAATAAGAATGTTCTTGATGAACTTTCAAGTTGTTACAAAATTCATATTGATGAAATGAATTTGGTGGAGATTAAGGCTTTTATTAAGGAAGTTGAAACATATTCCAATAATTATTATCTAATATATGACGATTACCAAAAATCCGACTTTTCTTTCAGCAATCAAGTGCTTAAAATTTTACTAATACTAGATAAGTGGGATATTTCCACATTTGCTCCTTATGTCCTATATTGTTATACAGAAATGTCCCCTGATAAGTGCAATAGTAAACTGCTCTTACTTGAAAAATATTTAATTCGTAGCTATATATCAAGAAGATCTACTAAAAACTTCAACAAGGAGTGCTTCGCTCTCATTCATCCAAAAGACAATATTTTTAGTATTGAACAATTACTATCCTCTCAAGAAATGAGCGATACAAATATTAGAACTAATCTTCGATTTGGAAAAAGAGAAAATAAAATACCAACTATGTTGCTTTTTCTAATTGAATTACACAGACGAAACGTGCCGGGATGTGGTGAGAAGACTTTAAAATATGTTTATTCTTTGGAACATATAATGCCACAAAATCTTGGAAGCCATTGGTCTATAGGAAATTTACCAGTCTACGACGATAATAATCAAATGATTACAGACATTCAAATAGCTGAATTAACTAGAAATGAGAAAATATATTCTTTGGGAAACATGACCTTGCTAACACGGTCTTTAAATTCAAGTCTGAAAAACAAAGCCTTTTGTGTCAAATTGGATGGTGATTCAAAAAATGATGGAATCAGAAAATTAAGTACTTTGTTTATTACTTTAAATGACATCATTCATCCTTATGACCTTGGAGATACTGTTTGGGATGAACGCAAAATAAACAAAAGAACTGAAGATATATATAAGGAAATTATTAGTATCTGGTAACCCCCCGCTCTATAATTGGGTTAATTACTCCCACACCGCACCCCCCACATCCAAAATACGTGGAGCCAATTTTTTGAAAACTGACATTTGTAGTGCGCCCCAGAAATTGGACCTATTTTAATTAACTATAAATTGTTCTGATTCATTTTTCTATAATCGACTGGGCTATAACCTCCCAGTTTTTCTTTTATGCGATAGAAATTGTAATAAGAAATGTATTTATTGATTTCATCAATCATCTCAGACATTGACCTAATGTGATAAAGATAGATTGTTTCCATCTTCATCTTACCAAAGAAGTTCTCCATGACTGAGTTGTCTAGGCAGTTTCCTTTTCTGGACATTGATTGGGTTATTCCCCGATGTCTTAAACGAGCTTGATACTCTGGGTGTTGATAATGCCATCCCTGATCCGAGTGTAGAATTAATTTTTGATGTGGTGGAAGCTTTTTGAATGCCTTCTCCAACATATCGAGAACAAGATTCATGTTTGGCGATGTACTTATCGAATAAGAAATGATTTCTTCGTTATACATATCAATGATAGGAGATAAATATATTTTGGAACCATTTATGTTGAATTCAGTAATATCTGTTGCCCATTTTTGGAACGGCGCATCAGCGGCGAATTTCCTTCTTAGAACATTAGGGGCAATCTTACCAACAGTGCCTCGATATGAAGAATATTTCCTATGCCTTCTAGCCTTATAAACTAGACCATATTTCTTCATGATTTTTCTAACTAATTTATGGTTGACTATAAGACCGTATTCATTTCTTAAAGCGTAGACTATTCTTCTATATCCATACCTGCCCTTATTTTCTTTGAAAATATTGACTATCATTTCCTCTGTTTTCTCATGTTTATTATGCTTATCTTCATTTCGGAAGTAATAGTAATAAAGAGATTTTCCGAGAGATGATATTTCAAGCAAGTCCTTTAGTTTATATTTATGCCTTAGTTCACGGACTACTTGATAAACTTCTCTTTTTTTCGGTTTTCTTGAACCAAGGCATTCAATTTTTTTAGGTATTCAACCTGGAGTCGAAGCTTTTCGTTTTCTTCTCTTAATTCCTTAATTCTTTTCTTGGCTTTTTCAGAAGTAGGTTCTCCGTCTTTTCCATATTGAGAACGATTCCCTTGCCTATGGATTAAGAAAGCTGCTTCGCCCATTTTTCGATAAAGTCTAAACCATCCAAGCATCGTGCTTTCCATGAGTTCACCTGACTTTGTGTAGAGGTTGTATTTCTTACCTAATTCTTGATAACTCATGTGGTTATCGTAATGATCTTTACAGACCTTAATCTTGATGTCGTCTGGAACTTTTTTATAGATTCCACGTACCCTTTTGTCCTTTTTCATAAAATCACCTCAAATATTTTATCAAATAAGTACAAGTTATGGGGTTCACATCAATATTTCGAAATCAAAGTACTTGAACGATGCAAATAATTCTATAATTGCTTTTTTTATGAATTTTATGGAATAATATAAATGAATCAGCTAAGCGGTTACATATTATTCATTAAGGGGGATAGAAATATGACTTAGTACATATCAAATAATTACAAATATAGATGTATAACATGGCAAAATTACTTTATAGGTCTTATATCATGCCTAGTAAGAAAAAGAGGTGAAAAAATGAGAAAAACAATGACTTTTTGGTTATTGATTCTTATTATGTTAACAGTTACAGGCTGTACAGAAAAAAATAGCTTAGTTGAAGGAACTTATGTATCAAATGATAGTGCAGTAAATTATTCAATTTCTAAAGCACAATATATTTTAAAGGAAATAACTGAAGAAACTTATATTTTAGCTAATTCCGCAAATGTAATAGAAGATTCTGCATACTCTAATAATCAAAAATACTACAGTTTTAATTTATACTTTTTTTTAGATTATTCAAATTCATATGTAAGAATTGACACACACTCCTTTAAGTACGTTGGTGGTAGCCATTCTTTATATAATGCGACTCTTAAATATCAATCTGATGATTTTTCAATCAATGAAGCTTTTGTTTTTGATTGTTCTTCCAATAGTATTTTTTGGTTTGACGGTAATGGAGCGGAAACAAGATTAAATTTCATATTTACTAATAATAAGGAGGCATAATTAATGAAACATATTATTAAAACTCTATTAATTTCTTTGATTTTTTCTGCAACATCAATTTCTAATTTTTCATTAAAACTTTCTAATGAGACAAAATTAGAGGAAACTAAATCTGTTATAAAATTAAATAGTAAAACTAAAAGAGCCAATTATACTGATTCTACTTATGATGTTTTTTTATGATTGTAGTGGTGGAACATACAATTCAACAGTTGTTTCATTTAGCGAAACGGTAATTGCTGATTCTTTATTAACTGAACCAGATAGAACAAAAATGCATAAAAATTATGCATCGTTTGATGGCTGGTATTTAATTGATGGAACAGCTTGGAACTTTTCCGAAGATACTGTGACACAAGATGTTACACTTCGTGCAAAATGGAACTGGGATAATTCTTATAGAGTTGAAAATATAGGTTCGAAGCCATATTATTTTTCACAAAAGTACTACTTATCATCTAATTGGAATCGTATATCATCAAATTCGATAAATAATATTCCAATTGAGGTAGGAGATAATGATACTGATGGAATTAATGATGAGCTGGATAAAAAGTATTTTCCCCAATCAGATATTAATACCGCAATTAATACATCTGGTATTGCTAGTAGTTATGGTGGATGTGGTCCAATTGCAATGATGGGAATTATGGATTACTTTGCAAGAAACAAAAACTATTCATCGATTATGAACAATCCTGAAAATTCTACTGATAGAATCCAATTGGCATACGATATATTTACTAATACAAATACATCGGAATGGCCTATGTTTGCTAATGAAACCTATAATCTAGAAAATAATATTAATAATTTAAACGAAACAATGCTCTATTCAGGAGGATCTAAAAATACATTAACCTTTCCAGGCGATTATGTAGATGGATTTAATACGTTAATGACAGACAAATATCATCTTAATAATCAAATCTCCGCCCATAGTCAAGGATGGTTTCTTGTCTCAAAAAATAGTAAAATAAACAAAGTAAAAGAATCTATAGATAATGGCTTGCCTGTTACAATTTATGCAGGTCAAGCAGGAGCGGGTTATTTTGGAAATCACTATGTTAATGCTTACGCTTATGAGGTGTGGCAAGGAAAAGACAGAGATGGTAAAACAATAACAAATACTTTATTTAATACTCGATTGAATTGGGGGTGGGGACAATCATATGATTGTCACATGGATGCAGATATGTTAAGCGCACTTTTCTCAGGTATTATTTATTACAAAGTTACTGATAGCAACCAATTAATTAGACCTATTGATTTTTCGACAAAATTTGTAAATGAAAATGGACAAGGACAATACTTTTTCTATGATAAAACTGAAGATATTACTACTTCAAATGGATTTACTTTTGGTACAAGCAGGTTAAGATGTGGTTATATAGAAAATCAATATTTGGTTTTGTCTGCTAACAGAAGTGGTGCTGGTAGAGCATCTCTAGAAATGAATTTTGATATTAATGTAAAAGCAATAAATTTTGATTTATCTTTATGGAGTGGATTGGAAAGTTTAACTGGTCAAAATGATTATGTAAAATTATTTTATTTTGATTCCGAAAATCAATGGCAAGAACAGATGCAATTCTCTGTTAATAATTTATCTACTCTTAAGCAGTATCCTGATAATTTTTATACTCAATTTCCAATAGCTACAAATGGTATTAAATTTGAAGTATTTAAAGAAAATCCAACAGGTGATAGAAATAAAGGACGTGTTGTAATAGGAAATATGAATTTATTCTATTAATCTGGTTGTATTCTCAATGTTTTCAAAGTGAGGCTCACACCAAGCTTGTGTGGGCTTTTTTTATTCATGCAACAACTAATCAACTTAATCTTAAAAGCGAACGTGGAGCCTTTGTGGGGGCTCTTTTCTTTTACCAAAAATATATGTTCAATTAACTTGCTATAGTGAGCTTTTGGAGTGATAGATATGTCAAGGACATAAGGAGGTCCAAACAATGAAAAGCGAAATCAAATTCAATGACGAAGCGGTAGAGGGCAAGGTCGAGAGCGAACTCGACAACCATGTCAGAAACAAAGCAATCCACTCAGGAGGAATAAAAAAATGAACGACATCTTAATTAACATCATATCGATGGTGGTGACCGCAGTGGTCCTACCTCTTATATCTATCGCGGGCGCGCAATTGATAAAGCTCATCAACAAGAAGATCAGCGACAAGCAATCGGCCAAGTTTCTAGAGGCCGCAACGAATATCGTCACAAGCGCGGTACGTTGCGTTTTTCAAACCTACGTCGATTTATTGAAGAAGAGCGGAACCTTCGACGCCACAGCCCAAGCCACGGCCCTCACAAAGGCCAAGGATCTAGCCTTAAAAGAGTTGTCAGAGGATGTGAGAAGCTATATCACGACCAATTTCGGCGACTTGGAATCGTGGTTAACTACTCAAATCGAAGCGACCATCAGCCTCTTGAAGACGAAATAACACTTAAAAACGCCTCATCTCACGACAGTAGCCACCTCAAAAAACGCAATTTTGAAAATCGTCAGCGAAAAACCTACGTCTCGTTGAGCGCTTTTTAGCGCCTTTTGTACAAAAAATGGTATTTTCACTGTTTAACTTAATTACTTTTTTCTTGGCGTTGGTATTTCTGCTGTTTAATAAACACATTTTTAAGAAATAAAGATGTTACACTTTGTATCGTCTTTTTTGTTTTAATAAATGCAAGTAGTATTCTTTTTTGTCGTGCTGTTTTATTAATTTGCTTTTCTTTCCTAGCTATTAGCAATTAACCACTAAATCGGTCTTAGATAAAATAACGAAAATAACCACATCGGTGTATTATAGGATGGAGCTAGCAGCGATGCGACTGACATTGTTATTAGAAAAGATTTTATGTTAAGAATTGCATAGAAGAGGCCATTACATCTTTGGAGGCGCAATCAAATGGAAGATAAAGTTAAAAATGCTGAGCGATTTAAAGGGTTTGCCAATATATATGATGGTGCTCGGCCATCAGTTCCTAATTATCCCATCGAAAAGATTATTTCCTACTTGAAGAAGAAACCAGCTTGCGTGGTTGACATTGGCTGTGGAACCGGGCTTTCCACGCAAGCGTGGAAGAATAATGCAGATTTAGTCATCGGGATAGAACCAAGCCCAGATATGATAAGTGTCGCTAGAAAAAAGCCATTGGCAAATGTTAAATTTATTCAGGCTTTTTCTGACCAAACAACACTTGAAAGTCATATGGCTGATGTGGTAATCTGCTCGCAATCATTTCATTGGATGGAGCCCAAAGCCACGTTAAAAGAAATAAATAGAATATTAAAAAGTGGAGGTATTTTTGCCACTATAGATTATGATTGGCCACCGATATCTAGCTGGGAGGCAGAAAAGGCCTACTCCGATTTAATTAACAAAGAACGATTAATAGAAAATAGTACTGACGGTATAAGCGATTCTTTTTCTCGCTATGACAAGAGTAAGCATTTGGAAAACATTCAAAGAAGTGGATACTTTAGATATTCACGGGAAATTCTTTTTTCAAATAAGGAAAAATGCAATGCGGATCGCTTTATAAATTTAATGCTTAGTCATGGTGGGCTTCAAACAATTTTGAAGAAGGCTCCCAATCTTATCGAAGATGAATTAGAAGAATTTAGAAAAACAATTAAGGGGATTTTTGCTAATGAAGAGTTTGAAATCGACTTTTGCTATCGAATGCGTATCGGAATCAAGTAGAAGTCTTGCGCTTATTTGCCACCGAAAAATTCGGTATTTTTATATCCGTGAGTTTCTATCGTGGACAAATGGCGCATTTTAGTTCTAATCAATTTATATAAAAATGCATTTTTACTCCAAAAAATGCGAAAAAAAATAAATCCAATGTTTGGAAATACTATTTCTTGGATTATAATAAATCTTGCTAAGGACAATGCTGTCCAAGTAAAAAATAAACCAAGAGAGGTGATATTAATGCAGATTAGCGAAACCGCTTCTTTGACTAATTATCTTTTACCCGTTTATCAAAGAAAGGTTAATCACCCAGCAATCATTATTCTTCCTGGTGGTTCTTATACCTTTATTTCCCAGCGTGAGAGTTACCCAGTAGCGGTAGCATTTAATGCCATCGGGATGCAATCATTTGTTTTAGACTACACCACATGGGAAAAGAATCATCAATTTACTTTCCAGATGCTTGTTAACGAAGTTAAAAAGACAATTGATTATATCGTGGATAATGCTGAGGTTCTGCGGGTTGATCCCGAGCAAATATATATTATTGGTTTCTCCGCTGGCGCTCATTTAGCGGCGATATCCGGTTCGCTTTTTTATCGATATATCAAACGGGTAATTTTGGCTTATCCAGCACTTACGAGTAAGTATTTGCCCGAGGATAAAAATGTTTTCTACTCTAAGTTGTCCATCGAAGATAAAACAAGTATTTTCAATATCTTAAGCGTTGATGCCTCTGATTATATTTCCAAAAATACTCCGCCAACTTTCATTTGGTCCACTTATGAAGATCAAATAGTTGATGTTCAGGGAATACTAGATTACATTCGGCGCCTAAACCATACGAAGATTGCCTGCGAATTTCATCTTTTTGAAAAGGGACAGCATGGTTTGAGTTTAGCTAACGAATCAACAGCCATGGGAAAAGATGATATTGACGATCATGTTGCCAAATGGTTTTTTCTTCTCAAGGAATGGCTCAAAAACTAGTTATTTTAATCTATATTGATTGCTTTTAGTTTAAATTTGCGCTATATTTTAAGGCGCATGAGGATTATTCCTCATTAATACTCTTCCAAAGAGTGGGTCGATTGCCCACTCTTTATATTTAAAAGGAGAAATTATGTCTTTAATTGAGGAAAAATTAAGCCCAATTATCAGCGATTTTCTAAAAGAAAACCATTATGAACTGTATGAACTTTCCTTTATATCAAAGGGTAAAGATTCCCGGCTTTCAGTGGTGGTAGATCGGAAAAAAGTTCCGATTGATCTTGAGGAAATAGTTAATTTGTCTGAGCGACTTGCATCGCTTCTTGATGAGCATGATGTCATCGATACAAGTTACACACTCGATGTCTCTAGTGCTGGCGCTGAAAAACGCATTAATATTGAAGAGTTAGATGAATATCAAAATGAATATGTCAATTTACATCTCACTAACCCATATGATGGTGAAAACTATGTTCAGGGAACCATCGTACATATTGATAAAGAATTCGTTGAAATTGAAGATTTTGTTAAAACCCGGAAGCGGACCCGGAAAATTGTTCGCAGCAATATCGATAAAGCCAATTTGGCCATAAAGTTTTAAAGGAAAAAGGTATGAAAAACAAATTTGTCCAATCAATTGAAGCGGTAGCCGCTTCCTCAAATCTTGATATCGATCAAGTAGCCCTTGCATTAAAAGAGGCTGTATCTAAAGCTTTTATAAAATTTCTCGATGGGGGCGATGATGCTTTGATTCGCGTCGACATTGATTTGAAAGCAGGAGAAATCGGCCTTTTTCAACAGAAAAAAGTGGTCGAAGATGTTCAGGATGATTTCCTCGAAATTAGCCTAGCCGATGCGCAAAAAATCAATCCCAGTTTTAAAGTGGATGATATTTACGAAACATCATACTCCATCGATGATTTTAATAAAGGCGCTGTCAAAACTATGGCTAACGTTTTTAAGCAAAAGTTGTCTGATTTACAAAAGGCGGCTCTTTATGAGCAGTATAAAGATAAGATTGGAGAAATGATTACCGGAATTGTTGAATCGACGGATGATCATGGTACAACTTTGAAAGTTGGCGCCAGTTCCTACCTCTTCTTAAACAATAAAAGTACGATTGGGGATGAAACCTTTGAAGTGGGAAAACCGCTGAAAGTTTACGTGGTCAGTGTCGAAAGCACGACAAAAGGAGCCCAAATCAGTATCTCTCGTTCGCATGAAGGCTTTTTACGGCGCTTGATGGAAGAGGAAATTCACGAAATTTATGATGGAACAGTTATTATCAAAGCCATCGCTCGGGAAGCGGGAGAACGGTCTAAAGTAGCAGTTATTTCCCTCGATCCCAATGTTGACCCAACGGGCGCTTGTATTGGACCTAATGGCTCGCGTATTCAAAAAGTTGTTGCTCAATTAGGAAATGGTTCCCAAACGGAAAAAATTGATATCATTGGTTATAACGAAAATCCTGGCCTCTTTATTATCGAAGCCTTACGGCCGGCTCAGGTTATCGGAGTGGCGATGGATGAAGCCGAGCATAAAGCTACTGCGGTCGTCAATAATGGTGGCCTTTCGGTCGCTATTGGCAAAAAGGGTGTTAATGTTCGTTTAGCGGTTAAACTTACGAACTGGCACATCGATATTAAAGAGATGGATGAGGCACTTAAATTGGGCCTTAAGATTCAAACAGCAGAAGAATTGAACGCCATTCAAAAAGAAAAAGAACGGGTCAAAGCCCAGGAAGATTACTTAGCCTCCATTGAACCGACGGTCAAAGATGAGATCCCAAGCGATTTCATTGCACCAACAACGGAAGAAGCGCCGATTGAAGAAGTAGTTGATGAAGCGTTGGTGGAAGCGGAGCAGATTGAAGAGGTGGCTCACGAAGTCGAAGTTAGCCCAGTTATTGAAAGTAAAGAAACCACGGTTTCAGTTGAGCCACAAGTGGCTGCAACCAGTGTAATCAGTGAACCTAACGTTCATGTTAAGACCACCAAAACCCTTGATGAACTTGAAGCCGAACTTGAAAATGAAAAACAAAGAGGCAAGCAGAGTTTTAGCCGGAAAAAATATCGGAAACCGGATTTAAAAGCAGATGAAAAGTCGGATACTCCCCTTCCTCAGACGGCGGCAGCTCCGAGAATGGATATTTATACGGATGAAGAATTGGCCCAACTTGAAGCTGAAGAAAATAAAGATGATATCAACAGCGATTACGATGATTACGATGATTTATATGATGAGGAGTTAGTCGATAAGTACGTCAAGTAGTTTGGAGGAAATAATCGATGAAAAAAATTCCTTTGCGGCGATGCCTGGCCACGGGCGAACAGTTGCCTAAAAAAGATTTACTTCGGATTGTGAAAACTCCAACTGGGGAAATTAAGATTGATCCGACGGGTAAATTGAATGGGCGCGGAGCTTATTTGAAAATCAGTCTTGAAGCCCTACAGATGGCGAAAAAAAAGAAGGCTTTGGAAAAGGCTTTTGAAATGATGATACCCGAGGAAATATATGGCGATATTGAAAACTATATCCGCGATCGAAAATGAATTCAGGGGAGTATTGGGCATCGCTTTTCGAGGCCGTAGATTAGTCCTCGGATACGAAAACATTACCCATCTTCCGCCTAACAAGATCAAGGGCTTAATCGTAACGGAAGATCTAAGCGAAAAGCCGAAGCGACATTTAGAAAAAATAGCCGATGAACAAGGAATATCACTTATTGTTTTTCCTTCGTTGACCGACTTAGGGCACGCCTTTGGCGTCAAGCGGGTAGGGGCTCTAGCCATTACCGATCAGGGATTAGCGAATAAGATTGAAAAATTATTGAAAGAAGGTGACCAATATGGCAGATAAGAAGAGAAAATATGAAGATTTTTCCCGTAAAAACGAGGGAAATCAAAGCAACTTGACAGGAAAAAGAATTTCCAATCTTCCATCTAAAGGAGTGAAAGGAAAAAAAGAAGGACCCAAGGTTAACAATGGTGTTTTCACCTACGCTGGTTCATTAACTGTCAGCCAATTGGCCGATCAACTACAAATCAGTCCTGCGGATATTATCAAATATCTTTTTATGCAGGGAAAGATGGTAACAATTAACGCCTCCCTCGATGATGAGTTAATCGGTGAGGTTTGCTTGGAATATGGTTATGACTTTAAGAAAGAAAAAATAGTTGAGGCGGAAAATTTTGAAGAATTAGAGATTGAAGACGATGAAAAAGATTTAAAAGAACGGCCTCCAGTTGTGACAATTATGGGTCACGTTGACCACGGAAAGACCACTTTAATTGATACGATTCGTAACTCCAATATTGCCGCTGGCGAAGTTGGGGCTATCACGCAAGCCATCGGTGCGTATCAAAAGGAATATAATGGCAAAAAAATAACCTTCATCGATACTCCCGGGCATGAGGCTTTTACGGCGATGCGTTCGCGGGGAGCTAGCGTAACCGATATTGTTGTTTTAGTCGTAGCTGCTGATGATGGGGTTATGCCTCAAACCCGTGAGGCGATTGATCACGCCAAAGCAGCCAATGTACAAATGATTGTAGCCGTGAACAAAATTGATGTTCCTGGAGCCAATCCGCAACATGTTAAAGACCAACTAATGGCGCTTAACATTATCCCTGAGGAATATGGCGGCGATACTATTTTTTGTGAAATTAGTGCTAAGAAAAACATTGGCATTGATAACCTTCTTGAAAACATTCTTCTTAAATCGGAGATGCTTGAATTAAAGGCTAATCCCAAAAGATATGCTCTTGGAACGGTATTAGAAGCCAAATTGGATCGGGGCGAGGGTCCGAAAGCGACCTTGCTTGTTCAAAATGGAACCCTTAAGAGCAGCGATTATGTTGTGGTTGGTACGATTTATGGTAAAGTTCGACGGATGACTAATGAGTATAAGAAAACTCTGAAAGTGGCTCCACCGAGCACCCCAGTATCGATTATCGGATTGTCGGATGTTCCTTCAGCTGGAGACTCCTTTATGGCTTTTCCAACCGAGAAAGAAGCTAAGGACATTGCCTCTAAGCGCGCCCAGGCTAAGAATGAACGCGAGATGCGTTCTTCATCGGGAATGTCGCTAGACGATTTATATAATCGAATTCATGAAGGCGAAGTTCAAAATATCAACGTTATTATTAAAGCGGATGTTGCCGGCAGTGCTGAAGCCGTCGCTGAGAGTCTTCGTAAATTAAAGGTCGACGGTGTTAACATTAATATTATTCGTTCCTCGGCGGGAGCTATCACGGAGAGTGATATTCTTTTGGCCAGTGCTTCAAATGCGATTATTTATGGCTTTAACGTTCGTCCTAACGCTAATGTGCGGGCGAAGGCCGATGAGGAAAAGGTTGAGATTCGTACCCACCGTATTATCTACGCTTTAATTGAAGAAATTGAAGCGGCCATGAAAGGACTACTAAAACCAACATTGGTTGAATCGGTTTCAGGTCAAGCTGAAGTGAGACAAATCTGGAAGGTATCAAAAGTTGGCACTATTGCTGGGTGTATGGTTACCAGTGGAACTTTGACAAGAGGGCAAAAGTGCCGTATTCTTCGCGATGGCATAATCGTTTATGAAGGAGAAATTCAATCGATGAAGCACGGCAAGGAAGATGCGAAAGAAACCCGGACAAATTTTGAGTGTGGATTAACGATTACCAACTTCAATGATATTCATGAAGGTGATTTGATTGAAGGTTACGAGATGGTCGAAAAGGCTGGAAAGTAAATATGGCAAATCGCGAACAACGGATTAAGGGCTTAATTGAAAAGAACGTCTCCGAGATTATTCGCTTTGAAATGAAAGATCCAGGACTCGGATTTGTTACTGTCACCGATGCGGAAGTAAGCAATGACTTCTCATATGCCAAAATATTTGTGAGTTTTATGGGAAGCGATGATAAGGAAGAACAATTAGCGCGCTTAAACAAAGCTAAAGGATTTATCCGAAGCGGATTAGCTAAGCGGCTGGATATTCGGAAGACGCCAGAGTTAACCTTCGTCTATGATGACACCCTAGATAAGGCTATGCATCTTGAAGAGTTGTTAAAAAAAGTAGAGAAAAAATAATAAAAAACTAGGCTTAAACTATTTACCGACTAAACGAGAAATAAACGTTTAGAGAAAATGGTGGAGCCTAGTTTTTTTCTTAGATTAATGGAAGATAAGTTTCAAGAAAGGCTTGGGCAAACGGGAAATAGTATTTGACTGTTTCTTCGCTATTAATTTCAATCACGGGATTACCTTCATCATCCTCGCCCGAAACATAATCGCTAGCCTTTAAAGTAATAGTATCAAGTGCACTTAAACCGGCACCATACTTAATCGCGCTCATCCGTTCAGTGGTGAAGTAGGTTGAAGAAAAAACAACATTTCCATTTTTATCTTTTGCAATCGCATCGTTATTGCTGACAAACATATCTTTTATAATCGGCGAAATATCATTTGTTACTAAATGATCGGTGCCATCAGGAACGATATATTGAAGGGTAGGAACGTAACCGGTGTTATAACCAAAAAGAGTGTTTTTCGCATTGCTTAGTCCATAGGTATCTTTCACTTCTTGCCAATGGGGCTTGTCATAAACCCCATCAACAAGACGAAAGCCTTCGGTATAGGTTTCAACGACATAAATCCTTTTAGCAATGTCTTGTTTACTCATATAATCTTCAAGAAAGAGTTTATCTAGTAATCCGCAATCTGGACAGCCTTTTAAACTATAGTAAACAATAAAAGGTTCGGTTCCTTGGAGCATAGTATCAAATGTCGACTTATCAATGTAGTATTGGCGGGGAAGGATGATAGATTCATCCATCCAATCCTCGAATGCACTATAGATTTTAAACATTTCATTACTTGAAGAGTAAGCTGCTTTCTTCTTTAAAACACCATTTTCATAGATGCCAAGAATCGGAGTATCTTTTATTTCTGAACTAGTCAATAAGCCCCCAAAGGTGGAAGTCACCGACTTTGATTCGATGGCGTACACGGGAATATGGTAGTTGGATATATACTTATTTAATACTTTGTTTTCAAAATCAGTCCAGCATCCGCATCCTTGCAAATAAATAACAAGTAAAAAATCTTCCTTATTTGAGAGGCTACTTTCAATTTCACTGTTCGTGCGGGGAAGATACTCCACATAGGATAAATCACCAAATCCAAAAACGGCTTTAGTGTTTGATTCAGTGTTTCCGCAGCCCGTTAAGAGCAAAAATGGTAGAAATAGCAAAGGCGCAATTTTTTTGTTCATAATAAGAAATCTCCTCTTAGGTTATAAAATAAAATAATTATCGATTGGCGGTAAAGATAGAAGTAATGTAATTAAACAATGATTTTTAGTAAAAGGACAAACCTATTTTTATTTTTTTAAAATCACCTTTATTACATTTATATTATATAGAAAAAACAAATAAAACATAGTCCAAAAATTTATCGAGAAATTATATGAAAAATCACAGCGGAAAATACAGCAATTTTTGACGTATTTTTTCACGCCAAAAACAAATAAATTTTTACGCTTAATTTTTCAATGGGAAAAATAAAAAAAACGTTGATGATGCCACTTTTTTTTGAATTTAACATTTTTGAAATAGCGCCAAAAAATTCGCCGGGGATTTTCAAAAGAAATTTCGCTTGCATTTTGCATAGTTTTACCATATATTTTTCTCGTGCATTTTATTCTTGCGTTTTTCTAAAAAATGCTCGATGAAATTTATGGAGAAAAAACCTTAGAAGCGAGGAAGCAATATGGAAAAAAAGGATGTAATTATTGAACTGACCGGAGTCAGCAAAGTTTATGATGGTACGACCGTCGTCGATAATTTTAATCTCTATGTAAATAAAGGTGAGTTTATCACCTTCCTTGGTCCCTTCGGGCTGTGGCAAAACAACAACTCTACGGATGATCGCGGGCTTTGAAATACCAACAAGTGGCACTATTACACTTAACGGGGTGGATATTACCAATCTTCCTCCCTACAAGCGACCCATCAATACGGTTTTTCAAAGATATGCTCTTTTTCCTCATTTGGATGTTTATGACAATATTGCTTTTGGTTTGAAACTACGCAAGGTCAATATCACTAATGATGATGGAACTAGTTCTTTTCGTAAATATAGAGAAGATGAAATTGATGATAAAGTGACTCGGGTTTTAAAATTGGTCGACCTTGAGGAATTTGAAGATCGGGATGTCACGACTCTTTCTGGCGGTCAACAGCAACGAGTGGCTATTGCTCGCGCCATTGTCAATGAACCCGAGATTTTACTTTTAGATGAACCTTTGGGAGCATTGGATTTAAAAATGCGTAAGGATATGCAACTCGAATTAAAGGCAATGCATGAAAAATTGGGAATTACGTTCATCTACGTTACGCACGATCAGGAAGAGGCATTAACTATGTCGGATACAATCGTAGTTATGCGCGATGGCAAAATTCAGCAAATTGGCACGCCAATTGATATCTATAATGAACCTAAAAACGCTTATGTCGCCGATTTCATCGGTGAGAGTAATATTTATAACGGAACAATGATCGGACCGAAAGTAGTTCGCTTTATTGGGGCTAACCATCAATGTGTGGATGAGTTCCCCCTTAATGAAAAGGTGGATGTCGTGGTTCGGCCAGAAGATGTCAAAATTGGTAAGATTGGTGAGGGCAATGCCGACGGCATTATCGACACCAAAATATTTAAAGGAATCCATTACGAATACGTAGTGATGGTTGGAAAAAATGAAGTGGTCGTTCAATCGACGGAAGACTATCCGTTAAAGGCCAAAGTCTCCCTTACCATCGAACCCGAAGGCATTCATATTATGGCTAAAGAACTCGTAGCTAATATTTATACCGATGCCTGGATTAATGCCCATAATCAGGTGATGATTGATGATGCTCCTTTTGAGTGTGACATTGCCCAATTGGTTAATAATGGGAAAGTCGATGATGAAGGTAATGTATACACGACTGGAGCCAAAGCCAAGAAATACAACTTTAATGACGCGGATGTAATCGCGGAAGTTCCATTTGACGCAATTGAAATTATTGATAACGATGAAGATGGAATTATCGCGGGAGAAATTATTCAATCGATCTATAAGGGTGACCACTACCAAGTTATCATTCGAACAAAGGATGAAGAGGACTTTGTCGCGGATACCCCCTATACATGGAATCCGCAGGATCGGGTTAGCGTTAAAATTGATTCGCGGGCAATCAAAATAAAAATTAAGGGGGACCTAGGAAAATATGAAATTTAGGTTTCAAAGGAAGTTCTTATCGATTCCTTATGTCCTTTTCTTAATTCTCTTCGTAGTGCTTCCGATTTTACTGATTATCTACTATGCCTTTAGTGATAAGAATGGGTTGATTTCTTTTGCCAATGCGGTTAACTTTTTCAGTAATCCCGACAAACTTGAAGTTCTGTTCATATCGCTTATTTTCGGTTTGATGAATACGGTATTTTGCCTTTTAATCGGTTACCCGCTAGCCATGTTGCTGGCCAACAAGAAATTTAACAAGAATGTCGTCATCGTTATGATGTTTATTATGCCGATGTGGATCAACTTTGTAATTCGGACTTGGGCAACGCGGGATGTTCTCTCCTGGCTTGGTATCGGGGGTGGAAAGTATCCGGAAATGGCCACGATTATCGGCCTTGTCTATAACTATCTTCCCTTTGCCTTACTTCCCTTATATACCACGATGCTGAAAATGGATAAAAGTCAAATTGAAGCCTCATATGATCTGGGGGCTAATCCTCGCCAAACCTTTTTTCGGGTAATTATCCCGATGACGACACCCGGTATTGCCAGTGCGATTACGATGGTATTTATGCCGACGATATCGAGTTATGTTATCGCCGATATTCTCAGCGAAAACAAAGTTACTTTATTTGGAAAGTATATTCAGATTTATTTCAACAATGCGAATTATAACGATGGCAGTTTCCTCGCTTTAATTATGCTCCTGCTTATCGTTGTTTCTTCGGTTATCTCGAAGAAGATTTCGAAAGGAGATAACGAAGGAGGACAAGCATCAATATGGTAAATTTTTTAAAAAGCGGAAAATTTAAAATTTTTCTTGGCCGTTTCTACATTTTTCTTATTCTTGCCATTATGTATACGCCAGTTTTTGTACTGATTGCCTTTAGTTTCACTAATTCAAGTAACGTTGGAGTCTGGAATGGATTTACCTTTGAGTTATATGGAAAACTGTTTCGTAATCGCACGATAATGAACGCTGTGGGTAACACCTTGCTTTTAGGGGTTTCAACCGGAATTGTTGCGACCATTCTCGGTACGCTAGGAGCGATTGGTACCTATTATAGTAAAAGTCGGGTTCGAAAATTTGTGGAGGGTATGACGCAGATTCCAGTTATTAATGCGGAAATTGTCATGGCTCTCTCGCTTGTAATCTTAATTATCGTCTTGATCGGCAATGCCTTTAACTTTTTAACACTGCTTCTAGGTCACGTCGTATTAACGGTGGCATTTGTCTATTTGGCGGTGCGTCCTCGGCTGGTAAAGATGGATCCAAGTATCTATGAGGCCGCCCTTGATTTAGGCGCCACCCCAACGTATGCACTGTTTCACATCATCATTCCGGAAATTTTTCCTGGTATCGTCTCGGGCTTCATGTTAGCATTTACCCTTTCGCTTGATGATTACATCGTTACGGCATTTTTAAGAAACAATAGCTTTGATACCTTATCAACCTATGTTGAAGGAGTTATTGCTAAAGCCAACATTCCACCAGAATTAAGAGCTCTCACAACTCTGATATTCATATTTGCCTTGTTGATTCTATCGTTGAATAACCTGCGGGCGAGCCGGGAAGCAAAAGCCGCCCAATTCCGGCATAAAGGAGGCCGAATCCATGATTAAACGTAATTCTGTCTTTTCCCTTATGATGGTAGCCTTAAGCGCTGCCTTGGCCTTGGGAACCAATTCTCTAGCAAAGCCAGCTGTGGCATTAAAAGCCGCAACTAAAACGCTGCGCATCTATAACTGGGAAGACTACATGTATGAACCGGAAGATGGCGATACCGAGTCGCCAGCTTCGCTAGTCAATCAGTTTAAAGACTACTATGCCGCTTCCCATCCGGGCGAAACGGTCGATGTGGTTTATGATACCTTTTCAACCAATGAAGAAATGTATAACATTATTTCGCTCGGCAAAGCGCAATATGACTTAATTGCTCCGAGTGATTATATGATTCAACGCATGATTCGGGAGAACATGCTTGAGAAGTATACCTACACGGACGATGAATACACCAACATACCTAATTATTCCGACTTTGGATCCCCCTATCTTTTAGATATTTTTAAGGATGCCGGCTGGTCAGAATATGCGGTTGGTTATATGTGGGGAACCTTAGGATTAATCTATAACCCCGCAGGAGTTGATGATTCGCTAGACATTCAAAGCGATATGCAATACTGGAATTCCCTTTGGAGCAGCGACTACAAGAACAAAATTTCGATTAAAGATAGTATGCGCGATACGTACTTTGTTGGCATTACTCGCGTCTATAAGGATGAACTTGAGACCCTCGCTGGCGAATTTAAAGATGGAACTATTACCAAGAGTGAATATAACGCGAGCATTACCGAGATATTCAATCGGGCAGATGATGCAACCATTACTAAGGTTGGTGACGCTTTAACCGAATTAAAGAGCAATATCTATGGCCTTGAGGTCGATAGTGGCAAAAACGATATCGTTACGGGCAAGATTGCCATCAACACGGCTTGGTCCGGCGATGCGGTTTATTCGATGAATACAGCTGAAGAAGAAAATAATGTCGAACTTTATTACTCGATACCGGAAGAGGGAGCGAATATTTGGTTTGATGGTTGGGTGATGCCTAAAGGCGCCGATACAGATCTAGCGCAAGAATTCTTGAATTTTATTTCCGCGCCAGACAAAGCGGCCCTGAATATGGAATGGATAGGCTACACACCATTTATTGCCGGGGATGAAATATTGAGTTTAGTACACGATTGGTATGATGCTGCCGCTGGTGATGAAAATGCGGTTGACGTTGATCTAAGCTACTTCTTTGATGGTACGATTAGTGATGCGGAACTGTCGACAACTATTCGTTCCGATAAGGTTAATCGGCAACTTACCGCCCAATATCCGAGTGAAGACGAAATTGCTCGTTGTGCGGTTATGAAGGACTTTGGTGCTGCAAACGACAAGGTCATCGAGATGTGGGCAAATTTTAAGGCGACAAAGATTTCGGCTCTTGTCTATGTGGCTGTCGGTGTTGTTCTTGTTGGTGGTGTTGGCGCTGGTGTATTCTTTGCTCAAAAGAAGAAGAAGAGCAAACGTCATAGTCGGAAGAAGACAAGCAAATAATTGAAAACGAACACCTTCGGGTGTTCTTTTCTTTTACATTATTCGCTATAATATCGAAGGCAAAGGAGATAAAACTATATGAAAGTGGCTTATATAGGAGCGGGACCAATGGCCCTTTTCAGCGCCCATTATCTTTTAAGTAATAAGGCCGATATTCAAGTCCATATCTATGAGAAAACATCGAAAATAGGCCGGAAAATATATTCATCAGGCAATGGGCGGGGCAATATTTCCAATATTAATGTTGCTCCTCAAAAATACAATCATCCTGATTTTGTTTCCAGTGCCCTTCGCTTTACGCCCATTGATTTTATCAATTATCTTCAACAAAACGGAATACTGACAACAATTGATGAGGAAGGAAGAGTTTATCCTTATGGCGAAGCGGCGGCGATTATCGGTGACTGGTTGCGCGATGATCTATTGGCCAAAAAAGTTGTTTTTCACTTGGATACTGAAGTGATTAGTGTTACCCCTTATAAGAGTGGTTATCAAATAAATAACGATGAATATTTCGATGTTGTTGTCTTTGCAACCGGTTCTCGGGCGGGGATTCCGCAAAATCAAGTTAGTTACGGAATGTCTTCAATTTTAAAAACTTTAAAACTAAAAACTGTGGAATTAATTCCAACCCTTGCTAGTATTGGAGTCAAGCAAAAACTCAATCCAATTGATGGTCGTCGTTTAAAGGCTAAAGTAAGTCTTGTTATCGATCAAGAGCCGGCATATACAACTAAGGGCGAAGTTCTTTTTCGAGCGGATGCTCTTTCCGGCATTGCTATTTTTGAATGCTCAAGCATTCTCACATGGAAACGGATAGAAAAAATTGGCAATGCTTATATCGAGCTGGATTTACTTCCCGATGTTAAGGATAGCGAATTGACTTCTTTCATAAGTCAGGCTAAAAAACAAGCTGGTACGGAATACTTACGAGGTCTATTTCATCCCGATGTAGCTCATTTTTTATCCCGGCACGTGATTTTAAAGCCTGATAGTAAGGATATAGCTTATCAATTAAAGCACTGGCGGCTATTGGTTGACCTTGGTTATGTGGCTGAAAACAATCAAGTCTTTTCGGGTGGACTAGCCATTGAAGAAATTGATTCTCACACCCTCCAATTAAAGCGTTTTCCACATCTTTTTGCGGGCGGAGAAATGGTGGATGTTGATGGACTTTGCGGTGGTTATAATCTTCATTGGGCATGGTCCAGCGGAGTTTTAATTGCTAAAAGTATCAGCAATATCTAGCCTTGATAAAAACGGCCCGCGTTATTCGGTTAATCGCTTGCGTGTCCTTATCATATAAAATGCATAATATCATAATTTATGGTATAACTTTTGCGAGGTGAAAATCATGAAAAGAGAATCAATGTTAGAACTTATCGGCAATACGCCGATGGTAGCATATCGCCATAATGACCAAGTTTTATGGCTTAAGTTAGAAATGTTTAATCCAACCGGTTCGGTTAAAGTGCGTCCAGCTTTCTTTATGCTTAAGGAAGCTAAGGAGCAAGGGCTTCTTCATCATCAATCCCACATTGTAGAAGCGACAAGCGGCAATATGGGTATTGCTCTAGCTTTTGTGGCTGCTCAATTTGGCTATAAATTTACGGCGGTTATGCCCGAGACAATGAGCGAGGAAAGACGGGCATTAATCAGAGCCTATGGAGCAAATATTGTTCTTACGGCAGGAAGTGAAGGAATGAAGGGTGCTATCCAGGAAGCAGAGCGGATGGGAAAGGAAGATGTCAATATCTTATTCCTCATCAATTCGATAATGGAGCGAATGCTAACGCCCATTATAAGACCACTGGACCAGAGATTTACCGCGATAGCGAAGGAAAAGTGGAGGCTTTTATTGCTGGAATCGGGAGTGGTGGTACAATCACCGGCGTTGGTCGCTACCTAAAAGAGAAGCATTCCACTATTAAGATTATTGGACTGGAACCAGAGAACTCACCTGTGCTGACGGCTAATCATGGTGGAAAGCATCGAATTCAAGGTATTGGCGCTGGTTTTGTACCTTCAATTCTAGATCGTTCTATTCTCGATGAAGTTTTGACAATAAAGGATGAGGAAGCTATTGATGCTGCCCGCCTATTGGCTAAGGAACAAGGTATTTTTGTAGGTATCTCTAGCGGAGCGGCTTTTAGTGGAGCCCTACGTTATCTTACCGCCCACCCCGAGATAAAAGAGGCGGTCACCATTCTTCCCGATACGGGTGAACGTTACCTCTCTTTGGGCATTTTTTAAATTATGGAAAATATAAAAATTCAGCACGATCAATTTTATTGTTTACCGAAGCAAGAACAAGTCAAGAAGCTGGTATTACTCTTAAAGGAATACTTTTTTCCTGGCTTTTTTGCTCCGCTTTCTAATCCCAGTCCGACCGACGAAATAATATCTTTACTCACGCATGTCATCACCTGTGCTTCGCATGTCAAGGGAGAAGAAATTGATGCTTCAAACATTGCCCGACTTTTTGTCGAAGAGTTTCCAAGATTAAATGAACTTTTAAAGCAGGATATAAAAGCCACGTTTGATGGTGACCCTGCTGCTATCGACGAAAAGGAAATAATCCTTTCTTATCCAGGTTTCTTCGCCACGTTTGTGTATCGGATGGCGCATGAACTATATCGTTTACAGGTACCTTATCTTCCCCGTATGCTAGCGGAATATGCCCATGGGAATACGGGAATCGACATCAATCCCGGAGCGACGATTGGCCATTCATTTATGATTGATCATGGAACAGGAATAGTCATCGGTGAAACGGCGATTATTGGCAGTCATGTTCGTTTGTATCAAGGGGTTACATTGGGAGCACTATCACTTGGCAGAGGACAAGCTTTAAGGGGAACGAAAAGACATCCAACCATCGGTGATTATGTGATTATATATGCCAACGCTTCAATCTTAGGCGGGGACACGATTATCGGTGAACATTGCACTATCGGAGCAAATGTGTATTTGACCAGTTCAATGCCTAGTTACCATCGCGTTCATTTGACAAAGATGGAACAGGAAATTGAACCGAAACGGAAATTATAATCCGCCGGAGTTTTTTCCATAGAAGAAGAGATTAAAGAAACCGGATGCTATAAGCAAAACATGAATAATAATATATGTGATGAAAGCCCATAAATAAATTGTGTTGATTAAAAAGAAGAAAGAAAATATTGTTGTTAAAATGAAACTGTTGATTAAATTACCAATGCCATTTTTGACTTTAAGAAAGTTTTTAATGGAGAAGGCCAGGTGAACTAATAGCAGCAATAGATAAGAACTGAAAAGATAATTGATAGCGGGAGAAAAAGTCCATTCGCTAACAAAAATATATTGATATCCAGTATAGGTCGTATGCAGGGTGGTTCCATTTCCATCCGCAACCGAATAATTATTTTGCATTAGTGGAAAAATAAATAGAATTAGCATCGCAACATCAAGAATAATGTTGATGATGTTCGGCAGATTTTCTTTGGTAAATAAACGTTTCATAATCATTTCCTTCGCTTTATTATAAACGAGTGGTACCGACATTTAAACCACAGAAAAAACAACTAAAAGGCTTTTTTCTTTTCCTTGGTGTTTTCTATTGCGGTAAAAGATAAAATTGGCTATACTAATTACCGCGACGATAATGGTTCCTTAGCCAAGTGGTAAGGCAATTGACTGCAACTCAATGAGCGTCGGTTCAACTCCGTCAGGAACCTCCAAAAAAAACTCAAATTGGTTGGTAAAACAACGAGAAGTATATAAAATTAAGCCTAATATGGGTTTTTAGACACAAAAGCATTCGAGAACACTTTGAATAATTCAATTGCAGATGCAAAATCTCGCTATAACGATTATAAGTGGAGTGATAATGAACTTAAAAAAGCTTTAAATAAAGCTCTGTGGTTAGGGGCATCTATGATTACTGCTTAAGCACTATCAAAAAAGAATAATAATAGATTGAATGGGTACTTGGGGAGAATTACTGATGGATACGCCGGCAAGGGTAAGAGTAATGGTGGAGTTTTTTTTAATATTCAACAAACTGTTTGAGATAATTATGAAAAAATATTAACATTACCTATGTGGATTTTAAATGCAACCTTTTTAATTTCGTTATTGGTTTTAATTGTGTTTTTAAACTCTATAGTACACCTAGCATTTATTATAATAAGGGCGCAAAAGTCACACTAACGGATACGTTTTACTCAAAGGAATTAAGGCATATTAATTTATTGGGTTATAATTGGTATAGCGACATAACAATAGTTACAGCCGATAGATAGGATGTGAACTAATTGAATAAGGATAAAATAAAAAAAGAGTTTCAGGGAAGCCCAATTAATTTGTTTTACATCGATGAATTTATCAAACAAAATAGCAAAATGATAAAACAGAACGGGATTGATGAAGCCACACTTATTAGTTGGCAACATGAAACTAGAGATAAAGATGATCAAAGCACACAAAGTCTTGTTAATGGCAAAGAGAAACCCATAAAAGATATTATTGCTTAGCTTCATCTATCTATTTATGCATACTATATGCCAAACAAAGACACCTTGACAAAGTCTATCGCAACTTTAGAATTGGTTGCTAAAAAAGAAAATAAAGTGTATTGGGATATATTGTTCAACTATGATCCTGGGGATATCTATGGAGCATCCGCTCATAATATAATTATTAATCAACTTATGGTTGATTATGATATATTTGAAGAATTATCTCATCCGCCAATGTCCGGTTTCATAGATGAGGCACAGGGTCGTTTTGGTGGAATTATTCCCTATCTTTTTGAATATGGATACAACGATCTCTACGATAGAGCTTTGGATGTTATTACAGCGAAACTGATGGATATATTTACTGATATGCTGCCTTCAGCAATATCGCTACTGAATTTTTTTGAAGTATACGATAAAGTCCTTGAACTTTTTAAGGTTGCGAGAATAAATCCTAAATTTAAGGAATTTAATTGGAACGGTCAACTAAAAGATATTTGTAAAGTAATTTTTATAAAAGAAGAGAACAATGATAAAAGTATCTTTCAAGTTACAAATTTAAAAAATTAGTAATTCACTAAAGAGATAAGACATTATAGGTAAGCTGATAGGTTCAATAACGCAAGTGTATGAACTCTCAAATAGGAAAAACATATACTTCTGTGGGTAATAGATAGGTAAATAGTGGAAAAATCGAGTAAATCAAAACTCGATTCTTTTTGACTACGTATTTCCTACATAACAATTCTCTCAAAATATACTGAAAAAATTTTTTTGCTTTATTTGCAGGTATACATCCCGCAAGAACAACTGTTGAGACAAAATTATATGAAGATGCAATGTTATGTCAAGTGATGCTATAATTTGTACAACTAAAAAAGTTTAGGAGATTTAAATGTGAAATGTATATTTTGCAATTTAGATAAAGAAAATAATCATTTCAAATTAATTCACGAAACGCAAAGAATAATTCTGTAACTTTTACAGGGGTAAATATTAATCCCCAAACTTCAAGATGGGTCTATGATAAGTTTTTAGTTTTTGCTGATAAGAATGTTAATAGGTATTCGGGTCTCATGGCTATAACGTATGCGGCTTTGAGACTAACAGCTCCAGCATTCGTTGCTCAAACAACTGCAACAATTGCTGGTATCATAAGTCAGTTTACTGATTGGTTAGCTGGATTAGGGCCGTGGGGCGTAGTTATAAAGTTGGTTTTAGTTGTTTTTGCTACAATCGCAGCAGTAATTATCGCAGATATTATTTGGGCAGGTGCAAATAATAAAGGATTTAAGATGGGATTAGAATGGACTGGTTGGTTCAACACTAAGTGGGTATATAGTTTCTATGATTAAAAAAACTCGTAGTTTACAATTAAATATAATTAACAGTGGCTCGATGGTTTTTAGTGATAAAACAAAGCTGTTTTTTTACAATTTATTTTTTTGGGGAGTTACTATAGGCTGCATTCTATGTGGACTTATACCAGGATTTATTAGTTTTAAAAGGATTTTTTATACCGAAGACTCCAATATTTTTTTAGTAACCTACATGTTTTTAATGATATTCTTTTTAATAAATATTATAGGCTTTTTAACGATTTCAATTAGTGATAAAGTTTTTTTAAAAACTAAGCATTCTTTTGGAATTGTCCTAGGTTACTTAATTATTTTTGGATTACTTTCTGTTAATGCTGCACTATTTACTGATTTTAATATTACTGAAAATGGGTACGAGGTTCCTTTCAATTTTATTATGTATATTATAGATTTATTTGTTATATTCCCACTATATGGCTTTTTTGATTATTATGTATTGAAAAATGTTAGGAAGGAATTAAGAAGAAAATAAATTTACTTTTTTTAAAAGTGAAAGGGAAGTTTTAGATGTGATTGATCAGTTAGCAACAAAAGGCTTGGTGAAAATAAAAACTAGAACAGTAATGGTAAATTGCTGATCAAATTAATTTTGCTCCTAATATAGCATATACTCTTAAGCAAAAAAGTTATGTCAGATATCAAACTATTTCTTCCAATTTGCCGAACACTTTTTTAAAGCATAGTTAAAACAATAAAAAAGGAAGAAGCATCTTTTAACCATGAGGTGTACCTAATAGAAAGCTTTTATTCATTACATTTTTTATATCATTGTTGGTATGTTCATAGTTGTACAAATGGTGGATAGATATTTAACTTTCAGCATAAGTAGACTCTTCAATACGATAAAAACAGTTTAACGGATTATAGACGATAATGTGGAGGCAAAACAATAAAAGATAATTTTGATAAAGCAATTATATTCTTTTATCTTTAAAATTTTTTTGTGTTTCTCTAAGTAACAAAGCGCTCTTAAAACTGGAAACCTGCAAACGAAAATTGTGTTTACAACTAAAAGAAATCTATTTACAGCCATAAGTTTAAAAAAACATTAGCGTTTTGTAGCAAAAATAAATTGGCAATCCACTAAAAAAGGCTTGTATAATTTGGCTTTTAGTCCTATATTATATAAGCAAAGTGCGCCGGTAGCTCAACTGGATAGAGTGTTAGACTACGAATCTAAAGGTTACGGGTTCGACTCCTGTCCGGCGCGCCATTTCGGGATGTAGCACAGCTTGGTAGTGCATCTGGTTTGGGACCAGAGGGTCACAGGTTCGAATCCTGCCATCCCGACCATTAAAGTGGACAAAAGACTTGAGATAATTTCAAGTCTTTTTTATTTACCAATTGAATATTTTTTTTGAGAATTAGCGATTGAAAACAATTTTTTAATATATTTAACTAACAACATAGTCTTCGCTATATAAATGCTCAATTAATTAGCGTAAACAATGCATTTATACTTGCAAACAAGGCTAACTTCAAGTAATATATTTCTTGCGTAAATAACGCATTTGGGGTCATAGTTCAGCTGGGAGAACGCCTGGTTTGCAACCAGGAGGTCAGGAGTTCGATCCTCCTTGGCTCCACCAAATATTCGATGGCTGCGTAGCTCAGCTGGCTAGAGCATCCGGTTCATACCCGGCAGGTCGAGGGTTCAAATCCCCCCGCAGCTACCATCGTTTTTTACCGCTTAAGGGCGGTTTAAATATGTGAGGACCCTTAGCTCAATTGGTTAGAGCTGCCGGCTCATAACCGGCTGGTTTCGGGTTCAAGTCCTGAAGGGTCCACCAATAAGGAAGTATACCCAAGTGGTTGAAGGGGTCGGTCTTGAAAACCGATAGGGGGTGCAAGCCCCGCTAGAGTTCGAATCTCTATACTTCCGCCATATTTGTCTCGCTTTGCCCCCGTTATTCGGAGGCTTTTTTTATGTAGGCAATGCAAAATTATTGCCAAGTTAGTTTATACTAACTATAATAAAGATGTTCAAAGGGAGGGTTTATAAAATGAACAAATATGAAGAAAAAATTAACAAGTTTGTTGCAAGCCTCGAGGTGTTTTATCTCAAGTTACATGCCTTACATTGGAATGTTACGGGAAAAAATTTCAAAGCCATTCATGAATATGTCGAGAGTTTATATGACGATGCGACGGAAACTCTGGATAGCGCAGCCGAGCAATTAAAAATTCAAGGACTTTATCCAGTTGCCAGTTATGCTGAATCTGCAAAATTAAGCATCATCAGTGAGTGGACTGAAAAACGTGATCTCACGCAAAAAGAAGTTGTCGAGAGTCTGATTAGTGATTATCAAGCATTGTCGACTTTAGCTAAGGAAATTCGGGATGAAGCGGTTGCCGCGGATGATTTCTTCTATAGTAATTTTTATGAAGATGTTATTGCCGATTATGCCAAAGTTCTATGGTTTTTAAAAGCTATGGACCGCTAAGTAACGAATATAATAGACAAATAAAAAACCGGTTGGTTAATAACCCGCCGGTTTTTTTATCAAATTTATTTAAAGTGGTTTAACCAAGGGTTGGGGTGGATTTATGGTATTCCCGACCCGCCAGTTGATGGTCCATAGAGAAAACGGCCGCTTTATCATCGGCGATAAAATCAAACTCCGCCAAATAATTTTCGGCATTGCTCTCTTCTTCAGCTTGCTCACGAATATACCATTGAACAAATTCTACCGTGGCATAATCCTTTTCCTTTTGCGCGGCCTCAAGAATGCCTTCAATACTGGCGGTAACTTCTTGCTCATGAGTCACTGTCACCACTAACGGCTCACGAAGGTTGGCATAGACAGCCTTAGGCTCGGCAATACCCTTCAAAACAACAGGAGCATTTCTAAGTGTTAAATAGTCGCGAAAATACATCGCGTGATCTTGTTCTTCTTTGGCTTGAACGGCAAAGTAATTTGCGAAGCCTTTCAAACCTTGTTCTTCGTAATAGTTGGCCATCGCTAGATAAAGATAGGCGCTATAAAGTTCTTTGTTTATTTGCTCGTTAATTAAATCGGCAATTTTCTTGTTCATCATAAATATGAACCCTCTTTTCCGAAAGAATAATTCTTTCATAATTATTTTATATGATTTACCGCGGTTTGAAAACTCTTACACACTGTAAGAACATATATTTACCCACTATACAATAGTAAAAAAGAGAGTAATATATTGGTGTCTAAAATAATAGACACGGGATATATCCCAAAGGAGATCCATTTTACGGAAATCAAGAATATTAGTGATGACGTTGACCGATGTACGATAGTTTATAACGTTATCGAATGTCTGCCTGGTTGGTTTATTTTGCCACTTGAGGCCAATCAGTATAGTCAAATGGCTAAGGATTCAATTGTCTATGCCGCTTATTTAGAGTCAACTCCTGTCGGCTTTTTAGAGTTGAAACTAAAGCGTCCACATGTAGCCGAAGTATTAGCTATGGGAGTCATCTGTGGCTATCAGCACTTAGGTATGGGGCGTCAATTGATGGAGCACGCATTTAGTTATTGCGAGCAGAATGATATTGATGTTTTGGAGGTCAAGACGGCCGACTATTCAGATCCGGATGTTAAATATATTGCGACCAGAAAATTTTATGAACGAATGGGATTTGTGGCTTTGGATACCATCGAGCGTTATTGGGCGGATGGAACTCCAGTACTGATTATGGTTCGCAAATTTGACAGCAAAGAAAAATTAAATAATCAAACACTATTGGCTTAGGGTTTAGGGCACATTAAAGTGCCTTTTTTTATTTAAAGAACAGGCTATAATAAATCGGTATGGAAATTATAAACTATTTAAATGACGATCAGTGGCCGTTAATTAAAACCACGCATACACGGGAAATCGTTCGAGCGGTGGTTCTTGATGAAAATGATAATGTCGCGCTTACTAAGTTATATGGCGATGATATGTTTGGTCATCGTGACTATTATGAGTTACCTGGGGGTGGAGTAAAGGAAAATGAAAGTAAACTCTTCGCTCTCCAACGGGAAATGGAAGAAGAACTAGGATATCGAATCGCCCTTATCGCAGAAGTGGGGGAAGTTATTGATTTTTATAATCTTATCGGGCGAGAAAATCATAATTACTTTTATCTTGCTCGCCGCAAAGAATTTGTGGGACAACGTCTTGAGCCTAATGAAAAGAAACTTATTCAAAATATTGTCTATGTTCCCCTGAACGAAGCTATTAAATTGTATGAGGCTATGAGTGATGAAGGAGTTAGTGTTTTAGTTAAAAAAAGAGAGCTTCCTATCCTTTTAAAAGCCCGAGAAATAATCGAGGAAAAGAATCGGCTGGAGCGTTCTATTCGCGATTGAATAAAAAAATAAAAAACCCGGCATTTTTCTTTGACTTTTTGCTGGCACTTATATAAGATATATAGGCAATGGCGAATGTGGTGAAGTGGTTAACACTCCTGGCTGTGAACCAGGCATTCGTGGGTTCGATTCCCATCATTCGCCCCATTGGACAAATTTAGGACGTTTGTACCAATTCAGTTTGAATCAGTACGAAAAAACGTCCTTTTTATTTGTCTTTTTTACGAAACGAACACCTTGTACACTAGTAGAACTATTTTTCTTTTAGTAAACCACTTATATGCGAAGTGCAAAATCCATTAGAAATTCCTTTAAATCGAGATTAGGATTATTTGTCGATTATAACTATCTATAAAGACGAGTTTTCATTCGTCAAGAAAGATACCTATAGCAAAGTTATTTATCGACTTATTCAAAGTGGTGAATTAACGAAGATTCAAAATAGTCTAGTATATGTTGGGAAATTTGATTTTTCATGTATCAATAACATAACTATTACGAAATCATTTCTAGAACAATAATCAGGATTATATAGTAATTTATCACTTGCTTATTTTGAGCACATTATTAATGATGCACCAGAAACAATAATACTCTTTACTAGTAAATTGATGAACAATGAATATGTGTTTGCAAACATTATTATTAAAGGAATAAAAGAAAAGATTTCGATAAATCAAATCAAGCTATTCAAAATTCTTTCACTATTAGCACCAATCTTTCCAACTGTGAAGAAATCAATAGTGCTGCATTACAAACAATGTTCAAAGGCTATTACATAAATTATCTTGATTCCGATTTTAGAAAACTAGATAAAATATTTTAGTTTAAAAGGATTGTTTATGTTAAGTTTTGTCGCATTTATAAATCGCTTAATTATCAAATTAGTGAAAATGATTTTCTAAAAGATTTTGAAGATTAATTTGATTATCTCCTTTATTTATTCATTCATTCATGAATATAAGGAGGTTTTTTATGAATCAATATATTAAAAGAAGAAGTGATTCCGACTTTATTAAATGGCTTAATGAAGTAGCTATTTACTCTTATTAGGACAGCATTATTATTTCTCATCAAATATATGTGATGAATAACGTGGATGAAAAAAGTATGTTTACAAGCTAAAACATAAACTTAAAATAATTTAAAGAGAACAAAGTGATTATGAGAAATTTCTTCGTTTACTCAACGATGGTGAAAGAGCGGTGGTCAAGGCCATCATTGAGAGAAAAACTAACTCAATATCAAATAAGCAGTTTTTGTGAAGAGCGAAAACTAATGCTTATAAACATGGGTTAAGTTATTCTTTCCAACTGGCGAATCATACATGAACACTATTAATCCAAAGAAAGTTGGAGAAAAATTAAAGGAAGCAAAAATTAAGATAGAATATATTAGAGAAATGTTGGCAGATTATCTTGAAATGTTAGAAGGGGCGACAAGAAACTATAAAAACGGAAAAAGGATGATTAAATTGAATGTTGTTATCGCTGTTTGAGGTATTTATCGAGTCAAATTAAATGAACTAGTTATTTATTCCCAAAGTTAAAGAAACCTATTTATAGGTGCTTATTAAAATGATAGAATACAACTAACAAGTTTGTTAATGAGTTAGCAAGATTTGTTGGAGGTTTATGAAAAAGACTAAATTTACTTTTATTGACTTATTTGCTGGCATTGGTGGTTTTCATTTAGCTATGCATAATTTGGGTGGTGACTGTGTTTTTTCATCTGAATGGGATGAAGACTGTAGAAAAACATATGTAGAGAACTTTAAAAACATATCACCTAATTTATTTAAAGATAACAATAAGTTGTTTTCAGGTGACATTACATTAGTTCCACCAAAGGACATTCCAGATCACGATGTTCTTTGCGCTGGATTTCCATGTCAACCTTTTTCACAGGCTGGGCAAAAAAGAGGCTTTGAAGATACGAGAGGCACCTTATTTTTTAATGTTGCTAACATAGTAAAAGAAAAGAAACCTAAAGCAGTGTTTTTAGAAAATGTTAGAGGTTTGCTTAAACATGACGATGGAAAAACCTTTGAAGTAATTAAAAACACTATGGAAGATTTAGGTTATTCTTTTCATTATAAAATTGTAAAAGCTTCAGATTTCAATTGCCCACAACATCGCCCACGTCTTTATATGATTTGCTTTCGAAAAGATATTGATGACAAAAATTTCACTTATCCGAATCCAATTTCATTAACAAAAAACATGAGTTGGGTATTTGATGGTGCAGAAGTAAATAGGGAAATTGGCTTTACTCTAAGAGTTGGCGGTAAGCATTCAGCTATTACCGATAGAAGAAATTGGGATGGTTATATAGTGAATGGTAAAGAAAGAAGAGTTACTGAAAAAGAAGGAAAACGTATGCAAGGATTTCCTGATTCTTTTGTTTTTCCAGTTTCATCATCTGCTGCTATGAAACAATTAGGTAATTCAGTTGCTGTTCCAGCCATACAAGCGGTAGGGAATGAAATGATTCTTATATTGAAAGAAGAAGGAATGATTTGATGAGTTCTTTTAATCGTGGTGAATGGTCTGAGATTTATGCTATTTTATGTCTTTTAATTTGCCCTGATTTAGCAATTGGCGATTCTAATTTGGAAGTAGTTTCACAAAATTTGTACAAATTGAAAAAAATTAAAATTGATGATGCTGAAACCAATGGCATAATCGAATACTCTTTGAAAAATAAAGACAAAGTTGAAATCTATTATAACAATGAACTCAACAATATAATTTCTATTTTAGAACTTAACGAAAATAAAAATAGGATTTTTAATGCTATTGAAAATGCTCCAATCGGAAACGGAGCTTTTGAAATAAATGGATTGGACTCATTGCTTGTTAAACTCACAAAAGGCAAAACGATTAAAGCAAAGTCGTTCAATAAAGAAGATTTGACAGCTCTTGTTTTGGATAAAAGAATCGGGAAAGATAAATCTTTAAAATACAGCATTAAATCTTCATTAGGTAGTCCTGCGACATTATTAAACTCGAGCCAACATACAAATTTTCTTTATTCTGTAAAAGGCCTTTCTGATTCTGATATTGAAGAAATCAACTTTATTAGCACAAGAACAAAACTAGTTGATAGAATTAAGATGATTCGTGACAAAGGTGGTGTAATTTCTTTTGAAAAGGTGTCAGACCCTTCATTCGAATATAATTTACGCATAATTGATTCGCATATGCCTCATTATTTAGGCAATGTTTTGTTAGAGTCTTACTCTTCAGAGAACAAAAACTTAAAAGAGTTGTTTGAAAATAGCAATCAATTTGAAGATAGAGTATTTGCTTTAAAAAAGCTTGGCGATTTTTTAGAAGGCATTTCTTTTGGCTTCTTTCCTAGCATTAAATGGGATGGCAATAAACAAGTCAATGGTGGTTTAGTAATTGTTAAAGAAAATGGCAATATCATCATTCTTGATTTGATTTATTATAGAAACGAAGTCTTGAAGTATTTGATGAATGAAACAAAGCTTGATTCTCCAAGTTCGACTAGATACCATATGCTTTCATTATACAAAATGTTTGATAAGACATATTTTACTTTGAACCTACAAATTAGATATAAACGATAGAAATTAGGGGATTATTTATGGACAAAGAAAGAACTGAATATAAGGCAAAATTGCTGAATTTAATTGCCATGATTGGAGATAAAGAAAATCAACGACATGTAATTGCTATTTTAGAAAAAACTGAAGAGAAACTTCCTGATTCGAAGGTAAAAGATAAGATTCAAAAAATGATTAGAAAGAATAAGTCTTATTATGATAAGGCTGATGCTTTGATTACAGACATTTTAGATCACAAGTTAGATATAAATCAAAGAAATATTGTTTTAGAATGCTTAGCATCATTAAGAGCAATTATTGAGGGGCAACAGAAAAATTGGTGGGACCAATTTGTTGAATGGTTCAACAATGCAACAGGAAAAAATTAGAAATCTTTGTTTTGGTACATTAACTACTAAGAAAAGTTTATTTATTTATTATTTGATAAGTTCTGTTGCTACTGGACTATTCACGGTTTTTTCTTTTATAGTTTTGGGAATCTTCTACAAAGCAAATAATAATACTATTCTAGTTAACTTATTAGTTTGGCTATCGACTATTCTAATTACTTATTTAGTATTGTTTATTTGTTACTTTTTGATTGCAAAATTAATCAGGCCATGTCATCAGAAAACTGGGCCGTTAGTAAACGGATATGCAATAGGTGCTGGATATCTAACTATATTAATTGTGTGTTTGGCAAATTCTTATAATATAAACGATTATTCTTTTGTTGAAGTTACAATTTCGATGTCTGGCGTTTTTGCTATTATCCAAGTTATATTTGATATTTCTAATTCAAAGAAAAAGAAGAAATTAAATGAAAACAAATAAAAAGGATTTGTTTGACTTATCAAAAATTTTTAACTTTCGATCTAAAATTAATGAAACTGATATCTTTCTAAAATCTAGTGAAAAGAAAAATTGGAATCTTATCTGTGCTGTAATGGATAGACTTGATTCTTCGGCGAAATATTTGAATGAATTGATAGTTGACTCCGAAGAGAAATTTATTATGTTTTTAGTTTTTGGGGATATAATCATTAGCTGCATTCAAGAATTGTACAAGAATTTAAAAATTAAATATCCTTTAGAGGATGATTTTTCGTGTTTCCACGAAAAAGATCTCAATGGCTCTTTTGTTTCTGATGACAAATTTTTTGCTTATATAAGAGCTCTTGCTTTTGCCCATTGTGAAAATTGTTCAAGACACAAATCTTTTATCAAAAGTGGGGAAACTCAATATTCACCATTTGTGTTCTTTTCTTATATTGGCGATAATGGTAAATGTGGGCTCCGCATATACTCGTCGTTAGATATCAATTCATTAAATGACAAATTATTTAATTTCAGTGATTTAAAACGTTTTATTAAAAAAAGATTCGATTTGATATCAATTTGTGAAAAAAAAGTAGAAAAAATTATTAACGATTATAAAAAAGAGTGGATGAAAACAAATATTTCATTCAATAGTGGGAAACCAGAATTAACTGCTCTAGATATCGAAAAAGTCGGAAAAGAAAGATACCAAGAAGGGATTGAAGATTTGGGCAAACAAATTTATTTATACCTTCAAATGGAAATAACTGATTTGCGAAACACTCCTTTTGTTCAAAAATACAAAAAGGCAATTATCAAATCATTGCCAGAAATTGTCTTGGCAATAAACAATATTTGTCAAGATGAAATCGATAACGCAGATATTTGGAATATCTTGAGTCCAAAATGGCCAGACGTTTATAATGGAATAGGTTATGATTTAAGCAAAATTTTTGATTATTTAGAACCAGACAGATATAGCGAAAAATTTAATAGTTCTATGCTTGGTGTTACTCCTAATTGTGATTCGAATCTTGCCTGGGGCTATAAAAGACTGGAATCTTTTAAAATTAATTTCTCCGACAAATTTATTTTTATTGATTATGCAATTTCAAAACAAGAAATTATTTTTTTAATTAATTGCTTTTTGTTCTTGTTTCATGAAAAAGAAATCGGCCCTATTGATTCTAGACAATAATATGGGTATCTCTTTCGTTCAACGATACGCTGCACTAAAGTAGGGGATTGAGAATCGTACCCACAAAAAGTGACAAAAACAACGTATCACTTTTGTTCAAAGCCCTTATTTTGAGGTATCGTTTTCGTTCACTAAAGCCATTTAAGAATGAAATGACTCCAAAAAGTTGGAGAGAAGGTACAATAATGATGCCTGATTTTAAACTAAGGAGTCTTTTTTATATGAGATTAGCATTTAAAGATTGATTGAAGATGTGTGAAGACCATGTCTTAAGAGGAAAATCACTTTCACACATATCTAAAGATAACGGGGACTATGATATCATAAATCTACAGTATTTAATTAACCTCTATAAGAAGTTTGGGAAAGAGGACTTTTTAAATCGAGAAGATATCGTGTATTACAGAGATACAAAACTTCTAGCGATTTCTAGGGTTTTATCAGGCAAAGAATCACTGAGAAGTGGGGCATTATATCTAGGACTTCCTGACCCAACTATATTGGGTGGTTGGATGAAAGCATATAAAGCAAAAGGTGAAACTGGTATACAAGATACATATTCAAGAAAGAATTATGTATTAAAAGATGAGAGAGTTAGACTCATTGTTGATAAGAAATTAGCCGAAGAAAATGAGAGATTAAAAGAAGAGATAGAATACCTAAAAAATCGCACTCCTTAACCCAAAGACTGGAAGGAGTAACAGGTAGAGAAAAAGTTTTAATTGTTACAGAGTTAAGGAAGACGTTTAAATTAGAAGTCCTTCTAGAAATATCAGAAATGGCAAGTTCGGTCTACAACTATCACGTTTCAGAGGAAAAGAAAAAAGTAGATAAATATGAAAGCATCAAAGAAGTGATTGATTATCTATACATAGATAAACATAAAAAAAGAATGAGTTATCAACGCATTCATACTGAATTAATCAAATTAGGGTATCATATTGGCAAGAATAAAGTGAATAATATCATGAGAGAAAAAGGGTATCTTAAAATAAGAAAACCAAAATGGCGTAAATACAATTCATACGAAGGTGATCAAGGTGTTCAATATCAAAATTCAAGTTATCGCGAAAACTTGAACAATTAGGTATCATTCAGTCTATGAGTAGAAAAGAGAACTGTTTAGATAATAGTCCAACTGAAAACTTCTTTGGAAGAATGAAGAGGGAACTGTGACACGGTAATGAAGATGAATATAAAAGTGTTGAAGAACTACTTGCAGCTATTGATGAATACATTGAGTGTTACAATACAACAAGCATCGTTTCTAAATTAAAAATGAGTCCTGTTGACAATATAAATACAATTATTAATAGGTTACACTAGGTGTAGTTTCATTAAAATATTTTCCAACTTTATAGAGTCATTTCACAGAGTCATTTCAACAATTTATATTGAAGGTAAATTAATTGAAAAAGGCAAAAAACATAATTATTCCCATTTATTTAATTATCGTAGGAGTTGTTTTGACTGGATGCACTGATTTATATAAAGGGTATACAGGGGGACATCTGGAATTGTATTCTGTGGCAATCAACAGCAAAGAGGATTTTCGAGGTTACATACAGTCAGAAGTGCGGCATCAACCTGTTGTCGAACTGCTTGAAGAAGATTACTACGAAAGGAAACTTTTTACCTATTCTGAGGGTCAAGGCGCTTATGGCGATGTTTATTTGATTATTTCGCAACATGCGACGGATGAGTATGCGTATTTCTATTATGGAATCAATTACATTTCGGGAGAAATCGTCGAAGGAAACTACATCCATCTTTATGGTTCGAAAAAACCGGCGACAATCGACAATCCTTACAATGGTTTCACTGTAAATGAAATCGACGAGTTGAAACAATCAAATGATTTGGGCGAAGAGATAGACATCTCCCAGTGCACACAAGTAAGAATTGTCAATAAAAAAAGTGAATAGAATTATAGCATGGACACTGGTCACAAAGGCAGGGGATTTTTATTTGGAGTATATTCGCAGTCAAATATTTTATCAAATAAGTACAAGTTCTGGGGTTCGCATCATAAATAGTATAGACGCTGAAAACAATACAATATATGTGACTTCAAGTGAGCTTCATGAACTAGAAAAAGTAACTTATAAGCAAAGAATAGTTGATTCAAATGATAAACCATATGATATTAGTAAAATAGTAATAGGAGATGAGATATCATTCTTTTATTATGAAAGATATAAAGATTACACACCTAAGCATGTTTATGTAGATTAAATAAAAATTATTTTAGTAAAAAAATTAAAAGGAGAATAATTTCAGAAGAAGGAACTTAAATATTTTATTGCATTACTCTTTTTGCGTTTATAATCTAACATATTACTGACTTTTTCTTTGTTATCTTAGAATCAAATTATTTGCAAATTAACACAGAAAATATATCATAAAATTATGAGAACATTATTGTTTATTTTGCTTATACCCCTATTATCATCTTGTAATAGTGGTAACTTACGTACTGATAAATTATATGTAGGCTACGATTATGGCAATATAACTTTTAAAACTGACCCTAACAGTGGTGAGCAAATTTCGGCTATAACCATCCTTCTTGAAGATGGATTTTTTTCGTTCAGCGATGGTGTAAAAAGTCCTAAACTAGAATATGATTTTCTTGTTCCTGGCGATTATTTATCAATAACTTATGAAAACGATCTAGTTTGTCAAGAATCCTATCCTGTAAGATGGATGGTCAGCAATGGAAAATTGCTAAGCGCTGAATACAAATACACGAATATAATCGAAATTGAAAATGAAAATATTGCACGAAATGAAGAAGGAATGGTTTCTGAAATAACTAATTATGGCTACTATGATGAATATGTAATATTAGATGAAAATTTAAATTACGTCGCTTTAGATAATTATAATGGTGACAAACTTTATGCAAGTGTTGATTCATCAAGAGCCCCAGCCCCATCTTGTCCGGTGGGAGCGTTATGTGAGCCTACTATATATCCCCTTGGGGCCCTTTTTGCTTTTAATCCCAGAATATAAATAGTTTTAATTTTTTATAATAATTTCTAACAGATATTTGAATGCTTGAGTAAAATGATTATTTATCGTCGGTATATAAAATTGGGTGTATTTTTATGATTGTTTTATATCAATTAACTTATTCAATGTTTATTTATTACAAAAACCATTAAGCATAGATTGTATTTATTTAATTAATAAAATTGCTTGCTTGCTTGATAGCGTTTTTGTAAACTTAAGATAAGTATAAAAGAGGCAATTTATGAATTACGATGTCATAGTTATAGGGGGAGGCCTTTCAGGTCTTACGGCTGCGGCATATCTCTGCAAATATGGTTTATCGACTTTATTAGTGGAAAAATCCGCTAAAGTCGGTGGCTTGGCGAACAGTTTTAATTATGAAGGCTATACTTTTGATTATGGTATTAGAGCTTTCGAAAATTCCGGTATCATCTTACCGATGATTAAGTCTCTAGGATTAGATATTAGTTTTGCTAAAAGTCCAGTATCCGTTGGAATTGATGATCAATGGAAACTATTAGATAAAAAATCCTCAATTATTGATTATTCTATGATGCTCAAGCACTTTTTTAATAAGAATGAACGCGATATCGATTTAATTGTTGTTGAAATTAAAAAAGTAATGGCGCAGATGGATGTCATATATGGAATCGATAATCCTTTGTTCCTCGAAAAAATAACCGACAAGAAGTATATTTTTAAAACACTTTTGCCCTGGTTAATTAAATACCAAAAGAATATTCGGGCGGCAAGCAAGCTAAATGAGCCAATCAACGAATATCTATTAAAGTTTACAAATAACCATTCGTTAATTGATATGATAACGCAGCATTTTTTTACTTCGACTCCATCTTTTTTTGCTTTAAGCTATTTTAGCCTTTACATTGATTACATCTATCCTCTAGGAGGAACTGGCGTATTAGCCAAAAAGGTCAAAGAATATATTATTAGCCACGGAGGCGAAATTCTGCTTAATAGTGAAGCGGTAAATATTGACATAGAAAAACATACTGTATCCTTAATAAATAACAATGTAATTTCGTATCGTAAATTAATATGGGCTGGGGATCAAAGAAGTTTATATAACCGAGTTACATCGCTTAATGAAGCCCAGCGTAAAGTCAAAAATATTTGCAATAGTAGCCGTGGAGGCAATTCAGTCTTAACCTTATTTATCGGAGCGGATATAAATCCCGAGAAATTTGCAAAAAAGTGTGGGCAGCACGCCTTTTATACAGCAGACTTATCCGGCCTTTCTTCGATTAAAAATATTGATTTAGCAAAAGTCAAAAATGATGAAGAGGTTTTTGCATGGGTTAGAGAGTACCTCAAGAAAACCACATACGAGATTTCAATTCCTGTCTTAAAAGACTCTAGCCTTGCGCCATCTAGCAAAACTGGTTTGATTGTCAGTACAGTTTTTGATTATGACATTACCGATTATTTCTCTAAGAATAATAAGTACCAGGATTTTAAAGATTTTTGCATGAAAGAAATGATTTCTTTGCTTGATGAAAAATTGCTAAACGGATTGAAAGATAAAATCGATTTCTCGATGGTCGCCACACCATTAACAATTGAAAAAGAAACCGGTAACTTTGAAGGGGCGATTACGGGATGGTCCTTTGCTAATAAAGTCATGCCATCCGAAAATCGCTTCCAAAAGATTAAAAACGCAATTAAGACACCACTAAAAGACATTTATCAATGCGGAGCATGGACTTTTAGTCCATCCGGGTTACCGGTATCAATTTTAACGGGTAAACTGGCCGCGGATGATGCTAAGAAACACTTAAGGAGCAAAAAGAAATGATAAAGCCAATGGTTGAACTATCAATTTCCGTTATTGGCCTGTTGCTTTGTTTTATTCTTTTTCATCATTTCCCCCGTCTATCCAAAACTAGAAAGAAAGTAGATATCGCCCCATCGGTTTCGGTGATTATTCCCGCGCGAAATGAAGGCCGAAATATCGCTAATTTACTGAATGATTTAAGAAAGCAATCTTTGCCTCCTCTGGAAATAATCGTAGTGGATGACATGTCTAGTGATGACACCCTAAAGATAGCAAAAAGCTTTGCGGTTAAAGTAATTAAGATTGAAGAAAAACCAGATGACTGGCTCGGCAAATCGTGGGCATGTCAAAAAGGGGCGGATGCTGCAAAGGGAGATTTCCTTCTTTTTCTTGATGCGGATGTTAGGCTCTCTGGTAACGCTCTGTTTAGATTAATTAAAACCCGAATGGAAGTTTGCACGACCATATCGGTTCAGCCCTATCACCAAACCAAGAAACTCTATGAGCAGTTCTCAATGATTTTTAATATCGTTCAAACGGCCGCTGATGGGGTCTCTCTTCCTTGGAAGAAAACCACGGGATTATTTGGGCCAGTAATTCTAATATCTAAGAATGATTACTTCAGTATTGGAGGGCATCAGAGCGTTAAGAACTCAATTATTGAAGATATTGCTTTAGGCAAGGCTCTTGATAAAGCGGGATTAAAATATAATTTATATGTTAGTGAGGGCGATATCTCCTATCAAATGTATGGGGATGGCTTTAAAAGTCTATTTAACGGTTGGACTAAAAATATCGCTTCTGGTGCCAGTAGCATGTCTTTTGTTAATTTTTTGCTGGTTTTCTTATTTATAGCCTCCTTAATTTCGGTCCCGTCTAATGTTGTATTATACGCAATTAATTTTGATTTATTATGGCTGCTTCTATATTGTGGCCTGTATCTATTTTGGGTGATCGTACTGTTTTTTATAAGCCACAAGATTGGGAGATTTAATCCTTTAGCAATCATTCTATTTCCAATTTTGGTTTTATTCTTTACTCTAGTTTTTATTGTTTCGTTTTTTATTAAAATTTTTAATTTAAAATATAAATGGAAAGGTCGCTCAATAAGCGGAAAAAGATAAATATGCAAATTGTATTTTTGTCTCCTCTATGGATGATTATCTTGTTTTTCACTCTTTGGCCCGTGCTACAAATTTCATGTGCGCTTATTGCTCTAGCAATTCCTAATCGAGCGTATGACCCGGACTCATTTTTTTACCGTTCGCACCGGTTTGAATTAGAAGGTAAACTTTATGAGCGTTTATTTGCTGTAAAAAAATGGAAGCATTTGCTACCAGACGGTGGGGCGGTATTTAAAAAGCGCGGATACAAAAAGAAGAAGTTGGAGAGTTTTTCAAAAGAAAATTTGGAACTATTTCTTGTCGAATCGGCGCGGGGCGAATTGACCCATTGGCTGGCTATTTTTCCATTTTGGATTTTTGGCTTTTTCGCGCCTCCCTACATTATTTTAATTATGCTTGCCTATGCTTTAATCGTTAACCTTCCTTGTATTATCGTTCAACGATACAATCGGCCAAGAATCAAAAAGATTTTAAAAATGATGAATAAATAATTTTTAGTGTTAGATATAATTTTTTTCACCTTGTTTTCATATATGCGATTGTCAATTCGGTTAATAACTAATTTTTAAAGGAAAACGTAATAAAACATACGATGTTTTTTTCATTTGAAGTGAATTGCTATTAATAGAATAATTTGTGGACAGCTTATCGATAGTTAATCCTCTCTAAGTTATATTTCGATTGGATCTTGCCGACATTTTTTATTTTTTTCTATATATTGGTCAAAAAGCAACCCAAAGTTTACATTTTGAAACCTATAAATGATAGAATGGAAAAGTTAGTATTGTTAACATTGTTGTTGAAAAGGAGATTACTTATGAGAACGGGAGAAAAGATTACACGTCTTAGAAAAGAGAACAATTATACTCAGGAACAATTAGCAGATTTACTAGGTGTATCTCGGCAATCAGTTTCAAAGTGGGAATCGGATTTAACGCTTCCTGAAACAGATAAGCTTATTCAGATGGCAAAAATGTTTAATTGTTCAATCGATTATTTGCTCAATGAAGACAAGACGCAAAAGGATGGAACTATTTTAGAAGTTAAAGATGAAAACGATGTAGATTCTAATCAACAAAAGTCTTCATTTGAAAGTAATAAACCAAGCAGGGATGCTAAGCATATATTTTTAAATATTAATATGCTCTGGGGTATAGGCTATTTAGTTATTTCATTGCTACTTTATGCTCTGCCATACTTAACGCTTACGGCCACGATAACTACTTGATTTCCCCCTTATAGTTCGACAACCACGATTACAGTCTCACCCAATGTTTATGAATTGATTTCTTCGCCCAACTTTCAGTCGGGCAACTTTATTATTTTACTCGCATTCTTAGTTATGTTAAGTCAGACATTATTTAGCGTTTTATTGGTTTTCATTCATAAAAAAGGAATTCACAATGCCCGGTTTATACTGGCGTTTGTTGAATTTGGATTATGGATGATTCTCTTGTTGATGTTTGGTGGTTACGCTAATGCGGGAACAATCTTATTGCCGATTATTTCGTTGACCAATGCTATCCTAATTGTCGTCTTAAAAAAGCTGAAGTTCACCCCTTTAGCAGTTTAATTTATAGTTCACAAATCTTTTATTACGCAAATAATGAAGATTTATTTAATCAGCATTTATCCCTATTTTCAGCAACTTGAAATTAGGGATTTTTATTTATTCGGATATAGGCAAAAACTCCCATTAACTTATTTTTTTTGGTAAAATGAAAAACGAAAGGGTAATAAAGGTTTAATAACAAATAGACCTAAATGGTTAGAATATGACAAAAAGAATTTCAAAAAGCAAAAAACAAAATGTCGCTTTGTTGGCTCTCTTATCTTTTATTTTTATCGTATTTGTTTTCGTGACAATGTTCTTTGATGGGGCGGTATTAAAAGATTCATCCGGCAACATTACCAATTCCGTAAAAGGATATGATTTAGCCTTTGGCAAAGAATATGTCAATAGTTCGATGCTCACCGGAAGTTTGAAGGCAAATATTGTTCTTGCTGTCGGATATATACTTCCTTTGATCCTCATGCTTTTTATCCTCGTCGCTGCTTTTATCGGCAAAATGAAGTTGCTTAGTGGATTATCATTATTAATGGCTTTATCATTGATCGTCTCTACTATCGGCATTTTTACGATACCAACCATGAGTAAGTTTAGCGTATCGTTACTTGGAGTCAACCAAATAAGCACCTTAAAAGATATGGATTATGAATTAAGTTTTCTTTCTATTTTAGCTGGCGTTGGTTCAGGATTGGGATTTATTTCTAGCTTATCATTGGCATTTTCGACCCGTAAATAAAACTGGATATTAATTTTATAATAAGGCAAATTTTTGACTAACTAGCGAATTTCGTTAGAAAGCGAAAATTTGCTTTTTTTAATACATGTATGCAAAAAACACGAAAAACTGATTGACTTGTAAACGCTTACACCATACAATTTAAGTGTTGAAAAAGGAGTAAGAAATAGTTAATGATATCCGAGGTCCGCAGGAACCATTTGGCTATTTTCTTATACCCATCAATAAGCCTAACACTTTTAGGAGGAAACAAAGAAATGGCTAATTCTAAGAAGATTCTTACCTTAGGCATCAGTGTTTTAACTGTAATGACATTGGCATCATGTGGTTCGAGTGGTGAAGACACACGAGTTGCTGATATTGTTGCTGAAGCGGAAAAAATGGACCGCAATGAACTATATGCCAAGGCAATTGAAGAATTGGACGGCAAGACGATGGAAGCGGTAGGAAATTCTTCCCGTGGCAAAACGGCTAAAGAATATTTCCTCGCTTATTTGCAAGGCAAAAAGTATGATAGTTCAACACAAACGTATGTTGTGGATGAGGCTATTCGCCAAGAGTTCCCCGGTTATAAGGAGGATTTCAGCGGAAAAATCAACTGGAGTCAACCGAAGAACAACAAGATTTTTTCTCAAATTTCAGCTGATGTTAGGGCGAGCAACCATGTTTTGTCAATGACTTTGATTCAGGATGGAAATCAGATTCAATCAAAGATGCTCAATACTGGGTATCTATTAAACTACATTCCAAAGGAATGGGCGGGAAGTGAAGAGGATAATGGACATCCATTTGCCCTTCAATCATTGAATAAAGTTTTCATGTTTAATAACTTAGGCGAAAATGTTGATTACAGCAACGTTTGGGACTTTGTTGAAGATGGCAGCGCGCCAATGTTCATGGGTGTTGATAGTGAACCGGTTGGAAAGAACTTCCTCTATATGCTCACTAACGAACATTACGCTGCTATTATGAAACAAGCCTATGAAGCCTACAAATTAGAGAGTGGCTCGCAAGATTTCGATGATGAAATTGATGCAATGGCAGAAACTGTAACTGATTTAGGGCTATCTAGTCCAGATGCAAAATATTCACTAGCTTGGATTAAGCGTTGGGTTACTCAATACAACGAACAAACGGACGATGGCCCAATTTGTAATAGTCTTGTTCAAACAAGTGCAGCTGGACAATCAGCTTTGATTGTCTATAGCAAACTGCGGTCAGTCGAAGAAACCGCTGAAGCATCCAAAAAGAATGTGACGATTGCGGCTTACCAAAGTGGTTACGAGGGTGTTGGTGGCTTTATGTATAAGCACTATCTACAAGTATTGAAGAGCTCACCATATCCATGGACTTCATGTGCATTTATTCACTTTATGACAACGACTGCTGATGGATTCAGCCCTTGGGGCAAAGACATCGGTGGCTATTGCTCAAATCCATCGGCCAACGTCGATCATACCAATGATGGCGGCGAAGATTATCCAGCGATGAATGATAGAGGCTATAATTGGTGGAGTAGTCAGGAAGAAGGTAAAGGTCGGATGGTAATAGAAGATCCAGCCTATGTGTCTAGTGTCAGCTATAACGTTGGGGACTGGATTGACTTACTCTAATTCTATTTAAAATATGAGCCTATTTTTTGCGGACAAACTTTCAAAAAAGGGGCGCTTAAAATGCGCCCCTTACTCTAATTGAGGCAGGAAAAATGGAACAAACACTCAATAATCGTATGCCATCACCCGCTTTCCGTCGCTTTCGTAAGATAACGAATTTTTTTAAGAAACCTCAAAACGTTATTCTATTAGTTTTGGGCATCTTACTATCGATTTTTACAATTGTACCAATTGTTGCCATCGTGCGTGACGCTTTCGTCATTCATACTGGAACAATTGAATCGGATAGTACGGGAAGAGTCGATGGATATACTTTATGGAACTTTATTGACTTATTTACTGGTTCCCTTGCAAAGAAGAATTTATGGATTCCGCTTGGAAACACCTTGGCAATGAGCGTAATTGCCTGTTTTACAGCTCTTCTTTTTGGCGGACTGGTTGCCTATCTTATCACAAGAACAAATTTAAAATATAAGAAATATATAAGTTCAATCTTTATTTTCCCTTATATCATGCCACAGTGGACACTGGCGATGGTTTGGCGCAATTTATTTAACAGCGCAAGCGTAACTGGTGGTGCTGATGGTTTATTAGCAGCTCTTTTTAATATCCGTTTACCTTTATGGTGGTGTTCAGGCCTTTTTCCGAGTGCTATCGTTTTAGGTCTACACTATGCTCCATTTGCTTACATCTTAATCGGGGGCATTTTTAAAAATATGGATGCGAACTTAGAAGAAGCGGCAACAATTTTAAATACCCCGCGCTGGAAAATATTTACGCGCGTGACTCTTCCTATGGTAAAACCAGCCATTCTTTCAACTATTCTTCTTGTATTTAGTAGTGCGATGGGATCATATCCAGTTCCGCATTACTTGAATTTCACGACGATGGCGACTCGCTATGTTGAAATTAATGGTTCTCGTCCAGGAGCAAGTAGCATTATTGCTATCATTATGATGCTTATCGGAGTGGGAATTCTTCTTGTTAATCAGGCTTCAACCAGTGGGCGAAAGCAATATACGACCGTTACCGGTAAATCTGGTCAGGCAAGCAAAATCAACCTAGGAAAAATTGGAAAGTATGCTCTAGGGATAATCCTAATTGTGGCTACTTTCTTTACGAGTATATATCCAATTATATCTTTTACAATGGAAACTTTTCTTCCTAATCCCGGCGATTATAGTGGTTTCACTTTAAAATGGTGGATCACTTCGAATGCGGGAGGAGAAAATGGCCTCTATGGTAATTTAGGTATTCTTTATAACAAGGAAATATGGAACTCATTTTTGGGAACCTTACGCGTGGCATTTGTGGCCAGTATACTAGCAGGAACAATTGGCTTTCTTGTCGGATATGCCGTCAGCAAGAGTCGCAAGAGCAAATGGGCGGGATATGTGAATGGAATTGCCTTTTTACCCTATCTTCTTCCTTCTTTAGCTGTCGGCGCTGCCTACTTTGTTATTGGACTGGAATTCTCAATTTGGGGAACCTATCTACTATTCATTCTTGTTGGAACAATAAAATATATTCCCTTCTCTAGTCGTTCATCACTTAATGCAATGATGCAGATCAGTGGAGAAATTGAAGAAGCAGGAATTATTCAAAATATTCCATGGTGGAAGCGGATGCTGAAGATTGTCGTTCCAATTCAAAAGACATCTATTATCAGCGGCTATCTATTACCATTTATTACTGCAATGCGTGAATTAACGTTATTCATGATGCTCGGTCCGATGGGAATGATTGTCACTACGATGCTTGATTATTACGATGAGATGGGGCTATATGCCTTCTCAAGTGGTATCAACTTAATTCTTATTATTACAATTTTACTCTGCAACTGGCTGATTAATAAATTAACAGGAGCCAGTCTTGATAAGAGTATTGGAGGATAAAATATGCCAGAAATAAAACTTACCAATGTCAGTAAGCGTTGGGGTAATTACTATGCAGTTGACCACCTTGATTTGACAATTGAAAATAACTCATTTGTAACCCTTTTGGGTCCATCGGGCTGTGGCAAGACGACAACCTTACGAATGATTGCGGGGTTAGAAACGCCGACCGAAGGAAAAATCACTATCGGTGATCAGGTGGTCTTTGATAGTGAGCGCGAGATAAATATTCCCGCTAGTAAACGACGGGTGGGTTTTCTTTTTCAAAACTATGCCTTGTGGCCGAATATGACAGTTTATAATAATATAGCTTTTGGCCTTAAAAATATTAAAGAGACCTTGCCTTTTATCTCCCATGATGCCAAAAAATGGGCTAAATTTATCGCGATTTTAAATAAACCTAAGGAACTTATTAAAAATATCAACGACTGCAAAAATAAAAAAGGGCAAATAGACAATAAAAAAGTTTTGATAAAATTAATCGACAGTTATGAGCTTTCAATGGCATCAGCAAAAGAACTTTTTTCCTTAAAAATTCATCTTCTTGAAAATGAAGAATTAGAACAAAGAATAGCCGATCTTTGCAAACGTTATCAAACGAACATTGACAAAGTAAAAACCAATCTAGCAAAAGAGGGCAAAGAATTGGATGAGTCATTTGCAATTACCAAAAATGGCCAGTTATTGCTAAAAGAGCGAAAACTAGACAAAGAGGAAGTTGACCTTCGCGTGCGAGCGGTGAGTAGAATTGTTAAAATCGGTGAGTTTATGGATCGTTATCCGAGTGAACTATCGGGTGGTCAACAGCAAAGAGTAGCGATTGCGCGGACCTTGGCTCCTGAACCTAAAGTGCTATTCATGGATGAACCATTAAGCAATCTAGATGCCAAATTACGTTTAGAGATGCGCTCCGAGTTGCAAAGGCTTCATCACGATACCAATGCGACATTTGTTTATGTGACCCATGATCAATTAGAGGCGATGACTTTAGCCACTAAAATCTGTTTGATAAACAATGGAGTTGTTCAACAAGATGCGGCTCCACTCGACATCTATAAAAAGCCGGCTAATCTTTTCGTTGCTGATTTTGTGGGCAATCCTTCCATTAACTTTATTGAAGCTAAAGGCAAGCAAAAAGAAAATAGTTTTATTGATTTAGAAGTTTTCTTAAATCATCAAATCCATTTTACTTTCGATAAGCCCGTGGATTTATCAGCAGTGCATAAAGATATTAGAAAGCAAGAAATGGATGCTAAAAGTCAAGATGAAGTAAATAAGAATCACAAAGGATACGTTGAGAAGGGGAACAAAGATATTAGTTTTAAGTATCACATCGCAAAAGTTGACGAAGTAGAAGCGACTAAAGATGAGGAAGATATAACTGATGATGACTATGTCATCGGCGTGCGTCCTGAGTTTATCGATTTTAAAGCAGATGGCGAATTTGAGGGAACTATTTATAGCGCGATGCCGGCTGGAATGGAAACGACAGTTAAGGTTCAAGTGGGAGAATACCTCTTAACTGGGGTTATCTTTGGCGGTGTAATCTATCATCTAGGGGAGAAGATGCGCTTTGATTTTAAGGGAAAAGAAATACTTCTTTTTGATCGACGTAGCGGCCGCTTAATCAGTCAGGGAACATGCAAATTGCTCTAAATTTATCATTAAAGAAAGTCTCTTTTATTAGAGACTTTTTTTGTTATATACATAAGTCATATTAGGCGACTTTTTTGGGGATTATGATAAACTTAAAGCAAATAAGGAGCAAATAAATATGTATAAAATAGTTTTAGTCCGGCATGGCGAAAGCGAATGGAATAAACTAAATCTCTTCACTGGTTGGACCGATGTCGGTTTATCAGGTACGGGAGTAAATGAGGCGAAATCCGCGGGTGCGGTTTTAAAGGCCAATGGTTACCGATTTGATGTATGTTACACTTCATTTTTGAAGCGAGCGATTCATACCGAGGAATATATTTTAGATGCATTGGATGAGAACTGGATTCCAGTTATTAAGTCATGGAAATTAAATGAGCGTCACTATGGCGCTTTGCAAGGTTTGAATAAGGCGGAGACAGCCGCGAAGTATGGTGAGAGTCAAGTGCAGATTTGGCGCCGCTCATTTGATGTGCGACCGCCTGAGCTTGATCATCAGGCGGCAGAAGCTTTGCATTTGTTGCCGCAGTATCAAAATGTGCCATATGATGAACTACCTCATGGGGAAAGTTTAAAAGATACGATTGCGCGGGTCGTACCTTATTTTGAAACGGAGATTAAGCCCCAAATAGTAAGCGAAAAAAATGTCATTATCGTCGCCCATGGCAATTCGCTTCGCGCCTTAGTTAAATACTTTGAAAAGCTTTCTGATGATGAAATTGCGGCGGTAAATATCCCGACTGGGACCCCACTTGTCTACGAATTGGATTTCAACTTTACCGTCCTTAAGAAATATTATCTTGGGGATGAAAAAGCTGTCGCTGAAAAAGAGAAAGCAGTTGCCAACCAAGGAAAAAAGATATAACTTTATGCTATAGCGGAGGAAAGTTCAATGGCTATTTATGCATACTATTCAACTCCTCTTTTAGTTGATAATCAATTACCTTTATGGCCTAATAGTGACAAAAAGCCTATCCGCCTATTTTCTTCGCGCGCAAGAGCCTTACTGGAAGCAATCGATTATTCCTTTCCTAACATCAATGAAATGGCCGGAAATGTGATTGAGTATCAAGAATCTTTTCCTAACGAACTCTTAAAGTTATATCAGGGAAAACGATGTTTAATAAGTAAAGTGCAATTAATGGTAAAAAATCAGGACATATTAACTCCCGATAGCATTGTCATTGAAAAGGAAGAAATTGATGATATCCATTATGCACTTTTGAAAGAAATAGAAGCGGGAAATTTAATTTTTAAGAATTATTTTTCACTTTCGAAACTCGAAGTTAAAAAAATTGAAATTGAAGTTGTTTACCGAATATTGAAGAATAGTTGGCACCAGACAAGAACTTTAGAATCATCTTTTTATTATGCCTATTTTCCACAGGCGATGGCGATGGCTAATCAAATGGATCCCAAGATAGCAATCGGTTCGGAAGTGATAGAAACTGAACGTATGATTTTACGCGCTTTTCGAAACGATGACTTAAGCGATCTATTTGCTTATGCCTCTAATCCGGAGGTCGGACCGCATGCTGGATGGCCGGCGCATAAGAATCTTGACGAGTCAAAGCGAATTCTTAATTTATTTATCAATGGCGATAAGACATTTGCCATTGTAATGCGCGACACGGGGAAAGTCGTTGGCTCGATTGGTATTGAGAAACGTTCGATTGATCTTGGTCAGGAGTTTTATCGTCTCGCATCAAAAGAAATCGGGTATGTTTTAGCCTATGAGTATTGGGGACGTGGATTGATGCCTGAGGCGGTAAAAGCAGTGATAAAATGGTGCTTTGAAAATAAAGGCATCGATATACTTACCTGTGGTCACTTTATAAGCAATGGGCAATCGCAAAGGGTAATTGAAAAGTGCGGCTTTAGTTATTACAAAACGATAGCGTATAAAACTCAAAACAACAGCCTTGAGACAACAAGACTTTATACATTAAGCAAGCGAGCAAGATAATATGGGATTCTTAAAAAAAGATAAAATAGGAATAGTTTTTAGTGGTGGCGGTGGAAAGGGTGCGTATGAAGCGGGAGTCTGGCAGGCGCTTCGCGAAAAAAAACTCGATCGAAATATCACCGGTGTGGCGGGGACTTCAATCGGAGGATTGACCGCAATTCTTTTTGCTATGGACGATTTTGCCTCGGCGATTAATTTGTGGGAAGAAGCCAAAATTCAGGATAAAAACATGCCTTCTTTTCTTTCAAATTCCATCACAAAAAATGTGGCTAAGCGCGTTAGTAACAAGTTGACTCCTGAAGAGATGTACTCGGCTTTTGATAATTGGTTTCGCTCGAAATTTTTGCGCTCCAAAAAGTTGGAGCAATTAATTAAAAGCCAAGTAGACAATGATATCTTAAGGAAAAGTCAAAGAGTTTGTTTTGTTACTTGTCATGATTTAGTCCGCAAGGAAGTTGTCTATTATAACGTTTCAAAGATGGAAAATAGTGATGATATCTACAAAGTCGTTCAAGCCACCGCCTCAATCCCATTTATTTTTCATCCAATAAAACTAGATAATCGACGTTTAGTCGATGGCGGTATCAGTGATAATACGCCGATTAAGCCACTTTACGATGCCGGCTTTACCAAAATTATTGTTGTCAAACTTAAAAAAGAAGATGACAAATATGCCGAACTTTTTCCAAATGCCAAAATATCCGTTCTCAATCCGAGTCAAGAACTGGGTGGTTTTTTGGATGGGTCACTTAACTTTTATGCCTCATCGATCGATGAGAAGTGGTCGCAAGGATATTTAGATATGCTGACTTTTATTAAAGAAAATCGAAAAATGTTCAAATGATATCGGGCAAAAAAGCACCTTTTTATCTAACTTTTTTCATTTGTAAATTTTGAAAGCGCTTTCTAATGGGCTATTTTAAAAAAAACAATTTTTTTTGTTGCAATAACCGATAAAATACACTTAAAAATTTATGGAGGGCATATTTTGAAAAAGAAATTTAGCAGTTTACTTCTTTTGGCGGCGTCACTACTTGTAGTTGCAAGTTGTGAAAAAGGTGGAACATCTAGTTCACCAAGTGACAGCGCCAGCGAATCGTTGTCGGAGAGTTTAGACGGAACTTCCTTATCAGAAGGAACTTCTGAAGTAGAACTTGTCGTTCCCGAAGTGGGCGAAACCTTTTCGGCCTCATGGCCATCGGCGGCGGTTAGTTCTGTTTTAGGCGGGGTAAATGTCGTTGTCCCTGAGTTTACTTCACCAGCAGGCTTTGCCTATATCGCGGTTGAAGATGATTCTGGCGATTATATTTACATTCATACTTTATTTGACGAGTCGGGTGAAGACATATACTCATCAGTTCTTACTAATGCTGGATGGACCGTTGATGACACCTCGTATGATGACTATGGTCTAGTGGCAATTGATAGCACCGAACTCGTTGCGGTTCAATTTTATCACTATGAGGGCGAAATCATTTTTATGGTTTTCTTGGTTCCAGAAGAGCAAGAAGATGACTTTATCGAATCGGCTACCTGGCCGGCCGGTGCCATCGTTGAATTACTGGGAAGCTCGGTTTCAGTTCCAGCCTATGTTGGAGAAGGCCCTTTCTTCTATGCGATTTTAGAGGATGATTACGGCGAATATATTGCCGTCTATACCTCCGCTACTTCTACCGCTAGTGAAGATAGCTATGTTGCAGCTTTACAGGCCGCCGGTTGGACCATCGACTCCGATTACTACGATGATTATGGTTATTTTGCTGATGATGCCACAGAAAGTGTTGAAATTCAATTCTACTACTGGGATGGCACGATCGTTTTCTACATCTACGCTTTATAATTTTTCGTTAAAACGAGGACTAATCGAAATGATTAGTCCTTTTTTTATGCCCAAAGGTTATAATAAATCCAAAGGAGCAATACATATGGATGTGGAAGAAGCTATGCTCAAACGGCGAAGCGTTAGACAATTTACCGAGGAAAAGGTTACTGAACAGCAAATCGATAAGCTCCTGCATTATGCAATGAGCGGTCCTTCAGGACTAAACCGCCAACCATGGGAATTTTATGTGATAAAAAACGAGGAAATTAATAATAAGATTATCGATGCGGGACGCTTCAGTAAGCATCATAGTCCGCTGAAAATTATTGTCGCGGGCAATACCCACCGCGCTTTGCCCTTAAAAATGAAGCAAATATGGATTCAAGACTGCTCAGCCGCAATCGAAAACATCTTGCTTGGGGTCACTAGTTTAAGCCTTGGAGCCTGCTGGGAAGGAGTATACCCGCAAGAAAAATTTGTTTTGCGAATCCAAAGTATATTGAATCTTCCGTCGCATATTATTCCATTGGCAGTTATATCTATCGGCCATCCGAAAGGTGAAGTGATACCTCGCGATCAATATAACAGTCGATACGTACATTTTGTGGGTGAGGAAAATGCGATTATCTAGACGTGTTGCTTTAACTACTGGTATAGCGATGACAGCAGGTGTCACCCTTGTGTTAGCTAGCTTAGCCTTACTACTACCGCGCTCATTATCATCTTTAATCAATCGCAAAGAAATAAGCGCCATTACTTATGTTAATGGTCAGGGTGAATATTTTCTTCCAAGTGAAGCATATGATGATTTTTTTGTTAGTCTTAAAGAAATAAAGTTTCAAGTTCAATATGGTCCCACATGCAATTGTATCAGCTCGTATAGCTTGAAATTATATTATATAGACGGCCATAAAGGTCTAATAAATGGATATTATTATAATCTTAATCTCTTTGGTGATCAGTCGGCTACAGCAATTAAATTTGTGCAGGGCGATATATCAAATCTTGCTCACTTTTTTGCCTTATAAAATCAAAATAAGTCTTTTCCGATTGCCTTTTTAAAGACAATAAGTATTTATTCATGGGCCCCTATGGATTGTTTTTAACTAACTATGAGAAAATTGGTTATAATAGGCCTATGAAAAGCGAAAAGAGTTGTGGAGCAGTTTTATACTTTCGTAGCGAAGATGGAATCTTATTTTTAATTGAAAAAATGAACAAAGGCCATTATGCCTTGGTAAAGGGACATGTTGAGCGCCAAGAAACAGAACTAGAGACGGCGTTAAGAGAGATTAAAGAAGAAACTAACCTTGATGCGAAAATTGACACTTCTTTTCGGCTTGAAACGGAATATGCGCCCGCAATTGGAGTAATGAAGAAAGTCGTTTACTTTATTGGGGAGTTAATAAGTCAAAAGGCAATTCCTCAAGCAGAAGAGGTAAAAGAAATTCTCTTCTTACCTTTTGATCAAGCCTATTCGATCTTGACATATCAAAATGATAAAGCCATCTTGAAATCTGCCATCGAATATATAAATAGAAAGTGAATTATTAAAATGATCGCACTAAGCTCGGTTACAAGAAAAAATCCAATCAAAGTATGGCTTCTTTTTCCATTATTAATTGGCTGTTCATCAAAAATTTCGGGTCCATCCTTTTCGGGAACAAAAATAACGCTTGATGCTAGCAGTTACGGCGTCAGTGAGAACATTGAAATACCTAGTAACGACGATTTCGACCAAAAACGAGTAGCTAAAGAATCCTTTATTCTTTATTTTTACAATACACTATGCCCTCATTGTGTTCAGTTTTCGCCCATTGTGGAGGCGTTTTCTCGTCAAGAGCAAATCGCTATTTATAAGCTTTCTTCCTCGCTGGTTGATTATAGTGATTACATAGGAAAAGTATCACCGGAAATTCCAAGTATCATTATATTTTCTCAAGGTGAACTATTAGCCCGGCTTGATCCCCAGGTGGAAGAAAATCAAGTTTATTATCAAAATATAATGAATTTACAGGTTTGGATATATACTTTTATTACTTCCAAGCCTTAATTTTTTTGACTAAAAAATTTGTTTTTAAATAATAAAAGGCGAAAAAAGCTAATAATTTGATACTTGATTTTTTTTCTTGCTTAACAAAAAAGTAAATAATGGTAAAATATGGCTAGGAAGTTACACAAAATGGAACCTATATTTATTAAAAAGTCCTCTTTTGCCGTCATCGGAAAAGAAGGCTCAACCATCGACGGCAATGGATTTGTTGAGACACTATGGCAGTCGATGAATGTTGATTTTGACAAGATTTTTCGTTTAGTAAAAACTGATGAAAAAGGAAATACGGCTGGAATTTGGGGGCTAATGAGCAACTTTGATCGTTCGCTTAAACCGTGGACAGATTTTAAAGATGGGCTTTATTTAGCGGGTGCGGAAGTTGAATTAGATGTTGAGCCTCCAACCGGTTGGAAAAAATGGATTGTCCCCAGCGCAGAATATCTTGGCTTTAAGGTGGAAAATAATTATCAAGATACTTTTAAAAAGGGACTTGATTATCTAAAAGCCCATAATCTTTCATTGGTAATGGCGGTCTTTGACTTCCATAAAATGGATGAAAACGGACAACTATATATTATGTTTCCCGTTTCAATCGTCGCCTAAATAATTGCGTATTTTTCGTGATATTTCATTTTTAAATTCAAAAATTGCTCCAGTTCCATCAGTACATAGTATAGACGGGCTCGATTTTCGAATTCATCCCGTGAAATCGGTAGTTTTTCATTACGGAATCGGGCTAAAAGGTCATCTAATTCCTCCTTTAAAAAAGCCGCATAATTCTCCTCCCCAATATTGTTTTCAAATGATGATAGATAAGTGAGGATTATTTTCTTTTCTTTAATTAAGGCGACACTTTCGAGTGTGGAAGCGATTCTTTTTAAAATTGAAGTCTGTTCTTGACGCATATTTAAATAGTCTTGACGGCGAATAGCATAGGGGAAAAGATGATTTTCAATATCCTGAATAAGACTCTTTTTAGCTTGTGATAAATAATTCTCGATTTGTTGAAAATCAACTTTTTGGTTATGCGCAAGTTGCACTAAAAGATCGTTTAGTTTCTCATCGACCATGCTAATAGTAATCTGCACCTGTTTTTTGAGCGGGGGTGTGATCAGATTTAAGGCAAAAGCAATCGCAACTGATACTAAGACAATATAAAAAGCGTTATAAACCATTGCTGGATTTTGATTTATATAGAGTTGCGAAATAACAACCAGCGATGATGGTAGTCCTTTTTCAATATTTAAGGCAAAACTTAATGGAATGAAAATAACGACCAGCAAAGCCAGGGTAAAAACATTGATACTTAGCAAGGAGAAAATGGCAACGGCGAGCAAAAGACCAATCGTAGCATCCAAAAGGCGTTTTAAGGAATTAAGGAAGGTTGGCTTGCGACTGATCTCAAGATTTAAAACGACGAAGACACCAGCGGTATAATAATAATTAAGATGAAGTAAATCGGCAATAATCACTCCGAGTAAAAAGCCAATTATCATCTTAATAAGCAAGAATAGTTTGATTTTCATACATCTCCTCCTAGACCAATTATATTTTTTTAATAAAAATTCACCAAGTGAAATGGTTTATAAGCATTTAGATTTTCAATTATATTCTTTTAGTTATAATAGTAATGGAAGCAGGGTAACACATATGCAAAGATATCGTTGTTTGGTTTGTGGTCAAATCCTTGATCGTCCAGATTTTTGTATCTACTGTGGCGCCGGACGCGAGCAAATTGTTCCATTAGAAGAGAACACGAAAAGCAATAAGAAATTACGGTATAAGTGTCTTGTTTGTGGAGCGATTATTGATAATCCGGACCATTGCCCTGTTTGTGGCGCAACCAGCGACCGAATTGTTTTACTCGAGGAGGATAATTAAACATTATGGCTGAAGGAAAAAAGTATCGTTGTCTAGTCTGTGGAGCAATCATTGACAATCCCGACTATTGTCCATTCTGTGGAGCAACTAGCGAGAATATTGTTCCCTATGACGAAGAAGAAGATAAGTAACAATTAGGGGTTTCGTTATCGGAACCCTTTTTGTTTACGCAAAATAGTGATAGAATAACGCAAACAAGCAAAAAAGAGGTAAAAAAGATGAAAATTCGCTTTATCAACGCCCGGCTACTTACGATGGACAAAAACGAAAATGTCACTTTTGGGGAACTGGAAGTAACTGATAATCATATTTCTTATGTTGGAGAAGAGCGCAAAAACGTTGCGATTAAATGTGATCGAGAAATTGATTGTCAAGGCAATGTATTAATGCCTGGTTTTAAGAATGCCCATACGCATAGTGCGATGACTTTTCTACGTTCCTTCGCTGACGATCTCCCTTTAGAAGATTGGCTTCATAAGGCAGTATTTCCTGCGGAAGCACACCTTAAAAAGGGCGATGAATATCATCTATCTAAAGTGGCTATCGCCGAGTATCTTACAAGCGGAATAACCGCCGCATTCGATATGTATTATAATCCATTAGAAACGGCTAGAGCTGCCAGTGACAGCGGTTTTCGTATGGTGTGCCTTGGAACGGTGACTTCATTTCGTGAATCCGTCGATGATATGGTATCCGCCTATCGAGTCATTAATAGCAGCAAGAATGGTCTAGTAACTTATCGGCTAGGCTTTCACTCCATTTATACGACAACGCGCGAAATATTACAGGAGTTATCTAAGGCGGCTCATAGTTTAAAAACGCCGATTTTTACTCATACTTCGGAGACGGAAGTCGAAGTTAAGAACTCTTTAGAGAAGAACAATTTGACGCCCCCGGCTTATATTGAAAGTCTAGGCTTATATGATTATGGTGGTGGTGGTTTCCATTGTGTCCATATGCAAGACGAAGATTTTGAAATTTTTAAGCGTCATAAATTATATGTGGTCACCAATCCAAGCAGCAATACAAAATTAGCCAGTGGGATACCAGAAATTCAAAGAATGATAGATGAAAACATTCCCGTGGCGATTGGGACCGACGGACCAGCTTCGGGTAATTGCCTCGATTTTTTCCGGGAGATGTTTTTGGTAACAGGGCTTGGGAAATTGAGGACGAAAGATGCTTCAGCCGTAAAAGCCACCGAAGTCATCAAGATGGCAACGGTCAATGGGGCTTTAGCCATGGGATTGGATGATGCTGATGTTCTCGCCGTTAATAAGAAAGCGGACATTATCATGATTGACCTTCAGCAACCCAATATGCAACCGATTAACAATATTGTTGATAATATCGTTTATAGTGGCTCAAAACAAAATGTTAAGATGACAATGATCAATGGCAAAATACTATATGAAGACAATAAATTTTTCCTTGATGAGAGCATCGAGCAAATCTATCAAAAAGCTCAAGAAATAACCGATCGCATAAAACGAGATATGAGGCATGATTAAAGAGTATTTATGGGAGAAAAGTAGCTTAGATTCAGCTGAGCTACAAAGTATTGAAAAAGAAGCACGCCATGAAAAACTAGAAGCTTTGTTGGCTTTAGCCAGTTTTTATCATCGGGGAGCATATGGCTATCCGATGGATGAAAAAAAGGCGATGCGTTATATGGATGAGGCAATGGCGAAACACTATCCGCAAGCTTTTTATATGTATGCTGAATGGCTTTTGGAGACTCCCAGTTTAAATGATGGCATCTATTTTAAGGCCTTGAAATTTTTTGAACGTTCCGCCAATCTTGGCTATGGTCGAGCAATGGCCAGAATCGGTCATTTTTTCCTTTATGGTCTAGGAGTAAAAGTTGATTATGTTCAAGCGGAAAAATGGCTTTTAGCGGCTAAATCTCATTTTGCAATTGACGATCTAAATGCGCTAGCAAAACACTATCGCGAACTAAAACGGGATAAAGATGCCGAAAATGTTCTTTTGGCGGCACAAGAATATCAAAACTTTCTTTAGAAAAGGGGTTTGCTCTTTACATATTTAGCAAAATATTTAAAAATAATATCGTGGTAAAATTATGGATATAAAATTTGACGAAAAGTTTTCAGTTCTCGAGAACAGCCGTTTAAAATCTTACGAAGATTATAAAAAGAAAATGAAGGTCGGGACAATTCTGATTGTTATCGGAGCACTTTTACTAATAATCGGTTTTTTTGCTTATGGTAATTCTGCCATTGCGCCCATACTAGTGTTTATTGGAATTCCATTAGTAGTGGTAGGTTCGATTTTCTCTGGATCAGCCGCCAAAATCAATTCCGACTACTCTAAAAAAATTAAATTAACTTTGCTTGAAAAAATTATTACCGAAGTATATGGGAAAGCTAATTACCAGATGAATGCGCATATCGGAATTAATCAAATGATGAAAACGGGCTTATATTCTCGCCCTGATCGTTATCGGGGAGAAGATTATATTAGCGGCACATTTGAGAATGTTAATTTTGAAACCAGCGAATTAACCCTTGAACGGCGCGTGCAACATACGGACAGTAAGGGACATACCTATACCACATATGAGGTTTATTTTTCAGGGCAATATTTCGTATTCCGGTTTCCTCGCGTATTCAATCAAACCATCACTATCCGTGAAGGGTTGAAATTTTCCCTCTTCAATATGGATGGTCTTAAGAAAATTGAGACTGAAAGTATGGAGTTTAATAAAAAGTTCTATACGCGCGCTAACGATGAGCAATTTTTCTTTTATATCATGACACCTTTATTTATGGAGCGTTTGATGAAAATCGAAGCGGGAAATAAAGGATCGATTGCAGTGTATTTACATGAGAATGAACTGCATATTGGTATTGACTCGCGTAAGAATAAGTTGGAGTTTTCAATTAAATCTCCCCTTACCAAGGAAGGTTTAGCGCCGATTATTAATGATGTTTCATTTATGGCCCGAACGATAGATGATTTGCGTTTATCGTCGAATAAATTTCAATTACCTGAAGGAGGTATTTAAGAATGGATGATGTATTAAAGATTATCTTAGCTATTGTTGGTGTTATTTTAGTTTTGCTTTTATTCTTTGCCGTGTGGTATATTTCCGTACTCAATGATTTGAGAAGAATGAAGGTAAAAATTGATGAGAGTGAATCATCAATTGACGTGGCTTTAACGAAGAGATTTGATTTATTGACCAAAATGGTTTCGGCGACAAAAGGCTATGCCAAGCATGAACAAGAGACGCTTGAGAAAGTCATTGCCATGCGTCAGCCAGGAAGCACTGCTTCAATTAAGGAAAAGAGTGAATTTGCTAATGAAATTACGCGTGGACTTAATTCCTTAAATGTCGTCGTTGAACAATATCCAGATTTAAAAGCAAATACGACTTTTTTGAAATTGCAAGATGCCAGCATGGAAGTTGAAGAGAATCTTCAAGCTGCACGGCGTTTTTACAATTCTAATGTGCGCATTTATAACCAAAAAGTAGTTGTGTTTCCTTCAAACTTCGTCGCTAAGCGTCGGGGATTTGCTGAGCGTGACTTCTTTGAAGCGGAAGAAGCCAAACGGGCGGATGTTAAATTCGATTTCTAAGTATTGATTATAACCGACAAAAGTAAAGGCCCAATCGGGCCTTTTTCTTTTTATAATCCTTGCATATATTTTTGGTTGTGCTATTATATACAAGCGTAATCGCGGGGTAGAGCAGTTTGGTAGCTCGTCGGGCCCATAACCCGGAGGTCGGAAGTTCAAATCTTCCCCCCGCAACCAATAAAAAAATAGCACCCTTCGGGGTGTTTTTTAATTAACTTGATAAAATTAGTATGATTATTTTATTATCTTGATATAACCCTAATAGTATTTATTTTGATACAAATAAATTAATTTCCATTTTATAAGATATGTCTTCAAAATTTTATTATAGCTGTTTTTTTTCTAATTCTTCACCTAGTTGTATTGAAGTCGTCCATGCAAATAGATATAATTCTAACTAGGAGGATTATGAAAATGGATGATAAGTTATATGAAAAATTAAAAGGGTCTAAAACCGAAAAAAACTTGCATGAAGCTTTTGCTGGTGAGTCAATGGCCACGAACAAATACTTCTATTATGCTGGCGTTGCCAAGAAGGCAGGTTATGAACAAATTGCCGATTTATTCTTAGAGACCAGTGGAAATGAGCGTGAACACGCGGAATTATGGTTTAAGTATCTTCACGGTGGCACTAAAGGTGTTATGCCCGATGTCTTAGAAGATGCGGCTGCCGGTGAACATTACGAATGGACAGATATGTACGATCGGTTTGCCAAAGATGCAGAAGAAGAAGGGTTTTTAGAAATTGCTGCTAAGTTTAAAGGTGTAGCGGCGATTGAGAAAATTCATGAAGAACGTTATCGGAAGCTTGCTTCTAACATTAAAGAAGGTATCGTCTTTGTGCGCGATGACGTTGTTGTTTGGAAATGCCGTGTCTGCGGCAATATCCATGTTGGCAAGTCCGCTCCAAAAATTTGCCCGGTCTGTGGTCACGAACAATCCTATCAAGAATTGCGCGCTACCAACTGGTAATTAAAAGATACACACCTTTGCTTATTGCAAGGGTGTGTTTTTTTAATGGCAATAAATCTTAATTTGTTTGAATAATTCTGGAATTAAAAAAGATTTCATTCAAACAAGTTTTTCAATGAAAATTAGGCTTGATTTTTGCTGGCTATTCATAGATAATATAAAAGCGCAATTGCACTGGACTAGTGGTGTAGCGGTTAACATGTCTCCCTGTCACGGAGAAGATCGAGGGTTCGATTCCCTTCTAGTCCGCCATGATTGTGGCCCGGTAGCTCAGCTGGTAGAGCAACGGACTGAAAATCCGTGTGTCGCCGGTTCAACCCCGGCTTGGGCCACCATCTAAACCTAGGAACCATCGAAGAAATTCGGTGGTTTTCTTTTTTCCAAAAACATAAAAAAGGCGATTTTGGGCTAAATCGCCAAATGTCCGTGTGTCGGTTTTTATTTAACTTTTTTCATAAACTTGTCATATCGCTTCCTTGATTCAATCAAATAAACATGAATAATTATCTTTGCCGCATAAACTGAAGGATGATTAGATATCTATATAGTTATCAAACAAAGAATCATACATCACTGCCCATATTTTGTTGTTCTTAATATTTGCTTGGTGATATACTTAAAATAATACTAAGGCACACTCAAATAATTTAGTGCTTTGAAACATAACGGGGGTTATGAGCAATGAAAAAATCAAAAGCTAAAACGATTGGACCGAAATCAGTTTTAGTTGCGACTAAAGGAGAAGTCGTTTTAACTTCCTTTGGCCAAAAGAGTATTAAGTCAGTGGCCCTGGCCTTGGAGACCGCATCAGAAATCATCTTGGCTGCGCTATCTATGGTTTTGATTGTTGCTTTTGCTTTCAAGCCGATGCTTTCTTCGAAAAGAGTATTTTTTTCGACAACATCCAGCGGCTCGCCGTCCTTGGCAGTATCGGAAGCTATTGAATATTCCTCTTCTGGTGAAAACGCTGCCTCTACGGTGGACGTGATGGTTGCCAACTTATATTACGGAACCAATTACGACGGAACGGTCGGGAAACTGAACCCCGGATACGATTTTCGGGCAATTACAATCTCCCTAGAGGAGTTGAACGGAAACGAAATTCTTCTTTCGTATCCAGTCGCCATCAATGAATACGGGAAAATGGAGAACGGCATCCTTCGCGAGAATGTCCACAAAGTCATTAGGGATGATTATTCCCTAATCTATTCCTTTGACCTAAATGAAATTTTCCAAAACGACTACGATGGGGTTATTTCCTTCGCCGTGAAATACGAGGAATCACGCTCGGATGTCATTTATTCGTTTGGGAAACGATTCTATTTTGATTTTTCGAAGGTTGGGGATGTTGCAAAACTATCTGATTTTAAATGGGATTATTTCAGCGATGGCTACGCTGACTGATTAGGAGGATTCACCTATGAATATGAGCCTTGCCATAATTCTTACCATTTAGGCAGTTAGCGCCCGTATTGCTGGCTCCGACTTACAGCCATCAATTATAGCCGATATGCAAGACAATTCGGTATTGCGAAGCGTCACATCATCTCAGGTGTCAGTTGCTTTTTTAGACGATTCGGTATCCTCTGGTAGCACAATTTCCGCTACTTTAGCACCTGCTACCCCAAGTGTTTCTCTTTCAATTCTAAATGCATCTCCTAATCTTGCGGTTTCACTGATAAACAATAACGACGGAACTTATACCACATTGTTGAACACGCCAGGAATTGCGGGGGAGTACATCGTTTCGCTCTTTTAAGAAAATGCCCCATCCATAGATGGTAATCCCGACGAAATTAGTTCCATCTATATCTATTCCGACGGCAACAACGACTGTGCTTCTTGCGTGTCAATGGATGAAGCGCATGGAAAGTATTATATGAATTATGTGGCATCGGAGACCGATAAGGTTTTGCTTGGAAAAGAAGAACAGACTGATGGTTTCACATCGACGAAGACTCGATATGCAGCTGAGCAGGACTATGCCAATGCCACTTACGATGGGGGCGATATTGAAACTCAATGGAGCGTTTCATCAGCAAATAATTCTGGAAAAGTAAAGGTGACGGGGAATGCCACTTGGTACGACGAGAACGAAGTCTCTCATCCATTGGTCGGAGTTAAGGCAATTTTGTGGGACGATGATATTTTTTGGAATGAATATTGCGGATCTACATATACGGACAGCGACGGCTATTTTTCATTTGAAATAAGCAACCAAATATTTTTTGAATTAGGAGGAAGAGACCTTTTTGTGGCTCTTTATTCGGAAACTGACGCCGTTTTGGTAGAAAGTTTTTGGTGGGGAGAATACATCATGATGACGCCGCTTTTCACGAATGTTTTTAGCAATTCGCAAATCGAATTTGACATTGCAATCCACCCAGGAGTAAGCGATCGCGCGAATGCTTTTGAAATCACTCAAGCGGAGAACATACCTCACAAATACATAAAGGATATGGATAATACCGATCTTCCTATGGTTCCTATCTTTTATCCAGCATTTGATGGGGAAGGATGCTATTATAACAACGTCTTAGATTATCTTGCTATCGGATGGAAATTCTATCGGGATTGGGATTGCTTAAATCACGAATATGGTCATTTTATCAATGATCAATTGGACTTGTGCGACGACAGTGTTGGTGGTGACCATTACGTAGGCGAGGATCTGGTCAGCAGCAAAGGAAAGACCAACGGATTGAAGATGGCCATGTCTGAGGGATTGGCGAGTTATTTGGGGACTGCCGCACAGATGTACTGTGGAACGGATCTTGGAGTGCCTAGGGTAGGAGATGAAATATACCATGCAGTGAATGGTGTTAACGAAAATTATGGCTTATATCGATATGGTCAAGGTTTTGGTGTTGGCGGAGAGGGAAACGAATTTAGCGTCACCAGTTTGCTAATCAAACTTTTAGACGGAGAAATTCGTGCTAATGATTCAGTCGCCCTTGGGCATTCTGCAATGTGGAGTGCAATCAAATCATCAAATCATTGGTGCATTTCATCCCTTATTTCGACGATTATCTCTGCGCACGAAGAACAAAGGAGTGCAATAGGGTTGATTCTCGAAAATGAGGGATTTGCGCCTATTCCCAGTGGCTCAGGCAATACATCTTTAGTTACCAACTCGAACAACCCATGCTGGACTTTCTCTTGGGACGTGAACGGGTTTGATTCGGTTGATCCGGATTTGTTTGATTTGGTTTTTGAGGGATTAGACAATAGCACATTCACATTAGGTGGACTTACTACCACGAGTGTTTCCCTGACAGCGACTCAGGCTAATTCAGTCCTTGATTTGCCGGGTGATCTGGTTAGATGGCACGTTGTTGGATACAATAGCGGCAGCCCAACTACTGGAGAATATTCAAGTTCTGATTTGGTTTCTAATGGTCCCTCGTCTTCAACTTTGATTAAGGATGTGTCCAAAGCATCTAATCTGTCGGAAGGGGAAATTGAATGGTTCAGATTTACGGCACCTTATGCGAGTACTTTCTATTTCGAGAGTAGTGGTGGCATTGATATGTATGGGGAAATTTTCCCCGACTTCGTGGCCGACGGCACGCTATCTGGCAGGCTCGCTTATAACGATGATGGGGGCGTGGGACTTAATTACAAAATAGCCATCTCTCTCACCTCAGGTCAAACTGTGTATCTGAGATCAAGGGCTTATAATGCTTCCGCATCGGACAGTTATTCTATATTGGTAACCTCCGACCATGTTCATGATTATTCCGACCATTATGATCAATATAGCTCTACTCAGCACAAATCGTGCTGTAGTTGCGGTGCCTATGTACTCCAGCCTCATATCTCCAATGGAATTGTGACCTGGGTTGGTATGCACAAATACACCAACTGCGCCCTGTGCGGTCAGCTCATTGATCTCAATACGACTCCTATTATCGTCGGTCCATAAGTTTTTATCGGAACAAGTAACAACGGTGAGACTCGTTTAATATTAAGTTTTTAAGTTTCTTGTTATATCATCTAGAGAGGATTTTCGACTTAAGCATCTATTCTCAAAGCACTTAGGATAATTTGGATTAGGACCTAGGGTCCTTTTTTACTTTTCTAAAGTGTCAGTTGTCTAACTCATTTGGTAATGGAAAAGACCGGATACTTGGCAAAAATTCGTGAAGTGCTGGCATATAAATAAAATAATCTATATTTTGTTGTTCTTAATATTTGCTTGGGGTATATTTAAATTAATATTAATGGACACTCAAATAATTTAGTTCTTTGAAACATAATGGGGGTTATAAGCAATGAAAAAATCAAAAGCTAAAGCGGTTGGACTGAAATCAGTTTTAGTTACGACTAAAGGCGAAGTACTTGTTACTTCCTTTGGCAAAAAGGCGGAAGCCACGATTGAAAAGAAAATAATAAACAATAAGTTGGATAAAGAACATGACCCACCGACTTTTAGTCTTAATGTTGATAATTACGATTATAGATTAAAAAATAATACTGGAACTTTTTCGGCAGAAGTTGAAAATCCATTTCCTAGAAAGGAAAGCAATCGAAAAATTAGATGGAAGAATTGGCAAGAAGGGAAAAAGGAAAAGGGAGAGATTCCAACCATAAAAAGAACGATTGGAGATGATCAAATTTTTGCTAAAGCGGAGTTGGAAACAGAGTTTTTTGGCAAGCGGTATGAGGATAACATTCACATCCAAATTATTTACAATATATTGGATATTAGAAAAATACTTTCCCCCTACATCAATGATATTATTTATTCTATAAATAATTTAAATCGTGATTTAAATGTTGATGATGAAAAATCGGATATTTTTACGATTCGTTTTAGTGAAAATTATGAAAAGGCCAGCGATAGGATAAAGAATCTATTTGAAAAGTTTTATATTAATATTTCAAAAAATGGATACTATTCTAGTGCTTTTTATCATCAAGAAGGCGATAAATTTAAGTTTAAAAGTAAAATTGAGATATTTGATATTTTTAGACTATTAAGTGCGATTAGACAAGATGCCATGCATAGCTCAATAAGAAATAAAAATTGTGAATATAATGTTTTTTTTGATGAGAAAATGCTTCCTAATGATTTAAAAATTGTTCTTGATGGGTTATATTCACAAAAAGTTTATGAAACGAATAAAAGTTTTATCGAGTTAAATAAGAGAGCAAACTTTTCTATTTTAGATAGCCTCTATTCTGATGAAAAAAACAAAGAAGCACTCTATCGCTTATTTTATGACTTTAATGTAAGGCAAGAGAATCTTAACTTAGGTTTTTCTATAAAGCGAATTCGCGAATGTTTACTTACACTAACCGATTATTCTGAGATAAAAAACAAGGACTTTGATAGCGAAAGAAGCAAATTGTATCATTTTTTTGATTTTGCTCTATATAAATACTATCTTAGCAACAATAAAATAGTTGATACTTTTGTAGAAAAGCTTCGCCAAAACATGACCGATGAAGGAAAAGACAAACTCTACATTGAGCAAGCAAATGAAGTGGCTAATATTTTACATGATAAAGTTATTGATAGGCTTTTGCCGATGATGAATGGAGATGTAATAAAAAAATTAAATAGTGACTCGTTGAATACTAAAATTTCTGATCAAATAATTAATAGAATTAGAATAAATGATTCGGTTTCTTACTTTACTAAGTTGCTCTATTTTATGACTTTGTTTTTAGACGACAAAGAGACCAATGATATGCTTGCTAACATCACTAATAAGTTTGATAACATTATGTCCTTTATGCAGGTTTACAAGAATAAGGATAATGAATTTTTAGATGATGGCCTAAGCGATTTGCAAAATATGTATAAGGGACACAAACTAAATAATGGCAATCAGCAGATTGTTTTCAGAGGTAAATATGCGCTTTTTAATAAAAATAATGAAATTGCCGATGAATTACGTATTTTGAAGTCAATTTCACGTTTTAAGCCGGCAGCAAAGATAAGCCGTCAAATGATTCTTGATGCTGCTTATCTATTAGGATATAAGGAAGATGAGAACAGCGATCAAGTACTCACGAAGAAACTGAAGTTAGATGATGATGGGAGTAAGGGGGCTAGAAATTTCTTAATCAATAATGTTGTTAAATCTAGACGATTTATCTATATCGCTCGGCATGTAAATCCTCGGAAAATTTGTGTAGTAGCGCAAAATGAACATGTGGTTAGGCTGGTACTAGAAAGACTTCCTCTTGAGCAGTTAACGCGTTACTATCAGGCGATTACTGGACTAGATTTAAAAGCACCACCTAAAATGATTGATAAACTGGTTCAAGAAATAAAATCAGTTAATCTAGAATCTTTTATCGATATCGACAATAAGGCATTATCTAGAGATAAGCAAATTATTAAAGAGCAAAAAAAGACCATAATCGGTTTATATTTAACAGTATTGTATCTTGTCTACAAGAATCTTGTTAATGTAAATTCGCGGTATGCAATTGCCGTTTATACCCTAGAACGAGACTATGATATTAAATTTCCTAACGAAGAATTTGATTTTAAAAAACTAAATAATCAGTTGAAACTTTCAAATCTATTCATTGAAAAAGGATATTTAAAAAAGAGACAAAGAGAAATATTGCAAAAAAATATAAGCGAATTAAGTAATGGAAGATTTTTTTCCTTATATAGGAATCAAATCGCTCATTTGAACGCGATTAGGAATTTAGATAAATACATATCTAATGTTAAAGACATTAAAACATATTTTGGTTTATATCACTTTATCAGTCAGGCATTACTTTGTGCTAAAATAGTAGAGTATTGCAAAGGCGACAATTCATTTCTTTTAAATCAAATTAAAGAATCTCAAAGAAGAGGTAAGTACTCAAAAAATGCTTTACACATTATTCATGTTCCCTTTGGATACAATCAAGCAAGATACAAGAATTTAAGTATTGAAGTCTTGTTTGATAAAAACAAATAACCTCATTTTGAGGTGCAACACCTGTGTAAAATTACATAGGTCTAAAACTGTAGACCATATTTTTTGTCAATGGCTTTGGTGCAACACCTGTGTAAAATTACATAGGTCTAAAACGGCATTAGTTACTTCACTAGGAATATCGATGTGCAACACCTGTGTAAAATTACATAGGTCTAAAACTGGGCGATTAGTTTTTCGATTTTGCTTTCAGTGCAACACCTGTGTAAAATTACATAGGTCTAAAACTTGTGCATTTTTTATTTTTACAGAACTTGCGTGCAACACCTGTGTAAAATTACATAGGTCTAAAACTCCGTACATAGAGCCACCAGTATGTATTAGAAAGAGTTTTGTTGAATGATTTATAGGTGTTAGTCAAATTTGTATGCAAAAAAATCAGCATAGTTTGTCATGCTGAAATAAAAACTTAAATTATAAGTACTAGGCGACTAAATTTAGTTCTTTCAATAGAGTTAAATTATTTATTGCCTTTAACTAATTTTTCACCAAGAAAATGATGACAAATTAAGCCGAAAGTTAAACTATCTTTAAAAAATAGTTCGTCTAAGAATCGGCTTGGGCCACCATCTAAACCTAGGAACCATCGAAGAAATTCGGTGGTTTTCTTTTTTTCTAAAGCATAAAAAAAGCCCTATTTTTTAGAGGGCCATATAATCCGTGTGTCGGTTTTATTTCTTCTTATGAATAAATTTATCGTATCTTCTTCTTGTTTCAATTAAATCTATATGAACATATCGCTTTGTGGTTTCAACCGATGTATGGCCAAGAACACGAGAGATCATAATTAAATCAGCTCCATTAGAATAAAGATTTGTTGTAAGCGTATGCCTAAGCATATGAGGAGATAATTTTTCGATTTTAAAACGCTTTCTCATTCGACCAAATATACATTCAACATTATTAACTGTTAACTGTTTTCCACTAGGTGTGCTAAACAAGAACTTATTCATTTTCTTTTGCTTTTTAACATACTGCTTTAACAAACGTGAAGTTCCAACTGTGTAATAAACATATCGCTCATGTTTTGTCTTTGTATGAACTAAGTAAACATATCTTTCATCAAAATTAATATCTTCTATTCGTATGTTTATTACTTCACTTAACCTTGCTCCAGTGTCAACAAAAATCATAATTAGAACTTTGCTTCGCAAAGTTATTTTTGGAAATACATTACTAAACAATTCAGTTTGTTGCTTCTGATCTAAATAACCAAATGTTACAAAAGGAATACGCATATTCCTTATATTCTCAACACCAGGATGAACATCACTAAAACGACATGCTCTTTTAATAAATCCTACTCGATGATTTAAAGTATTAGGACTAATACCACGTTCCCGTTCGGAAAATATATAATTGGTAACAAATTCTTTTGTTAAAGCACTAGAATCAATGTTACCAAAAGTATTAATCAAGGTCTTTTTAATTGATAAATAGAACTTATATGTTCCGGGAGAATTATATAGTTTTTGTTCAATCAAATATAAATCAAACAATTTATTAAGTTTCATTTTTAATTCCCCAATCTAATCATTTCTCTGCAATAATTTAAAACCCGAAGGTATATATTTCGGGCTTATATCAATAAATTGACATTAAAAGAAAACTAATATAAAATAGTAAACAAATGGAAGCTATGTCATTAACATATGCTTTCGCTCATCCCGTAAGGGAAGGGTGCCCGGGTACTTACCGGGCTTTTTTTAACATATTTGTCCCCTTTCTTGACAAATTTTTAAATATTTGATTTAATATAGGCGACCCCGGATAGTAATATCTTGTGCGGTCTGAAGCTAGCTTCGCGCTAGATTAGAGCTAGCCTGTGTGCTAGAGAGGCTTCAGTCTTAATTGGCTGCGGAATGAGCTAACCCGTCAAAGTGGCTCTTTTTTATTTCCATCGCGATTTTCGCGCCTTATAGTATTCTTTTAAATCATCGGGATGAAGTTTTTTTTACTTTGTTTACTGCATCTAATGGATGTTCTCCTGCTTTAAATCGATTACTTGTCAATTTAATTTTAGCAATGGTTTACGTATAAATATAGCTACCTTGCTATCTATTCGGATAAGTCTTGGTTAAAGGAACACTTTGCTTATTAGCTATTTGTTTGCTGGTTGCTTTTCTAATAATTTCAGAGATTTGAGCATACTGAGGGGCAGTTTTAACAACCGCCACTGGCCGACTATTACTAGCTTTTACTCCTTTCGTCCTAACATAGTTTGGCCAGTTCTTTGACAGCACACTTATACAGAGTTTTATAGGCCCAACCAGATGGATTATTCAAAATTGCAATAAAAAATAAGATGTATTTAATAGATTTTTATGTGAAAAATAATTGTTGAAAATGTTGGTTCATAGGTTTTTTTAAATTAATTTTATGGCAAAAAAAACTTATGCGAGAAAATTGAAATCATTGAATTTATAAAAATATTTTTTTATAGAACAAGTTCTGACATATCACTGCCATCATTAAATTGTTATGAAGTTTTGAATCAAAGTGAGCATTAAAATATAGGATAAAAAATATTTTTAAACGGCACTACATTAAGCAATATATTGAATAATAGCTTAAATTAATTTGAGTATATTTATTACATTCTCATTAAGTTTTTGATAGAAAATTATAAATAGAATAAATACAGTTTTATAGTCATCGATTAAAAAGATTAGCATGAATCTTAAAACGCCCAGTTTTAATTAAGCATATTTTTGTGGATTAGCACAAATAATCTATAAAAAGAAGCACTAAATAAAATATTTTTTTAGTTCTTTTCTATAATAATAAAACATATATTAGCAGCAAATATAGCTTTGGTATTTGCTTTTGAATTTTAACTTATTCAAAAACATTTCTCTACTTTAATGTCTATTAGCGTGATAGAATATCGCTATCAAAGTTTTGATCTTTGATTAGTGCTCTTCATGAGTAGAAATGATGCGTCAAGTATCGTCAGATGGGAGGTTGCTGACGAGCGAAAGAAATCTTTGATTTCTGCGGTATCATTTCGCCATCCGCATGGACTAATTTAGTTTTGAGCATTAAACCTCCCCTGATACAAGAATGAGAGGTATTATCATGGGGAAATCAAAAATTATTCACCGCATCACCCTTGATGCTATGCTAGCCGCCCTTTATGTTGTCCTTGCTTATGTTACCATACCTATAGGCAATATTCGTCTTACAATTGCTTCGCTACCCGTAGCCCTTGCCTGCCTTGCTTTGGGTATTGGAGATGGGGTATCCGTGGCATTTCTTGGCGAGTTTATTAATCAGCTATTGAAGTATGGATTTACTTTAACAACTCCGATTTGGCTGATTCCACCGATAATTAGGGCGCTTGTCATCGGATTGTTTGCTCATTTTTATCGTAAACAAGGTCAAAGACTCGAAAATCACTATGTAATTTATTTCGTGGCTTTCATAGTTGCCGCTATTGTTACAACCGGAGCAAATACTTTAGCGTTATATCTTGACGCATTAGTATTTGATTATCCGTTTGCCTTTGTGCTGTATGAGACGATTATTCGGTTTTTGACGGGTATTTTGACCGCAGTTTTGCTGGCCATTATCGCGCAACCATTATCAAGAATAATTAGAAATTACACCTTTAGTCCTTCTTAGTTATAGCAAATAGGTCAGAAAATTAAGCCGCAATTTTATCTGAAAGTTTACATTTACAAAATGTAAACAATTTCATAGTCAAATTAGTTGCTATGATTCCTTTTAATATATATATTTACGATATGGGATGGTGATCGTATGGAAGGACAATATCATTCAATTGAATCTTTCGGTACGGTCGATGGACCGGGTATTAGATTTGTCCTTTTTCTTCAGGGCTGTCCAATGCGCTGTTTATATTGTCATAACCCCGACACGTGGTCTTTTTTTCAAGGGAAACGGATTACAGTTGAGACAGTAGTTAATCAAGTACTAAAGTATCAAGCCTACTTAAAAAATGGTGGGGTAACAGTCAGTGGTGGTGAACCATTAAGACAAGTTCCATTTTTGATTGAACTCTTCACGGAACTGAAGAAGCATCATATTCACACGGCGATTGACACTTCGGGAATTCTCTTTGATCAGAACAACGTGTCTTTGTTTGATGATTTAATGAAAGTTACAGATTTGGTCTTGCTGGATATAAAAGCTTATAGTGAGAGCGCACATCTGAAACTTACCGGTCAATCAAATAAAAACATTCTCGCATTTGCAAAGTACTTATCCCAGAAAAATGTTCCAGTATGGATTAGGTACGTTTTAGTCCCAGGACTTACTGATGATCATCATGAAATGATAGCGGTACGACAATTTATTGAGACCCTTCCTAATGTGCAGAAAATTGAGGTATTGCCCTATCACTCTATGGGTGAAAAGAAGTATGAAGCACTCGGTATACGTTATGCATTGAAGGGCGTTAAGGAACCAGACGAAACTCTGATTGCTGAGGCGGAAAGGATACTTGTGTATGGGAAAAGATAAAGAATACTTTCTTATCGAAATCAGTGGTAATTCGTGTCCAACATGTGCCGTTCTTAAAAGCAATGTTGAAGAGGTCGTAAAAGAATTTCCGTTTATTACCTATTACTATGTTGATGATGAAATGACGAGTCGAACTTATATTGAACAGCTTAATTTACAGCATTTACCAGCTCTTGTTCTTATTTCTCACGGTGCAGTCCTCGGGATTGCTTATGGCGGTCAGCCATCAGAAATTATTAGGGAATGGTTGACAGCAAAAGTGGAAGGAGAAAAAGAAAATGGATAATTATGAAGGTTGGAAGGGATTTGTTCCCGGACATTGGCAAAATGAGATTAATGTGCGCGATTTTATACAGAAAAACTATACTCCCTATGAGGGCGATGATGCTTTTTTAGTTGGAGTTAGTACAAATACACAAAAACTATGGCAAGAGGTTCTTAATTATAAAAAAGAAGAAAGTGCCAGAGGCGGAGTTTATGATGCTGACACTAAGGTCATATCAACAATTACCTCACATGGTCCTGGATATATTGACAAGGAAATTGAAAAAGTGGTTGGCTTACAAACCGATAAGCCTTTTAAAAGATCACTTCAACCTTTTGGCGGTATACGGATGTCGGAAAGTGCGCTTAAGGCGTATGGATATACAATCGACCCTGAAGTGGAAACTGTTTTCTCACTTTATCGTAAGACTCATAATCAGGGAGTTTTTGATGCCTATAATGAAGAGATTAGAGCCGCGCGTCGAAGCGGGATTATTACCGGATTACCCGATGCATATGGTCGAGGAAGAATTATTGGCGACTATCGCCGGGTTGCCTTATATGGCATCGATCGTTTAATTGAGGCAAAAGAAGCCGATAAAAATTTAATCGTATCGCCATTTACTCCGGAGAAAATTCGTGATCGGGAGGAAATAACCGATCAGATTAATGCACTCAAAGCGATCAAGACGATGGCGCAAACATATGGAGTAGATATTTCTTTGCCGGCTAAAACAGGGCAAGAAGCTACTCAGTTTACTTATTTTGCTTACTTGGCGGCAATTAAAGAACAAAATGGCGCGGCTATGTCTTTAGGCCGGGTATCAACATTTCTTGATATTTATTTTGCTCGCGACTTACAAAACGGAAAAGTTACGGAAGTCGAAGTTCAGGAGATTATCGATCAATTTATTATGAAACTGCGGATGGTTCAATTCATGCGCACTCCGGAATATAATGACTTATTTAGCGGTGATCCTACTTGGGTGACGGAATCAATCGGGGGAATGGGGGTCGATGGAAGGACACTGGTTACCAAAACTTCTTATCGTTTCTTGCAGACTCTAATCAATCTTGGACCCGCACCCGAACCCAATCTAACAGTCTTATGGTCGACAAATTTACCTAAGAATTTCAAGCGCTTTTGTGCCCGGATATCGATTGAGACTTCCTCAATTCAATATGAGAGCGATGATTTAATGCGTCCCGAAATGGGGGATGACTATGGTATTGCATGTTGTGTATCGGCCATGCGCATTGGAAAAGATATGCAATTTTTCGGCGCCCGCGCCAATCTAGCAAAAGCTTTGCTTTATGCGATTAATGGCGGCAAAGATGAGAAGACGGGAGCGCAAGTTGCTCCGCTATATGCTCCAGTAATAGGCGAGGTTTTGGATTTTGATGAAGTTATGCTTAAGTATGATCAAATGCTCGAATGGCTCGCTCGGGTCTATTGCGACGCGCTAAACATTATTCATTATATGCATGACAAGTATTCCTACGAGGCCGCTCAGATGGCTTTACATGATCGTGAAGTTCGCCGATTCTTTGCCACAGGAGTAGCTGGACTGTCGGTAGTAGCGGATTCGCTTTCGGCAATAAAATATGCGCGCGTATTTCCGATTAGAAATAGCGATAATATCACTACTGATTTCCGTATTGAAGGCGATTTTCCAAAGTATGGAAATAATGATGATCGGGTTGATTTAATAGCCCAAGATCTCGTCCATCGCTTTATGGATAAGATCCGCAAGCAGTTTCATTATCGCAATAGTGTCCCTTCAATGAGCATTTTGACGATTACTTCTAATGTTGTATATGGAAAGAAAACCGGAGCAACGCCCGACGGAAGAGCGGCTGGACAGCCATTTGCTCCAGGGGCAAATCCGATGCACGGTCGGGATAGTAATGGGGCTTTAGCCGCTCTTCAATCGGTAGCAAAGCTTCCCTATGACGATGCCCGGGATGGCATATCGAATACATTTTCAATTATTCCCGGGGCACTGGGAAAACTGGATAAGGAGGAGAAATAAATGAGTGATCGAATTGATAATTTGGTTGATATGATTGATGGTTATGTTGAAAATGGTGGTCATCACCTTAACGTTAATGTTTTTAATCGCGAAACTTTACTCGATGCTCAAAAGCATCCAGAAAAATATCCGCAATTGACGATAAGAGTATCGGGCTATGCGGTAAATTTTCATAAGTTGACAAAAGAACAACAGGATGAAGTTATTGCCCGGACAATGCATGATCATATGTAAAAGGAAACACATGTTTCCTTTTTTTTATTAAATTCATGGTATAATCAATTTTATCATGAAGCATAAATTTTACCTTTCACCAATAAGAAAAAAACGGGTAATCGAAATTGATTTTTTACGTGGTTTTGCCGTTTTATTGATGATTTTGGATCATATGATGTTTGACTTTATGGATTATCCTTCTTGGGTCAGCAACTTCAGTCAAGTTAATAACAGTATCTTCAATGCTTTGAACAATTTTGGAACGATGATTTTCACCTCATCTTGGCGTCTAGCCGGCCACTATATTTTTGCCTCGCTATTTATTTTAATTAGCGGAATATCGTCGACCTTTTCTCATTCCAATTTAGATCGCGGACTAAAACTTTCATTCGTGGCCATTATGCTAACCTTAGTAACCCATACAATTCAAACCACAATTGGTTTAGAAATTGGAATTTATATGGGAATCTTACATGTATTGGCCATCGCTATTATCCTTTATGGACTGGTGGATTTACTAATAGATAATAAATGGGTTGATTTAGCCATTGCTATCGTTTTTGCCGTTCTTACATATTTTATTGTTGACTGGAATGCTCGATATATTTCGCCTGACTCAATTATGAATAATTTAGGTGACTTTTTACTTGGCCGGGTAATTTCTGGCGCAGATTACATTCACTTGCTTCCAACTATTGCCTTGATGTTTTTGGGTAGTTTTATTGGTAAGACAGTTTATGCAAAAAAGAAATCACTATTTTCCCTTCACCATACCGCGTGGACAAAGCCAGTCATCTTTTTGGGAAAACACGCTTTAGCGATATATGTTCTTCATCAGGTCATAATCGCCTCAATTTTATTTTTAATTGGTTACTTAGTTGGGTATCGATTATAGGAGGACTTATGAATCTATATGAAATTTTAGCGAAAACCGCTGCCAAATATCCGGCCCGTTCGGCTTTATATTATGAAGGTAAACACTGGACATACCGTCAGTTGATAAACGAGATTGACCTTGCCGCTCAAAAGATGGCTGGACTAGGAATTAAAGAAGGCGAGGTAATCGCCCAATGTATGCCCAATTGCCCAAGTTCAGTTTTTATTTTTTATGCATCCGCTAAACTGGGGGCGATAAGTTATTTAATTCATCCTCTATCTCCCGTTAAACAAATTATTAAATTTATGGAGAAAAGCCGTTCGCAAAAGATATTTATTTTGAATGTGTTTTCGTCTTCTCTTACTCCCATGCTTCACCAGCAAGGATATCAGGTTATTGCCGTTAATCCCTATGCTCGAGTATCGTTATTTAAATCAGCGCTAGCTTTAGCTAAAGCCAAGGGTAATCACCGTGCTAAATCATTCTTTTTTGCTCCCAAAGGTAAAATTAAAACCATCACGCGCACTGATACTCAAACGGCTGTTTATTTGAATTCCGGGGGAACAAGCGGCGATCCTAAAATAATCGAACTTTCAAGTAAGGCCATTAATGCACTGGCATTAGAGGGTTTTAATATTGTCGGTAGCGACAATCCGGAAATGTTTAAAATGCTGGCCGTACTTCCACTTTTTCATGGCTTTGGTTTATGTATGGGATTACACGCTCCTTTAGTTTTGGGCGGACAAGCAACTCTACTTACAAAGTTTAAAGCACCAGTGGTTAACAAATTAATTCTTCAAAATGAAGTGAAGATAATCATCGGCGTGCCGACGCTTTTTACAGCCTTATTAAACAGTGATGGTTTTGCTGGACCGCACTTACAAAATTTAGCCGTGGCCTATATCGGTGGCGACTCGGTTCCTCAGTCACTACTAGATCGTTTTAATTCTTTGATGAAAAAATACAATTCTCCGGCACGGCTGCTTGAGGGCTATGGTCTTACAGAAACGGTAACAGTTAATGCTGTCAATACACTGACCAGCAATCGACTTCATAGCGCGGGAAAACCCTTAGGTATCATCGATATCAAAATACTTGATTTGGAGTCTCATCAGGAAGTTAAGCCCAATGAATTAGGAGAGATAGCCGTTAAAGGACCGACGATGATGAATGGCTACCTGGATGATGAAATGACGACTGCCAAAACTTTTTATGATATTCCGGGTGCCGGCCAATACATATTGACTAAAGATATCGGTTATTTAGATAACGATGGCTATCTATTTTTTCGGCAACGAATTAAACGCATCATAAAGGTTAATGGCATTAATGTCTTTCCAACCGATATCGAACGGATTGTGCTGAATTTTCCCGAGGTTTTTGAAGCCTATGTTATCGGCATAACTGATCAGCGTTTAGGCTCAATCGCCCGTTTATTCTTATCCCTTAATAAAGATTACACGAACGTGAATCCAAATGAACTAAAAGCGAAAATTGTCGAAAAAATAAAAGAAGAGATGCCTGTTTATGCTTTACCTAAGGACATCATCATCCTCGAGCATCTACCAAAAACTTCAGTTGGAAAAATTGATCTAACTAAATTAACTAGTTATGAAGAAAACCGTTAATAAATAATAGATTTATTATTCATAACCCGATATAATGTCTCTCATAGTCAGGAGATTAGTTATGAAAATCAATCGTAGTCTACTTTTTGCGGCAGTTGGTATTGCTCTTGTTGCCGCGGTTTGGCAGGTTTTAGCAATTTTTGTCGGTAATACGAGTATTGGAGTTAATTTTCCCGCCGTTCATGCCATTGGCATTCCGGCATTCTTAGGATGGGCAAGTTACTATATTGCCGGAGGAAAATTCGCCACTCAAATTAAGGCCACGATAACCAATTTATCCGGCATGGTTTGGGGGGTAGTCATGATGGCCATTATTGTTTTCTTTGCTAGCAAAGGCTGGAATCAGTATTTGGGTGGCTTTTTGGCATTATTAGTCGGTGGTTTCTTTATTGTCTTTCAAGCCCACATTAAATATATCGGAAACATTCCTTTGATGTTTATGGGTTCAACGGCCTTCTTCGCTGTCTATAATGGTCAATGGATTGAATCGATAATCGTTGTGATTATTGGGCTGTTCTGTGGAGGCTTTCTTGGTCTTTTTGGCCAAAAAATTGGCGAGTTTCTCGACGAAAAAGTCTTTAAGAAAACCAGCAAGTAACCAAAATAAAAAGCAAGTTTTCGCTCTTGAAGAAAAACTTGCTTTTTTTCTACTTATTTATTGTAATTATCTTCAACAACTTGCCAATCGAGAACTTCAAAGAAATCCTTGATGTAATCACCACGTAGATTGCGGTGCTTTAGATAGTAGGCATGTTCCCACACATCAATGCCAAGAATTGGTGTCCATTCGCCACTCGTTTCCATTAGAGGATTGTCTTGGTTTGGCGAGCTCGTTACTTTTAAGTCGCCATTTTTATTTTTTGATAGCCAAGCCCAACCTGAGCCAAACTGCTTTGTAGCTGCGTTAGTTAACTGCACCTTAAGGGCATCGACATTTCCAAACGTCGCATTAATTTTATCAAGGAGTTCTCCACTCGGGACTTTCTTTGGATGGGCGGCTAAAGAAGCAAAATATAGGTTATGATTATAATAGCCTCCCCCATTGTTGCGCACGGCGGCTTGAACATCCTTAGGTAGTTTCTCAAGATGGGACAGAATATCCACGATATCATCGTTAGTATTATTCGCCGTTTCTAAAGCGGCATTTAAATTTTTCGTATACCCCGCGTGATGCTTTTAATAATGCGTTTCCATCGTCAGGGTATCAATGTAGGGTTCAAGGGCATTAAATTCATATTTTAATTCAACTTGTTTAAACATAATATATATTTCCTTTCATTAAGTTAGCAATTGCTAACTGATGATTATATTGTCGCTGATTAGGGTAAATAATTCAAATAATGTGCTTAAAAAAAGATGACCGCTAAAGCGATCATCTTCGAAAAACAATCAATCAGCTAAAGTTCCCATTGGATCCCAAGGCTTGAGATGGATTACATCAGTATCAAGCGCTGATATAGCTTCGGGAGTAAGGTATTTTTTGTGAACTACCGCCTGATAGGCAAATTGATCAAACCAGCTGCTGGAAGCAAGATAATACCCTTTATCTCCACTTTTATCTCCCCATGAATTCTCAATTTTCCATTTGGTCGGGGAATCATTGACTAAGTTAACACCCGTTAACAGCATCGCATGGTTCATCGCACTCGCCCGATAATCAAGGCGATGAGCTTTGGTATCCGTCAAATCAAGGCCAAAGAGATCTTGATAGGCGTATTGTTCATCGTCCCAAATTCCTTCATCGCGCGCGCCATAAAGGGCAACATCGCTTCCAAACCAAACAGGAGTTTGATCCTTCAGTTGACTGACAATCGTCTTTTTAAATTCAGATAAAGGCAAATTTAAGTGTGTAACTGCCTCACCCTCAATGACGTTATTTAAATAATCAATCACGAAGCGGTGGTAAAAGGGTTTATCATCGGTTGGTGAATTGATTAAGCTTACATAATCATCAAGATTAATTTTAACAAATTTATCATAGAAACTATGGGCATTTAGATTGCGCTCAAAATGGTACTTGCCATCCTTATCCACATATTCAAAATCAAACTTGACTGGTGGTTCACCAAATGTGCTAGCTAATAAGGAATATAATTCATCAAGAGCTTTTTCTTTTAATTTGGCAACATTGGCATTAGGTTCTCTTACTTCCGCCGCAAATTTCTTTAACCGTCGATCAATGAGATTATTGACCATCGAAGTTGCCGAACTTGCAATAGTCTCTGGCATGGCATCTTGTGGAATAACGCCATACTTTTTAACTAAGTTGGCAAACATTGTCCACTGACCGCCATCTTGAATCGAGGTTTGAAGGATAAACTGAACTAATCTATCATCAACTTCACGATCCTTTAAATCAATAATGGTTTCAAGGAAAAAATTAATTTTCTCCAGTTTGTCGTAAAAAGCGATGTAATTCTGCGATAGTTCAATGTTATTGACATTAGTAATATGCGCGGTTTCTTCGCGTAAGAAGTTCAATGCGGAAAATATCCAGCATCTACCACTTTGTTTTTGGTTGGTCACTGGCAAGGTTTTTAAATCAATCGAAAAACGAAATTGATTATCGGCATGTTTTTTCATCACGCGGCTGGCATCGTTAATGGCCGTTTTAAAAAGAACGGTTTCCATAGCTAGTGAAACTGGCTTGTGACGAAAACTAGTATTCAGTTTTTTTAAGTCTTTTTCATTTATCATAAATAGTAATCTCCAATCTAATTGCTATTATATATCCTGATGGAAGTTGATACCACTTTTTTACTGCCTAAAATATAGAAATAAAACCACAATTGGTCTAAATAAAATTGCTGTTTCGTGATAAAATATAAACAATTAGGGAGATATTATGGAAAAGAAAAAATTTGTCAGTGAAGAACAGTATAAAAAGTATCGTAACCGCTTGATTATTATTCTTGTAATTTCCTTTCTTGTCGGCCTTCCTTTGGTTATTTTTGGAATTATAAACATTATTGATTTTAACCCACTAGGAATGTTTCTTCTTTTTGTTGGGGCTATTTTCTCGTTTTTAGTTCCATTTGGAATTGGTGGTCTTCTTTTACAAAGGCCATTGTTGGCTTACTCTGCGAGCGCTTCGGCCCCGGTAATTAATGAGGGGGCGGAAGCTGTTTCTCCGGCAATCAAGACGGTATCGCGTTCGGTAATGGAGGGAATTCATTCCTATAATAATGATCGATTAGAAACCGATCCTAAGGATTATGGATTCTGTGATAATTGCGGGCATAAATTAGATGATGACGACGTCTTTTGCCCGGTGTGTGGAAAGAAGGTTCGCTGATGAAACTTCGGGAAGTCTTTAATGGCTATCAAGAAATAATTACGCTCGATACCGAAACCACGGGATTGAGTTTTGAGCAAAATCAGATTATTGAGCTTGGCGTGGTCAGGTATAAAGTTCTTGATGATGAACTCGTTTTTGTCGAGGAATTAAATGAGTTAATAAAGCTTCCACCTCAGGAAAATTTATCTCCGGAAATTGTAAAACTAACGGGAATAACCGATGAAGACTTGTCAAAGAATGGTATTTTTATGAGTGAGGCCGCAAAAAAGCTTTATGCTATATTAACCCCGTCCGACGAAAAAAACATTCTTTTTATCGCCTATAATGCTGCGTTTGATATGGCCTTTGTACGGAGCCTCTTTGCTCGTTTTTTAGTTGATTTTGAAAGTCTACCAATTGATTTTTTAGATGTTTTAACCATCTATAAAGACCGAGCTGAGTACCCCCATAAATTGAAGGATGCGATTGCTCATTATCAGCTTGAAGACAAAGTTGTTAATTCACATCGAGCGAGCGATGATGCTAAAGCCGCACTTGCGGTTTTGTTAGCAATGGCCGGTGAAAAAAATGACATTGGTCGCTATATCAATTTGTTCGGCTTTAACCCTAAGTATGCTCCTATGGCAACTTTTCAAAAAGTAATTAATCGCCCGCAAAATGCCAATTCAATTCCTTTATATGCAAACAAGTAATAAGAAATCGTGGATTCAATTCCTTAAATTTTTGCTTTTTTCAATTAGTGCAGGAGTAATTCAGGCATCGAGTTTTGCGTTGTTGGATGTTATTACCCCTTGGACCTATTGGCCCTGCTATCTTATATCGCTTCTTTTATCCGTATTATGGAACTTTACATTTAATCGTCACTTTACTTTTAAAGATAGTTCAAATGTTCCCCTCTCAATGGCTTTAGTTATCATCTTTTATGTGATATTTACTCCTCTATCAACCTGGTGGGGAGATAAATTAGATAATTTAGGGTGGGACTATTATGTTATTTTGGCGATGACGATGGTGATAAATTTTATTACCGAGTTCTTCTATGACAAATATGTGGTTTTTCGCCATCAGCAAGATAAACGGAATTCTATCGTTGATGAGCAGGAGTCATAATTATGGAAGAGATTATTCTCACTAATATGTGCTTGGTATATGATAATGATAATAAGAGAGCGCTTTTTCTTTTACGAACAAAAAGCGATTGGCCAGGCTTAACTCTTCCCGGAGGACATATTGAGGAAAAAGAGGACCTACTTGATGCTGTCAAGCGCGAAGTATATGAAGAAACGGGACTCAATATTTCTCATCCCGAATTAGTCGGCGTCTACTCCTGGACAAACTTTGGCCCTCACCGCCGCGATTTAACGCTTTTGTATCGTACAAGCAATTATGAGGGTGAAATAAATTCTTCAAGCGAAGGGAAAGTAATTTGGCTAACAATGGATGAGATAAAAAAATATCCATTAAGTAATGATTTTTCGGTGCTAACGGACATTCTTTTTCAAGGATTAAGTTTTCGCCCAAATATATAAAAGGAGAAAAATATGCGTATTGCCTTAATTGCCCACGACAAGAAAAAAATTGCGATGATGGGGTTAGCGATGAAGTATCGCACGACCTTGGCGCAACATGAATTGTATGCAACGGGAACAACTGGCCAATTAGTGATGGAGCAAACTGGACTAAAGGTTCATTGTATGAAATCGGGGCCACTCGGAGGAGATCAGCAAATAGGTTCAATGATTGCCGATGCCCAACTCGATTTAGTATTATTTTTGCGGGATCCGTTAACGGCGCAGCCGCACGAACCCGATGTTTCGGCTCTTCTTCGCCTTTGTGATGTGATTAATATTCCTTTGGCAACCAATATGGCTAGTGCAGAAATTATGCTTACGGCTTTATCTCGGCAGGAAATAATCTGCCAAAAAACCATTCCGCAAGATCGCAGTTCTCATAAGTAATGACATAAAAAAATAGAGGCTCAACACCTCTATTTTTTTTATAGATAATTGTAATTACTTATGAATGTTATAGAAAGCACTCATTCCTGGATAGATGGCTTCATCATCAAGTTCGTCTTCGATACGAATTAATTGATTGTATTTAGCAATCCGATCGGTTCTTGATAATGAACCGGTTTTAATTTGACCGGCATTTAAAGCCACGGCAAGATCAGCAATCGTTGTATCTTCAGTTTCACCTGAACGATGGGAAACAACACATGTATAACCGGCCCGCATGGCTTTTTCCATTGCATCAAGGGTTTCGGTTAACGTGCCAATTTGATTTAGTTTGATTAAAACTGAGTTAGCAACGCCTTTTTTAATTCCTTCAGCAATAATTTTCGGATTGGTGACGAACAAATCATCACCCACGAGTTGAATCTTCTTGCCAAGACGGTCGGTAAGCTTCTTCCATCCTTCCCAATCGCTCTCAGCTAATCCATCTTCCAAAGAAATTATTGGATACTTTTCAGCAAAGTCGGCATACATATCAACCATCTCGTCAGTGGTTTTCTTTCCTTGACCAGACCGCTTTAAGTTATAAACCTTTTCTTCGGCGTCATAGAATTCACTTGAAGCTGGATCCATGGCAATAAAGATATCTTTTCCAGGAACAAATCCAGCTTTTTTAATTGCTTCCACAAGAAGTTGAAGCGGTTCTTCATTACTAGTTAAACCCCGAGGAGCAAATCCACCCTCATCGCCAACCGAAGTAACATCGCCCCGATCTTTAAGAATTTTCCGTAGAGCATTAAAGGTTTCAGCTCCCCACCGAACGGCTTCCTTTAATGAAGGAGCACCGACGGGCATAATCATAAATTCTTGGAAATCAACGGAACTATCGGCGTGAACACCACCATTTAAAACGTTCATCATTGGAACTGGAAGTTTTTTAGAGTTCGGTCCGCCAAGATAGCGGTATAAAGGCATTCCGTAATAGTCAGCAGCGGCCCGAGCAACTGCGAGTGAAACTCCGAGCATGGCGTTAGCGCCCAATTTAGATTTATATTCTGTACCATCAAGTTCAATCATCTTTTTGTCAATACCAATTTGATCATCAACTAGCATTCCAACAATTTCTGGTGCGATGACATCATTTACATTTTTTACTGCTTTAAGGACACCTTTTCCTAAGAAGCGAGCCTTGTCGCCATCTCTTAATTCAAGAGCTTCCCGCTCACCGGTGCTCGCGCCACTGGGGACAATAGCCCGACCAAAGGCACCACTTTCCGTGACAACTTCAACTTCAACCGTTGGATTACCACGGCTATCAATAACTTCGCGTGCATAGACACTAGCAATAACTGGCATTCAATTTACCTCCTAATGTAGTTATTTAATGCGATACTATTATACAATGATTTTTAATCAATGGCACGTTATTTACGTATAAATAACTAGGTAATTGATTATATTTTACAATCGAAAATTATCTTCAACGCAGTGGCTAAAATAATAGATATAAAAATACCGAAACATATAATATTTGCATATTTAGTAATCTTGTATATAATTTACAACGTGAAATTTATGAAGCATCTTAAAAACGACATTCGGTTTTGGATATTTGTTTTCTTCGGCATATTATTTGTCGTTTATTTAATTCTGTTTTTAACGGGAAACAGCACTTCTTTTAGATAATATCCTTATTTTTTTTAAGAAACTCAAAGAGTTTTTTGGATGCTTTTGCTCGGTGAGAAAAAGTGTTTTTTTCATTTAATGAAGCTTCAGCAAAGGTTTTATTTAGTTGGTAAGAGAAAAAAATCGGATCATACCCAAAACCATCAATACCAAATTCCCGGTGGGTAATTTCCCCGCGAGCAACGCCTTCAAAAACAAACTCTTTGTTGGCGTAAACAAGAGCGATCGCACAATGAAATGAGGCTCGTCGATTAGAACAATTTTCCAGCATATGCATTATGGCGCTGTTTTTTTCGCGATACGAATAATCTTCCATAAAACGATGTGAAAAAATACCCGGAAAACCATAAAGCGCATTGATGGTAATGCCGGAATCATCAGCAATAACCGGATAGGAAACTTGAGAAGCAATGGCCCGTGCTTTTATAAGTGCGTTCTGCTTAAAGTTCAGTCCATCTTCGATTACAGCATCCAAAGAGAGTCCAATGTCTTCAGAGGAAATAAATTCATATTCCAAACTGGAAAAAAGATTTTGATATTCTTTTATTTTGTTCTTATTACCGGTAGCCAAAACAATTTTTTTCATTAAACTCTCCCTCGACTTTACATTCCTATTCTACGCTTTTCAAGGAGGCAATCATATTGATTTTTTTAAGGATATGATGGGCAATAAAAATAACGATGATAGCGAAGATTATCGACATCAGTCCCGAGTAAATGAAACTAAGATATTTTATGTGATGGATAAAGCGAATGCGTTCGATTTCCACCGTATTAACAATGAGATTAGTTAAAAAATAGCCCATCACTAGTCCAAGAATAATTCCCACAAGGGTCAAAATAATTAACTCTTTATTGATATAATTATCTACTTCCCGATTGTTAAAACCCAGCACTTTCAACGTAGCTAGTTCGCGTTTTCTTTCACTAATATTGATATTTGTAAGATTAAACATTACAACAAATGACAACATCGCCGAAAGAATGAGCAAGATAATAACAACATTATTCAGGGACTTTAAAGTGTTTTCCACGGACTTAATTAAAGAACTAATAGAAGTAACGGTCATCACTTTGCTATGGGCTAAAAGGGATAAAGCTAAGGCGGATTGCGCTTCGCTCGATAAAGGAATTGTTTTTACGTAAATGGTATTAGCGCTAAAAGTTGTGAAGTTGTTTTCAAAAGTGGTTTTGTTCATATAAATCAAGTGGCCAACATAATTTTCGACGATAGCAGAAACTTTTAAGCTATGAGTAACATTGTTCACGTCAATAATTGATATCTCATCACCAATACTTATCTTCGCGAGGGCGGCTAACTTATCGGTAAGAACCACCTCATTATCTTGGAGAAAAACGGGGCTTTTTGTATCGACATTGCGTAGGTTTACCATTGATGTCAAATCTGTGCTGGGGACAAAAATGTTGACCTCATAGTCATTAACAGTCGCTGGGAGCATATCGACCGCTAGAAAGTCGGTGATTGCTGAATCAGAAAAAGTTTGGTTAAGTTCTTCATCACTGATGCCACTTTGAACTAAAACGACCTGATCATAGGTAAATATTTGGCCATAGTTGGTGCGAGCGATATCGATGATAGCATCGCGGAGGCCAAATCCCGAGAGCATTAAGGCTGTACATCCCATAATGCCAATTATTGTGGCGATAACTCTTTTCTTATAACGTCCGATATTGCGCATGGTAATCTTATTTGAAAACTTTAAATGTCTCCAAATAAAAGGTATTTTTTCTAAAAAAATTCGCTTTCCTGGTTTAGGAGCTTTTGGTCGCATTAACTGCGATGGACTTTCCCGGATTGTTCTATTAACTGAATATATGGAGGAACCAACGATGCAGGCTAAAGCAATGGCGATTCCTACGATGACATAGGTCATTTGGTAGGTAAAGACAAATTGAGGAATAGAAAAAATGATTGTATAAATATTCCAAATTAGTAGGGGAATAATGTAAAACCCAAGTGTTGATCCAATTAATCCTCCTAATAAAGTTGCTAATCCGCTATAAATGACATATTTGCCCATAATATGCGGGTTAGAAAAACCTAGTGACTTTAAAGTTCCAATTTCTAAACGATTGTCTTCAACCATTCGCGCCATTGAAATTAAACTAATAAGTATGGCGACAATATAAAACACAGTTGGAAAAACCTTAGAAAGATTATCTATGCTTCGACTGGAGCCGATATAGTCACTATAAGTAGCATCATCTTCTCGATCATATACTTTAATAACATTGTTCGAAAAGTTGTTCGTGTTGGTAGTCGTCGTTTCATTTGCATCTAATGATGGATTCTCAGTTGATTGATTTAAGAACTGCGAAAGGGAAATTTTGGCTTTAGCAATTAAATCAAGATAAGCAGATTTAGATGTGACTTTTTGACTTGCTCCATCAACGGTTAAATATAAATCGGTATAAAACGAATAATTAAAATTACTTTTGGCAACAAACGAATAATAGTTGACGATACCAGCGCCAACATTGGTGTTGCCCCGTGAGCCAGTTCCAAGGGCGGTTCCGATATAAAGAGGAGACATAACTTCCCCAACAATTGTGTAATTGTTATTTTTTAAAATACTTTGTTCATTATCAATTGCAATCGTATCGCCGAGCAATAAACTATTATCCGTCAAATAACGTTTTTCAATGACAATTTCATTCTCATTTTCTGGCAAGCGACCATCAATCACATCGAGCGTATTAATTTTTTCAGGTAGTGAAATAGTCCGAATGACAAATTGCTTTTCATTAATTAGCGAAAGACCATCATAATACTTGCTACCTTCAACATTATCGATTTCGGGAAGTGCTTTTAATTGCAAAATCGTGTCATCACTAAAACCATGAGTGGCTTGAAGGTGAAAATCGTAAGCCTGATGTTGGTCAAAAAATTTATCTAGTGAGGTAATCATATCCGGGCTCGTGGCCTTTAATCCAACAAAGGTGCCAACTCCGAGCAAGCTCATAATTAATAGTGAGATGAAACGTCGAGAAGAAGAGAAAATCTCGCGTTTAGTCGACGTAAATAAAAGGTTTTTTTTCATCGGCTTTTACCATTCAATTGAATCAATCGATGCAGGGTGCTCATTAATGATTATCTTTTCTACACTCCCATTTTTAAATTTAATAACGCGGTCCGCCATCGGAGCAATCGCCCCATTATGGGTAATAATTAGTACGGTCATTTTCTCTTTTCGGCACGTGTCTTCAAGTAATTGAAGAATTTGTTTGCCGGTTTTGTAATCAAGAGCTCCTGTAGGCTCATCGCAAAGAAGAAGTTTTGGGTTTTTGGCAAGAGCGCGGGCGATGGCGACTCTTTGCTGCTCACCACCCGATAGTTGCGAAGGAAAATTGTTAATTCTATCTTCAAGACCAACTTTATTTAAAACTAGTTTAGGATCAAGTGAATCTTTGCATAGTTGAACGGCCAATTCGACGTTTTCGATGGCGGTTAAATTTTGAATAAGGTTATAAAACTGAAAAACAAAGCCGATATTATTGCGGCGATAATTAATTAAGTCTTTGTCATTAAGTTTCGATATCTCTTTTCCATCAACTATTACCTTTCCTGCGGTAACGGAATCCATGCCACCTAAAATATTTAGACAAGTGGTTTTCCCCGCACCACTTGGACCAAGGATAACAATCAATTCTCCTTTTTCAATAGCAAAAGAGGCTTTGTCAAGTGCTTTAATCTTGACTTCACCCATGTGATATATTTTTTCGACTTCGACAAAAGATATGTATGCCATAAAATTACCCTTATATATTATATATTCAAATATACTTTGGCACACAATTTTTGAAAATAATCTTTGTATGTCGTTATAAAACTGAATGAATAACGATACTGCTATTTATAAAAGATTTTTATGTTGGCACCACTTCCGCTGACACTATATAAAGTTATGGATAAATCGCCATCACTACCTAAAATTAGGGTAGTATTTGTCGCCCCTTCTAAATCGCTAGCAAAGGGTCGATAAGTTCCAAAATTACTAAAACTATCACTGCCAGAAGACAAGGTTATAATGATAGCGTCACTTGTATTTACATAAGTAAAATAGATTGTGTAAGTTCCGTTTACACTGCTTCGAACAAAAGTACCGACTCCTTCTTCCATGAAAGAAATCGTAAAAGTAGTGTCGACTCCGCCAATCCTTGCGGTTAATGAATAAGAACCGAACAGATCATTATTTATCGGTGGAACACTGTTATCGACGACATGAATACTATAGGATGCAGTTTTGGTTATTCCATTTTCCGTGTAACTAACAATGACAGTCTGAGATCCAGTTTTAGACATATCATAATTAGAAAATGTGGCAGAATGGGTGACATATCGCTCTGAACCATCACTATAATGGGCGATCACCTCTCCTTCAAACGAATAAACATCGCCCAAATTAAAGGAAGTTCGCATATCAAAAAGCGATATCGATGATAGGGTGATTTCACTTCCATTTTCATTGGATAGATGTGCGGAAATAGTTGCACTATGATTGGGCATAATAAAGTAATAACTATTATTGCCAAAAGGATTTTTAATAATACTTATTGAAGAATCCTCCACGATAAATATGCTTTCTAAAGTGAATTCTGTATCTACGGAAACCGTAAAGCGAACTTGTTCTCCTTCAAGGACATAACCTGCGGTGGGCGATATCAAGTTGATGGTGGCACCGATAATTTGGTCGTCAACTTTCAAAAGGTGACCAGAATTATCAATGGTTAAAACAAGAGTGACGCTTTCTAATGCAATCGTACTTGGTTTTATCTCCCATCTTCCTTGACTTGAGTCGAAAAGACATGAGGCATTACTATCTTCCAAAATCGATAAACTAGAAACTATGAATCCATCTTCGACGACAAATGAAGCATAAAAGAAGCCGTCATCGATACTTGCATCATAAGAAGATAGAGGAGTTCCATTCAAATCAGTAATGCTATAACTTAGTAAATGCGGGCTCGATTGAACAGATATTTTAGGATAACTATCTCCATCGGGATTATAGTTATCAGGTGTATAGATGTTAAAACGCATTTGGATGTATCCGAGATAACTACTTTCATTTACATAACTAAAATCAGTAATGGCTACAAAGGAGTCATAAAGAATATTATTCTCTGTATTAGCTATCATTTTTATGCCATTTGATGAGGTTACTTCGGTATAACCAAAGGTAGCTAATAGGGAAATATAGTTTGTAGCAGCATTTTTGGCTAGTTGATAGTCGTCAATATAGAAGCGAATGAAGGTGGTGCTGGTGTAGAAAAAATAGTCATCACCATCGCCATATAATTGATTCATATTTGCCGTTCGGTCATCAAAATTAGCAACGGAAGTGCACTCGCTACCAAAGGGAACAAGTGGAATGAGATCATTTAGGTTATTAGCAATTAAGTAACTGTTTAATAATTGAATGGAATCGACGACATTATTCTTAATGCGACAGGATAGAAGCGCTTGGAATACTCCATCGGGATAATAATGTCCAATAGTGTGTTTACCATATTCTTCACTTGGATGAACATAAACCATTTCAATGGTGTAGGTTGCAGTTTTTTTATTTTCTTCATCAATTTCAATTAATTGGTATTTATTAACATTAGTTCCCATTTGAACAAAACCAACATTAGTAAGTAAACTTGTATAGGCGGAGATTTGATTTCCACATCCATAATCGGTCAATAGAAGATCGACGCCACTATAGGTTTCTTTGCTTTTAAGTGACAATGTATAACTGGCGTTAGGAAGAAAAGGAATTACCTTATCATTATAATAATAGTTAAAAAGAGTGATATCATTGTTACTCCACGAAGTGGGATCAGGAAAAGTTTGGGTTGGATCAGTGATGTAGTTCTCTAAAACACTGTTGGACGCAAGGCCAAGATTATAAATGGTAAGGGTGGTGTGACCATTTTCAAACGTCTCTTCCCCAGTGTCACTATCAATGTATGCTACTTGAAAGTTAATCGTAAAGATCAATTCCTCATTATCGACACGGGCCGTAATTTCACTAGGAGCTATAAACCAAGCTGAATCAATATATCCAGAAAAGTTTGCGGCAACGGCAATAACATCTTGATCAGAACAGTAATAAAGTGAGGCATCGTTTTCATCTTGCCGATAATCAGCTAAAAATAAGTTTTCAGCGACGATATCATAAAGTGAAGATACGCCGATTTCTGAGTTGGTGGCATAGAATCCGTTATAAACAACATTTCCTCCGTTTTGAACAAAATATATATATCCTTGATTTTTCTGAAGAATAATCCCGCTATAATTTCCATAATAATTGTTATAGTATGCCTGATCGTTTAGATTTATGAAAGTATCAGAATAAATATCACTAGGATCATTTTCTAAATAAGAATTGACATGGATAAAGTAATTATGATGACCTAGAACACTATCCTTAAAATCGCTAAATTGCTTATTGTTTAACGATGAGATTGACCCTATAGAAGACGATGGATCGTGCTGGGAACTACTAGATGAATTCCCTAAATGCCGATTGCAACTGGAAAGAAAAAGCGTAATTCCTATAAGAACTACCAAAAAGTTTTTTTTGCTCATTTTATGACCTCTTTTATTTTCAAATCTAAATTAACATTTGATTAATTTAAATTCTTATTTAAGCATCGATTGTTTTTACTCACAATAATAGTTGATGGTTATAGAACTAAAATAAGTATTATTCGAACCATCGGAGATAAACTTAATGTACCGATTTGCATTGGAAGGAATTTCAATCAGTGTTGTTCCCGAAGCCACACTTGTATTGACCCATGCTGAACCATCTTCAGAACTTTGAATTGTAAACCCACCATTTGCGGTTCCGTATGCAATTGCTACAGAGGTTATGTTTTGGAAACTGCTAACATTTTGATCGTTTTCTAACGAAGAAGGATCGATATAAAACGTAATTGAGGCATCTTCATCTTGCTTAAAACGGGTTACATCACTGCCAAGAGCGGTGGTATATGTGACCACTATATCAGCAAAGACTTTATATTTACTTTGACTTAAACGCGAGGATATTGTGTATGCGTTGGCTGAATATGCACCACTTTCAAGCGTAGAATCTGATTTTTTGAAAATTACAGAAAAATCTTGGCCAGTGGTTGCGCCAACAACGTTTTTTTGAGGTGACTTTAATATTGAATTTGAGCACATTACTCCAAATACTCCAACTAAGGCAAGAATAAAAACATCAAAGACTTTTAGTTTTTTTCCATTATTGCGAATAACCATAATAAGTCCTCCATTTTTTAAAATATGCGAACAAATGCAAAGTGCCCAATTCGCATTAATTGTATTTATATACTTATATAATTAATTGAGTTATTTACCTAAATGAAATGTAATAAAACATACATTTTTGGTAATGGAAAAAAATTTATGAAAGTATAAAAATAACTTGCACATTAAAAGATATTATTAGCATACGACTACAATAAATACAGAGGTATAGCCAAATGTTTAAATATAAGTATGGCTTTCACGCATGCAAAAAGACGACTTATTGTATATTGATGCAGCAAACAATCTAGTTTTTTATTTTGTGTGGCAGACGGATAACAATCTCATTTGAATCAGCATAGGATTGGTTTTTACTTGCTTCATTCAAGTTAAAGTTTTTAAAATTAGTCTATACTTTTAATAGGTATTTATTTGTCGCCTCAATTTGCAAAGCGAAAAATATGTTGATGCATTATAAGGTTTCTTTGATAAAAGACGCGTTTTTGTTATTAAGTTGTTTTGTTACTTCACTCCATGCGAGTTCAAAAGTTTTTGCTTAGGCTTTTTATAAAAACTATTTATCTTTAAGAGTTCAGGACCTTGTCAAGTAGTTGCCGTGAACAACTTCTAAATAAAAAAACGAGCCGTAATTGAAAAGTAAAATATCTCGTCAATAAGCAGTTTTTAATAAAAAACGCCTTTTTTAAGGCGAAAATATTACAACTGCTGTAAAAATGTCGAAATGGGAAAAAAGTGAAAATTAAAACTTTTTTAGCTGAAAAGTTATTTTCTCGATTAATGTATTAACAAAATTTTCAATTGCATATTACTCTGTAATGAAAGGTTCAAATCAAAAATTACTGGCACATTTAAATATAGAATCTAAATAATTCTTATAAGAATAAGATGCAAGATAACTTTTTTGTCTTATCAGAAAAATATTGATAAACTTCCTGATAGCAGAATTGAATAATACTTGTAGTAATTAACAGATTATGACGATTAATTGTTTGGTCTATGAAATAAAAAAGTGGGAAATCAAATAAACTTGCCCCCACTTGATTTCATCGGCCCTAATTATTTTAAAAAACTTTGCTACGAAGAGTGTACTGTTAGTTTGCCTATACAGATTCTTCCTCTATTATTGTTATTTGTACTGATCATTTGATTTACTTCAGCGTAAAATCTAAAACCGTAAACTGGTTTATTGAAATTAACGGTATACGTTGTTGGATTATCCCTGTTTCTTGGCAAATTTGTTGTATCAGAAAGAAGATCAAGCTTTCTGTTCCAATCCCCCTTTGCATTAATTTTATATGCATCTGTTTGTACTTGTAACTCAGCCTTACCAGTATTTTTATCTAACAACTCAACTTGAAATTCACGCCAATGTGTCAATTCCACATTAATTTGAAAAACTGGAACTGAAAATTTGTATTCAATAAAAGCATACTTTACTCCATCTCTAATTGGCGATAGGACAACGTATTGGTTTTGAATGAAACCAGTCCTAAATCTTCGTGTTCTTAATCCTATATGGTCTACATTAAGATGAGTGTTATATAAAACAGCAGTCCTTATGTCGGTCGGATAATAATCAATAAATTCATAATCGCTTTGATTTATAACTGTCTCTTCAGAAAACTGTTCTCCTGATGAACTAATAAACTTATTAATAGTACTGGAATAATAATTGTTCGTTCGCTGGCGAGGTAAAGCATTCATATTTAGGCTATAGTAATCAGCAATTTTGATATTAAAATATTCATCTATGTTTCTCTTTGTTTGATTTATATTCCATCCCATATTTCCATATAAAATGTCATTAACTTCATCGTAGCAATAAGCAACAACTAGATGCCCACTTGCGGCCTCGTTAGGGTCTTTAATTCCATTGTTATTAGTATCATTATAGTGACTCCCGCCAACAAGAACTGGCTTTCCCGATTGAACTAGCGCAATTATTTCATTTCGAAGACGCGCTTTTTCTAGTGGGGTTTCTTGCTGAAGTTTGCTTGTATTAAGTGTAACAACGTTTGCAATTGCTTCGTTGTTAAGCAAATAATCATTTATAGTATTTACAACTATATTGTAACTAACACCAATTCCATTCAAATAACTTTGATTACCAGAAGAATAATAATCATAAGTTTGTGATGGTTTAATTGATCCATTACTTAATGCAATAGAAAACAACTTACCAAGAAATGTATCATTATCTATTAATAATTTAACTTCTTGCATAATGCCAAATTCAAAAGCCCTTGGAAAATCACTTGAAGCAATAAACTCATCTCTCGTCATATCATCAGGTTTTATTTTCTGAATAATTGCATTTTGTGAAGGCATAGTGTCATTCTGAACGCCTGGTGATGCGACAGTAAGATTTTGTAAACTAGCGCCGATAATTGCTACTGGAGAATCATACTTTTCATCAATTATTGCATCATTCCAACACGTATCATAAAAGGACAGCAACATCGAAATCCCTGTGTAACCGCATATCCCAAAAGAATTAGATGGCTTATTGGTCGCCAAATTTCGATAATAAGTTTCTAAAAAACTAGAGTCTTGTGAAAAATTAGGATCACCCAAACCGGTGTCATCTGGGGCTGGTTCATAATACAAATCATTCTTTCTTTCGATCAAAGCCTGATTGGAAAAATCATCTGCAAAAACCTCATTTTTAATATCTTTTTGTTGAGGTGTGTACATTCCTGTTAAAAGAATTGAGCCAATAAGTAAAAAAACATTCATAAATATATTCCCTTTAATAATTAACCTTCGATTCCGAAATAATAAATTTCGTGATCAGAGATTATTGTTTCTGGTGTAAGCTGAGTCTCATTGTTAGTTATATAACGATCATAGTAAAAAAAGGTAAACATGAAATATCCGTTAATAAGAGGTGGAACCTTATAGTTCAACACTTTATTATCTTCCAAGCCAAAGATTTCCTCTTGTGTTAATTTCTGCCCTTTTTCAAATGTTAAGATTGTTTCCGCAAGAATTGTATTGCCAAATCCGCCCCCTACAGTAGAAAAATTAGTGGCATCTAATTGAATAAAATGAATGTCAACTTTGTTGTCAGTAGGACTTTGTTCTGAAACACTAATAGTTGAACACCCCAATAGACAAGAAATAATAAAACTTAGTAAAAGTAATTTGGTGGTATTTTTAATCATAAACTATTATCCCCTTATATATACTTTTTACATTATTTACAAAAAAAATTGTTAAGTCAAGTTTGGGCAAATAATTCTTTTCCAATTGCATCTGAATATTCTTTAATAACAATAGTTATAATCACTGATCAATTAAGCGTAATTATTGTCTAGAATTACGGCACAAACGAAAAAATCGAACTATTGATGCACTAGTAATCGTACTACTAATATTTGTTTTATTTGTAAATGTACATCACGTTTTTATAAATCATTTCTTCAAATGTTATCAGTGGATAAATGGCCTTTCTCATCATCAGTTCTCATTTCATTTATCTTATTAGTTTGAGAAACCACTTCTATTTTTCGCACTGCTTGTGCAGTAGGTGTTTATACCAACTCAATATGGATTTTTACCGCATGACTTATTTTCTATGGGTTAGCTGAGAGCATACAAATTAAAAAAAGAACCAATCGTCTTGTTCGGTTCTAATGTTCTAAATAGGACTAATGTTTGGAAGTTGAGTCTTGACTAGATTTAATAGTTACTGTTTATTTCTAAATGAACTTAAATGCTCTAGTGTCGACTGCACTCAGCAATGTGAGTTCCTGTTGCCTATTTGAATAATAAAGGTTTAATATGTTTGTTTTGCTTCTACAATAAAATTATTAATACTTTTGTAGTTTTAATTCTAATATTTTCGATTCTTTATTTGCCATTAAAAGTGGTGATTATAGCGCAATTTTTGATTTACACGATTTTTCCACTATTTGCATACCTATTACCCATAGAAGTATATATTTTTCCTGTTTGAGAGTTCATATACTTACGTCATTGAATTGATTAAAGCCAAATAATTAAAATCGTTGTTATTAGAAAAAATAGCACCATTGGGATCATTAGAACGATGGATATCTTTAACATTAAATGTTTAAATGAACAAATTCTTGCATTTTGATTGATCTGTTCAATACTTATTCCACAGTCACCATTATCTTTGAATATTATTATGTATTCATCACTTGTAATATCTTTTAAATCTTTATAATATGTCAGCGACTTGTGATCTGGACTTCCTTTTCTATTTTTAGGCAATAAAACTAAAACAGAAAAAGTCAATGCCGCTATAATTGAGACTAAAAAAACTAAAAATGAACTAAATATATATGGCTTAATCTGATCCGATTTACTTGAAATAACATCAATAACTGTAAATGATAGTGCAAATACAATACCAAGTATCGATACAATAATTGATGCTTTATTATCAAAGGAAGCAATTTGATTCAAAATAAGTTCTAATGACAATCCCTTTTGTTCTTTTAAACTTTCACTATTCACATTCATTTTTCCATCCACCTCTCTTTAAAATTGCTCGATTATTTTATTTTACGTTCTTTTACCTAACCAAATTGTTATCCTTATTCTTATTGGTCTGGCATACCATCATCAATCCACTTATCAAATTTTGTTTTTATGACATTACCATGATAAAACTCAACTTCTGTGGTGTCATATCCTCTTGAATCTTTTTCATATTCACTTTCAAACCATGTGGGAAAGTCTTTATAATTTTTCGTTTCTTGCTCTACTATATTTGTATAAACCGATGGGTCAATGGCAATTGAACCAATTCCATTTCTGGAGGCTATATTAGATAAATTTGAAGCATTTACTACAGCTTTCCCAATAAAAACCAAATCATTGATAACGCCTTTTTTTCCAACTTTAATAACCAAATCTTTTGATAATCCAATGCCAATACCATAATCAATTTGTGGCATATTATTTTGTCTCAACACTTTATTAATCATTTTCTTGAGTGTGTTAATCTCAACAGCCATATTATATGCTTCCGCAACATTTTCCTTATTAGGAGATGCAAAAATAGCAAACACACAATCTCCTCTCACACCAATTCTTTTATACATTTGTGTGTCGTTCAAAATCTGAATTGTCTCAGATGAAAAAGTTCTTATGACCTTAGCAATAGTTTTATCATTTTTCCCTTTAAACAATTCAGTAGAATTTACTAAATCTACAAATATTGAAACAACCCAACCCTTAATTCCATTATTAAATGTTAAACTCCCATTAGTTTCACTTTCGATATCCGATATGCTGGTCTTATCTGCAACCTCAGTACTGGAGTTAATGATGTTGTAAATAACGTCCTTTCTTTGCTTGTAGTCGTATGCCATTAAGATTCCACCTTTCTATTACTTAAAATATATTCGTTATGGTATAGATTTTTTTATCAAGGGTATCCGTTTCTCACTTTACTTGATTTTTCCACTATTTGCATATCTATTATCCATAAAAGTATATCATTTTCTGCTTTAAGCATTCAAAAACCGCTATTACTTAATAGATCATCTGCAAACATGTTTTAAATATATATCTTCTTAATTGTTTAATAATAATTTATTCTTGATTTTTATGTTAATGCCCTTTATTACCTACTTGCGCACCTTCCACAAATTTAATGTACTTTGGATTTTTAGAAAAATCTTGCCACTCGATAAGAAAATCTGCTTTTGAATCAATAAAGTTACTATTTTTACCAATGAAATTTTCTATCAATAAAACATCACTTCTATCACAGTATTCTATTTTATTAAAAACATCAGAATGAGGATTAAATATAATTAGAGAAATATTAAACATTGTATTTTTAACTAGTTGTTCTATTTTGGTTGATTTAGTAACATTGTCCATATTTTCAAAGTCATTGATTAGTTTTTTTGATTCCTTAATAAACAAGCAAAAATTCTCATAAGTTACTTTTATATTGGAATAATCACCATGAGTAATTTTTTTCCATTCAATCAAAAAAACACTCAGAAACATTATTAAAGATAATGCAAGAGGTAGTATGACTTTAAGAAGCCAATCATCGATGAAGCTCATATTTCCACTATTGCCTGAAGCAATTTTTACAATGAAAACAATTAATGAAGAAACGATATTAATCCCGATAGCAAACCCAAAAAGCCTAAATGTTGACCACAATTTTTCTTTCATTAAGTCTTTTTGTTTTTCATTCATTATTCAACAACTCCTTTCTTGCATGAGCATTTTTAGAACTTAAGTAATAGTCAACCAATGGTTGATCATATATAGCTGGTTGTGAGTCCATTACTGCATTAATTTGTTGTCTTCTCAACACAAAAAAATCATCTATTTTTTCAATATATGTTGTTGGATTATTGCTTGATTCTATATATTTTTGAAGCAAAACAACTATTTCGTATGCATGTATAGAGTACAAACCTTTTTTATTTGAAACAATATTCTTTTTTTGGCGCAATGAAAAAGTGAACAAAAAATTCTCATCAATAACATTCATATTTTCTTTATAATAACTGCGACATATATACTTTGTAAATTTTAATTTAGTACATTTCTTACTATATTTTTTTTCATAATCAACCCTAAATTGATCATATGCCTTATTAAAAATATTCTCAAATCTATCATTTCTACTTTTCTCTTTTGTTCCGTGTACATATACTATATTTTTCATTTTTATATCCCCCATTTTTATTGTATAGTTAATTTTATGTTTCACTTATTTTATCATATAATAATTATTAATCATTTGAAACATAAAATGCCATCTTGAAAGGATAGTATCTAATGCAGTAAAAGCTGTCGTATATTCAGAATAAATTTCAGAATTATTAATTATCTTCATCAAAAGCTCTAAAGTTTCTATCTAATTTAAATTAATTTTTTTCACAAAAACACATGTTTCATCTTCATTATCGTATTCAAGAAAACTTAAAATTATTGCAATAATACTTACGATACTATCAGATAATTGAACATAGGCATCGTTTTTCGAGTCAATAAAATCATAATCTATGTAATCACCTATCTTACTATCTATCTCAAGTATTCTTGATTCTATCTCAAGCTCGTTATCAAGAATATGTCTGCCATTAGGATACCTTACTAATTGATTAATATATGTAGGTGTAAAATTTTTATTATTATGTAAAAAGACTAGTTCATCTTTTACCTTAGCATGTTTTAACATTTGTCTAGGAAGTTCTTTTGGAAAATATTCTATTAAATTAGTACTTTCATAGTTAGAAAAATAGATATCATAAAGTTTTGAAGCAAAATCTTTAACATTGTTTTTTAATATTTGGACATCCATATTTACGTAATGTATGATTCAATATCTTTCATTACTTCTTGGTATAAAGCATCTTTCAACGGCCTATAAAAAGTAAACAATGAATTAAGTGAAGCTTCATCATTGGTAATTGAATCTGGTATATCTGCCAATGAAAAATATAAAAAATTCAAAGCGGTAAAATGTATACAAATTTCAGAATCAAAAATCCATTTTATTAATATCTGTATTTTAGGATAATTCAATAGACTGAAAAGATCTTTCTTTTTCCCTGTCAAGGTTTTAAACTTTATTTCTAAAACTTCACTGCCTAGTTTTAACTGCTTTTTAAGTAAATCAATTCTAGATTCTTGCTCTTCTTTTATAATTAATCCACCTAAAACAAACTAAGCATTAGTAATATGATTATTAAATCCATCTTCTTTTAAAATAAATTTCCTGATATTGTTAGTTTCATCGTAATAAAACTTATCCTTTTTACTTTCATCTTTAAGGATCAAATCGTTTCTCAAAAGATTTTCAATATATGAATCCATTTAATTACTCTTCCTTCCTATAAAAAAGGGCACAAAAAAATTTGTGTCCTTAATAATTAATTATGCCTTCATACGTCTGTCATGACATTTTCATAAAGAAAATCTTCATATCCATCAACTTCAACGAAGTCAAGTCGATATTTGTCTCCAATTTTTCAAATGATACCGCATCAGCCCCAACGGCTAATAACATATGTCATAAGTAACTATTGTATTCTCTGGTAATCTCAGCAAATCTCTTAATATCCATTCGTCAAGTGTTCTATTTGGATTTGACATCAATGCTTTTCCTTCATCGTGACATACTTTCATTGAAAGATTTTTCCCATTTGGCAGTTTTACATCAAACGAAACATTTCTATTTGGAAAAAATATATCATATGTTTCTCTTAATTCTTTTGGATAAGAAATATATACTTCATTAGGATGTTTTTTCTTCCACCATCATTCCAAATATTTAATCCACTCTTTGGAAAAACTGCACGATAGGTTATAAACAGGAGTTATAAAACAGTAGTAATTGACATGGTAAATGATGGTAATACTTCTTATGTCTAAAAAGCGAAAACAAAATAAATATAAGGAGAATAATCGTGCCAGCTCAATCAAAACACTCAAAAGAATTAAAACTAGAAATATGCAGAAAATATGTCAAGAATGTTTTAGGTTGTACAACATTATCAAAAATGTATTGTATACCACTTTCAAATATTAAACAGTGGTAAATCGACTCCTAATTAAACCATAAAGTTCATTTGCAACCAATCTAATATCTTTTTGGAGCAGGTGACGGGAATCGAACCCGCATAATCAGCTTGGAAGGCTGATGTTCTACCACTGAACTACACCTGCATCATGGCGGACTAGAAGGGAATCGAACCCTCGATCTTCTCCGTGACAGGGAGACATGTTAACCGCTACACCACTAGTCCAATGGCTTTGCGAAAAAGATTGTATCATACTATTAGCTTTTGGACAATAAAAAAATAGCGGATATCCGCTATTTTCTTACTTTGTGTTTAAAGCCCAAGCTTCCAATGGTCCCTTAGGAATATAACCAACTTTTGTTCCGACGATTTTTCCTTCGTTGTAGAGGATCATAGTTGGAATTGAATAAACGGAGAATCGAGCGGCTAGTTCGCCTTGCTCATCGACATTTACTTTTAATACAGTAAGTTCTTTTCCCTCCGCATCAATCTGCTCAAGCACGGGGCCAAGCATCCGGCATGGACCACACCATGGAGCCCAGAAATCAACTAGCACTCTCCCCTGTTTGGTCAAATCATCAAATTGTTTGGCGTTTTCAACATGGACAATCATATTTTTTTTCCTTTCTTGCCTAATGGGCAATTAGATACATTACTAGAGCTATAATCGCAATATGTGTCGGATAATACAAGTAATAAGTTATTTTAAACCACTTTGGATTGTATCCGATTTTTCCACTGTAGAATAGAAGCGGAATAGCTGCTAATAATGCGTAACTTTGAACCGCTTGATTTAAGACATCAAGTTGAGGATCAATCGCAACGATAATATAGCAAACTAACTGAATGAATAAAAGAAAAACGCACTCAATAATGTTTGCAAAATTTTGAAATTCGCGGGTTTCAGTAAAGGCGGGATTGTCAATATTGTATCTTTTTAAACTTCTACGAACATACTTCGTAGCCACAATTCTGCCTAAATAAAATCCAAGTATTGTCGCCAATCCATATATTCCGTACATTGGCTCCAAAAATTGAGGTATAGCGATCCCCATATATGAGAATAAAATATCGTAAACAATTAGATATATTGCTGGAAGCGTAAAATACCATATTTTTCTATTAGGTTTTCTAAAAAAGTAAACTAACATAATGCCAGCAATTAAAGTAAAAAAGATATTGCCATTAATTGCACTTTCGCCGTATCCCAATTCTAGAATCATTGATGGAATTAAAATTACGACAGCTAAAGTCGCTAGGCGGATTAAGTACTTCTTAATGTTTTTAGTATGCAATGCTCCTTCTAGGGCTAAAAAAGCATATATTGGAAAAGCTATACGGCCAACGATGCGCAAAGGAACAAGTACGCTTTCATCGGTGAAAATGCCAAAATAGTATAAAAAGGCGGCCAAGTGGTCGATGGTCATCGTGATAATGGCGATGACTTTTAAAAAGAAAGATGAAAGAAAATTTTTCGGTGTATGGTTCATCATAGGTACGCGGTAATAAGAATAGCAGCATAGCTAAACAAGTTGTTTAGCACATGGGCAACTATTGAACTTGGAGCTCCATCATGATCGTAAGCATAGCAGAACATAATCCCAGCGATAAAGTAAGAGGGGAGGTTGAGTAATTCATTTGTCAAGTCTGTTGTCGTAAAGTCAAAATGAATGAAGCCAAACACAAGCATTACTACAAGGTAAGCAAAAAACTTGTTTATTTTTCTGACTCCATCAAAAAGTCCAACTCGATAAGTCAATTCTTCAACGATTGGTCCAAGAAAAGGAATCCAGATAAAGCTAGTTATCGGATGAGATAGTATTACATTAACCACCGCATTTTGATTGGCATTATCAGTCACGCCACCTTTATATACAATATTAATAAAGATGCTATAAGCGGTCGAAGCAATCATTGCTAATAAACCATAGGATATACCTCGAATCCAAGTTCGTTTTTGCCTAAATGCTTTTTTAAAACTTGGAAGTAAGGGGTAGGTAAGACCAAAAAGAAGAGCAAAAGCCGCCATATAGCGTAGACCATTGACCATGCTGAGATAATCGACACTTGACTGATATACTAAAAGGGGAATAACACCTTGTTGTTTAACAAAGAATACTGATAAATTACCAAATATAATTGAGAGAATGTCAAGGCCCAAAAAGCCCAAAATAAAAATAAAAAAGTTCCTTGAACCACTAATGCGTGGATAAGTGACCTTGGGTTCTTTTACCCTTTCAATATCATAGTTAACGGTTGAAGTTTCACTCATAAATAAGCATCCCCTACATCTATGTAGTATATATTTTTGGTGGCTATCCTGCAAACAATTATCTTTGTGATTAACTTTTTTGTGTCTTCCTTTTATATTTTTATGAAAAATATATACTATTGTTATGGAGGATCGAGTTTATGAGCATGAATTTTTCCCTAGACCCGACTGATTTTGTGAAAATTCTAAATGGCATCGCCATTGGACTAGCGGCCTTACTGGTAATTGCCTTTGTCGTAGGCATATTTCGCAAGTTTTGGCGCAACACATTGAATTTACTTATTTTTATCGGACTACTGGTGGTTATATTTTTCACCATCAATCCTCTACTTGATTGGTTTTTGGCGCTTCGTTTACAGAGTATACCCCTTGTTGGAAGTTTTATTCCCGCAAGTTTTAATTTGACGATATCGGGAACTAGCGTGCCAATTTCCACTTCAACTGTCGAATTGACCCTAAGACAAATGATTGAAAGCTACTACACGGCTAATGGCTTAAGCGTGGCCGAATCGCCTGATTTTAGCAACTACGCCTATGGGCTAGCTCTGGTCTTTGCTCGTTATGCTCTATACTCTTTACTTGTAACTTTGGCAATAATAATTACGCCAATTATAATGCTTTTATTTCGTCTTATTGGTCTATTATTTCCCAAGAAAAAGAAGATTAGAATTTTTCAATTTCGTCGCCTCTTTGGGGCGGCTTTCAATACGATCCGAGTGGCGATTGTTGGCTTAGCAATTCTTATTCCATTTACTTCATTTGCAAATACGGTAGCGCGGGCATTCAGTGATCCTAGCAATGCCGAAGTAAATGAAAATGCAAATGGTTATACCGACATTAAGCAAATGAGTGATGCTTATTTTGATTCCTTCCTATATAAGACACTTTTTGGTTGGAGTGCTAATGGTGATGGTGAAACATTCGATACCACATTGATGAATATGATGACCGACGGAGAATATAATGGGCAACCGGTGAGTTTAACTACCGAAATCACCACATTGGCTGGCATTGGCAAAACGGTTCTTAGCAGTGGAATTGGAACAGAGGACTTTGACTACAATGATTTTTTCACCCCGGAGGTGATTAATTCACTATTTGCCAACATCGAGAATAGTAATTTGATGGTTAGTTATATGCCGATTTTCTTCCATGGTTTTTTCTCTGCGGCGGACAATCCATTAGTGAGTGATTCTTTCCGACCCTTCTTTGCTCACGATGTTCTTGGATTCGACTATGATCAGGAGTTGGAATCAATGAAACAACTTTTGTTGGACTTAATTGAAGGTGATGCAATTAATTCCATATACCAAGTTTATGCAGATGAAACGGCCGGGAATGCCGGACCTACTGCTTTTTATGACGCAATATTTGCTCCGAGTGTAAAAGGCACGATGACCAACGTTTTATCGCAGATGGGATCATCACCATTCATCAGCGGAGTATTTAGCAATTTCTTCTACGCTGAAGCCACTAAATCAACGGGGACTAGCAATGCCCTAACACTTATTTTTCCTAATGATTATGAAGAGTTTTCCGCTCAAAACTGGGCGCATGAGTTAAAGGAAATCTATCAAGCGTTTGCCGAAATGTATGGACTTGATAGTGATGTCGGCGCGGTTTTAAGTGGCGACCAATCCAATTTAACATGGGATGAGTTTGTAAAAGATCATACGGATGATTTCAAGAGTATTCTTGGTGGCGATTATAATGCTGTAACCGGGGATTTAGAAAATTACGATACCAACAATTTTAACTATTCAACTGGCAGTTCAGCCTTATTTGATAGCGATTTGCTGATGAAGAATGCAAAACCATTTCTAGCTTATATTTTTGCTGATTACATCGCAGCTTCACCCGTCAACGCAACCGTATTTAACCTTGCCGTTGATTCTTGGGATGACAGTGACCTAGCCGTAAAACGTTTAAATTATAAGAATGGTATTAGCGACCTATTAGATCTTGTCACGGTCATATGATGAGTAGCCTAACAATTAAAGAAACATTTACATATTTGATAGAGGTCGATAAATCAAAGTTTATTGCTCTTTTGTTTCCAATTGAAAATGAGGAATATTTCAAGGTGCAACTAGTCCATTTAAAAGACGAAAACAAAGGAGCAAATCATTTTTGCTTTGCCTATCGAAAAGAAGATATCGAACGGATGTCGGATGATGGGGAACCGCATGGGACTGCCGGTTTGCCATTATTAAATCTTCTAAAAAGTGAAAATTTAACCGCTTGTGCTCTGGTTATTGTGCGTTATTTTGGGGGCCATAAACTTGGAGCGGGAAGGTTATTGCGCACTTATGTAAAAGCGGGTAAAGGGGTAATAACTATCAGCGAGAAATACAAGCAGTTTGATGGGATAAAACTAAAAGCGGCCTTTGACTACTCTCAGTGGGAGATTATTAAAGGAAAACAGGTTGTTTTGCAGGACGAAATAATTAAAATGGACTATAATGTCAAAGTTGAGGTCACGCTTCTTCTTATGGAAGAAAGACTTGCCTCATTAATTGATTACTTGGGTAGTAAAAACTTTATTATTGCTCAAGAACCAGCGCTTATTTTAAAGAAAGTAGAGGTTGTATAATGGCGGATTGTAACCATGATTGTGAGCACTGCGAGGAAAATTGTGATTCTCGTACGTCGCCCCAGAGTTTGCGCGTGAATTTAAATGAGCGTAGCAAAGTAAAACACGTAATTGGAGTTGTTTCCGGAAAGGGCGGAGTGGGCAAGAGTCTCGTAAGTTCTTTGACTGCGGTTGGTTTGGCCAATAATGGTCATCAAGTTGCGATTTTAGATGCGGATATAACCGGTCCATCAATCCCTCAAGCCTTTGGCATTAAACAAAAGGCAATGGGCGATGGGGAATTAATATTCCCGGCTCGTAGTGAAAAAGGGATCCAAATTATCTCAGCGAATATGCTGCTCGATAATGATGAAGATCCCATATTATGGCGCGGAACATTGATCTCTAATTTAGTTAAGCAGTTTTTTACCGATGTTTTTTGGGATGATGTCGATTATATGATAGTCGACTTACCACCAGGAACGGGCGATGTTGCCTTAACGGTTTTCCAAAGTCTACCTTTGGACGGAATCATCGTGGTAAGCACGCCTCAGCAGTTGGTGGAAACCATCGTTAAAAAAGCGGTCAATATGGCCAATCAGATGAATATACCAGTTTTGGGATTAGTGGAAAATATGAGTTATATTACCTGTCCTGATTGCGGGAAGAAAATTGCTTTGTATGGCAATTCCCAACTGGATGTTTTGGCAAATAAATATAATGTACCTTTGCTGGCGCGATTACCCTTGGTTCCGGAAAATGCAACACTGGTTGATGCTGGCTTGGCAGAGAATATCAATGTGGAAGAATTTGCTCCAGTAATTGAAGCAATCGAGAGGATTAAATAATATGAAACAGAGTGAATTTATTTTAAGAAGAAAAAATATTTTTAATAAGATAACCTCAGATTCAGTTACGGTTTTGTTCAGTGGACTTGCTCCCAAGCGTTCGGCGGATGAAAATTATGCGTTTGAGGTAAATCGTAACTTTTTATATTTGACAGGAATTGAGCAAGCTCATTCGATGTTGCTTTTAATCAAAAAAGGCAGTAAAGAGGAAACAATTCTTTTCATTGATCGTTTTGATGAATATAAGGAAAAGTGGACAGGAAAACTTTTGACGGTCGAGGAAGCGCGGACTCTAAGTGGAATTGACGATGTTCGTTTTAGTGATGAATTCGATAATGATATTGGAAAATTAATGGCTAAAGACACCATTAATTCTGTTTATTTTGACCTCGAAAAGGATTTAAAAATTGGCGAGAATCAAACTACGATTGATTATGCAACGGTTTTTGAGAGCAAAACTAAGGTGGAAGTTAAAAACATTTATCCATTATTAATGCGCTTAAGAATGATTAAAAGTCCTGAGGAAATCGCTTGTTTGCGAGCGGCAATTCACACTACTTGTAGTGGTCTTGAGGCTATCCAAAAAAATATTCGTGGCGGAAAATATGAATATCAAATGGCGGCTTTGTTTGAATATACAATTCGAGATTTAGCCAATGCCGCGCTTTCTTTTCCAACGATTACCGCTGGCGGAAAGAATGCAATTATTCTCCATTATCCAACACCAAACGCAGTGATTAATGATGGTGATTTGGTTTTATTTGATTTAGGAGCGAAAGCGGATTTATATTGTGCTGATATTTCGCGGACCTATCCAGCCAATGGCAAGTATTCATCGTTACAAAAAACCATATATGAAACGGTTTTAACGGCCAACAAAAATGTTATCGCAATGATTAAACCGGGCTTAACCTTAAAAGATTTACAAGACTACACTATCGGTTTTTATCAAAAAGAATTAATGCGGCTAGGGTTGATAGATAATCCAGAAGAAGTAAAGGATGTATACTACCACAATGTATCTCACCATCTTGGAATTGATACGCACGACGTTAGCGATCGGTCGTTGCCGTTAGAGGCGGGAAACGTTATTACAGTTGAACCAGGTTTGTACTTTAAAAAATATGGAATCGGTGTCCGTATTGAAGATGATGTTCTCGTAACGGAAACGGGCAGTGAAAATCTTTCTAAAGAAATAATTAAAGAAGTCGCCGATATTGAAAAAGCCATTCAAAGTCGCTAATTAGATGAAAGTCCTAGGAAACTAGGACTTTTTTCTATTGTTTAGAGTGGAAAAAGCAACTAGAATAAAATTAATCGAGGAGAGAATATGGAACAATACATCATGACCATTGACCAAGGAACGACTTCCACGCGAGCGATGCTTTTTAATCGCCGAGGCGAGGCGCAATTTATGGCCCAACGGGAGGTAGAATGCCTTTATCCAAAGCCAGGTTGGGTTGAACAAAATGCCCTTAGTTTATGGGTTAGCGTTGTGGATGTTGTCAATGAAGTACTGATTAAAGCCGATATCACGATTAAGGATGTTGCCGCGATTGGAATTACCAATCAACGGGAAACGACAGTTGTTTGGGAAAAATCAACGGGGCGGCCAATTTATAATGCGATTGTATGGCAATCGCGCCAAAGCGATGATATTTGCGATCGTTATAAGGTAAGCAAAAAAGTTATTCATCAAAAAACGGGGCTGCTCTTAAATCCATATTTTTCAGCCAGTAAGATTAGATTTATCCTCGAAAATGTCCCGGGAGCGGAAAAGAAAGCTCAAGCGGGAGAATTGATGTTTGGCACGATCGATAGTTGGATAATTTATAAAATGACAAATGGTAAAGTCCACGCGACTGATATTACTAACGCTTCGCGCACTATGCTATTTAATATTGTGGAAGAAAGATGGGATGAGGAGTTACTAAACTTATTTCAGATACCTTTCTCGATGCTTCCTAAGGTTGAGTCAAGCAGTTATATTTTTGGAAAAGCGGCGTTTTTTGATTCTAATGTCCCAATTACTGGGGTAGCAGGTGATCAGCAGGCGGCGCTTTTTGGCCAAACTTGCTTTCATAAGGGAGAATCAAAAAATACCTATGGAACCGGTTGTTTTATGCTGATGAATATCGGAGATAAACCCGTCATGAGTAAAAAGGGACTTCTGACGACAATTGCGTGGCGGATTAATGGTAAAACGACCTACGCTTTAGAGGGCTCGGTCTTTGTTGGAGGCGCTTCGGTCCAATGGTTACGCGATGAGATGAAACTTATTCGCGATGCGGCTGACAGTGAGCGATCAGCAAAAATGATTGCCGACTCGGAAGGAGTCTATGTTGTGCCCGCTTTTGTAGGACTTGGAACGCCCTATTGGGATGATGAAGTTCGCGGTGCCATCTTTGGCATAACCCGCGGCACATCAAAATATCACATTGTACGTGCGACTTTGGAATCAATTGCCTACCAAAGCAAAGATGTTATCGAGGTGATGAAAAAAGAAGCCCATTTAAGTCTTCCGCTTTTGAAAGTTGATGGAGGGGCCACCGCCAATCGGTATTTAATGCAATTTCAAAGCGATATTCTGCACTGCACGATTAAGATACCTAAAATTCAGGAGACTACTTCTTTGGGGGTTGCTTACCTTGCTGGTTTAGCCATTAAGTTTTATTCATGTTTAGATGAAATAGAAAATATTCATCAATATCGTGAAGAGTTTCTTCCTAAGATGAGTATCAGTGAAATTAATCGCCGCTATAAAGGGTGGAAAAAAGCTGTTGCCGCCGATCGCGTTTTCAAATAGTTTAGTTGAATATATCGACATAAGTCGATAAAATTGTAATATGCAATCGATTATAGATAAAGTCTTTACTTATGACGTTTTGATTTTGCCTCCCGAGGTCAAAAAAACTTTTGTTCGCCTACATAATTATTATCCAACTTCGCACCTAAAGATTCTTACTTTGGACGATTTGAAAGCGGACTTCTTTTTTAATTTTGGACCCAAAGAGGAAATGTTCCTTTTTAGTAAGTTTAATCTATCAATCAACGATGCACATTATCTTGCGGATGCATTTTATGATTTTAAATTCAGCACCTTTTCTTCCATGCGTTTAAAAAAAACAAAAGCGATCAAAGAAGAAATGTTGAAAAATGGATACTTGGTAGCTAACCATTATTTTGCTAGTGATCTAAAGCAAAAAAGCATTGCTGTTATTGGCTATGATCAAGCTAATGAGGAATTGGCATTTTTTATAAATCAATATAACTTAAAAGTTGATTTTTCTTTTTCTTCACCGATTAAAGAACAACTTGCAATTAGCGTTTATAATGATTTAGAAGCCGAAATTAGCGCATTTTTTAATGACGTCTCTCGCTTATTAGCATCTAATAAAGAATTAAGTGATATCGTTCTTTTAAATCCACCGGAAGAATATTTTTCCCTTCTCGAACGTTACTCATATCTATATCGAATACCACTTAATCTACCGGTGCTTGAACCTTTAATCACTTTTCCTTTGGCGCAAGCATTTCTTAAAAATTTAGACGAAGGTATACTGGGTGATGATGCTCTAAGTCAAAAAATTCGTCAGTTATGCGGACAATATCCAGCTCAAGGAATAGCAAATTATAATTTGTTTTTGACTCAACTTTTTTCGAGGACTAAAATTGCCTTTCCAAAGTATCAAAAAGCAATATCGGTGACGGATTTTTTTCCTTTAGATGAAAGCAAGGAAGTGTTTGTTTTGGGATTTTCCCAAGGGCGCTATCCACTTCAAGGGCGCGACTTTTCTTACTTAAATAGTCAAGAAAAAAAATCGCTTGGTCAAAGTGATAACCATTTGCTTAACGCCGAAAAACGCCACTTACTTTTTTGGGCTCTAAATTTAGAGAAGAACCTACATTTAAGCTATTCAAAATACGTTAATGGAGAGGAAAATTTTCCGCCTTCCTATCTAGATAAGATTTCGAAAGTCACCTTTGAATCGCCAACTTTTGATTTTGACTATAGCGCTAAGCGCCTGGCCATTTATCATGCGATACTTCTTGACTGGAAACGCAAATATAACTATGTATCCTCCAATTTGCGGATTCTTAACCAAAGTGAAAAGATACCTTACCGCAAATTTGATAATTCATTTAAAGGAATTAAGGATGATTTTAGTTTAAAACCATTCGTTCATTCCTATTCATCTTTTAAAACTTATTATGAATGTGCTTTTCACTATTATCTTGAGCGAATCATTGGACTACGTGACACTAATGAATCGTTTAATTTGAAGTATGGAACTTTAGCGCACAAGTTACTTCAAGACGCATATCGTTCAAACTTTGATTTTGAAAAATGCTTTATCGAAGCAAAAGCAATGGTTGATTTAAATGTCGAAGAAGAAATATTTTTACTGCGCTTAAAAGAAGAGTTAAAAATGGCTATTAGTTTTATTCATCATCACGAGCAAAGAATGAAGTTGAACCATGTTCTTGTTGAAAAAAAATATGATTACTCCATTAGTCAATATGCCCGCATTGTCGGCACAATCGATAAAGTGTACTTTATAGGCGAAGAAGGAAAAAAGGTTGTTCTCGTTGATTATAAGACTGGTTTAGAACGATTTAATCCGGCGCTAGTAGAATATGGAGCTTCATTACAACTCCCATTCTATGACTTTCTTTTTCAGATTTGTGAGGATAATGATTATCAAATTATCGGGCTTTATATTCATCCATTATTTTTAGACAAACGTATTTTTTTACCTGAAGGTCATGATGAAGGATATTATTTTTCACACCAAAGACTCCAAGGTCCTACCAGCGAAGATATCAGCAATCAAGAGGCATTTAATATTTATGATGGTGAATATTATTACGTGAGCAATATTAAATATAAAAATGATGGTCAATTATCTAAATCTTCCAAGACATTTAATGCTGATTTTTTTGTGAATTTAGCAAATATTGCAAAAGAGAAGATTTTGGCCGGTGATAAAAAAATCCGCGAATTAGATTTTGCTATAAATCCGTTGCGTATTGGGAACAAAGTTGATGCTTGCAGTCATTGCCCTTTCCGCGATGTCTGCTATCGGCAAGATAAAGATTATCGCGATTATGAAGTAAAGGAGGAAATAGATGATGAGCAATAGATTTACTCCTACCCAAGAAAAAGCAATTAGCATTGATGGCAGTAACGTTTTAGTTTCTGCTGGCGCCGGAAGTGGAAAGACGGCGGTTTTAACTGAGCGTGTTTATCGCCTTATTGCTGAGAAGAATGTTTCGTTAGATAGTATACTCGTATTGACATTTACTAATGCGGCTGCACGAGAAATGAAAGAAAGAATCCGCAAAAAACTGGCCGCCAATCCGTTAACTCAAGCGGTGGCGGAAGATATCGATAGTGCATATATCATGACATTTGATGCCTATGCCCTCTATTTGGTGAAGAAATATCATCTTAATATCGGAGTCGAACAAAATATTGATATTGCGGATCAATCGCTTTTTACCATTGAAAAGCACCGGATCATTGATGACGTTTTTAATCGACATTATCAAAATCCCAATTTGATTTTTTTGAAGTTGATCAAAAAATACTGTTATAAAAATGATTATGAATTAAAGGAATTGATTTTATCAATATTAGATGCGAGCAGCCTTTTGATCGATCCTGATAAAATGCTTCTTCATTACGAAGAGTACTATCTATCCGATGCATTCTTTGATGAAAACTATAATCAATACCTAAATGTTTTTGCAAACCGAATTAAGCAACTAGATGAAATGACTGATTATTTGCAAAACCCAACGGAAGCCTCACTGATAAACGAATATGTCAAAACTAACTTTATAAATGGAAGTAAAGAGGAAATCATTCAACGCATTTTGAATCTGCCCTCTTTTCCTCGCAAACAAAAAGATACCGAGACTGGCGATGAAAATATTAGAAATAGGCAAAAAGGCTTAATTAAGAAAATAAAGGCAATGGCGCCACTGCTTATCAAAGGTGATTCCCATGAGGATTTTATAAGTACAAAGGAAGAGAAGATTGCGTTGATTCAATTAGCCAATGAGGTTAATTCACGACTGGAAGACTTCAAGCAAAAATATGGCTTGTACGACTTTTCATCGATCGCCCGGCTTGCGCTAAAGGTTTTAGATAATCCTGCAATCAGCGAAGAAATAAAAGCATCTTTAAAGTATATTATGGTGGATGAATATCAGGATACCAGTGACATACAAGAAGCGGTTTTGAACCGTATCTCAAATAATAACTTATATATGGTGGGGGATGTAAAACAGTCAATTTATCGCTTTCGCAATGCTAATAGTAAGATTTTTTCCGATAAGTATATGGCTTATGGAAAGGGCGAAGATGGATATCGAATCGATATGAACAAAAACTTTCGCTCCCGTAAAGAGGTCTTAGATGATATCAATCTAATGTTTTCTTCACTTATGACTCTAGAGTATGGCGGCGCCGATTATAAGGTTAGTCATTTAATAGAATTTGGTAATTTAAATTATGATAATCAGGGAAAGGTGCCCCATAATTGTCGGACGGAAATTATTCCTTATGACAATAAAAAAATGTTGTCATCGGATCGAGTCGACTATGAAATTCGGCTTATTGCCAGTGATATATCAAACAAGATTGCCAGTAATTATCAGGTTATGGATAAGGCCACGGGTCAAAAGCGTTCCATATCCTTGGAAGATTTTGCTATTTTAGTTGATCGGAAAAGAGATTTCTCTCTTTTTAAGAAAATATTTGATGAATATCAATTGCCCTTACGCATAGAGCAAGATGAAGGTATGGCTAGTAGTGATGTCATAATGGCCTTCCACTCTCTTTGCTTGCTCGTTGATTCGATAAGTGATCAGACCAACTATGATGAAGTCACAAGAAAACATGCATTTATGAGTCTTTCTAGATCATACATAATTAATGATAGCGATGAAAAAATCTATCAGCTTATAAAAAATAATACTTGGCTTGATTCTGATGTGATGCAAAGAGTCAAAGAATATAAAGCGATAAGCAGTTTACCACTAAATCAAGGTTTAAATAAATTGCTAATTGATTTCGAAGTCTATGATCGCCTGGTTTTAATCGGTGACATTCAGGCCAATATCGCTAAATTAGATAGTTTGGTGGCGCTTGCTAAAACGCTCGCGACGATCGGTTTTACTTTGCATGACTTTGTTAGTTACTTTTCGTATATGGATGATTACGGAGTAGATTTATCCGTTAATGCGAGTGAGAATTTAAAAGAAGCGATAAACTTAATGACAATTCATAAGTCAAAAGGTTTAGAGTTTCCCATTGTCTATTTTCCTCATCTCTTTAATCGATTTAATCGTACTGATTCAGGTGATAATGATATAGTTAACCCCGATTTAGGCATCATAATTCCTAATAGCACCAGAGAAAATGGTCAAAACATGTTTAAAGATTTATTAAAGTATCGTGAAATTAAAGAGGATGTAAGCGAAAAAATACGGCTTTTTTATGTCGCATTAACGCGCGCTCGGGAAAAAATTATTCTTCTTCATGGCACGGAAGAAAAGGAAGTATACGCTATTGAAGATGCCAATTCGCTCGACGATTTTATTACACTTTTACCCAACAAAGAAACTTATTTTGTTAGCAAAGATAGAAGTGTTACTCCTCCATTAAAAAAAGAAGTAAAGACGGTGGCTAGTAGTGAACAACCAATTAAGATCCATGCCTTTGATTTTTCCTTTGCTAAAAAAGATGACAAGCGAATTTCAAAATTGACAATGGCCCCGGTTGACGAAAACTTATTGGCAACGGGCGAACGGCTGCACCATCTTTTAGAAATGAGCGATTTTGTTTATAAACGAGTGCCAACTTATAGCAGTGAAAGCGAAAGAAAAATAATTACTAAAATACTTAACTTACCTCTTTTTGAAAGAGTAACGGCGAACAATTTATATCGGGAATATGCCTTCTTTGATAAGGAAACGGAACATGAAGGCATTATCGATGGTTTTATTGTTGAAAAAGACAAAATAATTCTTTTTGATTATAAGTTAAAACATCTTGATGATGAGGCTTACGCCCGGCAATTAAAAATATATGCCGACTATTTAAACGGAGCTTTTCAAAAACCAGTTAAAGCTTATCTAATAAGTATTTTTGACGGAATCTTCCATCCAGTTGATATATAATTTTACTAAATGGTGCCAAAAAAAAGATAATAGGTTATTATTTAGGAAAAGAAAGAAGGTCAAGTTCATGCAATACAGCGAGCCGATTAACGAGACTCTATTTGCTTCGATTCTCGAACGTGTCAAATTACCGGCGAATATTGACCGGCACTTTCTTTATGAAATATATTTGCAATCCATCGATAGCATTGGTCAATTTAGCGAGAAAAATCACATTCTTGAAGCGCAGGTTATCAATCATATTGATGTCATTTTGTATATTGTAAGTGAACACCTTTACCATTTAAGTGGACCGGAACATTTTGAAGAGAATAAATTGATTGATAACGAAGGCTATCAATCGTTGCTTTTAAGCGCAGTTGTCGATAAGTACTTGACGAATAACCACTTGGATTATCGTACTGGCAGTGGCACGAGTCGATTTTATCCACCTATTTCTACCTTAAGTCTTTATTTAAATTTTGTTTTGGGAATGCTTAGTCGACTTCCCAAAAATGATCCTAGTAAAACGTTGGTGGTCGATATTATGACCAAGGCATTTACTATCGGTAAATGCGTAGTTGATCTTCTTGTCGGTGGCTTTGAAACGGAAGCTTTTGCCACTTGGAGAACTTTGCATGAAACCGAATGCGTACTGAAAGTTCTCAGCGAAAATGGCGAAAAAGTACAGGAAGCCTATCTTCGCCACTTAACCTACGGAGTCGCCTTTCGCCAAGGCCTTGGAACCGTTTCGTCTACGGATGCTATCTTTCAGGAAATTAAGATTAAAATGAAAAAGCAAGGGCTCAAAAGCAAAGACATGAAGCGTTTTATTGAATATGGATGGCTAGATGCCATTGCCGAATTTAATCTTGTGGATTATAAGTATAATTTTCGGGATGGGCTTGAAGCCATTGCTAAACTTAAAGAATATAGCCGTTGGTATGAGATGAGCAGTGAAGTTGCGCATTCATCCCCCGTTTTAATCTATGCATCTTCTCGCTATTTTGGCTCAGTTACGCTTATTAATCTTTTTGAGTCGTTTTTTCGAATGGAAAAAACCTTCTCGGAAAAACTTGATTCGACTCTTTCTGAAAGTGAACGGGCGAATTATCAGCTGATGCGGAAGATTCATTTTCGGCAAATGGAATATATGCATAACCGTGAAAAGGCAAACTTTCTCAAAGAACAAGAAGAAAGGCAACGCCTTGAAAAAGAAAAGCGTGCAAGTTAGCAGAATCATTTATAAAAAAACGTGGAATTTTGATTCCACGTTTTTATTTCGTAAAGTAGTTAATCAAACATCTTGATAGCAACTGCCACCGATAAACTCACGCATCAGCGAATTGCAAGGCACCCAAGTGTCATCCATATCCGCAAAATACTTTAACATCCGAATAAGCCGTTCGGCAACCGTAAAGTAGGGTGAGTCGTCTTGAATGGATCTTAGCAAGGGTAAAGCCACTTTTTTCATAACTGGCAGTTCATAACTCAAAAGGGAATTATAAACATAATCGGCATCCTCCTGCGTTTTGTAAATCCATGTGAATTCACCTTTACGAACACTAGGCCACATCGATAAGGTCATTTCAGCTGGAGCACTCCGGAACTTAAAATCCCGCACTAGCCGCCGGATTAATCTTAAATCCGTAAGCGAAATAGGGTTATGGTTATCAAGATTTATCTGGGCTTGAGGAGCAATATAAATTTTAAATTTCTGGTGGCGAGGAATAAGCGTAGTCAGTTGATCATTTAGCGCATGAATGCCTTCAATAATGATAGGTTCACTTTCGCCAACTTGAAGAGTACGTCCGGGGACGCGCTTGCCAATCTTAAAGTCAAAATGGGGAAGAGTGACCGAATTGCCATTAATAAGGTCGAGCATATTTTGATTAAATAATTCGATATCAAGAGCATGAATTGATTCTAAATCAGGCTTTCCATCTTCATCTAAGGGAGCCTTATCCCGTGGTAAATAATAATCATCGATACTGATTCGAACTGGCTTTAGACCACGCGACATTAGTTCGATTCTTAGCCGATTGGCAAAGGTCGTCTTGCCAGAACTAGAAGGACCAGCAATACATATTAACCGAATGTTATCGCTATCCTTGCTGATGGTATCACCAAGTTCACTCAACATATGATTGTGCCGAGCTTCACACATATTGATAAAATCAATCGGTGAGCCATTGAGAATATAATCATTAATGCTGGCAATACTATCGGTTCCCATTGTCATTGCCCAATTGTGAGCTTCTTTGAGCGTATGACCAAAAGTGGGCATTTCTTCAAATGGAGGAATCTCACCCCCCATCTCCGAACGAGGGTACTGAATAATTACGCCGGGACTATATTGGCGAATAATAAACTTTTTAAGATAGCCGGTTGAAGGCACCATATATCCATACATATAGTTCAAATAACCATCACACTCATAGAAGTGAACAGTTTTTTCAGGACGATATTTTAGAATAGCTAATTTGTCTTCAAAACCTTTGTCGACGTAAATTTTCGCTGCTTCATCGTTAGGAACAACTTTTCTTTCGAAAGGCAAATCGAGTTCGACTAGGCGTGCCATCTCCCGATTTAAATCATCCACCAAAGCGCGGTCAGCGCGAATGCCCTTATTAAGAATTTGCATAAAAATCGAGCGCGAAACATTGTATGAAAAACGAATTTCAAGTTCGGGATGAATATGTTCCATTGCCATCGCGACTAAATAGCGGAGCGAAGTCTCATAAATCCGGATTGAATCTTGGTCTTTGCAACTTAAAAACTGAACATCGGCATCGTAATAGACTTCATAAGTCAACTCCCGAATACGATTGTTGACACGGGCACAAACGAGATTCTCATCGACACTATCAAGGAGATCAAGCAACTTAACTTTTTTCTCGTAGGTCCTCTCTGTGTCATTAACTTTAATTTTAAAACTCACAATCAACACCTCCTGTGACGTAGGGTCATTTTAATACGGTCATAAAGTATTTGCAAGCGCTTTCAGCAAATCTACCCTTTGATATGACCTTTTATTATATCGACTTCGTTTAAAAAAAGATAGAAAAATTTATTTCTTCGTTTTTTGCATTAACGATATAATATATAATTAGAAAAGAGGTTATTTTCATGAGTGAAATTTGGCAATTTATTAAAGATTTTTTTCAAAAGATAGCTGATTTTTTCGTTAACAATGGAATGGAAGTTTTCGCTCGGGCAATTTTTGCCATTATTATTATTTTTGGCGGTCATTTCCTTATTAAATTAGTCATCGGCTTACTGAAGAAATCAGTTAAGAAAAATAAAATAAAAGTCGACAAGAGTGTGCGTTTTTTCATAATTGATCTTTTTAATTTTATGTTACGTTTCATTTGGTTAGTGGGAATTTTAGCGGTTATCGGTATTAATATTACTGGTATAACGACCATAATCAGCAGCGCTATTCTTGCTGTTGGACTTTCTTTGCAAGATTTAATTGGCAATTTTGCTTCAGGCGTAATTATTTTAACCAACCATCCATTTGGAGTTGACGACTATATTTCAATTGGCAGCAGTGAAGGAACCGTCAAAATTATCGGAATGCTTTCAACGACCTTAGCGACGATTGATAACCAGAAAGTTGTTATTCCCAATAAAACGATTATTGCGAGCAATGTTGTCAACTATTCTGAGAATAAGTTACGGCGGAAAATGATTAGCCTCACCTTTAATTATGATCAAAATCCCGATGAAATTAAAAAGCGCATTTTAAAAGTTTTTACTTCGGATGAAAGAGTTCTCGCTAACCCTAAGCCCAATGTAGTGGTTGGGGGAATTAGTGACCAAGGCTATACCGTCACGATGTGGTATTGGACGCGCAATAGCGAATTTTGGGATACCTACTATGACTTAATGGCTTCGCTAGCGAAAACCTTTGCCAAACAAAATATTCATCCCGCAATTCAAAAATTGGAAGTTAAACAAAAAGAAGAAAATTAAGCAATTAAGCAATTGATATTAAGTTGTTCTTTTGCCATAATTAACCACATTAAAGGAGATAAATATGAATATTTGGCACGACGTTCGCCCCGAGCGGGTTACTCCCGAAGAATTTGTGGCGGTTGTTGAAATCAACAAAGGAAGCAAAAACAAGTATGAGTTAGATAAAGAGACAGGCCGATTAAAATTGGACCGGGTGCTCTATACATCGACCCACTATCCGCAAAACTATGGTTTTATTCCCTTGACTTATGCCGAAGATAATGACCCTCTTGACGTCTTAATTATCTGCTCGGAGCCGATTATTCCGTTAACGATTGTTCGCTGTCGACCAATTGGTATCATCCGCATGATTGATCGGGGTGAGAACGATGAGAAGATTATCGCAGTGGCAATTGACGATCCATCGTATCGAGACATTTACAATATCGATCAACTACCTCGCCATTTATTTGAAGAAATTAGACATTTTTTCCAAGTTTACAAGAGCTTAGAGGGCAAAGAAACCGTTGTTCATCATATTCAAGGCCGTGACTTGGCAATTGAAGTAATTACCAAAGCCCTAGCCTATTACAAGGAAAAATTTCCTCAAAAACCCCGTATTTAATGATTGAAGGTCTCCGTCAGGAGACTTTTCTTTTCATCGGCAATCATCAAAAAAATTTCCCGATTTGTTTTTTGGTACATATAGTATCCCCAGTAGCACCAAAGAAGATTGAGCGCTTTTTTGAAAATATCCAATTTATGATGATCATAACCATTAGAGTAGCGAGTTTGAAGAAAGAGCTTTTCTTGCGCCAGGGGAAAGATGATTTTCCGTTATAAATGAAGCATCGTCAAACATCGAATCATTTAAGCCAGCAAATTCGAAATCGATAATATATAACTTAGCGCCTTTAAAAAGAAAATTATTCTTAACTAGGTCATTATGCGATAAAACTAGGTGAGACTTATCGATAGTTTGGTTGTATTCGGCAATAATTTTTTCTTCATCAATAACCAATGGAAAGTCATTTGCGCATTTACTGCGATAAAAATTATATCTTTCCTCAAGATTAAAGGGTTTTAAAAGCGGACTAGCAAACGATTGATAAGTAGTAATTAGTTCGGCAATTTGAATAATTTCTTTGTTTGCATATAGCGGTCCATGTCCCTTGTGCGATGCAGGCAAAAATTGACTTAGAGAATAATGAAATTGCTGATTGTACATTAGGTATTTAGGACTTAGGTCATGACAATAAAAAATATCGGCAATTGTCCTTTCTTGAGCATAAGAAAAGAAGGGGTCACTTTCTGGCTGTCTAACCTTCAAGACAAATTGGTTATTAACTAAGTAATTTTGATTGGTGATCCCCGTCGGCAAAAGTTTAACACTATGAATATCAAACTTTAAATCAAGGGATAAAATGTGTTTCATTCGATTGTTTTTTTCTCCAAATAGATTATATATAATACTGAATACAAAATCTAAAGGAAGTTATGATTATGATCAATATAGTTTTATACCATCCAGAAATTCCTGCTAATACTGGCAATATCATGCGTACATGCCAAGCGACCAGGAGCCGACTCCATATAATCGGGCCTCTACCATTTTCGCTTGATGAGAAAAGTCTTCGCCGAGCGGGCATGGACTACATTAAAGAGAGTGATTATCGTTATTATTCCTCCTACGAAGAATTCAAAAAGAAAATAAGCAAGTAGAAATTTACTATATAACTAGATATTCAAACCAGGTATATACGAAAGTTGATTTTTCGCATAATGAAAAGGATTACTGGATAATGTTTGGACGGGAATCCACCGGAATTGATCACGATATATTAAGAGACCATCTTGATTACGCTTTGCGTATTCCAATGGTTCCTGAGGCACGAAGCTTAAATCTTAGCAATTGCGTAGCCCTGATTACTTATGAAGTTCTTCGCCAGCAAAATTTTTTGGGTCTTGCTACTAGTGAATGCATAAAAGGAGAAGATTTTCTAATCAAAGAAAAATAGAATATTACTTTCGGACGGAAGCTAGAATAATCGATTCAATATTTGATGCCAATTGACGGAGAAAGAGGCTCTTATAACGATTTATTTTTACTCTACCAGGTCGATCCAGATGTTTAACATCTTTAATTTTTGCAACCATAACTTCGCCATCGTTTTGGTGGGAGAGTGCCAGGGAAATAGAGGCAGCTATATCTAGCACTTTGGGACTTGGATTCATATCGAAAATCACTACATGGCTACCGCTATAACCCTTGATATGAATGAAGGTGTCAAAGGGGCGAGCATATTTGAATGTAAGTTCATCATTTTGTAGATTATTTTTCCCAAAACCGACTTTCACCCCGTCAATATCGATAAAGTATGGCATATAACTATGTTTTTTGGTCGTTTTATTCGCACTTTTAGGAAAGTAACCATTCAGGGAAAGTTCGGTTTTTATTTCCTTTAAATCTGTTTCGTCAGCATTAGCAATGGTAGCCTGCAAGTCTGAAAAATACTCTAGTTCATCACTAGCAATATTAATTTGTTTTTGAAGTTCCTCCAATGCGATCTTAGCTTTCTTGTACTTTTTAAAATAGCGATTGGCATTTTCAATAACTGAAAGTTGAGGGTCTAACTGAATAACTCCCGCTTCCGTTACCAATTCTTTTGCACCATCTTGAATACTGCTTACGTAAGTTAATATTGCATTGGCCTTATTTTGATCAGCAAGATGCACTTTCGCATCATTTAAATCACCATTAAGCCGCTTTATTTTTTGCTTAATCAATTTGTTTTTCCGATTAACTAAATGAATAATGTCGCTAAAGAGTTCATTTTTTCTTTTATCAGCCAACTCCCGCTCTCGGCGGTCAAAAATATCTTGCACCGAAACTTTATGATACTTTTCATTAAGAGGAAATACAGCGAAGTTTCCCTTCTCGTCCCCATAAATATCAAGCAAAGAAGAAAAATCATTTTGATGATTGCTTAAGTAAACCTTTTCCAACGGTGAAAAGCTTTCCTCGGTATGGAAATTGACGGGACTTTCATAGGTTAAGCCAATGGCCAGAGGGCGAACTACATCAAGCGACTTTGACGCTCGCCAAAGGGCAATTATTCGATTATCATCATCGACGACAAACATGTTTGGTTGCATCGGAATAAGTTCGACAATTAAAGTTAATTTTTTTTCTATAAAAGCGAGTGAAGCCGCTTTTAATGCTATACGAACAATGCGATCATGCGCATCAAGATTGACACTTTCCACAAACGCTCCCGAGATTTCTTTGCGAAGTTGAAGAAGAAAATTGCTGCTTGTTCCGTCACTAGAGAGTTCCCGGTCGGTCAATGACAAAAATGGTTCACTGTTATCAAGAGAAATAATTAATTTTTGCGATTTCGATCGGGATACTGATAGAGAAAAAGAGTTGCGGGAAAAATGAATAATGCGATTTAAAAATGCGCCTTCAATTTCATTTTTTATCACTTTTGTAATCTGCTGAACTAACGAGTAAGAAAATGCCATAAATACCTCGAAAAAAATTATAGCATATCCTTACTTTATTGACATAAAGGGTTTATTATTAGACAATGATAAAACACCGAGGTATTTGCAATGAAAAAAGGCTTGTTAATCATTCTTTCCGGCCCTAGCGGTGTAGGCAAAGGGACAATTAGACGGAAAGTTATGGAAGATAACGATCTTAATCTAGCTTACTCGATTTCCGTGACCACTCGAGCACCACGCCCGAGCGAGAAAAATGGCATCGATTATTTTTTCGTATCAGATAAGGAATTTGATGAAGATTTAGCAAAAGGAAATTTCTTAGAGCATGCGGAATTTGTTGGGAACCGATATGGTACCCCCAAAGATTTTGTTGAGAAATTAAGGAATGAAGGAAAAAATGTTTTTCTGGAAATTGAAGTTTCTGGAGCCACCCAAATTATGGAAAACTATGTTGGAAATGACCTAGTGACCATCTTTCTTATTCCGCCTTCATATGATGAATTGCGGGCTCGTATTTGCGGGCGCCACTCTGAGTGTGAAGAAATTATTTCCGCCCGTCTTGCTAAAGCAAAACGCGAGATGAAAATGAAATACCGCTACCAATATATTGTTTTAAACGATGATATTGCACGGGCAAGCGAAGAGATAAAAAGCATTATTCGTAATAAAATTAATGCCGTAATTATTTGAGAAATGGAGGCTGTTCATGCAGATCGTAAGTGTCCTAATTGAACATCCAACTATCAGCCTCAATCGTCCCTTTTCTTATGGCTATAATGGCGAGAAAAAAATTGTTATTGGGGAACGAGTACTTGTTCCCTTTAATAATCGAGATTTAATCGGTTATGTGATTGATGTTGAACTTACGACAAGGTCAGTTGAGGAATTAGAAGACGAAAAAGGATTCCGCGTTTTAATGGTGAAGCAAGTAATTGATAGCAAGCCCTTACTAAGTTTAGAACTAATGGAATTATCACAGCAAGTTGCAGACTATTATATCGCCCCTAAAATTAGCGTTTTGCAAGCGATGCTGCCTCCGACGCTTCGCCCGGCTTCAAGTTCTTTAAAACAACCGAAAATCGCATACGAAGATTATTTAGTTTTTATTCGCGATGAAGAGAAACTGAGTCCCAAGCAAAAAGAAATTCTCCTGTTAATTAAAGAGAATTCGCCAGTAAAAAAGCGGGAGATAAAATCTCCTACAATCATTAAGAAACTTCTCGATTTAGATTTAATAAAAATTGAAAAAAAAGAAAAGATTCGGTTCTCGATACCAGATGAAAAAACGGTTGTGGCTCCACCGCTTACGGTAGATCAAAACCAAGTTATCGATGAATTTTGCAAGAGCGATGACCGTGTGTTTTTGCTTGAAGGAATTACTGGAAGCGGAAAAACGGAAGTCTATTTGGCTTTAGCGGAGAGAACACTTAAAACCGGGAAAAATGTCTTGATGCTCGTTCCCGAGATCGCCCTCACACCGATGATGGTCGCACACTTTGTCAGTCGTTATCATCAAGATGTAGCTGTTCTCCATAGTGAACTTACGCCAGCGGAAAAATATGATGAATATCGACGCATTGCTGAAGGAAAAGTGCGAATTGTCGTTGGCGTTCGCTCGGCAATTTTTGCTCCTTTATCCAATATTGGACTGATTATTTTAGATGAGGAACATGTCGAATCATATAAGCAAGATACTCTTCCTTTCTATCATGCACGAGAAGTGGCAATTATGCGAGCTATGCCTCTAAAGGCAAAAGTACTGCTTGGTTCTGCAACTCCTTCTCTTGAAAGTCGCGCTCGGGCCCTCAAGGGTGTCTATCACTTGCTCCAACTTAAGCAGAGAATAAACAAACGTGAACTTCCGGTTACCGAAATTGTTGACTTGATGGATGCGAATAATTTATATCCCCAAAGCATAATTTTTTCAAAGCAATTAGTTGCTGAATTAAAAACGGTCATTGAACGACACGAGCAAGCAATTCTGCTGATTAACCGCCGTGGCTATGCAACTTATGTCAGCTGTCGCCAATGCGGTTACGTTTTTCGTTGTCCCCAAGACGATATGGTTTTGACTTATCATCGCAGCGACAAATTATTAAAATGCCATCACTGTGATTACGTTGAGGAATTGCCCGCCGTTTGCCCTCAGTGTGGATCAAAGCATTTATGGCAGACTGGTTTTGGTACCGAACGAGTCGAAGATGAAATTCACAAATTTTTTCCAAAGGTTAGAACTTTGCGATTAGATAGCGATACTTCAAAAGTTCGCTCACAAGTGGGAAAGATTGTTAAATCATTCGCTAATCATGAAGCAGACATTCTCATTGGAACGCAGATGATAGCTAAGGGACATGATTTTCCTTTGGTGACGTTAGTGGGGGTTATTCTGGCGGATATGGGATTATATTATCCTTCCTATCGTAGTGCGGAACAAACTTTTCAACTTATAACTCAAGCCGTAGGGCGGAGCGGACGAAAAGATCGACCAGGTAAGGCAATTATACAAACTAATATGCCAGGTCATTATGCGATTGTTCTTGGATCAAAACAGGATTATGCGTCGTTTTTTGCAACTGAAATGAAAATTCGCAAACTAAGCAACGACAGTCCTTTTTCCTTTGAAATGATCATTTCCCTTTTAAGCAAAAATGCCGAAGTTCTTGATGAAGCCATCATGCAACTAGCGAGCGATATGAAAAACGCGATTAAAGAATTTGGCGAAGTTCTCGGTCCAACAACTCCCTTTTATAATCGTGAACGTGAATATTATCGACGAATTTTAATTATTAAGCATCGGAATTATTTTCGAATTAGGCCAATTATTGCCAAACTAGTCTTCCCTTTGGCCGCAAATTCAAAATTCCAAGTCAAAATAGATGTTGATTCATTTGAAATTTGATATAATTCAGGCGATTGTGAGGTATCGACAATGATTACGATTTCGATTTTGGGACTGGATGAATATATTACCGGACGTTTTAGTCGTGAAGCGACACCCAATTTAGCAAAGCTATTGGAAATTGAACCAGAAGAAATAGTCTTCTTTGCTCCGAAGAGCTATATTTTTCATGCGGGCGTTGAACAAACTAGTTGGCAAGGTTTAATTATCGTTTCACTACCAGAGATTTTTCGAGCGCATGAGAAGGATGTAGCCACATATCTTCTTTCGGCAACAGCCGATTTTCTCGTAAATTTAACGGTGGAATTCCATTATTTTGCTAGTGAAGCCAGCTATTCGCGCATAAATGAAGAATATCCTCGTTTCATTAAAGAGGAAGACATTGTTGATGAGTACGATGAAGAAGACGAGGATGACGACAATGACGACGATGAAGAAGACAATATGAATGATAATCAACCCTATATGGGAAATATTTTTGAGGATTTCGAAGAAAAAGCTCGCGAACATGGACATGACATCGAAGCAGAAGATAAACCGGAATTTGAGTGTTGTGAAGGGGAAGATTGCGATGGGGAAAACTGCCAAGATGAGGACTGCGATTGCCATCATCATCACCATAATTAGGTTAAATAAAGAAAAAGTTTTCAATAACGCCCTAAAAGGGCGTTTTTTTCTTGGCATTGTTCGGTTGGTAATGATACTATTTACATAGAGGTGTAATTATGAACGTTATTAATGCGGTAAGCGAAACTTTAGGATATATTTTCGATGAAAAAATTCCTTATGCTCACGCCTTAAAAAGGGTACAAGACGCTCATCCTTGTGGGCATGAGGATCTACAGTTTATTCGTTCCCTTACAAGTTGCACTCTTCATCATTACTTGGCAATCGAAGACTTATTGAAACGTCTTGATGCCAGTTTTATTGCTACAAAAGATATGTTATATGTTTATGCGACGATTGTTTCGGATTTACATTTTTTTAGACGTTTAGGAATCCAACGAATTTTACTTGAACTTAATGAAATAAAAGCGAATAAAGATTTTGCGATTAGTTCTGAAGTAGAAAGCAAAATATTGGCTATAGCCGAAAGTGAAGATGATTTTATCGATAATACCGATATGGATAGTCCGGAATATTTAAGTCTCAAATACAATAATCCCCTTTGGCTTACTAAAATGTGGATTAAGCATTTGGGATTAGAAGTTACTAGACGTTATCTAAACGCGAATACCCATTCAGTGGCACAGTCACTTCGCGTCAACCCGTTAGTCAATACTCAATCGGCTATTTTGAATGAAAATCCAGATTTTAGTGCGGGGCCGGCTTCGGATACGCTCGTTTACCGCCATCACGAAAGAATTCAAAGTCATCCCTTATTCGTTAATCATACTATTTTTCAACAGCGCTTTGCTTTGAGTGAAGTTATAAACGCGCTTCCAATTCAACGCATTCGTGATTGCTTAATTTATGAGGAACGACCACATGCAGTATATTTAGACCTTTCGCTTCGTTCAAAAACGGAAATGAAAATTGATATGGCGGTTCCGAGTGATAAGCGCCGTTATGATGTGGAAGGAGCCTTAAAAAGTTGGAATCTTCCTAATGTTCATGTATTTGAATCAAAGGCCAATTCACTAATAACTGCAATTCGGGATGAAAAAGATTTAGTCGTTGTTCTTCCCGATTGTTCAAAGTTTGATTTAATCCGAACTATTCCTGACTTTTTGTATCATTTCGATCAAGGCGCATTGGATAATTATATCTTTTCGGAAGCAACCGCATTACGAGAAGCGTCCGCGTTTGTAAAGCCAGATGGCCTATTATTGTACATTATCAACACTTGCTCTAATAAGGAAGGTCATGCGTTGATAATTGAATTCTTGAAGAACAACGTTCAATTTGACTTACTTAGTGAAAAACAATATCTGCCGATTGATCGTTTCAATTCCACCCTCTACTATGCGCTTTTAAAACGGAAAGATAAGGAAAAATGATGATTAATTTATATGGTGCTGAACTTTCAAAATTAGAACAGCAAATGCTGACATTGGATCAAAAAAAATATCGGGCGACACAATTATTCAAGTGGATATATGAAAAAAAGGCCAACTCTTTCGATGAAATGAGCGATATTTCACTTCGGTTTCGTGAGGTGCTAAAAGAAAAATACGAGCTTCGTAAACCAAAGATTTATCAAAGACAAAATAGCAACGATGGAACAGTAAAACTTCTATTGGAACTAGACGATGGGGCTAAAATTGAAACCGTTTTGATGCGTTACAACTATGGAAATGTGGTATGTGTATCAAGCCAAGTTGGCTGCAATATGGGGTGCTCGTTTTGCGCTTCGGGATTACTTAGAAAGCAACGTAATTTACTTCCTGAAGAGATGATAGGTCAGATTCTGATTGTGAATGACCTGCTGGATATTGAAGGAAAAAATGAGCACGTAACGCATATAGTCGTCATGGGAACGGGCGAACCATTTGATAACTACGATAATGTTCTCGATTTTGTTCGGATTGCCAATAATCCACATGCTCTTGCTATTGGTGCTAGACATATTACGGTTTCAACCTGTGGCATACCGGATCGCATTCGCCAATATGCTAATGAAGGCATTCAAATTAATCTAGCCATCAGTCTGCACGCACCCACCGATGAAATACGAAGTCGAATTATGCGTATTAACCAAGCCTATCCACTGAGTCAACTAATGGATGCGGTTCGCTACTATGAAAAAACTGCCGGTCGGCGCGTGACTTTTGAATATATTTTATTGAAGGGTATCAACGATAGCATTGATAATGCTAATCAATTGAGTGATTTAATTCGGGGAACCCTGGCCTATGTTAATTTGATTCCTTACAATGATGTTCTGGAAAATGGTTATCATCGAAGTGAGGATGGAACTGTTAAAAAGTTTTTAAATCAACTTACTAAAAGGGGCATTACGGCAACGATACGCAAAGAATTTGGCACGGATATTGATGCTGCCTGTGGGCAACTGCGAGCCAAAGAGGAAAAAATATTATGAAGAAGGCTAGGATGGGAAGTTTCTGTTATCGCACTGATCGAGGATTGGTAAGGATGACAAATGAGGATCAAGCTCTCGTCCTAATTAACAATTCAGGAAGTGTTTTTTTAGTGGTGGCTGATGGAATCGGTGGGCAGGCTCAAGGTGATTTAGCAAGTAAAATCGCGGTCGATACTTTAGCGGAAGAATTCCGTAATAAAACAAGTTTTTGGTCGGCTCTTGATGCGAGAAACTGGCTATTGCGATCAATTAGAAAAGCCAATAAAGCCGTTTTTAATGAGGCACAAAGCAATAAACAGTACAAGGATATGGGAACAACGCTTGTGGTAGCACTAGTTCATCGTCGTCGTTTAATTGTGGCAAATATTGGTGATTCACGGGCTTATCTATGTGATTTTTATCACCAGATGAAACGATTAACGGAAGATCAAACGTTTGTCGATTACCTAGTTAAAGTTGGGCAACTTGATCCTGAGGCTAAGGAGGTAGACCCAAGAAGACATGTTTTAGTTAATGCCCTCGGGGTTTCGCTAGCCGCTAGTATTGACATAAAATCGTACCGTTATCGCGGAGAAACCATTCTTTTATGCTCGGATGGATTATATAACAATATAACAGAGGCGCAGTTAGCAGACATCATCTCTTTGCATGAAAATATTGAGGTTCGAGCCGAGAAAATGATAGAAGCGGCAAATATAAACGGAGGAAGTGACAACATTGCTGTTGCACTATGGGAAGACGAAGTATGATGGAAATTAATGCAATTATCGACTCACGCTACCGGGTAGTTTCTTTACTTGGTGAAGGGGGGATGGCAGAAGTTTACGAGGCGCAAGATATTATTACTCGTAAATTAGTCGCAGTAAAAATTATTAAGGATGATGTTTCGCTCAATCAGCAAAATATTATTCGTTTTGAGCGTGAAGCACGGGCCTCGGCGACCATTAGCCATCCGAACATCGTCCGGGTTTTGAACTTGGGAACTTTTAAAGGCAAACCTTATATGGTAAATGAACTTGTAAAAGGGGTAACGCTTGAGGAGGCGCTTCAAAATCGTGGTCGCTACACCTATGCGGAAGCCCTCGATATTATGGATCAACTTTGCGTGGCGGTCGATGTTGCTCATGAAAACATGGTTATTCACCGCGATATTAAACCAAGCAATATTTATATTACTCCCGATGGAATCTTAAAGTTGGGTGACTTTGGAATTGCCGTCTATTCAAATGCGATAAAAATTACTAAATCAGATGATATCGTGGGTAGTGCTCACTACTTAGCTCCGGAGATATCTCAAGGAAAAGTTGCTACCGCTCAAAGCGATATTTACTCGATGGGAGTTACTTTTTTCGAACTAATAACCGGTCGTTTGCCTTTTGAAGGCGAATCAAATATTGCGGTAGCGGTTAAGCATATTAAGGAACGTTTTCCAAGCCCGCGTAAATATATTTCATCATGCCCGCGAGCGATTGAAAAAATTATAATGCATGCCTGCCGCAAGCATCCTTCCGATCGCTATATTAATGTTCGTGAAATGCAAAAAGATATACAAAAAATTAAGGCCAATCCCAAGCTGATGGAACCACATCGGAGTTTTTGGGTTAAGTATTTTGGTTTTGCAACGGATGATTAATGCAAGGTAAAATTATTGGGCATAACTATGCCGACTTTGATATATTTTCGCAGGGTAATACTTTCCACTTAAAAGCGGTTGGAAAATTGCGTTTTCGTGACCTTTCTCCTCTGGTGGGTGATATCGTATCTTTTAATCTTGAAAAGGAACTTATCGAGGATATTTTGCCACGGAAAAACGAATTGATTCGCCCGCATTCAGCCAACGTTGATCAAATATTTGTTTTGATAAGTTTAAAAGAACCGGATTTTTCTTACTATCTTGCCTATCTTTATCTATCTTATGCCTTTTTCTTAAATATTCCGGTTACGCTAATACTTACAAAGAAAGACTTGCTATTGGAAACGGAAGTAAAATCCATTGAAGAACACTTTAAAAAAGAAGGGTTTGCGGTTTATGCTATTAATAATAGCAATTCAAATTTAGAAGTAATTCATGATTTACTAAAAGGTAAAACCACAATTTTAATGGGACAAACAGGAGTTGGAAAATCTTCGCTCATCAATGAACTTTTTCCTTCTATCGGGCGCGAGATCGGTGAATATTCAAAGCGCGGTGGACGGGGAAAGCACATGACTAAAGAGGTGCGTTTTTTTCCAATTGATGCCAACTCCTTTATAGCGGATACACCCGGATTTAGCAGTTTTGAGCTTCCAATTTCACGCGAAGATTTTGTTGATAGCTTTCCCCCTTTCCACCCCTATCAGCACCAATGTTTCTTTAATGATTGCAACCACATTAACAGTAAAAACTGTGCTATTGAGGCGGCCTTAAGAAAGGGTGAAATAAGTGCTGTTACCTACGACAATTATGTTAAAATATATAATAGTCTAGAAAAGCAAAGGAAGTGGTGAAATGAAAGTAGAAGTTTCTCCCTCGCTCTTAGCCGCTGATTTTCGGTTTTTGGACCGAGAAATAAAACAAGTTAGTACAAGCGGATGCAAATATCTTCACTTTGATGTGATGGATGGTGCATTTGTACCAAATATTTCGTTTGGAGTTCCTGTTCTTGCGAGTCTTGCTGGGAATTACCCTCTAGTTTTTGATGTTCACATCATGATTAAACGGGTTTTAAAGTATATACCTGCCTTCTTGGCAGCAGGAGCTGATATCGTAACTTTTCATTACGAGGCATTTAGAAAAGTTGAACAAATTAAAAAGGCTGTTGCTATGATTCATTCAGCTGGGAAAAAGGCGGGAATTTCGATTAAACCGCATACCTCAATTGAGGTTTTATCACCTTTTATAAAGGAACTTGACTTGGTTTTAATTATGTCAGTTGAGCCAGGCTTTGGGGGACAAAAATTTGACCCAAAGGCTTTAGAAAAAATTCGTGAACTTAAAAAGCTTATTGCTGCTAATGAGAGTCAGGCTTTAATTGAGGTTGATGGCGGAATAAATGAGATTACCGGTCCGCAAGCGCGAAAGGCTGGAGCAAATATTTTGGTAGCCGGAAGCTATCTATTTGGTCATGATGACTTTCAAGCCCGCGTTGAAAAACTAAGAGGTGAATAATGATATGAGCGATTTAGTGTTTATTGTTCCCGTCGTAATTTTGGTGGCATTTGCCGTAGAAATTATTGTCGGACTTTATAGTTATCAGATGAATCAGCAACGTCATTATTCGTTCTGGAATGAACTACCTTTTGAGTTAGCGCAAGGAGCAAATAAATCATTTCTTCCGCTACACTATTCTGCCGTGGGTGTATTTACCATTCTATGGATATTTTATCCAATATTCCTTTTTTATGGTCAAATGACAGATTATTATTATGTTCTCACCTTTATGGCTTCGTGGGTGGTAACAGGAGTAGCGATGGCCGCGGTTTTTATTCTTACCTATGTAAATATCAAACGCCATTTATTCTTTTTAAGCATTTTGTTTGTTACCACGATGCTTAATAGTGCGATGGCCGCAATATTGTTCTTCCGTTTTCCCTATTTTGCCTATCATCCAATTATTTTATCGACTTTGCTTGCACTTCCGGCGATTGCCGCCTTGCTATTAGCAATAAATCCCAAAATGAAAAAATGGCCAATTATGGATAAGATAACGCGTCAGGACGGAACAATTGAAATACTTCGCCCCCGGCATTTTTTTCTTGCATATACGGAGTGGTCATTGATCGCTTTGAATTTTATATTGTTAATTCTTATTAGTATTGGATTACTTATAGTTCGAATCTAGTCGATAAACGCAATAAAAAAAGCCGCTTCATGAGCGGCGTTTTTTTAAGCCTTTTTAGCGGTTTTATTAAGGGTCCGATATGCACGGGCGGACATCCTCACGGTTTGAACCTTGCCATCAACTTCAATTTTGTATGGTTGAAGATTGACGCTCCAACTGCGGCGAGTAGCGCGTAGCGAGTGAGAACGGTTATTTCCGCTCATCGGTCCTTTACCGGTGACGGGGCAAAATTTACTCATATAATCTAAACCTCCCTTAACTTAAACATGCTTTTAGATATTATCATTTTGTAGTATCTTTAGCAATCTTTTTTCATCGCATTTTTTTATTTTCTAGAACTTTGCCTTGGGAAAACGCTTTTTTAAATCTTCAAAGCTTAATAGATGATTACATTCCTCGCCCATTCGTTTATAAACAAGGCGTTCTTTATCAAGGGGAAGGAATCTTTCATCGCCCTTATTTGTGTAGAAGCGCACTGATTTATGATGACGACTGTAGTCATCATCAATGTAAATAATTTCTGAATAGTAATAGAATAATTCCTTCTTGCCTCGGTGAAAGACAATTCGTTTTTTCTCTATTAAAAAATAGTTCATTTTAAGAGCATAGATAGCAAATCCAAGGGCAATAATTGTCGGAATAGTCAATAAAATAATGTGCAAAGGTCGAAAAGGATTATACGGATAGCCAAGAGTTAAATAGAACGCTCCACTAGTGCAAATTCCAAGAATTAAGTAAGAGAAAAAGGTACGAATTGGGTCAGGTTTTAGTTTCATTTTGCGCTCCTTCAGTTAAATATATCATAGTCGACAAAGCTAATAAACATAATAAGTTATTCGGCCATCTTAGCAATATCTATATATTATGATTAAAAAAAGCATTTTCATCCTTTGAAAAAGTCTATACTAAAATAGTGATTTTTGCTAACTAACAAAATATTTTCGTAATCAAAACATGATTTGTTTTTTTTCAGGATAAAGAAAAATTGTCGAGCATGTGAAGATATAAGAGATATTTAATATTCTTTGTCAGAATAAAATAGATATTATGCATAAATTTTTATATTTTTCTTTATTTTGGCATATGGTAAAATAATAACATATAAAGAGGAGGAGAAAGTTGATAAATGAGTCTTTTTAACGCAATTCCTGCCCACTTTTTTTCAATTCTTTCAAGTCCTAATCGCGATGTCTATGCGGATGCGCTTCTCGTCCTTTTTAATTCTCTTGAAAGTGATGAATTATCAATAAAGAAAAATGACTATATTCGAGCTTTAAAAGACAAGGCAAATAATGAGTTGCTGAAGTTTGATCTTTCACTGGAAGAACCAGATGAAACCGATGAGGATGATTTTTCCGATTCATCATCAAATGAGGGGAAACTGCAACTTGAAACCATGGCTTTAAAAGCGGCTTTTATCGTGCGCCGACTTGAAGAAACGGGTTGGATTGATATCGAAATTGATCCGGAAAGTTTTGACGAGTATATCGCTTTGCCGGCTTATTCAATCCAATTTCTTTCGTTGCTTAATACGATTGCCAATGCGAGCGAAGCCCCATATACTAGTTTGGTTCACGCTACATATAGCGAGCTAAAGATGGAAGACGGAGAGCCAGATGAGTTTATGTATGCGACGCTTATTCGGGCTTACGAAAATACCAAGCGCTTGCGAACTGAACTAGTTACGCTTGGTCATTCAATTCGCATATTTCAAAATCGGCTTGGAAAAGTATTTACCACCAATGGCATACTTCACGATTATTTTGATACTTATAAAGAGACTATTTCTGATCGTTATTATCATCCGCTTAAGACTTTTGATAGTGTGGCCAAATATCGCCGTCCGATTATTAATATGCTTCAGCGTTGGCTTCATGATGAGGACATACGCTCACAGCTTATTGCTCAAGCACTAGTTTATAGTCCACGTGGCAATAAAAACCAGATTGAAACCGATATTATCGCAAAGATTAATTATGTTTGCGATATGTATGATACGCTCAATAATATGATTGATAGCATTGATGAACGCCACCAAGACTACACGCGTTCCTCCGCTAATAAGATTCTATATTTGAACAATAATGATAAAACGATTAAGGGTCACCTTGATACGATTTTTCGTAGTTATGCTAAATCCGCCATTACGGGTGAAGGATTGGCTAATATTTTATCAAAAATGCAAGATGCGATACCATTGGAGAGCCAATCATATGTCGATAATGATTCATTAACTCTACCTTACGCCCGTCAATCGCGTTTGTTTGGCGAGCCGATGGCGGTGCCGGATTTTCTCGATGTTGATTCGATGTTGATGAGTGATTTTTTGGCTCAAACAAGAAACGAATTTACGGACGACCGGGTTTTTGACTTTATGGAAACAGCGTTTGGAGAAGCGGATGAAATAAGCATTGAAGAGATTCCTCTTCCCAACTTTGACGCCTTTATTCTTTTAATTTTAGCTAGCATTAAAGCAAGTGATGAAAAATGTTTTTATGCAATTGAAGCCCGTGAAGGTCAGATTGTATCCTATGGATATTCATTGCCCCGCTTTATATATAAACGAAAGGAGCTTATTGCTTAATGTTTGAAGAGGAAATAGTTAAGCTTTCCCGTTCGGATCAAGATACCTTTGCCCATGTGGTGAATAGTCTTCTTTTGAGTGGGTTTGTGGTGCGTGATCAATTTGACACGCGTGAAAAAACGATGAAAATAAATCCGTCATTTCGATTTCTAGAACGCTACTATGAACTGGTTAATGATTATCTTTCTTTTGCAGGTTGGGAAATAGATCGGGACTTGATTAACGGGGTATTTGCCTTAAAAAATGAATATCGGGAGAATCGGGCTAAATTGGACCGTGAGACATCACTTATTACTTTTGTTCTTCGACTTATATATGAATCAGAAAAATCGGAGTCTAGCCAAACGGGCGAAAGCATATATGTTACGACTCCCCAAGTGCAAAAAGTAATGCTTGATCGCGGAATTCTTCTTCCTGGAAAAAAACTTACTGGCCGTCTTGTCGATCGTTGCCTTCGGATTTTAGCTGGATACAATATCATTAACAAAGTTAGCGGTTCCTATGATGAAGGAAACGTTTCATTTTATATCTTGCCATCAATTCTATATGCGGTTGATAGTGATATGATTGCCGCGATGGGCAATGCGCTTGACCAAATAAACGCTAAGCAAAATGACGGGGGATCAATTGTATGAAAACATTGAAGAAACTAAAAATAATCAATTGGCATTACTTTTGGAATGAAACAATTGATTTTGGTGGTATAAATTTTTTAACGGGGCTTAATGCTTCAGGTAAATCAACTTTGATCGACGCGATTCAAGTATTACTTTTGGGTGACACTTCAGGAAGATTTTTCAATAAAGCCGCGATGGACAAGAGCAATCGAACACTGAAGGGGTATCTTAGAGGAGAACTTGGCGACAACCTTGATGGTGGTTTTCATTATCTTCGTAACGGACGGTTTTCAAGTTATATTGCTATGGAATTCTTCGATGATAAAAATGCGACTTCCTTTACCATGGGGATTGTTTTTGATATCTATGATGATGGAGAGGAAGAGCATCGTTTTTTTGAAATTGATGCGCCAATTCCGGAAAACCAATTCATCATCAATCGGGTTCCAATGGATTATAAGCAATTAAATAGTTTTTTATCGAGCAATTATGCTGGGAAATTTACGTTTTTTGATTCCAATCGTCAATATCAAGAATACCTGAAGCGGTCTTTTGGCGGATTGAAGGACAAGTATTTTTCGCTACTAAAAAAATCGATTTCTTTTACGCCGATTACCGATATTACCACTTTTATTACCGAGTATGTATGTGATCCTCAGCAAAATGTTGATATTGCTCCAATGCAAGAAAATATTCTTCAATATCGAAAACTGGAAAAAGAAGCTCAGATAATGCGCGAGCGGGTTAATCGTCTAGAAGCGATTCACAGTACATATAAAATGTATCAGGATAACTTTGAACAGAAATCCATTTATTCATACATCGTAGAAAAGGCGAGTTTTCAAAATGACCGGGAGCGCTTGGATAGCTATTATCATCAGATAGACGATGCCACCAAGCGATTAGCCGCAATTGATGTTGATATTGCGGAGGTAGAACACTCCATCTCAGAATTAAACCGTAAAAAGATGCATCTTGTTCAAGACAAAGCCAACAGTGATATTTATCGTATTACTGATGATTTGCGAGCCCAAAAGGAAAATGAAGAGAAACGTCTTTTGCAATTGAATGAAACGGCAAAGCGTATTAATGAGAACCTTTCTCGTTATGTAAGCAACTTTATTTCGGTTGGTCAGTCATTAGCCGATACACTTACATCATTTGATGTCGGCTCAATTAGCGACGATGCATTACTCCAAGAAATTAATGATTTACGTGCTTCTGCGCTTGATGTTTTAACACAAAGCATGAACTTACGCGATAATTTTTTGGGAAATATTGATAGTTTGTCGACCGATGTTCTTTTCGCTTGGCGGGATTCGCTAGGTGTCTTTAAACAAAGAGTAGGTGGCCTCGCTATTTTTATCGGCAAGTTAATTACTAACTATGATCAAAAAACAGCTTTATTGAAGCAACAAGAAATTGATATGCAGGGCGGCGGTAAATCATATGAAGCGCGCCTACTTGGAGTTAAGCGCGAACTTGAAACCGAACTCAGTCGCCGCCATAATCGAAATATTCGCGTTTCAATCTTCGCTGACTTAATTGACATTCGCCATCCCGAATGGGCTAATGCCATCGAAGGTTATTTAAATAATCAAAAATTTAATTTTTTTGTCGATGATGAATACTATATGGAATCCTACGAAATAATGCGCTCACTTTTGGAAAAATTTAACTATTATGGCTTAACCATAATTGATGCCAATCGACTTATTGAACGCGATTATCGCGCGGAAAAGAATTCACTTGCTGAAGAAATTAAGACCGATCATCCGGGGGCGGAAGCTTACGCCAATTTCTTAATTGGCCGATTGATGAAGTGTCGTAATTTAACAGAAGCACGAGCGGCGGGAAATGGCATTACTATTGAAGGAGATTTATACCGAAACTTTGCTTTTGGGAAAATTAATCCCTATCTTTATCGCGAGCATTTTATTGGCCGGGAGATTAGTCAAAATCAGTTGACCAGCAAGCGTTATGAAATTACGGCCAATGCCGAATTAGTCAATAAACTTCGCGATTTAGCGTCGATTATTAATGAAGCTAATCGGATGGAAATTATCAACAGCAATGAAATTGCCACGGTTAATACCGAACTTGAACAGTTGAAAGATATTAAAGGTATCAAGGAAAATATTGCCTATGTTGATAGCGAACTTAGCAAGCACGATCTATCACAATTAACGACGCTTGATAAAAGAATTGATGATATCGGGGAAGATATTTCTGGCCTAGAAAGTGATCGCGCTTCTTTATTTGAAGAGAAGGGCAAGATAACAAACTTGATTGAGACACTCAAGAATGACAAGATTCCCAGTGAAAAAAAGAGTGTTGAAGAAAAGGAGAATCGACTTCTAGAAAATTTTGATCCTTTCTTAGTAAGCGAAAAAGCCGAGCCTTTATTTCAAGAAGAATTAGCCAAAGGGAAATCTCCGCTTGATTTAATAACCGAATACAATATTTCGCTTGGTCATGCGCAATATTTGGTTAATAACTTATTTACGCAACTAACGAAATTGCGCCGGGATTATATTCGCGAATATCGCCTAACTTACGATACTGAGCAAGAAGATAATGAGGTATATGAAGCTGAGTATCGCGATATGACGGAAGTACGTTTACCCGATTATGAAAATAAGATTCATGATGCTTACGATAAGGCAGTTAAACAATTTAAGAATGATTTCATTTCTAAACTTAGAAGTGCAATCGAAGCCGTCGAAGATCAAATTAAAGAGTTGAACTTTGCCCTTTCAGCTTCTACCTTTGGTGAGGACTCCTATCGCTTTACAGTTCGTCCATCGTCAACTTATCGCGTATATTACGACATGATAATGGATGACTTACTACTAGAAATGGGTGATGACGATAGTGAATTTTTAGCTAAGTATGATACGGTGATGCGCGATTTGTTTGCGCAGGTCGCTTTGGCTAATGACTCAGCAAATAATGCAGCTGTTCTGGTTAATGTGGAAAAATTCACCGATTATCGGAGTTATTTAGACTTTGATTTAGTCGTTAAGGATAAGTCAGGCAATGAACAACGGTTATCAAGAATGATTAAGAAGAAATCCGGTGGAGAAACGCAAACACCATTTTATATTTCTGTTCTGGCATCATTTGCCCAACTTTATCACGTTAACGAAACGGGAGAATTAGGCAATACGCTTCGCTTGATTATTTTCGATGAAGCTTTTTCAAAAATGGATGGCGGGCGTATTAAAGAAGCGATTAGATTACTGCGCAAGTTTGGTCTTCAAGCTATCGTATCCGCTCCAAGCGACAAAGTGGCCGAGATCAGTGGCCTTGTTGATGAAACACTCGTGGTATTGAGAGGAAAGAATGCCTCGTCTGTTCGTCTGTATGCCGAGGAAGACAAACTGGCTTAAAAAAGACCTTCAAGGTCTTTTTTTTAATTTGGCTTTAGTTTATTATATTAAGTGAAAGAAGTGGGAAAAATGAATCAGCAGTTACTAACCAAGAAACTTCAAAAACTGCAAAAAAATCATCTTTGGCGCGCTTTTTCACATATTCTATTTTTGTTTCTTTCATTTGCCGCGATCTACCTAATTATTTTATTTTTACTGATTTTTAAGGTAATTAGGGTTAATAATCAAAGTTACGTTCTCTTAATTCTTTCTTTAGCGATAATTTTGGTCTTTGTTATTACATCATTTATCGTCTATCCGCTTCAGTTAAAAAAAGAAAATCAGCGCTTTGCTAAGGCTTACGATGTTTTAATTGATCAAGTGATGAATGTCGATCATCTAAATTGGCATAACTATAAAATCGTTGGTGATGATCCGCTTATATCACCATTAAATTATTCACTAAAAGGGCGTTGGTATGAAGCTGAGTTTGTCATTGAAAATCGAAATGGAAGAATTGCAATTAATCATTTTGAAAATAAAAATCAGTTGATTGTCATTTCGACCATTTTAAAATCTTGGCCTAATTTTTTCTATCAGTTACGTGGCGATCGATTTCATCAGCCTCGGCGCTGGGCGAATGGTGAAAAGTCAATTGTTCAACGATCTTCAATTCGAATAGGCGAACGCGACTATCTTCAATTTACCAGTCGGGATTTAATTACGGATTGGAGTGATGCCCGTCGCGATGAACTATTTAAGCCAATCTTATATCGACTACAGTATTTGGAAGCATGCCCGATAATTACCCTTGATGAAAGTAGAAATTATTCGTTAAGTTTCTCTGATTGGAACTTTCATTTTGCGCCGAGTATTCAAGTTCCCATAACTTCAGAGATAATTAAGGCTAGCATGGATGATCGCAATAATTTGGTTATGGCTATTCGCGAATGGATACGGACGATAAATTTAATTGATAATGGTAAGTGAGGAACAATTTATGGCCAAAAACAAAGTAGCAGCAATGTTGTTAGCAGGAGGAAAAGGCTCGCGCCTACTCGACTTGACGCGTAAAAGTGCCAAACCAGGAATTCCTTTTGGCGGAAAGTATCGAATAATTGACTTTACGATGTCAAATATTGCCAATTCAAATATCAATATCGTTGGGGTTATGACCCAATATGAATCAACATTTCTTAATACTTACATCGGAAATGGTGATAATTGGGGGCTGAATGGTGTTCGCTCTTTGACCGCGACCTTAACCCCACGGCAGACGGAAAAAGGGAGTAACTGGTATGCTGGCACCGCCGATGCAATTTATCAAAATATTGATTTTCTCGATAATATGGATCCGGAATATGTGTTAATTTTAAGTGGCGACCACATTTACCGAATGAATTACCAAACCATGCTTGATGCTCATATTAAAAGCAAGGCCGATTTAACAATCGCCGTCATTCGCGTTCCGCTTGAGGAGGCCAAACGCTTTGGAATAATGGACGTTGATAGCAGTAATTTCATTACGAAATTTACCGAAAAGCCCGCCAACCCGAGTTCCAACCTCGCAAGTATGGGCATCTATCTTTTTGACTATAAGATTTTGCGTTCGGCACTTATCGAAGATGATAAAGACAATCAGAGCGAACATGATTTTGGGAAAAATATTATTCCGACGCTTTTGGCAAAAAAGAAGAGAATACTCGCTTACCAATTTGACGGCTATTGGAAAGATGTTGGAACCATTAATTCATATTGGGAAGCGAGCATGGATTTGCTTAATCCCGAGATTGAGCGGGAGTTTTCTAAAGATGGAAAACTTAAGATATTTACCGAAGATACTCACTCCGTTCCTCAGTATGTCGGAAAAAGCGCATCGGTAAAAGATTCACTGATTAATCAGGGGGCGATTATTTTAGGTGAGGTGGATCATTCAATCGTATTTAACGAAGTTATCCTTTCGCATGGCAGTTCAATTCATAATTCAGTAGTTATGCCGAATGTCACAATTGAAGAGGGGGTCGAGATTGATTATGCTATCGTCGGTCCTGATCAAGTGATAAAGAAGGGTTCAATTCTAAAAGGTGAGCAAGGAAAAATTGCTCTTTTTGCCAATCAGGGAGGTAACTTATGAGTGGAAAAATGCTTGGTCTTTTAAATCTCCATCATTCGCCTAATTTAGGAGAAATGACAACCGATCGAACATTGGCTTCAACCTCGTTTTTGGGCCGCTATGCATTTATGGATTTTGCTCTGTCAAATTTTACCAATTCGGGTATTGACCAAGTGGGTATTTTGGTTAAGGAGAAACCACGTTCATTATTGAAGCACTTGGGTTCTCGTAATACTTGGAATGTTAATACTAAGACGGGATTTGAAAACATTATGTATAACGAAAGTGCGATTTTTAACCGGCGCTATAACACCGATTTCGCCAACATACGAACCAATGATTGGGTGATGCGTAAAAGCACTGCTGATTATATTGTTTTTGCCCCAGCGCATTTTATCTGTGCAATTGATTATCGAAAAGTTCTTCAGGAGCATATTGCAAATAAGGCGGCGATTACTTTAATTTATGCCCCGATTGATCGAGCAAAGGAACACTTCATTGGAAGTGATATCGTAACACTAAATAACGATGGACTTGTAATAAATCTTCGTTCAAATAAAGGTACGACAAATGTAGCTAACATTTCTCTTGAAATGTATATTATTAATCGCGCCAAATTATTGGAGTTGATGGATAAAAGCAATGAGATATCTTCTTTTTTCGGTCTTCATGACATTATTGCTTTTAGCTGTAATGCGGGCGAGCGAGTGCATGGCTATCGTTATGATGGTTTTGTGCGTTGCTTCGATAGTATGGAACATTACATTGAGTATTCATTAGAATTATTAAACTACAAGTACCGGCAACAATTATTTTTGCCTGAATGGCCGATATATACGGTCACCCATGATACGCCACCAACCTTTTATGATCAAGGAGCAGAAGTTCGCAATAGTTTCATCGCCAATGGCGCTCAAATTTATGGCAAAGTTCAAAATTCGATCATTTCACGGGATGTGGTTATTGAGCCAGGAGCCAAAGTTGTAGATTCAATAGTTCTTACTCAATCGGTCATAGGTTCTAATGTTTGTTTATGTAATGCCATCGTGGATAAGTATTGTCATGTCAAGTTTGCTAAGGAAGTAGCCGGGGAAGAAAATCACCCTGCCTACGTCCACCAAGGAGATCAAATCTAAATGCTAGTATTAATGGTTAGCAGTGAAGCCAATCCTTTGGCCAAAACGGGCGGGTTGGCGGATGTTGTTTATGCTTTAAGTAAAGAATTGGTTAGTTCTAAGCAAGAAGTGGCAATCGTTATGCCCCTATATGGAACGATGTTTAAAGATATAAATTACCCTATTCGTCAAATTGCCAGTTTCGATGTAATTCTCGGTTGGAGAAATCAAAGAGCTAATCTTTTCACAACTTTGATTGATGGTATTACCTACTATTTAATTGACAATGAGTATTATTTTGCCCGTGAAGGATTATATGGATATGGGGATGACACTGAACGATTTGCTTTTTTTACGCAAGCCGTTTATGACATGTTAAAGCAAGGAGTCGTACCACTTCCCGATATTGTTCATGTCCATGATTGGCAAGCGGGGATGTTGCCCGTGCTTTTTAAAGAGCGGGAAAAAGGCAATCCCTTATTTGCAAAACTAAAAACTGTACTGACAATTCATAATCCGGCTTTTCAGGGGATTTTTTCCCAAGATTTGCTCACTGAATTTTATGGGTTACCTCATCAATTATACGACAATGGTCAAGTTCGTTTTGGCAATCAAGTTTCAACTTTAAAATCGGCGATTGTTTATGCGGATATGATTACGACAGTTTCACCTACTCACGCGGAAGAACTATTAACTTCGGAAGGAGGCAAAGGGCTCAATTCGGTTATTGAACTACGGAAAGGGCGCTTTGTGGGAATTTTGAATGGCATCGATTATCAAGAGTTTAATCCGGAAAACGATAAGTATTTAGCGGCGCACTATTCGCCAGAGAATTTTAGCGCAGGAAAGAGCCTTTGCCGTGAGCAATTATTAAAAACCTTCCATCTGACAAATGATGAAAAACGTCCTCTTTTTGGACTAGTTTCCCGCCTTACTTGGCAAAAAGGAATAGACCTTATTGAAAAGGCTATTCGCCCAGCGTTAGAAAAGGGTGATTACTTTGTTGCTCTTGGTTCGGGAGAAAAATCCTGTGAGGATTTACTTGAAAATTTAAGACGGGAATTCCCGGAGCAGGTGGGTATTTATCTTGGCTATAACAATACTCTTGCCCATGAAATATATGCGGGATCCGATATCTTTTTAATGCCATCCTTATTTGAACCCTGTGGAACAGGTCAAATGATTGCTCTCCGTTACGGAACTTTACCTTTAGTTCGCTATACGGGCGGATTAAAAGATACCGTTTTAGGGTATGAGAATAATTCAGTTGCAAAAGCTAATGGCTTTGGGTTTTGTGAATATAGTCCTGAAGCTTTAAATCAAGCCATTATGCTTGCCACAAAAACTTATCGAAATTCAAAAGTTTTTAGTCGACTTATTCAAAATGCGATGTTAGCCAATAATGATTGGAAGAAATCCGGCGAGGAGTATTTGAAACTTTATCAACAACTTAAGGAGGAGTGAGCATGGACTTATTAGCATGGTTATCTTTGGCTTGGTTGGTTGTCTTATCACTAGTTCACCTTATACTGTCCTATAAGGAAAAAAAGTTATCCCGGGGAATTACAAAAGTATTTTTAATGCCTTCGCTAATGCTGCTGATTTACTTTCTAAAAGTTTCAAATGTATTTTTATATCTCGCCTTAACTTTTGGCCTTTTGGGTGATCTATTTATGCTTTTTAAGGACAAAAAGATTTTCTTGTATGGCGGATTTGTTAGTTTTGCGATTGGCCATTTCTTTTACATATACCTGATCCTAAAAATAGCGAACATTAGTCTAAATCCTTTGTGGATTTCTTTATATGGAGTAGCAGTCGTGTTTATAGTCATCTATTTAGCCTCCACTATCTTGAAGACAAAATTTAAAAAAGATAGTTGGATTGCTACCATTTATGGAGCAATTCTTTTTACGGTTTTAATATCCGCTCTCATACTGACAAGTACTCATCGTGATTTAGCCTCCGGATTTGTTCTTTTCGGTAGTCTGCTTTTTATTGCAAGTGACGTCTATCTCGGACATACGATCTATGAACATAGCGAGCCCCATGAGAATTTTTATATTATGTTACCATATTTACTCGGTCAATGTGGTTTAGCGTTAGGGTTAGCAATGCTCTTATTGATTTGATTTACTAATCAAGAAAATATGGTAAAATAAACGTATTCCGACATCACTAAGCAGGATGTAAAGCCATTAGCGATTCGCTGACAGTGCAAGAGCGAACTTGAAACCTGTATCTCAGATTATTCGCGGAATGGATACGTTGCCTTAAAACGTAAAATGAGGCTAAAATTTAGCGAAAGTAAGGTGGTACCGCGATTTATTCGCCCTTCGTATCATCTTTTTTATTTTTTGGAGGAAAAAACATGGGCTACGATTTTAATTCTATTGATCAAAAATGGCAAAAAATTTGGGAAGATACAAAAGCATATCGCTGCGATGTGTATGATTTTTCGAAGCCAAAGTATTATGTTCTCGACATGTTCCCCTATCCATCGGGACAAGGATTACACGTTGGACATCCAGAGGGATATACCGCAAGCGATATAATTGCCCGTATGAAAAGAATGCAGGGTTATAACGTTCTTCACCCGATTGGCTGGGATGCTTTTGGACTTCCGGCGGAGCAATATGCGGTTAAAACTGGCAATCATCCTGCACATTTCACTGAGAAAAATATCGCTAATTTTCGGCGGCAAATAAAGGCATTGGGCTTTTCCTATGATTGGGATCGAGAAATCGAAACTTCCAATCCTAAATATTATCGCTGGACGCAGTGGATATTTGAAAATATGTTTAAAGATGGATTGGCCTACGTTGATTATAAACCGGTAAATTTTTGTCCGGAATTAGGAACGGTTTTGGCCAACGAGGAAGTTATCGATGGTAAAAGTGAAGTCGGTGGTTTTCCCGTTATTCGTAAGCCGATGCGTCAATGGCTATTAAAAATAACCGCTTATGCGGATAAACTTTTAAGCGGACTTGAGGGCTTAGATTGGCCTAATTCGACAATTGAAATGCAAAAGAATTGGATTGGTCGATCGGAAGGTGCCGAGGTCGATTTTGCAGTGGCGGACATTCCCGGAGCGATGTTTACCGTTTTTACTACGCGGGTCGATACGTTATATGGTTGTAGTTATTGCTGTTTGGCACCCGAACATCCACTTGTAAATAAGGTAACTACTTCTAAACACAAAGCGGAAGTAGAGGCTTATATTGAAGAAGTTATGAAGAAGTCGGATATGGATCGGACTGAACTCAATAAGGATAAAACCGGAGTATTTACCGGCGCTTATGCCATCAATCCGGTTAATGAAAAACCGGTTCCAATCTACGTGGCCGATTATGTGTTGGGGAGCTACGGAACTGGAGCGGTAATGGCGGTTCCTGCTCATGATGAGCGCGACTATGCTTTTGCGAAAAAGTATGGCCTGCCCATCAAACCAATTATCGATGCGGATGTAAGTACCGGTGCTTTTGTCGAAGATGGAGTGCATATCAATTCGGATATTGCCGATGGACTGAACATCAAAGACGCAAAAACTGTCATTTTAGACTTGTTAATTTCTAAGAAGAAAGGTAGAAAAACGACCAACTATAAACTAAGAGATTGGTTATTTAGTCGCCAACGGTATTGGGGAGAACCCATTCCAATTATCATAATGGATAAAGATCAACGTCTTATCCCCGTTCCCGAAAATGAACTTCCACTCGTTTTGCCAGATTTAGAAGAATACAAGCCATCCGGGACAGGTGAGTCGCCATTAGCCAATGCAACTGATTGGCTCAACGTTACGATTGATGGCGAAAAGGGAAAAAGGGAAACCAACACGATGCCACAATGGGCGGGAAGTTGCTGGTATTATATGCGCTATTTGGACCCTAATAATTCCTCAGCTATCGCCGATCCAGTTCTATTAAAGCATTGGCTGCCGGTAGATTTATATATTGGCGGTCAAGAACATGCGGTTTTACATCTTCTTTATGCCCGCTTTTGGCATAAGTATCTTTACGATAAGGGAGTTGTAAGTACAAGTGAACCATTTAAACGTCTTTTTCATCAAGGAATGATTTTGGGCAGCAATGGCGAAAAAATGTCTAAGTCTCGTGGCAATGTCGTTAATCCAGATGAAGTAATTGTCAAGTATGGGGCCGATACTTTGCGCGTATATGAAATGTTTATGGGCCCACTAGAAGCCTCTCTTCCTTGGTCGGATACCGGTCTTGATGGAGCTAAAAGATGGCTTGATCGGGTGGAAAGAGTCTTTTCTGAACCAGAACAAGCGAATAAAATATCCGATCAGAATTCACAAGAATTAGATTATTCATATAATTATTTAGTGCGGAAAGTATCGGAAGATTATGAGAAATTGCAATTTAATACAGCGATAAGCCAAATGATGATTTTCATCAACGATGTTTATAAGGCAAAGTCCGTCTACCGACCATATCTCGATGGTTTTATTCGTCTTTTGGCGCCAATTGCCCCCCATTTGGGCGAGGAACTATACCATAATTTTAATCATGAAGAATTGATTACGTATGCACCATGGCCAACCTACGACGAAAGTAAACTTCAACTGAATGAAATTGAAATTGCCCTTCAGGTAAACGGTAAGCTGCGTGCCTCAGTCAAAGTTCCCTTCGATTTGGACATTGAGGATTTGAAAAAGGTGGCTTTAAGTAACGAGGCGATTACTCGTTATGTAGAAGGCAAGATCATTGTCAAAGTTATAGCAGTCAAAAACAAAATTGTGAATGTGGTTATAAGGTGATTATATGGATATTGTGGAAATTATTAGCCGCGAATTAACTATTAGTCCTGCGCAGGTTAAAACGGTTTTTTCGCTTTTAGATGACGGAAATACAATTCCCTTTATTGCCCGCTATCGGAAAGAGATGCATGGGGGTCTTGATGATGGAATTCTTCGGGATCTTTTTACTCGCCGCGAGTATTTAAATAATCTTTTGGAACGGAAACAAACGGTCATAAATAGTCTTCACGAACAAAAAGTTGAAGATGCGGATGTGTTTGAACAAATTGAAGAAGCCATGACTTTGGCCGAAGTGGAAGATATTTATCGACCATATAAGCCAAAACGTAAAACACGGGGGACAATGGCTATAGCTAAGGGACTTGAGTCTCTAGCCAATATTCTTTTGGAGCAAAAGACGGTTTTAAGTGATCAGGAAATTATCAATCGGTTTGTGGGGGAAAAGAAAGCGGCTAGCGTTGATGAAGCGATGGCTGGGGCCTGCGATATTATCGCCGAAAAATGGGCGGATGCTGCTTCATTAAGAGCGACAATCCGTACTGCCGTTAAAACTCAGGGACAAGTTCATAGTACAAAAAAAGGTGAAGATGAAAAAGGAATTTTTGCCAATTATTACGATTACAAGGAAGCGGTTAAGTCTATTCCTAATCATCGAGTTTTGGCGCTTAATCGCGGAAGTAAACTCGGAATATTAAAGACTGATATTTTATTTGACATAGAAGAATTTGCTAAATTAAAAGCGAAATCTTTCTTTACTCTTCAGGCTCCTTATGGAACTGATTTAAATACTGCTTTTTTGGATAGTATAAAGCGACTTCTATTTCCAAGTGTTGAAAATGAGATTTGGAATGAATTAATGGAGCGGGCGGAAGATCAATCAATTGTGGTTTTTAAGGAAAATTTGCGGCAACTTTTATTGACCCCGCCTTTACACAACCAAAAGATACTCGGCTTTGATCCGGCCTTTAGAACCGGTTGTAAATTGGCACTTCTTGACCCACACGGAACGTTTGTTAACAAAGGGGTCATTTACCCAACTGCCCCGCACAATGATACGCAAAAGGCGGAAGCTTTTCTATTGAATTGGTATCAAAAATACGGCTTTGATTATATTGCTTTAGGTAACGGAACTGCCAGCCGTGAATCAAAAACTTTTTTAGATAATTTTATAAAAAGCCATAATCTTGCGATTAAAATTGTCATTGTTAATGAAGCGGGAGCAAGTGTCTACAGTGCCTCAGAATTAGCCGCCAAAGAATTTCCAAATTTTCATGTCGAGGAACGTTCAGCGGTAAGTATCGGTCGACGGTTGATTGATCCATTGGCAGAATTAGTAAAAATAGACCCTAAGTCAATTGGTGTTGGGCAATATCAACATGATATGAATCAAAAAAAATTAGGGGATGCCCTTTCTGGAGTGGTTGAGGCTACCGTCAATGAGGTTGGAGTATATTTAAATGAAGCCTCCAGCAGTTTACTAAGTTATGTTTCCGGAATATCTGCCTCGCTTGCGGATAGTATAATTGCCTATCGGGAAGCAAACGGACCTTTTAAATCACGCAAAGAACTTTTAAATGTCCCCAAACTGGGGCCAAAAGCTTTTACCCAAGCCGCCGGCTTTTTGCGTATTCGAGATGGTAATCCTTTAGACAATACCGGCATTCATCCGGAAAGCTACACGATAGCGGAAAAACTAATTAAGGATAATAAAATTGCTATCAATACACTCGGCAGTAGTGAAACCAGCGAGAAATTAAAACTTATCGATGTCAGTGCTTTTGCTCGCGATAACAAAGTTGGGCTACCAACCATTAAAGATATAGTTGATGATCTACTCAAACCGGGTCGCGATCCGCGTGAACGGGCTCAGAGTGCTGATCTACGAAACGACGTGAAAGATATTTCTGATTTAAAAGAAGGCATGGTTTTAAACGGAACTGTCCGCAACATTATGGATTTTGGCGTTTTTGTTGACATTGGTGTTCATAGCGATGGGCTTGTGCATATTAGTGAAATGGCTGATCGTTTTATTCGCTCGCCTTTAGAAGTTGTAAAAATCAATGATATTGTTAAAGTAAAAGTTATAAGTGTCGATGAAAAACGGAATCGAATTGGATTATCCATGAAAAACATCAAGTAATCATTAGGTTTGTTATTTTAGAACCATTTTCGTATAATAAAAGCGCACGATACCTGCATAAGCAGGATGGTAGCGGAGGATTAGATTATGCTTTTAACAGTTGATATGGGAAACACCGATATCACATTAGGCTTTTTTGATAATGAGGAGTTGAAAATAACTCTTCATACCCTAACGGATACGAAGAAAACCCAAGATGAGTATTTGAGTTTGTTTAAAATGCTGTTTCGTGAGGCGGATATTAGCTATCAAAAAGTTTCGGGCGGAATTATAGCCAGCGTTGTTCCTTCTTTGACAGAAAGAATTAAAAGCGCCTTGGAATCCGTCTTTTCTTTTACTTTTTTATTGGTGGCTCCGCCAATTAAAACCGGTCTTTCAATCCGTATAGACAATCCCCTGGAGCTAGGTGGAGACCTCGTGGCAGATGCGGTTGGCACAAAAGAAAAATTTGGTTTTCCCTCAATTATGATTGATTTAGGAACAGCCACAAAAGTCATAGTAATTGATCAGGAAGGATCATTTATAGGAGGAGTTTTTACTCCCGGCTTAAAGGTCTCAGTTCAAGCCTTGGTTGGATCCACGGCGCTTCTTCCAGACATATCCTTGAAGCGTCCAAAAAAAATTGTTGGTCGCAACACTTCTGATTCGATGAATAGCGGAGCCATTTATGGTTGCGCGGCGATGATTCGCGGATTGGTTGATGATATTGAAAAGGAACTAGGTTATAACTGCCATCGCGTACTTATGGGGGGATATGCCTATTTAGTCAAGGACCTTCTCAGTAGCGATTATTCTTTTGCTCCCGATACAGTTCTCAATGGTTTACGGATTATTTTCGAACGAAATGTGAATGAAGGAGAAAAAAATCATGCGCAATAAACGTGTTCAAATGATGAGTGAAGACGCCTTGTTTATCGCTATTATCATTTTGATGGCGACAGTTCCATTCTTAGGATTTATTCCAATCGGACCATATACTTTAACTATCATTCCAATTGTTGTTATATTGGGTGCATTCTTTTTCCGTCCAGTGGATGGATTTATTTTCGGACTAACCTTTGGCTTGACCAGTTGGATTAATGCACTCACCAATCCTCGCAGTATTATGGACCCATTTTTTGCCCATCCCGAAGTTTCAGTGCTTCCGCGGGCATTGTTTGGTCTATTAGCGGGTTTACTGATGTATTTTGTAAAAAAGCACTGGGCAAATAATCGCAAAATGTTACTCGTATCGGTTCCAATATCAGCATTTATTTTGACGATGCTGCATAGTGTTTTTACTTTGGGGATGCTAATCATTCGTGAACCATCATACAAAGATGTTTTTTGGGTTATTATCGGTTCGAATTCGTTGCTTGAGGCGGGATTAGCCGCGATTATATCTACGATTGTTATTCAAAGCATGTATCCGATTCTAAATCGTTTCTTGCGTTATTAGATTTAATTATTAAAATGCTTTGCATATACTGAAAAAATATTATAGATAGAGTAAAATGTCTACATTGAGGTAATTTTTATGAAATACGATTTTAAAGAACTGATGAAAAATTATGAAACTGAAGCCATCAAAACACTTCAAAGTTTCGTGCAAATTGATTCCGTTTATCGCGGGGATACAGTGGCAAAAAATATGCCATTTGGCGAAGGGGTTTATAAAGCTCTGACTTTTATTGGAAAAGTTGCTGAAAAAGATGGCTTTTCGGTTGATTACTGCGATGGATATGCGACGGAAATAAGCTGTGGCAGTGGCGATAAACTTATCGCAATTTATGCCCATGCTGATGTGGTGCCGGTTTCAGGTGTGTGGAAGCATCCCGCCTTTTCAGCTACGATTGAAAACGATGTAATGTATGGTCGGGGCACGGGCGATGATAAAGGACCAGGCATTGCGGCTTACTATGCCTTAAAAGCTCTCCGTGACGCGCACCTAATCGATGGTTATAAGGTCACGATGGTTTTTGGGGGCAATGAAGAAAATGGCTCTGCTTGCTTGAAATACTATTTTGATGAACTGAAGAAACCATATCCAACATATGGATTTACGCCCGATGCGGATTTTCCTTTAATTTATGGCGAAAAGGGTATAACCAATTATCTTCATCAAGCCCAAGTGGATTTGTTTCCTGTTATCTCCATTAATGCTGGTACGGCATCAAACGTTGTCATTGATACAGCGGAGGCAATTATCGCCCAAGATGATAAAATTGAAGACGAGTTAAAAAAACGTAAGCTGAATTATTCTCTTCAAATGGAAAAAGACACAATGCGGCTTACTATCTATGGAAAGAGTGCGCATGGCAGTACACCGGAGTTAGGCATAAATGCGGGACTAGAGTTAATTGCTTTCTTAGGTGAGTATTATGATTTAGCCGCACTAAAAAATTTGGCATCACTTTATGCGGATCCTTTTGGAAAAGCGATGAATCTATATTTTGAATCCGAGAATCTTCACGAGACTACCTATAATGTTGGCATTATTGAGTATGTGGATACCGTTTTAAGAGTGACGGTCAACTTTCGATATCCAGAGACGGTTAACGGCGAAGAAATCGTTGAGCGAATTAATGAAAAGACGCTTGTTCCTACTGAGATTATTTCTACTTCACCATATTTATATTTTGATCCAGAGAGCCCGTTTATTAAAGCCCTTTATCAGGTTTATGTTGAGGAAACAGGCGATACGGTTAATAAGCCGATGACAATTGGTGGAGGAACTTATGCTAAAGAAAGCAAAAACACCATTGCCTTTGGTGCGGCCTTTCCTGGAAAGGATAACTTATTTCATTCACCTAATGAGCATTTTGAGTTAAATGATTTGCGGCAATCGATGGCGATTTATGCTCATGCAATCTTTAAATTAGGTCATGAGTTATGAGATTGAAATATAAGCCTTGGGGAAAGCCTTATATTGAAGAACACCGCGAAATAACATTTGATGCGAACAAACTTAACGATCCTCGGTTTCAGGAATACTTAGATCATCAGGGGGTCTATATTGAAGTTGGGGCTGGTCGAGGCGATTTTATCATCGGATTGGCCAAGAAGTTTCCTCGTCGACAATTTCTTGCCATTGAGAAAAATTTATCGGCCGCCAGCGTGGCAACCAAAAAAATAGTTGAATCGGGTTTAAGAAACATTCGTCTGGTGGATGCTGATATCTACGATGTTGTTCCCTTTATTCCTGATGAAACTATCAGCGGAATTTTTTTAAATTTCTCTGACCCTTGGCCGAAGAAACGCCACGCCAAGCGGCGATTGACATTTGATAATATCGTTCTTGAATATCAACGAATTTTAGTTCGGGGCGGAAAAATTTTTCAAAAGACGGACAATCTTGATTTGTTTAATTACTCGCTGGAAAATTTCCGTAACAATCGCTGGAAAATTGACTTCTTATCTTTTGACTATCCGGAATTGAGCGCCGATTTTGATTCCATAAGCGAATATGAAAAAAAATTTCGTTTAGCGGGAAATAAAATTAATCGTCTAGTCGCTAAGAAAGGACTACGAACCTATGGACCTGAGCACAAAACAATTGAACCTCTTGCAAACGCTGACGCAGATTAATGGCGTTAGTGGCTACGAAAAGGAAATTACGAATTTTCTTAAGAAAAGTTATTCTGAACTGGGATATGAACTGATTTATGATAATCTCGGTAGTATTTTTGCTCACAAAAAAGGCAACAATAATAAAATAAAAGTTTTGATTGCTGGCCATATGGATGAAGTCGGCTTTATCGTACGAGAAATAATGGAGAATGGGATGATTAAAGTCGCCCCAATTGGAGGAGTAAATGACCAAACTTTACTTGCCCATCGGGTTCACCTTCAAACTCGGGAAGGTAAGTGGATACCGGGCTCTATTGATGCTGTTCCCCCACATCTATTAAGTGAAGCCGAAAGAAGCGTGCCAACAAAGCTAGCTTCGATGTTATTTGACTTTGGATTTTCTTCCAAACAAGAGGCAATGTTGAATGGCGTTTATCAAGGAGCGCAAATTGTGGCTGATGGCCCATTTGAAGTTCTTACTTCCGGAAGAAGGCTTTTAGCTAAGGCGTTTGATAATCGATATGGTCTTGTGCTAGGACTAGATATTCTTGAAGAAATTAAGAATCAGAATTTTGATTTTGATATATATATCGGTGGCACCGTTCAAGAAGAAGTTGGAACCCGCGGAGCGGAAACGATTGCCCACAAGATTCATCCTGATTTAGCAATTGTCCTTGATTGCTCTCCCGCCCGGGATTCAATGGGCGATAAAGGAGCATTGGGGCAATTGGGCGAAGGGGTTTTATTGCGGTTTTATGATCGTTCGATGATTGCTTTTCCTGAGCTTTTAGCCTTTCAACGCGAAGCATGTGAACAAACTGGTGTTCGTTATCAATACTTTGACAGTAATGGGGGGACGGATGCCGGTGCTATTCATCGCCAATTTGATGGAATCTTGACTTTAACGCATTGCATATGTGCTCGTAACATTCACACTTGCTCAAGTGTAATTGATATTGATGATTATTTGGCAGCTAAAAAATCGTTACTTTGGATGCTAAATCATATTAATGCTGAGCAGTTTAAACTATGGCGTGAGGCCCGTCGATGACTAGAAGCCAGGGACTGTTTTACAATCTCCCCCTTTTGGGCGATGTTCTTCGGATAAAATTTTTTGATCAGGATTCAACACGGAAAGAAAAAAAAGGAAAAATTTTGGTTCTTTTTAATAATGATGAAATTATTGGCTACGAAATTTATGATTTGCAACACATTATTAAAATTAAAAGTTCTGGGCTAGTGATTTTACCGCCACTAGCATTAATCGAAGTATTAAATTCCTTATTAGAGCCACTTCATCTTCCGCTTTTAACGTATAGTTCGTCTTCGGGGTTTGTTGCGGCGAAAGTTGTCTCTACTCAGCGTATAGATGATTTCATTTCTAATTACACGTTAGAACTGGGTCAAAAAAAGGTTGCAATAAACTCTTCTTTGCAAGGAATTTGCGTCAATGATATGGTAGTGGTTGCAGTTGAACATACAACGCTTGCTAACGGGCATGTTGTTGGTGATAGAGAAAAGGAAGCGCAAGGGGTAATTTGCTGCGCTTTCGATCTTGGATTTGATAGCGAAGCAAAAGATACGGCTTTTAAACTTGATGCGTCGATAAAAAGTGGTGAAGATATTTTTCAAATAAGGAGAAAATAACTATGGAAGAACTTGAAATTAAACTTAAGGAAGCAGGCAAGATTAAACGTCTAACCAATAAGACATTTTGTTTTCCAGAGGAAATTGGCCGCGGTTTTTATACAGCAAATTATTTCTTAAAAAGCAAAAAAATAGTTCACCAATTTTTAAAGGGTCACATTGTTACCGAACAATGGTTTCAACGCCGTGATGATACGATGGTTTGTGGACTCGATGAGGCGATTGCCCTCATTCATACCTTCGCTAACAAGCCGGAGGATTTAAGCATTGAAGCGCTTAATGACGGAGATATTATTCAAGCGAATGAACCCGTTTTGAAAGTAACAGGTCGCTATGAAGATTTTGGTTTTTTAGAGAGTTTAATTGATGGCATTTTAGCCCGCAGAAGTAGCGTCGCTACCAACGTCCGGGAAGTTTTGAAAGTAGTAAATGGTAAAAATGTTTTTTCGATGGCTGACCGCCAGGATGACTATTTAACGCAAGTGGGAGATGGGTATGCTACTTATGTTGCGGGAATAGCAAAAGTTTCTACTGATGCCCAAGCTCACTGGTATGGTGGTAAGGGAGTTGGAACCATGCCCCATGCCTTAATTCAAATCAATGGCGGAGATATTTTAAAAGCCTGCGATATGTATCTTGCATCGTTTCCAGATGAAAAAGTTACAGCACTTATCGATTATCATAATGATGTAATTACTGATGGTTTAAAGGCGGCTCGACACCTTAAGCAAAAACTTGCAGCCGTGCGAGTTGATACTTCTAAATCAATGATTGATCACTATTTTGATGATAAGGATACCTCTGGTTTTGATCCCCATGGTGTGTGTAAGGAATTAATATTTGCTTTAAGAGCGGCATTGGATAAAGAGGGTTTTAATTATGTTAAAATTGTCGTTAGTAGCGGTTTTAATCCTAAGAAAATAAAAGAATTTGAAGATGCCCACACGCCAGTTGACACCTACGGGGTGGGGAGTTATTTTGTTATTAATGATACGGTCGGCTACACAGGCGATTTAGTCGTTTTAGATGGTAGCGAAGAAGCTAAAGAAGGCCGACATAACTATCCTAATTCGCGACTTGAAACAGTAAATTATCCAGTCAATCGGTAAAAAGCGCCCTTTTGAAAAGCCTTTTGCTATATTTTTTCATATAATTGGCATTATCTTCGTTGACTATGAAAAAAATTTACATATAATGTAATTGTTAAGGGAGGACTTTATTGATGGACAATATTAAAGATCGAGTGACAATTTATGAGGTTGCAAAAGCCGCCGGAGTATCGCTTGCAACGGTTTCCCGCGTAATAAACAACCATAAGAACGTTACTTTGGAAACGCGAAAAAAAGTTGAGGATACCATTTCTCGTCTAGGCTATAAGCCGAGTGCGCTTGCCCAAGCATTAGCCACGAATCGATCCACAAATATCGGAGTTGTTATTCCTCGGGCCAACTATGTTTACATATCAAATATGCTTAATGGTCTAACGGAAGCAGCTCGTGATCGCGGTTATATGCTATCTTTATTTGTGACTTCACACAATAAGGAAGAAGCTATTCAGGCGATGAATAAAGTTATTACTTCCCATGTTGATGGTGCGATTATCTTTGATGATGAACTTGATGTTGAGGATACGCAAAAGATCTCTTCGTATCAAGTGCCAGTTATTGCGGTTAATAATAAAATAACCTCCGATAAGGTGGGGTGTATTACCTTCGGTTATGAACACCTTTTAAGAGATATACTAAATAGTTATTTTACGAGTGGCGAAAAGAAAATGTATTTCTTGCATGTGCATAATGCCGGGCGTCTTTTAGCGAGAATTGAAAGAAGCTTTGTAACTACGCATATTGATGCTAATAAAAGTTATGGTATTCTAAGTTGCGACGATTCATATACGAAAACTTATTTGGATTTTATTGAATTTTTTAAGACAACTAAATCCGGTTACTTCCTAGCATATCGTGATTCGCTTGCAGCGGCGATTATTAATGCCGCTCGCGATTCTGGATTGAGAATTCCCGAAGATGTTGAAGTTCTCTCAATTATTGGTACCAAATATGCCAATATTATTCGCCCGACCATTTCTAGCATGTACATAGATATGCAGTTGGTTGGTCGAAAGGCGATGCAGATGCTAAGTGATCTTATGGCAGGCAAGCTTTCACAAAAGCAAATTAAAGTTGAATCAACCTTCATAAAGCGAGATACGACGAAGGAGTAGTTGTTGATTATAATTTATTTTGATAAAATATATATGCGTTGAAGAGACCAGTACTCATCTTGTTTAAATAAGTTTGGGGAATTACAACTCGGAGCATCTATTGAAAAATAGCGTTTACTAGCGTTAGTAGTATTGAGGGATGAAATATATTTTCATAACTAAGGTGGTACCACGTTTATCAAGCGTCCTTAGATGGGCGCTTTTATTTTGGAGGAAAAACTATGGATATTTTTGATGATTTAAAATATCGCAATCTGATTAAAGACTTCTCTAATGAAAATGAAGTTCGCGAGTTATTAAAAACTCCCCAGACGATTTACTGCGGATTTGATCCTTCTGCCAGCAGCATGCATATTGGCAATTTTGTGATGATTTCACTTTTGATGCGACTTCAAAAGAGCGGTCATCGAATTATTGCCGTTGTCGGTGGTGCGACGGGAATGATTGGCGATCCATCGGGAAAAAGTAAGGAAAGAAACTTGCAAGATAAGGATACGCTACAAGCTAATACCTTAGCTATTAAGAACCAATTGGAACGGTTTCTTGACTTGAGTGACCCCGAAAAAGGGCTTATTGTTAACAATTACGATTGGTTGTCCAAGTATTCGTATTTAGACTTTTTACGCGATTTTGGGCGTTATTTTACAATTAATTATATGCTAGCAAAAGATGTAGTTGCTAGTCGTATGGAAACGGGAATTTCCTACACTGAATTTAGTTATATGATTCTGCAATCAGTGGACTTTTTAACGCTTCATCAACAATACCACTGCAACATGCAAATTGGTGGGTCTGATCAATGGGGAAATTTAACCGCTGGGTTAGATTTAATTCGGCGTGTTGAAGGTCAGGAAGCAAAAGTTGGGTGCATGACCGCTCACCTTATTACAAAAAGTGATGGCAAAAAATTTGGTAAGTCGGAAGATGGAGCCTTGTTTCTTGATCGAAAATTAACTTCTCCTTATAAACTTTACCAATACTTTATTAATACAAGTGATGAGGACGCTATTAGGTATCTTCGAGTATTTACTTTTCTAAGCAAAGATGAAATTGAAAAAATTGCGATTGAGCATGATCGTAATCCATCACTTCGCCTTGCGCAAAAGACATTGGCTTATGAAGTGGTAAAAACTATCCATAGTAAAAATGATGCTGAACGCGTTATCAAGATGAGTGAAGCTTTATTTTCTGGGGAAGTGACTTCCTTGTCCGAAGAAGAAATAACCGAACTATTTGCCTCATCAATCGTAAAACTTAAAGGTGTTTTTACGCTTGAAGATTTACTTATTGAAGTTAAGGCGGCTAAAAGCAAACGTGAAGCTAGAGAATTTATTCAGGGAAATTCGATATTAATCAATGGAAAGAAACATACTGATCCTAGTGAAATTGTCACGCCAACTGATGCCTTGTTTGGCCGTTATACCCTTCTAAGACGAGGAAAGAAGAACTATTATCTAATTGAACATATCAATTGAACATAAAAAAGATCCGAACGATAAATTCGGATCTTTTCTTTAGCAATAGCAATTACCCAACCTAGACGAGCTCTAAAACTAAAGCAAGCGGTTGTAGTATTCGATAATTTGTGCTTCGTTGATGTCTTGAACAACTTCATTACGCTCTGGCAAACGTTCAAATTTACCAATAGCTTTTTCTTTGTCGACGCTAACGAAAGCGGGAATAACCGCAACGCTATCGAGGGACTCCCGAACGACTTTAAGGTTAAGGCTATTTTCCTTAAGACCAATCACGTCGCCCGTGGAACAAAGATATGATGGTAAATCAACTTTCTTGCCATTAACCACCACATGTCCGTGATTGACGAGTTGACGAGCCGCTTTCCGCGTACGGGCTAAGCCCATCCGAAAAACAAGATTATCAAGACGACTTTCAAGGATCCGAATGAAAGCAAGACCAGTAACTTCCTTGCTCTTTAAAGCAAGATGGAATAAGCGTTGAAATTGACGTTCATTAACGCCGTAGGTTTGCCGAAGCTTTTGCTTTTCGATAAGTTGCTTGCCATATTCAGATGGCTTCCGCTTGCGCGAATTGCCATGTTGACCAGGGCCATAAGGCCGTTTAGCAAGTTCCTTACCAGTTTCAAGCGTCGAGTAGCCAAGCCGCCGTGAACGTTTCCAATCAGAACCGGTATATCTCATGATATGTTTCCTCCTTTGGTATTATTTGCATAATAAGACAAAGGTGCAAATCCTCATTCCGGATGTTTCCATGATGGCTTTCACCTTGTAGCTAAGGGTACTCGACCGCGTAAAGTGGAAACATTGGACGAATGATATTTACATGCTGCTTACATGCTTTTTGATTATAATAATTATCAGTGCCGTTGTCAATGAAAAAGACGTATTTTTTCTAAGGGGTTACGAGGAAAAAATGGTGGAAAAAGAATAATCTTTGTTAAGTAAAGTTTAATATAAAACAAGAATATAAACTTTAATAGCATATGATAAAAACCTCGCTACAAATATATGTATATATTTGCGAGTTTTTCGTAATCAATTTACTTTCAATAAGATACATAATATACTAATTACAATAGGTGGAGGAGCGCATATGTATTTAAGCATTGATTGGGAAAATATAGATGTAACGAATTTAATTCTTTACATTTTAGGGGCTATAGTAATAATTTTTATTCTAATTTTACTTATCAGAAGAATCTTTTTTTATAGTCGTAAAAATCGAAAAATGGTTCGTGATTTGAAAAGAAAATACGATTACATTCATAACCTGTTACTCAACCAAGACGCCGGATACATCAATCGCTTAGAAAGCGTGGCTAATGTTAATCTTTTAGCTCGTCCCCAATTTGAAGAATACAATAAACGTTACATGATGCTCCGCGATCAAACCGATGCTTATGCGGTTCAAGCATTGCGGAAGATGAATGAGAATATTCAAAGTAAGCATAAACGTCAGTTTAAAGAAGTTTATAATCGCCAAAAGCCTGCTATTATCATTTTTGAGCGCGATGTTTTGGCCCTTAATAAAGAGTTGAGTCAACTGGTTAAACCAGAAGAGGACGCCCGTCAAGCGGCGGTAGAACAAAAAGAATACCTTCGTCAATTGGTTAATAAGTATCAAAACCATCGGGATGAATTAATGTTGGTTGAGGATAGTTTTGATAAAGCCTTTGCCAACATGGAGAAAATTTTTGCTAGCTATGATAAGGCCGTAGAAATCGGTAATTACGATGAATCGAAGGAGATACTTAAAAGAATTTCTAAGATTATTCTTTCACTAGACAAGATTACCGATGCCCTTCCTGAGTTATGCTTAAAGGCCGCAACTGTAGTGCCACAGAAAATTGATGACATGGAAAGACAATTTAATCAGATGAGTGGAGAAGGATATCCTTTACACCATATTACTTCGCGTCCGGGTATTGATGGCATGCGAACGGATTTAGCTACAATAATTTCAAGCATAAAACAATTTGATATTCCAAATGTAAGCGATAATTTAGATAAAATATCCGATCGAATTAATGAAATATTAACCGCCTTTGGACGAGAAAAAGAACAGCGGGTAATTTTTGAGAATGAATATGATGATGTTTACAATAATGTGATTGAAATTGAGCGCTCATTTATTAAATTAGCTAACAGAATGCCGAGTATTCAAAATATTTACGCTATGGACGAGGAAAAAGTTCAGGAATTAGAAATTATTAAAAATCAGATTGATCAAGTGTCATTGATTAAGCGCACCTTAGATACTTTTATTCATTCTTCTACTCGGCAACCATACAGTCTTTTAGTTGATAAAATGCATAACCTGGCTAATAAAACAATTGCGACGAAACAACTGATTGATGCCTATCATGCCTATCTCGAAAACTTGAAGGTTGATGCTGAAAATGCCTTTACGCTAATCAACGCCCTGTTTTACAAACTTAAGGCAGCGGAAAAAAGCGTTCGCGATGTCGGCGTCAGCAAGTACGCCGAGCAATTCGCTTCAAGTTTCGATAAATGCTATTCACTTATAAGCATGATTAACGATTTGCTTCATGTCCAACCAATTGATTTAGTAGCGGTAAATGCTACGGTTGGCCAATTGCAAACCAAAGCCGAAACGCTTCTTAATCAAATTGACAAGGATTACAACTTGGCGATTTTGGCAGAGAATGCCATCGTATATGCTAATGTTTATCGGGGAACATTCACCGATGTTCAAACGATGCTCCGGCAGGATGAACTTAGCTTTAATGATGGAGGATTTGAGCAAGCTTATATTGATGCGGGCAATATTTTGAAAAGGTATCGGGCCAATTAATGATTTATTTTGATAATGCCGCAACTACGGCTTTAAGGCCGCAAATTTTGCATGATTTCGTAGATTTATCAACCAAATACTTTGCTAACCCTAATAGTGTTCATCAACTAGGAATCGAATCCAATAAAATTTTAAACGAATCTCGTAAAAGACTGATTAGTAATCTTGCTGATTCTTCTTTTCGTTTAATATTTACAAGCGGCGCTACTGAAGGAAATAATACCTTCATTAAGGGAGCGGCTCTTAATTACAGGAGCCGGGGTATGCACCTAATTACTTCGCTAGGTGAACATCCATCAGTATTGGATGCTTTTTTTCAGTTACGCGATCAATTCGGTTTTTCTTTAACCATAGTTCCACTGCAAAGCAATGGTGAAATTAATTATGAATACTTAGCAAAGAGTATTAGACCGGATACAATCTTGGTTTCCATTATGCAGGTTAACAACGAAACTGGCGCGGTTAATGACCTGAAGCGTATTAGTGAAATCGTCAGACAAAATCCTCGAACATTGCTCCATAGTGATGTTACTCAAAGCATCGGAAAAATTTCGATTCCTTTTGCGTTAGTGGACGCTTTTTGCTTTTCCGCGCATAAAATTCACGGATTGAAGGGTTCGGGAGCGCTTCTTTTGCGCAAGGAAATAAGCCTCGTTCCTCTATTTAGTGGTGGTGGTCAAGAGGAAGGATATCGAAGTGGAACTCAATCATTAGTTCCCGATATTCTATTAGCCAAAACTGTCCGCTTGGCACTTGAACAACGGCCAAGCGATTACATTCAGGTTAAAGCAGTATTTGATTATCTCTACTACGAGTTGTCTTTATTGGACGAACTTAATTTAAACAGCAATGAATCGTTTCCCTATATAATTAATTTTTCTTTAAAAACCGCCAAGGCTTCCGTTGTAGTCGAAGCCTTGTCTAACTATGGTATTATGGTCTCAACGGTTGCTGCCTGTAGTGCAAAAAAACATCAGGCCAGTCAAGTTATCGCCTCGATGTTTGATGATCTTAAACGGGCGGAAAATACGATTCGTATCTCTATATGTTCGGATAACACAGTTGACGAAGCCAAAATATTTATGAGCGTATTAGTTAAGATATTGCGAGGTATAAAAAAATGAATTCAAACTTATTTCATCGCTTGATGATTCACTATGGCGAGCTTTCGACTAAGGGACGAAATCGCGACCAGTTTATTCGGCGCTTGGAGCATAACATTCGTCATGCACTCAAAGATTTTTCAATTTCCAAGATAACTTCTTCACATGATCATATTTATATTGATTTTGTCAAGGAAGAGGGCGATAAGATTATTAAACGTTTGCAAGATGTGAGCGGAATTCACGCGATATCGCCAGTTATAAAAATTGCTTCCGATCTTGATTCAATTAAAAAAATGGCTTTAGAAGTCGCTCTTGATAGCCAGGCTAGTACTTTTAAAGTGCAGACAAAACGATTAGATAAGGCATATCCTATTCATTCCGATAACATCAATCGTAGTGTTGGTGGTTTTATACTTGAAAACTCTTCGCTTACGGTTGATGTGCATAGTCCGGACTTTATTGTCCGCATTCAAATCTTAAATGATGGAGCACTTGTTCTTGGTAAATCATTTGCTGGTGCTGGCGGCTATCCACTAGGAACGGGAGGAAAAGCACTGTTACTATTAAGCGGAGGGATTGACTCACCAGTAGCCGCTTATTCTCTTATTAGACGGGGGATTGAAGTTGAATGCCTTCATTTTGCTGCCCCACCCTATACGCAAGTTGGAGTTATTGACAAACTAGAGGATCTTTTGCGAGTTCTCACTCGTTATCAAAGCAAAATTAAATTGTATATTGTTCCTTTCACCAATCTTCAATTATCAATCTATAAGTATTCAAGTGAAGGATACCCAATTACGGTTATGCGGCGGATGATGCTTAGAATCGCCGAACGTTTTGCCGCCCATAAAAGAATATCCGCCCTTGCGACTGGTGAATCCTTGGGGCAAGTCGCCTCGCAGACCTTAAAGAGCCTCTATGTTATCAATAACGTTACAACCATGCCAATTATTCGTCCGCTTGCGGTGATGGATAAACTTCAAATTATTGAAGTTGCGAAGAAGATTGGCACTTACGAAATTTCTATACGACCTTTCGAAGATTGCTGTACAATCTTTGCTCCCAAAAATCCAAAGACAATGCCGCATATGTATGAAGTGCGATCGATTGAGGAAAAATGGGACTTTAAAGCGGAAATTGATGAAATCATGAAGTCAATAACCGTTAAGGAAATTACTGAAAAAAGCCAATTGGATGCTATTTTTTAATTGGTTTTGTTTGTTTATGAAAAATAAATACCCCCTTGGTCTAAGGGGGTATTTTTTATATAAAGATTTTATAAATAAATAGATTAGCGCTTTCCCTGATCGTAGGGAATACCTTCGCTCTTGGGAGCCCGCGAATTCTTCGAAGAAAACATAAGAACAATAAGTGTAGCAATAAAGGGTAACATTTTGAAAAACCAGGCAATAGAAAGATTACTAATAGCGGGAATTAAGTAATAGGTTGAGGCAAAGGATTTCGTTATTCCAAAAAATAAAGCCGCCCACACAATTTTTTCAGGTTTCCATTGGCCAAAAATCAAAACGGCGATTGCTAAGAATCCATAACCATTCACGCTGCCATCAAAGGATACAGTGGAAGAAATTATGTAAGCTAATCCGCCTAATCCAGCTAAGCAACCAGATATAATTGTTCCGGCCCACCGATAGTGGTAAACGTTAATTCCAACGGAATCGGCGGCTTGAGGATGCTCCCCACAAGCGCTGAGTCTTAAACCAAATCTGGTTTTACGAATTACGATCCAAGAGATAATCCAAATGGCGATGCCGATATAAAGCATAATATTTATTTTACGGAAAAAGATATCACCTATAACGGGAATATCACCTAAGGATGGTATCTTTTGGATCAAAAAACTGGTTGAGAATTGAATGTTTTTTACATCTTGTGGACTTAATGCCCTAGTTGCATAAATCACAACGGCGGGAGCAAGCAAGTTTAAGGCTGTTCCACCAATTGTTTGATCAGCTTTCATGTTAATTGCCGAGAAAGCCAAAAGACTAGAAAACAAACCACCGGCAATCATCGAAATAATGCCCGCTAAGATAAGCATTAGATTACTGTCAAGGGGTGAACCGGAATTTTCCATAATGCGAATAAAGCCAATTCCAAAGAATGCCCCAAAAACCATTGCCCCTTCAAGGGCAATGTTAATGACACCTGATTTTTCTGAAAACATTCCTCCAAGGGCGACAATTAAAAGCGGAACAGAGAAAATGAAGGATTCACGAATAATTGTATATAGAATGTCCATTACTTCACCGAAATTCATATTTTGCTCTCCTTTGAAGTTGTTGCTTCATTATCCTCAAGGGTTTTTTGTTTTTCTTTCTTTTTCTGTCGATTGTAATGGAAGCGCCGAATTACCTCAGAAGCTAAAAGAGCAAAAGCAGAGAAGTAAACAATTATCGAAACGATAATGTCGACAATTTCCGTTTTAAAGCCATATGACTGAATAAAGTGGCCTCCCCGCTCAATAAAGGTAATAAATCCCGAAGCGAAGATTATTCCGATTGGATTTGACATACCAAGTAGTGCAACGGCAATACCATTAAAGCCCATTGCCGATAAACTATCCTCGGGAGTGTAGAAAGTTCCTGTTCTAAATGCTCCTCCAGCAAGGATAAATATTGCCCCGCCTAAACCACTTAAGGCACCAGCAATCGTCATCGAAAGAATAATATTTTTCTTCTCGTTAATTCCGCCATAACGGGCGGCATCACGATTTAAACCGCACGCCTTAAGCTCATAGCCAAATGTCGTCTTATTTAAGATAATGTAAATAATAATTGCCGCTAAGATAGCGAGAATAAAGCCAATATCAATTGCCGAATTGGGAAAAATATTACGCAATCCCCAAGTGGGAAGGTAAGCAGTTGAGGCAAATGCCTTGGTCTGTGCCTTGTTGGAGTCATAGAGAATACCTCCACCAAGACCATAAATAAGAGCATTAACCATATACATTCCTATGTAGTTGAGCATAATGGAGGAAATAACTTCGTTGGTATTAAAGTAGGCCTTAAATAATCCAGGAAGAAAGCCCCAAATGGCTCCCCCAATAATACCAGCTAAAATTGCTACCAACCATTGAATTTGGCCAAGTGAGGAGCCTAAAACTCCAACCACAATAGCGCAAAACATACCGACAGTGTATTGACCAGAAGCTCCGATATTGAATAGTCCGGTTTTAAAGGCAAAGCCAACGGATAAGCCGGTACAAAGTAAAGGTGCTCCGTAATATAGCCAATTGCCAATTTCCTTACTGCCATAGCGAAACACCCAACCACCTATCATTTCAAAAAAGGCGGGTACGGAATAATTAGGAGAGGTAATAATCATTACGAGAAGCCCGATTAGTAGCCCGCAGACAATTGCTAATAATGAAGCAAGAAATGATTTAAATCCTTTTTGGGCGAATAGTTTACGCATAAGTTGTGGAAAATTTTTGAAAAAATAGGGAATTTTTTTGGCAAAGATGGCGATAATAAACACTCCGACCGAACGAAAAATATCTTTAATTTGCTTCAGTACTTTCATGATTATTGTTTTCCTTTCCGCCCGCCATATATATACCAAGTTCGCGAACATTAGTTTTCTTAGGGTCAAGCTCAGCGACAATTCTTCCTTCATACATAACCAATATGCGATCACTAACATTCATAACTTCGTCTAATTCAAGTGAAATAAGAAGAATTGCTTTTCCTTGATCGCGCTGTTTAATCAGTTCCTTATGAATGTATTCAATGGCACCAACATCCAGCCCACGTACGAGTTGAACAGCAAGTAGCACATTTCCACCGGTTGTAACTTCCCGCGCAATGATTGCTTTCTGTTGGTTTCCACCCGACATTGAGCGGGCACTGGTGCGGGAACCTTGAGCAGTTCGTACATCAAATTGTTTAATAAGTTCATCGGCATAATTATAAATTGCCGGATAATTTAGAAAACCGTGGCGCGAAAAAGGCTTTCGATGATACTTTTTAAGTGCCATATTATATGCCAAATTATAGTCAAGAATAAGCCCATACTTATGTCGATCTTCCGGTATATGACTTAATCCGGCTTCGTTACGATGAAAGATACTACGATGGGTAACATCCTCATTGTTTAGTATAATCTTCCCCGACTCGGCTCTTTGTAAACCAGATATTCCATAGGCAAGTTCACTTTGACCATTGCCCTCAATTCCGGCGATACAGACAATTTCACCAGCCTTAACTTCAAAAGAAACATTGTTTACAACCGCTTTTTTAGAAAAATGACTTCTAATTGTCAAATGTTCAACCTTTAGAAGTGTGTTTTTTGCTAGAGAAGGCTTTTTATCAACAGTAAATTCAACATCGCGTCCAACCATCATAAAGGAAAGAGATTCCTTATTGACGTTCTTGGTATCGACCGTACCAACAAACTTTCCCTTACGGAGAACTGTGACGCGATCAGAAATAGCCATAATTTCATTAAGTTTATGCGAAATAAAGAGAATCGATTTCCCCTCTTTGGCCATTTCGCGCATTATCAGCATCAACTCATCAATCTCCTGCGGAGTTAAAACGGCAGTTGGCTCATCAAAAATAAGGATGTCATTCTTGCGATAAAGCATCTTTAATATTTCCACGCGCTGTTGCATACCAACGCTGATATCTTCAACTTTTGCATCCAAATCAATCGCTAATCCATATTTTTTAGATAATTCGATAATATTTGAACGGATTTTTTTTCTTTGCAAAAACCCATAGTTATTCGGTTCATTTCCTAAAATAATATTATCGAGAACAGTAAAGCACTCGACTAACTTAAAATGTTGATGAACCATACCGATACCAAGGGCATTTGCATCATTCGGATTATTTATTTTTACGACTTCACCATTTTTTAGTATTTCACCCTTTTCTGGTTTATATAAACCAAAAAGGACGCTCATAAGGGTAGATTTTCCGGCACCATTTTCACCTAACAAAGCATGAATCTCACCTTTTTTAAGGGTTAATGATATGTCATCATTAGCAATAATCCCAGGAAATTCTTTCGTAATATGGCGCATTTCAATCACATAAGGTTGATCCATATGCTGTTGCTCCTTTATAAAGAAAAGGAGGGCAAAAATGCTTTGCCCTCCAGATTAAACTAGGCAATATACGTAACAGCAATATTATCTAAAAGGGCGTCCGTTCCCGTGACAGCATCTTTTGGATCGGTCGGCATATAGTTTTCGACAATCATTGATAATGGAACTAGCGTACCATCAGCAATTTCACCATAGATGGCTTGATACTCAGCCAAAGTCCAAGTATTGAAGCCCCAGGAAGCTTCAGCGGTTGGTAAACCGACACCATCTTTGCTCGCATCGAGATTCCAAGTTTCACCACCAACCCAAGTACCATCATAATGAGCGGTTAAGGCTTCAATGACCGAGGCTCCCAAACCTTTCATCGCGGAGGTGATAACCGTGGTTGGAGAATCGTTATATTGATCAACGTCAACTCCGATGACTTTTCCACTTTCTTCAACTGCAGCTAGCATGACAGATTGACCAACCGAACCACCACAAGCAAAAATCACTTCGGTTCCGGATTGATACCAAGTTTTGGATAAAGCTTTAACTTCTGGCGTAGCTTTAAAGTCACCGGTGTAATGATAAGTCAATTCAACGCTCTTTGACATTTCTTCAGCGGCTTCATTTGCGCCAGCGGCAAAGCCGAGTCCGTAACGAACAACAGCTGGAACTGCCATACCGCCCATAAAACCTAGTTTAGTGTAACCATCTTTAACGGCGCCATAGCCAGCAAGGAATCCGGCTTGTTCTTCGGCGTAAAGAATCGGTTGAACATTGGTGCCGGTCTTATACTCAGTATAATCAGCATTATGGGGTTCACCATCAAGAAGAACAAAATGAACATCCGGGTATTGATCTTGAACAAGGAAGATTGGTTCCTCAAAAAGATATCCAGGAGTAACAACAACTTTTGCACCATTGGAGATAGCCAGTTCAATCGCATCGACATAAGCCGTGGTTGACTTCTCAGATGGCCTGTAATACTGATGGGAAACGGAATGTTCAGCCGTATAAGCCTTCACACCTTCCCAAGCACCTTGGTTAAAGGATTTGTCATCAATATCGCCGATATCAGTAATAAGAGCGATTTCCGCTTTCTGGGTTCCACAACTGGAAAGTCCAGCAGCAAGACCAAGAGTGGCTAATCCGACCAAACTAAAACTAAGTGATTTTTTCATATTTCCTCCTTTTGAAAAAACGAGTCTTAGCATGCAACTTTACAATTATGAAGTCTCATCAGGAAATCATCTGACAAATTTCAAGATGAAAAGACACGAATCCTATTCAATAGTTTCGTGCAATATGAACGACCATCATTATCGTGTTCGGTTGCATACTTATAATATAGCGAGGCCGTTCTTCTTTGTAAATGATAATCAAATGAAAGCGGTCAACTTTACAACTTGTTAGTTATGATTAACTTCGAACATAAAAAAAAGATTGCAACAGCAATCTTTTAAAATCAAAATTAATTACTTATTTAGTGATTTTTTAGCGACATCAACTAAGGATTTAAAAGCGTCAAAATCATTAATTGCCAATTCGCTAAGCATCTTGCGGTTAACTTCAACTCCCGCTAGATTTAAGCCATTCATAAAACGGCTGTAGGAAATATCGCACATCCGGCAGGCGGCATTAATCCGTCTAATCCACAATTTACGATAATCGCGCTTAACATTCCGCCGATCGTTATACGCATAGCGTAAACTATGCATTACTTGTTCTTTAGCGGTCCGATATAACAAATGTTTTGAACCAAAATATCCACTGGCTCTCTTAAGAATTTTCTTCCGCCGAGCGCGAGTCTGAACACTACCTTTTACTCTTGCCATACTTAATTTCCTCCTTACTTGACAATAAGATACTTAACCCGTTTGATATCGCTCTTACTGACGAGAGCGACCTTACGTAAGTGTCTCTTTTGTTTGTGTGTTTTGTGGGGCGCAAGGTGCGAAGTATAAGCATGATGACGAACCACATTACCGTCACCGGTAACCTTGATGCGCTTCATTAAAGCGCGTTTGCTCTTCATTTTTGGCATAAATGTTTCCTCCTATTTTTTGACTTTTGATGCTAAAATGGCGTTTAAGAATCGACCGTCCATGAAAGGTTGCTTTTCAACGATTCCGTTTTCAGCGACGAGGGCAATAAAATCATTCATTACTTGTTCGCCAACCTCGATGTGACTCATTTGTCGACCGCGGAATTTAATGGAAACTTTAACCTTATTTCCGGCGATAAGAAATTTGTTTGCCGCACTAGCCTTGGTCTCAAGATCATGAGTATCAATAACTGGTGACATCCGAATTTCTTTTAGTTCAACAACTTTTTGAGCCTTTTTTTGCTCTTTAGCTTTTTTCTGAAGTTCAAACCGATACTTCCCGTAATTTAAAATCTTACAGACGGGTGGATTGGCTTGGGGAGCGACACAAAATAAATCAAGATTGTACTGATTATTGGCTAATCTAATAGCATCATTTCGGGACATGACTCCGAGTTGATCGCCATCAGGGCCGATAACGAGAACTGTGTTCGCCCGAATATTTTCATTGATTGGATCAACTTTTTTCTCCGGACGCTTGCGACTTTGATTGTTGTAATAAATAATGGTTTCCTCCTTAATTATTGCCTTGAATAAAGAAAACGGACGCGAAATGCGCCCGTTAAATTTCAACTCATCGTAGTTCACAACCTACCAGCCAAAGCCAATCAGGTGAGAAGCGGGCGCCTCTTCTTTCTACGTATTCTCTAAGCGGTGTAATGTTATCATTATTATGCTTACTTGTCAACGCTCAAAGAATATTATTTTAAATAAAAACAAAAGGTAAGACCTAGTCAAAAACATACGTAAAATATTAGTTAATTATTCCCGAACTGGCAAACTTTTGCTAACAACTTCCGAATGTACTTTTTCCATGAAGTTATCCAGACTTACTTTTACCTGCAACTCACTTCCGTATGGCCGGAACGTAACAGATTTTTCTTCCATTTCTTTATCGCCAATGACGAGGGTATAAGGAATTTTTTTAATTTGGGCTTGTCTTAACCGATAGCCGAGTTTCTCATTAGAATCATCGACTTTAGCACGGATGTTAATCGATAGAAGTTTAGCCAAGACTTCCTTAGCATAGTCACCGTGGACTTCATTGTTGACGGGCAGAATTCGCACTTGCTCTGGCGATAGCCAAAGCGGGAATGCTCCGGCGAAATTCTCAGTTAAGATGCCAATAAAACGTTCTACCGAACCAAATATTGCCCGGTGAAGCATAATTGGCCGTTGCTTAGTATTATTCTCGTCAATATAGGTGACATCAAAACGTTCAGGTAGGTTCATATCTAACTGAATGGTTCCGCATTGCCAAACCCGATTTAAGGAGTCACGAAGCTTAAAATCAAGTTTTGGGCCATAAAAGGCACCATCGCCGGGATTAAGTTTATACTCTTTACCAACAGCATGGCAGGCTTTAGCCAGTGCTGCTTCCGCTAAATCCCAAATCTTTATGTCTCCAATATATTTCTTTTCGGGACGGGTTGACAGCTCAATGTTATAGGAAAGACCAAAAACGGCATATATTTTATCAAAAAGATGCAATAACTTTTCAAGTTCATCCTCTAATTGATCAGGCCGACAGAAAACATGGGCATCATCCTGCGTAAAGGTACGAACACGAAATAGACCATTTAAGGCTCCACTGGCTTCATGGCGATGAACTAGGCCAAGTTCTCCCATTCTTATCGGCAAATCTTTATATGAATGTAAGTCGTTCTTATAAACAAGAATGCCGCCGGGACAGTTCATTGGTTTAATAGCAAACTCTTGCTCATCAATTTTTGTCGTATACATATTATCTTTGTAGTTCGACCAATGACCAGAAATCTCCCATAATTGACGATTAAGCATAATTGGGGTCTTCACAAAAACGTATCCTTCTTTGGTGTGAATATCATACCAAAAGTTCTCCAGCTCATTACGAAGAATCATACCATTCGGTAACCAAAATGGCATACCTGGACCAAACTCGCTAATCATAAATAGTCCTAACTCCCGACCTAATTTCTTGTGATCACGCTTTTTGGCCTCTTCAAGATTAGCCAAGAAATTTTTCAGATCATCCTCACTAAAAAAAGCGGTTCCGTAAATTCGAACTAATTGTTTATTTTTGGAATCACCACGCCAATAAGCACCAGCAACCGACTGCAATTTAAAATGTTTGATGTAACCAGTTGAAGGCAAATGTGGACCTGTGCACAAATCAACAAAATCACCCTGTTCATAAACGGATATTTGACCTTCAATTCCAGCAATTAACTCCAGTTTATAGGGATTGTGGGCAAAAATTTTCTTGGCTTCGTCCTTTGTAACATCGTGACGAATAATCGGCAAATTTTCTTTGCTGATTTTTTTCATTTCTGCTTCTATTTTTGCAAAGTCGCTATCGGTGATAACGGTATCTTTGAAGTCAATATCATAGTAAAATCCATCTTCGATGGCAGGACCAAAGCCAAATAATGCCTGAGGATAAAGATGACTGATTGCCTGAGCCAACAAATGGGAGGCACTATGGCGAAGAAGTTCAAGCGATTGAATATCATCTTCAGTCAAAAAAGATAAATCACCCTCGTCGAGGATAGGTGAACGCAAGTCAAAGAGTTGTCCGTTTAACCTGTAAGCCAATGCCTTCTTAATGCCCAGCAATTTCATTAAATCAAAGCCAGAAAGACCTCTTTCAACCGACATTTCCTTTTCATCAATACTTAATTTCATACGTTCTCCTCCTAAATAAAAAGGCATCCATATAAGGACGCCTGAACGTGTTACCACCTTAATTCGAAGAAGTAAATTCTTCGCACTCAAATCCATAACGGGGAATCCGTCTAATTCATCATTAGAAGCTCCAGAGTGGTTTCATTCAACTCCACTATTGGCTTGCACCCAATGCCAATTCTCTAAAAAGTGAAATTTGAAGACATATCTCTTTCGTAGCAAGTAAACTATATACTATTTATTTAATTAAATAAACTACTTTACACCAATTTTCTTGGAAAGACCGCAGCCAATGGTTCCCGGACCCGTGTGGGCACAAACATTAATTGATAAATCAGAGACATTCAAATCAAATTTAGGCATCAATTCGCCAGCTGCTTTTCTGACCATATCTAATAATTCGGGTTTAGTATCAAAAACGACGACATTTAGATTATATTCATCAGGCGATAGTTTCATATTTGCTAATTTAATAATTTCTTCACGAATAGTCTTTTTAATATTGCGCGTGGTCGCCTCTTTTTCAATCAAACCATTCTTAAATGCTAAAATTGGTTTAATTCCCAAAAGATTACCAACAGCCGCTACGGTGGGAGAAATTCTTCCGCCGTTTTTAAGATGAGTTAGATTTTCAGGAATAAAGAAAAGCCAACCATCAGTTCGCCGATTTAAACAAATCTTCTCGATTTCGTCACGTCCAAGACCCAAGTCCGCATAATGCTTAGCGGTTAAAACATTTTCAGCCATATAACGGCATATTGATAATGAATCGATAACTGTAATTTTCCCCGGCCAGTTTTCACCGCAGGTTTTAGTAAACAAATCATACATGCTGGACAAATGACTCGAAATAGTAAAATGAATGATTTCATCGTAGCCCTGAGCGAAAATGTTGTTAAAATATAATTCTATTTCATAGGGAGTCGGAGTTGAGGTTTTAATCTTATGGCCGCCTCTCATCATTTTGGCTAATGAAACATTGGTAATGTCAATTCCATCATGGTACTCGGTTTCATCGACAATGACGTTTAATGGAAGGACAAAAATACCTAATTCGTGGGCTTTTTCTTGGCTAATAGAGAGCGTGGAATCACTGCTGATGGCAATCTTACTCATGAAATTAATCCTCGTTTCATTAACATTATAATCAAAAATCTATTTATTGGCACTACCTTTATTTAGAAAGCCAAAAGCGGCTCCACCAATTAATCCCGCATCCTGATCGAAGCCGGCTGGTTTAATGATAACTTCGGGATGGCGCCGAATTATCTCATCAAGAAAAACATCGGCACTCTTCATGACACCACCCGTTAAAACGATAATTGACGGGGAAAAAGCCGCGACAATATCCGTAAAAAATGAATCCAAAATATCTAGCCAATCATTAAAAACCGGAAAAATCGCTGTATCGCGCAGCCGAATCCGTTCAAAAAATTGTGATGTTCGTTCAATTTCAATGCCATTTAAACGGCATAAATTAATAATTCCTGATCCAGAAGCGATTTTTTCAAGCTCATAATAGGAATTATGGTAATGAACTAGTGTATGACCAATTTCGTTGGAATATTGACAAATTTTTCGATCTTGAATATAGGCTCCGCCCACCCCGGTTGATATTGTGATAAAAAAAGTTGAATAGAGGTTCTTACCTTGACCGATAGCTGCTTCGGCTAATCCGGCCATTTCGGCGTCGTTACGCACCATCGCGGGAATTTTAAAGTAATACTCAACATACTCCCGAAGCGGAATATTTTCGATATGGATATTCGGCAAGGCATCAATAAAACCATTGGATCGGACTCTACCAGGTACCCCCATAGAAATTGCAATCGGATTATATTTTTTGTAGTCAAGGTCAGTAATTATTTCAGCAACTTGTTTTAAAAAAAGATCAACTGATCCAACTATAGTTGAACGTCTAAGTGAATTGACAATTTGATATTTGTCATTGATAATCGCCGCTCGTAAATTCGTACCGCCAATATCCAAAGAGATAACATACTGCATTTTAAATATCCTTTATTTCATTGACATTAACGATTCGCATAAAGTTTGTCCGCCCACTGCCAGTAGGCGTTCCGCCAGTAATGATAATTGGACTACCGGCAGCAAGACCCAAATCATGAGATTTAATAAGAGCTAGTGCTTCCATATCTTCAATCAGTTGCGGAAGTTGCTTTATTACGATGGTATTAATTCCCCAATACAAGCCAAGATTCAAAGCCGTCTCACGTCGATGCGAAACAACAATAATTGGACAAGATGGCCGCGCCTTCGAAATGCGACATCCAGACATTCCAGTTTCGGAAAAACAAAAAATCAAACGTGCTCCTATCAAATTAGCTGTGTTGGCCACCGAATTTGCAATGGCATCGGAATTGTTCTTTTCTGAAGTTGAATAGGCTTCCTCCGCTAAAGCGCGATAGTCAAGATGTTGTTCAATGGTGGCACTAATTTTCGCTTGCATGGCCACCGCTTCAATTGGGTAGTCGCCAGAAGCGCTCTCAGCAGAAAGCATTACGGCATCAGTTGATTCGCGAATAGCGGTAGCGACATCGCTCACTTCCGCCCGTGTTGGAACTGGATGAGTTACCATTGAGTCCAGCATTTGAGTGGCGGTAATAACCGGCTTTCCAATTTGTCGGCACTTCCGAATCAACTCCTCTTGGTAAACGGGAACTAATTCGGGCGGCACCTCTACTCCTAAGTCCCCACGAGCAACCATAATGCCGTCAGCAACTTTTAAAATTTCATCAATACGTTCGACGCCTTCTTTGTTTTCAATTTTAGCGATAACTGGGACATTATCTCTTCCAGCGTCCTCACACACTTTTTTGATTTGCAAAATATCATCTGGTCGCCGACAAAAACTGGCGGCAATCATGTCGATGCCGTTTTGGCAACCAAAGGTAATGTCATCGCGGTCAATATCGCTTACATAGGGCATTGATAAGCGGGCAAAAGGAGCATTTACCCCTTTACGATTTTTTAAAAAGTGACTATTTAAGGCCTGGCAAACAAGTTCGCGTCGCTCGTCGTCCTTTTCAACAATCAAAAGGTTCAAATTGCCATCATCAATTTTGATATGGTCACCAACCTTTACATCATCATATAATCCTGGATATGAAATTGAAAACTTATCGGCCGTTCCCAACACTTCATCCATTGAGATGCGGACAATTTTATCACGATCAATTTTCACGCCACCATTCTCAAATAAATGGCAACGAATTTCCGGCCCCTTTGTATCGAGCATTACGGGAATAAAAACCCCACGTTCCTTTTCAATTTGGCGCGCAATTTTAATACGGTTGAGATGTTCGTCATAACTTCCGTGGGAAAAATTTAAACGCATAACATTCATTCCAGCATCTAAAAGGGCAGATATTTTCTCATAGGATTCGCTGGCGGGACCGATGGTACAGACAATTTTAGTTTTTTTGCTGATATTAAACATTTTCTTACCTCAAAACTTCCTACGATGTGACTACTTTAAGGTGGCAATAACATCAATTAATTCTTTTGTTGTATCTTTCTTCATAACCAAAGCTTCATTAATGTCAAAATCAACAAGCTTTCCGTCCTTCATCCCGACGCATCTTCCGCCTTTGCCATCAAGTAATAAGTTGATAGCATGAACACCAAGTCGGGCTGACAAGACACGATCAAAAGCGGATGGAGAACCACCCCGTTGAATATGACCTAGAACTGTTGTCCGAGTATCAAATCCGGTTTTCTCGGCAATCATCTCGGCGAACTGATTAAGATCAGGGATTAGTTTTTCCGAAACGATGACTAAAGCATGCCGAGCGCGATTCATATGAATATGCCGCAACTTGGCAATAACCTCATCATCATCTGGGCGATATTCGGGGGACAATATTAAATCCGCACCGCAAGCAGTACCGCCGAAAAGTGCTAGGTCGCCGCAGCGATTGCCCATAACTTCAATTATTGAACACCGTTGATGGGAAGAAGAGGTATCCCGCAATTTGTCAACAGCTTGAACGATTGTATTTAAACAGGTATCAAAACCTATGGTATAGTCGGTAGATGAAATATCATTGTCGATGGTGCCAGGAAGACCAATGCAGTTAATTCCTAACTTGGTTAAGGCCATTGCGCCTTTATAAGTTCCATCGCCACCTATGGTCACAAGGGCATCAATACCATGACGCTTCAAATTCTCCACGGCTTTCTTTTGAACTTCGATGGTTGCAAATTCAGGAAGACGAGCGGTACGAATAATCGTTCCACCACGCATCAAAATTTCACTCACGAAACTACGATCAACTTCGATGATGTCATCATCAACCAAGCCTTTGTAGCCTTCAAAAACCGCATACATCTTTAGACCGTTTTTAATTCCTGCGCGGACGATTGCTCTAATGGCAGCATTCATGCCCGGTGCATCACCGCCGGAAGTCAAAACACCGACTTTTTTAATCATAAAAAGATAACCTCCTAGTTTCAGTGAAACTATCAAACTAATGTTAACACATTTATGGGGTAAAATTAAAGATAAAGACGATACGAAACCACGTTTTCGTTGGACTAAAAATAAACGATGTTATATTATCAAATAAGAGGTAAGGTATGACTTCAGTTAAAGAGAAAGATTTTGCCGAAATTCGTTCGGCTTCACTAATTAGTGACAACGATACAACAATTTTGTTGGCCTTATATCAGCCGCTGGTCGGTCATGTTTCGGTTGCGCTGTTTTTGACTCTTTTCAATGCGTGGAAACTTGAACGAGACCAGGTGTTTTCAATTGGTGATTTTCTTTCTTTGACCGATATGAATCTAAATGCTTTTAATATAGCTCGTCAACGGCTTGAGGGAGTGGGGTTACTGCGGACCTATTATGAACAGGAAAAAGACTTTTCCTTTTATACATTCGAATTGTATGCTCCAAAATCGCCTTATGATTTTTTTGATGATCAACTTTTTAAAGGTATGCTCATTAAATCAATTGGCTTAAAGGCGACCAACCACCTTTTGAAACTATTTAAAGCGGATGAAGTTGTTAGTGATAAGCAGGAAATATCATCATCTTTTGTTGAAGTTTTCCGTCCCGATTTTAATGATCCAGCTTATAACAACGCACTAAATAATTTTGCTTCCTCCATTCGACATGGAAAGCTTGATGTCGATTTTGATGATGATAAATTTTTTGATGAGCTTTTTAATCAAGGGATGATTAAAAAAGACGCTTTAGCTAATGATGAATATAAGCACGCAAAACAATTAGGAACCTTATATGGGGTGGATGAACAGGTTTTGGCCAAGTGTGTTGTTTCAAGTTATGCTCCCGACGAGATTTTTGGTCAAAGAGTGAATTTTTTAATTTTAAAGAATTATTTGGATGAAGAAAAAAAATATACTTTTGCTCAACCGAAAAGTAAAAGAAAACAACTATTACATAGCGAGGCTGAAGTTAGTAAACTTATTAATGGAATGGAACTAAGTTCCCCGATTGATTTTTTAGCACTGCTTCAGAATGGGCGACCAATTGTGCCGAGCGACCGCCAACTCTTAGAGGACTTATCAATTAAATACGGACTTACAAATGGAGTCATAAACGCCTTAGTATTTACAGTTTTAAGACTTAAAAACAATCAATTATCATACGCTTATACTACTAAGATTGCCGGGGCGCTTGTTCGCGAAAAAATAGATACCGCGCTTGATGCGACTAACTACTTGCGCGATAACCTGAAGGAACTTGCCAAGCGGAAGAAAGCTATTCCTAGTAGTGAGGATAAGAATAGCGATAATGATAAAGTTAAAATTGCTAGTGAAATTAGCGATGATGAATTAAAAGAATTGGAACGGGCACTTAAGGAGCAGGGTAAGTAAATGGAAAAAATTGATGTCAGCAAATTTCAAAATAGAGATTATCAAAAAGCAATTGAAGAACTTTTAAGAAAAATTCTAAGTGATCGAAAAGTTTGGACTGCGCTACAAGGTGTGGGTGTCGATGAAGCCATTGCTCGGGCAAACTTAGGAACAATTCTAGAGTTTTATGATAATTTTTACGCTTGCGAAAAATATAATTCTGATCCTGGCGATGATGATAAACGAGGGCCGCTTCAACTTAATCTTCGCCTTGAAGACGGGGTATTAATGCGTGAATATGCCCACTGTCAGGCTGATAATGCAAAGATAAAACGCAGTCGCAATGTTATTTATAGTGACTTACCATCCGAGTGGAGTAAATATCGTTTAAATGGCGACTATACGGCCGATATTACGACCAAAAGAGGGCCACTTATTCTTGAGTTCCTAAGCAATCTGAAAGATCCCAAGCACTGGATATTTATCAGCGGTGATCACAACAAGGGAAAAAGCTTCTTAGCTAGCATCTATTTTAATGAAGTAATTAGCCGAAATCTAGGAACAGCCGCTTTTGTGGATACACCCCAAGCAATTAAAGAAGTAAATGACGTTTATTTTAATAATCGGGATGAAGCGGATAAGATGCTTCAAAAAATGGCTGATGTCGATTATCTTTTTCTCGATGGCTTTGGTAATGAATACATTAGTGATTTTACCCGCGATAACTTTATTTTGCCTTTAATAAGCGAGCGTTCTAAAGAGAAGAAAATAACTGTTTTTATAAGTAACTATCATCTTGATGATATTGATGTTGTATATGGCCTTAGAAGCAAAGCGGGACAGTTGAAGGCTAGACAAATAAAAAGCATTATTAAAGCCAATATCACCCAGGAGTACTATTTAGATGGAATTGAAACTTATTGACGCGAACTTTTAATATCAAGAATAATCTTGTTTACGTTTGCTTTTAGTTCTTCTTGAGAGAAAAGGTTGATTATAAGATAGTCGACCTTTTTTTCATAACGGGAAAATTTATTTGAAGCGTTTAAACTTAAAGATAAATCAACATCACTTCCGCGATTCGTAAGAAACTCAATTTGCTTGCTGGTTTCGGTAGTAACGCCAACTACATATTGCATTAAATCATCAAAACCACTTTCAAAAAGAAGCGGAACTTCAGCCACCAAAAATGGTGCTGAAGAATGAGCAATCATCTCCTCAAGTTTTTTTCGAACTAGCGGATGAATTAACTGTTCAATCGCCTTCCTTTTTTGGCTATTTTCGGCGATAATTATTCCAATTTTTCGGCGATCAATTTGGCCTTCACTATCGGTGATATTTGTCTTTAAAACTTCGGCAATTATATTCTTAAAATCAGCATCATCATATAATTCTCTAACAGCATGGTCGCTATTGAAAACGACAAATCCCGCTTCCGAAAATATTTTTGCAATTAAGCTTTTTCCACTTGCAACGGGACCAGTTATCCCGACAACAATCGGTTTTGTGGGATTGATTTGGCAGTAAGGGCAATAGGTTGTTCCCCGTCCACCAACTCGAATTTTTTTCATAATGTGCCCGCAGCGATAACATTTTTCACCTTCTCTTCCATAAGCTTGAAGGGTATTTTGAAAATGACCATCAATACCTTTTGATGGATGATAACTACGAATGGTTGATCCACCAGCGGCAATGGCCTCATGGAGAATATGAATCGAGGAGGCCACAATATCATCAGTTTGCGATCTTGAAAGTGTACAAGCAGGAGTTTCAGGGTGAATATGCGTTGCAAAAAGAACTTCATCCGCGTAAATATTGCCTAATCCCGTCATTATTTTCTGATCTAATATCGCCTCTTTTACCGATTTTTTTAATCGGTGTAGTCGCTGATAAAAATAATCTTTATCAATAACGAATGGTTCAGGTCCAACATTGGTTAATTCTTTTTCCATTAAAAAGTGATCTTCATCGGTCAATTTCATAATTCCAAATTGACGTGAATCATCATAGCAGAGGCGTTTTCCGCTTTTAAAAATAAATAAAACGCGACAAAAGCGACTAATTGGGTCTTCGGGGCCAATCTCGATATACTTTCCCTCCATTCGAAGGTGCGAGAGTAAAACTAAATTGCCATCCAAATGAAAAATTAAATACTTCCCAATGCGCGAAATATTTCTAAAATGACGACCTCGGAGGGTATTAATAAATACATCAGTACTCCCTTGAATAATGCGCTTTTTATAAACAACAATATCGGCAATCTCCTCATCTTTAACTACCGGTTCAAGTAATTTACGAACTGTTTCTACTTCAGGTAATTCTGGCATTTTTCTTTCCTCGTTTACTTAGCATCGTACCAAGTGTGGCCATAGTGGCCATCAACTTTTAATGGAGCGTCAAGCACAATGGCCTGCTCCATAATTTCACGAATTGCTTGGTCGACAATTCCTTTTTCCTTCTTCGGAACCTTGAAAATTAACTCGTCATGTATCTGCAAGACCATTTTTGTTTCAAAGTGACGAGATTCTAGCATCGCTTGAACTTTTACCATAGCAATTTTAATCAAATCAGCAGCTGTTCCCTGAATAGGGGCATTCATTGCCGCGCGCTTAGCAAATTCTCTTTTTTGATAGGCGGAATCATTCAATTCAGATAGGTATCTTCGACGACCAAATAAGGTTGAAACATACCCATCTTTTTCCGCATTACTAATAATTGACTTTAAAAATTGATCTATTTCTGGGTAAGCAAGGTAAAAGTCATTAATGATCGTGTTAGCTTCGCGTGGAGAAATTGACAATTGTTCGGCTAATCCCCAATCGCTAATTCCATACACGATGCCAAAATTAACCGCTTTTGCTTTTCTTCTTTCGTTATCACTCACTGGGGAATGATGAAAAACGTGACTAGCCGTTAAAGTATGAATGTCGATTCCTTCTTTAAATGCATTGATGAGCTTTTCACAGTGGCTAAGACTTGCGAGAATGCGAAGTTCAATTTGGGAATAGTCAAAGGATAGAATTTGGTATTCCTTATCTGGATAAAAGAAAGCCTGCCGAATCATTTTTCCTTCTTCATCCCGAATTGAAATATTCTGCATATTTGGATCAGAACTAGAAAGGCGTCCAGTGGTAGTTTCGGTTTGGTTAAAGTTGGCATGAATTTTTCCATCGGGGAAAATGTAATTTACAAGGCTGTCAATGTAAGTGGATATTAACTTGGCATATTTACGAAACTCAAGAATTTTACTTACAATGGGATGCATATCAGTAAGGTGTTTAAGTTGATCTACCGATGTTGACTTCTTTCGATTAGATGGAAGTTTCAATTCGTCAAATAAAACATTTCCCACTTGCGCTGGAGAAGCAATGTTAAATTCATGGCCAGCTAAAACATATATTTCCTCTTGAAGAGTGTTAAGTTGAGTCTTAAATCTTTCACCAATATTTTTTAGGGTTGCTTGATCAAGCGGGAATCCCTCCACCTCCATATGGCTTAATACGGAAGCTAACGGGAGTTCAATTTGAAAGAATAACTCATCCAACTGGCTATTCTTAACTTTTTCTAAAGCCGTATTTGCTAGTTTAAAAGCGCCAATTGTCTGCAGAATAATTTCCGTATCTTCACGTTCACTGACAATTGTGGGTAAGGGAAAAGCAAAGTAGGCATATATTTGTTTTATCGAGGATGAAAGAGAAGAATCTAGCAGATACATCGCTAACTTCAAATCAAAGTAAATTCCTTTAATTGGCATTTGGTTATCAAGCATTATTACTTCCGACACTTTGGCATCAAAAACATATTTTCTTATATTTTCATCAATCAGCACCTTTTCAACAGTAGTGTCTTTTAAGTCGGAAGAAGATAAATAGAAACAATGTTGGTCCGCAGTATATATATATGCCCCCAAAATAGTCGACTGGTGGTAATTTTTACCTTCATATACCAAGCCAATCCCAATATCTTTCTTTATGTGACTGAGACTTTTTTCATTCCATTTTTCAATTTCAATTGTCGTAGTCGATGCTTTTTTAACATTCACATGTTTTTGATTTTTAGAAATTCGATTTTGTAATTGATTAAGTTCGTATCGTTGAGTAAAAGGTAAAACAACATTCAAATCGTAACCAGAGAATTTCGTCTCCTCAATTGAAAAGGGCAAGGGAACATCGGTCATAATTGTCGCCATTCGTTTGTAAAACAAGCCATCGTCTTTATAAGCAATCAGCTTTTCACCGACTTTATTGTGCATATTGGGTGCCGCTTCAATCGCCTTTTCAAGAGATCCGTACTCTACTAATAATTTTGTAGCCGTCTTTTCGCCGATGCCGGGGACTCCGGGAATATTATCACTGCTGTCACCAGAAAGACCTTTAAAATCGCGTATTGCATCTGGTGGAAATCCATATACCTCCTGGACCTTTTTCGGAGTCATATCGATGGTTTCGGAAAGACCCTTCTTTAATATTCTCACCGTTATATGTTCATCGACCAACTGCAAAAAGTCACGATCAGAAGTATAGATTAAAACCTCATATCCCTCCTGTTCGGCTTTTTTAGCGGCGGTTCCCGCTATGTCATCGCCCTCAAAACCATCAAGTTCAAAAGTAAAAATATTAAGCGCTTTTAAAAGAGACCTAGCAATAGGAAATTGAGTAACCAACTCTTCAGGTGCAGGCTTGCGATTAGCTTTGTACGACTCCATTTCCTGCTTTCGAAGTGTATTCTTATTGGTATCAAAGGCAACCAAAATATGAGCATCATCCGGCATTTCATCGATTATTTTTCCCATCATATTCGAAAAAGAAAAAATTGCGTTAGTGGGGATTCCGTCCTTTGTATGCATTAACTCAGGCCCATTATAAGCAGTGGCATAATAGGCCCGAAATAAAAGCGAGTTGCCGTCGATAATAATCATTTGTTTCATATGCTAGTCCTCCAATAGTTCGACTTTATTAACAATGTAAGTATTTGGGCGCTGATAATCTTGCCGTGCGATGACGATAATAATATTATTCTTTTCTAAAATAGATAAGTATTGTTGGTAGGTTGAAGGGAAAAAAGTAAAGTCCAATTCGCTATTTTGGTCATATAGTTTAACAAACGCCATTGGCTTTCCTGCTTTTGTTCTTATTACTTTTATACTCTTGATAATGCCCACTAATGGGATATCATTTTTGCTATTAAGAATATCCGCTAATGGGTGAGCTCCTTTTTGAGATATTTGTTCTTGTTTATATTTGAGTGGATTCTCCGAGAGCATTACGCCAAGAGTCTCATATTCGCGGTTGAGATTTTCCAAGGGGTCGTCTTCGACGCGTTCAATAGCTGGAGCGGGCGTTTTTTCAAGAGTTAAATTTATCTGTTCGGGATTGTTACTGCCGACGAGTGAAGCAAACGAAAACAAAAGTGGGGTATTTTTTCTCAAACTAGCGCGCGAATCATATATTTGGTCAAAAGCGCCGGCATCAATTAGTTTTTCCACTTGATTAATAGTGATTTTGTATGGTTGAAGGCGAGTGATAAAGTCAGCAAAACTCTTGAATGGACCGCGTAAGGATCTTTCTTTTAAAATATTGCTTGATGTTTGATTATTTATACCATGAATAGCCACGATAGGAAAAATAAGCGCGCGATTTTTTACTACAAAGGAAAGATCGGACTCATTAATTGATGGACCAAAAATTTTCAGGTTGCGTCTTCGCATTTCTGAAAGATAGGACTGAAATTTAGTATCGTTAGTAGAATTGGTTGCGTCGAGAATAGAAGCGTAAAATTCCGCCGGATAATGCACTTTCAAATAAGCCATTTGACAAGCAAGCTTAGCGTAAGCGACAGAATGTGATTTATTAAAACCATAATCGGCAAATTGATAAATGGTGTCGAAAATTTTTTCTGCCAAATCATTTTGGTAACCATTGGCTGTTGTTCCGCTGATAAATGTCGCTTTTAAATTAGCAAGTTTTTCCGCGTCTTTCTTAGAAATTGCCCGTCTGAATAAGTCGGCTTCAGCTAAACTCATGCCGGCTAAAACCTGGGCAATTTGCATAATCTGTTCTTGATAAACAATTATTCCGTAGGTGGATTCAAGAATCGGCTTTAGCGCATCGGCAGCATAAACAATCGGTTCACGTCCTTCTTTTCGCCGGGCATATAAAGGAATATTTTGCATCGGTCCCGGTCTAAATAAAGCCAAAATGGCTACGATATCTTCAAAGGATGATGGCTTTATTTGCTCAATAGCATTAACCATTCCCGTGCTTTCAAGCTGAAATATTCCCATCGTCATTTTATTGGAAATAAGTTCAAAAACTTCCTTTTCATCGTAAGGAATATTGTCGATAGTAAAAGTTGTTTCATAATTGGTATTAATATTAATCAAACATTTTTGAATGGTAGAAAGATTGGTAAGTCCAAGAATGTCCATTTTAAGATATCCCTGACTTTCAAGATAGTTCATTTCGTACTGAACCAAAAGATTGCCATTACTGTCACTTTGAACTGGTATCGAGTTAAACAAATCATCATTGCTGAGGACAATACCTGCGGCATGCATGCCACTTTGACGAGGGAGTCCTTCAATTTTGCTAGCCAAGGTAACAATTCTTAAATAAAAAGGGTCACTATCAATAAGCCGCTTAAATGAAGGAATTTTACGGTAAGCTTCACGCAAAGAGTAATTATAAATACCCAGTGACTTACTGAGAAGTTCAATGTGGCGAATCGGAAAATCAAAAACACGAGCCACATCGCGCAAAGACTGTCTTGCACCGATGGTTTGAAAAGTGACTATATTCGCTACGCGACTTTTTCCATATTTGTTCTTTAAGTAATCGACAATTTCTTCGCGACGGTCATCGGCAAAATCAATATCGATATCGGGCATCGTTTTACGTTCAGGATTTAAAAAACGTTCAAAAAGAAGGTTCTCCGGCAAAGGATCAATCGTTGTAATTTCTAAAGCATAACTTACCAATGAGCCGGCGGCAGATCCTCGACCAGGACCGACGGGGATTCCCGTTTGTCGGGCATAATTTACGTAGTCCTGAACGACTAAAAAATAATCATCGTATCCCATTGAATGAATAACGCTAAGTTCATAATCAAGTCGCTTTTGATATTCATCATTTTGACTAAGATTAAGTTTCTTAAGTCCAGCATTAGCAAGTTTAGCCAATAATTCTTGCCCTGGAATTTGGCTTGGAAATTGAATAAGATGGCCCCGTTTACTGGAAATTGCATAATCGGGAATATTAGCTAGAATGATGGTATTTTCAATTTCTTTTTCCGTATAAAACTTTTCTATCTTTCCGGACTCAAGAAAATAATACGGTCCCGGTAAAGGTGAACTGTTATCATCCAAATGATTATCATGGCTAATAGCTTCCAAAATATCAATTGTGTAGGCATCTTCGGTATTAGCATAAACTATTTTGGGAAAGGCAATTGTTTCATAGCCATATTTATCAGCAAATTTACGACTATATTCAGCAGCTGATAAATCGTTATCCGAATTGATTTCAATTCCCAAAAAGAAATTGGAGTAAATACCAGCATAATCGCGAACGATTTTTACAAGTTGAAAATTTTCTTCCTTTAAGAAACGATCAAGTATGCCTTGACGGGTATTGAGAATTAAAGCAATGCCTTTACTATGCTTTTTCAGTAACTCAACAGTAAGTTCCTGACAACTTTTGGCATAGACCAAATAGGCGATATTGCGATAACCATCTTCAGAAAGAGCATAAAACGAAAAAGTTATATCTTGATATTCAAGATCGACGCCTAATATCGGTTTAATATTATTTAAATGGGCTTTTTCGGCAAATTCCATCCAGCCATAAGCAACATTTATATCGGCGATTCCCATCGCCGAAAACTTCATTTTCTTTCCCACATCCAAAATGCGATCAACAGTTAGTGCTGACCGCAAAAATGAATATCCACTGCGAACATGAAGAGGAACAAAATTCATAATAAAATCACATCAGTATTTTATCACAATGAAGTGACTCTTGGGGCTAATAAGAAAAAAAGATTGTCAATGACAATCTCATTTTGCAAATAGCATATCTAATTCTTCAATCAATTTAGGTAGTTCATCAAGGCTAAAAAGGGTAGCTCCACTTGCCTGTGGATGGCCTCCGCCATGAAAATGAGCAGCAACGCCATTAATAGATTTTTCTTTACTGCGCAACGATACTCGCCACTTTTTATTTGGCCGATCTTCAGTTATTGATGCCCAAGCATTAATGCCATCGGTTTCGGCAAACAAATTAACATTTTCTTTCCCTCGTTCAACGGGAATATTTAGTTTATTTAAGTCCTCATCCGATAAAACATAATAGGCAACGCCATTCTTTGTCACGGAGAAGTGATTTAAAATATAGCTCATGACATATAGATCATTCAAAGTTCCGCCATACATCTTAAGGTAGACATCGCGCGATAAATCGATGCCGGTATCCATCAACATAGCAGCCGTCATAAATGTATGAGGGGTAGTTGATGAGTATTGAAAACGACCTGAATCACCTGCAATGCCGGTATAAAGGAAAACAGCCGCCTCTTTGGATAGAACATTAGCTTTTCGCGGACAATTGACAATGAAATCAGCAATAAGTTCAGAAGTAGCGCACATTGATGTATTGACCAAATTTAGGTCACCATATTGTTCAACGGCCGGATGGTGATCGATTTTTATTACAAAGTCAGCATAATGAAACCTTTGGTCGGCCACTCGATCAGCATTACCAGTATCAACGACAATAGCTAAGAAAGGCTTTTTTAGCCACTCTTCGGATACTACATCAAGTGAGGGATAAAGACGAGGGGTAAAAACGACATGATTTTGACCTAAGGCCATAATTTCTTTTTCAGGAAAATTATCCCTTAGCCAAGTGGTAAGTCCCATCTGGGTACCTAAGGCATCATAGTCGGGGGAAGCGTGGGCAAAAACAGCAATTCGTTTGTATTTTAAGATTTTCTTATAAATTGCATTATAAGAGGCTTGGTATTGAGTTTTGGTTTGCTTGAAGTAATCAGTTTTAATTTGCATAAATTTTATCTCCTTTCAAAAGATAGACTATTGTAAGGGCAAAAGATAAAATTATCAACCTCAAAACACATAAGTTTTATTTTTTAAAGATCTTGGCCATCCCCCCTTGAGCGGTTTCACGATAATTAACATTTAAGTCGCGACCAGTCTCAAGCATAGTAAAAATCATCTGATCTAAACTAACGCGGTGATCATAACTAACATACTGCGCTAGAAAAACAGCATCAAGAACTTGTAGGGCATTAATTGCGTTTCTTTCGATGCAAGGAATCTGTACATAACCATCAACTGGATCACAAGTAAGACCTAAATGGTGCTCTAATGAAACTTCGGCTGCATATTCAATTTGATCGATCGATAGTTTATGAAGGTAAGCAATGGCGGATGCCGCCATTGCGGAAGCGACGCCAATTTCGGCCTGACATCCACATTCTGCTCCAGAAATAGAACCATTCTGCTTGATAGTTACTCCAATAATTCCGGCGACTAAAAGCGCCTCATAAATTGATTTTAATGGATATTTCAAATTATGGTGATAGTAATATAGCAGCGCCGGCAACACACCACTAGAGCCACAAGTGGGAGCCGTAACAATTACTCCTCCAGCAGCATTCTCTTCACTAATAGCATAGGCATAAGCCATAATTGTTTGCGCGCGTTTCTCCGCGCGAGTAGGAAAAGTGTCCTCTAAATTCAGCAGTAGTTGAGCTTTTCTTTTTAAATGTAGCGTTCCCGGCAAAAAGCCTTCGCTCTTAAGCCCTTTTTGAAGGGCTTTTTCCATTGTTCTAAAAACTAGTTCGATATGATTCATTATTGACGGATCTTCAAATTTTTTGGCAAGTTGGGGCAAAGATAGATTATTATCAAAACAGTATTTCTTTATACTAGAAAAATTAGCAAAAGGATAAGTTTCTTTAACCTGTTGCGGGTCTTCGCCTTTTTGGATAATATTGCCACCGCCAACCGAGTAAAAAACTTGATCACCCAAAATAAAATTATTGCCATCAAAAGCTAAAAAGCGAATGGTGTTTGGATGCTTTAAATTTAATTCTTTAAAATCAAATACAATATTTAATAACTTATTTTCGGACTTAAAAAGTGATGCCAAAACCTGGTCGGTTAAATGACCACGTCCAGTCAACGCTAATGAACCATACAAGATAACTTCGTAATGATCAGCATGAGGAAAAAATGTTAAAAATTTTCTTGCGGCCTTTGCTGGTCCCATTGTATGCGAACTACTTGGGCCAAAACCTATCTTATAGAGCTCGCTGATTGATTGCATATATTTTTAGTTTAATTTAAGTAAACGAACAACATCTCTGGCAATCATGATTTCCTCATCGGTTGGAATAACCGCGACTTTGATTTTGCTATCGGGAGTTGATATTATTTCGGTTTTGCCACGAAGAGGCAAGTTTAATTCACGATTGATTTTAACTCCCAAAGCTTCGCCTATTTGATCGCAAATTATCTCTCGATAAAATCCCGAGTTTTCGCCAATTCCGGCTGAAAAAACAATAATGTCAGCTCCGCCAAGACGGACGAAATATTGCCCGATAAAATCCGCTACTCGGCGTGCGAAAAGTTTGTTAGTAATATCAGCTTGAATATTTCCCTTTTCGGTTGCTTCTTCAATATCGCGGGTATCATTAGAAATTCCTGAAACGCCCAGCAATCCGCTTTTTTTATTAAAAATATCATACATTTCGTAAACATCTTTCCCTGTACATTTGCAGGCATACATCATGACGGATGGATCAAGATCACCCGTGCGAGTGCCCATCATAATGCCTCCAAGAGGTGTCAATCCCATTGATGTAGCGACACATTTACCATCGCGGATAGCGGTGATAGATGCGCCGCTTCCTATGTGGCAGGAAATGACGCGCGGGTGAGAAACTTCGGGTATAAGTTTAGCGGCTTCTTCGCCGAGATATTTGTGACTGGTGCCATGAGCTCCATAGCGACGAATATCGTATTGTTCATAATATTCATACGGGATAGGAAAAAGAAAATCCTGTGGCTCCATCGTTTGGTGAAAGGCAGTATCGAATACCGCTACCGCGGGAACATCCGGTAGTACGTCCTTAAAGGCATGAAAGCCGACTAAATGTGCTTTATTATGGAGTGGTGCAAGAGGAATAAGACTAGTAATTTTAGCTTCGGTATCATCATTAAATATTGCCGAATCAGAGAAATACTTGCCACCTTGAACCACACGATGTCCGATACCACCAATCTCATTGAGACTATTTAATATCTTATAATCAATTAGTGACTCAAGAAGTAGTTTTACTCCAACAGCATGATTAGGAAGGGGAAGAATTTTTTTGACTGTTTGACCAGCAAAAGAAATCTTGAAAATCCCATCATCATGGCCAATTCGATCAGCAATTCCGGAACAGATAATTGTTTCTTCTGGCATTTGATACAACTTAAATTTTAGACTAGAACTGCCGGCGTTAACGGCCATAATTTTGATGCTCATAATTATCTCCTAAAACATTTTCAAATTATAGGCGCTCAAAGGCTTTTTCGCAACCTTTGCTAAAAAAATGTATTAAATATAAGTAAAAATGTCTTTTAGTAGAAATTATCTTAAATTGTAAGCATTTTATTAAGGATAAATGGCGATATATTCAATTAAATATCTATAATAATTTTATTTGCAGCAAAATGTAAGCGGTTTACTTAATATTGCTTAATTTTTTTAAGTAAAGAATAAAATCCCTTTTTTTGTCAGTTTGTTTTATTTATAATGGAATAGTGAAAAACAGGAGGATAATATGGCATACGGAATGCTCTATGACTATCTTACTGGTCAGTCAATTGATGGCTTTCGTTATTTTGGCGCTCATTTTATCGAAGATGTAGTCGAAGAAATTGATACCTTGCCTCCAATAGAAAAAGGAAAAAAGCCAACGAGTGAAAAAAGAAAAATCACTCGTAGAGGAGTTGTTTTTCGTCTTTACGCCCCCCTTGCTACTGATGTAAGTGTTATCGGTAGTTGGAATAATTGGCAACCGGGAGCCAATACTATGGAAAAGGTTGACCCGGCTGGTGTTTTTGAAACGACAATTTGGGGATTAGAAAACTATGATTCATATAAGTTCCATTTCCTTGATGCGAAAGGGAATTATGTGGATAAAGCTGATCCATTTGCCTTCTTCTCAGAGCTTCGACCCAATTCATGCTCGCGCTTATTTAATATTGATGGTTTTATATGGCACGACAAGCCGTATATGAATAATCGAAGTCGTAACTTTGATAGACCAATGAGCATCTATGAAATTCACCTTGGATCTTGGCTAGGCAAAATCGAAAATCGGTTTTTAAGTTATGAAGAAATTGCCGATTATCTTATTCCCTACGTTAAGGAGCATGGTTATACCCATGTTGAAATCATGCCCATTACCCAATATCCATTTGATGGAAGTTGGGGTTATCAGGCGACAGGCTTTTATAGCGTAGACAGCCGTTATGGAAATCCGATGCAACTCATGAGCTTTGTTGATCGTCTTCACCAAGCGGGAATAGGCGTTATTTTAGATTTTGTAGTAGTTCATTTTGCTCCTGACCCGTTCGGCTTGATTAACTTTGATGGCTCACATGTTTATGAATACGATGACCCCGCCAACACTTTTTCTCAATGGGGATCACCGCAATTTGATTTAGGAAAAGATCCTGTTCGCAGTTTTCTTATGTCGGCAATAGCTTATTATGTTGAATATTTTCATTTTGATGGTGTTCGTGTTGATGCAGTTAGTAACATTATATTTTGGGATGGCAATCGCTCCCGTGGAGAAAATTCAGGAGCAATTGAGTTCGTTAAGCGTTTAAACGGAAAATTACATTACCGGTTTCCTGCATTGATGATGATCGCGGAAGATAGCAGTGATTACTCGGGAGTCACGCACTCTCTGGAATATGGAGGCTTAGGTTTTGATTATAAATGGGACTTGGGTTGGATGAACGATACGTTAAAGTATTATGCTCTCGATCCAGTGTACAAAAAGTATGATCATAATAAACTAACCTTCTCTATGGCCTATTTTTATAGCGAAAATTTCTTACTGCCTCTTTCCCATGATGAAGTTGTCCATGGCAAGGGGACATTAATCAATAAAATGTGGGGCGATTATGACCAAAAGTTTGCTCTTTTGCGCAATCTGTACGTTTACATGTTTGCCCACCCTGGAAAGAAACTTTCTTTTATGGGAAATGAACTGGCAAGCTTTGATGAATGGAACGAAGAAAAATCGCTGCCTTGGGAGTTAAAAAAATTCCCCAAGCATGATAGTGTTTCTCGGCTGGTGCGAGACTTAAATCGAATCTATGTTAATGAGGAAGCTTTAAGCTTTGAAGAGTATAATCCATCACATTTTAATTGGTTGATGGTCGATAACAGTAATCAATCGGTATTTGCCTTTGAAAGACGTGTTGGTAAGTCACATTTAGTGTTTATATTCAATATGACACCGGTCTATTATGAACAATACGACATTGGCGTTACACGGGCTGGTCAATATATTGAACTATTTAATTCCGATAAAGATGTCTATGGCGGTTGGAATCAGTACAATGGGCTTCCCTTAGATACCATTTCAACTTCAGGGCCGGAAAACCACCCCTTCCGCTTAACGATAAAATTGGCCGCTTTTGGGGCGATTATATTAAAGTATAACGAAAAGTAATTACAAGTAAATTAGAGGAAAGAATTATGGTACACAGCAATATGTTTGATAGTAAAGATGTCTTTAAAAATGAATTTGAAAAACGCTTGATTGAAAAATATGGCCGGGCGGTTAAAGAGAGTCACATTACCGAGCGTTACGATATTTTAGGCACAATGGTTCGCGATTACAGCGCTTTTAATTGGCGGAATACCCGTGATGAAATTATGGCTGATAATCGGAAACAATTGATATATTTTTCAATGGAGTTTTTAATTGGACGTCTGCTAGTCAATAATATGATGAATTTAGGAATTTATTCGGTAGCACGCGATGGATTAAAGGAAATGGGAATTGATATTCATGATTTAGAAAATCAGGAAGCGGATGCTGGACTCGGCAATGGGGGACTTGGACGCTTAGCTGCTTGTTTTATGGATTCAATTGCTTCGCTTGGTTATCCAGGTCATGGTAATTGTATTCGATACGAATACGGCTTTTTTAAACAAAAAATCGTCAATGGTAGTCAAGTGGAAGTACCTGATCAATGGTTGGTAAATGGCAATGTCTGGGAAGTGAGAAAGCCCAAGCACTCAGTTGAAGTAAAGTTTTATGGTCACGCTGAGACTTATACCAAAGCAGATGGGAGTTATGGAATTCGAACAGTAGATCCCGTCTGTGTTAAGGCGGTTCCTTACGATATGTCGATTATTGGCTATCGAAATGGAGTTGCTAATACGCTTCGCCTTTGGAGTGCTGAACCTAGTGAAGAAAATCTTCCGAAGGATCAGGCCTTTGAGGATTATCTTGAAACGCTCAAGGAACTTTGCCACGGCTTATATCCTGATGACAGTACTGAGCATGGAAAACTTTTGCGTTTGCGGCAACAATATTTTCTCGTTAGTGCTGGACTTCAATCGGCGGTTCGTGGACATCTTAGAAAATATGGATCGTTGAAAAATTTTAAGGATAAATTTGTTTTTCAGCTTAATGACACACATCCAATTTTGGCGATACCGGAATTGATGCGTATTTTAATGGATGAATATAGTTTTGGTTGGGATGAGGCTTGGGATCAGGTTACCCATGTCATGGCTTATACCAATCACACGGTGATGGTGGAGGCACTAGAAAAATGGCCGATACAGTATGTTCAAACGCTCACCCCTCGTTGCTATATGATCATCGAAGAAATTCATCGCCGCTCACAAATATTTTTTAACGAGCACAAATTGTCCGATGATGCTAAACGCAATATGGCAATTCTTCGTGATGGCATGGTGCATATGACTAATCTTGCTCTTTATACTGTCTATAGCATTAATGGAGTCGCTGCCTTACATACCAAAATTCTTGAAACACAAACTTTTCCTGATTTTTATAAATTAATGCCCCAAAAATTTAATAATAAGACTAATGGAATTACCCATCGCCGGTGGTTCTTATACGCTAATCCCGAATTAGCAAAGGAAGTAACTAATCGTATTGGCGAAGGATGGATTACTGCGCCTTCGGATTTAGAAAAATTGAAGTCGTTTGTTGATGAAAAGGTTCTTCAAGATGAATTCTTGACAATTAAACTTGAGAACAAACGAAAATTAGCCGCATATGTCAAGGCTCATAATAATATCGACATTGATGTCAACTCCATTTTTGATGTGCAAATCAAACGCCTTCATGCATATAAACGGCAACTGATGAATGTCTTTCGGATTATGTACCTATATAACAAGATTAAGAACAACCCTGATTATAAACCGATGGCCAAGACTTATATATTTGGTGCGAAAGCAGCCCCGAGTTACTTTTTTGCCAAAAAGGTAATTGAATTGATCAATGCGGTGGCTGATATGGTTAATCACGATGAGTATGTATCACGATTTATGAAGGTTGTTTTTATTGAAAATTACTCAGTAAGTAGCGCCGAAATAATTATCCCAGCGGCGGATATAAGTGAGCAAATATCGACGGCTGGAAAAGAAGCCAGCGGAACTTCCAATATGAAGTTTATGATGAATGGTGCGTTAACGTTAGGAACTCTAGACGGAGCCAATGTCGAAATTAGCGAGCGGGTCGGAGCGGATAATTGCTATATTTTTGGGCTTAGAGAAGAAGAAGTAATGGCCAAGCGTAATAGTGGCTACAACCCTTGGGATGTCTATAATTCCGATGCTGATGTCAAGGTGATTATCGATAGTTTAATTAATGGCTTTTGGAGTAATGGGGATAATGACAAATTCCGGGCTATTTTTGATGAGATAATGTATCGAGGCGATGAGTATTTAATTTTAGAAGACTTCCGCGCCTACCTTGAGACTTCAAAAAAAATCGATCAGTTCTACTATTCTAATCGCAGCGGATGGGCGAGGGCATGTCTTTATAACATTGCCATGAGTGGTTTCTTCTCCACCGATCGAACCATCAACGAATATAACCGTGATATCTGGCATTTGGAGGTCTTATGAGCGAAGTCTTTTCTCTCGATTTACTATTTGCTAAACAAAGTGAACTAGACAAGCGAATTCACGCGGATAAAAACGTCGATTATTCATCGACGCTAGTTGAAAGAAAACTTGCGCTCTTAGTGGAACTAGGAGAATTTGCTAACGCTACTCGCAGTTTCAAGTTTTGGTCTATTAAAGCAAGCGAATCGAAGGAACGATTGCTCGATGAGTATGCGGATGTTTTACATTTTCTTCTTTCACTAGGATTGGCTAAGAATTTTAGGGTTGAAAAAATTGAAGTTTCAGTGCCAAAAATAAAAGCTCTCTCAACGCTTATTTTTGGTGTCTATCAAAAATTCGAAGCGTTTTTGATTAGTGAATCGCTACCTGACTATAAATCAGCTTTTGCTTCTTTTTTAGCTATATCTAAAGTAACTAACTTTTCTGAAAGCGATATCATAAGCGCCTATTTGCAAAAAAATGCCGAAAATTTTAAACGCCAAGATAATAATTATTGAAGTGAGGATTTTATTATGAATAAAGAAGAAAGATTACTTTTGCTTAAAGAAGTTTCGGAAGTTCGGGGAATTTCAGGAAATGAAAGAGAAGTAAGCTGTTTAATTCAAAGATATTTAAAGGATGATGTTGATCATTTTGAATTTGATAATCTCGGCTCGACTTTAGCGTATTTACCGGGAGAACAAGGTGAACCAACTGTTCTTTTTACGGCCCATATGGATGAGATTGGTTTTATGGTCTTAAGAGTTGAGGAAAGTGGGCTTATTCGCCTCGGGAATGTAGGAGGATGGTGGGGACACGTTATCCCGGCTCATGAATTTGTGGTTAAAACACGTGATGGCCATGAGTATATTGGCGTTACTGGAGCGCAACCACCGCATGGTATGCCCGCTGATCAAAAGAATAAAGTGATGGAACTCAAAGATATGTACCTTGATTTGGGCGTTGATAGCCGAAAGCAAATTGAAGATATGGGAATTAGAATTGGCGACACCGTCACCCCCCTACAAAGTTTTCGAGTTATGAATAATGGAACTGCGCTTCTTGGCAAGGCCTGGGATGATCGGGCGAGCGTCGCTGTTGGTATTGAAGTAATTAAAAATTTAAAAGCCCGGGGCCATAAGTGCAATGTCGTTTTTGCGGGTACTGTCCAAGAGGAAGTAGGCTTGCGAGGTGCAGGAACAGCGGCCTATCATGTTAAACCTGATGTTGCCTTTGCTACGGACGTTGCGATGTCTTACGATCTTCCGGGAGCTCCTAACTCTCCTTCACGTCTAGGAGCGGGAGTGGCCCTTTCAATTATGGATAGTTCAGTTATCGCTCATCGTGGTTTGTTTGATTGGGTGGAAGCAATTGCTAAGGAAAGAAAAATTAAGTATTGTTATGATTTACTGACCGCCGGCGGTACTGATAGTGGCGCTATACATAAACAATTTGACGGTATAGTAAATATGACAGTAAGTTTACCCTGCCGTTACTTCCATAGTCATGTAAGTATCATTGATTATAATGATTATGTGGCAATGGTTGAGTTAATGACTGAAGCCATTGCTCGTATTGATAATGAAGTTGTGGATGCATTAAAGGAATCTAAACACTAATTTTTCTATCATTATAAAAAAAATATATTTATAAAAAACCTCGAAAGTAATTTCGGGGTTTTCTAATGACTACAATTTATTATGGTAAACAAAAAGAGATTATCAATTATCACTTTCGCGCATAAGGCGAACTTTTTTGGCGGTAAAAATCAATATCAAACTCATAATGATAGCGGCAACTGCCTGCACAATATCAAAAGGTGAATAAGCGACAACTGCTCCCCATCCTCCATATAAAAGATAATAGGCAAATGCGTAACCAATAACCATAAACAAACTTGAAATAACAATACCTATATAGCGAAAAAATCCTTTTCCGTAGCGGTAAAAAAAGCCGGCTACAAGGCCCATTACAAACTTAATTACGATGGTAAAGGGTAAAAATTGAATATATCCAAATGTGAAGTCAGCTAGTCCAGCACCGATAATGCCAACAATTCCTCCTGCTATCGGATCAATAAAGCAGGCGGCAAATAAAATTATTGCATCCCCAAAATTTAAATATCCCTGATTACCCGCATAGGGAACTCGTAAAAATGCCGTCGCAAGATAGGTTACAGCGGCTAAAAGGGCAATTAAAGTCATTTTTCTGACAGTTGAATTTTGCATAACAAATCCTCAATTTGATCTTCTGAAAAAACTTCTATTCCATGGGCAAGTAATAGGTCGGTGGTTACTCCATTACCGGAAACCAGCGTTCTGCTAAAAGTACCATCATATATCAGTTTTGACCCACACGATGGTGACTTACTTTTCAATATGGCGAAACGAATGTTGTTGTCTTGAGCAAGCTGTAGGGCCCTCCTAGCTCCCTTCGAAAAGAATAAAGTGTTGTCTTCTTTTAATGAATTAATAACCTTTGTTCCCTTTCTTTCGCTAGGAGCACGAGGTGTTGGCAAACCCCCGTCAACTTCCGGACAAATCAATATAAAATCAAAATACTTTCTTAAGGCCTCAACATCGTTATTGACTTTACTTTTGCCATCGTAACGACAATTTATTCCCACTAAACAGGCGGATATTAGAATCTTTTCCATCATTTTTCCTCTCAATTATTCTATATTATTCGTTTCACTTTTACTAGTTTTCGCACCAATAATCGCTATACTATTGATATGAGAATGAAAGAAACGACAATTAGCATTAATAACCGATCCTACAAGGTCCATATTACCCATAAGTTTATTAAAAATATATATCTTCGGTTTCGCAATGATGTCTTTTATGTTAGTGCTCCTCACTTAACAACGGATGGCTTTATATTTAGGTTTATCACTCAATCCGCGGAACAGTTGATTACTAGAACTGAGAAGAAAGCGACTTTAAATCGCGCGGCAAATTATCTTTTTGGCAAGAAAATTGAGCGCGATTTGCGAGACGATGAAAAGAAAGATCGGTTAATGGACTATTTGGCAATTAAAGTTCCTTTTTTTGAAAGAAAAATGAACATTACACCTTTATATCACATTCGAGTCCGTAATATGCGAACGCTCGCGGGCTCAAATTCACGGAAAACACACACTTTATCTTTTGCTAGTTTTCTTGTTCATTACGATTATGCAGTTATCGATTCGGTTATAGTTCATGAGTTAGCTCATCATTATGAATTTAATCATGGTCCCCATTTTTATCAGATTATCTATGAATACGCTTCAAACTATCGCCGATTAAATCAACAGATGAAGAAAGGAATATTCCATGACCCAAGAAACGAAAATTATATCTAGTCGAAGCAATGACTTAGTAAAGCAAGTTATAGCTTTGAAAGAGAAAAAAGCATCGCGATGCGACTAGTAGTTTTATTATTGAAGGTGATCACTTGTTTTCGATGGCTAAATCAAGAAATGTCATTCTAAAGGTTTTTTGCTTGGAAGCGGGCTTTGATCGTGATGAAATAATAGTTAGTTATGATGTGATGAAAAAAATGAGTTCTTTAAAATCAATTCCTAAGGTTTTGGCTATTGTAAAGAAGCCAGATGAAAGCATTACAAATAAGAAAAGACTTATTTTCCTCGACGGGATTCAAGACCCAGGCAATATGGGTACCATTATTCGAACGGCGACTGCCTTTGGCTTTGATGGAATTATTGCTAGTTATGAAAGTGCCGATTTTTACAATCAAAAAACAATTATGGCTTCGCAAGGAACAATTTTTTCGCTTCCACTTGTCCGCATGAGTTCAACGGATTTTATCGCCTACGCTAAGGAAAATAAATACCAAATTATTGCTTCATCGTTAGAAAAGGACAGCGGCGATATTAAAAACTTGAAAGTTGAAGAAAAATATATCTTAGTAATCGGGAGTGAAGGTCAAGGAATAAGTGAAATAGTACTGAAAGGGGCAACTAACAAGGTAATAATTCCGATTAATAATGTCGATTCATTGAATGCCGGCGTGGCCGCGGGAATTTTAATGTATCAAGTAAAACAAAATACCCACTTATAAGTTTTTTAACTGCGTGTTATAATCAAGTCGGCACTGATTCGGAGTAGTAAGTTTGTCTTCTATTGTCAGCGAGGGAGTGTTGGTGTGAGATCCCCAATAGAGTTAACTGAATTCACCGATGAGCTGGGTCAAGATAACCCCGTGTAGCATGCGTTAAATGCAATTAAGAGCGTAAAAAATAATACTTACGAATCAGGATGGTACCGCGAATGTTCGTTCCTGAACGTAAGTTTTTTTATTTTTTAGGAGGATATATGAAAGGTAATCTCGAAAGTTTATTAAATGAAATTAAGGCTAAAATTGCGGAAGCCAACTCACTTGAAAATTTAACCGACGTTTTTAACATCTACTATGCCAAAAAAGGAAAAATCAGCGAATTGATGCAGTTGATGCGCAATATTCCTAATGAAGAAAAGGCGGAATACGGAAAGGAAGTAAACGCGCTTAAAGAAGAAGCGAATTTGCTCTTGGCGAGTAAAAAACAAGTGCTTGAACAGGCTGCTCTTTCTCAGCAGTTGGAACAAGAAAAAATCGATTTAACGCTGCCAGGTAAAAATTATTATACGGGGGGCATTAATCCTTTATTTCTAATCAAAGACGAAATTGAAAACATTTTTATTGGAATGGGATATGAGATTGCTGAAGGACCAGAGATCGAAGCGGATCATTTTAATTTTGAGTTACTCAATATTCCCGCTGACCACCCGGCACGGGATATGCAGGATAGTTTTTATATTGATGAAAAGACACTTTTGCGTACCCATACTTCACCCGTTCAAGCACGCGTAATGCAAGAGAAAAAGGGACAGCCGATAAAAATCATCTGTCCGGGGAAAGTTTTTCGCCGCGATGACGATGATGCTACTCACTCTCACCAATTTGCCCAAGTTGAAGGATTAGTTATCGATAAGAACATCAATATGGCTAACTTAAAAGCCACATTAGAGTTATTTATAAGAAAAATGTTTGGGGAAAAAAGGGAGATTCGTCTCCGCTCAAGTTATTTTCCATTCACGGAACCAAGTGTTGAAGTTGATGTTAGCTGCTTTGAATGCGGAGGAAAAGGTTGTTCCGTATGTAAAGGGACAGGCTGGATTGAAATTTTAGGAGCAGGAATGGTTCATCCTAATGTATTGCAGATGAATGGATATAATCCGGAAGAATATCAAGGCTTTGCTTTTGGCATTGGCATTGAGCGGGTGGCTATGCTTCGCTATGGTATTGACGATATTAGAAAATTTTACACTAACGATATTCGCTTTTTGCAGCAATACGTTCGTATTAAATGAGGAGTAATTATGAAATTTTCATTGAATTGGTTAAATAAGTATGTTGATTTATCAGGATTAAGTCCCAAGCAAATAAGCGATCGTTTAACTTTTGCTGGAATTGAGGTTGAAGGATCTCAACCCTTGGCCTATGGTGATCGCTTGGTTGTTGGTCAAATTTTAGAGGTAAGAAATCATCCCGATTCCGACCATCTTCATGTTTTAAGTGTGGATTTAGGAACAAAATACGGTCTTAGACAGATTGTTTGTGGCGCCCCAAATGTGAAAAAAGGGCTTAAGGTTATTGTGGCTTTAGAGAATTGTCATTTGGCTAATGATGTTGTAATTACTCCCTCAACCATTCGTGGAGTGGAAAGTAATGGAATGTGCTGTTCGTTATCCGAACTTGGAGTCGAGCATAAATTTTTAACCGAAAAGCAGATTGCCGGCATTGAAGAGTTGCCAGATGATGCAAAAGTGGGTAACGAAAATGTTCTTTCTTATCTCGGATTGGACGATGTTATCTTAGATTTAAAGCTTTTAGCCAATCGTCCTGATTGCTCGGCGGCGATGAATTTAGCGCGCGAGTTAGGAGGTCTATTTGAAAGAAAAATCTCACTTCCTAGCGCCAGTTTGAAAGCGGACTTTGATAGTAGTTTAAAGGTTGAATCGCAAACTGATAAATGCCCATTGTTTACCTTGATGGAAGTGAAGGATATAAAAGTTAAATCTTCACCTAAATGGTTAAAAGCAGTCTTGATGGCTTCGGGAATTCGTTCGATTAATAATGTTGTCGATATCGGTAATTACATTATGCTTCTAACGGGTCAGCCCCTCCATATGTATGACCTTGATAAAGTTAAAGGCGAAAGTTTTGTTGTTCGCGATGATATTGAAGATGAAAACTGGGTGGCGCTAGATGATAATGCCTATCATGTGGTAGCCGGTGATATCGCAATCACGGTTAACAATAAAACAATGTGCTTAGGCGGTGTGATGGGCTCTAAAATGGCTGAAGTTGATGCTAGCAGTAAGCATATTGCCGTTGAAGCGGCCTTATTTGATGGTGCCACTATCCGTCACACTTCAACCCGGCTGAATCTAGTGAGTGACTCTTCATCCCGATTTGCAAAAGGAATTAATCCCCATCAAAGTGAGATAGTTTTGGCTTTGACGGCGCGGTTGCTTCGCGAATTGGCAGGGGCGAAGGAAATCTCAAATGTTATAACTTATGACCAAATCAATCATGAAAAGCAAGTGATTGGTTTCTCTATTCAGGATATTAATCATCGTTTGGGAACCAGTTTTTCTTTAGAAAATATAAAAAAGGCCCTGACAAATCTTTCTTTTAAAATTAGAGAGCAGAAGTTAAACTCATATTTGGTTGTCGAAGTGCCGGATTTTAGAATTGATATTTCGGGGGTGGCTGATTTAAGCGAAGAGATTATCCGTTACTACGGTTATGATAATGTCGTTAGTACTTTACCGGTTTTTGCCACCACGGTAGGAGGATATAATTCCACCCAAGAGGCCATTCAAAAATTGCGCCATTTTTTGCTTAGTAATGGGTTGAATGAAGCATTGACCTATTCACTTATCAGTGAACAAGAAACCAAGGAATTTTCTTATTTAAACAAGGATACCCCTTTTAAATTGTTACACCCGATGACTCCTGAACACGCTTTATTTCGAACCAACACGCTTTCTTCTTTACTCAAGGTGGCGGAATATAATGTGGCTCATCAAATGGAAGATTTTGCTCTTTTTGAAGTGTCTAACGCCTATGGCCAAAAGAGCGCAATGACCCAACTGTCGGTTGTGCTAGTTGGGCAGGATAAGATTTGGGGAAGTATTCAAAAAGAAAACTATAATTACTATCATAGTAAGGGTTTGATTGAAGGGATTTTTCTCGCTTTCGGTATTGAGCCTAGCCGTTACCGACTACAAAAACTATCTACTCCAGCCAATGAATTTCATCCCGGTCGCTCGGCGGAAATTTTTCTTGCCAAAGATTCAATTGCGGTTTTAGGTGAACTTCATCCTGAATGGAAGAAAAATCATGGGTTTAATAAATTAGCTGTTGTGGCTTTAACTTTAAACCTAGATGCCTTGTTATCGCTAAAAACTAGTCCTATTAAAAGTAAGGCGATTGCTAAGTATCCATTTGTTCGCCGGGACTTGGCTTTTGTTATTGACCAAAGTATCGCCGTAAGCGAGGTGGAAAAGTGTATTAAAAAAGCAGGAAGGGCCTTGGTGAAGAATGTCGAGGTCTTTGATATCTATCAAGGCGAGCATGTTCAAGCAGGGATGAAATCAATCGCACTAAGCGTTTTTTATGGGGATGATAAGAGGACATTGACCGATGGCGATGTTCGGGTAATAGAAGATGAAATTAAATCGGCCTTATTCCATCAGTTTAAGGCTGAACTGCGAGGATAAAGCATGAGAATTTTTCTTAATGAGTGTTCCAGTAAACCGCTTATTTTAAAGGCGCCTGTCGACTTATCAACTTTTTCAATACGGGATAATCCCACATTGAGAAAAGTTATTTCGACTAATGTGGAAGCCAGTGTTATCGAAAGTAGTGATATTATCGAAATCGATGTTCGTATGGAATCGGAAGTAGAACTTGAATGCGCTTATACCCTTGAGCCTTTTAGGAAAAAACTTCGTCTCCACGATCAACTAATTTTTACTTTTGATAAGGAAAACGAGGATCCAAACATTTTTCCCATCAATGGTAATTACATTGATTTAGATCCTTATCTATTTGGTTTATTGCTTACCGAGATTCCGCTTAAGGCCATTAAGCCGGGTGCGAAACTTCCAAATGTGGGAGATGGTGTAAGAATATTGAGCGAAGATGAATACGAAGCAGGTCGAGGAAAGAATAACCCTTTTGAGGGGATTAAAGTCGAAGAAGACGAATAACAATATTCAATAATTTAGATTGGCGCCATTAAGTTGGCGCTTTTTTTGTGTTTATTGCTTTACAAAAAAAACATACTTAAATATAATGTGATTGTAGAAAGTGGGAGAAAGTGGGACAAATGTTTTTTGGAACTTATTACCATTCGCTTGATAGTAAAGGTCGCTTGGTTATTCCAAGTCGCTTTCGTGAGCAAGTAAAAGACCACCTTTATGTTATGAATGGATATAATGGAACGCTAGAAATCTATCTTCCAACTGACTTTGATGCCCTAGTTAAAAAAACTTCATCTCTTTCCTACAATCATAAAGATGAACGTGATTTTATACGTCTTCGGCTTGCAAGTGTAATCGAAACTGAACTTGATGATCACGGCCGTATCGCTCTTCCTGTTAAAATTCTTGCTCGACTTGATATAAAAAAATCGGTAGCTGTCATTGGTGTTAACGATCACTTTGAAGTTTGGAATCAAGAAAAATGGGATGAGTATTCACAGGATATTTCGCAGCGTATGGACACAATAGCCGAAGGTTTGCCTGAGGATAATCGTCATGAATAATGAAAATGAACACATTCCAGTTCTTCTATCGGAAGTAATTACCGGTCTAAATATTCGCGATGGAAAAATATATGTTGACTTAACGCTTGGACGTGGTGGACATAGTAAAGAAATACTAAAGCGAATTCCGCATGGTCATCTCTATGGATTTGATCAAGATCCGGAAGCACTTATAAAAAGCAAAGAAGTTTTAAAAACAGTCGGCGACAATTGGACGACCATTCATGCTAACTTTGCCGAAGCAGCGGAGAAACTAGAGAGTCTAGGAATAAATAAAGTAGATGGAATATTGATGGATCTTGGCGTAAGCTCACCCCAATTTGATGAGGCTGACCGTGGCTTCTCCTATCGTTATGATGCTCTACTTGATATGCGTATGGATCCGTCTTCAATGCGTCCGACAGCTTACGATATTGTCAACACCTTTTCCTTAGAGGCTTTAACAAAAATATTTCGCGATTATGGTGAAGAAAAATTTGCTTATAGTATCGCGCAAAATATTATTCGCGGACGGGCAAAAAAGCCAATTGTGACTACCAATGATTTAGTCGAAATTATCAAGCACAGTAAACCGGACAGCGAACTGAGAAAAAAAGGCCATCCGGCTAAACAGACCTTTCAGGCATTGCGCATTGCTGTTAATGATGAATTGAATGTTCTGCGAGTTGCCCTTGAAAAATGTATTCCGTTATTGAACAGTGAAGGAAGAATTGCGGTTATAACCTTTCAAAGTTTAGAAGACCGAATAGTAAAGGAAGTATTTAAGGATAGTGCAGTTTTAATCGGCGATAAACGTAATCCGTTTCAAGTCGAAAAGGAGTATCGTCTTGTCAACCGAAAGGTGATTGTTCCTAGTCAAGAAGAAGTTCTACAAAATCGTCGTTCAACCTCAGCTAAATTAAGAATATTAGAAAGAAAGTAGGTGAAAGATATGCGCGACAAGTTAGAAAAAAATGGACGAAAAGCAAGTTACTATCGGACTCGTAAAGTGTTAGCTGGTCTCATCTTTTTCGTAGCCCTTGGCGCTGGGGTGGGTGTTCCTATTCAAATTGCAAAAAATGGTTCACCAGCGGAAGCCCAAACAACCTCAAGCGCGGATAGTAGCTCTTCAAATGTTTCTTCAGACGTTACTATTGAGCAGTTATAATAACTTGCCGAATTAATCTTTCTTTTTAAAATGGCCAAATGCCATTTTTTTTGTAAAAAAAAGACCGGAATAACCGGTCTTTCCTGTTTCATATGCTAATTATTAGTTGTCTTGAATCATCGTATAAGTATCTAAATCGGTTGGAAGCGTAATTGTTGGGGTCGCGTTCATATCAAGTTTTATTGAAAACTCGATATTGGCTTTAATTTTAACACCTTCAAAAACACTGGCCACATCTTCAGCAGTATAGACTTTACCCGACGAATCGGGAATGGCTAAATCAAGATCGGCATTAAAGGAAATCTCAGAAAGAGTATCTCCAGTTAAAACGACATATAGTGTTAAATCGAATGATCCATAGGCATCGACCATTGCGGCTGCTTCTTCACGTAAAGCATCAATATCAAATGATACATAAGAGGGAATACTCGACATGTCGATATCCTTCGTATACATAGACACAATGTAATCGGTAATGGTATCGTTGTTTACCTTTAATGATATTTTGGTGCCACCACTAACGGTAGTTGCTGAGAAACCACTAAATCCACCAAAAAATTCCTCGGCTGATGATGACATTTCTTCCGCGGTTGGAAGTTCCATCTCACCCATGGTCTCCATTAAATCGCGAACAGTAACCTCACCTTCAACGCCCATAAAGTCCTTCAATAATCCTGCTTGAACTTTAAATTTAGGATTAGCTTCCAGAGCAGGTTCAAGTTGTTGAATCGATATTGCTTTAGAAACATCTCCGTAGATAACGCCTTCTGAATAGTAGGCATTAATCTCTTCATCAACACTTGTTTCACTCGTATCGACTGTCGCCGAACCTTTACCAGTTATGGATAAACTAGCTTGTGGTGCGTCTCCGAGTAAATCTACGCCTTTAAAAGAAAAACTTTCTTCACCATCAATATAAATGGAATTTGTCGCTGTCTCAGAGCCATCCTCGAAATTTTTGATATCAATTGTGCCCTTTAACGTTTGATCAAGGGTAATTCCATCAACAACAGTATCAAGCATCTGAGTATATGCTTTCGACAAAGCAACGGAAGCATCTTTGGCACTAACAGGAGAATTACAGCCGGCAATTAACAATGAAACAGGTAGAAGCAGTAAAAACCGTCTATTTTTTATTTTCATATAGACCTCCTCATAAATATATTAACAACTTTTTTTACCGATTTAAAGAAAAAAAGTAATTAGGGCTAAGAGGGTAATTGCCGTTTTTTTAATACATGCAGCAAAAAAACAAGTCCGAAGGGAAATTTTAAGGTTTTTAATTGCATGCTAGTCAACAATTACATATAATTTAACTAAAGAAATAAGAATAGGAATGAGTATGAACAAACCAATTGTCGCCATTGAAATATCCCATCGCGCAGTTAAACTTGTGGTCGGTTACGTTCTCGATAATCAGCCGGTTGTTTTGCATACTGGCTTTCAACTGATTCCAAACGCCCTTAGAAGTGGTGAAATTGTGGACGCGCCTTTGGTCAGCGAAGCCATTAAGTCACTTGTGGCTGCGATTCCATCAAACATTTTATTAAAACCCGAGGATGCAATTCTCGCTCTTCCTTCAATTGGGCTTCAGGTTTTTCAAGCCGAACGCTCATCAACAGTCGTCAGCCCAGTTGGAAAGGTTGAACAAATTGATGTCAAAAATGTAATAAATATCATTCGCAAGGATGCTAATGTCGATAATGCAACTGTTGTCTCAATTGTTCCCGAACTTTACGTTTTAGAAAAAGGACAAGAGTTTGCACGCGCACCGATAGGAATGGATTCTGCAAGTCTTTCCATAACGGCTAAAATTCACATTCTTCCAACTCATATTTGCGATTGCTATAGTGATGTGGTAAATGGTTCGGGAATTAAGGTTCGGAAGGCTTTTGCCGAGACCTATGCACTTTCAAAATTATATGCCAATTATCACAATTTGCCGGATCAGTACTTATTAATTGATATGGGGGAAGAAAAAACAACCGCTAGCCTGATTGCTGGAGGAAAACTTTTTGCTTCGACCTACGTTATGAAGGGGGGTAAAAACCTCGCTTCTTTAGTAGCCGAAAGACTGGGATTATCGCTAAAGGATGCTCAACGAATTATTGAAAATTATGGTCGCGATAAGACAGTATGTTCATTAAAAGCGAAAATCGCATCTACTTCAGCGTTTGATCAAGTCGCGCGCGCGATATATTTAAATGATTTATCCGATGTAATTGATCAATGGTTGGTTGCATATTATGGCGACATAAATCGAACCATAAGGCAATTGGTTAATGAACAAAACAACAGTCGTATAAATGAATACCCTTTGGTTTTTACTGGAGGAATGATTCATATAAACGGGCTTCAATCGGCATTTAATCAACAATATTCTGATCGGCAAATTATTTTTAAGCAACCGGAAACTTTTGGCGCGCGTAATGGCGGAATGTCAGTGGTATTGGGCTTACTGAGTGCTTACGACCATTATACTAGTGAGATTGGTGATGAAAAAACACGTGTCGCCTCGGTAACACGTGATGTTTCTAATAAGAAAAAGGCAAAACGTTCTGCCAATAGTATTGGGAAAGAAGAACTATAGGAGGCCCTATGGAAGAAAATTTAGAACAGAATTATGATGAAATTGCTCCCGGAGGATCTGATTTAGATAATTTTGAACCTATCGCTAATATAAAAGTTATCGGTGTTGGGGGCGCGGGAAATAATGCGGTTAACCGTATGATTGATGATGACATTAAGAATGTTGATTTTTGGGTTGCCAATACGGACAAACAAGCGCTTGCTACTTCAAGAGCGCGTAATCGTCTTGTCCTTGGACTTGAAACCACCCATGGATTAGGGGCTGGAGGTGAACCAAGTGTTGGCCGTGATGCCGCCTTATCCTCTTCAGAAGATATTGAAAAGGTCGTCAAAGGCGCAGATTTGGTTTTTATCGCCGCCGGTATGGGGGGCGGAACTGGAACTGGAGCCGCACCAGTCATCGCTGAGATTGCAAGAAAGAGTGGCGCCTTAACGATTGCGATTGTTACGCGTCCCTTTACATTTGAAGGAAAAAAACGAATTGCCAATTCTGTTGAGGGATTAAACAAACTTAAAGATGTTGTTGATAGCATTATCGTTGTTAGTAACGACAAATTGCTTATGGTAAGTGGAACCGCCCCGATCGGTGAAGCCTTTGCAGCAAGCGATAAGGTTTTAGCTCAATCGGTTAAAACCGTTGTAGATTTAATTTTATTGCCGGCGGTTATTAATCTTGATTTTGCCGATGTGCGTAATACTTTAAAAAACACTGGTATAGCGCTTATTGGTTTCGGTAGCGGCAGTGGCCCAAATAAGGCGGAAGAAGCGGCGCAAAATGCGATTAACTCGCCTTTGCTCGAAGCCTCACTCAGTGGAGCTCGCAAAGCTATCATCGCCGTAACATGTGGTAAAAATGTTTCCTTATACGAGGCGCAAGATACCGTTTATAAAATTATTGAAACTAGTGGCAATTCCTTAGATATTAAGTTCGGCGTTTCCATTAATTCATTCCTTGATGATCAGATTTTAGTTAGTGTTATCGCGACTGATTTTGAAGAGCAACAGGATTTCACTACCGTACCGACCTATGACACACTCAATCGTTCAGTCGATGGAGCCAAGCCAATTGAAACTCGCCCTGTGTCGGTGGTAAAAGAGAAGAAGGAAAAAGACGAAGATATTAGTGAAAACATTCTTCCCGACTTTCTTAAAGATGAAGAGTAAATAAAGTGGCTTGGGCCACTTTTTTTCTTATTCAGTTGCTAAGTAAATGATTGATGATATAATTACTCGTGTAAAACGTTGATGAAGACGCGTCACCATTTTTTAGATAAAAGCGACTAGTGTAAGGTGAGAGACTAGAATTGACAAAATGGTGGTATCACTTCGGAGTGGAAAATTGATTTTTTTAGATTTTCCCGGTGCGGCCGTTATTCGCTCGAGCGCCAAGTTTAACTTGGAAATAAGGTGGTACCGCGCGACTGCGTCCTTAGTGGATGCTTTTTTTTATTTAAAGGAGAAAAATCATGGACTTGAAAAAAACATTATTGATGCCAAAAACCAGTTTTGAAATGCGTGGGAACTTAGCCCAAAAGGAACCGATTTTTGTTGCCGATTGGCGAGAGGGAAACCTATATGCCAAGATGCTAGAAAATCGCCTTGGTTGTGAAGAATATCAACTTCATGATGGTCCACCCTATGCTAACAACAGTATCCATTGCGGACACACGCTCAATCATATTTTAAAGGATTTTGTTGTTCGCTATAAAAATATGTCCGGGTATTACACACCTTTTGTTTTTGGCTGGGATACACATGGATTACCAATTGAAAATCAAGTTACAAAAAGTGGTATTAATCGCAAAACAACTCCTATAAATGAGTTTCGCAATAAATGTCATGACTATGCTTTAAAGCAGGTCAATATCCAACGTGAGCAAGTTCGACGGTTAGGAGTTATTGGCGATTATGATCACCCTTATTTGACCTTGGACAAAGAGTACGAAGCCAACCAACTTAACGTGTTTAAAACAATGGCATTAGAGGGATTAATTTTTAAAGGCTTAAAACCAGTTTATTGGTCGCCTAGTAGCGAATCCGCTCTAGCTGAAGCGGAAATTGAATATAAAAATGTTGACTCTCACGCCATTTACGTTCGTTTTAGGGTAAAAGATGGGGGAAAGATTTTACCCAATGATGCCTATTTTGTTATTTGGACAACAACACCTTGGACTTTACCTGCAAATTTGGCTATCAGCGTTCATCCCGACTTTGAATATGGATTATATGAAACAGAAAAAGGCAAACTTATCGTTCTTACTTCACTTTTGTCGTCGTTTGTGAAAGAAACGGGCATTAAGAACGCCCAGTTGATTAAAGTCATTAAAGGAAAGGATATGGATGGGCTAGTGGCTGATCATCCTCTATATCATCGCGACTCATTAATTATTAATGGTGAACATGTGACTGATGATGCGGGCACGGGCCAAGTTCATACGGCTCCAGGACATGGCGAAGACGACTTTATTGTTGGTCAGAAGTATCATTTACCAATCCTATGTCCAGTTGACAGCCGAGGATTTATGACGGAAGAAGCAGGAGAGAGATTAAAGGGCGTTTTTTATGAGAATGCGAATGATCTAGTTCTCGCTTGGCTACGCGAAGAAGATGCACTTTTAGCCGATACAATCATTAATCATAGTTATCCGCATGACTGGCGGACGGGCAAACCGCTTATTTTTCGAGCCACTCCGCAATGGTTTTGCTCAATTGATAAAATTCGCGATCAGCTTTTAAAGGCGGTGGATGAAGTAAAATGGAATCCTGAATGGGGAAAAACCCGGATGCATAATATGATAAAAGACCGGGGTGATTGGTGTATTTCGCGGCAAAGAGCCTGGGGAGTACCGATTCCAATTATTTATGCCGAAGATGGAACTCCGCTTATTGATAAAGACATTTTTGACAATGTCATCAAACTTGTCCGCCAATATGGAAGCAATGTGTGGTTTGAACGCAGTGCGGAAGAATTGCTTCCTGAAGGCTACACAAATTCTCATAGTCCAAACGGAGTATATAGCAAAGAAAAGGACATTATGGATGTGTGGTTTGACTCAGGGTCCTCGTTTAGTGGAGTGCTTTTGCAGCGCGGAATGAAGTTTCCAGCCGATCTTTACATCGAGGGCAGTGACCAGTATCGAGGATGGTTTAATTCTTCACTAATTATTTCCGTAGCAACTACGGGAGTGGCACCATATAAAATGGTGGCAAGCCATGGTTTCGTTATGGATGAAAATTGGGAAAAGATGTCTAAATCTAAGGGTAATGGTATTGATCCGAACAAGATTGCCAATATATATGGAGCGGATTTACTTCGTCTTTGGGCGGCAAATGTCGATTATCACGCCGATTCAAGGCTGAGTGAGAGTATTATTCAGCAGATGAGTGAAAGCTATCGTAAGATTAGAAATACTTTCCGCTTTTTGTTAGGAAATTTGCCGGCGGTTGATGATGAAAAATATATTGATGCTATTCAGAAATTTACGCCAATTGAAATCGTTGATAAGTTCTTATTATCGCGCCTTGACGCTTTAACCAATAACGTGCTTGAAGCCTATGATAATTTGGATTTTGCTTCAGTAACAAGCGCCTTAGCCACTTTTATCAGCGCCGATTTAAGCAGTTTTTATCTCGACTTTGCGAAGGACATTCTTTACTGTGAAAACAAGTATTCCCTGCGACGGTTGGGAGTTGAACATGTCTTATATGCCGTTAGTGATCGTCTGATGCGATTATATGAGCCAATACTGACTTTTACCATGGAAGAGGTTTATCGGGCTTTCCCGAAAACTAATAAAAAATTCGCCCTTCAATTAGAGGACATGCCCAAGTCACAAACTTTAGATCAAGAAACTCTTAAACAATATGAATTGTTTTTAAGTTTCCGTGAATCGGTGCTTAAGGCATTGGAAGAGGCGCGAAAAACCGGTCTCATTGGCAGCGCTCAAGAGGCCCTGCTTGAAGTCGGGGAAAAACTTGTTCCACCAGCATTGTTAGGAATCGATAAGGATGAGCTCGCTCGTTTATTTATTGTTAGCGAGGTCAAATTTAAAGGCACGGGAATTAATGTTGTTCGGCATTTAGGAACCAAGTGTGATCGCTGCTGGAATTATCATGATGAAACTGTAACGTTAGAAGATGGCACTCATTTATGCCATCGCTGTGTAGAAGCAATAGGAGAAGAACATGTCGATTAAACAAAGATTTGCTTCCCTTTTTAAGGGATACTACTGGGTGATGTTGGTTATCATTGCTCTTGATCAAGCTACCAAATGGATTGTGGTTTCGCTTAAGCCCAATATGCAACCAATTATCAATGGGTTTTTCTATTTTGATTATCAGAGAAATACTGGTGCGGCTTGGTCGATATTAAGTGGCAATACAATCATATTGGCATTTTTCAGCCTAATTATCGGCGTGGCTTTTATTTTTTATCGGATAAAAAAAGACAAGGTTTTATCTAATTTAATGAAACTAGATATAGCGTTTATCGTCGGAGGAACGCTCGGTAATTTTATTGATCGCGCTTTTTACGAAGAGGGAGTAATTGATTTTCTTTCTCTAGTCTTTGGAAACTATTATTTTCCAGTTTTTAATATTGCCGATATGACCTTAGTCATCGGCTTCATTGGTCTTGCCCTTCTAGTTGCTCTTAATAAAGAAAAGATACCATCCTCAATAGACGAGGGAAATAAGCATGAGTGAAGATCGGATTTTCACAATTGATGAGACGCTTGTCGGAGAACGGCTTGATAAGGCGTTAGGTGCACTAATAGAAGAGCATTCTCGTACATTTGCTATGCATTTAATCAAAGAGGGCTACGTTACGGTTAATGGAGAATTAAACTTTAAGCCCGCTTATCGCGTCGAACTTGAAGATGAGATCATCGTCAATGAGCGGCCACTTTCACCTATGGCGATTGAAGCGGAAAACATTCCCTTGGATATTGTTTACGAAGATGATGATTTGCTGGTAGTCAATAAGCCCGCAGGTATGGTTGTTCATCCTGCGAATGGCCATTACTCGGGAACTCTTGTTAATGCGTTGCTCTATTCGGTTAAAAACTTGAGTGGAATTAATGGCGTTAAGCGACCTGGAATCGTGCATCGTATTGATAAGGATACATCTGGGCTTTTACTTGTTTGCAAAAATGATTTCGCCCATGAAGGGATATCAAAACAACTGGCCGACCACTCGATGCATCGGGAATATTTTGCTCTAGTTGACGGAGTTATCAGTGAAGATGATGGCAAGATAATTGCGCCGATTGGTCGCGATAAAAAAGACCGTTTTAAAATGGCGGTCGATTTGATGGATGGCAAAGAGGCAACGACGCTTTTTCATGTCGAGGAGCGCTTTAATCAATATACCTTAATCAGTTGTCGACTCTTAACTGGACGTACCCATCAAATTCGCGTCCATATGGACTATATTGGCCACCCCATTGAAGGCGATCCCATTTATGGTCGTAACAATCACTTACTCTACCAAAATGGTCAGCTTCTTCATGCTTTTCGTTTGACCTTTGTTCATCCTAGGACACATAAAGAAATTTCCGTTGAAGCTCCGCTCCCTCAGCATTTTTGCGATGTATTGAGTATACTTCGAAACCAAGAAAATTAATTATTTTTCGTTAAATCTTTCCAATTGCGAAATTTTGTCTTGCAGACATGGCTCATTGTTTGCAAACCATGCTTTTGGATGAAATCTTTTGCAAAGTCATCAACTTTCGTCGATGCGCCTAAAGGAAAAGTTGTATGGTAAATCGTGCCCAACTTGGCCATTTCTTTGAGAAATGTGTATCGGGCGATAACGCTGGCTAAGGCTACCGAAGGAAATAAACTTTCCGCTTTGGTGCGAAGGACAACTTTATCAATAATCGGTTCTTCAATGTATTCAAGATAAGATTTTAGGGAACAAAATTGATCAATATAAGCCGTTTTATAGTCGCTATGTCTAGTGGCTAAAATTCTCAAGGCCCGATTATGTAGCATGGCTTTAATTTTATTCAGATTATATCCCTTCGCAAACAACTCATTCAATTTGTCGTTATTAATTACAAACGAGACATGATCATATTTGTGCTCAATTAATGGGCCAATTTCCATAATATACTTATCGTTCATTTTCTTAGAGTCATCAATTTTAAAAGTTGAAATACTATTCATATCCGATTTTGAAACATAAGCACTCGTAACGACAATCGGACCAAAGAAATCGCCAAATCCAACTTCGTCACTACCAATTTGAGAATCAAAGGTTAAAAACCCAGAAGCTGGTTCCTTAACAACCGTCTTGGTTATATGCTGATAATTGACATCAAATTTTTTAGCGAATTTTAAGGCGCTAGGTCCACTGAAAGTAACTTTTTGATAATCGTGATGGGTATTTATGTAAACGCGAACAATAGTATTTTCATCGACGGCTTTGAAAGAAACATATTCGCCATCGACAGGTACTTTATAGTTGTCAAAAAATGCAATAAGTTGATTTATTTGTTCTTTATTAAGTTTAATGGATGTTGTATTCATGCTAATTATTTTAGCATAATTAAGCCTCATGCCCTATAATATGTTTGAAAAAGAGGAATTTATGAAAACGACGAGTGAAGCCCTAGAATTCGGCCGTATACAAGCGGCTATCAAACAATATACCCACTCTGAAGTGGCTAAGGATTACATCGAACACTTAGCAATGTTTTCCCATCGCGAGGAACTTCAAGATGCTTTAGCTACCCTCAAAGAAATGATTGAAACCATGGTGCGATTTTCTTCATGGCCACTCAATTCATCATTTGATCTTTTCCCAATTATTACTAACGGCAAAAAAGGGGGCATTCTTACTCCCCTTGATATTGACCACGTAGCCACAGATATTGGACAGTGTAATGATATAAAACGGTTTTTTGGCAAATTAGATCGCGACTATCCATTTTTAAAAGAAATAGTGGCTGACTTCTTTGATTTAACTCCCTTGCAGAAGGAAATACATCGGGTTATTGCTCCCAATTTAACAATATATGATGAAGCCTCAGCTGCCTTGAAATCAATTCGTCAGCGTATGCGCCGGCAAGAGCAGAAGATCAATGAAAAAGTCAACCGCCTGGCGGGCCTTTACTCAAGTTTTCTTTCTGATAACCTTTTGACGATTCGCGATGGTCATTATGTTCTACCAGTTAAAACGAGCGAAAAAAATAAAGTCAATGGTATAATTCATGACATATCTGACAGCGGACAAACAACTTTTATCGAACCTAATGAAATTGTCGTTTTAAATAATGAAATGGTGGCTTTAAAAAACAATGAACTTGAGGAAATAAGAAGAATTCTTCGGGCTTTGACTATGCTTATTATTAGCGAAGAAGATCATTTATTGGCAAATAACAAGTTGATTGGACTTATCGATTTTTATTCCGCCAAAGCCAAGTACGCTTTAGAAATCAATGCGACAATTGCTGATGTTAATACTCAATCAACAATTAAAATTAAATCTGCTCGTCATCCCTTGCTTGATCAAAATAAAGTTGTTGCAAATGATTTTTCCTTTACGATGGAGGAACGGATTGTAATAATTAGTGGACCAAACGCTGGAGGTAAAACCGTTGCTTTAAAAACCGTCGGCTTACTGATATTAATGCATCATGCTGGCTTAGCCATTCCGGCTGACGAAGGAGCGAATATTTGCTTTATCAAAAATATCTATGTTGATATTGGTGATTCGCAATCAATTTCCGATAACTTATCAACCTTCTCGGGGCATATTGCTAATTTAGTCAGCATAACCAGCGAAGCTAAAAGCAATGATTTAATTTTAATCGATGAGTTAGGAACGGGAACTGACCCAGACGAAGGGGCGGCTCTTGCAGAAGCAGTGGTAAAGTTTTTACTTGAAAAAAATGTTTTTGCGATGATTAGTTCTCATTATAGTGGCTTAAAAATTATGGCAATTAATACTGAAGGCTTGATAAATGCTTCGATGATTTTCGACGAGCATAAATTGGAGCCGACGTATCGCATGTCTTTAGGTGTGCCGGGTTCTTCCTATGGGGTTATGGTAGCGAAACGTTTGGGCCTTAACACGCGAATTATCGACACGGCAAAATTTATTCTTAATAACCAGGGTACTTCGGATATCGCACTTACAATTCAAAATCTTGAACAGAGCAGCCGCGATGTTTTACAAAAGCAAACCATTTTAGACAAGAAACTTAAAGATATTGGTCTAATTGAACAACAAATCGAATCCGAAAAAGAAGAATTGAACCGACGTAAAAAGAATTTTCTCGAAGATGTTAATGATGAAAAAGCAATGTTAATTGATGAAGCATTGAAGAAAGCCAATGCAATTTTAGCAACCTTGGAAGGAGCTAAAAAACCTCATGAGGTTATTGCCGCCAAAAAAGAGTTAACCGATTTGTTAGATGCCGAGCCCGATTTTAAGAGCAAAGATATAATTCATGAAAATGACTTTGTTTTGGTTACCGGGTTAGGAATTCTTGGACGTGTTACGCGGATACAAGGCAATCATGCTCGAATCCGCGCGATTAACGGACTATCGATATCCGCCGCTGTCGATAAATTGGTCCATGCTGAAGTTCCAAAGAAGAAGAAAAATAACCCGGTGACAAACCATGACTCGGTAATTGTCCAAGGTAAGGTGGGATTAGAATGTAATGTGATTGGGTTTCATGTAGACGAAGCGCTTGCTGAAGTTTCTCGCTTTCTTGATGGCTGCCGAGTCAAGCATTATAAAGAGGTTAGAATAATTCATGGCGATGGTAGTGGCGCTTTAAGACGGGCGGTTCACGAGTATCTTAAAAACCAATCCTGGATCAAAGAATTTCGATTGGGTGGTCCTGGCGAAGGTGGCCTGGGGGCAACAATGGTAACTTTAAAATGAATTTACGTTTAAAAAAGGAAATTAGTCTTTTACCCGATAGCCCCGGTGTCTATCTGATGAAGGATATAGACGAGAAAATAATATATGTGGGGAAAGCCAAAAATTTAAAAAAACGCGTTTCCCAATATTTTCTACGGCCGCAAAATGGTAAAGTTGCCGCGATGGTTTTTCACGTTGATCACTTTGACACGATTATGACACCTAGTGAAAAGGAAGCTTTAATCCTTGAGATGAATCTAATTAAAAAGCATTATCCGCGCTACAACATCTTGCTAAAGGATAATTCCCACTATCCCTACATTGCTCTACGCAAAAATACGGATCCGATTTTAAAAATTGCCCGTAACACAAAGGATAAGAATTTTATTTACTTCGGTCCTTACCCTAATGCTAGTAGTGCCTATCAAGTCATCGATTTGCTCAATAAAATTTTCCCGCTAAGAAAATGCAAAGTGATGCCTTCAGTTCCCTGCTTATACTATCACTTAGGACAATGTCTTGCCCCCTGCATTAATAAAATCAGCGATGAAGATTACCTAAAATTAGTAAATAAAATTGAGCGATTTTTAAAGGGATATGACGATGATATAAAAAAAGAGATAACTAAAAAGATGCTGGATGCAAGTGCTAATTTAAATTACGAAATGGCAAAAGACTATAAAGAGATGCTGGATGCTATTGAACACGTTACCGCCAAGCAGATTGTCGAAAGCAAAGACAAGGTGGCCCGCGATGCGTTTGCTTTTGCTAGTCGCGATGGTTACTTAGGTATGGCGGTTATGGTTTTTCGGCGCGGACTACTCTTAGGAAAAGAGTTTTATGCGCTAGAGCAGTTTGATGATCCTTTAGAGCAAATGGTGGATCTTATAGCCCAATACTATGATCACCATGACTTGCCAAAAGAGATAGTGCTTCGTGATCGTGAGGTTGCTAACTCTCTTCGTGATTTAATGGAAGTAAATATTCTCGTACCCCAAAGGGGAGAGAAAATGCAGATAATTGAAATGGTTCAATTAAATGCTAGCCATGGTTTGGATGAGCATTTTTTAACCGCACGTTTAAATGATGACAATCGTTTTCTACTTGAACAACTAGGCCAATTGCTGTCTATTAAAACACCTTACCGAATTGAACTTTTTGATAATGCCCATTTGCAAGGCAGTTCTCCAGTCGGCGCAATGGTTTGTTACATAAATGGTGAGCCAGTGAAGAAGATGTACCGTAAATTTCATTTGGAAGAACAGCATGGAGGCGATGATGCAGCTAGTATGGAAGAAGTGGTTTTTAGGCGTTATCGGCGCCTAGTTGATGAAAAACTTCCGCTTCCAGATTTAATTATTGTTGACGGAGGAATTATTCAAATTAACGCCGCCAAAAAAGCTTTGATGCGCATTGAGGCAAATATAAACATCGCTGGTTTATATAAGAATGAGCATCATCAGACCAGAGGTTTAATGGATCAAAATGGCGAAGTTCATCCAATTGATATTCGCTCCCCGCTCTTTTTCTTATTGATGAGAATGCAAGATGAAGTTCATCGTTACGCAATCACTTTTCATCGCTCTACACGAAGCAAATCGCTATTTGTCTCCATTTTTGATGGAATTGATGGTCTAGGAAAGCATCGCCAAGAGACCCTAAGGAAAAACTATCCAAGTTTGGATGATTTACGGAATGCTTCAATTACGGAGTTAACTCAGCTTTTACCAGAGAAAGTGGCAAGCGCGCTTTTTAAAAAAATTCATGATAAGAACTGAATTATAGGTTGTAAAAAGTCTAATTTAACATTATTATTATATGGCGTTGTCCCCGTAGCTCAGCTGGATAGAGCAACAGCCTTCTAAGCTGTGGGTCAGGCGTTCGAGTCGCCTCGGGGACACCATTTGTAAAATGAGCTAGGCTTCCATTAATTTTCGTTCCTGTTCTAAAGAATTTTCATGTATATCATCGTGTCTTTGCAGATAACATTGTTTTGTATGATGGTTCAACTGGAAATGGAATGAGCAGAAACTCTTCCAAAACAATCGAAAGTATTAATGATGAATCAATAAAATATACATCCTCAAATAGCTTCACCGTTAAGTTTGGCAATACTTCCCAAACAATTGCGATATCAAATGAATATATTACAAATATTCCTGTCAATAATTTAAAGACTATTTCCATTATAAATTCTATGACAAGCACCAGCAATGACGAGGTAATGCCTATAACAACTTTATCTGACAAAGTGACTAAATTTGTCTTGTCAAATGGTGGGATATTAAATAAATATGCCGTCATTCTACAATCTTCTGGAAAGCTTAAATATTATAACATCTACTTAGGTATTGAATTGACATATAGCGAAATAAGCGAGGTCTCTAAACTGGAGGGGGATAGTTTATGAAAAGAACGCGTTTAGTTGGAATCATTTTTATAGTAACTTCGATTGGTTTAGGCGTGCTTTCACTATTGTTTTTAATCGATGTCATTGATATAAAAAGCTCGGATAATATCGGTACAAATGGAATAGTGGGATTACTCATTTTATTGCCACTAATTCCATTTAATATGATTGTAGGCACAGCATATTGTCGGAACAGGAAATATCGAATAAACACTTGGGGAATAATTGGTCTTTGTGTATGTGTATTGCAATTCATAGGGTTTTCGTTTGGAATTTTATCTCTTGGAACAGACTTATTTACTATATCAACTAGTTTTCTCCCTGGAATAATGGCGGGTATAGTCATTTTTGGAAACATTTATGGTCTCATATTTGCCATACTTTTAGTGGCTAAACCAACAGTAAGAATCGAACCGATTAAAACGTCAAACCAGTCACAAGATTAGTATTAGTATTACCTATCGTTTTCGTCCCATATAGGTTATTCCTTTTAGACAGCACATTTTTTGCGAACTTCTAGGGGGTTAGTATACACTGCTGTCTCACTATGTATGGTGACATTATTAATTATGGTGGATATCAAAATGAGATTTATAATCTATGGTTCGCTGATATAATCGAAATCTATTGTGGGACAAATTATACCTATGACGAAAACCCGAATTATAAGTATTATACAAAGGCACCAATTCCAGTGTTTTGATTGTCTTATTATACGAAAAAAAAGTATACATTTTTAATTCTAAAACGATAAAATTATAATAAACTTATAAAAAAAGTTTAAACTAACTATAAATCTTTTGGCTGTTTAAAATTTCTCTACAGATTCGAGTACAATACAAAAAGTTATGGCTTAAAAAATATGTGTTCGGCGTCTTAGGATTATTGACATTTTATGTGCGAATAGTTAGCATATAAAAAAAGGGGGCTATATGAAAAAATTTTTTTGTTTTTATTCTTGCTACACTCGTTGTTACGAATTCTAGTTATACATTTCAGCAAGAAATGGTGAAAGATCAAGTTTCTGTTTCACCAAATTATTCTAATGAATTTGAAAATGGAGGGAATCTCGGTGGTTCACTTTTTGCTGCTGAATGCGAGGCATATGGTTTTTCAATTTCATCAGACTGGCAGCCATACCGATCGCAATCGTTTGTTAAATCTTCTGAACTAAAACTTGATGGCGGTAAAAGCCAGTATCAAACTGATAGGCAACAAGTTTTATTGAAAAATATTAATTATTTTGGAGTATACGCCATTGCATATAGAGTCGTTATGTCACCAATTAGTCATTCACGAAATTGGGGGTTTTTGGGTATAGGCAGCCATAGTGATGATTGGTATGTTAGAGGTGTTAATACCAATGTTCAAGTTTCAAATGGATATTCAATCGGCACATGGGCACCAAAGAATACAGCATCATCGACTTCAGGTACTATCGGTGTTGGTTATGGGACTCAAGGCTTTACAATTTCGGCTTCTGTCGATTTTACGATAAGTCAGCTTGAACTGACAAGCAAAACAAATTTGGCTCTGGGATACTATGAAACCGATTATTCCGTTTCAGGTAAAAACAATTATTCTCGTTACTCATCTGATTACTATGGATTTTTTACATTTATTGGACCTGCTTCTTTACCAATGCCGAGCATTTCTATTAATCACGAAGTCAAATATTTTGGCAATGAGTATTTCGGTTTGAAAACTCACTCCTATGAAATAGAACTATAGTTTTTGATTACGTGGCGATAGTATTAGTTTTACATTTTTGGCTTAAACTTTTTTAGGAGATTAAATCTATGCGAAAAATTAAAATATGTGTCCTTTCTATCATACTATCTTTGTTTGTCACCTCTTGTAGTCCCTCTCGACTCTCTGAATCAATAAGTTTTATTAATGGCACGAATTCCTTTTTTTACACTTTTAAAGATAAAAGTAAGGAATTATCAAAACTAAAGAACTATGATGCATTTAATTCGGCGGATGACATCAATAATGATTATGCGTGTGTCGGTGTATATTTTGATGTAAAAGCGCAAAAGGAATACATTACTGTCGATTTATTAAATGATGTATATGATAAAGTGTTAAAAACCAATGTTTTTGGCTACATATTCTTTTCCTATTTTGATACTGATTTATCGGTTATTGCTGGGAGTCAATTTGAAAATATACTGCCCAATTATAAATCAATTAATTCCAATACGGTCGCTTTCTATAATAATGGCAATAATCACATGGCAGCTGAACAAAGATACTCTTATTCGAATGTAACTGGATCGGATGAGTCAATTTCAATTTTAGCTGAAAACTTTATAACCTACAGCACATTAGTAAAAACATATTTAGGCGCACAATAATGATTGAAATTTCTCATTTGACCAAATCATTTCAAAATGGCAATCTTGTTTTTAATGCTCTTTCGAATGTATCGATAACGATTCCCGACAATAAACTTATCTTTTTATCTGGAGAAAGCGGCAGTGGTAAGACTACTTTGCTGAGTATTATCGGGTTGCTTCAAAAACCCACTTCCGGGCAAGTGATAATCTCTAATGAGATAATTAATTACGATAGTGATAGTTATACCCGAAGACGACTTAAGGATACTATATCGCTCGTTTTTCAAGAATTTAATTTGCTTGATGATTTTAGTGTTATTGATAATTTGAAGATAGTATGTGATGACGATGCTTTAGTAATGAAAATTATAAAGAAAATACGACTAGAAAATAAAATAAATACGCCAACAAAGTTTTTGTCAGGAGGCGAAAAACAGCGATTAGCCATTGGTAGAGCTTTAGCAAAAGGCGGAGATATAATTCTTCTTGATGAGCCTACAGGTAGTTTGGACGCAGAAAACTCAACTATTATTTTTACCCTCTTAAAGGAAATTTCAATTTCAAAAACCGTTATCGTTGCTAGCCATGATTTAGCAAGCGCTTATTTTTATGGCGATCAAATAATTTTTCTTAAGTCAGGTAAAATAGATCACGAAGTTGATCTCTCTGTTAAAGACTATGAGATTGATTTTCCTCAAAAGGGATTTTCTGCTTTTGATTTGATTTTAGACATTATTCGTTATAAACAGCAAAATGATAACTTTGTAATTACCTGTACATGTGATAGCCAGAAAAAAAAGTTTTATAGCTTCAAAAGAAAATTACTTGAGCGTCTTGTATGATATATATCAAGTATATCGGAATTCAAAGATAAAAATTCAAATTTTAACCAGTAAAAATGAGGAAACTTTTACTTTAGACAAAGGGAAAAAGGTAACTATGTTTAAGAACAAACATGTTTTTATGTACTCATTATTTTTGCTAAAAAATAAAATCGGTCGTAACATTATTTCCATCATATTACTAATAATTAATATTATCTTAGTTTTTACAACAAGCAGTGTTATCGCATTTGATCAATCGCAAGCAATATTTAATGCACTAAATAACAATGATGTAAATTTTTCCCGCGTTTATCGATTAGAAAATAATGCGCCGACCAACGAGATTAAAACTTCGTTCACAGGCGAAAAAATATATAACAGTCTACTTAATGCCGATATCGAACCAATAAGTTATATATTCTCCAACTCCGACATTCATAATTTAAATTTAATTGTGGCTATCATTGACCAACCGGTCGCATTTTATGGAAAAGAAGTAGCTGTTCCTTCCGAAAACTGCATATCAGTCACTTCATTTGTTCACTACTTTATGGACAGTGAAATTATAAATATATCCTTTAATAGCGATGGCTTTTATGGCGACGCCGCTTTAACACTGGGCAGTATTATTGATATTGATTACCAAGTGGCCGATGTTGAGGCTCTTCAAAATAACTCAAACTTTGAAAATGAAAATGAAGATTTATTTTATACAAAATATGGTGTCGCCTTTATTTCGCGGCTCACACTCAATAATTTAAAGGATACGGCAACAAATAATCTTCCTGCTAGCAATTTTTTTATCAGTGGATTTAATACAAAAGCCTACGCTGAAGCGGCAGTAAAATATGCCAATTACAATAACAACAACTTAATAAAAGGTCATAAACCAACTGCAATTAACGAGGTCGTTGTCTCTAGTAATTTTCTCCTTGATAATCAAAATTATATCGACGATTTAGACAATGTTGTTGGCCAGACTGTGCAATTTAAAGATTTAAATGCCAGTCCTAATTTTGTACTTTATCAATCAGTTATAAATTTATACGATATTCAGTCAGAGTTAGTAATAACAGGGAATAACTGATGATAACAATAGCGGAATCTATGTTGATTCAAGCTTTTATAGTCAATTAAATGTAAAACGCGACAAGTATTTATCTGGGTATGTTATCAGCACTAATATAACTAAAACACAGATTCAAAGGATGCTTAAAGAAAAAATGTTTTTTGCTCTTAAAATTGTGGAACCAGTTTTATCAATTAACATAATGGTCAATAGTGATTTCTTTATGGTACTAATTGCGGTTGAAGTAGCCCTATTATTGATTACTATTTTATACCTTATTATATCTTGTGGAACCAATGTAAAAGAAAAGTATAGGGAAATGTCTATATTAAAATCTTTAGGAATATCCAATAGGCGAATCTATAGCATTTTTATTCTGTTAAATACTTATGTAGCCTTGATAGCTAGTCTTCTCGGGCTAATTTTGGCACGAATCGGATTGCACTTCTTTAATTTGGTAATGATGAGCCCAAGTGTATTTAACATTAACTATGCTTTGTTTTCGGCTAATATTGCCATATATTTCTTTATTATATTGCTTATAGTGGGTATATCTTTACTTACAACCTTAACGGCGTTTTTTAAGATTAAGAAAATTGATATTGCCGTTGCCCTGCGCATGTTTTAATCGTTTATTTAAGAAATCGCCAGAAATTTGGCCAGTATTTTTTTATTTTAAAAATAAAAACACTTTCTACAAGCGCATTGTAAACGCTAACATAAAAAAAGGCTTTTTAAATGTGGTATATATATTAAAAATAAAAACGGGAGAATTATATGAAAAGTAAAAAGTACTTACTAGTGCTAGTAGCATTAATGGCTAGTGGCTGTTCCGGAACCGGAAATTCAAATAGCGCATCGGTTACGAGCGATCCATCGGTTTCTAATACGGAACCAGTATCTACAACCTCAAGTGAAATTACTAGTACGACAAGCGAAGAACCAAGTTCAGAGCCGCTGCCAGTAGGCATTCTTAATACGCTTTCGGATACGAAAACGATTAATGAATATCAAGTTGAGGCGTTTGGAAAATCGGGTTTGCCATCCATTGGTGATGTCAATATGCTCGTGGTTCCAGTCGAAGTTAATGGCACGCCATTTGAAACTGGTTATGACGAAAAATTGGATTTAGTCTTTAATGGAAGCAGTGAAGAAACAGGATGGGAATCCGTGTCAAGTTTCTACAATAAATCAAGTTATGGCAAACTGAATCTTCATTTTGATATTGCCCCAAAGTACACTACAGTTGGCAATTATAGTTATTACGATAGTATTCTCAATGGCTATGAGGACATGATTGCCGAGGCTTTGGATAGTCTTGATGAGACGATTGATTTTAGCCAATATGATAACAATGACGACGGTTACATTGATAGTATAGCCTTTATCTATTCGGTTCAGTATGCTCATCGCGAGGATAACAATATTTGGTGGGCATTTGTTTATCATTCTAACTTCTTTACCCCGGCATATCCAACCATTGATGGAGTGGAATTTGGTCACTATATGTGGGCCAGTTATGCGTTTATGAAAGATTCACTCGGCATTCCTACTACTGTAAATGCCGAGACCTACATTCATGAATTTGGCCATCTATTAGGAATGCCCGATTTATATTCTAGCTCCTACAATGTCGGACCGGTCGGCGGGTGGGACATGATGGACTATAACTGCGCTGATCATGGTCCTTTTAATAAGCTGATGTGGGGATGGAATCGTCCATTAGTGGCGCAAAAAGGTTACCAATATGATGTAACTCTTGATAGTTATTCGCTTGATACAGATGGCGAAAATAGTGTCTTACTTATTCCTCGAGGTTCGGCTAATCTTGATGACGGTGATGCGTTTGATGAATACTTGCTGGTTATGTATTATACTCCTGATGGTTTATACCAAGGACACCGCGTATCCAACCCCAATATATCGCAGCCAGCCAGGAGTGGTTGTCTATAAGATTAATGCCGCCTTATCGTCTAAGCCAAATGTCTGGCAATTCTTTATGTACAACAATCAGGGAACAAGCAACTTTATCGTCGAAATTCTTGAAAATGATTTTAATGATAGTATTCCCTGGCAATTCATCTTATATTAGCTACTCGGACTTTCTTACCGAAGGGACATTTGATTTATCGGCTTATCGGTGGAATCCAAGCACGAAATCACCGATTAATGTCAAAATTACTTTAGAGAGCAAAGATTCTGCGAGTGCCGATTTACATGTTGAGTATTTATAAAAATTAATTGCCAATCTTTCGCTCTTATGCGTTAATTCAATCCATAATAATCCGTTTAAGTTGATTGCTTGTTCTTTACTTGACTTCAGTATTGAATAGCAATCAACTTTTAATTATTTTATAAAAGTATTAATTTTTTTCGACAACTAATCTAAATTGTGGTAGCATATACCGGACTAAAGAAGTGCTATTAAAAGACAAATTTAGCATTTCGCCTTAACTTAAATTAATAAACAAAATGGAGATATTGAAGGATTTATGAACATTTCAGCTACCGGCCGCCGAACGATGGGAAAAAGCTATACGGCTCAAGTATTAGTTTATATATAGGCAAAGAATAATTTGTTAGCTGTATTGGTCATAATTTATTAAACAATTAATAATTTTGACGCTTGAAATCGGACTATCGTAAAAATTCTCGATGCACAAAAGAACACTGTTTATTAATGCAATTACTTAAAAACGAAAGGATATTTATGAAACTTAAAAAAATGGCCTTGCCATTAATTATTATGCTTTTAGTCGGCTGTGCAAACGACCGTACCAGTTCAAATTCAACTACTTCTTTACCAAGTAGTGATTCCACTACGACCAGTATTGAAGAACCCACTTCCGAGAGTAGCTCTTCAAGCAGTGAAGAGCAATCAACCAGTGATGACTCATCCGATTCTAGTATGCCAGAACCTACTGGCTATTACGCTTCAATTAGCAATTCGTTAGAAGGCAATAATTTACTTGCCGCTTTGCGGAGTTTAAACTCTAGCAAACGGAAAAGAACCATCGGCTATAAGAACTTTGGTCAATATTACCCGATAACTGATGGCGATCCAACTAATTCCAACAATATTATTTCCTTCTATTCGGGTACTTCGGTTAAATTTTCCGGTTCTTTTTCAGGATCAGTTAACCGGGAACACGTATGGCCTAATAGCCGCGGAGGTAATTACGTTGAAGCTGATATTCATATGCCACGTCCAACAATTACGAGTGAAAATGGCTCACGCGGCAATTCATTTTATGTCGAGGGTATGAAATCATCCAGTAACGGCTGGGACCCCGCGATGGAATCGTTCGGAAAAGAAAAATATCGGGGCATATCCGCCAGGATTATCTTCTACTGCGTTGTTGCCAGCAGTAATTTAAGTTTGGTGGATACAAATAATGATAGTACTGGAAATAATACCATGGGCAAGTTAAGCGATTTACTATCATGGAATTTACGTTACGGAATTGATTCTACTGAGAATCAACGCAACGAGGCTATCGCTTCCGACGCAATCCAAGGAAATCGAAATCCTTTCATTGATCATCCGGAGTATGCCTGCAAGATTTGGGGTAATTACAATAGCAACACGCGCAGTGTGTGCGGATTATAACCATCTCATCTTGTTATAAATTTTTATTTAGCGCCTTTATCAAGCCTCCTAACGGTTTAAAGGCGCTTTTTTATGCTCAATAGTTTATTTAACGACCCTAATGATATCGCTGGATTAAATAACATTATGATAGTTATTATCTAAACGATAGTTTTATTACTAAAATTTTATGTACGAAAAGCGAGAAGTTGAATCCTATATTGTTAAAACTAATGTATACTCTTTTATGAGGTCTATCTGTTATACGAGGGAGAAGTGTATGCGCGAAAAAGGCAGAATGCTAGAAGGCAAACTATATATAGCTCAAGATGAAGAACTTGCGAATATGAATCTAGAGGCGCGGAAACTAGTCGATATGTTTAATGCCACTCACTATGATGATTTCGAGGGCCGACAAAAAATACTTAAGAAATTGTTTGCTAAAACTGGCGCGTCAATCAATATTAATAAACCGTTCCTTTGTGATTATGGTTCCAACATTTATATTGGAGAAAATTTTTATGCCAATTATGACTGTATTCTTCTTGATGTTAATAAAATAATTATCGGGAATAACGTCATGCTTGGTCCACGGGTTAGCCTTTTGACCGCTGGACATCCCATTGATAAAGATGTGCGTAACCAACAGTTAGAATATGGAAAAGAAATTATTATCGGAAATGATGTTTGGATTGGTGGACAGGTGGTCATTAATCCGGGAGTTACCATCGGCTCAAATGTTGTTATAGGCTCCGGATCGATTGTTACGCATGATATTCCAGATAATGTCGTTGCTGCTGGAAATCCCTGTCGAGTAATTCGTAAAATTGATGGTCAAGATAAAGTGTATTGGGAAAAATTACGCGATGAATATTTTCAGTAATAAGAGTATTTAGCAAACTATTATTGCTTTCATGCATAAATATTAAATTTTCGCGATAATACAAAAAAGGTGCTTTTCAAGATAAACTATACTTTTTAATTATATTTTCGACATGAGCTGTTTATCAAAAGAATACCCTATAATGTAGTAAGTAACTTCGCTTGCATATAACGAAGAAAACATTTTTTTGCAATTAGAATCTAATCGTTAGATTATGATTTTTTATGACTAATTTCAAATTATATTTTCCATAATACGATTTTCATTGCTGAATATCGCTCTTTTATTACACTGCATCTACTATTCAAGAACATATATAAGAATATTAACTTGGTAATTATAGAATAATTAATTACAAGGGGGATTTTTTGATGTCAAGTAAGTTGAATACAATATTAATTACTTCCGCGCTTCTACTTACTGGATGCGCGTCGATTGGTGAAGGCAGTAGTAATAGTTCACTAGATTCTGCTACAAGCGATTCCGTTATTAGCTTGCCCAACTCGGATAGTTATATTAATTCATATGATCAATATGTTTATACTTACCGCACCTTTGTAGAATTGATGGAAGCTCCAAAAATTATTGCTCAAGATAACTATTCCTTCCAAAGTCTTGCCATCGAGTTTGAGGAAGTCAACCAGTATCGAATTACCGTATCTATTTCTAATCAAGGTAAGCCTTGGCTTGGAATTCAATCGATGGGTCATGGACAGTTCATTATTGAAGAACAAAGAGTGAATGTTTCGTATTATTTTCTTATCAATGCTTTTGATTATTATTTAACAGAGGAAATTAATCTAGATGAATGTGTTTTGACCCTAGACACGGAAACTCAACAAGCAGATTATCTATCCTATTTTGTTACCTATCGCAATATAAGTTTTGATACGATAAACGTCTATACAAATGAATCTAATCAAGAATTGCCTGAAATTGATTACTCAGCATTCTTAATGTCTAAACTTAGAACCCTAAGCAACGACGATTAGAAGCGGTAAATATCGTTTGATGAAACAAATGTGTGTTTTACACACTTTCGAACCGAACTAAGTACTATGCATGATATATTTTTGGGTAACATTTTAATGGCATATTTACTTAATGGGTAAGGTAAAAAATAAATTAAAATCAATTTTGAATTTGGGAAATATAGACATTAAATGGCTAACGATAACTTATACTATTTCTCATCGGTATCTTAAAGCTCATATGGCATTTTAGTTTGCCCTTTTTTATTGGAAAATATAATCAAATATTCTATTAAGTTACCAATAAAAAAACAACAAAGTTATTTAAGATATATATTTTTAATTTGCTATAATAAACACACTAAACAATTATCTTTGGATGAATTGGGAGGACGATTATGAAGAGATTAAAGTATTCGCTGGTGATATTATTGGCAATTATGACTGGATGTTCACATAATCAGTCTTATTCTAGTCAATCGTCTTTTAATGTCACTGACACTTCGGATAGCGACAATCATAGCGACGAGTCCAGTCTATCTAACGATTCATCTTCCTTATCGAGCCAGGATGACAATGATGCTTTTAGCAGCCGAATTTTAGATATGGTTTCAACGGAAATCTTTCCCCGAGAAAGTGATGCCCTTTCGCCAGTGTTGACTCCCTATGATGAAAATGCCATTTTAGGAAGCGCTGCTCATCCTTTATTGAACCAAGTAGATTCATCCTATTTAGAGATTATTTCATTTGAACAACCATCTCAATATGGTGACGCTTTTTTGATTAAAGCGGATAATGCCGAAATAATTGTCGACTTCGGCAATTACGCCGATACAGATTATGATGATGGCACGACATATGGTTCCTACTTAACTGAACAATACAATAAATATATTACCGATCAAAAATTAGAGTTGATGATTGTCTCTCATCCCCATTCAGATCATATCGGGGGATTGGATGGTTTTACGAACTCACACGTAAATAGGAATAGATATGCTAGTTGATTACGGATATCGTGGCTATAATGATTCAAATTACTACACCTCCATTCGTAGTCATATGGATCAGTGGGAAGGCGTTTATCATTCGGTTTATGACTGCGTAAATAATCTTCACAATGCGCTAGGCCGTACCTATGTTACCCCGGAATTGTTCATCGATTGGATTGATAGTGGATTTTATCAATCTAATTCCGAGCAAGATTCAAGTAATTTGACTTATCAAGGGCAAGCGATTGAAGATCTAAATATTACCAGTGTTCAAGCAATACTGAATTATCGAAATTTTTCCTTTTATCTCAGTGGCGATATGCAAAATTCAACTTCGTACGGCATAATTGATGGCGAAAGTATAATGGTGGAAAACAATCAGCATAATTCTTCTTTTCATCAAGTTACGATGCTAAAAGTTGGCCATCATGGCTCAGGAACCGCTACCTATGCTCCCCTACTCGAGTACTTGATGCCTGAGCTAGGGGTCATATCCGCTGGACGGGTGGAAGCAACTAACACCTATGGCAATAAATTTGGAGCATGCTCTAATCACCCGCATGTCGCAACCTTAAATCGGCTAAAAGCGGCAAAGGTTAAGACCTATTTAAATTCAGCCAGTGGTACGCTTCACTTTGTAACAAATGGCGAAATAAATAGCCCCGTATATTTTATTGGGTCACCGCTTAAATCATCATTATATGGCGGTCAAAACAATCACTCCAATATCTTAGATGCACCTATTGGTAGCAACTATGATATAAGTAATGACCTCTGGTCATCGGCCTTTTATAATGCTTGCCACATTTAATGGGAAAGAAGTATGTTATGAGCAAGATTCGTGAACTTATTTCTCGTTATCAAAATATGTCGTATAAACAACGAGCCCATTTTTCTTCGACAATATCAATGATCGGCAATTTTGTTTTTGCCGCGGGTAAAATAATAGTGGCCATTTTTCTCGGCTCAATATTTATCGCGATAAGTGGTTTTGCGACATTAGCAATTGGTGGCGCAAAAATACAGTATTTTCTTCATCAATATAAGGGTAAATCACTTAAATTGGTGCCGATAATACTCCTAGTGTTTAGTTTTATATATATTACATATATGATTTTACAAATTATCTTTATTCACCAATCGGTCGATATAGGAACGATACCCGCTATTACAGTGGCGGCGATATCTTTTTTAGAAATTGGCTTAGCAATATCGGGACTTCTGCGGGCAAGAAAAAAATCTAACCGGGAGTTACTGTCATTAAAAATTATCAATCTTTGTTCCGCCTTGACGGCAATTGTTTTAACCCAATCGGTCCTTTTGGCCTTAAACACTGGCACCTTAAGCCATTACATTTATGATGCGAGTTTTGGTATCGGCATTGGCCTTATATGTGCTTCAATGGCAATTATTCTTTTATTTAATATTAAAAGAAATAACTGACACTTTCCAAAAACAGCAGTCATATATTGTATACTATGACAAAGGAGATACTATGAGTAAATTTGAACCCTTGTGGCAGGCACTTCAGACAAATGGAAGCGCCACTATTACCCTGTCTTTTTTAGATATTGAAAACATTTTGTCTTTTCCATTGGATCATTCCTTCCTAACTTATAAAAAGGAAGCAATTAACTATGGTTATCAGGTGAAAAAAATTTCTTTGAAAGGTCAATGGATCATTTTTGATCATTTAAAATAATGGAATAACAAATGAAAAAAGGCGATAAAATTAGGTTTGGAAAATATTTTTGGCGGATTATAGATGTTCAAACGGATAAAGTGTTAATAATAACGGATGAAATTATCGAGCAACGGAATTATCACACGCAAAAAGTGAATATCGACTGGGAGCATTCTTCAATTCGAAGCTACCTCAATAATGAATTTTTCACTCAGTTTTCATTAAGCGAGCAAAAACAAATAATTCCAGTTGTTAATAAAAATAAAGCTAACAATTGGTATCAAACTGAAGCTGGAAATGATACTACTGATCTTGTTTTTTTACTTTCGCTTGAGGAGGTTGCTAAATATTACTTTGGTGATAGCAGTGCATTACTTGATAACCCGAAGCCAAAACAACGATATTGGTTTGAGCGCAAAGACGTGAACAATAGTTTAAGAAGAGCAATATACCAAAACTATATTTGGTGGTGGTGGACAAGAACGCCAGGGAAAAATCAGCGCGTAAGCGTTTATATTCATGGTGACGGAAATATCGGTATTCAAGGAAATGGCATATGCAATCCCTCATTTAACACCCTTCATCCGATTAGCCAAAGTAATAAAGGTGGATTACGACCTGCTCTTTGGCTTAAAGTTTGATTGATAAAGATAAATTTCTGCTCAAAGAAAACGATTTATAGTTAATATTAATTACATTTGTTAAAGTAGTTATATATTGTGATATACATTTAGGAGGGAATTTAATGAAAAAGTATCAAGACATAAATTCCGAAGTTATTGATAAATGGGTAATGGAAGGTTGGGAATGGGGTAAACCGATTTCACATGAGGAGTTTTTACTTGCCAAAAAAGGAACTTGGCAAATGGTGCTAACCCCCAATGTGCCAGTGCCTCAAAGTTGGTTTCCCCTTTTAAAAGGAAAAAAAGTATTGGGGTTAGCTTCTGGAGGCGGACAACAGATGCCAATTTTTGCGGCTTTAGGAGCGGATTGTACAATATTAGACTATTCCTCTAAACAGCTTGAAAGCGAAGCGATGGTTGCCAATCGCGAAGGGTATAACATCAATATTGTTAAAGCCGATATGACAAAACGATTACCTTTTTTAGACAACAGTTTCGATTTTATTTTTCATCCTGTCTCCAACGTTTATATTGAGGATGTTGGACCAGTTTTTAATGAGTGTTATCGGATTTTGAAGAAAGGCGGAACAATGATTGCGGGATTAGATAATGGCATAAATTTTGCATTTGATGAAGATGAAGCTGTGCTTCGGTTTTCGTTGCCTTTTAATCCACTTAAAAACAAGGATCAATATGATTATATGATGAGTCACGATTATGGCATTCAGTTTTCGCATACTTTGAGTGAACAAATTGGTGGCCAATTAAAAGCGGGCTTTCGTTTGCTTGATATTTATGAGGACACTAATTCGGAAGGCTACCTTAAAGAAAAAAATGTTCCTTCATTTATTGCTACCCGGGTGATAAAGGAGTAGTTAAGAGTATATGAGTACCTACTTTTCATATTTAAAAATTCAAGACATTACTTTGGTTATCACTGCGGATGAGAATGCTTTAATTAGCATTACCCGGGGCGACAATTTAAAAAAAGAATGCACTAATGCCATTACCAAGCAAGCAAAAGTCGAGCTTGCTGAGTTTTTTGCGGGCTCCCGTAAGTTTTTTTCCGTTGCCTTTAATCCAGTTGGTAGTGCTTTTGATAAAAAGGTTTGGCAAGCTATTGGGGAAATTCCTTATGGTGAAACACGTAGTTATGCCCAAATTGCTTCGGCGATTGGAAATTCGCAGGCAAGTCGAGCCGTGGGCAATAGTTGTCACTCGAATCCGCTTCCATTTATTATTCCCTGTCATCGGGTGATTAAAACTTCTGGAGCGCTGGGAAATTATGGCTTTGGAAGTAATTTGAAGAAATACCTACTGACTTTAGAACACAACAGTATGGTAAAAGAGGAAGTATGAATCTATATTTTAAACTCTTGCAATCGGGTCAATTTGCGGAAGTTTTACGTCTTTCTTTAGATAAAACGGATAGTGATAGCATTTATGCCCGTTGTCAAGCCCTTGAAGGACTAAATCAACAAAGTGAAGCCCTAAATTATTTAATAAAGTATCATGATTATCTTTATGATTGTGACCCAATCAAATTTATGCGCACTCATATTGATCTTTTATTAGACTTGCGGCAGATTAAAGATGCTTATATGTGGGCAAGCAAATATCAGAGTATGGCTTATTACTCAATGGAAGTGGAAGAATTTGTACATGATTTGCCGAATTATATCGAACAACGCGAAAAGCAAAATCGCCCGCTGCTTGATGATGAAAACATTACTGAGAATCTTCAAATTGATCAAACATCGGATAAACAACTTTTTGCCCTTAACTATATCAGTAAAATGAATATTAACGAACACAATAACGAAATAATTAGTTTATGTTCGCTGGGAAAAGATTATAACGTGCGCTTATATGCTTTTTTAATATTAATGAGTAAGAAACACAATCAAAATTTGGCCTTTACCACTAAAAAAAGTAAAACCGTTATATTAAATCCAAGTTTAGTTACTCCGCCATTTGCAAGTTTAGCCAGTCAACAGTTAAAAAAAGCGATGGAAACTTTTAATCACGACACTTCAATTAATCAAATTGCACTAAAAATTTATGAGCAGGTAACATTAAATCTATTTCCAACTACTTTGGATGCATATAGTATGAATAACCTTTTAGTGGCATTATCTTATTTAGCATCGAAAGCTTTAGGAAATATAATTTTGGATATTGCTGCATTTGCAAACCATATTCAAGTAGACAATGATAAGATAAAAGAAATTATTCATCTTATTGAGGAAAATCAGTAAAAAAACGTCTTTTTATTGCTTGATATCTTCCTAAAGGTTATAATTTCTTTCGTGTGTAGACAAGTTTTATTGTCGCAGGAGGAAAAATGAAATCATCAGTCAAGAAATTAGAGAATTCGCATGTCGAAATCATCGTTGATTTTGAGTCAAACGAATGGAAGGAAGCACAAGAGAAAGCTTTCAAGAAATTAGCCGGCGAATTAGAAATTAAGGGCTTCCGTAAGGGAAAAGCTCCTGAAAAACTCGCAAGAGAAAAAATTAACCCAAACAATATCTTAACCGAGGCCCTCGATAGTCTCGTTCAACCAACTTTTAGTCAAGTATTGAGTGAACACAATCTTGTTCCAATGGCCCGTCCAAGTTACGATGTTCCAAAGTTTTCGGATAACGATTTACAAGTTAAATTCACTATCGTAGTCGCCCCCGAAGTGGAAATTGGCGCTTATAAGGACCTAGAAGTCGGACACAAAGAAATTAAGGTTTCGGATGAAGAAATTGATTTACGCATTGTTTCTTTAAGAGAAGAGAATGCGGAATTAGTTCTTAAAGAGGACGCGGCAGCTTTTGGTGATACCGTTGTTCTTGATTTTGATGGCTATGTCGATGGTAAGCAATTTGATGGCGGAAAAGCCGAGAATTATAGTTTGGAACTAGGTTCTGGCTCTTTTATCCCTGGATTTGAGGATCAGGTTGTCGGTCATAAAGCGGGAGATGAATTTGAAGTAAAGGTTACTTTCCCTGAAAAATACGTTGAGCATTTGGCAGGAAAAGACGCCACCTTTAAAGTCAAGATTCATGAAATTAAAACCAAAAAAGTTCCCGAACTCAGCGATGAATTTGTAGCCGACTTATCGCGCGAAGGTGTTAACAATGTGGCTGAACTTCGCGAAGATGTAAAGAAAGAATTGACACTTAAAAAAGAAAACGATGAAAAGAATCGTTACTTAGAGGAATTATTAAAGAAATTGCGTGAAACCTCAAAAGTTGAACTTGCGGAAGAAATTGTCGCTGATGAAGCTCACAATATGCAGAAGAATTTAGAAGATCAAATAAGTCAAAATGGTCTTGATCTTGCTTCCTATTGCAAAATGACCAACACCACTGAAGAGGCGCTACATCAAAAATTCCACGATGAGGCCCGTCGCAATATTACAAATTATCTCATTATCGAAAAAGTGGGTGAAGCTGAAAAAATCGGTGTGACCGAGGAAGCTTTAGCTCTAGAAATTAAGAAGTTAGCTGAACAATATAAGATGGAAGAAGCTAAGGTTCGTGAGATTCTTGGCGAATCACTTGATCGGTTCAAGGCGGACATCAAGCAGAGAAATATCTTTGATTATTTACTCTCTGTTAATAAGTAATAGCTTAAGAGGAACCGGTGCTGGTTCCTCTTTTCATATCGCTATCATTTTTAATTCTTTTCAATTAAAATAGTTACGTAGAGGAGGTAAGTTTTATGGAACAAGAAGTCCTTCAATTACCAATTATATTCACTCGGGGTCAAGTCATTATCCCGATTGATGAAGTTACGACCATCGATGCTGGCCGTAGTTATACTTTAGCGGCGATTAATGTCGCTAATGCGCGCGATGACAAATATTTAGTCGTTACCGCCCAAAAAATATATACGAGTTCAAATCCTAATTTTGATGAAGTATATCATATTGCCACTTTGGTTAAGATTACTGGGATTCAAAAACGGTCTTCTTATACGACCATTGAGGTTCGTCCAGTTGCTCGTGTAGCAATAAGCGATGGTCATTTTTCTCAAGAAAATGGCTGGTTTGCTGATACCCAGATTCTTGCTGATATCAATGGTGACGCCCAAAAGGAAGCTGATTTAGTTAAGGAGCTTTATAGCCTTATTGCCGATAAGAATAGTTTAGCTCCCGCCAATAATTCGGATATTCAGGATCGTTTGGATTCCCATCTTTCTTCTGGCGAAAAAGCTGACATGGTCGCCACCTATTTGATTAATAGTACCGAACAGAGACAAAAAGTTCTCGAATTAGTCGATGTCAACGAACGTTTAAGTTATGTTATTGACGTTATTAGCGGTGAACAAAATGAGAATTCGGTGCGTTCCATCGCTTCAACTATTTCGAAGAAGGTTCAAGAGGAAAGCCAAAACCGGCAGACTGAAACGGAAGACGATGATGAAGATGACTTGGATACCAACGAAGAAATTCTTAATCGCTTAAATGCCAATCCATATCCTGACTATGTTAAGAAACGGGTTAAAAAGGAGTTAAGAAGGCTTTCGGGCAACGATAATGATCGCTCACGGGCGCTTGATTATATCGATTGGCTTTTGAAAATCCCTTATTGGCAAGTTACGCAGGATAATAATGATATCGCTAATGTTCAGAAGGTGTTAGACGAAGATCATTATGGTTTAAAAGATGCTAAAAAGCGGATTGTAGAATACATTGCCGTGAAAAAGATGACGGATAACCTTCACACGCCGATTATTTGCTTTTATGGTGAACCCGGCACAGGAAAAACCAGCTTAGCTAAATCCATTGCTCGGGCGCTTGGTCGCAAGATGGTTAAGTGCTCACTTGGAGGAGTTGATGATGAGGCAAAAATCCGGGGCTTTTTAAGAACGTATGTTGGTGCTCAACCCGGCATCATTGTTCAGTCAATGAAAAAAGCCGGCACTGTCAATCCCGTATTTGTTCTTGATGAAGTTGATAAGATGACTTCGTCAACCCATGGAGACCCCGCGAGTGCGCTACTAGAAGTCCTTGACCCAGAGCAAAATAAAGAGTTTAACGACCACTATTTAGAAGAGAATTATGATTTAAGCCAGGTGATGTTTATTGCTACAGCCAACTATATTGAGCAAATTCCGCCCGCTCTGCGTGATCGGATGGAGATGATTTATCTTCCACCTTACACGGAAGATGAAAAAATTCATATTGCACTTGAACATTTACTCCCGAAAGAAATCAAAACCCATGGACTAGAAAAATACAATATTTCTATGAGCCGGGAAGCAGTTATTGAAATTATCGAGCATTACACGATGGAAGCTGGCGTTCGTTCGCTTGATAAAACCATCGCTTCTATTTTACGTAAATTATCTGTTGAATTGCTTACGAATAAAAACCCAAAAGTGGAAATTGATGCCGAGGAAACAAGGCGATATTTGGGTAAGGAATTAATCCTTTCAAATAAGAAACAAAAAGAGAATAAAGTTGGAGTTGTCACTGGCTTAGCCGTTGTCGGAGGTGTTGGGGGAGATATTTTACCAATTGAGATCTCGACCGAAGTCCCTGGTCGCGGAAATGTTAATGTTACCGGCAACTTAAAGGACATGATGAAGGAAAGTGGAACAATTGCCATGGCGCATGTTCGCAGTTTTGCTCGCCATTACGGAATCGATCCCAAGCTTTTTGATTTGATTAACATCCATATTCATTTTCCTGATGCCGCGCCAAAGGATGGAAATTCAGCTGGTGTTGCAATGGCCGTTGGTATTATTTCGGCATTAACTGGCCGTAAAGTTGATGCTAACGTTTGTATGACCGGTGAAGTTTCGCTTATGGGAAATGCTCTACCAATAGGTGGAGTCAGAGAAAAACTAACCGGTGCCTTAAGAGCTGGAATGAAAATGGCTCTTATTCCTAGAGATAATGAACGTGACCTCGAAGATGTACCGGAAGAAGTTAAAAAGGGCTTGGACATTAAGATTATTGATACGGTTGGTGAAGCGGTTGAGTTTGCTCTTACCAACGATATAATTGACAATTTAGATTTGAAAAATATCGTTAAGGAGTCACCAAAGAAAGATGCTCAACTTTCGTAACACCATCTTTATTAAAAGTGCGACTGAAAAAAATGGACGTCCGGAAAAAACCCTTCCGGAAGTCCTTTTTGTTGGTCGATCCAATGTGGGTAAATCATCTTTATTAAATGCTTTAACCGACAACTCCCATCTTGCATTTACATCCTCTAAACCCGGACATACGCGCCTTTTAAATTATTATTCAGTTGACCAAAAACTATATTTTGTTGATGCTCCTGGATATGGCTTTGCCAAAGGTTCAAAAGAGGGCTGGATTGATTTTGGAAAGATGATGGAAGATTACTTTGTTAACAATTCTTCGCTTAGAGTGGTTCTTTTTTTACTTGATGGTCGTCGCCAACCCACGGTTGAGGATATCGATTTATATCGATTTTTTAAAGCGACAAATGTACCATTTATTCTTATTGCCACCAAAAGTGATAAACTGAATCAAAGTGCTAAGGCTAAACTCACACGCCAATGGCAAAATTGTTTTGAAGATGATAAATTATCAATCTTACCCGTCTCAATTCAAAATCGACAATCGATATCCTCTTTGGCGGCGACTATCGAAAGGTGGGTCAAATAGATGAATTGGAAAAAGATAAACACTAATGTTGTTGTTTTGACGGGTCTTACTATTGTATTTTTAATCGGTTTATTTAATTGGTTTTTAAACAAAAATTTTGACCCGATTTTTTATAAGGGATTTCGCCTTCTTACCGGACTAGGCATTGCATCGATATTTGGAACGGTTTTCGCTGTTTTTATTAGTAAACGCCACCAGCAATTATCCAAAATTTGGGGCATATATTTAGCTTTCATATTGCTGATAATAATTATCTTTTCTCCCCTGTATTTTATTTGAGCCAGAATGATGGCTCTTTTTTTTATAATTTTATTGGCACTCGATATTGACAAGTGCTAAAAGACGTATAAAATAATACATGCTAGCACTCACAATAACAAAGTGCTAATAAGGAGGAATTTTATGTTAAAACCATTAAGTTCTTATGTTGCTTTGACTTTGCTGAAAGATGAGCCTAAAACCCAAAGTGGCATTATTCTTGCCTCAGAGGCAAAGGAAAAACCCGCCCTCGGATTGGTAAAGGCCATTGGTGATGAAGTCAAGTTTGTGCAGACCGGCAATCGCGTAGTTTATGAATCTTATGCTGGGACTAAGGTAAAAGTTGATGAGACGGAATATCTTTTAATTAAAGAAGAAAATATTCTAGCAATTATTGAATAGAGGTGAATAATTATGGCAAAAGAAATTAGAAATAATGTTGTAATGAAAGAATCGCTTTTAGCCGGGGTTGATAAACTTGCAGATACGGTTAAAATTACACTCGGTCCTAAGGGACGCAATGTCATTTTAGAGAAAAACATATGGCACGCCGATGATTGTTAATGACGGCGTCACAATCGCTAAGGAAATTGAACTGGCTGACCCATTTGAAAATATGGGGGCAAAGTTAGTATATGAGGTAGCAAGTAATACTAATGAAGTGGCCGGCGATGGAACGACTACCGCGACTGTTTTGGCTCAATCGATGATTCATCGCGGTTTTAGAGCCATTGAAAGTGGTGCCAATCCTGTCTTTGTTCGCGAAGGAATATCCCGGGCGGGAAAAGAAGTGGCTTCAGCATTACTTTCTCACTCCCATCCAGTCACGACTAAAGACGATATCGAAAATGTTGCAGCAATTTCATCTAGCGATCGCGAAATAGGAAAAATTATCGCTGAAGCAATGGAAAAAGTCGGTCAAGATGGAGTTATTAGTGTAGATGAATCAAAAGGTTTCGACACTATGCTAGAGGTTGTTGAGGGTCTACAATATGATAAAGGTTACCTATCTCCTTACTTTGTTACCAATCGCGACAATATGACTACGGAATTAGATAATCCATATATTTTAGTTACCGATCAGAAGGTTTCAACAATTCAAGACATTCTTCCTATTCTTGAAGGAATAGTTAAAGAAAATCGGCCTTTACTCGTAATTTGTGATGATATGGAAAATGAGGTTACCAACACCATTTTGGTTAACAAATTACAAGGAACATTTAATGTTGTAGTTACAAAAGCTCCAGGCTTTGGTGACAATCAAAAAGAAATGCTTAAGGATATCGCTATTTTGACTGGGGCAAAGTTCATCACTAAAGATTTGGGAATGAAACTTTCGGAAGCAACAGTAAGTGATCTTGGCGGAGTCGGTAAGGCGGTTATAAAGAAGGACACTACCACTCTAGTCAATGGCCATGGCGCTAAAAATAGTATCCAAGAGCGTGTGACTGAGATTAAAGCCCAAATTAATAGTTCGACTAGTGAATATGATCGCAAGAACCTTGAGAATCGCTTGGCAAAACTAGCGGGTGGTGTTGCTCTTATCCGCGTCGGGGCGCTGAATGAAAGCGAACTTAAAGAAAAGAAATTGCGCATTGAGGATGCTCTTAATGCAACTAAAGCCGCGGTTAGCGAAGGAATTGTTCCGGGTGGAGGCATGGTGCTTTTGCAAATTCAAGGTGAATTAAAGGCGAAATTATACGATGAAAACCCCGATATCCAGCGAGGAATTCAAGCTGTTTTAGATTCTCTATCAGCTCCTGCCTACCAAATCGCTGAAAATGCCGGCTATAATGGCGATGATATTCTTGCAAAAAGTCGCCAGCAAAAAGAAGGATATGGCTTTAATGCGACTACCGCGAATTGGGTCAATCTTCTCAAAGATGGCATCATTGATCCGACAAAAGTTACTAGAAGTGCCATTCTAAACGCTTCTTCAATTGCCGCTTTATTTGTTACTACCGGTGCGGCCGTAGCACAGATTAAAGATAAGGATTCTCATTCTGCTGGACCAAATCCGGATATGTACTAGGCGGTATAAGGGCTGAAACCAATAATTTCAGCCTTTTTTTATTGCGAAAATCACGCTTATGTTGTAGCATAATGTTGACAGTGATTCCGAGGAGTAAATGAGTATCATTCTAGCGAAGATGGGTTAGTGGAAGCCATCAAATGTATCTTATTTATAGGTCGCGGATGAGTCTCTAGGGAACTAGCGCTGCTCGCGTTATCGAGAAAATGAGTGCGGAAATTATCTAATATTTCCGAATTAAGGTGGTACCACGGTTATCTAACGTCCTTTCGAAGGACGTTTTTTTATTTTAAGGAGGCTTTATGGAAACACGTTATAATCCCCAGTTAGTGGAGAAAGACAAATATCAGTTTTGGTTAAATAACAATTATTTTGTTGCTGGACAGGATAAGTCAAAGCCCGCCTTTTCCATGGTGATACCTCCCCCCAATGTGACGGGAATTCTTCATCTTGGACATGCTTGGGACAACACTATTCAAGATATTATCGCGCGTTATAAACGCGCTCAAGGATATGATGTTTTGTGGGTGCCTGGCATGGATCATGCCGGAATTGCTACGCAAGCCAAGGTGGATGCCAGACTTCAAAGCGAAGGAACCAATCGTTTCGCGATTGGACGGGAAAAGTTTCTTGAAGCTGCCTGGAAATGGAAGGCGGAATATGCCGATACTATTCGTCAACAATGGGCAAAAATGGGTTTGGCTTTAGATTATTCGCGGGAACGCTTTACTCTTGATGAGGGGTTAAATCGGGCGGTGAAAAAAGTTTTTGTCACCCTATATAAAGAAGGCTTAATTTATCGAGGCGAAAAAATTATAAATTGGGATCCAAAGTTCAAGACTGCCCTGTCAAATATTGAAGTTATATACCGAGATGATCCAGGAAAGTTTTACTATTTCAAATATAATTTAGTCGCTAACTCGGATTTTCTTGTGGTGGCGACAACTCGTCCTGAAACAATGTTTGGCGACGTATGCCTAGTGGTGAATCCAAAAGACAAACGTTTCAGCAAATATATTAATCAAAAAGCAATTAATCCAGCAAATGGGGAGATATTGCCGATTATTGCGGACGAATATGTAGATATAAGTTTCGGTACTGGAGTGATGAAATGTACGCCTGCGCATGATCCAAACGATTTTATTATCGGTGAAAAATATCATTTTCCGCATCCAATAGTTATGCATCCTGATGGAACGATGAATGAATTAGCTGGACCTTATAATGGAATGGATCGGTTTGTCTGCCGGGAGCAATTAGTTGCAAAAATTCAAAGTGATGGCAATTTAGTAAAAATAGAGGACATCATTCATCCCGTAGGTCACTCAGAAAGATCAGATGCGGTTATCGAACCTTATCTTAGCAAACAATGGTTTGTAAAAATGCGTCCTTTAGCGGAGGCTTCACTGGCCAATCAAAAGACCGAGCAAGCAGTTAAGTTTATTCCTGACCGCTTTGCTAGAACTTTTGCCCAATGGATGGAGAATGCTGAGGATTGGTGCATTTCGCGGCAATTATGGTGGGGACATCAAATCCCAGCTTATTATAATAAAGTAACTGGCGAAGTTTTAGTGAGTGAAGAAGAACCAAAGAATATTGATGAATATATTCAAGATGAAGATGTGCTGGACACGTGGTTTAGTAGTGCCCTTTGGCCATTTTCAACCCTTGGCTGGCCTGATGATACCGATGATTATAAACGGTATTTTCCATTGGATGTAATGTCTAATGGCTATGACATAATATTCTTTTGGGTTTCGAGAATGATCTTTCAAAGTTTGCATTTTACCGCGAAGATTCCGTTTAAAGTATCAGTGTTGCATGGTCTTATTCGGGATGCGGAAGGAAGAAAAATGTCTAAATCGCTTGGTAATGGCATCAATCCAATGGATGTCATCAATAAATATGGCGCTGATGCCTTACGTTATTTCCTAGCAACAGGATCCACTCCGGGACAGGATACACGTTTTATTGAGGAGAAAGTTCAAAGCAGTGGTAACTACTTAAATAAAATTTGGAATGCTGCCCGATACATATTATTAAATATTTCCGAGGATTTTGTTCCTCAGTCAATTGATATCAATAGCCTAAACCCACTCGATTTGTGGCTATATGCGAAACTCAATGCCACAATAAAAAATGTTACTGAGTACATGGACAAGTATGAGTTTGGAATTGCTTCAACTCATTTGTATAACTTTGTCTATGATGATTTTTGCTCTTGGTATTTAGAGATGAGTAAAGTTACACTTCAAGATGAAAATATGTCAAACGCGACAACGCTAAATCTTTTGTATCATTCAATTAAATCCATTTTGATGATGATTTACCCATTCACTCCCTTTATTGCCGAAGAAATTTATCAAAGCCTCCCAGGGCATAAACATAGCATTATGGAAGAAGAATATCCTCAGTCCATAGTTGTTAATAATGCCGAAAAGTACATTCATGACGTCGATATAATAATTAAAATGATTTCCGATATTCCGCTCCTTTAAAAAGGAAAATGATTTGGCACCCAATGCGCACATAAATGTTTTTTTCCGTCATCCAGAATTTGATTTGTCTCCTTATTATCCTTATCTAAAAAGATTTGGATTTATTGATGAAATTACGATAAGTAATCAGAATCATCCCGAGCTTAGATCATATTTTTACGGATCGGCGGTCATGACGATTGATGCCGTTATTGATCAAACGGCAATTATCAGTAAACTAAAGGAAGAAATTAATTTTTATCAAAGTGAAATTGCGCGATCGGAAGGAATGTTAAATAATTCTAACTTTGTAAAGAAAGCTCCTGTCGCTAAGGTGGAAAACGAGCGACAAAAGGTTGATTCTAACCGCAAACTTCTTGCACAAGCGGAAGCAAAATTAAAACTAATAATTAAATAAATAATGTTTTCCCTCGCTATCTACTTGGTAGGGAGGTTTTTTTATGAAAACACTAAGTGCCTATGAGTGTAGTCAAATCAAAGGTGGTGAGATTATTACATTAACTGCGGTGATGGCGGTAGTTATCATTGCAGTTATGGCGGTAGTTGTTTATCGACTTTTTATGTCAAAAGAAGGCTCAACAACGATTCCTGGGGGATTCAAATTTACATGGGAATAATTGATGCGTATCTGCGAAATGGTAACGAGCGAAAGGCCACGCGAAAAGGCTATTGCTTTAGGTATTGAGCGTTTAAGTGAGGTGGAATTATTAGCGCTTCTTATCGGAAGTGGAACTAGTGGTTTGAATTCTCTAGAATGCGCATCAAAGCTTCTATATATGAAGGGCGGGTTGCCTGGCTTAGCTAAAATAAAGCAGCCGATTGATATTAAAGTTGAAGGTATTGGTCGGGCGCGATCGTTGATAATTATAGCGGCAATCGAGCTGGCTAATCGACTAACTACTATTCCACAAGAACTAGGATCACCTTGCTGGAATCCAAAAGATATTTTCAATCGTTATCGACATCGTTTTAGCAATACCAATGAAAAACTGATGATTTTATATTTTTCACGGCAAAAAGAACAATTAGGAGAAGACGATGTTTATCTTGGAACCAGCAAAGGCTTCGCGATAGATCTTCGCGATATTTTTGCTCGGGTCTTACGGGCCAATGCTTATTACTTTATCTTGATTCATAATCATCCATCAGGCAGTCTAAATCCATCGCGCGATGATGTAATTACGACAAGCGAAGTAAAGTCACAGGCAAGCACCCTAGGAATTCATCTTTTAGATCACATTATTCTTACAGATAAAGGGCTATTTTTCCTTTTTACAAAACGATTGGAGCGTAGGCAAATTTAAATAACTTTCTGTTATCGCCAACTACCACCACGAACCGTCAAGAAAAAAAGCTATTTATATTGATTGTCCAGCGTCTTTGTGATATATTACTTGCGTTGTCGCCTCACTAGCTACAACCGCTTAGAAAAGGTTCAAGTGATTTATCCACCTTTATAGCGAGTATAAGTGAATTTTTAATAGGAGGTGCAAACTATGTACGCAATTCTTGAAACTGGCGGAAAGCAAGTCAAAGTTGAAGTTGGCCAAAAAATTTACGTTGAGAAAATCGACGCGGAAGTTGGATCGGCTTATACTTTTGATAAAGTTCTTCTTGTCAACGATAAGGCCGTTAAAATCGGTGCTCCTTATGTTAAGGGGGCCACAGTTACGGCTAAAGTCGAAAAACATGGTCTTAGCAAAAAGATTATCGTCTTCAAGTACAAATCGAAAGCTAACTACAAGCGGACTTATGGACACCGGCAACCTTATACTTGCCTATCCATTGAAGCCATTAATGAGTAAGGTATATGATTCGTGTGAACGCCCACTTTCTTGATAATCAGATTAATTACATCGAAATTACCGGTCACGCTGGTAGTGGTGAGTATGGTCATGATTTGGTTTGTGCGGGTGTCAGTGCGATTACAATCGGTTGTCTCAACAGTTTGAATAAACCTGATAGTTATCAAATTGTTGTTGAGGAAGGATATGTTCTTGTTAAAGAAAAATCCGTTCCTGAACCTCACGATATAATCGTCCTTGAAACAATGTATCGGGCGCTAAAAAGTGTCGCCAAAAATGAAGCAGACTATGTGAAAGTAAGAAAAAGAAAAGTGAAAGGAAGTGCAACACAATGATGTTTGAAATGAATCTTCAACTCTTCGCTTCGAAGAAGGGTGTTGGATCAACTAAAAACGGACGTGATTCGGCTGGTCGGCGTTTAGGCGCCAAGAAGGCTGATGGCCAATTTGCAACTGCCGGCTCAATCATTTATCGCCAAAGAGGAACCAAGATTTATCCTGGGGTTAACGCTAAACGAGGCGGTGATGATACAATCTTTGCTACCATTGATGGTATCGTCAAATATGAACGGGTTGGAAAAGACAAAAAGCAAGTTTCCGTCTATGCCGTTGAAGCCAAATAAGGTTTTATCGTAAATATTGGCCACCTAGTGTGGCCTTTTTTTTATATTATATTTATAATATACTAGTCAAAAGAGGAAACTATATGCCCTTAATATCAATTGTCGTCCCTATGTATAACGAAGAGGCGGTTGTCGCCGACTTTTTTGCTCGCATAAATAAAGTAGTGGCTGATGTTGCTACCTATGATTTTGAAATTGTTGTCGTCAACGATGGTTCAACTGATTCCACCTTAGTTTTACTAAAAGAACAACAAAAACAACAGAATAATATTGTAATCGTTAACTTGGCCCGCAATTTTGGACATGAACCAGCCGTTAGTGCTGGACTTCATGTCGCTAAAGGCGAAGCTGTTATTCCTATTGATGCTGACTTACAGGACCCACCTGAGATTATTCCCTGAGATGATTCAAAAATATGAAACGGGCTTTGAAGTGGTAAATGCCCGCCGGGCATCCCGTAAAGAAGATAGTTTTATGAAGCGCTTTACGGCGAAGAAATTCTACGATTATATGACGAGAATCTCCGGCAAAATAAAAGTGCCTAGCAATGTCGGCCATTACCGCCTTATTTCACGGCGAGTTGTTGACGAAGTTAATGCTTTAACAGAATCCACCCGTGTATTTCGGGTGGAAGTTCCATATATTGGACATAAGACAACTGAAGTGCTATTTTCTCGGCAAAAACGCGTTAAAGGCAAGAGCCATTACAACTATCATGCCATGTTTGATTTAGCATTTAATGCAATAATTTCAAGTTCAATTAAACCGGTTTACTGGCCATTGTGGACAGCAATTTGGATTGGCTTCTTAACAGGACTATCACTTTTAGCTGAATTGGTGTTATTTATTCTTGCCCAAACAAGTGTGATTAATTTTGCGATTAACTTTGAACTATGGTTAATAATAAATTCGATCTTTGTTGTTGGAACCATCACTTTATTGGTATTAGGTATCATAGCAATTTATGTTGGCAAAACCTTTATTGAGGCGCAAGGACGACCGTTCTATGTTATTGACGAAGTACTAACAAAAAAGGAAAATTAATTTATGTTTATTGATAAGGCAAAAGTTGAATTAAGGGCAGGAAAAGGTGGCGATGGTGCCATATCTTTTCACAAGGAAAAATATGTCGATCGGGGTGGACCCTGATGGAGGAAATGGTGGTCGGGGTGGTTCGATAATTTTTGTCGCACGCCAAAGTTCATCGACATTAATAAATTTTCGTCATTCGCGGGTAATAAAGGCCGATGAAGGCGAAAAAGGTGACAAAAACAATCGCTATGGACGCAAGGGAGAAGATGTATATGTCGAAGTGCCGGTCGGTACAGTTGTATATGATTTTCAAACCCATGAACTTCTCGCTGACTTAGCAACTGAAGGCCAACAATTTGTCGCAGCTAAAGGGCGGTAGAGGTGGTAGGGGCAACACCTGCTTTAAATCACCTCAAATTCGCGTTCCGAAAATTGCTGAAAATGGCCTACCTGGAGAAAAAAAAGGTTTTGACGTTGGAGTTAAAGATTTTAGCTGATGTCGGTTTTATAGGTCTTCCTAGCGTTGGTAAATCAACTCTTTTAAGTGTAATTAGCAAGGCTAAGCCGGAGATTGCTGATTATCCTTTTACTACAATAACTCCTAATCTGGGTTTGGTCGAACTCAAAGATGGTCGTTCCTTTGTCGCTGCTGATTTACCCGGTCTTATTGAGGGCGCACACTTAGGAAAAGGCTTGGGATTGGAGTTTCTTCGCCACATCGAGCGTTGTCGTGTGCTCGTTCAAGTCATATCTATGGATGGAGAACGGGATCCTTATGACGACTATCTTACAATCATGGATGAACTTACCCAGTATGGCTTTGGACTCAGCGAGCGACCCATGGTTATAGCCGCGAGCAAAATGGATGAAGAAGGCGCCGGTGATCGATTAAAAACACTTCGGAAAAAACTTAAGGATCATGAAATTATTCCGATTAGCGCTTTAGCTGATCAGGGAATTGATCTTTTACTTTACAAGGTGGCGGATATTCTTGCGGTGACAAAACCCTTCCCCATTTTGACAAAACAGGGCGAAGAGGCTGGTGTCAAAATTTATGATGCCAATGAGATGTCGCTACGAGATACCTTTAGAATAGAGAAAATCAACGATCATACTTATCGTATTTTTGGCGATTCGGTGCTAAACACTTATCATAGAATAAACCTTTCGACGGATGAGGGACTGCTAAAACTACTTCAGTATTTACGGTTTATTGGTGTTGATGACGAACTAAGAAAAATGCAGGTTAAAGATGGTGATACGGTTATTCTCGATGACTTTGAATTTGACTACTTTGAATGATGAGTATTACTTATTTAAACGATGACTGCGAGGGGTAGGTGCTCGTTATGGAACGCAATAAAATTGTTATTATCGCCTCACTATTAACCGCATTTTTACTACTTTTAGGATTAATTTATTTTATTCTAATCAGCCGTTAAAAAAGGAGACAAATCATGATTTATGGTTTAAAGGGACGAATTGTTCAAATTGATAGTGAAAGTATTATCGTTGATGTTCATGATATTTTTTATCGGATTCTCGTTTGTCATTCCGACTATTTTCATGTTGATGAATTGCGCTTAATTTATACTGAGCAGATTATTCGTGAAGATGAACAGTATTTAGTGGGATTTATCGATGATGAGGAACGAAGGGCGTTTTTAGATTTAATATCCGTCAGTGGAATTGGTCCTAAAACGGCCTTGAATGCTTTAAGGGCAACCTCCCCAGCGCTCTTATATCAGGCGATAGCAAGCAAGGACACAAAATATTTGAAAAAACTTCCTGGAATTGGTCCAAAAGCGGCTTCGCAGATTATACTTGATATTAAAGGGACAGCTTTCGGAAGCCGATGCCACGGATAAAAGTTTAAGTCCAAATGTTTTAGAAGCGCTTTTGAGTCTTGGATTTAAAAATAGCGATATTAATCGGGCAATTAAGAATGCCTATCTTCCCGGAATTAGCGATGACGAGTTACTAAAGCGGTGCTTACAGATAATAAGAAAGTAGGTTTGTTGCATGACGGATATTTTAAATAGCAAAAAAATCGATAGTTTTGAGGAAGAGCAAGAGATTTCTCTTCGGCCTCAGCATTTAAATGAATATATCGGGCAAGAAGATTTAAAACGCAATTTGCGCGTTTTTATCGGTGCCGCCTTAAAACGGCATGAAACTCTCGATCATACGCTTTTATATGGTCCACCAGGACTTGGTAAAACAACATTAGCCTATATTATCGCCAATGAAATGAAGGGTAAAATTCGTGTCATTAACGGCCCATCAATTGAAAAACCTGGCGATTTAGCCGCTGTCTTATCTACCCTAGAAAGCGGTGATATTTTATTTATTGATGAAATCCATCGTCTTCCACGAATTGTCGAAGAAGTCTTATATGGGGCAATGGAGGATTTTACGCTTTCGGTAATCATTAATCGCGATGGCAATGCCAGAACGATTGAGGTTCCCTTACCCCCTTTTACTCTCGTTGGAGCCACCACAAGAATTGGCGACTTGACAAGCCCTCTACGCGCGCGCTTTGGAATTGCTGAAAAAATAAATTTTTACTCAGAAAATGAAATTGCTGATATTGTAAATCGAACCGCGAAAGTCTACAATACCGCAATTGCGCCTGAAGCCGTTAATGCCATTGCGCAAAGATCGCGCGGTACTCCACGTATTGCCAACCGTCTTTTTCGGACGAGTTCGCGATTTTTCAGATTTTGCCAACGAAAATTCAATAAATCAGGTTTCAGCTATATTTGCCCTTGATGCCTTAAAAGTGGACGAACTTGGACTGGATGATGTCGATATCAAATACCTATCGACGATTATAGATCGCTTTCATGGTGGTCCCGTTGGTTTAGAGGCCTTAGCGAGCGCTATTGGAGAAGAGGTTGGTAATCTAGAGGATGTATTGGAACCATATTTACTTCAAATTGGAATGATTAATCGCACCCCTAGAGGAAGAATGGCAACCGATAAGGCCTATCACCATTTAAAGAAAAATCATCAGGAAAGTCTTTTTTAATTATGAATTTATCAACTGGCATTTTAATTACCATCATCTTTGTTTTACTAGAATTAGGCCTTCTTTACGCAGCAATTTATTTCCGTAAACAGAAAAAGAATCTCTTGGAAGCGATAATGATTTTGACTATCGCAATTATTCCTGGTGTTTACTTGTTTTTAATTGATAGTTGGCGATGGGACGCTAATTATATCTCCCATTTGGGAGGAAATATAAGTAATCCATCACCAACGGATATTCTTCCCTTTAGTTGGTTTCACTTTTTGTTTGTTGCTGTGATGATAGCAATAATCGCAGTTATTTTATTAATAGGTAATCACCGTGAAAAAGATGTGATGTTTATTTTAAACCGAACCCGTTTTGATTTTATTATCTTCGCGTACGGAGTTTTTTTGTTATCAATAGAGATATATAAACAAGTTCGCTACTTAAATTTGTTTACTGATTATTCGTGGTATGGCTTTCCATTTCAATTCTGTTCGGTTCCCCTTTATGTCAGTTTGATTTTCCCTTGGATAAAGAAAGCCAAGATCCGCCAGGCGGGTTACGATTTTTTAGCATTTTATCCTTTAATCGCTGGCATTGCCGTGATGATTATACCGACAACTGTATTTGTGTGGTCAGTCGCTATTTCTATTCACACGATGATTTGGCATCTTTCTATGGTTACAATTAGTTTTTTCGTTATTGTATATCGCTACATAGGAAGCTCATATAAACAAGTCTATAGAGCCTTTATAGTATTTTTAGGACTCGTAGGAATGGCACTATTGATGGATTCATTGGCCCTCATCAGTAAGAATGCGCGCTTTGCTGATTTTAATATGTTTTTTATCCGTCCATTTGATGTTGTTAATATATTCGTCTTTTCAAGTATAAATAGCGCTTTGATTCCAACAATCGGTGAACGTTTTGCCTGGCTTATAACGGTGTTGCTTTATATATTTGCGATGGGACTGGGAAGCATAATTGTTTTTCGCCTCAGTCGATGGGGCTTAAAACAAAAATATCGGCATCTTGATTTAGCAACTCTTGATTTTGAAGAAAACAAGCTTTAAATAGATTTATTTTTCTTCCTTTGTCATTTCTTGGTTTACTTTGTGGCTTTCAATATGTAAAATTATGTTGTTTACTTATAAAGTAAAAACCGCTCTTCTGTTGGAGGAAATAATATGCGTCGTTTTTTTGCTTATCTAGCGATTTGTCTAACTGCCATTTTAGGTATGGCTTTTAACTTTTTTCCAGTCGTAAGTCAAACTGTTCCCAACTTCGATTATGACTCTGGTCGTGAGTTTACTTACCGAATTGAAAATAAGGATACCGACAATGATAGCGCCATCTCCATTGAGACGATGGATTCCATTGTTGAAACGATGGAATCACGCCTTGATACCTATGGCGTATCAAAATATCAAATAGCGCGGGAAGGTAGTGATATCGTTCGCGTTACCGTCAAGCAGGAAAGCAGTACTGAATATACCCGCTTAGGCGCTTATTTAAATTACGATGCAGATTTTACTGTGACGCTTGGTGATCCAGACAAATCGACCGCTTTAGTCGGTGATGACATTTTTACTAGCGCCCATATTGAATATGAAGGACAAGTTCCCGTCGTCGTTATTGATTTAAAGGATTCTGAAGCTATTTCTGAATTTAAAGCTGTTGTTGATGAGGCTACGCAAATTCAAGAAGATGAGGGCAGCACAACCGCTGAGGGTGCTTCTGAGACAACTTTAGTTGATAATGCAACAATTGTAATTTGGTCTAATTACGATGAGACCAAAGATGACTACATTACCGCTAAGTCGGGTGATGATGAAGACATGCAAAGCAAGCTTTTCATGACTTTTGATCCTCGCCATGTATTCTACGATAAAGCTAGCGTTGACAATGGGGCGATTGCGATGTCAATGAGTCTAGGTGATGCGGATGAAAGCGGCAATTATACCTTGGCTAATATTACCAAAGCGAACAACAATGCCAAGTATTTGGTCAATATTTTCAACTCTACATCCTATGGTGATTTCACTATTGATTATCTATTTAGCAATACGGTTGATGCTTCGGTCGAATACTTATTTAGTTATGATGGCATTTTACATTTAAATTTCTCACGGACATTAGTTTCACTGATGGTGGGAGCACTTTTAGTAACACTAATTCTTGCCGCTTTTGAACGAGTTCCAACTGTTGGTATCGTTTCTTTAAGTTTGTTATCGGTGTTTTTATCCTTGGCATTCTACAATAAAGTCGGAATCGAGTTATCTACTTCCACCTTAATTGGTTTCATCATTGTATTTGCTTTAGCAATTTTCACTTTTATCAGTCATATAAATGCATTTAAAAATGAAATATATCGCGGACGAACAATGAAAAAGGCGAATAGTGAAGGATCTAAAAAATCCACAATGATAGCAGTTGATGCTTCTATTGCCCTTTTTATAATTGGTTTTGTTACTTATTTCCTTGGTGGAGCCGCTCTTTTGGGTTTATCGACCTTTACCATGTTCGGCGCCGTTATTAACATCGTTGCAATTTTGCCGCTTACTAAAGCCCTCATGTGGCTTTTAACGAATAACACTGCCACGCAAAAAGCATTTGGCTGGTTTGGTATTAATCAAAAACGAATTCCTCAATCTGGGGCTATTGCCAAAGAGGATAGTTACGAAGGTTATTTCGCTAAATTTAATTTCGGCAAAAAAAGCAAATCAGTTTTAATTGGTAGTGGGGCAATCGCCGTTGCAAGTCTTGGTCTTCTATTAGGACTTGGATTTGGTTCCAACAATGCATTAAATATTCCTGTTTCAAGCGGTGATATGACGCGCATTTATCTAACAGTTAATTCTGATACATCGCCGATTTCGACAGTATCAACTTCCGATTCTCCTAAGGATATCATTGAGCGTATTTATGTTGATGGCGAGCAATTAACTTATTCGTCGCTTGATGTTGAAGAAAAATCCACTACTGAAGGCGAAGGAACTGACAAAATTACTGTCAATTATACTTACTATATTTTGAACATATCTGGTTCATTTAATGATGAAACCATTGTTACCTATCAAAAAGTTGACGATACAATGTCAGTTTCGATGGCCCTTAAAGATGCTCTACTTGATGTCGTGGCGGAAAGTGATTCTGCTGCCAAAGTATCAGTCAATCCGGTTGCGGTCTCGACTGGCTCACCCAATGTCTTGCTTGTGGCGTTTACGACCTTAATCGCTTGGTTGGCGGTTACCATTTATTACATGCTTCGATATGGATTAAGCCGTGGCTTATCCTTCCTTGTATCTTCATCAATTGTAAGTTTAATTGGAATTGGACTATTTATTATTACCCGTATCAGCGTAACCCCATTAGTCGCGGTAGCTCTCGAATTGGGATTGATCTTTGCTTCTTTTGTCGCTGCTTATATGTTCAATCAAGAAAAACAAGTACATAAAGACTTCCTTCAATTAACTCGAAGCGAAGTAGCGTTTAAAGGTGTGAACATGTCAGCAACACCAGTTCTACTATTTACATTATTAGCGGGATTATTTGCTCTAAATTATTTTGCCCTCTGTCCGATGAATGTCGCTTTAGTATTTGCCGCCTTGCTTATTGCTATTCTCCTCGCTCCCACGATTCTGCTCCATGCTAGTCCGGCGCTTGAGAATTTCTTCTATAAGATTATTAAACGCATTTCCTTGCCAAAGCATCAAAGTAAGAAAACGATTACCAAGAAGAACATTCAACACCGAAATTCAGCCGAACCAGAAGAAGCGATTATTATTGGCATTAATGACTAGTTAAATGGCTGCCGCAAGGTAGCCTTTTTTGAAAGGTTAATATGGATTTTCTACATAAGCTCTTAGCCAACTACTCTTTAAATGAAGAGGAGTATTTAGATTTGATTAAACCGGTTCATCTTTTTGATTTACCGGATCCACGGCTGTTTTCAAAGATGGACGAGTCGGTGGCGCTGATTAAAAAAACTATTAGCCAACACGGAAAGATAATTGTTTATGGCGATTATGATTGCGATGGAGTGACATCGACCGCAATTCTTGTTCATGCGCTTCGAAAGATGAACGCGGATGTCGGTTATTATATTCCCAGCCGTTACCAAGATGGCTACGGCATTAATCAAAAAATGATTGAGGCTTTTAACGATAAACAATATAAGTTAATTATTACAGTTGATAATGGCATTTCACAAATTAAAGAAATAGAGTATGCTCGGCAATTAGGAATCGATGTTATTGTCACTGATCATCACACCGTTGGCCAAGAGATTCCTAATGCCAATTATATTTTGCATCCTCAATATTCATCTTATTCACAACTGTATTCATGTGGCGCTTACGTTTCGCTTATGTTGGCCTCCACTCTACTAAATCATTACGATGAATATGAGGTTTTTCTTGCCTCAATTGCTACGATTAGCGATATGATGCCTCTTATAGACCATAACCGAACTCTAGTTCGAATTGGAATTAGTCTATATAATGAACGCCATTTTGCGCCCATTTATGAATTAATACAACTAGACACGATTAATGAGGAAACAATCGCTATGTCAATTGCTCCTAAAATTAATGCTGTCGGGCGGATTATTGAAGATACAAAGGTCAATTATCTTGTCCAATTCTTACTTTCAAGTTCGAAAAAAGAAATTATTACTTTTAGCAATTGGATTAAAGAAATCAATGTTACCCGGCAATCGCTCTTAAAAGAGACAATTAATGAAGAAAGCGATGATATTCTTGTGCAAGATGGAGCCTTCATTGCTGTTTCTAGCACTAAAGAAGGGTTGATTGGGCTATTAGCAACCCGATATATGAATTTGCATCACCTGCCAACTATTGTTTTTTGCCCCACGGAGCAAGATCCCCTCGTATATAAAGGAAGCGCTCGAGCGGATAATGGCTTTAGCATAGTAAATGCATTTAAAAATTTAGAGCATTATCTTTTAAATTTTGGGGGTCATAAAGCCGCTGGAGGCTGTAGCATTGAAAAAGCCCAGCTATCTGCCTTTTCTCAGGCCTTTAATGAACTAGCAAAGCAACCCATGGATGCCATTGATGACGATATTTCTATAGCAATATCTACTTCTGATATTAATTGGACTAATTTTCATATTATGGATACCTTTCGTCCATTTGGTATCGGCTTTGTTAAACCATTATTTCGCATTGAAAACGTTGCTACTTCCTCATTATCATTTATTAAAGACGGTCAACATATTTCAACTCTATTAAAGGATGACGTTAAAATATTAGGCTTTAATATAACTGAGGAAGCAATTAAAAAATACGATAAAATTACGATTTACGGGGAGTTTAATCTCAACGAATTTCGTGGGCGTAAATCCTTAATTTATCAAATTTCCGATTGGCAAAATGAAAATTTTTAGTAAAGTTAAAAAGCAAAAAACTGCTAAATATTAGTGTTTTTGGATGATTATCTTCACATTGTTCGGTTTTATAGGCTTTTAAGTGTACTTATATTTTTAAGTCATGCAAATTATTAAAACTACCACATTACAATTTTGATAATTATGTTATAATCTCTATGTAATAGAAAAGGAGGAAAAATCATAACAATGAAAAAGAAAGTAATTCTATTACCAATCTTCGCATTGTTACTCGCGGGCTGTAATGGTCAAGGCGGTAGCAGTAGTGGAGGCGGTGGCATAAGCCTTCCCTCTTCTGATACTTCAGTAAGTGTTCCAACTTCTGAAGGCAGTAGCGAAGAAATGCCTAGTGTCGTGGCGATTAAAGATGTGTCTAACTACGAATCTGGTGTCGTAATGACAGTTGGTGGCAAGGTCACCAAAATTTACCAGGATAGTTTAGCTAACGGCACGATGTCTGTATCGATTCAAGATGGTGCTGATGCTCTCCTTTTATACGCAGTTAGCACTACTGTTCTTGGCGCAGTGAAAGTCGGAGACTCAGTTGAAGCTTCCGGAACCTATTCGCCATATTACGGAATCGATGAAATCAATCCGGTCACCGAATTGAAAGTCGTCTCGACAAGTTATTCCGTTGAAACCTTTGAAATCACTACTTGGGACAATGATGTTATCCTAGCCATGGATAGCCGTTTGGTCTCCATTACCGGTGCTACTCCTTTTGCCGATTCTCAAACTGTTAATACTGCCGATCATACAGATTATTATGTTACTTTCGATAATCAAAAAATCGATCTCCGTCTTAACAAGAATCTTGGTGCAGATGTATTATCAGCTATTGCTGCAAAATTAGATAATTTACGTCCAAATATTGACACTATTGATGTTGTCGGTATTATTGGAAGTTATCAAAACGTCGCCCAATTCTCGCTTGTTTCTGCAAGTGACATTGTTGTTCATGAAGGTGTTGTCGGTGGTGCTGTTACAGGTGTTACACTTGCAACCGATGGTAATTCTTCAACCACTGCAACGCTTGAACAATATAAAACGCTTCAACTTGTTACTGGACTTCAACCAGCGAATGCCGCCAATCAAGTTGTTACCTATGCATCAAATAATGAAGCCGTTGCAACAGTTAATGCTGCTGGCGTAGTTACCACGATTGCTCCAGGTGAAGCAACGATTACTGTTACCACTGATGATGGTGGATTTACCGCTTCTGTCGTTATTACCGTTACTACGACAACCCAAACCGTTTTAGCTCCAGCTGCTGTGCATGAACTTGCCACTGGTGTTGCGGCTGTTGTTAAAGGAACTGTGACTTCAACCCCTTCAAATGGCTCTTATTCCATTCAATCGGGCAACTCTGGACTATATCTTTACAACGTTCCGACTGCGTTGCGCAGTTCGTTCGTCGTTGGCCATGAAGTAGTAGTTGCTGGTTCAACCTCCATCTACAAAGACTTTATGGAACTTGCAAGCATCACTGTGGTTGTTGATCTTGGCGTTTCCGCCGAAACCATCAATCCTCTTGTTATTTCGACAATGGGTGCTTTGACTGCTGCTGATGCTGGCCGTATCGTTACCGTGACAGGTTTAGCCTATGTCAGTGGTAGTGTTACTGTTGGAACTTCCTCAAGCATTAACTTCACTTTAGGTGAAGAAAGTGTTGTTGTTAGAACTGACAAGTATCTTGACGATGCAGTTGAACAAGCTATCGCTGATGTTATTGCTGGCATAACCCCAGTTGATACCGTTGATTTCACTGGTGTATTAGGCTGGTATACCCCAAGCCCACAACTATTACTTGGTGCCGTTGCTGAATTAACCGTTCATAAGGGTGAATTAGCACCTGCGACTAGTGTTGTTGTTAGTGCGGCTGATGGTGTTTCTTCAGTCGAGGTTGCTGGAACTTTACAATTAGCAGCCGAAGTTCTTCCAAATTCTACCGCTGATGGTTTTGCTGATCAAACCGTTACCTGGTCATCAGGCGACGAAACAAAGGCTACTGTCAGTGCTGATGGATTAGTTACTGGTGTTGCTGAAGGCGCCGTTACAATTACTGCTACTTCGTCGACAGTGGGCATTGTTGGCACAATTGATTTAACCGTCATTGCCGCAGTTGCTAAAACCAGTTTAACCATTACAGCTAGTGATTTGGCGCTTAGTGCCTCCTACGCTGATGGAACTGCTACCGTTAACGGATTATCGATTGCTTTCACTCAACTATACTTAAGTTCAAATGGATTTATCCAAATGCGCTATAAGAATGAGATTCAAAGCGGGTTCTTTAATGATGTCGCTACCGAATTAGCAATTGTCAAAATTACTGTGAATTATGATCAAGCTCAATCAAACTTAACCGAGTTAGACCTCTATGCTGGTAGTGAATCTGTCGCTACTGCAACTGAAAGCCCAACCAAGGTTTGTAATGTAACTGGTCAATATTCTTACGATGTTAATTTTGAGGTTACCGATAACATTCACTTCTTTAAGTTAGAAAAACCGCAAGCCTCATATACTGCTTATGTTGAGAGCGTTGTCTTGACATTTGCCGTTGTTGAGTAATATCAGTTGATTTGATTTAAAACTAGGCTCCATTAATAATGGAGCCTTTTTTATTCATTTTTTCAAGCATTTAACCTATAATATTAAAAAGGATGTGATGAATATGGCTGAAAGAAAACTAAAATTAATTTACGATGTCCCAGCCAATATTCGGATGGCGGCGCAGAACACACATGTTAAGCGTTATCAGGGCTCTAAAAGGGCCATCATCATAAAATAAATAATCACAAGCTTCATACTTTTGCGGAAGTTGAAGAATTATATTTTTTGTATATTAAAGATGAAGCCGATCGGAAACGCATTCGTGACGCCTATGAGTTTGCTGAGGAAAAGCATCGTAACCAGTTACGAAAATCGGGTGAACCATACATTCACCACTTAATTGAAGTCGCCTATATTATCGCTGGATTACATGGTGGTCCTAATACCTTAATCGGGGGGCTGCTTCATGATGTAGTTGAAGACACGGATGTAACGGTTGATTTTATTCGTTCTCGCTGGGGGGATGATGTTGCCTTATTGGTCGATTCGGTAACCAAAATTCAACGTTTAAAACTTTCAAAACGCCAGGACGATAGCGACTTTGTTTATGAGGATCATCGAAAAATTTTCCTGGGAATGGCAAAAGACATTCGCGTCATAATCATAAAATTAGCCGATCGTCTTCATAATCTAAGAACCTTGGAGTATTTATCCGTTGACCGTCAGCAAGCAATAGCGAAAGAATCGCTACAGGTTTTTGTTCCCATAGCTCACCGTCTTGGTATGTACAATATTAAAAGTGAGATGGAAGATATCTGTTTGAAGTACCTTGAGCCTGCAGTTTTTAATGAGATTATGCAGTCTTTAAACAATAAAACTAAAAACCGCAAAAAATCTTTGATGGATCTTAAAAAACGGATTGCCGACATCCTATATGAACATAAGATTCCTTTTCGGCTTGAAAGTCGTGTTAAATCAATATATTCAATATATAAAAAAATGTATTTAAAGCATCATAATTTCGATGAAATATACGATTTGATGGCAATTCGCGTTATTACTAAAACCGAATTAAATTGCTACGAAATTCTAGGTTTAATTCATGCTACCTTATAAGCCGATGCCTGGACGCTTTAAGGACTATATTGCAATGCCCAAGCCTAATATGTACCAGTCGCTACATACGACAATTGTGGCCGGTGATGGCCAAACCTATGAAGTGCAAATTCGAACCGAAGAAATGGATGAAATTGCCGAAGGAGGCGTTGCTGCTCATTGGCGGTACAAAGAAGGAACAAATTACGATCCAAGACGTGAGCAGAAAGAAATTGAAGAACAGTTGCACTGGTTTAGAGATTTTATCGGCGTGAGCAATGACATGAGTGATAACGCTCGTGAATATATGGATACCTTGCAGCATGATATTTTTGAGTCTAACGTATACGTTTTTACTCCCAAAGGAAAAGTTATTGATTTACCGATTGGGGCGACCCCGCTTGATTTTGCCTATAAGATTCACACTGGAGTTGGTGATTCAGCCGTAGGAGCAGTTGTTAATGGATCACTTGTGCCCTTAAACACCGTTTTAAAAACAGGGGACATTGTTGAAATTAGAACTTCAAAGACATCATCAGGTCCTAACGAAGGTTGGCTTAAAATTGCCCAGACCGCAAGTGCCAAAAATCATATACGTAAGTTCTTAATAAAGAAGAATAGTGACCTTGTACGCGATGAAAAAATTGCTCGTGGCCGTCAGGCAACAATTGATGCCTTTCGTGAACGAGATATAAATGAAGTCGATACCCTTAAACTAATTGATGACCCAAAGGTGTTTCACGAATTTAATGCGGAAGATCTTGACGATTTATTCATTGATATTTCTAATCGTAATCCTTCGCCAGCGGCAATCATTGATTTTTTAAATATCCCCAAAAAACGCGATGTACAAAAACTAGTCCGAAATGTTAGCATGGACAACAAGAATCCCGTCCATGTTGAAGGTGCGGGTACGGTAGCCATTACTTTAGGAAAATGCTGTAATCCGATTCCTGGTGATGATATTGTCGGTTATATAACAAAAGGCAAGGGAATCACTGTTCATCGCGTGACTTGTCCCAATGTTACAAGTGAAGAGCAACGGTTAGTAAGTGTTTATTGGAATGAAAATTTAGGTATTCAAAACTATACTGTTGACATTACCATCGATTGTGACGATCGCCCTAATCTTTTAGTGGATATTTTATCGGTTTTTAGTGCCAATAAAATCGGTGTTAGTCGCGTAAATGCCCGTTTTCACAATAATACGATGTCGACGACTATTTCCGCAACAATTCTTGTCAGCGACGCGCATCGCTTAAATGATATTTTTGCCATTGTTAAAAATATACCGGCCGTGCAAGAAATAAAAAGAGTCGTGCATTAGTTCGGCGGTTGACGGCCATTTTTAGGCTCATTATAATAGACTAGTCTCTGATTTATGGAGGTAAAAGCATGAATCAAATTAATCCCCCAAAGGGAACTCATGATATCTATGATCTCGAGGGTGTCGCCAATCAATATATTGAAACTATTTTTTCCTCGTTATGTGGATTTTATGGTTTTTCCTATGCCCAAACACCGATTTTTGAGCACACCGAACTTTTTGAACGCGGCGTCGGTGATAGTTCCGATATCGTACGAAAAGAAATGTATACCTTTAAAGACAAAGGTGATCGTTTTATTACCCTTCGCCCTGAAGGCACAGCTGGAATTATGCGCGCTATCGTCAGCAATAAGCTATACGCTAACACTGATTTGCCTTTAAAATACTTTTACTCGGGTGAAGTATTCCGTTACGAGCGGCCTCAGCAAGGTCGTTTTCGGGAATTTCATCAACTTGGCGTAGAAGAGGTAGGAGTTAATTCAATTTATAATGATATTGAAGTTATTCTACTCGGTTATTCGATTTTACAAACTTTAGGCTTAAAAGATGTGAAACTTAAGATTAATTCACTCGGTGATAAGCAATCTCGCGACAACTATCGAGCGGCTTTAAAAGATTTTTTTGCTGACAAAATTGATGATATGTGCGAAGATTGCCATGACCGATACAATACAAACCCACTGCGGATTTTAGATTGCAAAGTCGAGCATGATCAAGAAATTGTTCGCCATGCTCCAATTATGCGTAACTATCTTACGGAAAAAGCTGAAACTGATTTTGTTGAGACTTTAGAAGTTCTCAATGCTTTTGGTATTCCTTATGAAGTTGATAACAATCTTGTCCGTGGACTCGATTATTATTCGGGAGTGGTTTTCGAATTTCACTATACATCAAAAACGGGGCAAAACTATGGGGCAATTGGAGCAGGTGGCCACTACGACCACTTAGTAGAAGAAATCGGCGGTCCCGCTCTAGAGGGCATCGGTTTCGCGTTTGGACTTGAACGCCTTTATGCTGTTATGCGCGATGATAGTTTATTAGAGGGAATTGACGAAGGGCTTGATTTTTATGTTATGAGTGTTGGCACCAAAAGTTTTACCGATGCCTTCAGCCTTTTAACCTCTTTACGAGCATCCGGGTTTAAGTGTGAATCAAGTTTTGATGGCAAAGGTTTTAAGCAACTATTTAAACGCGCCAATCGGAAGAAGGCGAAATTTGCCATTATTATTGGTGATGATGAAGTTGATAAGGAAGTTGTAACCATAAAAAATATGCTGACTGAGGAACAATTTATGGTCCCGTATGCTCAAGTTATTGATAAAGCAGACGAATTAATCGATGAACTTGAAGCGCATAGCCACCACCACGAATAATCTCTTTACATTTTTGGAATTAAATTTATTCAAGCAGCATAAAATGGTATAATTCTTTTTGTTGGTTTGTTAGTCGGAAAAGTGACTTTTAGTATCTTTATTGACATTAAGAAATAAAAATTGTCTCTTTCCAAGTCTTACCATATTGAAAACATCTTATTAATATCGGCAAATAGCCAAAGGAGGACTTATGTTTAAGAAAAAGAAAGTTTTTAATGACAAATTAGCGATTAATGCGATTCGCGCCACGGTTATCGATATCACAAATAAGGCCAAATCCGGACACCCGGGAATGGCAATTGGCAGTGCTCCTGCTCTTTATACCTTATTTGCTAAACACATGGTCGCTGATCCTCTTCATCCAGAGTGGATTAATCGCGATCGATTTGTCTTAAGTGCTGGTCATGCTTCGGCTTTGCTCTATACGATTTTACACCTCTCTGGCTATGCCGTTTCACTTGAGGACTTAAAATCTTTTCGCCAAATCGATTCCATCACCCCCGGTCATCCAGAATTTGGACTTACACCTGGTGTTGATGCTACTGCTGGGCCGCTAGCTCAAGGCCTAGCCCAAGCCGTCGGTATGGCAATGGCTGAAACGATGCTTAGTGCTCATTATCCTGATAGTGAAAAAATAATGTCGCACTATACCTATGCTTTAGTCGGTGACGGCTGCTTACAGGAGGGATTATCTCAAGAAGCAATCTCCTTTGCTGGTCATCAAAAACTTAATCGCTTAGTGGTTTTATATGATGCCAATAGCACAACGCTTGACGGTCCATTGACCAATTCATTCAGCGAAGATGTTAAGGCTCGGTTTATAGCCAGCGAATGGCAAGTTATTGAGATTGCCGATGGTAACAACATTCGAGCCATTGATAAAGCCTTGACGAAAGCAAAAAAAAGTCAACGTCCAACCCTAATTATGTACCATTCCATTATTGGTGAGGGTAGCGCTAATGCCGGAACATATAAAGTTCATGGCAATCCTTTGGGCGAAAGCGACGGCGCCTACGCAAAAGGTCATTATCAATATTCGTATCCTCCCTTTGAAATTCCAGCGGAGGTATATGACATTTTTAAAGACACCTTTATCGCTCGCGGAACTAACGCCTACAAGAAATATGAGGCTGCACTCAATGTTTATGCAAGCACACATGAAAAACAAGCTGCGGAATTTGTCAATAACTTAGGTTTAGATATTAATAATTACCTAAATCAACCTCTTCTTGAATTTGCTGACGATTTTAAGGATTCAACTCGAAATACAAGTGGGCAAATGTTAGCGATGTACAACCGCTTAGTACCAAATCTTGTTGGTGGTAGTGCTGATGTGGCTCATTCAGTTATGACTTTAATTCCTGGTGAGACCGATTATTCATTTCTTCATCGTGAGGGAAGAAATATTAACTTCGGTATTCGCGAGTTTGCAATGGCGGCTATCCAAAACGGTATTTTACTTCATGGCGGCTTAAGAAGTTATGTCGGTTGTTTCCTAGTGTTTTCTGATTACATGAAGAATGCCATCCGCATGGCTGCCATCGAGCATTTACCAGCGATTTTTCTTTTCTCCCATGATTCAATTGCGGTCGGGGAAGATGGCCCGACTCACCAGCCGATCGAGCAACTAGTAATGCTTCGTTCAATTCCCCATCTTAATGTTATTCGCCCGGCTGATGCTCGGGAAACCGCCTTTGCATGGCAATTAGCTTTGAAATCAACTTCGACCCCAACAGCTTTAATCCTTTCGCGGCAAGGGCTGCCTGTGTTGCCCGGAAGCGGAAGTGAAGATATGGCCAAGGGAGCATATGTGATCGGTAAGGAAGATAATGAAACTCCTGATTACACAATCATTGCCACTGGAAGTGAAGTGTCGTTAGCGCTTGATGCGAAGAAGAAACTCAAGGCCTTAGGCATAGATGTTCGAGTTGTGAGTATGCCGTCAACATATTTGTTTGATCAACAATCCGATGCCTTTAAGGATAATCTATTAAAGGTTCCCTATGAGAACCGTGTTGCTGTTGAAATGCTTTCACCACTTTCTTGGTATAAGTATGCGAAGACGGTAATGGGTCTTGATGACTTTGGAGCCAGTGCCCCAGCGAAAGACGTGATAGCTAAATTTGACTTCACAGCCGATCATCTTGTGAAATTGATTAAAGGATTAAAGAAATAAAAAGCCCGGCCGGGCTTTTTTTCTATAGAATTATAAATTGTTTGGTACGCTTTTTTAAAAAATAGAGTAGTCACTTAAAATTATTACTTAGAAAATTAATTCTTCTTAATTGACAATTATTATATTCTTATGAACTGATAATCTAAAATTTGGCATCTCACACTTTTCTTTAGCCAGGTAGTAGAATTAAAAATAGAGTGGGTGTCTAGTTAAATTAACTAAGGAATAGAAAATAGACATCGGACGAAGAGTTTGTACTCCTGAGCTTACAATGGCGGCAGCTTCCAAAGAATATCAAATGAGTCTAGCAACTATTAATAATTAAATAAAACTATACAAAACACCCGTATGAAGATCAATCGTGGTGGCTTTTATAAGTGAAAGCAGCGCCTGTCTAATCCAGTAGCAAAATTTTTTCTTCATAACAACCAAGGCCCTTTATATTCCTCGAAGAACTTTAATGTAATTCTTCCTTTCTAAAATATTATACATATCCTGTTGCGATCGGGTATTCCAATAGATAATGGAGCAATGAAAGGCACATACGGATAAATTTAAACCGAGTTGTTCATCGGTTTTAGGATCAAAGACTTTGAGAATGTTGAACAGTCTATCAAAGATTACATCATGTATTTAAATGAGAAGCGTACTGCCTATGTATTGAATTATCTGACTTTAAAACAATACAGGAAGCCTCATAAAGAAGTAACGCGGGTTATGAAAGAAACAAATGTGTCTATTTATAGTTGACCAGTGCATAGAAAATGCAAAAATAACAGCAATATATACTCAAATGTAATTGATATCATATGTTTTATAAAAACACAATTAACCATATATGATGTGATATTTTTATCTATTGATTTATTACATAAGAGCGACTTTGAACATATCCCAAAAGATAAAGAAATACTGGTGCTGGAATTTTATAAATTTTTTTATCATTGGGATAAGAGAACAAACCAAAATCTTCAATTTTTTTTGTAATAACTAGATTTGGAATCGAGTTTGCCTTCTCAACAATAAGTTCATTTTCACTAATTTTAGCATCCTCACGATACTTAACCTCAATCATGATTGGAGCAGAAAATTTACCATACTTAACCACAATATCAATCTCTTTATTGCTGCTGCCTTCACGGTAGTATCCGATGCTCGCTATAGAATCATAATGAAATGATTTAACGTGTTTATAAACAGCCGTTTCTGCAATAATGCCAAGTTCAGTGGGATTGTTTGTTATGTCGTCTTTCATCAAGACAGCATTACGGATTGCAGCATCAGAAATATAAATCTTATCTTTAGCCTTTAATATTTTTTTTGGCCCATTGCTTAAAAGTGGACTAACGTAAATTAGATTTGCACTCTCAAGATAACTGATAAATTTTTCAATAGTTGATCGACTAACACCATCTAATTCTTGGGCTATTGATGCGATACTGATAATATTGGATGAATTAAAACATAGATAAACAAATAACTTTTCGATATCAAGAATATTCCTAATAGAATATAGTGCCGGAATATCTCTTTTTAATGCCTTATCAACAATATCTTCACGCAGTATTCTTTGGGCATAAACGTCGTCACGGGATAGTGCTAATTCAGGAAAACCTCCTACTTGCAGATATCTTATAAAATGTGATTGCAAAGGTGATAATTTTTGCATGATTGAAACTTGTTCATTATGTTTTAATAAATATAACTTTGTTGGTTTTATATCAGGCGGTAATTCTGGAAGAAAAACACCAATTAGCTCACAATACTCATAAAAAGATAGGGTTGGAACTGGTATTGTAGTCCATCTTCCAAGGCCGCTTTCTGGTGCTTTATCTTGAAGAACAGGACTGGCAGAACCAGTAGCCATAATTTTAATAAATGGTCTAGTATCATAAAGGACCTTCAACCACGAGTTCCATTCATTAGAGTATTGAATTTCATCAAAGAAGCAATAGATATTCTCGTCAGAAGTAATATTCCTTCTATAAATATCTAACACTTGATTAATATCACCTAACTTCAATATTGGATTATCAAAAGAAACAAACAATATGTTTTTAGGTTGAACATTATCTTTTAATAATTTAGCAATGGTTTGATACATAATTGTGGTTTTGCCTGTACGTCTTGCGCCACTTAAAAGTGCTATTCTTCTTATTTCATTGTTACTAAAGACCTTCATTGCTTCATAAAAGGGTATTCTTTTAATTGGCTTGTCAAAATCGTCTTGTACTTGACCCGTTTTCCACCAAGGATTATATGAATACATAAGATTAATTACGTTTTCTTCATTAAATAAAGATATCATAAATTTTAATGCCTGCCTTTCATAATTAAAGTTTAGCGCAAAATGATGACAATTACACTTAAAATATTAATTATTGCTATTAAAATGTAAAGTATATTTTGCATTTTAGCAAATATAATTGAATATTTATAAATAAATGAATAACTTTTGCTTAGTTGCAATTGCTTTTTATAGGGCTTTTACTTTTTCAAAGGTAACTTTTTAAAGATTAATGCTTAATAAAAGAGGAAATAAAAAAGGTTAACGATTTATAATTTTTATTAATCATTCATTTTGCGACAAGAAAAATCTTAAATTTTTTAATTTAATAAAAACTTTATCACTCATAGTGATACTTATGTAACATACTTTTTTTAAAAGAAGCGGGTTTTGTTTTAATAATCTAAGCAATCATTTCTATCTTAATAAATTGGTTTTTTTTATTTAAGGCACAAACACCGAGTTAAATAATTACTGATATTATTTGAATGGTTTAGACTTATAAAAAGAACGATAAATTTTGGCGATACCCTAGTAATGCTATTTGCTTTAAAAGAACGACGGAACTCCTTTTTTATCCTAGTTGAAGATTGGCGACTTTATCTTTATAATATTCATATTAGAAGGTGGTAAGCATTATGGCCCAATATGTTTATATTCAAAACTATACCCGCAATGGTCTCATGGGAATTTCGCATGTTGTTTTTGATCAAATCGCGGAGATTGCGACTAATAACGTCGCTGGAGCCAAAGTACGTGAACCAATTAAAACAGTCTTCTCGCTTCATAAGCCAATCCAATGTTCAATTCGCAATGGTTTAGTTGATGTTAAGATTTACGTTAATATTGATCGCAACGTCGTTAATGTCAGTGAAGTGGCAACCCGTATTCAAGAGGAAGTGGCCAATGCATTAACATCGATGACTGAGCTTATTCCATTTAAAATCAACGTCGAGATTTCGAGCATCTCGTAATTATGAATTCAAGTATGGGGCGTAAGGAAAAAATATTTTTAGCTTTTTATAGAAGTTTTTCTTCTATTTTTGTTTATATTGGAGTCATCGCTTTAGCCGGTTACTATTTATTCGCCCACACAAGCGAGCCCTTTTTGGGATTAAATTTAGCTATTTCAACATACTTTGATTATTTATATGCTTCATCAAATCAAATTATTTTTCTTATTCTTGCCCATGTAGTTACAATAATTGGCGGTCTTGCCTATGTTATTGGCGGGTATTTTTCTAAACGTGGCTATCTAACAAGCTTATTGATTTCTAGTGGAGCCTATCTGCTTGATTTGGTTTTATTAGTCGTTATATATAACTTTAAATATATAACTTTGAGCAATTTTATATCAAGTCTGATTGTCCATAGTGCATTTTTGTTGATGATGCTATTTGCCATTTATGCCTTTATTTTTCTTTATCGTCACGGCCTGGCGGAAAAAAGCAATCTCGAGGGCAAATAAAAGTTTTTTTCCCGTCAAATTGTGATAGAATAGCAAGGAATAAGAGGTGCTGTATGGAAAAAAGTCGCAATCAGAATCAAATTGATGCTCTTAGTGTTATCTATAGCATCCTAACATATAAAGCCATTGATTTTCCGATTGATCTTGAAGAATTGATTAGTGGCATTTGCAATCAATCATATGTTGATGTGGATTTTTTTATTAAAGAAATGGCGATTAAATCGATCAAATACTATAAAGAAATCAGTGAGGAAGTTGATCAGCATCTAAATAAGTGGCGGTGGTCACGGCTCAATCTTGTTGCTCAGGCTATTTTTCTTCTCAGTATTGCCCATTACCGTTACGGGTCAGAACCAGTTGAAAAAGTTGTTGTGATTTCCGTCGCCATAAATCTAGCAAAAAAGTTTCTTGATGATGGCGACTACCGTTATATTAATGCCGTTTTAGAAAAGGTGCTATCATGACTGAGGCACCCTTTTTTACCGTTTCAAGTCTTAATTTTTATGTGAAAAGGCTTTTTGATAATGAAAAAAGTCTTCATCATCTTCATTTAAAAGGCGAAATATCGAACTATAAAGTTTATCCAAGCGGACATGCTTATTTTTCCCTTAAAGATAACGAAGCGCAAATTCAAGCGGTTATGTTTAAAGGCGAACGTCAAAATTTGACTTTTATTCCTAAAGATGGCGATGAAGTAATCATTGTCGGATCAATATCCCTCTATCCTGCTAGCGGGAAATACCAAATAAATGTTGAAGAAATGGAGATTTATGGTCTTGGTTTAAAACTTTTAGAACTTGAAAAGCTTAAGAAGAAATTGGAACAAGAAGGATTATTCTCTTTGGAAAGAAAAAGAGTCATTTCTCCTTTTTCGCAGTCAATAGGGGTTATTACTGGCGACCATAGCGCCGCTGAGAAAGATATAACGGAAAATATAGCTCGCCGCAACCCATTGGCAAAAATCTATCTTTTCCCTTCGCTTGTTCAAGGTGAAAAAGCACCAAATTCTTTATTAAATGCCATTTCGCGAGCACGCAGTTACCAACTAGATTTGCTTATTATCGCTCGAGGTGGTGGATCAAAAGAAGACTTATGGGCATTTAATGACGAAAAAGTGGTTCGCGCTCTTGCCGATTTTCCTTACCCAATAATTTCCGCTGTCGGTCATGAAATTGATACCACACTAGTTGATTATGTGGCCGATAAACGCGTTTCTACTCCAACCGGGGCTGCCGAAGCCGCTACTTTTGATCGCCATGAAATCGAGCAAAGTATCGATCAGTCATTCTATCGGCTACAAGCATCATCTGCCAAGTTGTTGCGCCTTTGTGATCAAGAATATAGTGCATTAAAAAAGCATTTTGTTTTTCTTCAAAAAGAGCCCTATCATCAATGGGAAGAATACATTGCTCTCAATCGAAATAAATTGCGATATTTATCGCAAAATACTATTGACCATTACGGCCATCAAATAAATATATTGAGTAGTAAAATTACTCCTGATGCCTACCTAAAGCAAATTGATTTTTTAATTACTAAGAATCAATTGGCAAAATCAATGCTTATTAAAACTTATGGAAATAAACTTAGTGATTTTAAACAGAGAATTTCTTTCTTTAAAGAAAAGTTCGATCATTTACCAACAATTTATTTTGATCAATTACTTTATCATCTAAATATCGATAAGGAAAAATTAACGTCGCTTTCGCCCTTGGCAGTCTTAAAAAGAGGCTACGCTGTCGTGACGAAAAATAATGATGAACTCGTAAAAGATATTAATAATGTTACTATTGGCGAAGTGGTGCAAATTAGGCTACAAAATGGTAAAATGACATCAGTGATTGCGAGTAAGGAGATAGACCATGGAGAACAATAAGAAAAGCTTTGCTGAACGCTTGTCTCGTTTAGACGAGATAGTTAAGGAACTTGAGGGTGGAGAAGTTGAACTTGAAAAATCACTTACTCTTTTTAAAGAGGGCAATGAATTAGTGAAGGTTCTTGAAAAAGAACTAAATGATGCTAAAACCGAAATTGTCCGGGTAACGGAAGAAAATACTGAAAAGTAGTTTTTTAGTAATTTTTCAGTATTATATAAGTAAAAATGATTAACATTAAAGAATTTGACGATCAGGCCCCAAAGTCTTTGGATTTATCTTTTTCGAATCCGAAGTTTGTTAAGGACCTCAGTGATAAGGAACTCACTTCGCTAGCCGATAAGATTCGCGACGAAGTTATTTTTGCTACTTCAGTCTTCGGTGGACATCTTTCGAGCAATTTAGGAGTAGTGGAGGCGACAATTGCTTTACATCGCTCATTTGATTTCCCTAAAGATAAGTTGCTATTTGATGTTGGTCATCAGGCTTATGCTCACAAAATTCTTACCGGAAGAAGCCTCGACGCACTACGTACCAAGAATGGCGTCAGCGGCTTTCAAAAGCGCGCCGAATCCGCTTATGATCAGTTTGAAGCCGGTCACTCATCCACGTCGCTTAGTGCGGCTTTAGGAATGGCTATCGCTCGCGATTTAAATAAAGAAGATTATGAAGTTATCGCTTTTATTGGGGATGCTAGCATATCCAACGGCGAGGCATTTGAAGCATTGAATCATATTGGCCAATTGAATCACAAAGTAATCGTCATCTTGAATGACAACGAGATGTCGATAACTCGGCCTATTGGCTCAATGAGTAAGATGTTTCGTAAGTGGCGGCTTTCTCCCAACTATATAAAATCTAAAAATGCCTATAAACGCTTGTTATTTCGAACTCGCATTGGTTATGGTTTTTATCGTTTTACTTGGATGCTTAAAAACTTTTTTGTTCGGCATTTATTTCAAAAAAATATTTTCGAACAAATGGGTTTTAATTATGTCGGCTTAGTCGATGGTCATTCCTTTTCGGCGTTGAATAAAGCTTTTAAACAAGCTAAAAGATCAACCAAGTCAATTGTTATTCATCTCAAGACAAGTAAAGGCAAAGGCTATTCATATAGTGAAAATGATAAAAATGGCGATTGGCATGGCGTAGCTCCTTTTATTGTCTCTTCAGGCAAAAGTAATAGTGTTATATCCGCCAATATCGTCAGTTGGTCAAAACTATATGCGCAAGAACTAATGCTATTTATGGAAGAAGTTCCCGATAGTGTACTTATAAATCCAGCGACGATTAAGGGCTCTGAACTTGAGGCACTCTTTTCGCGTTTTTCATCACGCTGCTATGATACTGGTATTGCTGAAATGCATGCTCTTTCTTTGGCCTCTGGTATCGCTTTGAATAGTAAATTTCCAATTGTCTCAATTTATTCCACATTTATGCAACGGGCTTTTGATCAAATTCTTCATGATCTTGCCCGCATGCGGTTGCCATCGCTAGTTTTAGTCGATCGAGCGGGATTTGTTGGGGCTGACGGTGAGACCCATCAGGGCTTGTATGATGAAGCATTTCTACTAAATACTCCCGATGTAATCGTTTCAATGGCCGCTAATAGTAATCAGGCTTCCGCTCTACTTGAAACCGTAAAGACTGCCGCCTTACCCTTCTTTATCCGTTATCCGCGAGCAAATGTTATCCGCACTAAGGATAAGAAGTTAAAACTGACCATTGGTCGATGGTTGACATATCAAAAAGGTAAATCAAAAAATTTAGCTTTGGTCGGTTTTGGACCTGTCCTGGATGAAGTGTTTTTAAAAGTTAAAGCTCTTGATTTAGGCGTTTACAATGCTATATTTCAAAAGCCAATGGACGAACGCATTATCCGGCAACTACTTAAATATCGGGAAGTGTTTATCTTTGATGCTTATGCTACTAGTAACGGATTTATATTTGCTCTTACGAACCGATTAGTTGAACTTGGATATCGTGGTAAAATAATTACCCAGGCGCCAAAAGATGATTTCTATACTCAAGATTCAGTAACCAATCAAATGCGCACGGCAAAAGTAGATGCTGAATCAATTACTAAGGCAATAAAGCGGAGGTTACGGCACTATGATCAATAGTCTCGTCATTAAGAATTTTGCTATCATTGAGGATTTAGAAGTTAATTTCCTTCCTGGCTATTCGGTTATAACCGGTGAAACAGGGGCGGGAAAATCAATTATTATTGATGCTTTAAGTCTTCTTTTGGGTGAACGCAGTTCTTTCAATCAAATTAGAAATGGTACTAATCGGGCATTTATTGAAGGTAGTTTTTACATTGATAACGATGACACTTTACTTGCCATCAATACCATAATGGAAGATTTGGTCTCGCTTGATGACCATCTTCTAGTGGTTACTCGTACACTTGATAATTCCGGAAGAAGCATTTTAAAAATGAACGGCCGTTCTGTTACCTTAGCCATCAGTAAGTCGGTTATGAGTTATCTTATCGACATACACTCTCAACATGAAAATATGCTTTTATTAGACGAGCATAGACACCTTGCACTACTGGACGAATTTATTAAGGATAATCCCGTCTACCATGAGTATCGTGAATCCTATAAGCGCTACTTAGACTTATTAGCGGAGCAAAAAAGTATTTTGCAAGCGACTATCTCTGACGATGAAATCGACTTTTTAAAATCACAAATTGATGAAATTGAAAAGGTTAACCCCTTAGAAAATGAAGAAGAAGAACTAGAGGCAAAAGTAAGTCTACTGCGAAATCTAGAAAAAATAGCAGGCATTCGTAATGGTTTATACGATTTGCTTTCCGGCGATCGTGGAGCGGTGACAAACTTATATCTAGCGACAAAGGAAATCAACAATCTTGGCGATGACTTTGCTCCTTTTGCTGAGCGAATTAATGAATATTATTATGGAGTTCGCGATCAAGCCGATAGTATTATCGATAAACTCGATGCGCTTTTAGAGAGTAACGATAATATTGAAGAAATTGATAATCGGCTATATCGGATCAGAAAGCTTATTCGTAAATATGGTGCCTCAGCGGTTGATGTGCTAGCAGCTAAAAAAGATATGGAGCAAAAGTTATCTAATGCTCAAAACTTTGAAGTGCAAAAAAGTCGTATCAGTAAAGCAATCACAGATGAATTAAATACGCTTAATCTTAAGGCAAATGCTCTGAGCGAAAAAAGAAAGAATAAAGCTATTGATTTATGCCGGGAAATTAACTTGGAATTAAAGGATCTCGCCTTAGATAACGCCGAATTTAAGGTGGCTTTTTCTTTAAAAGAACTTAGTCCTAATGGACATGACGATGTAGCTTTTGTTTTGGCGGCAAATAAAGGCAGTGCCTTTTTGCCCATTAAGAACGCGATTAGTGGTGGTGAAGCCAGCCGCCTTATGCTTGCTTTAAAAATCATCTTCCGTCGCCTAGGAAGCGCCGAAACCCTTATTTTCGATGAAGTAGACACTGGCATCAGTGGTCGAATTGCATCGATGGTTGGAAAGAAGATTGCTAATCTAGCTAAAGATACGCAAGTTATCGCTATTACTCATCTGGCTCAAGTTGCCTCTTTTGCTGATCATCACTATTACGTGAGTAAGCTTATTTCCAAAACATCAACCCATGCCGAAGTTAGCCTTCTTGATGAAGAGGACACAGTTGAGGCGATTGCCAAAATGCTTGGTGGTGACGTTATAACGGCCACAGTTATAAGCGCTGCCCGCGAGCTTAGAAGTGAAGCCAAAAAATTACGGCAAGATAATTAACATCATCCTTTCAATATGCGATAATTATTGTGTAGAGGGGTGAATCTATGGCAAAAATTATTATGCATATTGATTTGAATGCCTTCTTTGCCACGGCGGAAGAAATTCGCGATCCCTCGCTAGCGGGAAAACCGCTTGTCGTCGGTGGTTCCGGACGAAGAGGAATTGTTTCTACTGCCTCATATGCTGCGCGCAAATATGGTGTTCACTCCGCCATGCCAACTTATATGGCCAAACGATTGTGCCCAAATTTGGTTGTTATTAGTCCCGATTTTCATCTTTACTCGCAGCTTTCGCACGAGTTTTTTTCTTTTTTACGAACGTATTCGCAGATTCAAGAAGTTGCCAGCATCGATGAATGTTACATGGATATGACTAACGCTATGAAAGATGTCAGTGATCCACACAAGTTCTTACTTGATCTTCAAACCAAACTTTATCAACAGACCAAGTTGAAGTGCTCAATTGGTTTAGCGCCCACGAAGTTTTTAGCCAAAATGGCCAGTGATATTAAAAAGCCGATGGGCATTACCATTCTACGAAGAAGAGATATAAAAAAAATTCTTTGGCCACTGCCGATTTCTTCTATGTTTGGTATCGGTAAGAAAACATGGCCAAAACTAGAAAAAATTGGCATTAAAACCATCGGCGACTTCGCGGAGTCAACCGATCCGCTAGTTAAGCAAATTCTAGGAAAATTTTATTATGTGCTGCTTGATTGGGCTCATGGCCAAGGCAATGATTTGGTTGAAAGTGAACCGGATGACCCCAAGAGTATCGGTCATTCTTCCACATTTTTAAATGACACAAATGATAGTGAAGAAATAGTAACTTTATTAAACCAACTTGCAAAGGAAGTCAGTGAGGAGGCTAAGCGCAAAGACTATATTGGATCTACAATTCAGATTGTGATTAAAAACTCCGACTTCAGCGTTATTAATCGTTCAGAAACGCTTTTGGAAGCGACAAATGACTATTCAATTATTGCAAAAATTGCTGTGGACCTATTGAATCACAATTATCAGGGTCAATTAATCCGTCTAGTCGGGGTTACTCTTCAAAATATCGTTCGTAAAGAAGATGCCGTTGTCCAGATGTCGCTATTTGACTTTTCTCAAGGTTGAGAAAGAAAATGAGACTCGAGCTTTGATTAGTGAAATCAATCGTAAAATGAAGAAAGATCTTCTTCTAACCGCTCGTGATTTAAAGAAAAAACAAGAAAGGTAGTTATTTAGTAGTTTTATGGTAATTATTAAGTCGCTTGAGTTATATCGTACTTACCTTGTAGCCGAAAAAGGGCTCGCTTTAAATACCATTGAAAGTTATCTTTCAGATTTGGGTTTCTTTTTTCAAAAATTTTCCTATCACGATACAAGCGAGTTAACTGGGGCCGAACTGAATGACTTCATCTATGATGAAAGTAGTCAAGGACATGCGATGGCAACGATTGTGCGTCGTATATCCGCGATAAAGAATTATCTTTTGTTTTTATCACAATCTAATCTTTATTCGCATCCTCTGCCTAAAGTCGATTTACCAAAACAGGGGTCCCATTTGCCCGTCGTTTTATCGCTAGAAGAAGTAGATCGTTTGCTAGATGCCCCTAACCTTGAGCACAAGCGAGAGTATCGCGATAAAACAATGTTGGAAGTAATGTATGCCTGTGGCCTTCGAGTTTCGGAACTCCTATCGTTAACGCGTAATCAAATTAATTTTCAAAATGACACCATAAGAATTATTGGCAAGGGAAATAAAGAGCGGATTATTCCTATCGGCGAGTTTGCCTTGGGCTATTTAACCAAATATATTGAAGAGGTAAGAGCGACTAATCCTGGATATAAATCAAATTATATTTTTTTAAATCGTATGGGTAAAAAGGTATCGCGACAATACTTTTATAAAGCGATTAATGAATATGCTAAGCGAGCAGATATAGGCAAACGAGTATCGCCACATACTCTTCGTCATTGCTTTGCCACTCATCTATTAGAGAATGGAGCGGCCTTGCGGGTGGTACAAGAAATGCTTGGTCATAGTTCAATTGCAACAACGCAAATCTACACTCATGTATCAAGTCGAAGAATAATTAGCGCCTACGATTTGTATACTAGCCGCAAATGAACTATAATACTATGTTTCGGAGGTATGTTATATGGGAAACAAATTAAATTTTAGACGAGTGTTTGTGATTGTAATGGATAGCGCCGGCATTGGCGAAATGCCTGATGCGGAGCGCTTTGGTGATAAAGGGGCCTCAACCTTTGTTCATATTAGTGAAAAAATGCCTAATGGTCTGCACTTGCCTGTAATGGAAGCGATGGGTCTAGGCGAATTAAATACTATTAGAGGGGTAAAATCATCTGTTAAGCATCCTCATAGTTACGCTATGCGCGCCCAGGAAGCCAGTAACGGAAAAGATACGATGACTGGCCACTGGGAAATGATGGGCATTTTAACAACCGAGCCGTTTCAAACCTTTACTGACACTGGTTTCCCGGATGAACTCATTAGTGAACTAGAGACCAAAACTGGTCATAAAGTTATCGGTAATATCGCCGCTTCAGGTACTGAAATACTCAAGCAACTTGGCGAACAGCAAATGCGCGAGAATTCACTTATAGTTTATACTTCGGCTGATAGTGTTTTGCAAATCGCAGCGCATGAAGAAGTGACTGGAGTGCAAGAGTTATATCGTTGTTGCGAAATTGCTCGCGAAATTTGCATGAAACCGGAATGGCGGGTTGGTCGTGTTATTGCACGCCCCTTTGTCGGAAGCGATGCTGCGTCGTTCAAGCGGACACCAAATCGCCATGATTTGGCTTTGTCTCCTTCTTCGACAACCGCTATGGATATTTTAAAAGATAATGGATACATGGTAAGTTGTATTGGAAAAATAGGTGATATTTTTAACCAAAAAGGAGTGGTAAAAACTCAAAAAACAATCAGTAATGAGGATGGTATGGATAAGACTATCGGTGAAGCCAAGACCGGCAATTACCGTGGTTTAATATTCACCAATTTAGTTGAGTTTGATAGTGAATATGGCCATCGCCGGAATCCAATTGGGTATGGCGAAGCGCTTGAAGCTTTTGATAAGCGCCTAGGAGAATTGTTATCCGTAATTAAGGATGACGATTTAGTTGTGGTTACCGCTGATCACGGCAATGACCCGACTTGGCATGGCAGTGATCATACCCGGGAAAAAGTTCCTTTCCTAATGTATAGTCCTCTTTTTAAGAATGGTAAATTTTTAGAAGATCGACACTCATTCGCTGATTTAGGGGCAACAATTTTAGCCAATTTTGATTTAACAAAGGCTGATACAATGATAGGAGAGGCTATTACTGAGGTTAATAACGATGAAAAATAAGTTTTTCTTGTTGCTATCTTCTTTTTCGCTTTTGCTTGTCGCATGCCAGGGTAATCAAGTATCGACTAGTGGTGACAGTTCCTTATCAAATACGGATAATAGTGCGAGCCTCGTTTTAGATTATTCAATCATTTCCCCTTCTGGCGCTCCATCATTAGGCTTTTATCCGTGGGCTAAAAGTGGCGTTTTATCAACGAACTCTTCGGTCCCTGTGGTTTTGAGTGCTTTTGCAGCGGCTTCCTATGATGTAATTGTCATGGACCATAGTCAAGGTTTAAAGCAGATTATTAATAATAACGCGCCCTACCAATTGGCTCGCATTATCACTAAAGGTAATTTTCACTTGGTTGGTATAAATAAAAGTAGTAGTGATACTCCTAAAACTGGCGATTTGATTGTTAGTTTTGGAAACGCTCAAGGTATCCCGAATCAAATTCTTCAAAAAGTTTTTCCAAGTATTGATAATTTAAACTTTGTGAGTTCGGTCTCCGATACGGTTCCCGTAATTAAAACCGGACTATATGGGGGGGAGCCTGTCGATTATGTTTTAACCGCACAGCCAATCCTCCATAACATTGAAATGAGCGGAACGAGTATTTTCTACGATGTTGACATGCAAAAAAAGTGGAATGAATTATCTAATCTTGATGGATTTCCTCAAGCTGGTGTTTTTGTTAAAACTAGTTTGTATCAAGACAATCCAGACCAATTGGCTCTTTTTATTTCGCAATTGGATGAGGCGACCACCAATTTAATCTTTCATCCGCAAATTGCTGTTGATGCTATGAATGGATATGGAACAAGTGACGAACAGAAAGCTCTTTTTGGAGTTGATAGTTCGACTGTGGATGATCTTCAACTTTCTGAAGAAATGGAAGATGCACCTAATAACATGGGCTTTGCAACAGGTAAATACAGTCTTACAAGTTATCTTGAATATATGGAGCAGGAAGATTACCCATCTTTAGCCTACTCACCTTTATTTTAACTATTATGAAAAAGAGAATTCTTTCCTTAAAACCTAATCTACGGATAATTCTCTTTTTATTATTGGGTTTTCTTTTTCTTTTTATCCTTTGGCAGATTCTTTCGCTAACCATTAATGCATACATTATTCCCTCGCCCATTAAGGTTATACCCGCCTACATATCTTCCTTTGCGTTTATTGCCACTTATGAGGCCATTCTAGCTACAATAACGAGATTGGTTATATCAGTGCTCTTCGCGTGTATATTGGGCTTAATACTTGGATTGATAAGTGGATCTTATGCCGATTTTCATCGTTTTCTCATGCCATTAATTAGCGCTCTCCGTAGCGTTCCAACCGCAGTGATTATCCTGATATCTATTTCGATAATCAAGATTTCATTTTCACCAATTATAGTTTCATTTCTAATCACCTTTCCATTGATTTATGAAGCGACGTATTCAGGCGTAAAATCAATTGACCAGGATCTTTATGATGCCATGCGCCTTGAAGGCGAAAATCACTGGCAAACCTTGCTTCGAGTAAAGCTACCAATTGCTATGCCATATGTACTATTGAGCATTATTCAAGCAGTGGGATTAGGAATGAAAGTCACAATTATGAGTGAGGTACTCTCAGGAAATAATCGCAGTAGTGGTTTAGGGTTTAGTATCGCTCAAGCCTACTACGATGCTGACTTTATAAAAATTTTCGTTTTTGCTTTACACGCAATTGTAATTAGTATAATCTTTGACTTAGTGGCAACTAATTTTCGTAAAAAGTCACAGTTTAAGTAGCGATGGTGGGGGATTAGTTTAGTTAACCGAGTCCATGTACTCCTCATAAGTAATTAGATGCCTGAAGAAGCCGAATCAACAATCCGACTTTTTTTTACGTGCAAGTTACCCACATAGTTGAATTTCCGATTGGAAACAGGAGGTATGAAATGAATTCGGAAAAAAAGGAAAAAGTCTTTTACAAGAAAAAAGTTTACGATGGGGAAAAAAGTCGCTACCGATTAAGTGATGATGGCCAAACCGAGGATTTAACCTGCGAAGAGCAAATGCTTCGCAGCGTTAGCGAAATGGAATTATCAATTACGATTTTAAATTGGATGCGAAGAATGTTGAATTACGCAAAGTTTTCGCTCTTATACAAAACCGAATATACTTTGCACGCAGGCGAAATATACGAAATTGATTTTGGCATCGGCGTTAATTGTGAGATCAAGGAACGTCATTATGGAGTGATTCTAGTCGATAGTTATGAGAACAATCAAATTGCTATCGTGTGCCCATTAAAAACCAAACATCATGATGCCAATCCAACTAGCGATGTCGCGATTGGAAAGATTCCCGATCTATTAACTGATAAGGAAACAATTGCTGTCTTTAATCAAATTCGTGGAATTGATAAAATTCGCATTTATCGGTTTGGAATTATCAATGGCAAAAAAAGCGAGAGAGAGGGTCCTATCAGTAAACTTAGCGATGAGCAAATGAAGAAAATACGTTCCGCTATTTATCAAACAATTATTGACGGCAATCCCTTCGCACAATAAATGTAGTAGTTATTTAGTATTTATTAAGTTATAAATAAGTATAGTCTTTTTGTGGAAAACTCTATGTTTAAAGCAAAAAGACTTTTTTTGTTTTAATGATAAAAATATTAATAATTTACTTTTCAAGCGCATTATTTAAATGTTAGTTTACATAATATACATTATGCGAAGTTGTTTGTCTTACCCTTTAGGAGTGTTTTATTATGAACCCATGCCAACGTCTCTTCCACTGCTTCAGTCATACGCCCATATACGATAAGTATTTTAATTTGTTTTAAAGTGAAATGATTTTTTTCTTTTATCTATTTAGTTTAATTTTAATGGAAAATGGTTAAAACTTTTTTTGTCAAAAAAAGTCCAAAGATTAATTGGACTTTTAGTTTAATATTCATGATAGACTCATCTCATCTTTATTTCTAATTAGGCAAGTATATGCCTTCAAGATTAAACCTCTGACGACCTTGGGGACTGAAGATATGAATTATGACATCTCCAGCATCAATCAAAACCCATTCAGATCCACGATTTTTACCTTCAATATGATTAATACTAGTGCCAATACTTTTTAGTGCCGTTTCTATGACATCGGCTAAGGCATTCAACTGGCGCTCATTGGTTGCCGTTGCGATTATATAGTAATCAGCTAAAGGCATTCTTTCGCTGACATCTACAGCTATAATATCTTCGGCCTTTTTATCATCTAAGGCTTTAATTAAAACTTGAACTTTCTCTGGATAAATCTCTTTCATTTTTTCTCCTTTAAATATTGGTGAAAGCAACGCTTAGTTAATTTATTATAAATATCTTTTTCATTAGCAAGTAGGTATTCCCGATTTGCGGCCAGTACCTTTAAAAAACCGGTTTGATAATTATTCATGCAGGCGGCGATAAGACCACTGCTATCGAAGCCACGAGTGGGTTCTATTTTGTCGGCACTATAAGTTACCATTGCAATTGGTCCCATGTTTTGATCGCCTGTTGCATGCTTTCTAATAGCCTCTAAAATTGTTCGACTCTTAATCCCAAAGACTTCCCGGGCAAGGTACTCGCTGACAAACTGATGATGAAGCCATTTATTCAAATTAACATAACCCGCATATTTTTTTTGCATAATTTCTTTTTGGAAGGATTCACTTATGTTCTTACCAATGTCGTGCAGTAAACCTGCCACATAAGCATCGCTCCCCGAAAGGTTATTTGCTTCGGCTATTTGCTTGGCTAATTTTGCCACTTCAAGAGAGTGAGCAAGTCGATCCCCCGAAATAAATTCTTTAATTTTAGGCAAATAGTATAGATTATGACTAGCGATGTACTCCAGTACTTCAAGCGAAGTATCTGCACTCTTTAGCTCGCGAATTAAAGACGAACTAGTCGGACTCTTGGGCCCGGGAACAACTTGCATTTTATAAGTAATTACATTATCGAGATTTAGTGGAATACCTGGCCGTTCATAGACGAGGACGGCAGCTCGTTCAATTAGTTCCGTATTCTTATACCAATTATGAAACTTATTGGCCTGATCGGCTCCTAAAAGAAAGAAGAGCGTCTCATTAGGATGCTGATTCTGATAATCGCGGACGGTATCGGCAGAGTAGTTTACTGGAGCCGGACTATCTAATTCCATATGCGAGATTTCGGCCCAAGTTACATCTTTCAAAAACAACTCAAGCATCCGTAAGCGATCAAGTTCATTATTTTTTTCATCTTTCCAGCGGGGATGTTTGGCTAAAACAAAAACCACTTTATCCGCTCCAACTTCATGAAGAGCCGATTCCGCTACCTGAAGATGCCCTAAATGCACGGGATCAAAAGATCCCCCATAAATTATTGTCTTGTTCATTATCGGGGTAATTCGATTCTATGAGGAAGATGGGGATTAGCCCGATATAGAGTAATAATACGACCGACAATTTGCACCACTTCTGCTTGCAGTTTCATCGAAAGGTCAATTGCAATTCCTTCAATTGGATTTTCCGCCGATTTTAAAACGCTAATCTTAATTAATTCCTTAGCTTTCAAACCTTTATCCAACAAATCTAATTGCGTCTCCCCTAAAAGGTTCTTCCCAATTTGATAAAGCGGACGTAAGGCATTGGCCTTATTTTTCAAAAAAGCTTTTTGATGATTGTTTAGCATAATTGCTCCTATACTTTTGCCGTACCATGATAGATACTGATGCCATTTAAAACATAAACACGGATGATCTGGTGATTACCGACAAACGAAATCCAGCCCAAGCCAGAAATAGCTATATCACACTTATCCTCATAGTCAACCTTTATCTCGTAAACATCTAAATCACGCGAAGTTGATATCAACGTTGATATCGGTCGCGTAATTTTTTTGCGAATAATTCGTTCAAACACTTCATTGGCATTGCTCATGCTCGTCTTATGAATTCCAATATCGGGAGCCATATAAATTGAATAGGCGGCTCTCGCACCAGAAACCACTTCAATAAAAGCTAACCCACCAAATAGTAAAGCGTCTTTACTTTTAAGAAAGTAATTTCGCCCGCGTACTAAGGTCTTAGGAATCAAGTCATGAATTACTTCTCTTTCGGTCGCCATTTTACCAACATAACTGTTAGATAAGGAAAGCCCAGGTGTATCATACATAGAATGTTGCTCATCAATAGGAATCTCGATTACTTGAAGTGTCGTATTGGGATAGATGGAAGTCGAAATATATTTTTGGGTAGGATTTTTATATGTTTTCAAAAGCGAGTTAATTAGCGCCGACTTTCCAGAGCTGTAAGCGCCAATGAAGTATATATCCTTCCCTTCACTATAGGTAAATATCGTCTTAATCACTTCGTCGATATTATAATTCTGAGCTACGCTCGTAAGAATAATTTTTAAGGGATTTAGATGGGCATCTGTCACCCTTTTTGCCACATAATCATGAATGTTGTCTAAATTGGTTTTAGGAGGTAGAAGATCGGCTTTATTTGCCACGACAATAAGTGGATTATTTTTAATTTCTTCCGCCACTTCCGAATTAAAACTGGTTTCAAAAGTAAATAAATCGACAACGTATATTATTAACGATTTATTAGTTTTGGCCTGCTTCAATATTTCACGGAAGTCCGTGTCTAAAATGGGTTCATTGGCCGCCTTCTTCTTTTTCCGTTGCTCAGCAAAACAATGAGAGCAAAGAACAATCTCATGGTGTTCCATTTCCCAGGGATCGGCATAACCTGGCAAATCCGGATTATCCGATTGTAAAACTTCCCCACAGCCATAGCAGCGACGAACGCGACGTACTTCACCCATAAGCTAGTTTCTCCAATCTGGCAAAAGTTCTTTTTGCCTTAAATGCTTTCTAATTGGCCGATCGAACAAGCGGTTAAATTTCGTTGTCCATTGATCTTCCTGAACAATTTTTTCGGTTAAAACAACCGATAATCCAATCTTATTAGCCACTACCACATCAGTCAATAGCTGATCGCCAATCAAAACTGTTTTTGCGACATCAATCTTCATCATCGCAATATATTGCAAAATCCGCTTTTTAAAAGGTTTACGCGCATTAGCTAAAAAGGGGAGATGCAACGAATCGGCGTAACGATTAACTCGTCCAGAATGATTGTTGGAAATTATAAAAACATCAATGCCCGCAGCGAGCAAACGCTTAATTAACTCCTTAGCTTGGACCGAGGGCTCGAATAACTTATAGGAGTCGAGAGTATTATCTAAATCGACAATAACATTCTTGAAACCATGCTTTTTATAAAAATTGATATCAATATCATAGACGCTTTGAGCGTGGTAGGTTGGTCGAAATATTTTGAGCATAAACTCTCCTTATTTATATTCTAATAAAATAATCGCTAATATAAAAGAAATATATCCTCACAAAAATAAATATTATATAATGGGAGCGAGGATGAAGTATGAACGGAAATAAGCGTAGTGAGCCTAAAATTAGTATGTTCACAATTTATCGTGAACGTTTATCTACTTCTTTAGCTCTACTGGTGGCATTATTTTTGAACCCCGTTATTGCCCTGATAATTGCTATCGGTAGCTTTGTTAGTATTCGTAACGATAGAACTAGCAATTTTCCTTTTTATGATACGGAAGACTATCAGTTTTCCATTATTACACTTGTCGTCGTTGCTATATATACGGTTGTCTACTTCATTTACATTGCTAAATAGCATTTATAAAAACGAGGTTAAACCTCGTTTTTTTAGTCGCCCATCGCATCAAAAATACTGATTTGCTCATATTCATCGGCACTGCTTTCACTTGCATCGCCCGTCTTTTTCTGATGTTTTATTATCTGGCTGATAAGCAATAATCGAATCATCAATAACTGGTAAACACTCTTTATAAATCGAGGCGATTTCTACACCATCAGCAAGAAAGTCCAAGTTCTTTTTGGCATATTTATCGATAGGGGTAACGTGAAAGTCATTAAGTATAAAATCAAAGGACTCGCCATTTGCTAAAAGTCCGCGCAATAGAACAAAACTAGCTGATTTATCGATTTTATCGATATAAAGAAGCGTTTGAGGATCACTTTTAAAGGCTTTAAAAGCATACTGAATTTTTCCTAGACGCGCTGTCAAATCAAAGTAATTTGAGTCGATAAATCGTGCATGTCCTTCCTTCGTAATCTCTAAAAGTTTAGACCGCTCTTGAGGAGCGAAAACTAGCATTGAAGAAATCTCCGTCTTTTTCAACCCATTTATAGCCTTAACTCCACTCGCCTTAAGTGAAAGTATTGAAACATCATTTTCGTTAAATAACGAACATGTCCCATTATTGCAAGCGACAAGAATCGATGAATTACCAGTCGTGACATCCACGCCAACCAATTCATCATCCCGTGCCAAACGCATACAGTTAATCGGACGTGAATAGCGGGTTAAGGAGAAATCGCTAACAACCGTGCGCTTGATTTGTCCATGTTTACTTATCAAGGCAAAATACAAATCACTTCTAACTGTACGGGCACTAAAAACTGCGATGCACTTTTCATTACCATCAAGCGTAACAATGGTATTTAAATGCTTTCCTTCATCTTTCCACTTACCATCAGCTATTTCATAGACGGGAACGATTAAATAATTGCCTAAAGAGGTAAAAATTATCAGATTGTCGGTAGTAAAACTGGCGCCACTAGCAATTAGTGAATCACCATTTTTCACTCCCGGAAGACAGTTGTCTCCACTGCTTTTAAAACTTTTAAGCGAAGAGCGTTTAATATAACCATCGCGCGTAAGGGCAATCATCACTTCTTCTTTTGCGATTAAGTCCCGCTTATCAATTTGAATAATTTCGCCACGATCCTCAACTTTTGAACGACGATCGTCGCCGTACTTTTTGTTGATGTCTTTAAGGTCATCTATAATTACTCGATTAAGTTTATTCTCATCAGCAAGAATTCCTTCTAATGTCTCGATATCGATTAAAAGCGACTTCTTCTCCTCCTGCAATACTGTGACATCTGTATTAGTTAATTTGTAAAGTTGCAACATAACAATGGCTTCTGCTTGCTCATTAGAAAAGGCAAACCGACTGATTAAATTATCCTTGGCATCAGCCTTATTGTTACTGGAGCGAATCGTATGTACAACTTCGTCAAGCATTGATATTGCTTTAATCAAGCCTTCAACCAAATGTAACCGGCCTTTAAATTTTTCTAGATCAAACTCCGAACGGCGACGAATAACTTCAATCTGATGATTGATATAGGCATCGACCATTCCTAATAAGTTTAGAGTTTTGGGTCGATACCCCTCAATGGCAACCATATTGGCTGTATACGAAGTACGAAGTTGCGTCTTGTTAAATAAGTATTCAGAAATAACATTGATGTCAGTGTCTTTTTTAACATCAATAACAATTGACAAACCTTTGCGGTCACTTTCATCACGAACCTCAATCACGCCATCAATATTATGATTATGAGCGATAACATCAATCTCTTTCAATACGGAGCTCTTGTTTACGCCATAAGGAATTTCAGTAATAACAATTTGGTTGATTTCCTTATCAAAGCGAATTTCACTTTTGGCGGCAATTTCGATGCGTCCATGCCCAGTTTCATAGATTGAATCTAATCCCTCTGAACGATAGATAATTCCGCCCGTCGGAAAATCCGGGCCAAGGACAAATTGCCGTAAATCGGCATTGGTCGCCCGTTTATGATTAATCCGATAGATAATTGCCGCAATTAATTCCCGCAAATTGTGCGGAGGAATATCGGTAGCTACTCCAACGGCAATACCTTGCGAGCCATTGGCTAGTAAATTGGGGAAGCGGGCTGGTAAGACCATTGGTTCGAGCGAAGAGTCATCAAAAGTTAATTGCATATCGACCGTATTCTTCTTAATATCTCGTACCATTTCTTCGGCAATTTCACTTAGGCGAGCCTCAGTGTAACGATAGGCTGCAGGCGGGTCACCGTCGATACTGCCGTTATTGCCTTGAAAATCGATTAAAGGATATCGCATAACCCAATTTTGGCTCATGCGGGCCAAAGCTTCATAAATTGATGAATCACCATGAGGATGATATTTACCCATAACTGATCCAACTGTGTGGGCACATTTTTTCGTTGGCTTAGAAAAAAGATTGCCTTCATCAAACATAGCAAAAATAATTCTTCTTTGAACTGGTTTCATCCCATCACGCGCATCGGGAATTGCCCGATTTTGAATAACATCCTTGGCATAAATACCAAATCGTTCCCCCATGATGTCATCCATCGGCGTTTCGACGATATTTTCAACCACTTCTTCAACTGGCTTAATATTACTTTTCTTCTTTGCCATTTAGCGCACCTCTTCAATAAATGAATCTGTGGCATTGAAATCAATATTTTCTTCAATCCACTTACGGCGATTGCTAGCATCTTTTCCCATAAGAATGCCAACCCGTTTTTCCACTAACAACGGATCCTCGATATTCACTCTAACTAACATCCGTGTCCGGGGATTCATCGTTGTTTCCCAAAGCTGATCGGAATTCATTTCGCCTAGTCCCTTGTAGCGGTTTATCTTGTAATTCGAACCAATTTTAACTTTGGCTTCAGCTAAGGAGGCGTCATCCCAAGCGTATTGATAAACAATTTCTTTATTTACTTCCTTATGAACTCGATAAAGCGGTGGAACCGCGATGTAGACACTGCCATTTTTTATTAGAGGTTTCATATAATGATAGAAAAATGTCAAAAGCAAAGTTTGAATATGGGCTCCATCTGTATCGGCATCAGTCATGATAATAATCTTTCCATAATGAGCGTCATCAATGTCAAAATCAGTACCAATACCAGCACCGATAGTATTTATTAAAGTCGCAAATTCTTCATTTTTTAACATTTTATCCATCGTGTTTGTATCAGTATTCAAAGGTTTTCCACGAAGAGGTAAAATCGCTTGATGAATGCGATCGCGTCCCGTTCTAGCGGTTCCTCCTGCCGATTCACCTTCGACGATAAAAAGCTCGTTGCTTTTATAATCTTTGCTCTGCGCCGGAGTTAATTTACCGGAGAGAATTATGTCATTGCGGGGCTTTTTGCTCTTGCGTGCCTCATCTTTAGCCTTGCGCGCCGCTAATCTAGCATTTTGAGCATCGATGCATTTTTTAATTAAACTAACGGCAAATTCATGGTGCTCCTTTAGATAATAAGTCAAATTAGTGTAGACAAAGTTATTAACCGCTGTCATCGCATCAGGCGTTCCTAATTTCCCTTTGGTCTGTCCTTCAAATTCAAGTATCTCCTCAGGTATTCTTAACGAAATAATCGCAGTTAATCCTTCGCGAATATCTCCGCCTTCCAATTTCATTTTCCCTCGCAAAAGACTATTATCAACTGCAAAATCATTAACCGCCCTGGTAAGCCCCATCCGCAGTCCAGTTTCATGAGTTCCACCATCATGGGTACGAACATTGTTGACGTAACTTAAAACTGTTTCTCCGTAATCGCCATTGCAATACTGCATTGCCAATTCCATTTGAATCGGCTCTAAATTATTGTTGCGATCGGATGAATTATAGACATCATCAAAAGAAATAATGTCGCTCATCGGCTCTTTATTTTGATTAATTACGCCTATATACTGACTGAGCCCATCTTCGTAAAAGAAATCTTCGCTTAATCCGTTGCGCTCGTCAACGACGTAAAAGTGGACTTTCTTTAACAAAAATGCACTTTCTTGCAAATGGTTGCAAATTGTATCCCATTTAAAATCGATGGTCGAAAAAATCTTGGCATCCGGCTTAAAAGTTACAAGTGTGCCATGACGGTTGGTATTGCCGACGATTTCTAGGGGCACTACTAATCTGCCACCATTTTCAAAACGCAAATGATGAATTTTACCGTCGCGATAAACTGTCACATCGCAGTATTCACTTAAAGCATTGGTTACTGAAGCCCCAACCCCGTGTAAACCTGCGCTAGTTTTATATGCCGACTCCGTAAATTTTCCTCCAGAATGAAGCGTGGAAAAAATAAGTTGCACCGCAGGAATTTTTGTTTTCTTATGGATACCAACCGGAATTCCCCGACCTTCATCTTGAACACTGATTGATCCATCTTTATGAATCGTAACCGTAATTTTGTCGCCAAAACCCGACATAGCCTCATCAACCGAGTTATCGACAACTTCCCAAACAAGGTGATGAAGACCTGTGGCATTCGTCGAGCCAATGTACATCGCTGGCCGTTTACGAACCCCCTCTAGTCCTTCAAGAACCTCAATGCTGTCTTCGTTATAGTTGTTATAATTAATTTTATCTGCCACAGAACATCCTCCAAAAATCCAAAACAGCCCTTAAAATCTAGTATAATTATATCAAAGTTTGCAATTTGCTACTAGGGTAAATATAATGGTAAAGTTAACTGGAGGGCAAATAAAATGCCAACTTTACTTTTGACTATTATCGTTTATTTACTTGCTATCGTTTTGAGTTATTTGTTGGGATCTATTTCCACTTCAATTATTGTCAGTAAACATTTTTATCATAAAGATATCCGAGAATTTGGCTCTAAAAATGCCGGTGGAACAAATGTTGGCCGCGTATTGGGAAAAAAAGCTGGAATCGTGGTGATTCTTATCGATATGGCAAAGGCTGCTTTTGTCTATTGGGGTGTATATTTGTTAGTGAAAATACCCGCCCTAAATGATGTTTTTGCCCCTGATTTATTGATATCATTAGCAATTACAGCGTTACTAATCGGCCATTGTTATCCGCTATTCTTTAATTTTCGGGGCGGAAAAGCCGTAAGCACTCTCGCCGGATTTACCATAGCAAGCAATTGGATATTTACAATAACCGGTCTACTAATTTTTCTTGGTGTTTTAAAATGGAAAAAATACGTCTCTTTATCTTCGATTGTAACTGGACTATTTCTTATGATTGCTAGCTGGATTTTGTTTTTTATTAAAAGTCCATTTGGCTTCTATCTTTCAAGCACAAATTTGCTCTTCTACGCCTTATCGATGACGGCCTACGCCTTAATCTTGATTTATCGCCATCGCGAAAACATAAAGCGATTATTTAAAAAAGGGGAGAGAAAAATTACTTGGATGAAATAAAGTTGCTTTTTAGTATATTATTAGTAGTTATTAAGTAAATATTTAAAGCAAGGTCCATCGGGAGTTTCCGGAGGCATATTATCATCCCCATGTCCGTTTCCCGGATGGTCTATTTCAAAATTCCCGCTTTTGCCATTCGATTCATGAAAAACGTTAAAGCAGTCATCATTATCTTCAACAATAAATTCAATTTCATTTTCACCCGGTGCGACAAATGAGATTTTGTAAGCGAAACCCTCCTGGCCACTCTCGTTATAGCCAATTGAAAAGCTGAGGGCAAAATCTTGATTTTGACCATTAAAACACTGATAATCAATTTTTTGAATTCCATTATTAATGCCAAATTTAGTACTTAAATGCCGAGTTTCTGCGGTTGAGGAATTAACTGGTAAAATTTCGATTTCGCCTATCCCATTTTTATCCGCCGAAGCCGCTATAGAAAAGGTACCATTTTCGCCGACAAAATAACCATTGATCTGCGTTTCTTTCTTACCGATTTCTTCTCCAGAATAATAGAAATAATAATCATTAGCAATCGAAATTCGATAGTCAAAAATCTTCCCTTCAAAAAGAAAGAATCCACTGTCGCTTTCGACATTAAAATCGTTTTTAAAAGAATAAAATTGATCAATTAATTTACTGAATTTGTTGTAGGCGGCCGAGGCTTTATCTTTTTCACTTTGATTGTTGCCATTTTCTTTCTTTCCTAGCGTTTCATCTTCAGGATAAAATAGTTGCTCGCCAGTAATAAGCTGTAGCGATACCGCTTTTAAAGGATCGTCCGTAAATGGACGTGCGACGAAGTTTATATTCGATTTTGTTATGAACAAATTATAACCGCCAAAAGCAAAGAATGACCCAATAACTAAGCCTAAAGCGCCAAAGCTAAGGGAAAACGAGCGAACTAGTCGATTGGCAAATAAGCGTTCAAAAAACGGCTTTTTTTCCGGCAAAATAGGTTGGCGATGATAAACCGACATAATATCCGTTGGTTCGGTTTTTACATCATGATTGCTATGACTGACTATGATATTTTCTAACTCATCATACTTTTTCATACTTCTTTCGCTCCTTATCTAGTTTCTTAATTGCTTGTTGATAGATCCATGTGACACTTCCCAGTGGTCGCTTGACAATTTTTGCTATCTCACGATGAGGAAGATCATTGATGACATGCAGAATAACGATTTGGTATTCAATTGGTTTGAGACAACTACGCATCCAATTGAAGAAGGTCTCATCGCCTGCTTTTGTATAATCGTTAAAATCAGGGACACTGCTTTCATCAAAGTTTTCTGGAAAAGAAATTTCCCGTTTACGTTTTTTGAGTAGACTCAAAGCCGAGTTTCGAGCAATAACCAATAAAAAACCAAATGGGCTTTGCTCTTTTTTTATCCGCGAATGGCTATCGATAAACTTTATGAATGTCTCTTGAACGATATCCTCACTATCGCTTTCATTTCCTAAAATCGAAAATGCGGTGTAAAAAACTGCCTTTTTGGTTAAATTAAAAAATTCAGTGAAATTAACAAGATTTCCTTGACTAATCTCATCCGCCAAGCTCGCAATCCGGCTCTCGTCATTCGAATTCATAACTAACTCCCATCCGTAGCGAATAAAGATTATCAAATATTTATTTTGAAATCATCCTTAAGGCCATTGTATCACGACTATTCATTCACCGAAAATAAACAATCCCCCCATTTTTTCAAAGTCATCCGTCATCTACTCATAGCTTTCATAAAGTATATGCCAACAAAATAACCCATTATAAATACTAGTTTATTGATGTTTTTATTGGAAAAAAAAGCACCCATTCAATGGATGCTCTTATCTTTTACTTAGTTAGCGACTTTTATTGACGCTATTCATGATTTGCCGAATTTGTGCTTCCGATGGTTTACGTCCCATCTGTGCATACATCACGCGAATCATCTGTTCATTAATTGGGGGATTCTTGTCCAATTCTTTCTTAAAATACCAACGGGAAATGAAGAAGCCACCCACGGCTCCCAAAACCACTCCTAAAAGAATCCAGCCAAGACTAACCAACCAACCGGTGGTTGCTAAAATAATCATTGCAATTAAATTAATGATGGCTTAAGCCCGGCCATCATATTCACCCGTATCAGTTCGAACCGAAACGGTCTCTCCTTCCTCAATAAATAAGGGAACACGAATCGTAATTCCCGTTTCTAAAACGGCATCTTTAGTCGCACTCGTGACTGTGTTTCCCCGAACGCCAGGAGCACACTCAGTAATTTTTAGTGCCACTTTTGCCGGTAGAGTAATCCCCATAATCTCGCCATCATAAGAGGCGATGTCTACTTCTGAATTAGCTACTAAAAAACGCATTTCCCATTCAAGCCGATCTTTTGAAACTTCGACTTGCTCATAGGTATCTTGATCCATAAAGACAAGGAAATTTCCCGAATCATACAAGTAAGTCATCTTACGCTTGTCGATGGTAATTCTCTCAATTGCATAGCCTGAATTGAAACTCATTTCCGTTGTTGAACCGGTACGAACATTTTTGACTTTTAATTTTGCCACCATTTTCCGCATCGCTGTCTTATTAAGTAAGATATCTAAAACATTATAAATTTGGCCATCTTCAATAAAATAATTTCCTGGCCGCAACTCGGTAACATTAATCATAATAATCCTCCTGTTAGCCTTTGATATTATACCAAAACTATTAATTAAATCAATTTAGGAATGCATATTAGAAGATAATACGAAGATTTTTTTTGCTTCCGCTTGCGTTAGATTAATAATTGCACCATCCGCCAATTGAATTTTAACTCCGTCATGATTATGGGCGACGATTGTAACTTTGCTCAACTCAGGCAAAAGTTTGCGTTTGGCATTTTCAATATCGGGATTTTTAGCAATTATTTGCCGGCTTCCAACTTCTTCTTCCCATAGCGAATAATGGGTGATAGGAGGGATAGTTCCATCTGGGCGGGGTATCGGGTGACCATGGTGACAATACTTGGGCTGGCCAAGATAAAAATATAATTTATCAAGCATGCTTTTGCTAGATGCATGCTCTAAAGCATCAGCTTGTTCTATTAACTCTTCATCAGAAAAATTGAGTTCTTTTAAAAGAAATGCTTCCCAAATTCGATGACTCCTGATTAGTTCGATAGCAATTTTTTTACCATCATCCGATAGTTTGACCCCTTGATAAGGAATAAAAACGACTAAATTCTGTTCGACCAAGCGCTTGATCATTTCGTTTACACTTTGCGAAGTAAAACCAAGACTTTTTGCAAGTGATGATAATTTTACAAATTCATTATCATGATGAAGAGATAATTCATAAATGCTCTTAAGATAGTTTTCTGTCGCGCGATTCATATACTTCCTCCTCGTTGTTTCGTAATAGGTAATTCTTAATATAATTATGTCCCTGAATACTCAGACAATAATTTGAGTTAATTTCCACAATGTAATGCTTATTTTTTGCTTTTCGCAAATAATATTTGATTTTCTTTTTTGACCAATGCAAGTGATTGATAATCATATTATTTTCGTTAGCACAGATTTTAATCCCTTCAAGTTCATGATGATGAAAATGTATCAAGAGACTTATTAAATCATAATTGCTCTTTTTCCTACTGCGGATAACACTAGCGCCAATCACTCCTCGTGTCGGGTGGAAAATTACAACCACTAAATAGACCAGAAAAATTAATGTGCTCAATGAAGGTGCTAAAGGTAAGTTTAATCCATTAGCGATGATAAAAGCAAGTGTTGTCTCAATAGCAGTCAATAGTATAGTTAAAATTATCATCTGTTCCTGTGATTTAGCAAAAAACTTAACGCTCAAACTTGGCCCAATCATAACGGCAATAATCGCAATCGAGCCCAAAACATTAAAATTCATCACTGTTGTAAATGAAGTCAAGGCCATAAGTACATTTATGATAATCGTCGGTAATAGTCCACCTAAAAGGGCCAAAGATTGATCAAATATAGCAATTTTTAGTTCCTTATTAAAAACAACGGCAAAGACAACATTCAATGCGAGCATCAATCCAGCGATATAAAGCGCAACCGGGCCGATATTTATATCAAATATCACTAGAGATTTGAGTTCAGCAAATTCTGCTCGGCCAAAAAGAACTGCTTCAAGATCAATTGGCGTGTTTCGAAAATAAAGCGATATAATGATTATCGCAATGGCAAAGAATAACGAGTAAATTAAGGCTATCGAGTCGTGATGACTAGCCATCTTTTTTTGTACTAGCCATTCAATCATCGCCAAGGAAAGATAGCCGATTAATCCGGCGATGAAAAGGAGAAGGGGGCTATTTATATCCCTTGTTAGTGCAAAGCCAATGACAATTCCCAGTAACGTAGTATGAGCCAAGGCGTCACTGAGCATCGACTTATGACTTAAAACGATAAAACATCCGATAATTGACACACTTAATGCCGATATCAGAAGAATTAACCATGTCATAAAACCCATAATTTATCCTCAACAATCATTTTTTCAATTGCTTTTTTGCTTGTTGAATCTAAAACTTTAAATTCTTTTCTTAACTCTTCTAAATCTTCGTCTTTAATCGAAATCGGGTATAAAAGGTGATACTGAAAACGTAGAGGATACATTTTTATTTTCTTATTGAGAAGTTTTTTCTTTATTAAGCGACTTAAAAGGCTTTCATACCTACCAAAGATAAAACTTAAAAAAGTAATAATTGCTAAGACTAGAACAATTGTCGGACCCGGAGAAAGTAAGGGATTAATCGTCGCTAATCCAGGGCCAATCAGGCCAGAGAAAGCACCTAATATAGAGGCAACTAGCAATTGGTTATTGAACTTTTTTACCCAATGTTTAGCGGCAATATAAGGTATCGCAATTAGCGATGAAATTAGAATAACTCCTACTGTCGAAAGCCCAATTACAATTACAGCGATAGTTAAAAAAGAAAAAATAAATTCGATTAGGTAACTATTAAAACCACTGATGCGCATAAATTGCTTATCAAAGGAATAACCACTTAGTTCCTTTTTAAAAAATACAATTATGATTATTGTAATCAGGGCCATTATCCATAGAAGAAGCGCATCACTTTTTAGCATTGTCGCCGCTTCACCAAAAATAAAACCATCAAGCGATGATTGGTTGCTTCCAGGTCTTAAATAGGATAATGAGCGAAGAACAAGTTGCCCTAAGCCAAACATTCCCGCCATTGTGAGTGCCATTGTTCCGTCAATATTATGCTTAAATAACCGCCCGATAACATTGATTAAAATCATACTGATAATAGCGGCGATTAAAGCTCCAATTAATAACGTGGGAATATCGGTCTTTCCACTCAAAAGAAAAGCCAAGACCACGCCCGGAAATGAGGAGTGGGCAATCGCATCGCCGATCATTGATTGCTGGCGATTGGACAAAAAGCCACCGAAAAGTCCCCCCATTACTCCTAAAGCAACTGTGCCAAGGGTAACAATCAATAGAGTATAAGAAAAAAAATTGCTTCCCATATTTATTTCCTATAGGTCCGATTGATGTTTTCTTGTGTTAAAACATCCTTGGCTTTACCAAACGCTATTAGACCCACATTTAAAAGCAAAATATCCGAAAAATAATCCTGAGCCGTCTGTAAATTGTGATGGACAGCAATTATTGTCTTGCCCTGAGAATGGAGATTCTTGAGAACTTGAACAATTGTTTTCTCCGAATAGATATCAACTCCTTGAAATGGTTCATCTAAAAACAGCACTTCCGCTTCACTCGCCAACGCTCGCGCCAGAAAAACTCTTTGCTGTTGACCTCCGCTAAGTTCAGCTATTTGCTGATTCTTCAGTTCCAATAATCCCACTTGCTCTAGGGCGGAATTCACAATTTTTCGATCATAACTTTTAGGAGTTTTAAACCATCCCAACTTTCCATAACGTCCCATCATTACCGCTTGAAAAACGGTCATTGGAAATGACCAGTCAACCGTTTCCTTTTGCGGGACATAAGTAATGTTCTTTTTATATGTGGAAAAAGGGTTATTGAAATACTCAATTACGCCCGATATGGGTTTTACTAAGCCCAACATTCCTTTTAATACGGTTGATTTACCGGCTCCATTAGGGCCAATAATTGCCACCATCATTCCTTTTTTGATGTTAAAGGACAAATCAAAAACAACTGGTTTTAAATCATAAGCAAGAGTTAAATTTTTTACTGTTATATATTCATTTTCCATTGTTATGCCAAAGCGGAAACAATCCGCTCAATATCCGTCTTCATCATTTTAACATATGTGTCCGCACTATCCTCAGCGCTTCCCAATGTATCGGTGAATAACTCACCCCCGATGCTCAAGTTATAGTTAATTGCTTCGGCGGCTTCAATCACCGCTCGAGTAGATTTGTCAGAGAGACCATCTTCTAGAAAAATAGCTTTAACATTCAATTCTTTTGCCGTTTGAGCAATGTTATTAAGCGCCGTGGTAGAGATTTCTCCATCGGTCGATATTCCCTGCAACGAATAAACATCAAAACCATAGGCCCGGGCAAAGTAGCTCAAAGCATCGTGGGTGGTAAGAAGAATACGCTTATTAGCTTCTAAACTCAATGCTTTTTGGCCAACATAGGTATCTACTTCTTCTAATTGAGTAACGTAAGTCGATAAGTTGCTGGCAAAATATTCGCTTTCATCTACGCGATAGGTGGCAAGAAAATCACTCAAACCCGTGACCGCCTTAATGGAAAGTGAAGCATCAAGCCAGAAATGAGGATCATAAAGACCATGATCATGATCTTCTTCATCTCCTTCATCTTCTTCATGACTAGCTTCCAATAAATCGGTACTGTCAAGCCCATCACTCAAGGTATAGAAGGCCTTGTCCTTTGAAGATGAAAACGAATCAAGCACATCTTCAATCCGGCTTTCTAACTCTAAGCCACTCGTCAAAATCAAATCGGCTGCTTTCAAATATTTCAAATCGGCTGGAGTGGTGTTGTATGTATGAGCATCCATGCCGGATTTTATCATATTGTATATCACGACTCGATCTTGGCCTATTTCTTGAGCAAAATTAGCCACAATTGAGGTTGTGGCAACGATTTTTATCTTATCGGAATTTACAAAATTTGTATACTCCGCATCATTATAACAACCATTCAAAGCCAAAATAATTGGCAAAGCCATCATGTAGGCAAAAGTCTTCTTCATAGCACTCTCTCCTTTTTTAAGGCATACCTTAATATTCGTAATTATAAGGCGGACCTTAAAATCGGTCAATGAAAATGCTCATTAATAATATAAAAAGAAACGATTATATTTTAATTCGTCTTCCATTGTGGTTTTTTTGTCATGTCCCGGATATAAAATTGTTGTAAGTGGTATTTCCTTACGAATATAGTTCAAACTATTCGCTATGTCTTTTGCTGATCCGCCAAATAAATCAGTTCGCCCAATTGAACGCTTAAAAATTGTATCGCCGGTAAAAGCGATGTTTTCTTGAGCAAAATAGAAGATAACGCTACCCGGTGTATGAAAGGGCGTATGCAAAACGCTAATCGGTGTGGAAAGAAGATTAAGTGTCATTTTATCTTCGATATATACAATGTAGTCTTTAAGTCCCTGCAAGTAATCGACACCTGAGTTAAATCGTTCGTTTTCGCAAAGCATCGCATCGCGAGCATTGATAAAAACGGGAACATGAAAGTTATCAACGATGGTCTTAACTCCACGTATATGGTCATAATGGCCATGTGTTAATAAAACGGCCTTTAAATCTATTTTATTAGTTGAAAGATACTCCACCAATCCAAGGCCAGTTTGGCCGGGATCAATTACAATTGAAGCCCCTTTCTCATCAGTAACAATATAGGTATTAGAGCTAAAACTTTTCTCCGGATAAGTAAGTGGTAAAACTTTAATCATGGTATAAACAAAAAAATAAAGCGTGAGCTTTATTTCTTTTCCTTATGAACGGTGACTTTGTTGCAACGCGGGCAATATTTTTTAACTTCCATCCGATCTGGATGAAGCTTTTTATTCTTGGTCGTAATATAGTTTTCCTCGCCGCAATCAGTACACTTCAAAATAATGTTTTCACGCATAACTCCACCTCCGGTGCTTACATTTCCGTATTGTATCATACCTGTGGTTTTTATTCTATAAATATTTACTCAAATTTCCCCAATTTTTCTTAGAATTAACAATTCTTTTAAATATCATATTTTTATTGAATAATTTTTTTATTAAGGTTACGCTAAATGACTATTTTGTATTCTAATCATATTCATAGGAACTTAAATAATTTTTTCAATCGCACTATGATAAAATAAGAAAGTAAGAGGTTCAAAAAATGATTTTAAGAATTAATACCCGCCCAGTTCACGTTGGAAACGTTCAAATTGGGGGTCAAGATAAAGTTGTAATTCAAAGTATGTGCAACATCAAAACGAGTCATGTGGCAGAAGTCGCAAAGCAAATTAACGAAGCGACCACTTTAGGAGCGGAGATTATGCGTTTAGCGGTTCTTGATCTTGAGGATGCCAAAGCGATAAGCGAAATTAAAAAACTTATTTCTATTCCTCTTGTGGCCGATATTCATTTTGATTATCGCTTAGCGCTGGCGGCTATGGAGGCTGGAGTAGATGCCATTAGATTAAATCCGGGAAATATTGGCTCTATCGATAGAATTAGGCAAGTTGTCGATATGGCAAAGGCGTTGAGCGTTCCTATTCGTATTGGCGTAAATTCTGGCTCTATTGATCGTAGCATTTATAGTTATGATCAAGAATTAACAGCCCAGCATCTTGTTAATAGCGCTAAAAAGCACGTTAAAATACTTGAGGATTTAGGTTTTTTTGACATTGTGATTTCCTTAAAAGGAACTGATGTCAAAGAGACGATTGCGGCTTATAGATTAGCTTCAGAAACATTTCCCTACCCACTTCATCTAGGAATTACGGAAGCGGGGACAAAGGAAATCGGCATTATTCGCTCAGCCGCTGGTCTATCGCCACTACTATTATCCGGAATCGGAGATACGATTCGCATTTCTCTTAGCGCCAGCCCTTTAGATGAAATCGTAACCGCCAAACGACTCCTACATGATTTAGGCCTTTATCCTAATTATCCAACTTTGATAAGTTGCCCAACATGCGGAAGAACCCAAGTTGATGTTATCGCCTTGGCCAATAAAGTATTAACCTATATCGAAAAGGTCAATAAGCCAATTACGGTTGCGGTCATGGGTTGCGTTGTTAATGGTCCGGGTGAAGCAAGTAATGCTGACATTGGACTAGCCGGAGGCCGGGGTCAGTATGCAATATTTAAAAAAGGCAAAGTAATTGCCTCCTGCCCAGAAGATGAGGCTTTTGCTAGATTAAAAAAGGAAATCGATAATCTATAATGATTTCCTTTTTTTAATTACTTGTCCGAATTATTTTGCCGTTTGCGTTCTTCGACCTGACGACGGATATCTTTTCTAATTATTTCTTGTCGATGCTTGCGTTTTACCTTATCAATCGCTTGCTTAACTTTTTTCTTATATCCGGGCTTAACCTTTTTACTCCGGTTCATAGCCACGGCTTTTTTTATTTTCGCGGTCAAATCCGGATTTTCTTTTTTAATTATCGTTTTACGCGCTTTCTGAGTCGAAGTCACAAACTCTTTATCCCGATAAACTAAGTATTGAAAAGAAATATTTCTTTTTATTAATTCATTTAAATCATCCAATTGATCATTGTCATAAAGTAAAAAAGAATTGCCGTTTCGATCATAGCGCGCTGTTCGTCCCGCTCGATGAAAATAGTAGGCCATATCTGAAGGAAATCCGACATTTAAAATATCACTTACATCGGGTAAATCTATTCCACGGGCTGCCACATCGCTAGCTACGACAACACTAAACTCTTTGTTTCGAATCCGTTTCATCATTATTTTACGTTCCCGTGGATTCAAATCACCATGCAATTCCCCTACACTCATCCCCTGCTGATTGAGGTATTTAGCGTAATTCCTCGCTTCCTCATTCGTTTTAGCAAAAATTAAAAGAAAATAAGGATGGTAGAAGGTGACAAAATTTTTAATAACTTCTTCAATTGGCTGATGACGCGTATCGACAGCAAAATGAGTAACGCGAGACGAAGTTGGATCTTTGGGTGCAAGCTGAATAACGCGGGCTCCCTTAAGATAATGATTAATTAAATTAGCCAAAGCAGGAGTCATCGTTGCCGAGAAAACCATCACTTGGCTAGCAATTTTTCCTAAGAGTCCATCAATCAAATTAAAGAAACCACTGTCAAGAAGCATATCAGCCTCATCAAGCACAATCGTTTTAACGTGTGCCATTGAGGTAACCGTGTTTTCCACCCCTAAATCATATAACCTACCGGGCGTTCCAATTATTATATGGGGATGAGAAAAGAGTTTTGCTTCATCACGATTTTTGTCATTGCCACCCGCAATAAGAGCAATATTTATCCCCAAAGTTCCGCTACTAACTAATTGAATGGCAAAATCATATATTTGTTTAGCTAATTCGCGCGTCGGCGACAAAATAATGGCTTGTATCTCGTGGTCATCAACCTTGATATTATTAATAATCGGTATAAGAAAGGAATGAGTTTTTCCTGAGCCAGTCGGAGCTTGAACAACTAAAGATTTTCCGCGCATAGCATCGGGAATAACTTCCGCTTGAACAGGAGTCAAACTATCATATCCGTGATTTTGTAGAGCATTTAATAGACTACTCTTGATTGCATATTGACTAAATTTGGCCATAAAATTCTCCGTGTATTATTATACATAATTTTTTTGCTCGTATGGTATTATTGTAGCGAAAGGATAATTATGAAAGTTTTTGTTTGTCAACCGCACGGGTATTGTGAAGGTGTAATTAAGGCCATTAATTTAGCTTTAAAAACCCGAGAAAATTATCCGTTGAGACCGATATATATAATCGGCATGCTCGTCCATAATGAACACGTCAATAATATACTTCTTGAACATAAAATTACGACTCTCGATTATACATTTTCCGAACTTAAAGATGTAATGAGCGAGTTACCATCTGAAAGTATTGTTGTCTTTACTGCTCATGGACATCCGGCTAGTCTTGAGTCATATGCCCGAAAACTAAACTTGACAATTGTGGACGCGACCTGCTCTTATGTCAGTGACAATCTACATTTAATCCAGGAAGCCACGAACAATGGTCAAAAAGTAATATACATTGGGAAAGAAAACCATCCCGAAACGCTTTCTGCCTTATCAATTGGCCAGAATGTTTTTCTTTATCGCAAGGATGACCTAGATTATTACCGAACATTTTGTCAGGATTCAATTCCCCCTTTAGTCATAAATCAAACAACCCTTGCCTACGATTCCCTGTTGCCAATTCACTATCAAATCCGTAACGTAATTCCCCAAGCCATTTTTGCTGAGGAAATATGTCCGGCAACCCGTCTTAGACAAAATGCGGTCAAAAATATACCTCAGGAAGTTGATGCCATTTTAGTTGTGGGCTCAAAACGTTCGGCTAATACCAATCATTTGGTTTCTATTGCTAAAGAATCTCACCCCAAAGCCGAAGTTTATTTAATTGACTCAATTAATGATTTAGATCTTACTAAGGTTAGACATTTTAAATTTGTGGCTGTATCCGCTGGGGCTTCCACTCCTCTTGAAGTAACCGAAAAAGTTATATCTGCGCTTAAGGCAATTGAATGACGGGTGGAACTTTCTCTTGATCGATAATAATGATTTCTAAAGTCGGATCGATCTCCAGCAATATTTTTTGCATTTGTCCAAGAAATATTCTCTCCACTTCATGGGGAACGTCTAGATAATTAAACTGATAACGAATAATGTCTCTTCGAACATGATGAGGGGTATCACCACTGATAAAAATATCGAATCCTTCAGCCGCAGCTTTTCGCCAACTTCGCGAGCCACCTCCGCCGATAATTGCCACTCTTTCTATTGTCTTCTTCCCCGCATTTATGATACTGCCATAGGGAACGTCAAGGCGCAAAAGAGCATATTTTACAAATTCATCGATAGCCATTGGTTGAGGAAGATTTCCACCCCGAGCCATTTTTTCTGTCTCTAAGGGGTGAATATTATCTAGGCCCAATGCCTCGGCTAAAGCATCATTCATGCCATCTTTACCCTCATCAAAATTCGTGTGCAGGCTATAGACCGGTACCAAGGCCTCATCTAGACGGTTGACCAGTTCCAATTTTAATGGGTCGCTATTTAGCACCGCCATTCGCGGCCCAAAAATAAACGGGTGATGAGTTAAGACCAGATCGGGGTTAATATCTAGCACTTGATTAGCAATCGTCTCGTCTAAATCAAGAGCCAGAACAATCCGTGATGTCCACTCTTTTAACTTTCCTGTTTGTAGGCCAATTCTTCGGTCATGATTCTTATAGGCGATGGATTTAGGAAAGCGAACCGCCAATTTTCGAATTAGAACTTTTGTTTTGACCATAACGTTTCAATTTTCTCCTGTTCTGCTAGAATCTGGTCCCGCCGATGGTCATCGATATTTTCTGATAATAGCTTCTCATTTCGCTCGTAACGCTCCCGCCACATCTTAATGAAAGAAGCGCTCTTTTGATTTAAATTAACCGGGCCAAAGACCAATTCAAGCCCGCAATAAATATGACGTTTGGGTACCATAACAATTATTTCATAGAAATGATTATCCTCTTGAACCACCATTTCATCTTCAAAACTAAAACCATAAAAAGCCATCAGCGAACGCACCTCATCCGCTTTAGTGTGAGGTACTAAAATTATTTTTTTTATTTGGTCTAATTTATCAATTGAGTTGTTGATTATATCGCAAATAACGTCACCACCCATACCAGATATAACAACTGTATTGATATCTTCTGGCATTCTTTTCAGTCCGTCAGCTAAATCAACTTGAATTTGCTTGTCCAAACTAGCTTCCATTACTGCTTTGTGAAGGATGTTAAAAGGTCCCTCTTTATTGTCGGAAGCATAAACTCGTGTCAAATGGCGTTCTTCCACTAAAAATAACGGTAAAAGGCCATGATCAGAGCCGATATCCGCAACGCGATCCTCCACATTTATATGATCAACTATTGCCATTAACCGAGGAGGTAATTGAATGCTCATTCTTTAAAATTCCTATAATCTTGTAGGCGCTTCATCCGACTTGGTGCCCGCATTTTGCGGATGGCTTTAGCCTCAATCTGCCGAATACGTTCTCTAGTAACGCCAAATTCTTTCCCTACTTCTTCTAAGGTCCGTGGCCGATTATCATCTAGACCATAACGGAGACGAATCACCCGATCCTCACGATCGGTTAAGCAATCATGCATAACTTCATATATCTCTTCAACTAAAAGAATATTGCTTGTATAATCCGTTGGAGACAAGGTATCCTTATCTTCAATAAAATCACCAATATGACTATCTTCTTCTTCACCGATTGGTGTTTCTAACGAAACTGGCTCTAAGGCGATTCGTTGAATTTCGCGAATTCTCTCTGGCGGCATTGCACCGTCAAGTTTATCGCTAATTTCTTCAGCGGTTGGATCCCGGCCTAACTCTTGAACTAACTGACGTTGTACTCGGGTAATTTTGTTGATTGTTTCAACCATATGCACGGGTATACGAATTGTCCGAGCCTGATCAGCAATCGCCCGGGTAATGGCCTGTCGAATCCACCAGGTAGCATAGGTGGAAAACTTAAATCCTTTTTTATAATCGAACTTTTCTACCGCCTTCATCAAACCAAGATTGCCTTCTTGAATCAAATCTAAGAATTGCATCCCACGCCCTAAATAATGCTTAGCAATGTTAACCACTAACCGTAAATTACAGTTTATCAAACGATCTTTAGCGTCATCATCACCAGCTTCAATTCGTTTGGCCAAGTCTACTTCTTCGTCTGGCTTTAACAATTCATGATGACCAATTTCATGTAAATACATTTTAACGGAGTCGTTGACTTTAACATCGCCATTTGCTAAACGGTTAAAGCGATCGACATCTAAATCGTCAATATTTTCTTCTTCGTTACTATCATCAAAACTATCATCAAACATGACATCTTCGTCTTCGACAATATCCTGATTTAATTTCTTTTCATCTAAGTTTTTGGCATCGATATCGATGTTATCTAAATCTTCCCCATCTTCGTCGCCGATAACATTAATGCCTTTTTGCTTAAAGTAATCCAAAAGCGCATCCATATCTTCATCCGATAAATCCAAATGTTGAATGGCTTCAAAGATTTCATCCTGATCTAAATAACCGGCCGTTTTTCCTTTTTTCTCAAGTTTTTTCTTAATTGTATCAAGGCTTTCAACAGCCTCATCATCATCATCGGAAATTAGACTTAAATCATCTTCCACTATTTTCTTTTTTTTCATATTAACTCCTCTTAGTTAGGTTTCCTTTCTTTATCTAAAACCGGTAAATTATCATCTTTATTTTTACGGTAATACTGAGCATAAATTGCTGCTTTTTCAGCATCCGATTTACCCTTTGTCTGCTCCAACAAATCACGTTCCTTCATCTCTTTATTTCGTTCAGCTTCAATTGTAAGCCGCAATTCATCCATAGATTTATCTGAATAGGCCGGCAGATCGTTGCGCAGTGACAAGGATGATACCTCTTCAATAATGTCCTGCACACCTTCAGTATCATTGCTAGCAATGGTATTAATTAGTTCCGCCACATCAATAGCCTCATGATTGTCGTAATAATCAATTAAAAAATTAGCAATGGAACGATATATGTCGTCATATAGATAATTAATGTTTGCCTCATAATAAGTGGCTGCGCGCTTATCGTGTAGCATATAAATTATCACATCTCGTTCCGCGAAGGAAAAATGACGAATCAATTCCCGTTCAGGGTGTACTTCCCTAAACGATGGTATGGTTTTATTAGAGCGTTTTCGATATAAATCCAAGCTCTTTTTAAGCGATTCCAGGGGAAAATTGGTCAATGACTTTAGTATCAGCAAACCATCCATCAATTCTTCTTGATTGGTAATAGTGTCAATAATCGGTAGCATTTCGACCACCAAGCGCCGCCGATCATTAGTTGTTTCTGCTTTGCCATGAAGACGATAATACTGCATTGCAAAGACCGAATGTGAAATGCGCTTATCTAAATATTTTAACAGTGCTTCCTTGCCATCCTGCGTTAAAATTTCGTCTGGATCGCGCTGTTCGTTACTGCTATCGACAAATGAATAACTAAGCCCACTATTGCTCAATTCCTTGGCGATTTTGAGCATACCCATTTGGCCAGCCAAGTCACCATCAAGGCAAATTCTTAACTCGGCATTTAACGAACGCAACATTGCAATGTGCTCTTTAGTTAATGCCGTTCCCATCAAAGCTACGGCGCTATTTATTCCAGCGCGATATAGAGCGAAAACATCCATGAATCCCTCGAGAATGTATACATAGCCATCATGGCGAGCCGTTGTTTTTGCTCGATCAAAATTATAGAGAATCTGACTTTTTTTAAAAACGGGCGTCTCTGGCGAATTAACATACTTACCGACATCTTTTCGCTTTTGTAAAATTCGTCCGCTGAAGCCAACAATTTTACCATCGCGATCGGCAATTGGAAACATTACTCTCCCTCGATTACGGTCAAATGGTTGATTTAGTTCGCCACCCATAATGCCAATTGCCTCAATCGTTTTTATTGAATGCCCGCGTTTCTGCAAGAATTCAATTGAAGCTTCACCATTATTAAGTGCATACCCAAGGCGAAATGTCTGCTCAATATCACCGGCTAAGCCCCGCTGATCAAGATAATTCTTTGCTTCTTTGCCTTCTTCCGTAAGAAGACAGTATTGATAATACTTCGTCAAATCTTCAAGGCAGTTGTAAAGAGGAACAAGCGTATGATCAATCTTATTAAGATGCTGATATTGCTTTAGTCGCTCATCATCGAAACCTATTAAATCAGCAACTTTTTTTAAAGCATCACCAAAGGATATTTTTTCATAATTTTGCACAAATGAAATCGCATTTCCGCCCGCGCCACATGCAAAACACTTATATATTTGTTTGTCTTTAGAGATATGTAAGGATGGATTCTTATCATCATGAAAAGGACATATAGCAACATAATTCCGACCTTTTTTGGTTACAGGAATATAGTTGCTTATGACTTCCACAATATCCGCACGATGAAGGATTTCGTCTGCTAAATTTGATTTAAATGCCATCTAAATTTCTCTTTCTAAAAGGATGTTTTTTCTTCTAAAAACGCGTCTAGCTCGGTAATTGACATTCTAATCTGTTCCATCGAATCACGGCTTCGAATCGTAACTTGATTATCTTCCAAAGTATCAAAATCAACCGTTATGCAAAACGGAGTTCCAATTGCATCTTCACGCCGATAGCGTTTGCCAATTGAACCAGTTTCATCATATGTAACCATAAAGTGCTTTTGAAGATGGGCGTATATTTCGCCCGCCTTTTCATTTAACTTTTTTGATAAAGGTAAGACGGCCGCTTTATATGGAGCTAAGGCCGGATGCAGATGCATAACAATTCGCATATCATCATTAGGTAGACTCTCTTCATCATACGCATCCGTCAAGGCCATCAAAATCAGACGATCAAGACCAACTGAGGGTTCAATACAATAAGGAACATATTTTTCATTTGTCTCCGGATCTAGATACTCAAGATTTTCACCGCTATACTGCATATGGCGTTTCAAATCGTAATCTGTTCGATCGGCGATTCCCCATATTTCGCCCCAACCAAATGGAAACAAATATTCAATATCCGTTGTCGCTTTCGAATAGAACGCCAATTCTTCTAACTCATGATCCCGAAAACGAAGATTTTCTTTTTTAATTCCAAGAGCACCGACAAAGTCAATGCAATGTTGCTTCCAATATTTAAACCACTCTAAATCTGATCCCGGCTTACAGAAAAATTCCATTTCCATCTGTTCAAACTCGCGAGTCCGAAAGGTAAAATTTCCAGGAGTGATTTCATTTCTAAATGATTTACCCGTCTGACAGATGCCAAAGGGAAGTTTTTTCCGGGCTGAACGCATAACATTTTTAAAATTAACAAAAATTCCCTGCGCCGTTTCCGGTCGAAGATACACTTCGCTCTTGCTATCGTCGGTAACGCCAATATGTGTTTTAAACATCATATTGAATTGCCTAATATCCGTAAAATTACTTTTGCCACATACGGGGCAAACAACATTATTATGTCGAATAAAATCCATCATTTCTGCCTGGCTCATCCCATTGACATCGGCCTCTGGAAATTGAGTCTCAATTAGAGTATCAGCCCGGTGTCGAGCATGGCACGATTTGCAATCGATTAAAGGATCGGAAAAAGTTGCCACATGTCCAGTTGCTTCCCAAACCTTTGGATTCATCAAAATTGCCGCATCAATACCAACGTTTTCTTTGCTTTCTTGAACAAATTTCTTCCACCATGCGCGGCGAATATTATTCTTTATTTCAACACCAAGCGGCCCATAATCCCAAGTATTCGATAAACCACCATATATTTCCGAACCCTGAAAAACGTATCCGCTTGTCTGCAAATGAACCACAATCTTATCAAATGAATGTTCTGGCATAAATTTCTCCCGGCCCTAAGGCACAGAGTGATTATACTTTAAGCCAGCACTTTGTCAACCTATTATAAGTGTATTAGGCCTGCAAAATTGAAATAAAATCGTTATATTTTTTTAGTTTAATGCCAAGCGAATCGCTTAAATATTGATTTAGTTCGCTAAGAATTAAAAGATTGTCTTTCGCCGCAAAGGATACACGGCATATATCTTCAGGACTTATTTTGAACGCATAGCGATACATATTTAAAAGATGTGTGCTTCGTTGCTCAATTTGTGACTCGAAAGCACAATTTTGGCAAATAAATCCGCCTTCCTCAAACGAAAAACCAACAATTTTACGTTTGGAACCGCAGATAACACATTGATTAACTTCCGGACCGAAACCTGCAACTTTAATTGCGGTTGCCAAATAGAGCATAACTAAGGATAATTCATCAAACTTATCGATGTTTTGAATAGCTTTCTCTAGAAAGGGGAAAATTTTTTGAGCATCTTCCTCTTCTTTAATAATTGATAAAGTAATTTCTCCCAACAAAAAAAGGGCAGTCATTTTTTCCAATTGATTTAGGCTAGCCTCACTTGTAAAAATCGTACTTGCCGACTTTAAAACATTTCCGGCCTTGCCTTCGGTTAAATCGACAATCAACTCATTAAAAGGCTGAATAAGCGCTCCATTATGAGAACTAATTTTCATTATTCCTCGTGCCGAAAAGGAAACGTAACCTTCTGAACTAATTGCAGTTACAATAGCATCTGATTCTTTGTATTGAGTTAAACGAAGAATAATGACTTTATCTTCCATTTCTACTCCTCGTCGTTAATGCCAAAAGACTTAAGTGATTTTAAGTCATCGCGCCAATTTTCCTTCACACGCACGAACAATTCCATGCGAATTGTTTTATGAAGTAAATGCTCCAACTGTTTAGTAGCATCTAAACGTATTTGGCGAATAAGTCGACCACCCTTGCCGATTAAAATTCCTTTTTGAGAATCCTTCTCTACAATTATATCCGCGACAACATCCATTTTATCATCGCCAATCAGTTCTTTTTTAACAAGATTAACCGCCACACTATGTGGAATTTCTTGGCGGGTAAGCAGCATAATACGCTCGCGTATAACTTCTGAAATCAAAAAATCATCGCCTCGATCAGAAGTCATATTAGACGGAAAATATTGTGGACCTTCAGGAAGAATTTTAATAATTTCTGCTACGATAACATCCAAATTGACGTTACGAATGGCGCTCACTTCGATCTGGTGTGCCGCAGGATATTTTTCTTTATAGATAGACTTGAGCTTTTCCATACTGGCAAAAGTAGCAAGGTCAATTTTATTAAAGACAATAAATAGGGGAGAGCGAATAGTCAAGTTATCAATCAAAAACTGATCTCCCGGTCCAAAACTTTGTCCCGCATCAACAACCAAAATTGTCGCTTCCGCTTCTCTTAATGAATGATAAGCCATCTTATTCATTTCATTTCCAATTTGGAGGTACGGTTTATGAATTCCTGGAGTATCAATAAATATTAACTGCGCTTCAGCCGTCGTTAAAATTCCGCGAATAATATTTCGTGTTGTCTGAGGTTTAGAAGTGGTAATTGCTACTTTGGTGCCAACGATGGCATTGATAATGGTTGACTTACCAACGTTCGGCCGGCCAACAATGCTAATAAATCCGCTTTTCATGCTTATAAATCCTGATCGTCAAATGCAAAAGGCAATAATTCTTTTGCGTTGGTCTTTCTTACTTCGCCTTTTAAATTGGCGAGAATAATTGGCTTATCTGCCGGGTAAAGTTCAGAAATAACTTGTCGGCACGATCCGCACGGAGAAACTGGTTCACCCGTATCAGCAATTACTGATAGTAGAGCTAGATCTTCTTTATGGCAGCCGTGCATATAGGCATTAAAAATAGCGTTTCTCTCTGCACACATAGAAAGTCCATAGGCTGCATTTTCAATATTTGCACCTTCAAATACCCGTCCATCGTTTGTAACAATAACTGCTCCGACTGCAAATTTCGAATAGGGAGAATAACTTTTCTTACGTGCTTCTAAAGCCAAAGCGACAGCTTGTTTTTCATCAATCATTTTTCATAATCCTCTTTCCAAGTATTTTATCTTGTAAATCAAACATTTCTTTTTCATCTTCCTTTGTTTGGTGATCATAGCCAAGCAAGTGAAGCAAACCATGAAGAAAAAGAAATTTCATTTCACGATGGAATGAATGTCCATATTCAAGGGCTTGGGATTTAGCGCGGTCCACTGAAATAATGATATTACCTAATAGCATCGGCAAATCGTCAGTTTTAATTTTCACTTCCCCTTCCACCTCGTCGTTAAAGGCAAATGAAATAACATCAGTTTCACGATCTATTGCTCGGTAATCGCGATTTATCTCATGGATGCGGTCATTGTCAACTAAGTCCACCTCGAGAACGTAATGGTCAATAATATGTAAGTGTTGTAACGTCTTGTTTGCTAAGCGACGATACACCTGACGATAATTTCCAAGTTCTTGAGGATATTCGTTATTAAAATCAATTCTCATAAGTTCACCTTGAGTATTGATATTTTAGCACAATATTGATTTTTTGGTCTTTTTTTTACATTTAAATAGCTTTATTTAAATAATCGTCATTTTTTCTAAGCCAATAAATCAACTGCAATAACTCATATAAGGCAAACCGAACAAGGAAAAAATAGAATAAGGCGTAATTTAACCGCGCTTTATTTTCGACGATAAGCATAAGTATAACAATAAGTAAGGGAATAATTTCTTTTGCAAGAGCGACGATAGTCTTTTTAAAAGTTAACAATTCGGCTTTTCGCTGCAATTGTTTAATTTGTAATAAATTAATTTTGTCGTTTTTTTCCATTTGCTGCTCAATTTTTTTGATATCCAGAATTATTTGTCCAGGCTGATAATAATTAATGAGTAAAACCGTCAACAAGAAAAAAACGAAAATAGAAATTAAGCCAAGGAATAAACTGTTGTATATGATTAATCCCAAGGACAAAATTATGCTTGTGATTTTGGCGATAACTTGAAATAAAAAGTTGTTCTTACGCGTCGAATCGCGTATATATTTAGTAAAATGAGTGTATTTTCCTTCTTCAATATGGGCAAACAAATTATGAGTACGATAAATTTTCTCATAAAGATAAAAAAGTATCGCTAGAAACAAGAGACCAATCGACACTAGATAATCACTGCCATCATTTACCAAGTATAATGCTGTTGCAAGGGCGGTTAATGTGCTTAGTTGCAAAAAAATCGTTAACATGAAAGGTAGAACATTTTTTCTTTTTAACGGCTCCCGTTTGGTTTTTTTAACTTTTTGACCAGCCTGAATAAAAATAATATTTCCATCAATTGCCGCCATTAATTGATCGGAAGTGAGCGCGTATATTCCTAAATCTGGGTCTAAGATAATAAAACGACGATTAAGACGAGATTTAATGGTTACAAAGTGTCCATTTCCCTCCGGCTGATGAGCAATATACCAAAAGTTTGGCTCTAATTGCCGTATGGAGGAAATTTTTATTGCCTTAGCCACTACTCCTTTGGCTTTCAAAAAAGTTAAAATGTCCAAAAAACTCGCTGGACCTGATGGAACACTATCGTATATATAATCTTCGATATGGAACGAGTTGGCCAACAACATCATGGCCGCATCATAACCGCAACTGCTCTTATGCGTCTTTTTACGATAAAACATAATTCCTCCCTACTAGTAAATAGAGAAAAATTGCTTTTATAGAATAAAAAAAGCACCTCTCGGTGCTTATTTTTCTTAACGACGTCCTTTGCGACGAGCTTGTTCAGACTTAAGTTTGCGCTTAAGACCTGGCTTTAAATAAAACTCACGCTTACGAGCTTCCGTTAAAGTTCCCGCCTTGTTGACTTGGCGCTTGAACCGACGAAGAGCTTCATCAAGCGATTCGTTGTCACGTACGATTGTTTTCGGCATTTTTTCTCAACTCCTTCGGAGCATATAAGCTTTTAACCTTAAACATTATATCGGTCATTAATCGGCTTTGCAAGAAAAAATTACCTATTGATATCTTAAATAATTTGCGGGCCGCTGCTCGCTCCAATACGTGTGGCCCCCGCCTCTACTAAAGCCACCATTTGTTCATGGCTATGAATGCCACCGCTAGCTTTTACCCCCATATTGGGTCCAACTGTTTTACGCATTAAAGCGATATCATGCACATTGGCTCCGCCAGTGGAAAAACCGGTTGAAGTTTTCACAAAATCAGCTCCGGCTGCTACTGCAAGTTGGCAAGCCCGAACCTTCTGCTCATCGGTCAATAAACAAGTTTCAATAATTACTTTTAAGACTTTGCTTCCGCAAGCTTTTTTTAACGAGCGAATCTCGTCTTCGACATATTGATCATCATGAGCTATCAATCGTCCGATATTAATAACCATATCGACTTCTGTAGCTCCGTCTTTCAAAGCGATTTCTGTCTCTTGAAGTTTAGCTTCGCTCGCCATCGCTCCTAATGGAAAGCCGACAACGGTGCAAACATCGACGCCAGAGTTTTTTAACTCTTGAGCGGCAAGACGCACATAGCCACCATTAACACATACGCTGGCAAACCCATATTCCTTAGCTTCGCTACAAAGTTTAATAATCTTATCTGGGGTTGCATCTGGCTTCAGTAAAGTATGGTCGATCATTTTGTTGTAATTCATTTTTTTCTCCTTTTAGATCCGCTTACCGGAAATAATCAAATTAAATTCAACATGCGGATGTATTATACAATAAATATTAAAAAAAGTTGAGTTTCCTCAACTTTATTCGGCTTTCTCTTCGGCAACAGTTGAAGTTTCAGCCACTTTTTTATCGCCGGCTTTCTTCTTTCCTTTTGTCGCTTTAGCTTTAGGAGCGGTTGATGCTTCTTCCACCGGTCCAATAACTTTTTCGCCTTTATAGTATCCACATTTTGGGCAAACTGTATGTGCAGGAATCAATGCACCACAATGGGGGCAAGTGACTAATCCAGGAACACCAAGTTTGAAGTGGGTACGCCGCATTCTCTTCCGAGTTTTGCTGGTACGTCTAAATGGTACTGCCATATGAAAAATCCTCCTTCTTTGAATTCACGAACGTATTATATATAGATAAACGGCTTCCGTCAATATTTTTTAGACATTTTATTGAAAATATTAAAAAAGGCTGATTGATACTTATTTTTTATTTATGTCATGTGTATAAATTTGAAAGATAATATCCTTTATTTGACCGTGAATAGCAACGGGTGAAGGATATTTAGCAACTAGGTAATTGGATGTATGGCCAATAGCAAAATGGCTAGTCTCATCATATTCTTCAAAAATAACCTCAACTTTTCTACCGATAAATCTTCTTTCATAATCCGCTTCCAATTCTTCCGATAGCGAAATCAGGCGATTTACTCTTTCTTTTTTTACTTCCGGAGAAACTTGATTTTTCATTCGCGCCGCGCTAGTCCCGCTCCGAGGGGAAAAAGGGAAAACATGAAGTCGCATAAAATTAGCTTGTTTTATAAAATTATATGTCTCAGTGAATTCTTCTTCGGTCTCACCTGGAAAGCCGACTATAACATCGGTCGAAAGGGCGATATCGGGTAGATAGTCACGAATCATTTTTACTTTGGCTAAAAAAGCCGCCGTATCGTACTTTCGATTCATACGCTTTAAAACACTGCTGCTGCCACTTTGAAGCGGCAGATGAAGATGACGAGCCATCACTGACGACTGCGCCATAATATTTAATAAATCGGGTGTAACCTCATTTTCTTCAATTGAAGAAATACGTAGGCGAAATAAGTTAGGAACTTCGCGCAGTATCGTCGCCACTAAATCAGAAAAAGTAAATCCATCTAGATCACTTCCATAGCCACCCGTATGAATACCAGTCAAAATAATCTCCTTATACCCATGGCTTACCAAATCTTTGATTTCAGTAATGATTGATTCCACCGGCCGCGATCTAAGTCTTCCGCGCGAATAAGGGATTATACAATAACTGCAAAAATTATCGCAGCCATCTTGAATTTTTAAGTAAGCCCGTGAATTATGGGTAAAACTTGTAACTCCAAAGTCCTCATAATCAAAATTACGTTGGTTTTTTTCGACGGTAATAATGGCTTGCGAGTGCTGTTTGTACTGCTCAATTAAATCCGGAATCCGATGGCGGTCGCTCGCTCCAACTACTATAGCCACCCCGGGCAGAGAACTAACACTTTCAGGATCAACCTGCGCATAACAGCCCATTACGACAATGATCGCCTCTGGATACAATTTGTGAAATTTCCGAATATGCTGCCGGGACTTTTGATCGCTAGTCGACGTCACGGAGCATGTATTGATTATGATTACATCAACTATTTCGTTTTCATTCGCCTCATGATAGCCACGAGCATTTAAAAGGGAAGCTACCGCATCGGTTTCATAGGCATTAACCTTGCAACCGAGCGTAAATGTTTTATATGTCATAAATCACACCATTTTTCCTAAAAGAAGATTATAAGCATAACTAGATATGAATTCTCCTTGGTAAAGCATATCAATCATCTTAATACGGTTGTTATCATAGTAAGCCTGAATAACTGGTTTTAAGCGTGAAATAATATGACTGGTATTTATATTGCGGATTTTACTATCAAAAAGAGTAATCTTAGTATCTAATGTTCCTTGACGATTAACGATAAAAACCATTTGAAAATCTAGATGATAATAGGCGCGAGTTGTTTTGTCTCCTCCAACAAGAACCAATTGGGTAAAATTACTTCCAAAAAGTGGAAAATTATACTCCTCGAAAGGATCGACCATTTCCCCATCTAATTCCTCAATCATCCGATTTAAAGGCAAAGAAAAAAGTTTGACACTATCAACGCCATATATAAGATTAAAAACGCGGGAAAACAAAGGAAAATAGGCTTCCTCATCCTCAATAAAAAAATATGGTGCATTCTTAAAAATTGTCGCGAATACTGCCTTCAAGCGACTATCATCCATCTTGTTCGTATCAAGCCCAAGTTTTTGAATGGCCGTATTTAAAGTTTTTAGGGTATCGAGCGAGCGAAGAATAATATTAGCTCGGACAATGTCAAACTCATTATCCACCTCATAAAGAGCACTATACCGTGGTCGTAAAAGCAATTCATCACGGTGCTTTAAAAAATACTCGCCATCGACGGTTAAATCTAAATTTCGAGCTTTTTGATGTCGATACAAATATTCATACAAGTGAATCATATTTTCTCCTAACTCATCAATAATCCAAAAGACTAAAGAGTGACGCGGCCGTAATCGCCGCCGTTTCCGCTCGAAGTATGCGGGGGACCGAGTGAAAGACTGGCAAATTTCATCTGGTGAAACAAAGCTATTTCGTTGGGGCTAAACCCACCCTCCGGTCCAATCGCAATAGTAATTGAATCTCCGTTTTCAATAGAAGCTTGAGCCGCCTTAATAGACCAAATCTTCCCTTCTTCAACACGGGTTGTATCGCAGACAAACCGATGCTTTGAACAATCGCTACTTAGTGCTTCTTGCAAAGACATTGGGCCGCTTATCTTTGGTATTACCAATCGATGACATTGCTCGCTAGCTTCTTTAGCAATCGCCATATAACGATTAAGTTTGTTCTCGATTCGTGACACATCAATTTTAACCACCGCATGTTCACTTGCAAAAAGGATAATTCGCTTAATTCCTAATTCGGTGCACTTTTGAATTACCAGATCTGGTTTTTCACCCTTAGCAAGGGCGAAAAGGATTGTAACTTCGCGTTCATTCTCGCTATTTTCAAATAAGGGTCGCCGTACAATTACTTTTAACGGATTGACATTTACAATTTCACCAAGAAAGAGTTTATTTTCGAAAACGACCTCGAGCATTTGCGAAACTTTAAAACGCATAACTCGCAAAATATGAAATTCATCTTCCCGAGTGAATTCAATTTCTTGATTACTCCTAATATCTTTAACAAAATATCGTTGCATCAGCGTAAAAGCTCCTCTTCGGCATCCTTAACCCCAGATGCAAACAAAAAATACAATCCAAAGCCAATGTTAACACAATAAACAATCCCCATCACTACCAAAATATATAGCCAGGCAGGATGGTCTTGCGTTTGATAGACAATTCCCAATGTCGAGAGGCCGACAATAAATAAGAGCGAGCCAAGAAGCCATAACGCGCCCTTGATTTTATTGCCCAAATAAAAGAAACCCGCTCCTGTCCAACCAGCCAAGCAAAACAAAAGACAGGTGGTTTTTCTTGTTCGCATCCGATATAACTCATACTCAGGCATAACCGGATCTAATCGACTTGTAAAGTCATTGCTAATTTCTTTGGATAATCCTGCGGGATAGGCAATTCCGCAATGAGGACAAATGCGCTCGTCATTACCAATTTCCCCTCCGCAGTTTCGACATTTTGACATAGGTAATCTCCTTATTATTTATTATATCAATAAACGATAACAAGTGAAAAAAAAGTAAGGGAATAAATCCCTTACCATTTAAATTTCTTTTTAAATCTTTCAAAAAAACTTTCATCTCCGCTATCCGCATTTTTTAATTGTTCCAAAAGGTCTTTTTGCTTCTTGCTAAGATTGGTCGGGGTTTTGACTTCCAATTCAACATATTGATCACCAACTGAGCCCCGCAGATCTTTTACTCCCTTGCCTTTCAAGCGCAAAACAGTACCTGGCTGCGTTCCCGCTGGAATTTTCATTTTTACATCGCCATAAACCGTCGGAACATCAACTTCTGTTCCTAAGGCGGCCTCCATAAAGCTGAGCGGCACTTTAAGATGAATATTGCTTCCATCCCGAACAAAGTACTCGTGTTCAGCAACTACGACTTCAATAAAGAGATCGCCATTTGTGCCACCATTTAATCCGCGATTGCCCTTACCTGGAATTCTAATTTGCTGGCCATTATTGATTCCGGCCGGAATTTTCACTTTCAAATCAGTCTTAACGCGAGAATAGCCACTGCCTCCGCAGACATGGCATTTATTGGTGACTTCTTTGCCCGTTCCATTACATGTTGGACACGGGGATTGAGTCTCCATTGTTCCTAAAATTGTTTGGCGTTGGCTACGAACATAACCACTGCCGCCGCATGTATGACAAGTATGGATATCGCTTGGACTATCGGCCCCCGTTCCATGACAATGCGCACATGGTTCATCGTAGGTTACCTTTAAAGTAATATCCTTACCATTGATAGCGTCCATAAAGGATATCTTTACCCGGGTTAATGAGTCATCGCCCCTTTGCGGGCCATTGGCTGAACGGGTTCGCCGAGAGGATCCTCCACCAAAGAAGGAACTAAAAATATCTCCGAGATCAACATCTTGGAATCCGCCGCTAAATCCACCTCCAAATCCACCATTAAAGGGGTTTTGACCGGCGGCTTGATCAAAAGCAGCATGTCCAAAGCGATCGTAAGCGGCCCGTTTTTGATCGTCCTTTAATACATCATAGGCCTCTTGTACTTCTTTGAATTTTTCTTCTGCTCCCGCCTCTTTATTGATATCCGGATGATATTTTTTGGCAAGTTTTCGATAGGCTTGGCGTATTTCGTCAGCCGAAGCTGTCTTACTTACGCCTAAGACCTCATAATAATCACGCTTTTCAGCCATATCGTCCTTCCTTTCCAGCAAGGGCTGAGAGTTTTCCCCTCAGCCCGAAAATTTAATTCAATCGTTTACTTCTTCTTGTCTTCCGTAAAATCAGCATCGACTACATCATCGCCTTTACTACCAGAATTATCTTTACTATCCGTGGCAGTTTCCTCTGGCTTACCGCCTTGATCTGCTTGCATTTGAGCCATCATTTCGGCAGCTTTTTCCAATTCGCTAATTTTGCTGCGCAATGTATCCATATCGTTAGCATCGAGTGCCTTCTTCAATTCATCACGAAGCTTTTCCGTTTCTTCTTTTTGTTTAGCGTCCATCGAAGCGCCTTTTTCCTTCAGACCTTCATCAATTGAATTGATAAAACTTTCGGCCTTATTCTTAAGTTCAACTTCTTCTTTCCGCTTTTCATCAGCATCTTTGTTTGCTTCCGCTTCCTTCACCATCCGATCAATTTCATCTTTGCTCAAACCGGATGATCCAGTAATTGTAATTTGCTGTTCCTTAGCCGTATCAAGATCTTTTGCCGTCACTTTAACAATACCATTAACATCAATGGAGAAAGTAACTTCAATACGGGGTTGACCACGCCGAGCAGGCTTAATGCCATCAAGCCGGAAGTGACCTAAAAGTTTATTGTCACGCGCCATTGGTCTTTCGCCTTGATAGACCATAATGTCAACGCTAGGTTGATTGTCGGCCGCTGTAGAGAATATTTGGCTCTTGGTTGTCGGAATGGTTGTGTTACGTTGAATAAGCGGAGTCATTACTTCACCCATAGTCTCGATACCCAAGGTTAAAGGCGTAACATCGAGAAGGACCACGTCCTTGACATCGCCACTGACGATTCCACCCTGTACTGAAGCACCAATGGAAACAGCTTCATCTGGGTTAATTGATAAATTAGGACTCTTACCAGTTAATTGCTTAACAAGTTCTTGAACGGCCGGCATCCGAATGGATCCACCGATTAAGAGTACTTCGTCAAGATCACTAGCACTCATTTTTGCATCGGCAAGGGCTCTACGAACTGGTTCCTCTGTTCGCCGGAGTAAATCTTTGGTCATCTCTTGGAACTTGGCTCTCGTTAGCGTCGTTTCAAAACTAATTGGTCCGTCTTTTCCCATACCAATAAATGGTAAAGAAATTGTCGTCGATAATTGCGCACTTAATTCAATTTTTGCTTTCTCAGCCGCATCCCGGAAACGTTGGATAGCCATCTTGTCATTAAGATCAACTCCGTATTGAGAACGAATTTGGTCATGAATCCAATCCGCTACCACCTTATCCCAGTCATCGCCGCCTAAGCGATTATCACCCGAGGTAGCAATAACTTCAAATGTGCCATCGCCAATTTCCAAAATGGAAACATCGAATGTTCCACCGCCTAAGTCAAAGACAAGAATTTTTTCTTCTTTCTTATTTTCAAGTCCATAAGCTAAACTAGCTGCCGTTGGTTCGTTGATAATCCGAACGACATCAAGACCAGCAATTTGCCCGGCATCTTTTGTGGCCTGCCGTTGAGCGTCATTAAAGTAAGCTGGTACAGTAATAACGGCTTTTGAAACTTTTTGACCAAGATTTTCCTCAGCGTACTTTTTCATATAGGCCAAGACTTTGGCTGAAATTTCCTGAGGAGTAAAATCCTTATTTAAACAGCTAACACGAACCTTTTCATTGGTTCCCATTTTCCGTTTAATACTCATAACCGTATCTGGGTTGGTGATTGCCTGCCGTTTGGCCGCATCACCAACAATTTCTTCACCATTACTCTTAAAGGCAACCACCGATGGGGTTGTATTGTGTCCCTCGGGGTTGGGAATAACTTTCACTGAACCATCGGCTTGCATGTAGCTAACGACGGAATTAGTTGTTCCTAAGTCAATACCTAAAATAATTTCCTTTGCCATAATTAATAATCTCCTTTTTTAATTAAGATTTTGCTCTTCTTTCTTTTCTTGTTTATTTTCATCTGCTTGTTCGGGTTGTTGAACGACCTTCTCTTTTGAAACTCTGACTTGAGCCGGCCGAACTAACCGATCAACCAAAATGTAACCATTTGTAAAGACATGCACCACTTGATTGGCCGGAATATCATCATGCTCTTCCGTATCCACGGCATGCATCTTCCGTTCATCAAATTGATCTCCAATTTTGGGGGCGATTTCTTTAACCCCTTCTGAATCGAGGACTTCGACCATCTGCCGATAGATATATTGGAAGCCGGTCAAGTAATTCTTTAAAACCGGATCAGCAACTTCCTTACCTAGAACCATATGGAAATTGTCGAGTATGGGCAGAAGTTTGTCGACAAACCCCATCGCGCGATATTTAATAAATTCCCGTTGGTCTTTTTCATATTGTTTCCGAAGATTCTCGGTATCAGCAAAAGCTAAATAGTACTTGTTTTTCCAATCTTCAATTTGCTTTTCCAACTCACCGATTTGTTCCTCCGGTGTCAACTTTTTCTCCTCTTTAGGCTTTGATGTAGCTTCCGCTTCTTGCTTTGGATTCAATTCTTTATCTTGCTTTTCTTTCACAGTCATTCATCCTCACTTTCACTGTCGAAATCTTCAAAATAATCTTCAAGTTCTTTGACAACATACTCAAGGGTTGAAACTATTCGATCATAGTCCATTCTGGTTGGGCCCATAACCGCGATTGTTCCCGGCTGGTGACCTGGAATACGAACCTTTGCAGTTACAACCGATATATCCTTGTCATCATCGGCATCGCCGATTTTAACGCTGACTTGATCTTTACTAGCCAAGAGTTCAGATAGTTGTTTCTTATTGTCAAGTAACGAGATTAAACGTTTTAATTTGTCGGCATCATTCTTATATTCCGGCTGATTAAGAAGTGATGATTTACCATACATGGACAAACGGTCTTGAGCGAACCGTAAAAACGCATCCGCAAAAGCTTGGTATATTACTGTATGTTCGATGACATAGTCACTCACCATCGGTTTTAGACTATCCATTTTATCGATAACATCGGAAATCGGTGTTCCCGTTAGTCGATCATTAAGAATAACGAGACATTTTTTAACCTCATCAACATTAGTTTTTTCGGGAATAACAAAGGTTTTGTTTTCTACATATCCCTGATCAGTCACAAATATCGCAGTGGCGGTATTCGCATTAATGGGAATAATTTGAATTGAAAGCAACTTCTCCTCACTCGCATTTGGCCCCAAAACCACACTTGCTAAATTGGTCATGTGTGCCAGTATTTCGCAACTGGATTTTATAACCTCTTCTACCGTAGCAGTTTTTTCTTCGAGCACCGTTTGAATTTGCATTTTGACGCTTTCTTCAACTGAATGACCGCGAAGGTGATCTACATAGTAACGATAACCTTTTGAGGAAGGAACTCGGCCAGAAGAAGTGTGAGTTTTCTCAAGAAAGCCTTCACTCTCTAGCATATTCATTTCATTACGAATCGTTGCAGATGAATATGATAAGTCATACTCATCAAGTAAGGTTTGACTGCCCACAGGAGTGGCGGTTTTTATAAAGAATTCAACGATGTATTTTAGAATCAATTCACGTCTTGAAAGATCCATAATTCCACTCCTTTAGCACTCGCATTTTCAAAGTGCTAACTATATTATAAACATTCGCTTAGCACTGTCAACAATAAAGTGCCAAAAATTATAAAATTGTTATTAACGACAAGAGAACATAATTTAATTTTTCAGTTCCTTCATCGGTTGTAAAAAAGCGATTATCCTTGACTGCAACTAGATTATTACTTTTTAGATTGGCTAATGGATGGGCAAATTTCTCTAAAAAATCAACGCCAAAACACTGCCTAAAATCGGTCAGCAAAAACCCTTCTTGAAGGCGTAGATTAGTAATCAAAAAATATTCAATTTCATCATTTTGGCTAATAGTTTCTACTTCGCCTAAATAGTAACCGTCTAAATATTTTTTTAAATTCCGCGTGTTTTGGTAACGATTGTTTTCAATGTATCCCGCGGCGCCCTAAACCCACTCCATAATAATGTTGATTATGCCAGTATGTGAGATTATGCTGGCTGTAGTATCCTCTTTTGGCAAAATTACTCACCTCGTAACGCTCATAGCCATTTTTACGCAAAAAAGAAGTGGCGAGTCGATAAAAGGACAATGAATCATCCTCACTTACTTCCTTTACTTGGCGATAACTAAATAATGTTCCTGGATTTACCGTTAAGGAGTAAAGCGAAACATGAGGCGGATCTAAAGTAATGACTTTTTTCAAATCAAGCAAAAACAAATCCTGCGTTTGTTCGGGTAATCCATAGATTAAATCTAAACTGTAGTTTGTAAAGCCACACTTTTTTATAAGTTTCAAAGCTGCTAACGCTTCTTGTCCACTATGTTTTCGATCGCAGGCTTTTAAAACATTGTCATCAAAAGACTGAACACCGATGGAAATTCGATTTATTCCCTGCGCCTTTGAATAATTTCAACTTTTCCAAATTTGTATTTTCAACGTTTAATTCGATTGTTTTCTCAACAGCCGAAGCCATATAAGGGGCTAAAATAACAAAAAGGCGCTCCAATTGCTTTAAATTAAGCGCACTTGGCGTTCCGCCACCTATATAAATTGTCTTAATATCGCTTGGATTAATCGCCCGAGCGCCGATTTCTTGCTGTAAGGCCAAAAGATAATCATCCACCCATGCAGGGTTATAAATCATTTTTGTAAAGTCACAATAGCCACAGATATGTTCACAAAAGGGAATATGCACATATAACGCATGTGCCGAATTAGACATCTTTATTTATTCCTCGTCACTATTATCGTCTTTTTTCTTTTCTTCCTTGTACTCAACTAAGACGCGATCAAGCTCTTCTTGAACTTGTTTGGCCTCATCAGTTGGTTTGATATCATCTCGAAAAGCCGGAACTTTTTTACGGATAATGTAAACTAAAAGGGCAATTAATCCAAAGAAGGCTAAGAGGATTAATAAAACAAATAGCGAATTGTCGAGAATGGAATAAACTGTATAATTCATAATTACCTCATTAACGCCGCGGTATCGGCGTATAAATAAACTTATTTTTTAACTGTTCCTTACGATAATATCCATTCATTGCCAAATGATCCATCGCAGTGCGAGCAGTCTCATAAGCGCATTTCAGAAGGCGCTTATATTGAGCGATTGTATAAAATTTTCCTATCGTGCAATGACGAGCATAGAAGGAAGCCTCACCACGTTTTAAATTGGGATCAAGTTCCAACAAATGTTGTTCAAGCTTTTGAGCATCACTTTCATCAAGGCCAACAGGCAAATGTTCCAAAGCTAGTCGAACATCATTTTCTATTCCACTGCGCTCGGTTAGCCGCTCAGTGAAATTGGTATCATTGCGATCTAAAAACCGCTCACTAGGAGGAATGAATGTTTCTTCTTGCGAAATTGGTTTAACATCTTCCCGCGCTTGATTATGCACTTCTATAGATAATTCGTCAACTGCATAACTTTCTTCAGCTACCATTTGTCGTTCATCTTTTAAAATTAGCGCCGATAGCGAAGCGATAATTTCATCAAAAATTGGATTGAGTAAAGAAATGACATAGGTTAAATCGCCAGTTTTCTTTGTCTGTAAAGATGCCTCTTCAAACTTTGCTTTATAGCCACCTAGAACTTTTTCGAGATTAATGAGGCTAGCGATATCATCAAATTCTTCGCTTGCTAAAACCATTTTTCCCAAAATAATCGCCATTATTTCTGAATGGTAGGAAAAAGGAGCAATGTAGGATGAATAAAAAATTGCCGTCGCCAATTTAATCATTACCGGTTGCGAATTATCGGATAAAAGAGCAAAAAGACCCTCCATCATATCCTCAATTCTCGCTGTCGGTGCGTGAATATAAATGCGATTAACTTGAGCTTGCTCCCGTGAATCGGCAATTTCTTCTTTTCGATAATAAGTCGAGCTAGGTTGACTACCATCTAAAATAAAAAATAAATTAGCGAAGAAAGAGGCTGAAGGTAAAAGCGCCCCTTGCTTTTGAATTTCGTCAATCACTGAATTGTAGCGCAAAAGAATTAAATCTTCACTTTTAAGAGTCGATATATTATTCTCGGCAATTAAATATAAAAGATTCACATCTGTCTTTAGTCCATAAGCCAAAGAAACTTGCTCCAAGATATCAACTTTAGCCATTCGCCGAAAACGAGAATACGCTTCAATAGAGCGACCTAAGCGAGAGGTTCTTCTTGCGAGCGAAGTTAAGCGCAAAGTAATGCGATTCATATCGTCTACAAGACGAGGGGTCAAGACAATCTTAATTGGATCTCTTGTGACCATACGCAAAGAGAGCTCATGCGTATATGGAGCCCGATAGTTTATTATTTTTTCCCACACTCCATCGACAAGAGTTGTATTAAGTTCACGTTGAACTTCACTTTTACTGGCGTAAATCTCATCGGTGAAATGGCTCGCCATTTTATCATTATCCATGAGCCATAACCTCTTATTCATCTTAACAAATGAAACCAAAAAAATAAATTGGAACCGTAATTTGTTCGTTACTTTTCATCATCGAGGGAAAGAACGCTCATAAAAGCCTCTTGGGGGAGTTCAACCGAACCGACGGCTTTCATGCGCTTTTTGCCGGCTTTTTGCTTTTCAAGTAACTTTTTTTTGCGGCTTATGTCACCTCCGTAACATTTTGCCAAAACATCTTTCCGCACGGCCTTAACATCTGCCCGAGCGATAATTTTATTGTTAATTGCCGCTTGGATAGGAACTTCAAACAACTGTCGAGGAATGATGTCTTTCAATTTGCTAACTATGGCTAGGCCTCGATGGTAGGCATCCGGTTTATATACGACCACCGAAAGAGCATCAACGACTTCGCCATTTAGTAATATGTCCATTTTTACGAGATTAGCGGCATGGTAGCCAGCAAGATGGTAATCGAAACTAGCATATCCTTTTGAATAACTTTTAAGTTTATCAAAGAAATTATAAATAATTTCGCTTAGTGGTAATTCATAATGCAATATCATTCGTGTTTCATCAAAATAGTCGAGGTTTAGATAAGTTCCTCTCCGTTCTTGGCAGAGTTCCATAATCGGCCCAACATAGTCCTTTGGGGTCATTATTTCCGCTTCTACAAAAGGTTCTTCAATTGATTTAATGGTCGTAGGGTCAGGATAATCAAAAGGATTATCCAAACGAATTTGCGATCCGTCGCTTAGATTAATGTGATAAATAACACTTGGAGCGGTTAGAATTAAATTTAATCCGTATTCGCGTTCAAGCCGCTCTTGAATAACATCCATGTGCAGTAATCCCAGAAAGCCACAGCGAAAACCAAAGCCAAGCGCTTGCGATGCTTCTGGTTCGTAACGAAGACTTGAATCGTTAAGGCTCAGTTTTTCAAGAGCGTCTTTTAAATCGGCATAATTTTTACTATCGACTGGATAAAGACCACAATAGACCATAGGGTTAATCTCGCGATATCCAGGTAAGGCTTTGGCTGCTTTGTTGTTGGCCAAAGTAATAGTATCACCAGTATGAATATCATGAATATCCTTAATTTGTGCGCAGATATATCCCACCTCGCCAGCATATAGTTCGTCTTGTCTTATTTCACTTGGGGCCCGATAGCCGACCTCCGTCACCAAATATTCTTTTCCATTAGACATCAATTGAATTTGATCGCCTACTTTTACCATTCCTTCCTTGATTCTAACTAACACAACCACGCCTCGATATGAGTCATAGTAACTATCGAAAATTAAGGCCTGAAGAGGATTGCTTTTATTACCATTCGGACAAGGAATCTGCGTAACGATAGCTTCCAAAACTTGCTCAACATTCAATCCTGTCTTTGCAGAAATAGGAATAGCCTCGCTACCATCTAGTCCAATTCTTTTTTCAATTTCATCCCGTGCCAAATCGACATTTGCACTGGGCAAATCTATCTTATTAATTACTGGTAAAATTGCTAAATCGTTATCGATGGCTAAATACACATTAGCTAAAGTTTGAGCTTCAACTCCTTGCGTAGCATCAACGACCAAAATTGCGCCTTCACAGGCAGCAAGCGATCGCGATACTTCATATGTAAAATCGACATGCCCAGGAGTGTCAATAAGATTGAAAAGATAATCCTCACCATTTTGTGCATGATAAATAAGGCTTACCGCGTTCAACTTGATGGTAATACCCCGTTCACGTTCAAGATCCATATTATCCAATATTTGCTCTTTCATCAGCCGCTTTTCGACGGTGCCGGTCATTTCAATGAGCCGATCAGCCAAAGTCGACTTTCCGTGATCAATGTGGGCAATTATCGAAAAGTTTCGGATATGTTGGTTATCAAAATTCATCAAAGCGCTCCTAACTATTTGCTGGTAAATTATACCAAATCTACACTGATTTCGTTAATTTATTTTCCAAAAATCAGCGCAAATATTTTTAACATCTTCGGGACTAGTAACGACTTCATAGTCATCCCATTCGGTTTTAAATAGATGCCGATATCGATCTTGAAGATAGCGCTCATCCAAAAGTAAGGCGATCCCTCGATCGTTTTCACTTCTGATAAGGCGACCAACAGCTTGCATAACTCTATTCATACCGGGATTAACATAACTATATTCAAAACCAGAAATTTCTTTTTCATCATAAAATTTTCTGATTAAATCTCGTTCAAATGAAATCTGCGGCAAGCCAACACCCACGATTACAACTCCAATTAAGCGGTCATCGACGAGATCGATACCCTCACTAAATGCGCCGCCTAAAACGGCAAGACCAATGCGCGTTTTTTGTGGTTTAGGAACAAATTTTGAAAGAAAAACTTCCTGTTCATCCCGGCTCATTTCCTTGTCTTGCGCCATTAAAATAAAGTCGTCTTTCTCTTTGAGATCTTCCAAAAAAGGTTTTACGTTATTTAAGTATTCATACGAAGGAAAAAAACAAATGTAATTACCAATTTGCTTTGAGTATAAAGCTTGAATATAGTCGGCAATCAATCCATAACTAGTATCCCTTTTGCGATATGTAGTCCGAACATCGGGAGCGATTAATAATCGCCGATTCTTACGTGGAAAGGGATTGGGTAAAATTAGACGAGGGGAATCTTTGCTTCCACCGAGGAGATTAACGTAATAATCAATCGGTGAAAGAGTAGCAGAAAAAATTACCGAGCCAAAAACATTTCCAAGACAATTTCTAATTAAGTTGCTTGGGTTTAAGTTATAATTTTTAAGAATTAAATTACTTTTCCCTTGTCTATAGATGAATAGACGAAATTCACTTGAGTAGTAATCCCAAATCTTCATAAAACGATTAACATTAAAAAACAGTTCCTTGAAGGGTTCATCGGCAAACTGAACATGATTCTTCATTACATCTTGACCCGCTAGCAGAAACAAATTTAAATTGTTTAGTAGGGGACTTGGAATTGTATCAATGATCGTCGGTGAATCTTTATCGGCAATTAAACTGTTTAATTCACGTAGATTCTTTATAAGTCGACGCAATGCCGTTTTAATGTGTGGATGAACGAGTTTTCGCAAGTGCTTCTGCATGCTAATAAACTGCTCCAAGTTTAATTCCGAACTATACATATCACGTACTCGCTCAATTAAATTATGGGCTTCGTCAATTAATGCAAAATAGGAACTACCACCCGTCTCAAAGTACCTTCTTAAATAAACGAGGGGATCAAATAAATAGTTATAGTCGCAAATGATGACATCGCAAAAAAGGGATAAATCAAGTTGAAATTCAAAAGGACAAATTTCATTTTCTAAAGCCAGTTTTATTATTGTTTCCTTCGAAAAATCATTTTCGTAAAGAAGGGCTTTTAAAAGAGCATCTTGAATTTTATTGTAGTAGTTACGGGCGTAAGGACATTCATCTGGATTACATCCCTTCCCGGGATTAAAGCAAATACGGTCCTTGGCGGTTATGACAATTGGAAAGACATCCGCCCCACTTTTCTTAAGTATTTCCATCGCCCCATGAGCAGAATCTTGCCCACTCGTCTTTGCTGTTAGATAAAATATTTTGTTTATTTTCTCACGAGCAAACGCCGATATCGCAGGATATAGTGTCGACATCGTTTTACCAATGCCCGTCGGTGCTTCCGCATAAAGCACTCCTCCTTGCGCAGTCATCGCATAGGTATATTGAGCCAGTTTTTTTTGCCCTTTTCGAAATGACGAGAAAGGGAAGTGAAAATTTTGCATACTGGCATTGCGATTAATCTCATGGCGATAAACCGTATTATAGAAATTCAAGTAGCGACGAATCAATGTCGTAACAAAATCTTCCAAGTCATGGGTCGAAAAAATATATTCCTTAATTTTTTGCTCGTTAGTGGTTTGATGAATATAAGTTAATCGTATTTTTACTTGATCGATTTTTCGCTCGTGGGCAAGCATTAAGGCATAGCATTGGGCTTGGCCCAGATGCCAATTTTCATTCTCCCGATGGAATTCATCAATGTCAATTACGGTCGATTTTATCTCATCGATAATATACTCGTTGTCGGTAACAATAATGCCATCTGCTCTTCCCTCTAAAGTAAGATTATATTCATCGACAAAAAATGTTTCCCGCAAAAAATATTCAGATAAGTACTCATTACCCTGACGACTTTGGTAAAAGGCATGGAGACGAACTCCCTCGCTCATGGAAGCCTTATTAAAAACCCGCGTATCGATACTACCGCTACGTAGCAAAAAATCGACCAACTGATGGACTGATAACGTCAATTCTTTATTCATTCTATTTTAAAACTGTTCCTTTAAACTGAGGTTCACCATTTACAAAATCCCGAAAACCGACAATTTTCTTTCCCGGCTTTTGCAATTTTAAAAGATTAATCTGCCCATCTATTAATTGGAGAATAATACCATTTTTACTAGCAGAAACAACCGTTCCCGGTAAAGCTTCTATAGTTTCACTATAATCTTCCGCTTCAAATATTTTCACCATCTGATTATTATCACGATATAAATAGGCTCCTGGTTCTATGCTTAAAGCACGAATCCATCCGATAATTTTTGCTTTAGGTAAGGTAAGATCAAGGTGTTCTTGCTCTTTTTTTATTAACCCCGCATAGGTAACAAGTGCCTCATTTTGTTCTTCCTTGACTAACTGACCATCAATATATAAAGGCAGCTTATCAAGCGCTAATTTAAGAGCAGCCGAAGCCATTTTTTGTGAAAGAGAAGTATAGTTATCCTCTAAACTTATCGGAACAACTATTTTACCAAACATACCCCCGGCATCCATTTTATCAACCATTTGCATAAGGGTTATGCCCGTTTCTTTTTCACCATTGATTAAGGCATATTGCATCGGCGCTGCTCCCCGATACTTTGGTAGTAAAGAACCATGAAGATTTATCGATCCCAAAGGTGGAATATCAAGAAGTTGCTGCGGAATAATCTGTCCATAGGCAAAGCAGAGGATTAAATCCGGATGCAAATCCTTAGCAAATTCGTAATCAAGGCGAATTTTTAATGGCTGAAAAACTGGTATGCCAAACTCTTCAGCCACGACTTTCGTTGGTACAAATTCAATTTTCTTTCCCCGGCCGATCGGTTTATCTGGTTGAGCGACTACCCCAATAACATTATAGCCAGCTAAAATCAGTCCTCGTAAAACATGAGCGCTAATTTCTGGGGTTCCTAGATATAAAATTCGTGTTTTATTACTTAGCATATCGCTTGATCCTCACTTCTTTATTTATTATACAATAGCCACGATTATAAATTGAAAAAAACCGCGTTTTTTTGATTGGAGTAATAAGGAAAAAGTTGTTGCCGTTATATTACTATTTTGCTATAATGCAAAGCGTATCGAAAGAGGTGAAGACAATGGCAAATATTAAATCCCAAATTAAACGGGTTGGAACCAACGAAAAAGCGCGCTTAAGAAATGTTAACTATAAAACACAAATTAAGACTGCAAGCAAAAAAGTTGTATCCGCGGTTAATGCTGGCGACAAAGTTTTAGCACAAAATGAACTCAATGCTGCCAATCGCTTGATTGATAAGTCAGTCAGCAAGGGCATTACCCATTACCGGACAGCCGCTCGGCAAAAGAGTCACTTGGCTGGTCTCGTCAATTCAATAAACTAACCGGAATCATCCGGTTTTTTTATTGCCATCTTAACAAGATTCAATTAAGAAAAAATCAAATCCTTCTTTCGCATCAATCGTTCCACTCTTGATTTTATAATCGAGCAAAAACAAATGATCAAGAATATTTAGTATATCTTTGCTCGTGCGGCGTCCAAGATCTTTTAAAATCATCTTTAAGCGATATGGATGAAGTTTTAAGTCACTGGCAATTTGACTTTCAGGGATGTTATTTTCTTTTTGATATGCAACTAGCGAAAACATACGTAGTTGATTGGATAAAGTCGAAATTAAAACAACAGGTTGTAAATTTTGCATCATCAAATCTTCAACCAACTCAAGTGCTGGCTTTAATCTTTTTTGCAAAAGATAACTGGTCAAAAGATAGCTTTTCTCCTCCAATGGTCTTGGGACAAGCATTTCCACATCCTCCAAGCGGACATGAGATGTATAGGTGGAAAGTTTATTGGCTTCATTAACAAAACTAGATACATTATTGTTTACCCGTTGCAACAGTTCGTCGCGGGCATCATCATCAATTATTGCGCCATTTTTTTCAAATGTGCGCCGAACAAGTTCTGGCCAGGTGGCGGAAGTAATTGTTTGTAGTTCCAACACTTTTACGCTCTTCGGTAAGATGGAAATCAATGGATTTTTTTTATTTATTGATTCCCCAATTACTGTAAAAATTAAACTATTTAAAGATCCCTCATCGGCAAAAAAACTTTGAAATCGATCTAAAACATCAGCATCAATTTTCTTTGCATCTTTTAAAAAATCGGCGTGGTTATAAACTATGACTTTTTGCTCGCCGGTTAATGAGTTGGTTTCAATCTCATCCAAAAGCTGTTCAAGCGATGTATCGCCCGCCTCAAGTTGCGAGTAATTAAAACTATTCGGTTCCTTGATAAGTGAAATCATCGTCTTCTTAACTGTATTGCGTATCAAAAGCGGCTCTTTGCCAAAGATTATATAAATCATATTTTCATTATATCAAATGGTATCTCTATGCGAAATAAATTGTTCCTTCTTTATCGGTTCGTCGGATTTTGATTTCATATTCCATCAATATATTTAAGACACTTTGGTGAGGATGCCCATAAGAATTTTTTCCAACCGATATAATCGCTTGACTTGGTCTAATCTGCTCGATAAAACCTCTCCCAGTCGAGGTACTACTTCCATGATGACCAATTTTTATTACGTCGCACTGAAGAAAAGGATTATTTTGAATAATATGATTTTCCACTGCCACTGGAGCATCACCCATAAAGAGCCATTTTTTATTTATAAACTCCATATAAATTACCAGCGATTGGTCGTTATCGTCTTTTCCTTCAATAAAATTCAAATTATGTAATTTAAGATCAGCAAATGTAACTGGAATTGATTTCTACTAACATAGATGTTTTCAATTAAAAAGTGGCTTTGAAGCGAATTTAAAGCTCCATTATGATCAAAGTCATTATGTGTAATAATTACTCCATTAAGTTTTTTTATTGCCTGACGACGAAAAAAAGGAATTAATACCTCTTGGGCAATATCAATTTTTATTGAGCCCCCGGTATCGATTAATAATGCCTGATTCTGCCTTCGAACCAAAATGGCATCACCCTGACCGACATTGATAAAGTAAACTCCATTTGTAAAGTGATTTTCAATGGGGAAAAATGGCGAAATAACTCCTATACAATAAGTAGCAATAGCTACTTTCCTACCAATATTTAATTTTAAGCTTTCAGTTATTTCTAAAAGCAGAAACAAAGCGTAATAAATTACTCGATGCCAAAAAGTAATTGTTCCAAAAACATTAAACCTATCCATTGAACTTATAAAAGTAAAGAAGGAAATTAATAACTGACATAGCATTTCAAAGACCACACTAAATGGTGGCAAGAGAATTGTTATTGAGCCAATTAAATAGAGAATGTTGGTATATCCAAGTAATAGCAATTGAAGAAAAGGCGCTAAAATATTTATATTTCCCTGTGTTTCTAGAAAAAATGGCAGCATTATAAGATAGAATTTAATTGTTCGTTTTACTTTTTCTTGCACGGATAAGGTTTTTTTATAAAAGCAAAACTCATTTATTAACCGTAGACTAAACGGCAGATAGAATTTGGCTTGCAAGGCTAAAAATGGATCTATGCTTAGAAATACCAGACCTTCAAAACATATTTTTCTAAACCTATTTAGTCTTTTTTTCCTATATAGAGTATGCGTGAGTGTTATTTTCAAGAAAAGCCGCCAAAATGCAAATTGATGAGGGTTTAAAACAAATAAACTTCCAATTACTATTAGCGATAAAGCATATCCTAGTTTTTTGTTTTTGAAGAAAAAATGAAACATTCTTTGGCAAATATAAAATGTAAATGTAATGTGCACTCCGCTATTGCTTAGAAGTGACAAAATGTTCCACTTATCAGCTTGCGTAATTATTGCCAAAGAATAATCTGCTTCATTTAATATCAACGATGAAAAAATCATTTTGGATGATGGAGAATTAAATCTTTTTAACCATTCATCCTTAGGAATACGTAACGTAGACAATAGATCCATTAAAACTTCTTTTTCCCCAATATAACTATTCGCTATTCCTTTTTGATTTAGATATACTTCAAAGTCGAATTGGCTCTCTAGTCGATAAAAATCTAATTTATCAATTGAACCAGGTAAATATATAATTTGACCAAATTGTAAGCCACCATCATTAGTTGAATACAAACGTTGAAAGGGAGTAATTATAATTACATAACTATCCTTGCTATTTAAAACCACCCCATAGGGAAGTAATAGGTAATCAAGATTATTCAAAATAAATAGAATTGCATATCCTAAGATAATCATTAAGTAGAGTAAGTAAATTCTTTTTAACCTTGTATGATTGATTTTTTTGAAAAATACGATAATAACAATTATTAATAACCAACACCAGCGCCCATCACTGACCGCATTGATGGTCATAAATGTTAAAAGCAATAAGTAAAGAAGATCCATTACTGAAGAACAATATAATTGCGAATTTTAGTATAGGTTGAGGTGCCGACTCCGGACACGTTCATTATATCTTCTAAATAGGTGAATATACCTTTATCTTCTCTATGTCTAATTATCGCTTGTGATATCGTAGACCCAATTCCATTTATCGTTTGCAGAGCATCAGATTTATCTGAGTTTATGTTTACCTTAACTATCGGTGAATCATTACAAACATCATTATCGTCGTAAAGTGAACCGATAAAATAAGTCATTCCCCCAATTAACTTCGTATCCAAAAAATATGTCTTTTCGTCAGTGTTAGCGGTTGGACCTCCCGCTGCTACAATTAAATCGTCCATTGTTGATCCTTTTTGAAGAACATACGCTCCGGGTTTGGTGACTGCCCCACTTATTGTAATCGTATAATAGTTTGCGTCGCTTAGTTGGGAAGCAGCGCTAACATTATTGGCAATATTGGGATCGATTTTTGACATTACAAAAAGTGACACGATTGTTATCAACAACACGACAATAAGAATTTTACCCATAAAAAAACCTCCTACTAGTAGATAGGAGGTTATTTTTTATTTTGGCAATTAGTCGCCAATTTTTATTTTTAAAATTTCGACGTTATATGGTGGCTCGGTCTTAACAACACAAACATCACCAACACCTTTGCCTAAAATCGCCTCGCCTAAAGGGCAAGTTGTTGAAATTGATCCTTCTAAAGGTTTGGCTTCAATCGTGCCTACCAACTTATAAACATATTGAGCATTCTCACTTTGATCAAGAATGGTAACCGTGCAACCCAGCGAAACAATATCATTATTAGTCGATGATTCTACAACGGTGGAATTAGCTAAAATATTCTCAATTTGTTGAATCCGACCTTCAACTTCGGCTTGCCGAGAACGAGCAGCGTCATAATCGGCATTTTCACTTAAGTCACCTTGCGCTCTTGCCGCACCAAGATCTTCAATAACTTGCGGACGATCCGTATTAATTAAGCGACTTAATTCGTTTTGTAATTTTTCTAAACCCTCTTGAGTAAGAGTAAACTTTTGGTTTTCCATAGTAATACCTGCCTTTTTGCACGCACGTATTATAGCAAAATTGCCGAACATAATCCAGCACAATATTTTATGGAAAAAAAACGCTTTTTTGTTATAATGTCTCGGGAGGCAGAAATGGAAAAATTAACACGGATAAAAACCCTTTTTTTTACTTTTTTAAAAATCGGATTATTCACTTTCGGTGGGGGATATGCCATGATTCCTCTTATTCAAAGCGAAATTACCGAACGGCATAAATGGATGACTACCGAAGACATATTTAATATTATTGTTATCGCCGAATCAACTCCAGGACCAATATCTGTTAATAGCGCCACTTATGTCGGTTATAAAGTTGCCGGCTTTTGGGGAGCGCTTTTTGCAACATTAGGATTGATTACGCCTTCTTTTATTATCATTTACATAATTTCACTATTTTTAGACAAATTTTTGGCAATCACAATTGTTAATAATGCCTTTCTCGGCATCCAAGCGGCGGTGGCAATTCTAATTATTGATGCCGGTATAACTTTAGGCAAAAAGATGCAACGAAACTTTTTCTCCATCTTTATTTTGCTTATTGCTTTTACTGCCCAAATTTTAATTAATGTTTTCGAATGGAATTTCTCTTCAATTTATTTCATTATTATCGGTTTGACTTTAGGGCTACTTTTTTACGGATTAATAAATAACACGAAACGAGGTGTTATTTAATGGGCATCATTTTAAAAATGCTTGATATTTTTTGGACTTTCTTCAAAATTGGTCTATTCACTTTCGGTGGTGGCTATGCCATGATTCCTCTAATGCAAAGCGAGGTCGTTAGCAAGGGATGGATGGGCTACGAGGAGGTCGTGCGCTTTATTGCTATTAGCGAGTCAACTCCGGGACCATTCGCCATTAATATGGCAACTTTTATCGGTTCTAGTCAATTGGGAATACTTGGAAGTTTAACCGCTACATTTGCCGTTGTTTTACCATCGTTTTTAATTATTCTTATCATCGCTTCCATTTTTAAGAGTTTTGAAAAAAACCGTTACGTCCAAGCAGCTATCAAAGGGGTTCAGCCCATCATTGTGGCGCTTATCATCTCAACTGGAGTCATCCTTGTACTAAAAAACGTCTTCCCTTTATTTCCGCTTATCTCTTCCGATTTTGACCGCATATCTCTGGTTTTAATGTTTGATGCTGGACTCATATATTGGGGGCATAAAATAGTCTTTAAAAAGAAATTATCACCGATTATATTAATTGTCATCGCCGCCGCATTAGGAATAATCGCATATGCATAAAAAAACCAGTTCGTTATGTGAACTGGTTTTTATTTACTTCAATTGTGGATCTTCATTATACGTGTTTAAAATCTCATTAGCCTCATTGAACTCATCGTCGTTAAGTTCCATATCTAAAGTTCCATCATCTTCGTAGCGAGCAATCATAATCTCTTCCGGACTTGCTGGATCGAAGAATAAAACGTAACTGGCTCCTCGTTCTTCATTATCATAGGTAAAGAGAATCTCAAAGCGATATTCATTTCCATCCTCATCAGTAAGCGTTAATTCTTTTTCGGAATTTTCAATTTTTGGTTCCATCGTTTTTTTCCTCTCTTTGGGCCAAATAGGTTTCTAATATGACTTTGGCCGCCCACGTGTCGACCAATTCTTTTTGTTTCGCCTTATTATAACCTAAAGCCTTAAGTCTTTCATAGGCTTCGATTGTGGAAAGGCGCTCATCTACAAACTTAATTTGTGATAATGGGAAAAATGCACCCATAAGTTGCTTAAATTTTTCAACGGCCTCCACGCGTGGACCTTTGCGATCATCCATATTTAGTGGATAGCCAATAATAATTGTTTCGACATCCTCTTCTTGAAGTATTTGCTCAATTCGTTTAGCGGCCGTCATATAATCGTTGGGATTAAACCGAACGGTTTCCATTCCAAGTACAAACTTTTGATCGCTAGAAGTAATCGCGACTCCAAGTGTTTTCGTTCCAAGATCAAGTCCGATTATTTTCTTGCTCATTTAATTAAACTTTCAAGATAGGGCAAGACTTTGTCCTGCTTAGAAGCATCTTTAGCGGCTCCACTTGCTAAATCAGAACGACCACCACCAGATCCCCCTAAAATTGATGTTAATTCTCGTATAATCTTTCCGGCCTCAATGCCCATTTTTATAACTGAATTTGAGCAGTACGCCACCAGAGGATATTTTCCATCCTTATCGCCCAGTAAAACAATAATTGCTTGCTCATATTGGGATTTAAGACCATCGATTACCTTTAGAAGCCCATCACGATCATAGCCTTTAACATAAGCGGAAAGAACATTCACCTGGTTTTTGGTAATAAAACGGGATTTTAAATCATTGCTTAATGATGAAGCAAGACGATCTTTAAGGGCAACTGATTCCTGTTTTAGCCCTTCTTTTTCCTTTTTTAAAGAATCGACAGCCAGAAGAATATCCCCAAAAGATTTAACTTTTAACTCGCGAGAAATCTCAGCTAATAAGTTCTTTCTTTCAATAACTAAATCATATGCTTTGGCGCCCGTTACTGCTTCGATTCGTCTGATTCCGCTTGCGATTGATTTTTCGCTAACAATTAGAAAAAGGCCGATTTCCGAAGTATTTGCAACATGCGTACCTCCACAGAATTCCTTGCTCACATCGCCAAAACAAACCACACGAACAACATCGCCATATTTTTCGTCAAATAAGGATTTGGCGTGAAGTTTTTTAGCTTCATTAATTGGAAGTACTTTCGTTTCTTGGATAAGGGAAGCTCTAATTAACTCGTTAACTCGCGCTTCAATTTTTTCTAGCTGAGAGGTAGAAAGAGCCTCATTAGCATTAAAGTCAAAACGAAGATAATCAGGACCAACAAAACTTCCCGCTTGATGAGTATCTTCCCCAACAAATTCACTTAAAGCCGTATCCAAGAGATGTGTAGCCGAATGGTTACGCATGATATCCCGCCGGCGGATAAGATCTAAAGTAATGGTCAATTCATCACCGACATGAATAATTCCTGAATTTAACACGACATGATGTAAGTGTTGATGATTAGGGGCTTTTTTAACTTCGCTTACTTCCGCATCTACCTCACTATTACTCATCCTTCCAGAGTCAGAAACCTGACCACCACTTTCAGCATAAAAATTCGTTTTATCAAGAATAATGTCGCCCTCTTCATCAATCGCATCCACTTTTTGACCATTAACAAAGGCAGCAACCACCTTGGCTTTCATCGGCTCAAGTAAAGCATAAATAAATTCACTAGCTACTTGGCAACTCATTAAATCAGCGGATTGAATCGCCATGCTTTGACTGCTATTTCTAGCTTCTCGCGCCCGGTTCTTTTGCTCTTCTAATAATTCGTTAAACCGCTTGATATCAACCGGGCATTTTTGCTCCGAGGCAATTTCCACGGTCAAATCAATCGGGAAGCCATAGGTATCATATAATTTAAATGCATCATCACCCGCAAGCGCCGTTCCTGGTACAAGCATGTTCCGCAGCATCAGCTCACCACTATTGAGAGTTTTAATAAACTTTTCTTCTTCCGCCTTGATTAACTTGCTGACTCTTTCCTCTTCCTTGACTAAATAGGGATAAAAATCCTTAAAGTTAGCAACAACCACCTTAACTAAAAGGTAAAGAAAAGGTTGATTGATATTTATTTTCCGTCCATAGCGCATTGCTCTTCTTAATAATCGCCGCAAAACATATCCCCGACCTTCATTAGAAAAAGTTGCTCCATCCGCTAAAGCGAAAGTACAGGCTCTAATATGGTCCGCAATAACGCGGTAGGCCATCAAGTTAGCACCCTCATATGGCTGCTTACTTATTTTCATTGTTTCTTTAATAATAGGTAGAAATAAATCAGTCTCAAAATTGGTCGGCGTTTCCTGTAAAACGCAGGCAATTCGTTCTAGGCCCGCACCCGTATCAATGTTTTTCTTAGGAAGTTCTTTATAGTCAGCCCTATTCACACCCTCAACCGCATTGTATTGGCTAAAGACAATTCCCCAAATTTCAATGTAGCGATCATTTTCTTCATCATTTTTTAATAGGTCGATTCCGCGATGAAGGGGATCATATTTTTCACCGCGATCGAAGAACACTTCGGTGTTGGGTCCACAAGGTCCTTCCCCAATTTGCCAAAAGTTACCCTCTAAAGGAATAAGATGATCCTCTTTTACGCCTACTTTCCGCCATAAGTTATAGGTATCTTTGTCCGTAGGCAAATAGGTAAAATAAACCTTATCCTTGGGCAGAGCAAAATACTCTTCACTAGTTAAAATTTCATAAGCCCATGGAATGACTGATTCACGAAAATAATCACCGATGGAAAAATTGCCGAGCATTTCAAAAAACGTATGATGGCGAGCTGTCTTACCGACATTTTCGATATCATTGGTTCGAATTGACTTTTGGACATTAGTAATTCGGTGGTTGGCTGGTATCACCGATCCATCGAAATATTTCTTTAACGCCGCCACTCCCGAATTAATCCATAAAAGCGTGGGATCATTATGGGGAATTAAGGATGCACCCGGTTCAATTGCATGACCATGCTTCTTAAAAAAATCAAGCCACATCAATCTAATTTCATTGCCTGTTAATTTTTTCATATTAAATCTCCTTAAAACATAAAAAAAGGTACGCTAAGGAACGAAAATCCGCGGTACCATCCTTATTCATTGCTCTGCAATGCTCTTAATTTTCCTTAACGCGGATTGACGGAAAGTATTAGTTTCATCAGGAAAGTGGCGCGTTTTCTATTCTGCTTTTTCACCCCGGCAGCAGTCGCTAAAATCAGAAAACTTAGCAATCCTATCGATTTCGCTATGATTATAGCATAAACGAAATAAAAAAAATATTTTCTCTAATTAATTATTTAAAATATTGTGAATTCTTCAGATAACTGGTGTGATGTCTTTTCGATTAAAAAATATTAGTTCGTTAGTAATAGATATTTCTTTTGAAACAAAAACAACTATGTACTAATAGTCGGTCACGACAATCCTTGTTAGTAATGCCTTAATAACTTCATCACTTCGCACCTTTAAACCATAATCTAAGAAAACCTTACGTGGGGTGCTTTAATCTTTTTCAAGGACAGTAGTTTTTTCAGTTTCCCAGCAAAGGTGAGCAAAAATCGATTGTGCGATTAACAACACAATCATTTCTCAAAAATTTGCTTTTTCTGTGGACTGTCCAAAAAAAGCCTTCATTAAGGTGCATGGTTTTAGACTTCCATTACTAAAATATCTTTAAGGAAATCGGATTTGCTTTAAACATATATAGATTTTTTTAAATATAAAACCAAATTAAAATTACGCTTCTATTGGGTTATTCTTTGCAAAAGATCGGCTAAAAATCCCATCTGAAACATAATAAACACCACAATTAACACAAGAATTATGAAACAAAAATAACTCCGGGCAAAGTTTCTACGGGCGATGTAAGACGAATCAAGAGCAAAGATAATAAGCGAAATAAATCCAATTAGCGGAATAGAAAAAAGTATCTGATAGCCAAAGTATCCCCAAGAACTCATCGGTCTAAATTTTTCACTGTATTCCATATTAACCCCTTTTTATTTAATTATAGCTTTAATTCTAATAATCGATAAATATTTTTCAAAAATATTAACAAACGTCCTTTAACTATTTATAAAACGCGCTTGCCATCCCGGTAAACTTCATCGATAATTCCACCACCAAGACAAATATCGCCATCGTAGAAAACCGCCGCTTGGCCAGGAGTAACGGCTTTGACTGGCGAAGAATAAATCACTTTCACTGTATTGCTGTCGATAAATGAGAGTTTGACGTTTTGATCAGGCTGCCGATAACGAAATTTTGCTCCGTAAGTTTTTTCTTCCGTAGGGGTACCACTTATCCAATTTAAATTTCTTACTAAGCAATAGTCACTAAAAAGATGCTCATCGTTACTACCGCTAGCAACGAGCAAATAATTCTTTTTAACGTCCTTGCCAACAACGGTCCATCCTATAGCGTCCTGTCCACTTATTCCTCCGATACCTAAGCCTTTTCGTTGGCCGATAGTGTAATAGAGCACCCCATCGTGCGTACCAATTTTTTTCCTAGTATTAATGTCAATTATATCGCCTTTTTTTGCTGGTAAGTAATTCATCAAGAATTCCTTAAATCTCCGTTCGCCAATAAAACAAACACCAGTTGAATCTTTTTTGTCCATCACCGATTTCAAATTTAATTCATGAGCGATCGTTCTTACTTGGGGCTTACTAATATTACCCAATGGAAAAAGACAACTTGCAACCTGCTGTTGCGAAATTTGGGAAAGAAAATAACTTTGATCTTTATTAATATCTTCCGCTTTTAAAAGAAAGGTTACATTATCGCAATCTTTCCGTTTGGCATAGTGGCCCATGGCAATAAAATCAAAGCCATTTTTTTTTGCAAAATTTAAAAAAGCGTCGAATTTGATGTATTTATTACAAAAGATATCCGGATTAGGAGTTCGTCCTTTTTCATACTCGGAAAGAAAATAGGCGAAAACATCATTCCAATACTCCTCGATAAAATCGACTCGTAAAAGTTCAATTCCCAGTTTATCGGCCACCGCTTTTGCATCATCATAGTCACTTTCTTGGGGGCACTGTTGATCGCTAATTGTCGGGTTGCCCAAAATGTCGTTGTTAGCCATCGCATCCCAGTTGCGCATAAATCCGCCAACGACTTGGTAGCCTGCTTTTTTTAGTAAGTAGGCAGCGACGGCACTATCAACGCCCCCGCTAAGCCCAATTAACACTCGTGCACCTTTTTTAATCACAAACTAACTCCTCACTATCCAATATTAAGGTAAAAGGCCCATCATTTACTAATGTCACCTTCATGTCGGCTCCGTAAATACCCGTGGCAATTCTACCACACTTGTCCGCAATGAGGCTATTAAAAAGATTATAGAGTTTCTCTCCCTCTTCATAGGGCGCCGAATCGGTAAAAGATGGTCGTCTTCCATGTTGAACATTACCATAAAGCGTAAACTGTGATACGCTCAATATTTCGCCTTCAATATCCGATAGTGATTTATTAGTTTTACCATTTTCGTCCGGAAAGACTCTTAATTTAAGAAGCTTCTCGACCATTTTTTCAACAATTATACTATTGTCCTTGATTGAAAAACCGACAAGCAAAAGCCAACCGCGAGCAATATTACCCGTTATTTTTCCCTCAACTTCAACTTTAGCGCTCACGACATTTTGTAATACAATTCGCATTTTCTCACCTCGTTTTATTATAGTGTTTATGAGCATAAATTGGTATACTTTATCCGGAGGTAATTATGCTCGCACCACTCGCACATCGTCTACGTCCAACTAAACTTGCTGACATAATTGGGCAAAAGCACCTCGTTGGTGAAGGTGGATTTCTTTATGAAGCCCTTCAAAATCATCTTCTAGTATCAATTATCTTTTTTGGCCCACCCGGGTCGGGAAAGACAACCATTGCTGAAGCCTTTGCTAAAGAGATGAATGTTCATTACAAGAAGCTTAATGCTGTTACATCAACTAAAAAAGATATTGAATTAGCAATTGATGAAGCAAAACTATATCCCGAGGCCATTCTTATCGTCGATGAGGTTCATCGTTTAAATAAAGATAAGCAGGATCTCTTGCTTCCTTACATTGAAGAAGGAACTATTTTTCTATTAGGAATGACGACGGCTAATCCTTATATCGCCATTAATCCCGCAATTCGTTCTCGTTGCCATCTTTTGGAAGTGAAACCATTAAGTCGCGAGGATATAGTTATCGGTATTAATCGGGCGCTTTCATCATTTAACGGTCTTGATAATCATATTTCAATGGATGATGACGCCAAAAAATTATTAGCTACCCTTGCCGGTGGTGATTTACGTTTTGCCTATAACTATTTAGAGGTTTTATCCCTAAGTAAAAATCAAAATATTTCGATGGATGATATTAAAAGTGTTATCCGTGTTCCCAACTATCTCATGGATCAAAATGAAGAAGAGCATTATGATTCGGTATCTGCTTTACAAAAGAGCATTCGCGGAAGCGATGTTGATGCTGCTTTATATTATTTGGCCCGGCTTTGCGCCGCTAATGACCTGGAATCAATTGAAAGACGGTTATTGGTTACCGCCTATGAAGACATTGGACTAGCCAATCCTCAGGCGGTAGAACGCTGTGCTATTGCCCTTGAAAGTGCCCGCAAAGTTGGATTTCCCGAAGCGGTAATTCCTTTAGGCTTTACGGTTTGTGATCTAGCGCTATCGCCAAAGTCAAAGGCGGCCGCCACTTCCATTCAATCGGCGATGGACTATGCAAAAGACCATCAATTAAACGTCCTTGATTACTTAAAATTAACCCCTGTCAATGCGCAAGAAATTGATAAGTACCCCTATGATCGCCCCGATTTATGGGAAAAAATGCAATATCTTCCTGAACTAATTAAAGAAATGCAGTTTTACCAAGAATCTGACGCTTCTCAATATGAGAAAGTTTTAAATGCCAATTACCATCGACTGAAAAAGAATGCGCGAACTAGTAATTTAGCCTTTCTTAAATCTAAAAAACCCCGGGAATAATAAAAAGGAGCCAGTATGATTGCGACTAGAAATCAAGTCCTTCGCTGGTTCCTTTTTTTAAATGTTTATTTATTCGATTATTTCATAGACAATCGGACGGGGAGTAACTTCGTCTTTTTGAAGTTTAAACGCCCGCTGAATATCCACAATAACCGGTTGATAACTAACGGCATCGACATCGGTATAGATATCAGCCAATTTATCCCCTTTAGAAACTTTGGCTCCGACCTTTTTATCGACGATAATTCCCGCCGCTGGATCAATCACATCGTCTTTCGTCGCCCGTCCGGCTCCAAGCTGCATCGCAGCCACGCCAATCTCTAGGCAATCAATCCGACCAACATATCCATCCGCATCCGCGTAAACTTCCTCATGATGTTTTGAAACAACAAATTGGCTTGGATTATCGATGTAGGATACATCTCCACCTTGGGCTTTTACCATTGCTTTAAATTTATTGAGCGCACTGCCATCTTTAATTTTTGCCCGCGCAAGAGCTTCACCTTCCTCAAGCGTCGAAACCACTTTTCCCTGGACTAAAATAACTCCCGCTGCCTTGATACATAAAGTAACAAAATCATCCGGTCCATGACCATTTAAGGTGTCAATCGCTTCCTTTACCTCAAGATTGTTGCCAACCGCACGACCAAGAGGTTGATCCATATCGGTTAAAATTGCTCTTGTATCCCGCTTTACGCCATCACCAATTTCCACCATTGTTCGGGCTAATTTACGGGCATCCTCGATGGTTTTCATAAAAGCGCCACTACCGAATTTTACATCCAAAAGAATTGTATCCGCCCCACTTGCTAATTTCTTGCTCATAATGGAAGAGGCGATTAAAGGAATACTTTCAACTGTTCCCGTCACGTCGCGAAGAGCATATAGTTTTTTGTCAGCGGGGACTAAATCAGCTGTTTGACCGATAATCGCAATGCCAATATCATTTACTTGCTTGATAAACCGCCCGATAGGAAGCGAGATGCTCATACCCGGAATTGATTCTAATTTATCTAAAGTACCACCGGTATGACCCAATCCTCGGCCGCTCATTTTCGCCAAGCGAACACCACAGCTGGCAACGATTGGTCCAACGACCATGCTGGTTTTATCACCCACGCCACCCGTGGAATGCTTGTCGACTTTCACACCTTTAATTTGCGAAAGATCGACCACATCGCCCGAGTACATCATCGCCTTGGTTAAAGCGACCGTCTCATCTTTATTCATCCCCTGAAAAACAATTGCCATCGCTAATGCGCTCGCTTGGTAATCAGGAATTGTTCCTTTCGTATATCCTTCGACAAAAAAATTGATTTCTTGTTCACTAAGAACGCCACCATCGCGCTTCTTGGTGATAATATCTGCCATTCTCATAATTTAAAACTCCTTGGCTATATTATATAATAAAAAAGTATATTTAGTTGGCAATTTTATTTTTTTCTTAAAAAAAGAGGCTTTTTCATGAATATTGAAGAATACATTGAGTCGATTTTTCCCGTTAATATCGCTACCCCTTTAATTGAATCTTTATCAAAGCCAGCAATTCACGCTGCTTTGCTTAATCCCAAGAAGATTTCGGATGATCATTTTTTGGAGTTGTTTCCTCTAGCTCAAAAGCATCCTCTGGTTCCCCATGCCTTTATATACAATCCTGCAATTTACGATTTAGGCAAAACCATCTATCACGACGCTGGTGCGTTTTATCTTCAAGATCCCAGCGCTATGAGCGTAGCCAACTTTTTTCAGTATGAAGCTAATGATGTCATATTAGATTTTGCCGCCGCTCCCGGCGGAAAAACCATTCAGGCGGCGATGCGACTTAACGATAAAGGCACTATTATAAGCAATGATATTGATGGGCTTCGCGCGCTAACTCTTTCAAAAAACGTTGAACGTATGGGTTTAGGAAATGTTATCGTTACAAATAATGATCTTCAAAATGTCGACTTTAAAAATCTTTTATTTGATAAAATATTTCTCGATGCCCCCTGCTCCGGAAGCGGTATGCTTCGTAAAAGCCAAGCGATGCACGACGATTGGTCGTTAGCAAAAGTTTTACGGTTTGCGGATATTCAAAAAAAACTGATAATCCGCGCGTTTGATCTTCTTAAACCAGGAGGAAAACTTTTATATTCGACCTGCTCTTTTTCCTATGAGGAAAATGAAGCAATTGTCGAGCATCTTTTAAAACAAAGAGCGGCCATTATTCTTCCTTTAACCACTGAAGAATATGTTCATCATTCGCCAAAAATAAAAGAGGCAATTTATTTTCTTCCCTCCATTTTTCCGGGTGAAGGGCAATTTGTTGCTTGTCTTCAAAAACCAAATGAAAGTTCAGTGAATCATTTTATTTCCCCTGAATGCCATTCATTTTTTAATTATCCATTAAAAGGACAACTATTAAAAAGAAACGACGAATTTTATCTTTTAAATCCTGCGATTGAAATCAGTAAAAGTTTTAATATCTTACGCTCGGGAGTAAAAGTAGCCGTCGCTCGTGGTGACCATCTACTACCGGATCATCACCTTGCTCACTATTTAGACTGGGAAAATAGTATTGAACTTACCGCGGATGAAATGAAAAAGTATCGCCATGGCGATACTTTACCGCGCCAAATAGCTAACGGCTTTTATGTAGTAAGTTATGATCATATCAACCTTGGTTGGGTAAAAGCCGTTGATGGCATTCTCAAAAATCACTATCCGAAAGGACTAAGACACTAGTTGCTAATTAATTCTTTCTGACGTTTGGTGAGAAAAGCCGAAATACGATTATTCTCCTTTTCACGAATATCATTAACCATCGATTGCATGAGTTCCTGAAATTTTTTGCTGAGTCCAACACTGCCTAACTTTTCACTGGAAGGTAAATAGGGTGGCATAATTAAAACCTCAATTGGAAATGTCTTCCAATTAGTGGATAAAAGTAAGGCAAATTGGGTTCCAATTACGGCAACAGGAACAATTTCGACATCCAAAACTTCCGGCACTTTAAAGGCTCCCGGTTTAAACATTCCTAAATCCGCCGAGTATTTGCGGTTGCGGGTTCCTTCGGGAAAAATCACTACTGTTCGTCCTCCCTGGAGAATTTTCTTAACCTTTGACATTGCTTTAACTTCTTGTTTTAAATCTTCTCGATTAAGAAAAACAGCATCAATAGACTGAAGAATTCGACCGATAAAAGGCATCTTTTTTGCCTCTTTTTTTGCAACAAACAACAGAGGTTTGTCGGTAATTGCCATGATGACAATTGGATCAAGAAAACCAAAGTGATTAACGATAATATACTGGGGTTTTTGACGCCGGATATACCCTAATCCTTGATGATGAACATCCAGTCGAATATCCTTAACAAATTGCAGACATAATTTGTGAGCCTTCGCATATCTTTGCGAGAGCGGATACTTCTCGGGATGCCGAGAGTAAGCGAAAATCCAAGCAAAATATGCCCATATTAATTTCGGTACAAAGACAAACACTAGCCGTAGGTATTTCCACATAATAAGCCCCTATAATTCAAAATCATCTTCATGACGAAGCCCTACAATTATAACACTGAGGGGCGGAATCATTACGCGACGAACAAAAGTTTCTAACTTTCCCGCTACATAGCCCGAACTAGAAAAAATTATTTTCGCGTAATTCTTTAGTTCATAAAAAATGTTTTCTTTGCTCGGATTGATAAAGACCGAAAATTGCTTATAAGCATCTTGGGGCGGAAGTTTCACGTAGTCAATTAAGAGCCCCCCTGAAGGTAGGTCTTCAAATTCAATCATATCTTCAATATGGTTGGTTTGGTCTTCCCGCAAAAATCCACAATCTTTACGTAATTTGGTTAATTCGTAAAAATAATTGGCCATCTCTAAGCGATCATCCAATTTAACATAGGCGAATTGATTAACTTTATCCCCACTCTTATAGGAGTTAAAATCACCAAACTTGCTGAGGCCAATCTCCTGTCCCTGATGAAAAAAAGGCACACCAAAAGCTATCATATTAACGGCATTTATCAATTTTATCCTTTGTAGAATATCCCGTTCGCTATCTTCGGGGGTTGCGATTACCAACTTATCAAAAAGCGTACTATTATCATGGCATTCAACATAGTTGATCGATTGATGTGGAAATTGGAATTTAGGTTTAAAAACTAAGTCCAAAGAACTTCCCACATAGGCAAATTTAAAGCCTAATCGATATTCTTCCGCTCCCGACAGATAGCCTTTATCCGCTAAATGATCATCGGCCGTCGGACCCTTGACAATGTCGCGGAATGAATCGTTAAAAAAAGCATATCCGGGTAAAAGATGAGCATTATCCATTGTTGCTCTTTCGCTGCTAGAAAGCGCAGTCGGCATATTCCAGCCTTCCCCATAAAGCATAAATCCGGCTTTAAGTTTACGCGTTTCTTCGGCGATAATTTTCATCGTCGAAATATCCAATATGCCCATCAAATCAAATCGATAACCATCAATTCCATAAAATGTAATCCAATGTTTGATGGCCTGAATAATTAAATGCCGAACCATCGGTCTTTCGCTAGCCAAATCATTTCCGCAAAACGATCCATTTGATAGTTTGCCATCCTCTTGCCGTCGAAAGTAAAAATTAGGAACAACGCGCTCAAAAACACTGGTTGATGATTCGTAAACATGATTAAAGACCACATCCATATTGACCCTGATCCCCGCCTGGTGAAACGCAGAAACCATCGATCTCACCTCTTTAATCCGAGTGTAAGGATCACTTGGATTGGTAGACAATGAACCTTCGGGAACAAGGTATTGCGCTGGATCATATCCCCAATTATAGGAGGCATGCGGGTTAGTTTCATCAACGGTGGCAAAATCATATATCGGCATTAACTGCAAATGGGTAATACCGAGGGATACCAAGTAATCAATTCCCACCTTATTACCTTGCCGCGTTTTGGCCCGATGCTCAATTAAGCCACGATATGTTCCCTTGCTGCGGATAGTTGTCGTCTTATCAATGGTCATATCGCGAACGCTTGCCTCATAAATAATCGCATCATTATAGTTGCTAAAAGGCGGCAGCTTGTTCTCATATAATGGCGTTTTAATTCGAGCTAAATTTACCACCGCCGAGCGATGGCCATTTTCCGTTGATGCTATGGCATAAGGATCGGTAGTTGAAACTATCTGTCCGGAATTAACAATCGAAAAATAATATCTTGCTCCATCAAGATTCTTATCAATCCGAGCCCGAAAAACGCCTTTTTCTTCGCGTCGCATCATCTGCCGATACTCATGGGCATGAAGTTCATACACCACTTCAACTTGCGAGGCTAATGGTGCCCATAATTGAAAAATAGTCGCCTTAGTTGTATAGACAAATCCCAAAGGTTCGGGATAATAAAATTTTTCGTCAAAGTCGGCAAACTCGGTAGCTTTAGTTACATCGAGAGCAGTCCGGCCAAAGTTGGCGCTTATAATATCGTAGGCGTGGCCCAACTCCAATGGCGCGTCCAGCCGTATATCATAGGCATAAGTATTAAACTGCACCGTCACTTTTTCAATATTGGAGAGTTTTTGCGTAGTTCCATCCTTCACCATAGTAAAACTGGGGTTATCAAGTTTAGAAAGGTGAGCATAAATGAGCACCCGAATTAAATCTGGTTCAAGTAGTTTGGCTTTAAAAATATAATCCGACATAATTATTTTCCTTCTTCGATATTGACGATAGCAATGGCAATTCCTCCATCGTGACTAATCGAAACATTATCATAGATTCCCTTTTCAAAATAAATATAAGGTCGTCCATTGTCAAAGTATAGTATTTCAATCCGCTTAAATGCAACTTGATGCTCAAAGCGATTAGCTTTTAAAAAAGCTTCCTTAGCAGCGAAGTGACCCGCAACAAATTCGAGGCTCTCTTTTCTTCGCTTATACTCATTAAACTCATTCGTACTTAAGACCCGGGCAATCAAGTTCGGTTTGTCCTTAAATCTTTGAATGGAAACAATATCGATACCAATGCTCATATTAGTAATCCCCGTGATCAATTTTTGTTTCCTCAATTGATTGAGGATTGCGTTTTATAACTAAAGACCCGCGGGCGGAATTTGACTCTGAACTATCATCGACAATTCCTTCACTTTGCAGTTTACGGAAAATTCTCATTGCCCGCGGAAACCCAAAGTTAAATGTCCGCTGAATTTTGGATATCGACGTATACTCTTGACTCATGACCCATTTTTTAACTTCCAAATAGGCATCATCGTGATCACTTCCTTCGCCATCAAAACTTGGTCCCATTGCGCTATGATCAGTCAGGTCAAAGAAGTTATCATCATACTCGGTTTTAAATTGATGCTTTAAGTAATCAACTACCCGTCGAATTTCACGGCCATCGATAAAAGCACCCTGTACCCGAACAAAACCATTACGGGAAACCTGAGGACAATCTACCAACATATCCCCATTTCCTAATAGTTGTTCCGCGCCACCTTCATTTAAAATAGTGGTCGAATCAACCGTTGAGGCCATCATTAAGGCCACACGCACTGGAAGATTGGCCTTTATTACACCGGTAATAACATTGACAGAAGGTCGTTGTGTAGAAATAACCAGGTGAATTCCAGCAGCTCGTGATTTTTGGGCTAGTCTTACAATGGGAGTTGCGATGTCCTTGGCTCCTTCAACTAAATCCGCATATTCATCAATAACAACGACTATTTTAGGCATCATTGGTAATCCATTACCAATTGCATAGTCATTATATTGACTGATTTTCGATACCCCCGCCTCTTCAAACCGTAAATAGCGATCTTCCATCTCCCCCACTAAACGTGACATCGCGGTTTTAGCTTCCGCATAGTCGGAAATTATAGGGCAAAAGAGGTGCGGCATGTCGCGATAGCGAGCCATTTCCACTCGCTTGGGATCAATCACAATTAAACGTAATTCGTCGGGAGAATTTCGCATTATCAAACTCATGATAAGCGAATGCATGAAAATTGATTTTCCGCTTCCCGTTGATCCGGATACCAACAGGTGAGGAAACTCTTCTAAGGGAGCCATCACCACTTCACCCGCGATATTTTTTCCAAATGGAAAGACCAGTTTGTTAGGAAGTTCCGTTGGTAAAGCTTCAAAGCATTCACGGAAACTAACTAGGGATGTTTTGCCATTAGCAATCTCTAAGCCCGATGTTGATTTTCCAGGAACAATCGTCTCAAAGCGAGCAGGAATTCCTCCTAACCGAATCGAAATATCGGGAATAACCTTCGATACCTGACTAACGGAAACATCCGGGTTCATCTTTATATCATAACGGGTTACCGCTGGGCCAATGGTATAGGAAACAGCGGAAGCTCCAACATTTAAGTTGTTAAAAGTTTGATTGATAATCGTTACCCGTTTGTCGGCTAAATCACGATTTTCTTGCGAGTTTAGATTGTCATGATGCTCATCAAGCAAAGAAGAATCAGGCAATCTTCCGCCAAGTAATGGTGAAAAGCCGCTGTCAGTTTGATAATTCATCTTTTCAACGGGAATCGTTACCCGCTCACTGACTTTATTTTCGGGATTAGGAATGGAAAAGACACTAACTTCCTCCTCGCGAATCGGCATGACCTCATCTGGGGGAGTAATGGTTGGCTCCTCCGGGGTTATAATTTCACGTTTGATCTCCTCGTGCATGTTCTCATCAGAAACAGTTGATTTAAGGACTAAAGCTTTTCTTTCCGTTTCTAAACTAGAGGCGGACTCTTCAACAAAAACCGCCTTTTGCATGCTACCAAGAGCAAGATTGGTTTGTAGATTACGATCTTTGGCTAGTGATCTATTTTTGGTAGTACCCTCTTCAGTATTTTGGTTAATAGGTTGAAGGTTCTCTAAATTACCGGCTTCGGAGAAAAAGTTCTTCTTTTTCCGTTTACTTGTCAGCGAAACCTTTATCTTAGCGGCCAATCGCCGCAAGAGCGACCAAAAAACAATCATTAAGCCGATAAAGGCTAAGCAACTCAAGGCCACTAAAGCCCCTGCTTCTTTCAGTCCGAGATATAATCCAAAATAAATGGCATTACCAAAAATGCCGCCTCCATGAAAAGCAAATGACAATGGAGTGGACATTGACTCTTGAAAATCGATTCCTAAATAAGCCGTTTGATTAAGAAAGATTGTTTTAAATGCAAAGTCAGCTGGATTTCTTTTTTCTAAATAGGCCATAAATCCAGACAAAGCGAGCAAAATCAATATGATGCCAACCGTTACCGAAGCCCGAAGCGGAAAATGCCTTTCCCGAATAAAAATAAGCCGAACTCCCATCACAAAAAGGAGCAATACCGGTATCACATATAGGGTTCCAAAAACCCAGGTTAGGGTATAGGTTAAAAATGCTCCGATCCATTGGTTAAGAATAATCAACAAGCCAAAAAGGGCAAGCATGATGCCCCAGGGGACATCAATACGTGCCGATCGGTTCTTTTTAGAGGTTGATTCCGTACTTTTACTCATAGATAAGTCCACCTATCGGTATATGTTAATTATACCTAGAAGTGGAATTTGAATAAACCTAAACTTTCATTTAAATTCAGTCTACTACCGAAATTAAAGGCAAAATCATCGGACTGCGTCTTGTCTCTCGCCACACAAAGCGCTTTGCACGCTCACTTATATCTTCCGCACACTTATCTGCATTAAAGGAGCCTTTTTTCAAGAAGTCATTTACACTTGTAACCAAAAGCTTCGTAAGTTCATTAATAATAGCGTCGTTTTCGCGAACAAAAACAAATCCCCGCATTTGAATATCTGGTCCAGCAACCACCTTAGCGGCAGATTTTGAAACCGCGATACCCATGACAATTACGCCATCATCGGAAAGAATGGTTCGATCGTCAAGAACGGTGGATGTTGTATCACCAACCCCCGTGCCGTCAATATATAAATCTCCGGTGGGAACAACTTCGTCTCCAGCCGCATAAAGTCGAGCTTTACCTTCAGTAAACTTGATAGTCATACCATTGTCTAAAAGAAAAATATTGTTGTGGGAAAGTTGAACATCCATGCCAACCGCTAATTTAGCATTAGCCATCAATTGCTTATATTCACCTTTGACAGGAATGTAATATTGCGGTTTAAGAAGTGATATCATCATCTTTAAATCTTCTTCGCTCGCGTGCATCGGTGACATCATTTTTCGATTAATTTCGTAAACTTTGACCCCGGTTTGATATAGGCAATCAATCGCATCGGTGGCCAACAATTCAAAGTTGGGAGCCGGTGGAGCGGCAACGATAAAAGTATCTTCCGGATTTAAAACAATACGCTTATCCTCGTTTTCGCCATTAGCTAAAGCTTCAATTTCCCGATATAAATCATCACCTTGCGCCATCATTAAAATAACCATATCATTTTTCCGAACCCGCAACAAATCATCGGGGGAGACAAGATTAATTTGAGGGATTTTAAGCATGCCAATGGAATTAAACCGAGCAAAATAGTCGCGGACATACTCATCATATAAATAGAGTTTTTTATGGTGTTTCTTAACCATATCTATAATCTCTTCCAAGTGATAAGTCGACTGATTATATAGGGAAATAAAAACCCGTCCCTGTGAATCTTGAAGGGAGCAGTAATATGGGGAGTTAAGCGATGATTTGGGGAAGTATAACCAGCCTTTTCTGCTCCTTCGCTCTCGCTTAGTAAAGCGAGAATTGGGCGTTCAGCAATCTTCGCTAGAGCATTTAAATCGTGGCGATAATGGGGGTTAGCATTATACTCAACCAAGAAATCACCACTATAAACAACATAGCCCTGTTCAGTTTTAATCGCCACCCCGCTACTGAGCATCATCGCATGACAAGTCTGAAAGAATCGAACAGTTCTATTGGCAATGGTAATGCGGGAAGATGGTTCGATTTCCACAAAGTTATATTTAATATCCATCGCCCGGCGCTTCGTAAAGCCCTCAATCATCATAATTGTCGCTTTAGAGGCATAAATAGGGGCGGGAATATCCTTGTACATATAAGGTAAAGCGCCAATTAAGTCATCGTGGACCATGGGTGATAATATAAGCCCGAACCCGATCCTTATTTTTCAACAAGTAATCATAATTAGCGATAATAAAATCAATACCCGGCTTTGATGAGTCGGGATATTTTGCTCCCGCTTCAATAATAAAAATATCATTTCCCGCTTCGAGGACATAAAGATTTTTACCATCTTCATCTAGTCCACCTAAAGCGAAAATTCGTACGGTTTCAGTCATAAAAAACTCCTCCTTCTAACCTAAGGAAATCTTGCCAATCAATAAAGATAAAAATATTTCCAAGTCATTATAACCTATAAACATCCTTTTACAACTAAAAGGTTACTCTAAAATTGTCTTTGTCGCAACTATATTGCAATCGGTCCCGAGGACTTGATGTACTAGTTCATCCCCAACCTGAACCGGTGGGTGAATTTTTATCGTCTTTAAAAGATTCATTAAAGGAAAAATTAGGTCTTTAGCAATCGGTTTATCGGTCGTTACCGATAAACGTCTTTCCTTGCTATCAACCATTGCGACCGTCGTTGCCACATAGCGGACTGGATGAGAAATTTCTTCCAAAGCATACTTTTCTCCCCGCGGGCAAGCATTGCCGGTGACTTTTAAATCATCGTCAACCACCAAATGACATCCCCGGGGGCAGTTGATACAGATAAGTTGACGTTGCATTAAGCTGCCACCTCCACCTTTAATTCATTTCCCATTACCAAGTCATCTTTCTTCAATTTTATCATTTCCATTTCGCTGGGAATAGCATATGGCTTAAAAACTTTCTTTATTTCCTTGCCATCAATAGAAACGAGGACTTTAATTTTTTCTAGTGGTCGTTTGGGACGATATTTTAAAACTACTCCTTCATCATCCAAATCGCTATAGCGAATAATCTGGGGAACCACATAGCCGATGTCATTTCCAGCTACAACCCGGATGAAATCGCCCCCATCCTTAAGTTCGTGGCGTAGATACTTTACCGCGCTTCGTCCAGCTAAAGCGCCTTCTTGGCTGACAAAATCAACCACATCATGCACGTGAAGGCAGTTGCCACAACTAAATACTCCCGCCATACCCGTTTGAAGATGCTCGTCAACAACCGCTCCACGTGTTTTGCTGGCAAGAATATGAAGGTTGTCTAGCAGTTCATTTGAAGGAATCAAGCCGATTGATAGTAGAAGTGTATCCACATCAAAATGTTTATCAGTGCCTTCAATAAACTGAAAATTGTGATCAACTTGAGCAATCGTTATGCCAACTAAATTGCCATTTGCGGACTGAACATCCTTAATGGTATGACTTAAAAAAAGCGGAATATTAAAGTCTTCAAGGCATTGAACGATGTTACGGGGAAGACCATTACTATACGGCATAAGTTCCGCCACTCCCAAAACTTGGGCACCTTCCAAGGTCATTCTTCTCGCCATAATGAGTCCAATATCGCCACTTCCTAAAATAAAAATGCGTTTTCCCAACTGAGTATCCGCGAATGTTAATGTATTCTTGGGCTTGTCCAGCGGTTAATATTCCGCGAGGCCGATCCCCTGGTAGAAGAATAGCTCCCGCGTTACGCTCATAACAGCCAGTAGCAAGTATAATCGCCCCGGCTTCAATTTGAGAAAGTCCCGCCGTCGAGGTAACGGTAACAATTTTATCTGGCGATATTTCCAAAACATTAGTTTCTAATCGGTATTCAATATTTCTATCTTCAATCATCTTCATATAGCGACTGGCATACTCCGGACCAGTAAGTTGCTCATTAAAAGTGGAAAGACCAAAGCCAGTATGAATGCATTGATTTAAAATTCCCCCTAAATGGCTTCCCCGCTCAATAATCAATATTGATTCAAGCCCTAAATCAAATGCGGCGACCGCTGCGCTTAGACCGGCAGAACCACCGCCAATTATCACTAAATCCCGCTTTTCCATTATTTTGCGCTCTCCTTGCTATCTTCAATCAAAACTGGTGTTCCCTTCTCATCATAGTCAACCTCCGTTGGGTCAATCTTATAAAAATCCGCAAGAATGGATATCACACGCGTTTGGCAAAAACCACCTTGACAGCGACCAAATCCGGCTCGAGTCCGCTTTTTAATCGCCTTAATTGAATGTGGTGGGCAACTGCGATTTAAAGTTTGTAAAATTTCCCCACGCGATATCTTTTCGCAATTGCAAATAATATCGCCAAATTCTGGATGCTCAGAGATTAATTTTTCCCGCGCCGCAAAATCCATGTTTAAAGGATGAATGTATGGTTTGATGCTCCGACTGGCCAATTCATTTTTGACTAATAAAAGTTGTTTACCGATAAGTTTATTAACTACATACTTAGCAATTGCTGGTGAGGAAGCTAACCCCGGTGATTCAATTCCCGCAACATTGATAAAGTGTCCATCAACCTTTGACTCCGAAATAATAAAGTCGTGAGTTGAAGGGGTCGCTCTTAAGCCACTAAAAGTTCGAATAACTTGGTTGAAAGGAATTGAAGGAATAAGTTGAGTGGCACTTTCGCGCACTGCTTTTAAAGTCGCCATATCCGTTGCAAGTGAAGAGCGAGTATCAACAAATTCGCTGCTTGGACCCACTAGGTAGTTTCCCGATGTAGTCGGAGTAATAAGAATGCCCTTGCCTTTATCGGTTGGAAGGGGGAAGATGACATGATTTACGAATCCAAATCCAAAATGATCGAGAACATAATACTCCCCTTTACGCGGATTTATTTTAAAGGAATTATCACCGATCATCATCGCAATTTTATCGCTATAGATACCTGCGGCATTGATAACGTACTTAGTATCTATCGAAGAGCCGTTTTTTAAGTCAATAGAAAATCCATCACTCGTTTTTTCTATTCCGATGACCTCGCTATTTAAAAACAAATTCACTCCATTATCGACGGCGTTTTCAACTGCGTGAACGCACAACTGAAAAGGATTGACGATTCCCGCGGTCGGAGCCAATAATCCGCCTTTAACCATTGGGTTGACGTTAGGTTCCATTTGACGCACCTCGTCTCCACTTAATAAAGTTACTGGCACATTATTTTCTTTTGCGCGATCAACCAATTGGCGAATTACCAGCCATTGTTCGTCTTCCATTACTAATGTTAAAGAGCCGATGCGACCAAAGTTAACATCGAGTTCAGCGCACAATTGATCGAACATGGCATTGCCTTCAACGTTTAACTTGGCTTTTAAGGAATTTGGCGCTGGGTCATACCCACTATGGACGATGGCTGAGTTTGCCATCGTAGTCGCATTTCCGACATCACTATCCTTGTCAATCAACGCAACTTTCAATTGATAAAACGAAAGTTCGCGAGCAATGAGCGCCCCAACCACACCAGCTCCGATTATTGTAATGTCGTACATATTTACTACCTCGTTAATATTGTATCGCGATATTGCTAAATTTGCCAAAAAAAAGGTAGGAATTTTGCTTCCTACCTTTTAAATCTATTATTAGTCGCGCCGATGACCAAATTTCTTAAATCCTTTGCGGGGACCGGAATTCTCTTCCTTCGCAACCGGTTCAACGTAATCGGCTGGTTTTTCGGTAAACTCGCGATGGCTAACTTTAACTTTTCCTTTTTCGTCAATCTCGGTAACGATAACTTTTAGTTTTTGGCCGATTTTAACGACATCGCGCGGATTCTCCGTACGCGTCCAAGCTAACCGCGAAACATGGCATAAGCCATCCACCTCACCAAAAAGATTCACGAAGCAACCATAATCTTCAACCCGATTGACAACTCCTTCATATACTTCGCCAACTTTGGCCACCCGAACAATGTTATCAATCATCGTCCGTGCCTTTTTAATTGTTTCCCGATTCATATGATAAATCGTCACTCGACCATCATCCTCGATGTCAATCTTGCAGTTATCACATTGGGCAATAATATCGTTGATAACTTTGCCGCCTGTTCCAATAACTTCTCTAATTTTATCTGGGTCAATGGTAAAGGTTTCCATTTTAGGCGCGTACTCAGCGACATCTTCGCGTGGTTCGCTAATTGCGCCCATTTGCACCGCCCGAATTTCCGCCCGGGCTTTATGAGCTTGCGCCAAAGCCTCGCGTAAAATTTCTTTAGTAACACCCTTAATCTTAATATCCATTTGTAAAGCGGTAATACCTTTTGGTGTTCCCGCCACCTTAAAGTCCATATCTCCAAAGTGATCTTCTAAGCCTTGAATATCGGTAAGGATGGTATAAGGATGCTTACCATCTAATGGACCGCTGGTAATAAGTCCCATAGCAATTCCAGTAACCATATCCTTGATTGGCACTCCAGCCGCCATAAGGGCCATTGAAGCCGCACAAATACTCGCCTGGGAGGAGGAGCCATTACTCTCCAAAACTTCACTCACTACTCTAATCGTATAGGGGAATGATTCTTCGCTTGGAATAACGTAGCTTAAGGCTCTTTCGCCTAAATGTCCATGTCCGATTTCTCTACGGCCAGGGCTGCCAACCTTTTTAATATCCCCAACGCTGAATGGTGGGAAATTATATTGATGCATGAAGCGACGGGAAGTCTCGTCCGTTAAATCATCAATTAGTTGTTCATCGGATTTAGCTCCAAGAGTTACAATCGACAAAACTTGTGTTTGGCCACGTGTAAATAGAGCTGAACCATGCACGCGCGGAAGAATATCCACTTGGGCATTTAGTGGTCGAACCTCATCAACTTTCCGACCATCAGGGCGGATTTTTTCTTCGGTGATAAGCCGGCGCACTTCGTTAGCAATCATCGTTTCGTAAATGGCTTTAACATCAGAGACTACTTTGCCCTTATTTTCGGAAGGAATATCTTCCCGGGCGGTGTATTCTGCAACGATTTCTTCGCCTAGCTTATCGATTGCCTTCTGCCGTTCAAGTTTATCAAAAATGCTAACCGCTGCTTTTAAATCACCATAGGCGCGAGTATGCATTTCCTCGACCAAGGATTCCTCAGGAAGGAAGAGTTTAATTTCTCTTTTTTCCTTGCCGACCTCAGCGATGATTTCTTTTTGCCATTGGCAAAGTTTCTTAATGGCCTCATGACCAAACATCAAGGCGTCAAGCATCGTATCTTCATCTAATTCCATCGATCCGGCTTCAACCATGTTGATGGCTTCTTCAGTACCAGCAACGGTCAAATCTAAATCGCTTACCAAACGCTCTTCGGTGTTTGGATTAATTACAAATTTTCCATCGACGCGACCAACATTGACACCGGCAATCGGGCCATCAAAAGGAATATTTGAAATTCCCAGCGCCAGGGATGAGCCTAGCATCGCGGCCATTTCCGATGGTGCATCGGGGTCCGCGCTTAAAACGGTGTTAATAATTTGAACTTCATTGCGAAATCCATCCGAGAACATCGGACGAATTGGCCGATCAATCATTCTCGCGGTCAAAGTAGCATGTTCGCTTCCCCGACCTTCTCTTCTTAGAAAAGATCCTGGAATACGACCCGCCGCGTATTGCTTTTCCATATACTCAACAGTCAGAGGAAAGAAATCTCCCTCTTTTGGCTTATCGGAGCAACAAACCGTACTTAAAATGGTGGAATCATTATAACGAATCAAAGCTGCGCCATCTGCCTGCTTTGCTAATTCGCCAATTTCCGCCTTAAACAGTTTGCCTTCGAATTCCAATTCAAAAACTTTTTTTGGCATTTAAAAATTCTCTCTCTTTCATTTTTTACTTTAATAGTATATCACAACTAGAAAATGGTAATGAAGAAAAATGAGCAAAGAAAAGGGGAAGTTTTTCTTCCCCTAAATTTGAATTATGTAAGAATTTTAGCCAATTTTAACCATTTGCGTAAGAATATCGACCATTTTTTGCATTTGATTAAGTGAGGCGAATTCATAGCGACCATGCATATTGAATCCTCCGGTGCCTAGATTAGGTGTCAGCATTCCACGATACGATAACTCCGCACCATCCGTTCCTCCCCGGATTGGAACATAAGATAGGGGCAATCCTAATGCATGATAAGCCGCTTCAAGATGATGAAGAGCAGCTGGATCCTTTTTAAGCAACGGTCCCATATTCCGGTAACCTTTCTTAACCATCAGATCTACTGTACCTTGGCCATATTTTTCATTTAACTTAGCAGCCGCATCTTGGAAATCCCGCATCTGCTTCTCAAGTTTCTCCATATCATGATTACGAATAATATATTCGACCACGGTCTTGTTAACTCCGCCCTTCAATTGCGGTGACATGATTAAAACCTTGGTAGCCCTCTGTTTTGGCTGGAACATCTTCCGATGGTAAAAGAGCGTTAAATTCCATAGCCACCAAGATTGAATTGACCATCTTGTCTTTAGCATCTCCGGGGTGAATGGATTTTCCAGCAATAGTAACCACCGCGCTCGCGGCATTAAAGTTCTCGTAATTTGCAAACTCGATATCGCTACCATCAATCGTGTAGGCATAATCAGCCCCCATCCGCGCCAAATCGAAATTTTCCACTCCGCGTCCAATCTCTTCATCGGGGGTAAAAGCAATAGCAATCGGGCCATGAATTGGCGCATCTTGGTGCACCAAGCTTTCCACCAACGTCATTATAATGGCGACTCCAGCCTTATCATCCGCGCCAAGAAGGGTCGTTCCGTCGGTTACGACTAAATCATCACCCACCACGCGTTTTAACGCCGGAAAATGCTCGGGATCCATAATGATGTTCTGCGCCTGATTAAGAGTTATGGCCTTGCCATCATAATTATTAATCACCCGGGCTTTAACGTCTTTTCCGCTCATTTCCAGGGCGGTATCAACATGCGCAATAAAACCGATAGTGGGGACAATCTCTTTCGTGCTATTGGAAGGGATATGGGCATAGAGAACTCCATGCGAAGAAAGTTCGACATCTTTCACTCCTAAAGCGATAAGCTCTTCTTTAAGCGCTTTTAAAAGCGCCCATTGCTTATCGGTAGAAGGGCTGCTAGTTGAATGATCATCACTTTGCGTGTCAAAAGTTGTGTAGTGAATAAAACGTTCTTTTATTGTCATAATTAACTCCTTTTAAAAATTGATTAATAAATAAAATACCGCTCAAAGCGAGCGGTATCTATTTCCATTACTTACGAAGATTGAGTTGTTCAATCAACTTAAGATAGGCATCGCGGTTGGTGCGGGCAAGATAATTCAATAATGACCGACGTTTTCCAACTTTTGTTAGAAGACCGCGCTTGCTGTTAAAATCATGGATGTTGGTTTTCATGTGCTCGGTGAGCGCTTGAATTTCCGCGGTAAGAAGAGCAATTTGGACTTGGGCTGAACCTGTATCCTTCTCATCTTTACCAAACTTCTTGACGATTTCAGCAGTTGCTTCTTTGCTTAACATAAGCTTTTCCTCCTTGTTTAACTACTTTGCTTACCCAGCGGCTGGCGTCGGAGACACGCAAGTCAACGGATAAGTTGCACTTATAATATATAGATTGAATCGCAAATAATCAAGTAATAAATCTAGTAGAGTCCATTAACAAAGTTAGCGGCATAGGCCTTTGCCTTTACAAGATCATCCGCCGTTGGATTTAGGCGCACTTTAAAGCCGTCATCAATGGTCTTCATTTTAAGCTGCTTGGCGCGGGTAAGCAGATTGCCAACCGCCTCTCCACTCCAGCCGTATGAACCAAAGGCCCCGGCAATTTTATTCATCATAACAAACGGATTAAGTTCGTTCATCAAATCATAAACAGGGCGAATAACGTCAGCCACAATTGTTGGAGATCCAAACAAAATGCCATCGGCATCTTCGATATCCGCGACCATATCCGATGTCGCCGACTCAACAATATCGTACATTTTAAACTCGACATCATACTCTTTTATTGCTTCAGCCATCGCCTCGGCGATAAGTTTAGTGTATCCATAATTCGAGCAATAAACCATCGTTACTTTCTTCCGTAGACGCACTGGTTGCTCCGCCCATTTTTGGTATAAATTTTGGGCGTTTCTAATTGCTTCTGGACTATCCAAATATGGACCATGTGAATTAAGAATATAATCGATTTTTAGATTTCTAATTTTGGCTAGTCCAACCCGAACAAAAGGTTTAAAGGGCGACATAATTGCATCGAAATATACTTTAAATGATTCTGCATATTCCTTCTTTTGGGCGATAGCGGATAATGCCATCGGCTCAACGCAGATGTGGGCACCAAAGAAATCGCAGGTAAAAAGATACTTTTGCTTTTCGATATAGGTGAAAATCGTATCTGGCCAGTGAAGATTAGGGGCGACGATAAATTCCAAGGTATCATCTCCAATAGTAATTTTCTCCCCATCTTTAATAACGTGAGCATTAAAGGGATGATTGACTATTTCCCGTAAATTGGCCATTGCTAGAGGCGAACCATAAATTTGAATGTTGGGATTTATTTTTAAAAGCTCAGCAATCGCCGAACTATGATCTGGCTCCGTATGCTGAACCACCATGGTGGAAATCTTTTCAATCGCCACGACCTCTTTAATGTTGCCTAACCACTCTTCTTCAAAACCAAGTTTACTGCCATCAATGAGCGCATATTCGCCATTTGACTCAAAAATATAGGAGTTGTAGGTAGAACCATATTTTGTTTCCATGACGATGTCAAACCGCCGTAGATGCGGATCATGTGAACCTACCCAAAATAAATTACTGCTAATTTTTTCACTTGCCATAATATTCTCCTTTTGACAATTGCTATTTTACCATTGTAATCTTTATTTTTCTAAAGAAACGCTAATGGAAAGCGCCCGAACTTTTTCCACGTCTTCCGCCATCGCCCGTTTCAATTCGGAAATAGATGCAAACTTCACTTCATCCCGGAGTCGTCTGACAAAATATAGACCGATATTTTGCGTATAAACCACCGAATGAAAGTCAAGAATAAACACTTCAATTTGGGAATCGGTTGTTTCCATTATGGTGGGGTGGGTACCGATATTAGCTGCGCCCCAGTAAAGTTGCCCTTGATATAGAACCCGAACCGCATATACTCCGTTTTTGGGAACAACATAATTAGCCAACAAATCAAGGTTGGCTGTTGGGAAGCCGAAGCCTTTTCCATTGCCAAAGCCATGCTTTACTTTGCCATAGATGATATACTCACGGCCAAGCAGTTGATTAGCTTTTTCAATTTCGCCCGTGTCGAGATACTTCTTGATTAGGCTGGAGGAAATTTTATTGCCTTCCGCATCTAGAATCGGTTTCACAACCAGAGTTTTAAAAGCGGATTTAAAATCCTCCCTTAAATTAGAAATGCCACCCTGCGCTCCCCGACCAAAATGAAAATCTTCCCCACATATGACATAGGTAGCGCCTAAAGCGATTATGACATTTTTAACAAAATCATCCGCTTCCATATCACGTATTTCTAACGTAAAATCAATAACAAATAGATAGTCGACCCCCATCTCATCAAGTAAATGCAACCGATCATCAATGGAAGTTAATTGTCGATTTCTTCTTGTGGCAAGAAGATCATTTGAGTTAGCAAAAGTAATAAGCCCTACTGGCTGACCCGTTTTTTTCGCTTCCGTAATTAACGCTAAATGACCGACATGAAGCCCATCAAAATAGCCAAGACAAAGGGCTAAACCACCACTTATACGTTCAACATTTTGCAAATCAACATTTATTCTTTTTATCATAATAAACCTCGGCGACATTTATATATTTTTTCCTCGTCATTCCAGTAATAGATGGCTAATGGTAAATTATCATCAACCATTAAAAGCAACGGCGCTTGTTGCTCAATTTGTAAATAGCGGCCATGTATAACTAACTCCTTTTGCTCACTATTTACATTCAGCCGGGGCATATCAATCAGCGCTTCCATACTGGAATGAGCATCCGTTAAAGTAATGTTTTCAACATCTTTCGCCGCGCTTACCAAGAAAGGACCAATCTTTGTTCGGCGAAGAGCAGTAAGGTAACCAAGCGTATTTAAACTTTGGGCGATATCAGCTCCAAGAGTACGAACATAAGTTCCGCTTGAGCAAGTAACCATAAAATTTATTACTGGGGGAACATAGGAAATCAACTTTAAGTCATATATTTCCACTTCGCGAGTTTTCATTGTAATGGTTTCTCCCGCTCGATATCGTTTATAGGCGGGAACCCCATCGATCTTTATTGCGCTCGTGGTCGGCGGAATTTGCTTTATCTTTCCAATATAATCCTTAAATACTTGTTCAATATCCTCTTTGGTCAATGGAGGTATTTCTTTAAAAACCGTCTCCGGAGTTTCTAAATCAAGCGTGGCGGTTGTCGCTCCCAATTTTAAACTGGCTACGTATGTCTTGCTAAATCCTTCCATAAAGGGAAGAATTTTAGTAGATGAGCCGACGGTAATGATCAAAAGACCCGTGGCAAAAGGATCTAAAGTTCCGGTATGACCGATTTTTTTGGTATGCAAAATATGACTTAGACGATTCACGCAGTCGCGTGAAGTCCAGTCCACTCGCTTATCCACCAAATAAATTCCGTTCATAAATAATCGCCTTTTCTAACTCGGGTATATTATAATATAAAACAGTCGTGAGGAAATGATTAATGGAAGAAATTCGCAAAATATTAGCTGCCGTCCGTCTTGCCGACGAAAGATTTAATTTAATTGAGAACGGCGACAAGATTGCTGTGGGCATAAGCGGAGGCAAGGACTCCTTGCTCCTTGCCTATGCTTTAAATTTATATACTCGTTTTTCGAGGAAGCACTTTACCCTTATTGGCATAACCTTAAATCTTGGCTTTCCCGGTTTTGAAGGCGATTATTTAAAAGATTATTTTCAATCCCAAAACATTGAATACCATATCGAAGATGCGAGTACCGTTTACCCGATATTGGCTATCCAACAGGAAAGAATGGGAATTAATCATTTGCCATGTTCAATCTGCTCCCGCATGAAGAAAGCCGCGATGAATAAAGCGGCGCAAAAGTACGGATGTAATAAGGTCGCCTTTGCTCATCATGCTGATGATGCGATTGAAACCCTATTTTTAAACGAAATAAATGGGGGGCGAGTTGCCACTTTCGCTCCCAAAATGCGCCTCGAACGTGAAGATATTACCTTTATTCGCCCCTTTATTTTGACTTTTGAGAAAAGCATCATTAAAGCGACTAAGCAACTTCATCTTCCCGTTCGTCCCTCTTCGTGTCCTGCTGATAAGCATACTGAACGCGAGGAAATAAAACAGGTGCTTAAAGGTTTATATGATAAATATAGTCAGTGCCATACTAATTTTTTAACGATGATTACTAATGCCCCAAAATTTGATCTTTGGTTTGATGAACTCAATTATCAAACCCGAAAGAGTGGCTTGATTGTTAAACCAGTAAATTCCATCGAAGATAAAACGGCGGTGCTCTACATCCGTATGAAGGTTTTCGTTGAAGAGCAAAATTGCCCTCTGGATGAAGAAATTACCCCTGAAGAAAACTCGGCTAACTATTTTTTACTCGTCTATAAAGGAGTGAATGTAGGAACTATCCGCTACTACATCGATAACGGCTATTATCATATTGGTCGTTTTGCCATTTTATCGGCGTATCGTAAGATGGGCCTAGGACGCATTTTATTTCAATGGCTAGAAGAGTACTTATATCGAAACAATGGGAAAATAACCATTGCTTTTAATGGACAGGCCTATCTAAAGGATTTTTATGAATCCCTTGGCTATACAACCGATGGTAAAATTGTTATGGATGCCGGTATTAAGCATTATCATTTTGAGCGGACGATCGACAAACTACCTGCCTCCTGTTTTCTACCCAATGAAGAATAAAAAAGCCGCTTTAAGCGGCTTATAAAGTTATTTAAAGCACTCGAAAAAAAGGAAAATGGTGCTTATAATACTTTACAATTCAAAATATATTGTTATTTTATACTATTGTCAATTTAAAATAGTGTAAATGTCACCATATTTATATTATATAGGTGTGGAAATAATACTTAGAAAAATTCGCGAACAGCGACAACGAGCCGGATTAACGCAAGAACAAGTTGGAAATCATCTTGGGCTAGCAAAAGAAACTTACCGTAATATCGAAAACGGGAAGATTCGTTTAAAATTGGATGATTTTATTTCTATTTGCCAATTACTTCATCTCCCATACGCTAGTGTGCTAGAAAGCGATGAACAAACCATAACGATTACAAAGGCAGATTTTCTTGTCATTCAAAACGCGTTTAAAGTTATCGAAAGGATTGCGGAAACGAATGATTTAAAAAATACTAGCAATCCTTTGCCTAAAAATGAATATGAACTATCCGATTCAATAGACGATGAAGAGAAATGATTCTTTAGTTGGCTGAATCTTTTTTCTTGCTTGGTTTGCTGATTTTTGCCAGTAAGAATAAATAGAATCCAAATAGCAAGAGGAACCCCGCCGTACAGATCCAAAGCCAGGTGGTGTTGATATAAACAAGTCCGACCGCTAATAGCAAAGGACCGCCGAATATAATTGCTGTTCCAGAGCCGTTTACTAAATCATTTGCTGTCTCGGTCTTAAACTGAGGATCAACTTCTCGTAAAAGGGCAATTCCGGTTGAAGCCGTTCCGGTCAACATTCCATAGAAACCAAAGAAGGCTGGTAGATAATAACTGGGAAAAGCCTTCTTACAAATATACTTCAAATAAACAAAAGTCACGATTGCCCCGATGATTCCAAGCGATAGAAGGGCAACTACAACGCCGACATCATTTAATTTTTGAATGTCGATTGCCATAATCGAGCTGACAATCATAAAGTCAAAAGCCGTTCCACTGATTCGGTTTAGCATATAATCATTCGTATATTTACGATGCATAATTTTTCTTTTTCGCAATTGACGAATAATCAATTTAGCCACCATAGCTATCGCCATTGCAAATAGAAAATTGAAGCCCCAAATTAGCGATTTAACATTGTTGACCAAAAAAGCAATATTGCTCCAATCAATTAAAGACGAAAGGCCAAAAATGACCAAAAATGTAAATAAATAGAGCATTAAGACTAGACTAATTTGAATCGTAAATTTATCGATTGATTCTGCCAATGGAATTTCATCGACCCCCTCAACATCATCACTCGTAGTCGCCGCAATTTTTTCGTTTCGATTGATTTTAAGTCGGCCTTTTTTAATAAGATAATTCATATAAATAATTCCGGGAATACAGGCAACAACAAACCCGAGCGTCGATATCGATAAACCAAAATCTTGACCAATGGAGAATAGGCCGCCATTGACTTCCGAAAATATTTTGCCGGTATTTCCTGCCTGACCAGGACCTTGACCAAAGCCTAAAGCCAAAAGAACGCCCGAAAAGGCCCCGCTATTCATAACTGAATTCTTAAATATGGCAGCAATAAAAATAGTAATCAATAATCCAACGAACGCCTGAAGTAGATAGGTGGAAACAATTACGAGGCCTGATTTAACGGCTTCTCGTTTGCCATTTATCTTTGTGTCGCTTTTATTGTCCTTTAACCCCATGGCAATAAAGCCGATGGCAATTGCGTGATAAGTTACAAAATTCATGAAGTTATTAGTTCCCGAAAGAATCGAATAATCAAAAGCGGAAACCGATATCCATTCAATCAAATACTTGATTCCTAATCCTAAAAAACCCCCTATTACCGCTGTCGGTATGACGTAGCGATTAAGAAAGCTTATTTTACGCCGTAAAACATTGGCCAAAAGAAGAATCAAAGCAATAATGCCAAAGTATACAAAATCGCCCCAATAAAAGTCATAGTCCCAAACATTCGGTATGGTGCTCGTCATTAAGGTTAATAAACTCATTTTTCACTTCTCCTTTAATATATTTATAGCGATGAACAAATATTTGTAGGGTAACTAGGAACTGATAAGCACTAACGGAAGGCGGAAGTTTAATCATCGTCGTATTTCGACCATGGATATAAAGTATCAATCCACCTTTTTGCTGAACAGCCATACTAATTAGTTCGTGATAGCCAACTTTAAATGATTGATCTTTGCGTTTACTAATGATACTGATGCTTTCGTGATTAACAATTATCTGAACCGAGCCGTGATATTTCCTTCGCCTTTTTAGTATCTCAACCCAAAGGCCTTCACCCTTTAATTCAAAATCGGGATGCGAGGCTAAATAATGCTGATAATTATCCTTAACTAATTGATCCACTTCAATTAAAGTTTGCTTGCCATACTCTTTGGATACCAAATATCCGTGTTCGTCATAATGGGCGGTAAAATCGCACTGATCACAGACAAAATCATCATAACCATGAACCGTATTGACACTATGACAATGTGGGCAAGCAAAGACTAGTCGTTCAAGATGTTCACTCATATGTTTAGTCTTAAATGCTAGGGGCGGATTCTCCTGATAGGGATTGGCGTCAATGCGCTCATAAATTACTTTATTAAGTTCATCCAAGGATAATGCATTATACTCATCCGGATTCATTTGCGAGTAAAATTCTCCCCATGAGCGGCCTTTTCTTCGTTTAGTTGCCCAGCGGGGATCCGATTGGGAAACACCATGAAAACGGAAGAAAAGAAGAGGGACATTGAGCGATTTAACTAACTTACCAATCGCAAAGGGCATTGAAGCCAATCCACCAGTAAATGTCACATTGCCCTCAACAAAAATACCCACGGTTCCTTTTTCCTTCAAAACCTTCTTAATCGTCATAATCGTCGATATGTCGGGTAGAGATTTACTTTTAGGAATTGGAGCAAAGCAAAACTCTAAAAGTCGACTGATAAGTCCATGGCCAAAAATTATTTCGGAAGCCACATAATAAATAGGAATGTCGGTGCTGGTGGCGAGCAAAATCGGGTCGAGAGCCGAAGTATGATTAGCGACAATAATATAGGGTCCCTTCCCCTTTAGGTGATAGTGTTTACTATGAAAGTTTGCATGAAGGCGAAAAATCCAAGAAAAAAGAATGCGCGCTAAACCATAGAAAAAACGATGACGAAATTTTACCACATGCTTAGTTTGGCTACGTTTACTTTTCATTGTTTTCAATCGGTTTTACGAAGCATGCCCGTGTTTTGTGTCGAACATGCTCAAAACGGCTCCATAGTGATTGGACCTCTTCATTGGTAACTAATTCTGGCCCCGTTTCACAATATTTGACCTTGTTTCTAACCGCATTATTAATAGCCGCGGCAAATACCATGGTCATTACTCCGCTATTCTTTAATTCTGGTTCAGTGGCTACTAAAAGCATATCGAGAATTTTCTCTTTTTTTATTGCTCTTAAGAAAGAAATCCATCCGAGAGGAAAAAGATGACCTTTATGGCGTTTTAAAGCAAACACCGGGGTTGGAATCATAAGGCCAAAGGCGACGACCTTATTATTGCTGTCGACGACAATTTGCATATAGTCAAGATTGATAAGAGGAATGTATTGATCTGCTAAATGATACATTTGTCCTTCATCAATTGGTACATAACCATATAGATTAGCATAGGCGCGATTGACAAGCGAAAGAACCTCAACAATATAGGGTTTAACGGCTTTCTTGCTTTTACGTTTGAATTGGACGATGTGAAAATCGTATTTTTTAGCCGTATAATCAGCAATTTTCTGTAGTTTCAAATCAGGTTTATCTGGAATAAAAACCCGGTATTCATTCCACTTGGCATCTTCGATAAAACCCAATTGCTTAAGGTGCTCATAATAGTAGGGAAAATGATAAAATGTAGCAAACATATTGTGCTCTTCAAAGCCATAGGTAAGCAAACCTTCCTTATCTTGATCGCTATATCCGAGCGGGCCCGCAATCTCCGTCATTCCATTTTGAAGGCCAAAATCCTCAACTGCTTTTATTAACGCCTTGGTGACTTCAATATCGTCAATCATATCAATCCGATTAAAACGAATGCGTTTTTGATGATACTTTTCATTGCTAAAGTGATTTAAGATGGCACAGATTCGGCCGACAATCTTCCCCTCGCGATAAGCTAAAAATAACTTAAAATCACAATAGGAGGCAGCCGGATTTTTTCCAGGCATCAAATTGGAGATTTCATCCTCATAAATATAGGGGGTAAAATACTTGTTTCCTTTATATAATTTGACGGGAAAGTCAATAAATTTTTTTAGTAAACGGCCATTATTGACCACTTTGATCTCAATCATATTTCTATCTCTTTTCAAAATTATTTATACCCTTATTGTCTATTCTTTTTAAAATATTAGCAAGATTTTCCGCAAGAGAAATCCGAATTATTTTTTGGGCCAAAATTCCCGGGACCGTTTTGTCAATACTATCAGTGGTAATTATTTTTTTGATAAACGGGTTACCCAAGTGTTTTTGATAGTCACCGGAAAAGACGCCGTGCGTGGCCACAACATACATATCGAGTGCCCCGCGCTTTTTCAATTCTTCCGCCACTAATTCCGTTGTTCCACCAGTATCAATAATATCATCTAGCATAATCGCATGCCGGTTGATAACCTCACCCGTAAAATCAACCAAGCGCACTTTATTGGCCTGGGGACGCCGTTTGCTCAATTGCGATATTGGATATTCTGGAAATGCCTTTAAAAAAGTCGATAACCGTTTAGTGGCTCCGCCATCAGGAATCACAAAAATCGTATTCTGGGGATGAAAATGATTTTCCGTCAAAAACTTCTTTATTGGCATTAAAAAGACATCGCTAAAATCAACATTATAAAAACTATCTTTTGCCCCCTGTTCACTTGCGTGAATATCGTAAGTTATAATACTGCTTATATGGGCGGATTTTAACATTTCAATCAACATATCGACTGCTGGTGTTGATACTTCCTTGCCTTTAACTTCCTGTCGCGCAAAACCAAAATAAGGAATCACCGCTACTATATCGTTAACGCCATTAGTCCATAAGCTATTGGCTAAAAAAGACAATTCAAAAAAATGGCGTTCAACTGGGTAGGACATTGATTGCACAATCACTGCCTTTGAAGAAAGATTGCTCCCCCGAGCCGAAATTACAAATTCATGGTCGGAGAAACTAAACATTCTAATTTTTCCAATGGCGAAATCGGTAAATTGAGCGAGGGCTGCAAGCAACTTTTTATTCGCGGAAATTCCAAAAATAGTCTGCATAATTTATTCTCCAATAATACAAGTATTCTATCATACTTTTCTTTGTAAAAGAAAAACAAAGAATATTTGTTTGCAAGCGCTTTCTAGAGTAAATAAATCTTTTATTCATCAATCTTCTTCCAATAAAGAAAATTGAATGTATAATTATGCCGTTTATGAAAACAAAAACTCTTTTTCAGTCGGTAGATTTAACTGTTGGAACACCTTGGAAGGTTATTCTTCGCTTTGCGATACCAATTTTTATAAGTATCATTTTTCAAAATATTTACTCGATGGTGGATGCGATGATTGTCGGCCATTACTTGCCGCTTCAATTTGCCGGGGTAAGTGATACAAATAGTCTGGTATTTATTATTCTTCAGTTTGCCTTTGGCTGTACCGCTGGCTTCAGTGTTATAACTGGACGCAATTTTGGTCGTAAAGACTACCCCGCATTTAGACGTTCTTTTGCTAATATGATCGCCATATCTTTAATAATTTCTTTAATCTTGACTCTTATAGCGACCGTTTTTGCTGACGATCTTCTCGCAATCATTAATGTAACTCCCGAGAATGATTTGGTTACTTATAAAGCTGCGAGCACCTATTTAAGTGTCATATATATCGGGCTAATTACAATGGTTTTTTATAATCTCATCGTCAGCGTTCTTCGTAGTATTGGCGATAGTATTACCCCATTGTTCTTTTTGATATTATCCAGCATTATCAATATCGGCCTCGACTTCCTTTTTGTAACCACATTTAAGGGGCCGGATGCTAAAGTGGCCGGAGCGGCAATTGCCACCGTTATATCACAAGCTATCAGCGCTATTATGTGCTTCGTGTATTCCTTTAAGAAATATGAATTTTTGCGATTAAAACGAAGCGACTTTTCCTTGCAGGCAAAAGAGATTAAAGAATTGCTTATTCAGGGATTGCCTCTTGCCTTTCAATTTTCAATATTAGCTATCGGTTTGATTATTCTTCAGGGAGCGATTAATACGTTCGACATTGGAAAACTTATCCCCGGAACAGATACCCCAGCTCACTATGCTCAAGATGGTTATGGAGCGGCCGGAAAAATGGATAATTTTCTTTTGTCGCCCTTCGCCGCTTTAGGTACGGCAATGCTTTCTTTCACCGCCCAGAATTATGGTGCCAATAACATCAAACGCATTAAACAAGGACTGAATCAGGCTTTTTTAATTGTCGGTGTCACCTATGTAATTATCAATATTATGAGCCTACTTTTGTCAATGGATGGCTTTTTCTTATATATATTTATAAATGAATCGAATATTTATCCGGAAACTATCTATTATGCCACTACTTATATGCATGTAGCCTTACCATCTTCTCTTTTCTTAGGAGTACTATTTGTTTCGCGAAATACCATTCAAGGCTTGGGAAAATCATTATATCCATTTCTGGCTGGCGTTATGGAACTAATTGCTCGTATCTTAATATGCCTATATATTCCTTATCTCATTAGCCCGACCAATTTAGTCAGCAACTCGGCATTTGTCGGCATTTGTTTCGCCGACCCATTAGCTTGGTTTGCGGCTATCATTGTTCTTTTATATGGAGTAATTAAATTTGTGTACTTAATCAAAGATAAAAAAACTAATCATCAAAACGAATTGGTCAATAAAGCAAATTAATTGTGTTCATTATTAACTTTTATTCCTATTATGTTTATTTTTCAAAGTTCTAATTAAAATAGTAATCCCATTTGCTTTGATAACTATTTATAACATTTACTTCAGCGGCAAACGCATTGCTATATGATTCATCTAGCATAAAATTAGCTATTAAATAATCACTATCATTGTTAACAAAAATTTGATCGGTAATAATGATGTTATCAAACAAACAATTAAATGAAGCGTCAATTAATAAGATTTCGGCCTCAAGCCATTTGGGTTTCTTTATTTCATAGGAAAAAGAAATTTGAATTTGCGTTTGATTATCACTATTAATTACAGCCGAATTATATGTCACAATCTGGTTATCATTAATTGTTACCCTGGAATTTAGCAGGTAATGTGCAAAATATGCTAGAACCAGTGAAGCAATAAGTAAAATATTTACTACAAAGAACAAACGAAATTTCTTTTTCTTCAAGAGATAATTAATCATAATACTAGCGTTTTATATTGTAGTGTATATGCATATACATAAAAAATAAATGTATTCTATTACAATGCAAAATTGGCAGTTATATTTTCTAGTGGACTTGCATAAGCAGTTGCACCATTTCCTAGTTGCCCATAGGAATTGTTTCCACATGCAAAGACCTTACCAATTGATGTGACAAAGAAAGAAAAATCACTAGTACCACCAATAATTGGACTTACTATCTCATTAGTAACAAGTTCAGCAAAATTAGCCGTTATATTTTCTGGTGATCTTATGTCTGCACCACTAGAACTCTTTCCAAGTTGCTCATAGTCATTGCGTCCCCATGCAAAAACTTTCCCAAGTGATGTTACAGCCAAAGAATGATTTGCTCTGGCTACAATGGAAGTTACTATCTCATTAGTAATAAGTTCGGCAAAATTGGCCGTTATATTTTCTAGTGTCGTTACAGCGCCACTAGCAGAACCATTTCCTAGTTGCCCACGGTAATTATATCCCCATGCAAAAACTTTCCCAAGTGATGTTAAGGCTAAGGAATGACCTCCACCTGCATCAACTGAAGTCACTATTTCACCTGCCGCTAGACCCGTAAATTTGGCTGTTATATTTTCTGGTAAACTTGCATTAGTAGTTGTACCAGTTCCTAGTTGGCCATAGGAATTGCTTCCAAATGCAAAAACTTTTCCTAGTGATGTTAGAGCCAAGGAATGACCTCCACTTCCACCTGCGGAAATTGTAGTTACTATTTCACCTGTTGCTAGACCTACAAAATTGGCAGTTACATTTTCTGGTGTCGTTACGCTTTCGCTACTACTACCACTAGACCCATTTCCTAGTTGCCCACGATACGCATCTCCCCATGCAAAAACTTTCCCAAGGGATGTTAGGGCCAAAGAATGACTTTCTCCAGCTGCAATTGAAGTTACTATTTCACCTGTTGCTAGTCCTGCAAAACTGGCCGTTATATTTTCTGGAGATTTGGCATTGCTATTTGCACCACCATTTCCCAGTTGGCCATAACTATCGCCTCCCCATGCAAAAACTTTACCAAGTGATGTTAAGGCCAAGGAATGAAATCCTCCAGCTGCAATTGAAGTTACTATTTCACCTGTTGCTAGACCTGCAAAACTGGCCGTTATATTTTCTGGAGATTTGGCATTGCTATTTGCACCACCATTTCCCAGTTGCCCACTTCCGTCGGATCCCCAAGCAAAAACTTTTCCTAAAGTGGTCAAAGCAATGGAATGGGTAGAGCCTGACGAAATCATGCATATTTTTTCATTTGCATTTAAATCATCAAAATTTGCTGTTATATTCTCTGGAGAACTGGCATTGCCATTTGCTCCATTGCCTAGTCTTCCGCTTGAATCGGATCCCCAAGCAAAAACTTTTCCTAGTGAAGAAGTAGCTAAACAATGGTAACTTCCAATAGACACAGAAACAATTCTTTCAAAAGGTGCTAGCGTAAAATAAGGGAGTATATTCTGTGGATTCGCCACATCAGAAGTGCTATCTGAACCGTTACCCAACTGACCATCGCTATCTGATCCCCATGAAAAGATTTTACCCAGTGAAGTTATAGCAATAGAGTTAACCCTTCCTTTTGCAACACGTATTATTTTCTCATTAGTAGTCAATCCAGAAAATTGTGCGGTAATATTTTGTGGAGAACTGCCATAACCAGGATGACCTAACTGCGCACCACCAAACCCAAAAACCTTTCCTAGCGAGGTTACAGCATAAGAAATGTTCCATCCAGCGTCTATAGAAACTATTCTTTCCCTATCACTGAGCCCCAGAAACCTTATCAGTTACTGTCAAATGGTGCCTGATTTACCATCTGTGTTACCTGTGCCTTCTGCTCCAGTTGTCCTGAAGTTCCCCAAGTAAAAACTTTCCTAGTGATGTTAATGCTATTGAATGTTGGTATCCGGATGCGATTGAAATTACTTTTTCGTTTTCACTTAAGCCACTAAACCTAGCGGTTATACTGCCAGGTGCGTTCCAAGAATCTCCACCCGCGTTTCCAAGTTGCCACCAACTATTATTTCCCCACGAAAACACTTTACCTAAAGAAGTTAAAGCTACCGAAAACGCTGCTCCACCCGAAAGTGAAACAACTATTTCATTTGTTTCAAGGCCATTAAAACGTGCAGTAATATCTACTGGTGACGGTCTATTAGTACCAGATGCATCGCCTACTTGGTTGCTGGTTCCTTTTCCCCAAGCAAAAACCTTCCCAAGTGATGTTACGGCCAAAGAATGATTTTGTCCAGCTGCGACTGAAACTATTTTTTCGTTTGCAACTAATCCAGAAAAATTTAGTGTTATATCTTCTGGTGTCTCTACGTTTGAGTCACTACTAGAACCATTTCCCAGTTGACCAAAACCATCGCTCCCCCAAGCAAACACCCTTCCTAGAGAAGTGACTGCTAGACTGTGACTTTCGCCAGTAGCAATAGAAACAACTGTATTACCTTTTACTTGTAGGCTATTCCAAATTGGAATCGATGCATCTATCTCGGAATTTTCGCTTATAGCTCCGGATCCCGCAAATGGTCCAAAACTCGCATAAGCCACACTGACTCCACTGAGAATGGCAAAAATGGATATTAAAAAATGTTTTAGTGTTTTTTTCATATGCGTGATGATACCATCAAGCAAATATTATTTTTGCTGTAAACGTCATGAAACAATATTTTTTTGTAATAAAACTAGTATAAGTTATCTTCAATTGTTATTAAAAAATAATAATTAAAAGTAAGGTATAAGCCAAATTTCTCTATCTATTTTTCTTCTTTAAATCTATAAAGCGTATTCGGCAATGCGTAAAGATAATCTTCAATAGTAAACTCCAATAAAATTGCATCAATTATGTTGGGAGTGAAAGGAATTACATAATTTTGTGATTTTCCGCTTCGAGGATAGAGCAAAAACACTTCTTTATACTCCTTGAGCAAACTCTTGATCGCCGTAATAGCCATTTTATAATTATCTTCGATAAAATCAAAAGTCATAGAAAAATTATCTTTCGCTATACTAACAGCGTCTTCCTCATTATTAATCAATGTATTTGCCATCTCAATTCGTCTTTCTAATGTGGCATTGTCTTCTTTTTCTTTTGCGACTGTTCGACAAACGATACCATCTCCCCTAACTATCTTGGTGTAATAATTGAAAAACATTGAGTTATATTTAATGTCATAACGGCGAATTTCAAAATTAAGTCCCCATGATCTTCAATATAAGCGTTTAATTTGATAACATCTGGATTGCCGGCTCGACGTCTACGATACTTTCCGGCAATCGCTAAAAGCCGTTCATATTCTGGATAAAATTCATCGTTCTCTTTAAAAAAATCGAAATTAGTAACTCTATTCCTTTTCTTTTCAAGTTTATTTATCTCTTCTTGAATCATATTCTTTTTAATCTTATCGAACGACATCTTTTGACTACCATAGCAAAAACCCATATACGCCATACCCGCATAATCATGATCGATATTGGCACATTTGTATCCATAAGATTTACCATTGCTTAAAAAAGGTAGTTCGCTTTCCTTTTCAATTTCATAGCATACTACGGGAATATCATTTTTAATTAAGTCATTTTCATTATGCTTCAATTTATTATTTCCACCCTACTTAATTATAATCTATTACTGCCAAGTTCATCTTTATTCAACATATGATTAACCTTGATATCTATTTAAAAAAATATAAATATAAGATTCTTTTCTCACAATGAATTTTTTGTTATTTGTATTATTCCATAAGTAAAAAAAATCGCGAAAAGTAAGTAGATAAAATAAAAAGTTCTTGATATTGAATCAAGAACTAATTTACTCAATGGCGGAGTAGGAGAGACTCGAACTCTCGCACCAGTTTCCCGATCTACTTCCTTAGCAGGGAAGCCCCTTCACCAACTTGGGTACTACTCCAAACCGCCCCTAAATCTTATCATAGAAGAGTAGGGGCTGCAATGTTTTTTTATGGAAAAAATATCTTGATTTCTATTAACTTTTGTCGAATAAAATCAACTCTTAATACGCCTTAGCTACAAGGACAACCTTGTGAGCTTCCTTGCCACATACCGGGCACTTTTCTTCACCAAAAGGAATTTGGTTAAACGGCATCACGCGCGCTGTTGCATTATACTTATCTTTAATTACATCCATGCATTCCTGCTTGCCACACCACATCATCTTAGCGTAGCCCGTGACATCATTAAGAACGTGGTTAATTTCCTCCATACTTTGGACCTCAACTGTATGGGATAAAAGGAATTGAAAAGCTTTCTCATACATTTCTTCATGGATGACCTTCAATAAACGATTAACTTCCGTTTCACAATCGGCAAGCGGAATAGTTTCGCGGGTGCCATCATTGCGCTTGGCCACTGTAATCACGGCATTAGCCAAATCCCGTGGACCAATTTCGATACGTAGAGGGACACCTTTCATTTCCCATTCGGCAAACTTCCATCCAGGTGTACGATCTGAATCATCGAGTTTGACCCGAATTCCCTTCGCTTTTAAAAGCGAGAATAACTCTTTAGCCGCGCCTAAAATGCCTGGCTTTTGCTGTTGAATAGGAATTATCACCACCTGGATAGGGGCTACTGCCGGAGGTAAGACAAGTCCATTATCATCGCCGTGCACCATAATAATTGAGCCAATAAGTCGCGTCGAAACGCCCCAGCTAGTTTGGAATGGATGCTGCATCTTTCCGTTCTTATCTTGGAAAGTGATATTAAATGCTTCCGTAAAGCCCGTACCAAAATAATGTGAAGTTCCACTTTGTAGCGCCTTGCCATCGTGCATTAGCGCCTCAATGGAATAGGTTTCAACCGCACCAGCGAATTTCTCTTTTTCCGTTTTTCGGCCAGTTACAAATGGAACGGCAAGCAAGTCGCGTCCCATATTGTTATATACTTCTAACATCGACAAAGTTTCATGTCTAGCTTCCTGTTCACTTTCATGCATCGTGTGGCCTTCCTGCCAAAGGAATTCCGATCCCCGAAGGAATGGACGCGTGGTTTTTTCCCAGCGCACGACAGAGCACCATTGATTATACTTTTTAGGAAGATCACGATAACTACTGATAATCTTGGCGTAGTGTTCACAAAATAGCACCTCGGAGGTGGGGCGAATAATTAACGGGTCATCAATCTTATTGCTTCCCCCGATGGTAGCAATCAATGTTTCCGGAGCAAAGCCTTGCACATGGTCTTTTTCCTTTTGAAACAAACTCGTCGGGATGACTAAAGGCATATAGACATTCTCATGTCCTGATTCTTTAAATTTGCGGTCAAGATAAGACTGAATTTGCTCCCAGATAGCATAGCCATAAGGTCGGTAAATTATAAATCCTTTGACCGATGAATAGTCCATCAACTCCGCTTTTCGGCAGACATCGGTATACCATTTAGCAAAGTCTTCGTCCCGCGAAGTAATCGCATCATTTTTAATTTTGTTTTCTTCCATAAATCCTCACTTACTTAGGCTATCTAGTCTAAGCATCTTTTTCTTATCAATCGGCAATACCATCTCATCATTGGAGCCAATTTCTTCTGAAGAAATAAGCCTTATTCCACTGCGCACAACCAATTCGATGTCCGTCCAGTTTTCTAAGTCGCAAACGATAACTGGTTTTTCATAGCGCACTAATTTGCCGAGCGTGCCATTCAAGATCATCCGTGCCCGCTCATCACTATCAATGTTGGCTGTAAAGTCGCCTCCAACTACGAAATAATCAAACATTTGATAAAGTTCACTCGGTAGCATCAGCTGAGCATCGTTAATGACTAAGGCTGTATGATAGCCCTTGTTATTATAATCGGAAAAGTTTGCAATTACATCAGTAGTTTTATCAACTTCGAGAGCAATATCTTCTTCTTCAAAGAGCAAAGTAATGGGAACATCCCGACTATGATTGACTTGAGGAAGTATTTTGATAATGGACTGATAGTCAGAAACGATCACCGGCAAGAATAGAGTCAAATTATCGCCATCCCGCTGATTAAAGAAACGCGGAATAATGTTCTTCGCAATCATTTGAAAAAGTTCCTGATCAAGTTTGTTTTTTAAGGCATACTCTTTCAGTTCGGTAAAATTGTTAAAAATCGAATTATATGGTTGCACCGAAGAAAAATATCCGAGTGGTGATTTCGTCTTCGCATCGACGATAGCCCGGTAGTAAATAGTAATTTTCTTTTCCTTAATTAAGGTCATCAAGTCTTTAGTGAAGGTTTTATCCAGTTGGAACTCATCACTATTCGAGTTTGCATCAAAATAAACTATATCCTCTTCTTTTTCTTCGGCAATAATAGCCATTTCTCGTGCTTGTTTAACAATTGATGGCAGCTTATTAAATGCCGAATTATCCACAATTCCAATTGAGAAGGAATAAAGCTCATGATAACCATTAACGTCGAGAAATCGGGCTAAATCATTTGCAATTGACCGCGCCAGAGGTAAAAACACACTCTTACCCCCGCTGGATTTAAAATCGAAAATACCTAACTCAAGGTCACCATAGTTGACTAAAAGACGATTCCCTCCTAAAAATGGAATAATTCGGTTTTTTAAGTTTGCCACTAAAAGTCGCTCAAAGCGAAGATTACGTTTCTGACGAGGACTCATTTTATAGAAGCGAACTATCATCGTGGTTCCTTTTTTATTGTCCTTCAGGTGACTATATATTTCAGTCGCCCGTTTTTCCGTGATAAACAAATTAGTGACGCGTTTGCCACTTTTAATGCGAGGACTGAGAAAACGAAGCAAATAACTTTCTAAATAAATTCGCTTTTCCTTTTTATTAATAGACAAGACTTCTAAAAGCGAGAAAAAGCTCGCTTTAGGATCGCGATTCTTTTTAATAATTACATCCGCTTCAATAAAACTGCTGGGAGTAGCATTTTCATCAAGCAACTGATTAAGCCACTTGCGAATTCGTTCCCGTTCACTCGGATGAAATTGGGAGAAAAAATAATCCAAATTGCCGGATTTACGTTTCTTTATTGCATTACGATTAAAAAAAGTAATGCGATTATGTGCTAAATCTAGGTAATATATCCGCGCGGTGTTTATGTTGATATCAATGTCGGCATCAACTTTCCTTTGTCGAAGCCACGTAAAAACAATAAAACCTATAATCAAAAGCGTGGCAATTAAGATAATAAGCCAGATATTTTGAAAAATTGATTCAGCGGAATAAATTCTATTTGATAATAATAAATAGCCCATATATACCTCAAATAAATTATACACGATTTTTTTCCTCTTTTGGCTAGCAAATATTATCAAAATCATCTAGTCAAAATCTGGTTTTATGTTATAATAATCCCGCTTTTGGAGAAATACCCAAGCGGCTGAAGGGGTCAGTTTCGAAAACTGATAGAGGGTGCAAGCCCTGCTGGGGTTCAAATCCCCATTTCTCCGCCATATTGAAAGCATTAGTCTGATACAATTTGGTATCAGGCTTTTTTTACGCTAAATAGGGCCTTTTTGGCTTTTATAAATAAATTTAGGCAGTGAAAAAATATCAAAAAAACTGAGAAATTAGGTAAGTTAATGATTTTCTACACGTTTACACCCTGACTTACACGATTATAAACATAAATACACGATTTGAGATGGGCTCACATGGTCACGTCTTATATGTAATAACGCCTGTGTCATGTGAAGCGTAATTTGATAGGTACTTATATCAATTAATAAAAGGCATTTTTGTCACTTATTCGGTTTTGTTTCAATCACTGCATCTGTTGGCATAATTGATTGAGACAAAATGATTTCTCCAATCGTGTCAGCTTTAATATATCCGGATTTTGGATTTTTAACGGAATCTATATGCCCGATAATATCTGCTTCAACATCTGAGTATTCAAATGCTAAATCGGCATTTTTCATCGTACATTTCATGAGTTTAACACCTTCTGTATAGCATAGTGGTTGTGTACCAATGATTTCACAATTAATGAACGTTAAATTTTTACCATACCAACCAAGATAGGCACCATTAACTTTACTGTTTTCTACAATAACATTTTCAGAATGCCAAAATGCATCTTTTGTGTCTAATATAGAATCTGTAATTCTTACATTTTTCATATATTGTAGACTATATTTGCCGTCAATATGTGATTTATTAATTGTAATGTTTTTAGCTTTAAGTAAAGGGTAGTCTCCTTCGATATAAGTGTTCTCGATTTGCATGTCATTACAGAACCAACCTACCTCGCTTGCAATGATGATTGAATCTTCAATTTTGATATGCTCAGCGTTTCTTAGTGATTTGATAGTATTGATTTTCACGTTCTTAAGTAACCCATATGTTGAGTACCAAAAAGCAGCTCTAGCCATATCATCTAATTGAGAATCAATTAATTCAAAATGATGTGCATGCCACAATGGATATCGAAGATTGAAATATGAATCTCTTATGATAATATGATTGGTTTCTTTTAAACTAGATTCGCCATCAAGTGGTCCGTCAAAACGGCAGTTAATTAATTCTGCATCTTGAAGATTATATAAAGCTCTTTCTTCTTGGAAAATTTGATCTTTAATAATTTTGTTCATTTGTTACCTCTTTTAATCTATACAATTGACACTTTTTTTGTTTGTGATACGCTATTATCAGAAAGTTCAAGTCAATACTACTACTTAAAGTCAACTTTAAGTCAAGAGATTTATTAAAAAAGTATAAAAATATGTTTGGAGGTTATTTTATGTATTATACAGTTAGTGAAATCGCTAAAAAAATGGATGTAAATGCATCAACATTAAGATATTATGACAAAGAAGGGTTATTACCATTTGTTGAAAGATCGCGTGGTGGTATCAGAATGTTTAAGGAATCTGATATCGGGATGCTTGATATTATTGGATGCTTAAAACAAACAGGTATGTCAATTAAAGATATTAAGAGTTTTGTTGATTACTACAAAACCGGTGATACTGACTTTGCCAATAGAATCAAGATACTTGACAATCAAAAAGCATCAGTTCTTGAACAAATGGAATCGCTACAACATAATCTTGATATGCTTGAATATAAGAAATGGTACTACCAAAAAGCTATTGAATTAAAATCACTTTCTGAAGTTGCAAATTTACCAGTTACAGACGTACCAAAAAAATTTCATAAATTTTTGATTATAGAGTAATTCATTTAAATAAAGCAGTTCTAGTATTTCAAATATCTTTCCACGAAGGGTATGTAAAATAGACTAGAGATACGCAAATTTTGACATAGGTGCGTAAATGCATTTAAACAGATAATTCAACCCAGGTTAGATGGCCAACTTTGGCACATAATAGTGCCAAAGTTTTATTATATGGCAGTTGCATACAAATTGTAGACAACTGAAACGCAGCGTGTTATCATACTAGTATGATAAAATCTTCTCTAAGATTGTTTTTAAATAAGAAAATTCGCGCCGTATGGGATGATGATGATTCTAAGTGGTGGTATTCATCCATTGATGTTGTTTTTGCGTTGACCAATTCAAAAAATCCACGTATTTATTGGAATGCAATTAAGAGAAGGCATCCAGAGTTGAATACATTTTGTAGACAGCTGAAATTATATGCCGATGATGGCAAGAAATACCTTTCAGATGTCTTGGATGAAAATGGGGTCAAAAAACTCGGTTTTATTCTTCCTAGTAAAAATAATGCTGATTTTCAAAGTTGGATTGAAGGACACTTGGATCCTATAGACGAGCAGAGCAAAAGAAAGGCCCACACATTATTTAAATCAGAAATATTAGATTTTTCATGTGTTGGTAAGACGAAACTACTAAAGCAAATCCATGCTTATTTATTTGAAGGAATCTATGATTTTGCGGGCAAGATTAGAACAAAAACAATCTCCAAAGGTGGTTTTATGTTTGCTAATGGTGATTTCTTACCTCAAGTATTAAAAGATATCGATAAGATGACCGATAATACATTCCCTGAAATATTGGATAAGTATATCGAAATGAATATCGCTCATCCATTCATGGAAGGAAACGGAAGATCGACTAGAATTTGGCTTGATTTATTATTAAAAGCGAGAATACAGCAATGTGTTGACTGGTCAAAGATTGAGAAAAACGACTATTTGTCCGCAATGAAAGAAAGTCCAGTTAACCCAAAACCAATCTTTGATTTATTAAATAATGCGTTGACCGACGACATAAATAATCGAGAAATTTTCATGAGTGGCATTGATTGTTCATATTATTACGAAGAGGAAGAATAACAATCAGGGACAAATGTTGCGAACCCCAAAATGACTCACTCTTTATTCAATTTGGAAGGGGCATTTTTGTTTTTACGGACATTGCTCGTTCATGATTTATTGATTCAAAGTGCAAAAAATATCAAAAATGTATTGTTTAATAATTTTTTCTAATTTATGCATCGAATCCCATATTATACTTAACGTAAAATATGGGAATAATGTAACAGCACTCCTCATTTTAAATGAGAATAAATATATAATACCTAAGAGTCAATTCATGATAACGTGATGTAACAGCACTTTAAAAAATCAAAAAACGTGTATTATTTTTCATATTAAAAATCAAAAAACGTGTATAGTATAGTTATAAGAGGTGATATTGATGAGGCTAGAACGTAAAATATATAAGCAATTGATTGCGTGGAAAAATGAAAATGGCAAAACCGCATTACTCATAGAAGGCGCAAGACGCGTTGGAAAAAGCACTGTGGTTGAAGCCTTCGCAAAAAAAGAATACAAGTCATATATACTCATAGATTTTAGTGTTGCAAGTACTGAGGTTAAATCGCTTTTTAAAAAATACGCATCAAATCTTGATGATTTTTTCTTTTTCTTAACATCAATCACTGGAATTACATTATTCGAAAGAAATTCACTTATTGTATTTGATGAAGTGCAATTATTTCCTCAAGCTAGGCAACTGATAAAACATCTAGTGAAAGACAACCGCTATGATTACATCGAAACTGGATCTTTATTATCAATCAAGCGTAATGTAGAAAGTATTTTAATACCTTCAGAAGAAAGAGCAATTAAAATGTATCCACTTGATTTTGAAGAATTTTGTACTGCTCTTGGAAGAGGAGATGTTTTTCCTCTTATTAAAAAGCATTTTGAAAATCTGAGACCCCTTGGCGAAATTCATTCAACGATTATGAAACTATTTAGACAGTACTTGTTAATCGGAGGTATGCCTCAAGCAGTTATGGAATTTTTAGATACCAATGATTATACAAAAGTAGATCGGATTAAAAGAGATATTTTAAAGCTTTATAAGAACGACATTTCAAAATATGCCAAAGGATATGAACATAAAGTGCTTAGTATTTTTGATGAAATTCCTAGTCAATTATCGAAACACGAGAAAAAGTTTATGTTAAGTTCATTATCAAAAGATGCGAGATTTAGAGATTATGAGGATGCTTTTACATGGTTAGACGAAGCCATGATTACAAATGTATGTTTTAATACATCCGATCCCAATTTTGGATTATCTCTAAATCGGGATAGATTAACGCTTAAAATGTATATGGCGGATACGGGGTTATTATTGAGTCATGCATTTAGTGAAAATGATGAAATGCATCAAGAAGTAGCAAAAGCCATTATTCAAGATCGACTAGATATTAACAATGGTATGATATTTGAAAATATCGTCGCTCAAATGTTTACTGCTTTAAATAAGAAATTATATTTTTACTCAAGGACTGATAATCAAGACCGCTCAAATATGATGGAAATAGACTTTCTAATTATCGATCAATCTAAACCAACTAAAATATCACCTGTTGAAGTTAAGTCTGGCAAGAACTATACCACGTCGTCATTAGACAAGTTTAGTATCAAGTTTAAAAGCAAACTGGGTAAAAAATACATTATTCATACAAAAGATTTAATGCAAAAAGATGGCATTATCTATTTGCCTGTTTATATGACTATGTTTCTATAAAGCCATCGTGATGAGAATAAGTAGTTAATCAAACCAGTGTCTTCAAATGGTTCAGGTTATATGATCATTGATGATACTAGAATAAAAATAGAACACGAATATTTTTTTAAATATTTTTATTTGCTTTTTTTATCTTGTTTGGTTGACACATTTTCTTGGCCATCATTTAAGAAGTCCTTTTTCAGCGCTTATAGATTAAATATATAAACATTTGTGCTATTTTCATTTAATATCTTCGCAAAATACAATACAATGTATAAAAGGAGAAAGTATGGATAAATCTTTTGTAAGTCTATATTTAATGACTAAGGGAAAGTACTTTGAACCCTATCAAGTAAATTTTGTTCGTAAATCGTTAATTGATCTTGAAGATGATAATCGAATTACGATTAGTTCCATCAATCTGCGTGATCCGCTTATTGTCCTTTTGTTGAGCATTTTTCTTGGCGGCTTAGGAATCGATATGTTTTATATTGATGAGAAAAAACGTGGCCTGCGGAAATTGATTTTAGGAGTGGTGGCCTTCGTCATTTTTTTGGTTGCCATAGCTTTGGTAAATGTGAATATGAATCCGTACGGAGGAATTAATTCTCCGGGCTTACGCGTTCTAATCGGTATCTTAATGGTCGTGGCTAGCATTACAATTTTGATTCAAATGGTTTTTGTAATCATTGATTGGTTTAAATGTTCAGAACTAACAAAGAAGAAAAACTATTTGATGTTCACTCAAGCATTAAATGCCTGCAAGAAAGGAGGAGACAAATAATTGTATGGAAAAAGAAAAAATTGATTTGTTTATCATGCAAAATGCTAAGAAACTTCCACCGGAACAATTGCCCTTTATTCGGGAAAAGCTCGCCTTATATCAAGGTGATGAAACGCTTCTCGTCTATGGAATTGATTTGATGGATCCGATGATGTTGCTTTTAGTTTCAATCTTCGTCGGTGGACTTGGCATTGATCGCTTTATGATTGGCGATATCGGTATGGGGGTTTTAAAACTTCTAACTGGCGGTTTATTCGGTATTTTATGGATATATGACATCGTCACTATTTCGGAAAAAGTACGGGAAAAGAACTTCTTAAAATTAATGACCTTCCTTAACTGAAAAATAAAAACTCAAACATCGCTTAGATCTGGTGTTTGAGTTTTTTTATGTTAACGAACGGGTTGCACAAAGAACCGACCATAGACTTGATGAAGACTGATGACATTTATAAACGCGTGAGAATCAACTTTCTGTGCTACTTTTAGCACTTTCTTAACTTCGTTTGTTGAAACCGTCATATAAATTATAATCTTGGCTTCTCCCGTATAGGCTCCCGTTCCTTGAATAATTGTCGCACTATGGTGAAAATTAGCGATTAAAATCGGCGACATATTTTTATTAGTTGTAATTATTTGAATTTGAGCCTTTTTATTCCTTACATTAATAAAATCGATGACTAGAGCCGAAACAAATAAGTAAATTATCGAATATACCAGTGAGGTAAGCCCGGTTGAAAATGGGTTATCTAGTCCGTTTTTATTCGCAGCAATGATCGTAATTAAAGAATATAAAACCACGATCACAGCATTGAAACTGATACTATATTTGCCCACGTTTGTTGACTTCTTATTAGCCATATAGTAGGAAACAATATCCATACCACCCGCTGAGATATCGGCTTTAAAAGCTACAGCGGCACTCATTCCTGTGCAAATACCTGCTAATAACGTCCGGGTTAATTGACTATCTAAAACGATCAAACTTTCCCAGTCATTAGGAATAATCGAAATAAAAAGTGAACCGAGAACTACATTTATCAGCGAATAAATCGTAAACCGTTTGCCAATTCCAAACCAGCCCAAAATGATAACTGGAATATTGAATATGATATAGAGGATGGATTGCAAATTGTACTCGTTATAGTGAAAGCCCATAATTTCAATCAATACCTTGACCACATCCTGCGAAAAGCCACTGATCCCGCCACCAGCAAATCTAACGATATCCGAATCGGTCGATGAAGGCGAAATAAATAGTCGGAAGCCAAAGGCAAAGATGAAGGCACTAAATGTACAGAAAAATAAGGTAAAAAAGTTTTCAACTATCCACCTTACGGCTGGATGGTCAAATAGGAAATCGTCATAGTGCTTTGTTAGTTTTTTTATCTTCGACATATGTGCCTCACTGCGACAAGTATAAGCGAGAAAAAATGGCTTTTCAATATCCTACTTATTTTGTAAAATAAGGATGACGATATTTGTTCGCTTTTAGGCGAAAAAAATAAGCGCTTTTATTATTGAATAATACCTAACCTAATGATATTATTAACGTGCTATGTTCGTCTAATTTGTCGACATATGGAGGAGTCTTTCATGAAGAAAAGCAGTAACGGAAATATATTCGCCCGGATATGGAATTGGATTAAAAACACCGCCTGGATTCAACCACTATTAATCGTTGGTATCATTTTTGGCATCATCTTCTCAATTCCATCAATTACTTCGGCTATTAAAGATGCAAAAGAGAAAAATGACAGTGCGGAAACCTTCTATGCCCGCTACCAAGTAACGTTGGAGGGAAAAGAAAATTCTGCCGCCCAAAAACTCATCAATGACATCGCTGATGAACAACTTGATGGTCAAAAGTTCTTCTTGGTATTTGTTTCTTCCGATTGTTCAGCTTGCGAAGAAGCAAAAGATGGTTTTGCTGAATTAAAGAATTACACAACGAGTGAACTTGGCGGTAATAAATTTGCTCTTAAGACAATCTTCACTGATGAAGAAACCGATGATCAAGATGAATTGAGTACAACTCCATTCTTGAATTTCCTTACCAGTGATGACACTACCTCATTTATGAATACCACCGTTGATTGGGTTCAACAAAATTCAATCTACTATAGCAAGCATATGCTTGGAAAATCTTCTTTTGCCGATGCTGATTCAATCTTAGATTCGATTAGCAATGGTTACGAGGAAAGCAGTTCTTTCCAAACTCCAACCGTCTTCTTAGTTGATTTCTCGCAAGAAGCCATTGATGCTGGTAACCAAGGAGTTAAAGAAGCTTTCGTTGGTGTCCCTGGATCTGACAAATATGAGAAAGCCGAATTCCTTGCCGAGTGCTGGAATACAACTGGTGATTTTGCTAAATAAGTACTAATGTCTAATAATTAGGATCAAACTATAAACGAAGTGAAATTTACTTCAATTGTTCGATCCTTTTTTTTACAATCTTTTTTATCGAATGATTTAATTGTATACTAATAAACATAGAGGTACTAAAAATGAAATATACTCCTTGGGCTCAATTTAGTTCACTCGTAGCGGGCACAACGCAAAGAGTTGAAGGATATTCGAAAGCCCCTTTTGATTCGTTTAATATGGCCCTCCAAGTTGGTGACGATGAAGCGGCAGTAAAAATGAATCGCGAAGATTTTATTAAGAATTTAGACATTAAATCCAATCAAGTAATTTTTACCCATCAATCACATAGTACAGTGATAAGAAAGGTTAGTCGCGAAGATGGTGGTCGAGGATGGACAAGTTTTGAAAATGGAATTGAAGCCGACGCCTTATATACCTTTGATACCGATTTATATCTTGCCATCTATCATGCTGACTGTGTTCCCGTCTTCTTCTACGCCCCATCACGCGGTTTGATTGGCATTATTCATGCTGGTCGACAAGGCACCTTAAAGCAAGTTACGGCCTTGACCATCGCCAAATTGATGGACGATGAAGGACTTACTCCCGATGAATTATTCTTTCACTTGGGGCCATCAATTAGCTTCTCCCATGAAATTATTACAGAAGAAGAAGCCAAACGGATTGCCGCGATGAGCAGCCAATTCCGTCAGGGAGTAAAAGCCACCGGCGGGGTTTACTTTTTGGATACAGCTCTCATTAACTTTCTTGAATTAAGAAAATTGAATGTGCCGGTGAATCACATATCTTCGTCCTTTGCTTGCACTTATGAAGACGGTGATTTGTATTTTTCCGCTAGGCGAGATCATCCGACCGGGCGAATGGTATCCTTCATTGCTAGAAATAAATAAAGCGATCATCTTTTGTCCAATCTTTATTGAACTGCCTTCTTTTCAGACCTTCTATTCCAAATCTATCGTACAATGCAACCCAATTCCTCACTTTATGGATAAAAGTATCGCGTGAAGATCTGCAAATGCCTGGTCTTTTAATATAGACGCCATTTTTATACTTGTTGACGCACTCAAGTTTAAATTTAAATGTGTATTTCATGAAAAATACCCCTCCTCCTATGTCCAGGATTTGGGGTACAGTTCATAATCACTTTATTTTTTTATTTCATTTAATTTCTTTTTTAAGGCTTCCGCGACCGCCAAAGGTACTAACGGCGAAATGTCTGTACCATGCATGAACAGTTCTTTAATCGTTGATGAAGAAAGAAAGGTAAAGGCCGGAGCCGACATAAAGAAAACCATGTCAATTTTTGGATCAACAAAGCGATTGCCTGCCGCCATTTTAAATTCATATTCAAAGTCGGTTGCCGCTCGAAGTCCCCGCACCAAAGCAATTGCTCCATGTTCGCGCGCGTAGTTAATTGATAGTCCTTCGGTCATGTCAACGCTTACTCCAGGTAGCTCTTTTGTTGCTTCCTTAATCATCGCAAACCGTTCGCCAAGAGAAAAAAGACTTTTTTTCGTCGGTGAAACCGCCACTAGAATAATAACTTCATCAAAAACGCTGAGCGCACGCCGAAGAATTTCCATATGGCCATTCGTCATTGGATCAAATGAACCGGGATAAACCGCTACTCGTTTCATACTTTTCTCCTCAAAACATGAACCAAAGTTTCTCCGTACTTATATTGCCGAGTAATAATGAACTCCTCTGGTACGAAGAAATTGGAACTTTGATTTTCGATTACTATTATAGCATCTTGACTAAGTAATGTGGGTTTTAACAAATTGGTAAAAAGATCTTCGTAATCATCAAAGGCATATGGTGGATCAATAAAGACCAAATCAAATGTATCGCCACTCATTTGCAAAAAATGATCATATGAATCAAAAAACGCCTGACCATTGGCCTCTAAATCACTTATGTTTTGTCGAATAATTGCAATGGCTTCTTGCCGAGTGTCGACAAAGGAAGCTTCTTTTGCCCCTCGCGAGAGTGCTTCAAGACCCATGGAACCCGAACCAGCAAATAAATCTAAAACGCGCCGATTAAGACAATTGTGTCCCAAAGCGGAAAAAACAGCTTCACGGATACGATCTTTAGTCGGACGCGTTTGCGTATCAGAAATAAATTTTAATTGTCGATGGCGATAGATGCCCCCGATAATGCGCACTCTAATAGCCTCCGCAGCTCTTACTTCCACCAAAGGGGCTAAATATTTTCTTTTGTATCTCGTCGTAAAGGTCGTTTACTGGACGAAAAGCAGCATAGTACTCACGCACCAACGGATGCTCATCAAGTTGCTTCTTGGCCTCATATAATGCCTTTTGCGCGGTAACCACTTCTGAAGATTGCGTCGCATATAACTTTAAAAAATCATTAAAACGATCCTGCGCTACTTGATAGACAAAACTCAAATGTTGAACCTCAACATCGTTTTCCATTTTATCTTCGATTTCATCAAGTTTTTTCACTAAAGGATGGTCCTTTAATGCTTGCTTTACACTGTAAGTTAATTCAATTAATTCATCTGTCATATTCATCACCCATGGTATTTTATCACTACACTACAAATTATACATCAATTTGTAAGCGGTTTATTAACACAAACAAAACTTTTATGCTATTATAACTACCGGAGTACAAGTATGTTAAAAATTATTGACGACACCCATCCGAGTTTACGGGAAAAATCGGTTGCTGTTTCTTTGCCCATCAATGAAGAAAATCGAGCTCTTCTTTTAGAAATGCTTGAGCATTTAGCGATGTCCCAAGATGAGGTGTTGAGTGAAAAATATCATCTTCGTTCTGGAGTCGGTTTAGCCGCTCCTCAAGTTGGGGTTAATAAACGTTTAATTGCCATTTATTACCCGAAGGATGAGGAAAAGAAGCAATATGTCAAATATGGGCTTGTTAATCCGCGCATTGTGGCCAATAGCGTTCGTGAATGCTATCTATCTAATGGCGAAGGATGCCTCTCGGTTCCCCTTGATCATCCGGGCCACGTATATCGCTCATTCAAGATTACGGTTGAGGCCTTTGACATCGTGACCAACAAAGACATTGTAATTGTTGCCCGCGGATATGATGCTGTTGTCTTGCAGCATGAAATTGATCATCTTGACGGCATTCTTTATTACGATCGAATTGATGCCCGTAAGGGACAACTTGATGATCCCAAAGCGCTTGCAATTTAAAGCGAATGGCTTGAAAATTTGAATAATTCATTTATAATTTAGATAAATTAGATGTTAAAACGATAACAATCATTTTGGAGGAATATATTTTATGGCGGCTTTAATGCCTTCGCCGGTTTCGGTCTATGCCCTTGGTGGTTTAGGCGAGGTTGGCAAAAACACCTATGTCATTGAAAATGACAAGTCTTTAATTTTAATCGATGCTGGAGTGCGCTTCCCTGAGGAAGATTTGCCGGGAGTTGACTATGTTATCCCGGATTATTCTTACCTAAGGAATAATCGTGGGAAGATTAAGGCGCTCTTCATTACCCATGGCCACGAGGACCATATCGGTGGCATTCCATTTTTAATTCAAAACGTCTTTATTCCGGTTATTTACGCCCCCAAATTGGCAGCGGCTTTAATTCGCCATAAACTGAAAGATATGCGAATAAAGGAACCGGTTAAAATCGTCGAATACGAAGAAAACGATGAGTATTACGTCGATGATTTTCATGTTTCCTTCTTTCATGTAACCCATTCAATTCCTGACTCATTTGGAATTTGTATTGACACCCCCCACGGTCGAATTATGACTACGGGTGATTTTAAAATTGATTTAACTCCTATCGGGCCTGACATCAATCTTGGACGAATTGCTCGGCTTGGAAATGAAGGAGTCGATTTGTTTTTAAGTGACTCCACCAATGCGGAAGTTCCTGGCTATACTCCCAGTGAGCGCGCCGTTATTAGCGCAATTAATGATATTTTTGCCAATGCTCCCGCGCGACTTATTGTTTCAACTTTCTCGAGTAATATTTCACGGATTCAACAAATTGTTGAGGCGAGTGTTCGCTATAACAAGAAAGTCGTTATTGTTGGAAGATCAATGAACAATGTCGTCAATACTTCGCGTGAACTTGGCTATATCAAAATACCGGATGCTAATTTAGTTGATGTCGATGATATTAAGAAATTAAAGCCCGAAGAAACTGTCATTTTATGTACTGGATCGCAGGGCGAACCAATGGCCGCTCTTTCGCGAATTGCCAATGGAGATCACAAAACGATTAAAATTATTCCTGGCGATACTGTTGTTTTCTCTTCTTCACCAATTCCTGGAAATGGTCAATCTATCGACAAGGTGGTTAATCAGTTAACCCGTGAAGGCGCAACCGTACTCACAAAGTCGATTCTTTATAACATTCATAGTTCCGGACATCCTTCGCAACAAGAATTGAAGATTATGCTGAAATTAGTGCGTCCTCGTTTCTTTATGCCTATCCATGGCGAATATCGGATGCTAAAAATTCATGCGGAAATCGCCCAAGAATTAGGAATGGCGGAAGATCATACCTTCGTCTGTGGAAATGGGGATAGTCTTGTACTAGATAATCATGCGGTCAAACGGGGGATTACCCTACCTGCGGATGATATTTACATCGATGGAAATGATATAAATGGCTTAAGTAATGCCGTCATTCATGACCGGAAAATTCTTAGTGAAGATGGAATGGTGTCCGTTTTGCTTGTTTTAGATTCTAAAAACAATAAACTATTAGCACCGGCTAAAATATACACACGGGGCTTTATTAAATGGGGATTCTCCCATATTATTCCGCATGCGGAAAAAAGAACCAATGAAGCTCTTGAAACGTTATTTGCCTCGGGGCATGTAACTTTTGGGGAGATTAAAAATGTGGTTCGTTCAACCGTTAAACGCTATTTGTTTACCAAAACCGGACGGTCACCGATGATTATTCCCGTGATTATGAATAAGGTGGAAGGCAAATGATCATTCTCGCTTCTCAATCTCCTCGGCGCAAAGAGTTGCTTCGACAGGTTATTCCTACCTTTGAAGTTATTCCCGCCGACATCGACGAGGATAGCGTTCAAGTCGATAATCCAGAATTACTTCCTGAAAAGTTGAGTGTTCTAAAAGCAGAAAAGGTATTTTCATCGCATATTGATGATACCGTTATTGCCTGTGACACCATCGTTTTGATTGATGGGCGCATTATGGGTAAGCCGCATGATGGAAAACAAGCCTATGAAATGCTTCGCTGTCTAAGTGGGCGCACGCACAAAGTAATATCGGGTTATACTATTTTAAAAGCTAATAAGCGAATATCCAAAAGCGTCACGACATTGGTGACATTTAATAAGCTTGATGACGAGTTAATCCATCGCTATGTGGCTACTGGCTCACCGATGGATAAGGCGGGGGCATATGGCATTCAAGATAAGGAATTTCCTCTTGTTGAACAAATTGAAGGAAGTTTCTATAACGTAATGGGATTGCCAGTTGAGAGTTTAAAAAAAGAGTGGCGCAATATATAAAAAATTTCCTCAACGCGAGGAAATTTTTATTTTGTACTGTTCTAAAGTTTTAATAATCGTTTTTTTAGTCGCCTCATTGGTAAGTAGGGTTAGTCGGTCACTCATTTGAACAAAGGGTCCAAAGCCTAATTGATCGAGAGCGGAACGATTTAATTTTGTTTGCTCATACAAGTAGATACTCATCCGGGAGCGCACAAAGCTTATCTCTTTAATATTATCCGCCCCACCAAGCGCCTCAATTAATTGGCTGCTGGAAACAAGCGAAGCAGCCGGTTTAATTGAACGATGTGAAAAAAAATAAATTAAAAGAATTATAGCCAGTAAGGCCGCGATACCTAAAGCGATATATAGTCCATATTGATAAAGGAAGTCGTTTATTTCATTTGCCATTATGTATTCCTCTTAATCCTTAATAAATGTCTTGCGGAGAACTTCAAAATAGGAGTGGTTATTTTGGTGATAAATGTTGACCTTTTTGGAGGATAATTTAACAATTAATTTTTCAACTGGGCTCATAAGTGTTGCACTCATATGATCGATGCCGACAATCGCATCCGGGAAATTGCCACTGAACGAAATTTCCGTATTCTTAGGTAAAATCAAAGAAGAGCCCAAGGAACGAAAGGCATTATTTTGAATGGTGGCAATCTCCGTCAATTGCACCATCTCCATTTCGGTACTGACTAGTGCGCCCCCAAGTGAACGATTGTAGCCCGATGAGCCAAGCGAACTAGTTACTATAAGTCCATTCCCACGAAAGCGCTCCAATAATTTACCATCGATATGTACATCGGCAATAAGCGTATGGAAGGGGTCTTCAAGTCGAATTTCATTGACGCCATAAAACGACTTTACCTCCTTCCCATAGTTTACCTGTGCTTCCAAAAGGTGATAGGCGTGGGCTATGATATTTTTATCCTCGATGTTTTTAATTAAAAGATCAATATCCTCTTCTTCATAATCGCAAAAGAAACCCAATGTCCCAGCGTGGATGCCCACGAATGAGATATGATCAATCTGATTGATATAATGATTTACCGCGCGCAGAAAAGTTCCGTCTCCGCCGACAAAAACAACAATATCTGGGTGCTTTTCATTAAGTGAATGATTCCGTGCCAAAAGTGCATTTTCTAGTTTAGTAGCTATTCGACAACTATTATCATCATCGCGACAAAAGATTTGAAATTGCATAGGCCCACCTCTTACCAAAATGGTAATTTTATTGTATCATTATTTTGTTACATTAAAAACTATTAAGGAGCGCGAAATCATGTCCACAAATATTGAAATTGAAGTGAAGGTATTACTCAATAAAGATCAATTTGATCAAGTAAAGAGAATAATGAAAGCCGATAAGCATCCAGTTAAGGTTCAAACCAATCATTATGTTGACACTTCGACCTACCAATTGAAGAAGTACGGCATGGCCTTGAGAGTCCGGGAAACCAGTGAGTATGTATTAACTTTAAAAACTCCATTAGCCGAGGGCTTACTCGAAAAGAATCAGTCGATAACTAAAACCGAATTTACTTCGCTTGCTAATAAGAAAGTTTTTCCAGAAGGGTCAATTAAGGACTTTCTTATCAGTTTGGGAGTAAGTGTTGATAACCTTTCAATTATCACTTCCTTAACTACTGAACGGGTTTCGCTTGATTACCAGGATTGTCTTTTTTCAATGGATGCTAACTCCTATTGTGGCACGACCGATTATGAATTAGAAATGGAAGGATCATCTATTAGCAATGCTGAAGACCAATTGCGTGATATCTGCGAAAAATGTGAAGTTCCATTTATTCTCAACACTCGTTCTAAGCAAGCGCGAGCAATGGCGGCTGCCAAAAGTTTAAATGAAAAATAAGTAAAATAAAAAGGCACTGATTTTAAATACAGGTGCCTTTTTTTTGTTGCTTAGTTACAGTTTTGAGCGTGTTCGCAATCGCCGAATTTTTCGCACTCTTCCGCCGAGCAATATCTTTCAGCTAACCGTCTTGCCCGAGGAATAAAAATGCGAATTTCCTCGTCATTATAGCCAACTTGAATCCGTCGATCATCCACCATAATTGGTCGTTTTAATATCGATGGGTTCTTTTGAATAAAGTCGATAAGTTCACTAACGGTCATCGCCTCAAGATCGATATTATTTTCTTTAATAATTTTCGATCGCGTAGAAATAATGTCATCAAACCCATTTTCCGACTTAAATAAGATATCTTTCAATTCTTTTTCATCGAGAATTGTTGCGAATATATTGTGTTCCTCATAGGGAATCTTCTGTTCGTCAAACCACTTCTTAACCTTGCGGCAAGAGGAGCAACTTGGCGATGTATAAATTTTAATCATTTAGCATCATCCTCTCTGCGTCTATTTTATCTTATTTAGTTGTTTGACACAATAAACAATCACGGAATATTTACTCGCAAACGCTTTCTTTTTTTTCATTGGTTTTTTCTATCCATAGAAATATATAATTTTTCGATTTATATTTATAAATCGATTTAAAAAAAACTTGCGTGGATAATTTAAGGACGCCATTTGGGGAATAAAATTGCTTTTAAGCGGATGAAGCCTTATAATTTCTTCATGATTGGAGGCTATATTTATGCGTGTCTTATCAGGAATTAAACCAACTGGAAAATTAACCCTTGGAAATTATATTGGAGCCTTAAAGAATTTCCCTAATTTTCAAAACGAGGGTGAAACTTTTATATTTATTGCCGATCTTCATGCTTTGACGATGCCAATTGATCCGGAATTTTTACGGGAAAATAGCAAAATCATTGCTTCCTTTTACCTTGCGGCGGGATTAGATCCTAAAAAATGTACTATTTTTCGTCAAAGTCGCGTCAGTGAGCATAGTGAATTAGCCATTATTTTGCAGAATTATCTTTATATGGGTGAGTTATCACGCATGACTCAATTTAAGGAAAAATCACAAAATATGAATCAAAATGCAATTGGGCTAGGGCTATTCGCCTACCCAGTTTTGATGGCTGCGGATATTCTTCTTTATGATTCAGATGTCGTCCCCGTTGGCGAAGATCAAACTCAGCATGTTGAGCTAGCCCGGGATTTAGTTAAACGTTTTAATAACCATTATGGTGAAATTTTGAAAATGCCTGAGGCAAAAATTGGCAAAGTTGGAAAACGTATTATGTCCTTATCTGACCCCAGCAAAAAGATGAGTAAATCGGATCCAAAAGGCGATATTTTTCTGCTCGATGATATGAAAACCATCCGCAAGAAAATTATGAGTGCGGTTACTGATTCAGGAAGCGAAGTAATATATGATATCGAAAACAAGCCTGGAATTGCTAATTTACTGACTATATATGCGGCGATAAAAAACATTACAGTTGAAGAGGCAGAAACAACGTTTGCGGGCTATCGCTATGGCGATTTTAAAAAAGCCATCGCTGATGCCGTTATTGAAGAAATTGAGCCTTTTCAAAATCGCTTTTATACTTTCTACAATGATCCTCAAACAGAAAAAATTCTTGAAGAAGGTGAAGCTAAAGCATCCGTTATTGCTCGGGTTGTTCTCCAACGGGTACAACAGGCTGTTGGTCTTCGCTAATGATAAAAAAACATACTCTGATTGCACTAGATATGGATGGGACGCTTTTAAACGACGACAAAACGATTTCCGCTGCTACCATTAATTATTTAAAGGATCTTGACCAAAAAGGTTATTTAATTGTCCTAGCTAGTGGTCGTCCTCTTCGCGCTTTAGCCCACTATCAAGATCAACTTGATTTATCATCACCCCTAGTTTGTTATAACGGGGCGTTAATAACTTCACGCCACGATCGCGAATTTCCCACGTTTAAAAGTAGCTTTAAGCAAGAAATCATTAAAAACATTATTAGCGACATCGGTCTTAATAATCTCGATAATGTTATGGTGGAAACCCCAGATGATATATGGCTTTTACGGGAAGATGATGATTTGAATGCCTTTTTTTGGCATGACAATGTCAAAATCGTCTATGGTGATGTTCGCGCCAATATTACCGAAGACCCGATGACTTTAATTTTGAAGTCAAAAGTGAAAAATTCCGTTATTGATGGAATTATTACTTCCGCGATTGAAAAATACCCTCACTATAAAGTTCGTTTTTGGTATGGCAGTGACTATAGCGAAGCTTATCTTGACTATGTAACTAAACGCGATGCATTAAAATATATTGCCGATTATTATCATATTCCCCATAGTCGCACTATTGCTTTTGGTGATGCTGAAAATGATATTCAAATGCTGGCCTGGGCCAACATTGGGGTCGGTATGCTCAATGGCAACGAGTACTGTAAGGCGCATGCTGATATAATTACCGTCGATGATAACAACCACGATGGTATTATAAAAACCCTCCCGCTAATTCTCGATAAAATAAAATAAGGATGTCCAATAGGACATCCTCTTTTTTATATTTTCAATAGACGAAGTAATTCTTGATGTAAACTGTCGGCCTTGCCCTTAATCGACGGGCTGCTTTTTCCAACTACTTCATAGTAAAACTTGCACTTGGGTTCGGTGCCACTTGGGCGAATTATTATCGTACTTTGATCATCTAAAACCATTTTATAGACATCGGCTTTAGGAAGGAAAATCGGCCGGCGATGACCTTTTTCAACGGCCTCGCTAGTTAAGTAATCTTCAACGCGGATTATTTTTTTGCCAGCGATTTCTTTTAAGGGACTCAGCCGCAAGGAATCCATAAGATCGGTCATTTTTTTAGCTCCCGCTTCACCAGGGAACATTATCGAATAAACTTTATCCGCATGATAACCAAATCGAACTTGCATATCATCATATACTTGAATCAAATTCTTTCCTTGCTTTTTATAAAATAAAGCCATTTCGCTATACATAACTAAAGCTTGCAAAGCATCTTTATCGCGAACAAACGGCTTAACTAAACACCCATAACTTTCCTCGTAGCCAAATTCAAACTTTGGTCCCTTATTTTCAATAGCTTGCTCAATTGCGTCACCAATGTATTTAAACCCCGTAAGAAATAATTGCGATTCGATTCCATAATAGGCCGGAATAATTTCTGAGTAAGAGGAGGTAACAATGGTCGAGTAGACAATTCCGTTCGAGGCTAATAGGCCCTTCTTTTTCCGCTCAGCCAAAATGTAATCTAAGAGCATAGATCCTGATTCATTTCCAGTAAAAAGCCGATACTCGCCAGTGCTATCACGTGCACCGAGGCCAACTCGGTCCGCATCAGGATCAGTAATAAGAATAATATCGGCCTCTTTTTCATGAGCCAGTTTAATTGCCGCTTCATATGCCCGCACATCTTCGGGATTAGGTGAGGCGGTATTCTTAAAATCAGGATCGTGACTACATTGACTTAGTACTGGATAAACTTCATATCCCAAATCTTCAAAAATCTTCATAGCATTCTCGTAACTCGTTCCATGTTGAGGTGAAAACACGATTTTAAAGTCATCCCGCTTTAAATCTTTATTTATTTGGATGCTCTCTACTTCCCGTCGATAGGCAATATCAATGTTTTCATCGTAAGTAATTGATTCGCCAAATGGTTCCACTTCATCAATTTCAATCTCTAGCGGTGAAGGCAAATGCGATATAATTTCCACTAGACGGTCAATTTTCTCTGGAACAAGTTGACAGCCATTCTCGTCATATACCTTGTAGCCATTATATTCTTTAGGATTATGAGAAGCGGTAATCATTATGCCACCGACCGCATGTGAAAAACGCACGGCAAATGATAATTCCGGTGTCGGTCTCAAACTATCGAAGATATAGGTTTTTATTCCATACCGATTAAGAGTTTTTGCACTATCAAGCGTGAACTCCCGCGAAAAGAAACGATTGTCATGACTTAAAGCTACGCCACGCGATTTGGCATCAGGGAATTTCTCAAGTAGATACAATGCGAATCCAATTGTTGCTTTACGGACCGTAAATAAATTCATACGGTTAATACCTGGGCCCAATATTCCGCGCATACCGGCTGTGCCAAATTCAAGCTCGCGATAAAAGGCATCCGCTTTTTCCTCAGCCTGCATTTCCTTAAGCGTTTTTCTCTCTTCGTCGCTTATTTTTGATGATGTCAGCCACTTTTGATACAATGTTTCAACGTTTTCCATACTTTTTCTCCTTATTCTTTTGTCAACTTGTCGATGATGGTTTTTTCTTCTTCTGGCCACGGGCAAACGAACTTACGATTGGATAAATACTCTAGGGGAGACGATACATTAGCAAAGCTTAAACTCCGAGCAAAGAGAAACTGATGTTTTAATCCGTAGAGTTGCGCATATTTTTTGTTAATGGAAAAATCACCATATTTATTATCCCCAATTACCGGATGATCAATCGCTTGCATATGCACCCGAATCTGATGGGTTCGTCCTGTGAGAATATTTACCCGTAAAAGCGATGAGTCATGGAAGTGACGTTCAGTCTGATAAACCGTCTTAGCCACTTGACCATTCTTATAAGACACCTTAACAGTTTTTGCCTTTTCATCTTTGAGCAAAGGAAGATCGATGGTTCCCTTTTCCTCCGTATGACCTGCCACTAATGCATAGTACTCCTTAGAAATATCATCCTTATCTTTGAATAACTTCTCTAATACCTGAAGCGAGGGAAGATCTTTCGCAAAAATAATCAAGCCACTCGTATTACGGTCAAGTCGATGAGCAGGAGCGGGAGTAAATCCCACCATATCCGTGCTATATTCACCATTTTGAATCAAGTAAGATAAAACTTCATTTTGCAGTGTAACTTTTTTTTCATTCTCATCGCCATGAACTAGTAATCCGCTTGGTTTATTTACTATCAGCACATGGCTATCTTCATATATTATCTGCCGATTAAATGCAATTTTATCAACCGGTTTTGGCTTAGCAAATTCTTTTAGTTGAAGGTCGGTAACATAAATTGAAAGTTGATCTCCGACTTTTACAATATAGCTAGCATCCACCCAATGGCCATTAATTTTCACATCTTTCTTGCGAAAAAGCCTATAAATAAAACTTAACGGAGCTTCCGAAAGGTATTTGCGAACAAATTTATCAATTCTTTGATTTTGGGCCTCAGGGCCAATAATTAGTGACTTCATAATTAACACTTAATATAATAGCACAGAGCCCCTGTTTTCTCGATATTTACGAAAATAATTTTACCTAAAAATTTAGTATAAAATTAATGACAAGTAGATGGTTGCTTGATATAATAAAACACGCTGGAGAAATACCCAAGTGGTTGAAGGGGCAGGCTTGGAAAGCTTGTAGACTTGTAACAGGGTGCGAGGGTTCGAATCCCTCTTTCTCCGCCATCTAGAATGGTCAGGATTGATACAATAGTGTCAGTCCTTTTTATTTAGATTTAATCATTACTTTTTGAATATTGACTCTTTATATATGTGCCATAAAACAGCTGAAAATGATACGTTTTTATGTTTTCGATGTCAATAGGTGGCACGGCTATGTCAATTGTGGCACGGCAACATCAATTGCGGCACGGCAATATATAGTGATCAAGCAATTCAAATTAAGCAAACCACCAATAAGGAAAAGTTTTAATACTAAGTATTAAGCGAATATTTATAAAATATTTTTGCCCTTATATCAAAAATAGTATTGTAATACCAAAAGCGTTGTCATATAATTTAGTTGCTGATAGGAGGACTGTCATGGAAAACAATAAACGCTATTGGTTAGATCTGTTAACCAGCTATCTGGGTGATTCGATAATAGACGTCATGTATGAGATATATCGCGTAATGCTTGTGCGTGAACATTTTTATAAGGACATGAGTGTCGATACACTCTATTCCGATATGAAGGTTGAGCCGTCGAGGCTTTACGAACTTGCTAATACGCTCTGCCAAACTAGACCATCTAAGGTCGACGAGAAGAGTTTTTATAATCTTTATATCGAAACTCGCGAATTATCAAAACGTGACTGTTTAGAATATTTTGATTACTTAGCATCCAAAGAAGGGCGGAGAAGTGATTTCAGTCCTGTTCCAAAGACTTTGTTAAATACACTCATACCTTCTTTTGATAAGGATAACATAAAAGTTTTTATTCCTGATTGTGAAAAATACGGAACTTTTTTATACGACTTTGCATCCGAAAACAGAGAACGATTCGTTTTTACTTCATGTAGGAACCTTCGACTTAAAGAAATATATAGCCACTTTTATGACCATTCAAATATTCGATTTCTTGATGGAGATTATTATACCTTTGGATTTACGAATGAAAAGTTCGATCTAATTATTTGTTTCCCGATAATGGGCGGTAGGTCGATCTTTGAGGGACATGATTTTATTAGTAAAGAACCATCGCTAATCGCTGCTCAAAACCTTCTGTATCATCTTACTCAAAATGGTGTTCTTAAAATCATTTTACCTGCCAAGGTTACCTTTGCAGGAGGAGATTCAGAAAGCTTTAGAAATTTTGTGGAGTCAAACTACAAAATTAATGAAATTTCATCCTTACCTAGCAAGTTGTTCCAACCATTTTTATTCATAAACACATATCTATTCTCATTTTCTAATGGAGTAACTGAAGACATCAAATTGCGAAAGTATTCGTTAGAAAAAGTTGAAGATGGGTCCGCTCTTAAAGTTGATAATGAACAAATTATTTTTAAAGACGAATTTGAAGATATCCCTGCGTGGAACATTGATTCTGTATTCAACGCAGATGATCCGGAAATTATTGTGTATAACAACTCTAAAGTGAAGAAGAGCCCGATTGGACTGGTTGCTTCTGTATTTCGTGGCAAGGCCATAACAACTAAAGAAGAAAACGGAAATATCAGCATTATTAACATCTCAAACATTAATGATACTGAAATAGATTACACAAGCTTAGAAACCTTTAATGAGGATGAAAGAAAAACTGCAAAATATTTCCTTGAAGATGGTGATGTTCTTGTTACATCTAGGGGTACAACAGTAAAGATTGGTGTGTTCGAAAAACAAGATAAACCATGCGTAGCATCTGCCAATATTAATGTTATTAGACCGAGCAAAATGATCAAAGGCACTTATCTCAAATTATTCTTGGATTCATCGGTTGGTAAAAAAATGCTTAAAGCCCTTCAAAGAGGAACAACCATTGTAAATATCAACTTTAAAGATATTGAAACACTTGAGGTTCCGGTTTCTCCTTTGAATGAACAAGAAGAAATTGTCTCAGATTACATAAAGGGAAGAGATGCTTATGTCGAGGCAATAAGACAGGCTGAAGAGTCTTGGCAAAACCTTCAAAAAGAATTAGAAAGAAAGTTGTATTAGGTGAAAATATGCTAGGACCGATTATTGGCGACATCGCCGGATCAATATATGAATTTAACAATATTAAAACCAAGGACTTTGACTTACTTACTTACAAGTGCTTTTTCACTGATGACACAGTGATGTCATTGGCGATTGCAAAAGCTATTATCTCCTCAAAAAGTGATTACTCGGATTTAGGCGAAAACGCAATTAAATGCATGGGCGAACTCGGCATAAAATATCCAGATGCCGGTTATGGTTCTATGTTCAGCGAATGGTTATCATCATCGGTTCCAAAACCGTATAACAGCTATGGCAATGGCGCAGCAATGAGAGTTTCAGCTTGTGGGTTTGCCGCCAACACACTTGAGGAAGCTATTATGGCCTCAAGAAAAGTAACAGAGGTCACTCACAATCATCCAGAAGGTATTAAAGGTGCCGAAGCAACAGCTGTAGCTATTTTTCTAGCTAAAAGCGGAAAAAACATTCTTGAGATAAGAGATTACATTGATAAGCACTATTACAAAATGAATTTTACTCTCAATGATATTAGAAGTACTTATTCATTCAATGAAACATGTCAGAAAACAGTTCCACAAGCAATAGAAGCTTTTCTTGAATCTAGCAATTTCGAAGATGCGATTAGAAATGCGATATCTATTGGTGGCGATAGTGATACTTTAGCTGCTATAACCGGCGGTATTGCTGAAGCTTATTATGGTATTCCTACCGATATTAGGAAGCATGTAATAACTTACTTAGATGAACGTTTATTAGAAATTTTATTAGAGTTTGAAAATAAATATCCAGCACTAATGGAAAAAGGCTATGTGAGAGTAAAAACAAAGAATAAAGATATGAAAACGGGAGGTCGTTCTGAAATGATAAAAGCTGCTATAACAAAAGCTGAGAATGATTTTGAGGATACTGAACCAGTATTAGAAGAAACATCCAGCCAGAAACTATTCAATCACTTATTTGAGGCATGCAATATTCTAAGAGGGCCAATAAATCAGGATGAGTATAAGTCTTATGTAACACCTATTTTATTCTTTAAGAGAATATCAGATGTATATGATGAAGAAACTGAAAAGGCATTAAGAGAGTCTGGCGGAGATACAGAATTTGCTTCATTTGACGAAAATCATAGTTTCAAAATACCGGATGGATGTCATTGGAACGATGTTAGAAATGCTAGTTCAAATGTTGGTACAGCAATAATTAATGCAATGAGCGGTATTGAAAGAGCCAATCCAGATACCTTGAGCGGTGTATTTAGCTCATTTGATGATGCAACTTGGACAGATAAATCGAAGCTTTCCGACGACAGATTAAAGAACTTAATCGAGCATATGTCTTCCATTAAGGTTGGTAATAATAATTATTCAGCTGATGTAATGGGTGACGCATATGAGTATTTAATTAAAAAATTTGCTGACCTGTCTAAGAAGAACGCTGGCGAGTTCTATACACCAAGAACAATAGTAAAACTATTGGTTAATCTTCTTGATCCTAAGCCAGGTGATGATGTTTACGATCCTGCTTGTGGAACAGGCGGCATGTTAATTGAAGCAATCCACCATATTAATAACGACAAGTTAACTTATGGACGTATCTATGGTCAAGAAAAAAATCTGGCAACGTCTGCTATCGCTAGAATGAATTTATTCTTGCATGGTGGAAAAGACTTTAAAGTACTACAAGGAGATACATTAAGAGATCCAAAGTTCCTTCGTGCTGGTAAAGTTCAAAAATTTGATTGTGTAATAGCTAATCCCCCATTTGGTCTTGATGGATGGGGCGCAGCTCAATTCGAGAACGACGCTTATGGTAGAAACATTTGGGGATGTCCATCTGATTCAAGCGCAGATTTTGCTTGGCTTCAGCATATGATTGCATCTATGAATGAAAAAACTGGCAGATGTGCAGTTATTTTACCGCAAGGTGTTTTATTCCATAGTGGTAAAGAAGGCGTGATGAGACAAAAGCTCATTGAATCAGATAAACTTGAATGCGTAATTACATTAGTTCAAGGTGTATTCTTTTCAACAGGTGTCAGAGCTTGTATTTTGTTGCTGAATAATCAAAAAATTAAAGAACATCAAGGCAAAGTTTGTATGATTGATGCTTCAAAAATTTTTACTGCAAAACGCGCTCAAAATATTATGACTGAAGAAAATATTGATGAAGTATTTGCTTTATTTCAAAACTATGAGAACGTCATTGAAAAATGTCATATAGTCAACAATTGCGATCTAAAAGACACGCTTGTGACAAAAACATATATAACAAAAAAAGAAACTGAAAAAATTAATCCAGCTGAAGTAAAAAAGAATTATCTTGAAGCCTATAAGAAGATGATTTCAGCCGAAGAAAAAATGAAGAAATTACTAGAAGAAGGGGGATATATAAATGAGTAGAATTAAACTTGAAGATTTAGAATCATACTTATGGGGCTCTGCAGTTTTATTAAGAACAAATATTGATGCTGGTGCTTATAAACAATATATTTTTCCGTTACTATTCTTCAAAAGAATATGTGACGTCTATGACGAAGAAACAAAATTAGTTTTTGAAAAGTATGGTAATGATGCCAGAGAGTTCTCTGATGATGAAATTCACTTGTTTGTTGTTCCTAAAGGTTTCCATTGGAATGATGTAAGAGAAACAGTTAGTGATGTAGGTAGTGCTATTGTTACGGCTTTTAGAAAAATAGAAAAAGCTAATGGCAATAAACTAACTGGTGTTTTTGGAGATGCAGCATGGACAAATAAGAATAGGCTTCCAGATAGATTGCTAAAAGATATTCTTGAGCACTTTAGCACTCGAACCTTATCTATTGCAAATTGCCCAGAAGATGAACTTGGACAAGGTTACGAATACCTCATAAAGAAGTTTGCTGACGATAGCGGACATACTGCTCAAGAATTTTATACTAATAGAACTGTCGTTCATTTGATGACAGAGATGTTACAACCAAAATCTGGTGAATCAATATATGATCCTACATGCGGTAGTGCAGGAATGCTTATTTCGACAATTGCATATTTAAAAGACAAAGGTGCTGAGTGGCGTAATGTTTCTGCTTATGGTCAAGAAATCAATTCTCTTACTGCATCAATTGGCAAAATGAACCTATTTTTGCATGGAGTAAAAGATTTTGAAATAGTTAATGACGATACACTTAAAAAACCAGCATTCGTGGAATTTGGAAAGATTAAACAATTTGACATGGTTTTAGCAAATCCTCCATACTCGATTTCTCAATGGGATAGAACGTTTTTTGAAAATGATCCTTACGGACGTAATTTTCTAGGCGTTCCACCCCAGAGTAGAGCTGATTATGCGTTTATTCAACATATTCTTTGTAGTATGAATAAAAATACAGGTAGATGCGCAATATTACTTCCACACGGAGTTTTATTTAGAAATGAAGAGCAAAATATTAGAGAAAATCTTGTAAAGAGTGATTTGCTTGAATGCGTTATTGGTATTGGCAAAAACCTATTTTTTAATTCACCAATGGATGCATGTATCATGATATGTCGAGCAAAGAAAACTTCAGATAAAGTCGGTAAAGTATTATTTATAGATGCTAAAAATGAAGTAACAAGAAGAAATAATTTCAGTTATTTAGAAAATAATCATATTGAAAAAATATCTTCGGCTTATAGAGACTATAAAGATATTGATGGATTTTCAAAAGTTGTTACAATACCAGAAATCCAAAAATATAATTCAAAGCTAAGCGTTGCTTTATATACAAGCAACAATGCGATAAATGTTGATGAAGAGGATGAGACGTCGCTTGGAGATAATTATGGAGAGTGGATGAATGCTTCCGATAATATACATACTGATTTAAACAACATTTTTGGTTTATTAGGAGGCCAAGACAATGAGCAAATATAAGATTAAAGATTTAGCAGTTGAAATTTCTCAAAGAATTGATAGCCCTAAGACGAGTGGATACGATAAATTTGTTGGCTTAGAACATTATGATTCTGGGGAGGTTAGAATATCTCGTTTTGGGAGAACTGATAATCTGGATTCTAGTGTTAAAGAGTTTAAATCAGGAGATATACTAATTGCTCGTAGAAACGTATATTTGAAAAGAGCAGGATTAGTTGATTTTGATGGCGTTACGTCTGGAGACTCTATTGTTATTAGAGCAAAAAATGATATTAATAAAAGATTGTTGCCTTTTGTTTTTAACACAAAAGAATTTTGGGATTTTGCTAATCAATTTGCTGATGGCAGTATGTCTAAAAGATTATCCCCAAAATTATTGATGGAATATGAAACCGCACTTCCTGACACAGAGGAAGAAAAAATAAAACTTGCGGATTTACTATGGTCTGTGTTTGATACTGCCATGTCTTATAAGGAAATGATAAAACAAAGTGATGAGCTCGTTCAATCACGATTTGTTGAGATGTTTGGAGACATATTTAATGGTAAAAGCAATTATTCGACAATTAAAATATCTGAAGCTGTTGTTCCTAAAATTGAAAGAGCAAAAAAGGATTTTAATGCTGATGATGAGATTAAATATTTAGATATTTCATCAGTTGATAATAGAAAAAATATAATAATTGGATATACGGACTATTTAATGAAAGACGCACCTTCGAGAGCGCAGCAACACGTTCGAAAAGACGACATTGTCATTTCAACTGTAAGACCGAATCTTAATAATGTTGCAAAAGTAACACATGATTATTCAAATATTGTTGCTTCATCAGGATTTTGTGTGTTAAGAGCTTCAAAGGTTGAGCCAAACTTTCTATTTGCTTTGGTTAGTATGCAGTCATTTGCTGACTATCTTGCTTCATTAACTACTGGGGCAAATTATCCAGCAGTAAGTGACAAAGACATTCTAAATTTTGAGATACCCAATGCTCCTTTTGAAGAACAGACCAAATTTTCAGATTTTATTAAACAAGTCGACAAATTGAAATTTAACTTGCAGGAAGGTATCGAAAAGCTAGAAGCAGTTAATAAAAAAATTATGAATCAATATTTAAAGAAGGGGGACTAAGATATGCAAATTTTTAATGAAGATAATACGATTGAAAAAATGGTGCTTGTTACACTTCAAAATGTAGGATGGAAGTATATTTCACCGGATGATATTAAAAGAGATTTATCTGATGTAATGGTCGAGTCAATGGTTAAAGATGCATTAATACGATTAAATCCAGAAATTGCAGAAGAACCATCCAGAGCGGACGAAGTTATTTATAAATTAAGAACGCTTATTAACTCGGTTCAACCACATAATTTGGTTACTCAGAACGAAACTTTTAAAAAATGGATTTTTGAAGAAAATTCGTATCCCTTTGGAAAAGATGGTCGAATGATTCCAATCAAATTTTTTGGTACTATCACAAAAGAAGAACTAGAAAAAAACGAATATGTAGTTACAAATCAATGGTCTTATCCGAAGGAAGAAGGCGGAAAAAGACTTGATATCGTTCTTTTGATTAATGGATTTCCTGTGGTGATTGGTGAGTTAAAAACCCCTGTAAGAAGTGCAATATCGTGGGTAGATGGAGCTTCTGACATTTTAAACTATGAAAAAAGCATTCCCCAGATGTTCGTTGCTAATGTGTTTAATTTCGCTACAGAGGGAAAATGTTATCGCTATGGGCCGATCAACGCGCAAGTTGGAATGTGGGGGCCTTGGCACACTCCCGATCATAAAACAGAAGGCGGGTTAGCTGATGTCAAGACTTCAATCGAAGATATGCTAACTCCAAATAAAATTATGGATATGTTCCAATTTTTTACTTTATTTGCCACCGACAAAAAATACCGTAAATATAAGGTTGTGTGTCGTTACCAGCAATATGAAGGCGCAAACGCTATCGTTCAAAGAGTTATTGCCGGATATCCAAAGAAAGGTCTCATTTGGCATTTTCAGGGCTCTGGAAAATCTCTTTTGATGATTTTTGCTGCACAAAAACTTAGGATGATGCCGGAATTGCGAAACCCAACAGTGATTATTGTCGATGACAGATTAGACCTGGAGACTCAGATCACAGCAACTTTTAATGCTACCGATATCCCCAACCTTTCAAGCGCATCGTCTAAAGAAGAACTTGAATCGTTCTTGATTGGCGACACACGCAAAATTCTCATCACAACCATCTTCAAATTTGGTGAAGTTAATCGCCTACTTAATCAAAGGGATAACATTATTGTAATGGTGGATGAAGCGCACAGAACCCAAGAGGGGAATCTTGGCGAAAAAATGAGATTAGCACTTCCAAATGCATTCTTTTTTGGCCTAACTGGGACGCCAATCAATCGAGTTGATCGTAATACTTTCTTCACATTTGGCGCTACAGAAGATAAAAGCGGATATATGAGCAAGTATTCCTTCTCTGATTCAATTCGGGATAAGGCAACGTTGCCACTAATTTTTGAACCAGTGCCATTAGACCTGCACGTGGATAAAGAGACATTAGATGCCGAATTCGATGCTCTCACAGAAGGATTGACTGACGAACAAAGAGCGGAGCTATCAGCCCGTGTAAATATTAAGGCCATTTTCTATAACCCCTCTCGAATTAAGAAGGTTGTAGAACATATAGTCAAACACTTTAGAGAAAGAATCGAGCCAAATGGATATAAAGGGCAGGTTGTATGCTATGATCGCGAATCCTGCCTGCGTTATAAAGAAGAGTTTGACAAATTAATGGATCCTGAAGAAACCACGGTAGTAATAGACACAAATGGCGATAAAGAAGATAGATTTAAAATGTATAGACGCAGACGGGACGAAGAAGCAAGAGTACTTGATGAATTTAGAGATCCAAGAAAACCTCTGAAACTCGTCATTGTCACTTCCAAGCTACTGACAGGGTTTGATGCGCCAATTCTCCAGGCTATGTATCTAGATAAACCGATGAAAGATCACACTCTTTTACAAGCTATTTGCAGAACCAATCGTACATATGATGATGGAAAAACTAGTGGTTTAATCATAGATTACACCGGCATTTTCGATAATGTCGCTAGGGCACTAGACTTCGATGAGAGTTCAATGAAGAAAATCGTTACAAATATTCTCGAGCTTAAAAAACAACTCCCAGCACTACTCAAGAAATGTTTAAGTTACTTCCTTGGAGTAGATAGAACAATTCAAGGATGGGAAGGTTTAATGGCCGCCCAAGAATGTCTTCCTACCAATAAGGAAAAAGACACTTTTGCTGGCGATTATCGAGTTCTCAATAGAGTTTGGAACTCCTTAGCTCCGGATGATGTTTTAGTGCCTTATAGAGCTGACTACCAATGGTTATCAAAGGTTTACGAATCAATTAAACCAACAGACGGTAGTGGTAAATTAATCTGGAGCACGTTAGGACCAAAAACTATCGAACTGATTCATAAAAATGTGCTCGTTGGTGAAATGCACACCGATGAAGAAGCACTTACGCTTGACGCTGACTTGATCGACGATTTCATTGAAAAGAACGGGAGCATCCAAAAAGCCACGAAGAAAGTTGAAATTAATCTAGTTGCTAAAATCTTAAGTCACAATAGCGAACCGCGGTTTGTTAAACTTGGTGAAAAGCTTGAGGCTTTAAGAATTAAGCATGAGCAGGGATTAATAACTAGCATTGAATTTCTCAAATTGCTTTTGGAATTAGCAAAAGAGGCTGCCCAAGCAGAAAAAGAAGTTGTCCCTGAAGAAGAAATGGATAAGGGCATTGCTGCGCTCACAGACCTTTTCAATAGCGTTAAAAATAGAGCTACGCCAATAATTGTTGAAAGAATTGTTAAAGATATTGACGATATTGTTCGCATCGTTCGTTTCGATGGATGGCAAAATACGACAGCTGGTCGCCAAGAAGTCAAAAAGGCACTGCGAAGCGTTGTTTGGATAAAATATAAGATTAAAGATATCGATGTGTTTGAGAGAGCCTATAAATACATCGAACAATACTATTAATAATGGTGCTTTATGGAACAAAGGTCTTTTGAAAAATACCTAGAGACAAAATATTATGATCCAATATTCTATAGGGTGTTGGGACATTTTAATCGTGTAAAAGATCGCATGTATTTGCACTCATACGCAGTACCGGATCCGACAAGAATATGGCTTGATTCAATCTGCATTGAAAAGGCGTTTTTTAGGGAGCAAAAAGACAATGACTGGACTTATTTTAAATTAAAAGTAAGAGGTGACATTGTACTCAGTGGTAAAAGAGACTGTGATTTTGAAAAGGATCAAATTTATAAATATTTTTCAGTCTTGTGTAAGGGCATTTTCTTTGATGGTCTTCATCACTTTGAAGTTTATGATATTGAAGAATATGATCCTACAGGTTACAACTATCACGACCAATTATCTTCGTTGCTGCTTCCGTATATTTCAGTAGAAGATTTAGAGTCTCGCGCAGAAGCTTTCCTTAAAAAGTATTGCCCTGAAGCATTGAAAGAACCTATGCCTCTACCAATTAAAGATATATTAACCAAAATGGAAGCAACCCTTTTTCATGCTCCTCTCGCCAAAAACATTTTCGGAAAAACCTTATTCTTTAGATCGGTTGAAAAAATATATGATGACGATATGGAAATTATTGAAAGAGAGGTTCCAAAGAGGGCCATACTAATCAATCCGAACGTATATTTCTACAGAAATATTGGAGCTTACAACAACACAATTATTCATGAATGCGTTCATCTTGAATACCATACTCATTTTTTTGAAATAAATCATTTTGATGATGAAAAGCTTACATCGATATCTTGCAAGGAAAATTATTCTGATCCAAAGGCAATAAGCAATTCTGCGGCCGCATATGAACGTATGGAATTCCAGGCAGCGTATTTGGCACCAAGAATACTTATGCCCGCCAAAACCACTCTTCAAAAATTTGCAGAAATTAGGGATAGGCTTGCTAAGGAAACAATTAATCCCTTGTTTGGTGACATCATGTCAACAATTATTGATGAGTTGTCAGACTTTTTTAAAGTATCTCGCCAAGCGGCGAAAATACGCTTAGTCGACCTTGGCATAATGGCCGCGGTAGGGGTAGATAACTATGTCAACGGCAAAAAATACTCCAATTTTTCGTTTAGCAAGGATTCATTAAAAAGAAATCAGACATTCCTTATTGATTTCCTAGATTTAGCAAGGACTCTAAAAACCCATCCTTTTCTACGTGAGCTTTCTATCGATGAAAAAATTGTGTATGCGGATGGCGCTTTGGTAATAAATGATCAAAAGTACGTATACAAAAATCAAGCTGGCGAAAGATTACTCACCCCATATGCACTTAATCACATGGACGAATGTGCCTTTATCTTTGAAAAACAAGAAAAGAAGAAAGGTGCTTATTCAGAATTTTTGTATAGCCAATTCTTTTTATGTAGGGGAGAGGAATCCGGATCTTATCTGCCAGCAAGTTATTCTGAAGATGCGGTCAAAAATAAAGAATTAGAGTCAACAGCGAGACAAGCTAAAAGCGATTTAGAAGATATTCAGGAAGCGCTTGAAGTTTTAAAAAAAATGACTGGCCCGTTTTCAAAAGACTTGTATGTGGTAGCTGATTTCGCTGGTTTAGTAAGAATGGATGGAACCGTTAATATCAATCAGTTTGCCGAATTGACAAAGATTGATAACCACACATTAAGTGGCTATTTAAATGATGGCCCAACCCCCAGAAAAGAAAAAATATTATCAATATGTGCTGGCCTAAGACTCCATCCTCGCCTTTCATACCAGCTATTAAGAAGAGCCGGCTTTGATCTAACTAACACAGGAAATGAAGACGACATGATATATTGCGGTCTTTTAGAGCAAAAGTACGGCGAAGGTATTGACGCTTGGAATTACTATCTTAAGTCAATTAACAAGATGAACCTGATTCTTTAAAACTTTTTCTGGATTTAAATCCAAATTTTTAGAAACCTTATTAGCCTTATTCCGTGAAAAACGCATGGAATAGGGCTTTTTTTATTTGTTTTCGTTTGGAGCGGGCTCCATAGACCAAATATTCGATTTGTTATAGTGTCCTTGTAGTTCGAAAAGCTACGTTGATGGCTGCCGAAGTTAACACGCATTATAGCGCCATCACCGCACAACAGTTCTTATGCGAGAGCTGTCTGCAAATTCAATTAGCGAGATAACTCACTAAAAGAAGTACAGACATTCTTATTAGAGCTGTTTTCTTCATGGGTTTATCTCGCGGAAAGCAAGGTAAAAACATGAAAAACTATGACAATCCAGGCGTATTTTTGGTCCGCGACAAAGAAACTAGCAAACCTCTTTATTTCTCTTGGAAATTTGATGATGGCACAACCCAAAGAGTCAAATATGACTCTCAAGAAGAATGGTGCATCTTCTTAGAACAATCACTAAGAGAAGAACATGCGCAGGACGTGAAACACGATAGGCATAGAGCCCGTTTTAATAAAGGAATGGAACTTGATATTGAGGATATTCCTGACAAATCAACGGATGCCTATGTTGATGATGAAACATCGGGCGAGGACACAATCTCGTCCTTTTTGTCATCGCTCACTGAAACTCAGCTCAGACGTTATCAGCTTAAAGAAGAGCACCCAGAATACACCCTTTGTAAAATTGCCGAACTCGAAGGCGTAGATGTTTCATCTATTTTCGAGTGTTTTAAAGCAATTCAAAAAAAATTACAAAAATTCTTTTCAAAACTACCCCCAAAAAACGACACCAAATGTGTGTAGTAGTGAAGACGAGCTCTTCAGAAAGCGAGGTACTTAATTGAAGGAAGTAAAAGTACAAATCTCAAAAACACCTAACCCAGATGGTGTGGTAGCTGCCAAGAGGATGTCACTCTCAAAAAGGTTGATGAACAAGATCTTCGGCACTAAAAGCAATCTCACGGTGATTGCAATCGGGGCTTCGGTAGAAAAAGTCACTATCGAGGATATTACGAAAGGAGAAAATGCAAATGGCAAAATCGAAACAAGACGATAAGGTCCTCATTGTTTATCCCAAGTTGGTGAACGCAATTAATAGCTTCTTTGAAACTGTAAATGCGCTCATCGCAGAGACGCAGCTAGAGACCAGCGATTCGGAAGCAGAAATGCCAAAGAAGGTAGAACCTACTGTTGAAGAAAAGCATCAACCTACTCTTGAGGAAGTTAGAGCTGTTCTAGCCGACTTATCTAGAAAAGGTTATACAACCAATGTTCGCATGATGCTTGTTGGATGTGGCGTTAGCAAATTAAGCGAAGTCGCTCCAAAAGATTATGCTGGACTATTAGCCAAAGCACAGGAGTTAAGCGATGCCATCAAAGACTAATGGGCACTCCTTAATTGGTGGCAGCTCGCTCAAAAGAGCAATGGAGTGTCCACCTAGCGTAAGGCTTACAGAAAATTACGAAGACGAAGGCTCGATTTATGCAAAAGAGGGAAGTTCTGCGCACCTTTTACTGGAAAAAAAGATAAAAGAACGCTACGGAATCCCCTTTGAAGCAGATACAACGAACCTCGAATTCTACAGCGAAGAAATGGAAGAGTGCACCGATGTAGCACTAAACCTCATATCTGAAATATATGAAAGGTTGAGTGCAGAAGGTAAACATCCATTTATCGCCAGTGAAGTGCTCGTGGATTTCTCAGATGTCGTCCCGGACGGGATGGGATCATCCGACGTTGTAATCGTCTATGATGGCGGAATATATGTCATTGACTACAAGCACGGTCGTGGCGTCGAAGTCAGTTGCGACCATAACCCACAGCTAATGATTTATGCGTACGGAAGCTTACTCATGTTTGAGTCTCTATACGACATCGCTGAAATTAACATGGCGATTATCCAGCCAAGACTAAACAACATTTCCGAATGGTCCTGTAACAAAGATGAACTTGTCGAATGGGCAATCAACGAAGTCAAACCAAAAACAGCCCTGGCCTATGAAGGCAAAGGCGAATTCAACTGCGGTCCATGGTGCCAATTTTGTAAAGCGCGACATGACTGCAGATATAGAGCAGAAAAGATGCTCAAACTTGAAGGCTATCGAGCAAAGGACAAAGCATTAATGTCGCTTGAGGAAATCGCAGAGATTCTCGGCAAGATAGACGAACTCGTTTCTTGGGCCAATGACATCAAAGATTATGCTCTAGCTGAAGCCCTAAAAGGAAAACAAATACCCGGCTACAAGTTAGTTGAAGGACGCTCTAATCGTAAGTACACATCAGAGGACGATGTCATCAGGGTGGTGGAAGAAGCTGGACTCGATCCATTTGAGAAAAAACTCTTATCCATTGCTGAATTAACGAAACGCCTCGGTAAAGCAAAATTTATCGAACTAGTAGACAAATATGTCTATAAACCATCCGGCAAGCCAACTCTCGTTGAAGATAATGACGCGAGGTCGGAACTCAACTTGGCAAAAAATGATTTCATGGAGGAATAGAAAATCATGTCAAAAACAAACCCATGTAAGGTAATTACATCAGTAGTCAGATTCAGCTACTTAACCGCAAATGAACCTAAAGCCACGACAGAAGGCGGAGTTCCCAAGTATTCTGTTTCACTCATTATTCCTAAGTCGGATGCCGATTTAGTGAAAAAAATCCAAAGCGCTATTGAGGCGGCCTATAAAGAAGGCGAATTCAAGCTTCGTGGTGCTGGAAAAACTGTCCCACCGATGACGGCAATCAAAAATCCACTTCGTGATGGCGACTTAGAAAGAACAGACGATCCGGCATATAAAGATAGCTATTTCGTTAACGCCAACTCAACAAACAAACCAGAAGTTGTCGATGCTGCTCTTAATCCAATTATCGAAACAAGTGAAATCTATAGTGGTATCTATGGCCGTGCGTCAATTACCTTCTATGCTTTCAACAACAATGGCAATAAAGGTATCGCATGTGGCTTGAACCATCTACAAAAAATTCGCGATGGTGAACCATTAGGTTCCAAAGCAACAGCTGAAACCGACTTCGGTGACAACGAAGGGTTCCTTGATTAATAAGGCAAACTTGGGGAGCGGCGATATGCTGCTCTCCTTTTTGGGGGTATGGTGATGATCAATAAACTCAGTATCGATCTAGAAACATACTCGGAAACATCTATCAATGCTGGCGTATATAAATACACCGAAGATCCAGCATTTGAAATATTGCTATTTGCTTATTCAATCGATAATGGCCCTGTCAAAGTCGTGGATTTGGCGATGGGCGAAAAAGTACCAGAAGAAGTGCTCAATGCTCTCGACAACCCCGACATCACTAAATGGGCATTCAATGCTCAATTTGAAAGAATCTGTTTATCCAGATTTTTAAACTTACCTGACAACACCTACCTTAGTCCGCAAGGGTGGAAATGTTCCATGACTTGGGCAGCGATATTGGGTCTTCCGTTCTCATTAAAGAAAGTTGGGGAAGTGCTGAACATCGATAAAAAGAAACTTGATGAAGGTAAGGATTTAATACGTTATTTCTGCTTCCCCTGTAAACCGACAAAACAAAACGGTAATAGGTTAAGGAACTTGTATTATCAAAACAAAGAAAAGTGGGAATGCTTTAAGTTCTATAACAAGCGAGATGTGGAAGCGGAGATGTCAATTCAAGAAAGACTATCAAATCATCCGGTGTCTGACTCCCTATGGGAAGAATATTGGATGTGCGAACTTATTAATGATCGCGGGGTTCTAGTCGATGGTTTGCTTGTGCATAACTCAATAAAAATAAATGAGATTTGCCGTGAAAATTATATCAAAGCCCTGCAAAATATCACCAATTTAGAAAACCCAAACTCCGTCTCTCAGCTAAAAGAATGGCTAACAGATAACGATGTCGAAGCACCGTCTTTAGGAAAGAAAGAAGTCAAGGAACTATTGAAAGGTGCATCAGATGAAACGGTCCAGAAGGTTTTACAGCTAAGGCAGCTAATTTCTAAATCGTCCGTCAAAAAATATGAAGCGATGATTTGCTCTAGATGTAAGGACGGTAGGGTAAGAGGGATGTTCCAGTTCTATGGCGCAAATCGAACGGGGAGATTCTCAAGCAAAATCATACAGCTCCAGAACTTGCCCCGAAATGCCATTGAGGACTTGGATGCTGCTCGGGGTTTAGTGAGGACAAACAATCTTTCTGCACTTGAACTACTTTATGGAGACATTACAGATGTCTTATCGCAATTAATTCGAACGGCCTTTATCCCTGCTCCTGGACACAAGTTTATCGTAAGCGACTTCTCAGCAATTGAAGCGCGAGTGATCGCTTGGTATGCCCACGAAGATTGGCGAATGGAAGCTTTTCGAAATAACAAAGATATCTATTGTGCATCCGCTAGCGAGATGTTCGGAGTACCCGTTGAAAAGCATGGTGTTAATGGCGATCTCAGACCAAAAGGTAAGATTGCTGAATTAGCGCTTGGCTATGGAGGTTCTGTTGGGGCTCTGATAGCTATGGGAGCCATCGAATATGGCCTAAAGGAAGAAGAGCTTCAATTATTGGTAAATGCCTGGCGAAATGCCAATCCAAACATTGTGGAGTTTTGGTGGAAGGTTGATAAAGCGATCAAAAAAGCGATCAACGAAGACAAAATTGTAAAACTTGGACAACTCATATTCGAATACCGGGCTAAGATGCTGTTTATTCATTTGCCGAGCGGAAGAAAACTCGCCTATGTAAAACCAGAAATAAGAGAAGGTCAAATCACTTACTACGGTATTGGTGACAATAAAAAGTTCGTTCGCATTGAATCGTACGGTCCCAAGTTTGTTGAAAACATCGTTCAGGCGACAGCTCGGGACTTGCTCGTGTTCGCAATAAAAAACCTGAACTTACCAATCGTTATGCATATTCATGATGAAGTGGTTATCGAAGCTCCTTTAGATCTTGAGGTTGATAGCGTGGTAAAAGCCATGATCATCGTTCCGGAGTGGGGCCAGGGACTAATCCTTAATGCTGACGGATATGAATGCGATTTCTATAAGAAAGATTGACGGAGGAATCAGTAGATGAAAATAACTATATATACATCTAACTCACGAGGAGACGAGAAGAATGTTCTCTATCCAAATGAGACTAATATCGACACTAAAAAGCCGATAGACTGCTCCATTTTTGGCAAGGACTATGTTGGTGCTTGTTATAAAGGGAACTATCGTTCAAACGAAAACTTCAATAAATCGAACTGTATCCTGGTGGATATAGATAATGACCATAGTGAAAAAGAGAGCGAATGGTTCACTGAAGAGGATGTAAAAGCAGCTCTTCGAGGAGTGCCATTTATTATCCATTATTCAAGAAACCACCTAAAAGATAAGCAAGTTACTAAAGCCAATGGAACTATCATCGTTAAACCAAAGCGACCGAAGTTTCATTTAATTATCGCAACTAGCGAGATATCTTCTAGAGAAGAATTCGATAAGTTGATGACTCGCTTTGGGGCCTTATTTCCATTCATTGATAAAAAGGCAAAGGATGCTGGACATTTCTTCTTTGGAACAGAACTACCTAGAGCCGAAATTTATGATGGCTACATGACATTGAATGAACTTCTCGATGAGATGGAGTTTGACAATGCGGTCGAAAGTAGCGAGATTCCAGAAGGTAGTAGAAACGCAACCATGTCGAGATATGCCGCAAAGGTACTTAAGCGATATGGCGATGGTGATGAAGCAAGAATTCTATTCGATGAAAAGGCAACCCACTGCAATCCGCCTTTGGAGGATGCTGAACTAGAGACGATCTGGAAGAGTGCTTTGCGCTTTTATCGTAAGGTCGTGCTAACGGATCCTTCCTATAAAAAATGATGTGAACCCCATAACTTGTACTTATTTGATAAAATATTTGAGGTGATTTTATGAAAAAGGACAAAAGGGTACGTGGAATCTATAAAAAAGTTCCAGACGACATCAAGATTAAGGTCTGTAAAGATCATTACGATAACCACATGAGTTATCAAGAATTAGGTAAGAAATACAACCTCTACACAAAGTCAGGTGAACTCATGGAAAGCACGATGCTTGGATGGTTTAGACTTTATCGAAAAATGGGCGAAGCAGCTTTCTTAATCCATAGGCAAGGGAATCGTTCTCAATATGGAAAAGACGGAGAACCTACTTCTGAAAAAGCCAAGAAAAGAATTAAGGAATTAAGAGAAGAAAACGAAAAGCTTCGACTCCAGGTTGAATACCTAAAAAAATTGAATGCCTTGGTTCAAGAAAACCGAAAAAAAGAGAAGTTTATCAAGTAGTCCGTGAACTAAGGCATAAATATAAACTAAAGGACTTGCTTGAAATATCCTCTCTCGGAAAATCTCTTTATTACTATTACTTCCGAAATGAAGATAAGCATAATAAACATGAGAAAACAGAGGAAATGATAGTCAATATTTTCAAAGAAAATAAGGGCAGGTATGGATATAGAAGAATAGTCTACGCTTTAAGAAATGAATACGGTCTTATAGTCAACCATAAATTAGTTAGAAAAATCATGAAGAAATATGGTCTAGTTTATAAGGCTAGAAGGCATAGGAAATATTCTTCATATCGAGGCACTGTTGGTAAGATTGCCCCTAATGTTCTAAGAAGGAAATTCGCCGCTGATGCGCCGTTCCAAAAATGGGCAACAGATATTACTGAATTCAACATAAATGGTTCCAAAATATATTTATCTCCTATCATTGATATGTATAACGAAGAAATCATTTCTTATTCGATAAGTACATCGCCAAACATGAATCTTGTTCTCGATATGTTGGAGAAGGCATTCAAAAAGCTTCCACCACATCAAAAATTAATTCTACACTCGGATCAGGGATGGCATTATCAACACCCAGAGTATCAAGCTCGTTTAAGACATCGGGGAATAACCCAATCAATGTCCAGAAAAGGAAACTGCCTAGACAACTCAGTCATGGAGAACTTCTTTGGTAAGATGAAGATGGAAACAATCTATCTTTATCACATTAGGTCAATGTCTGAGATGATTGATGAAATCAATAAATACATTTCTTATTACAATTTCTATCGCATAAAAGAAAAACTGGGAGGTTATAGCCCAGTCGATTATAGAAAAATGAATCAGAACAATTTATAGTTAATTAAAATAGGTCCAATTTCTGGGGCGCACTACACTTTTGCATTTATTTAAAGATGTTGATGAAAACAAAACAAAACTGGTTAACGAGCTGCTGATGAAGGCAGCTTTTCTAAAAGTTCAATTAGACGAGCTAGAGGTTTCACTCAAAAAACATGGTGCGATTCAAATTTCAAATAAAGGTAATGCTCGTGAATCAACAAACTACAAAACATACCTAAAAACGCTAACCGTTTATCAAGGCATAATCAAAACTCTCGGTGTTGTGATGGGTAGAAATACAATCGATGATGACGACGAGTTTGATGAGTTTCTAAGAACCGCAAATTTGTAAGGAGGCTATATGTCATACGAAATAAACATTCACGTAGATAAAACAGGGACGCTTATTACAAACGATTTCCCTTTAACTATCTCCGTTTTCAAAGAAAGCCGACGTGTGAAGTTAATTTTTACGGTTGATACTGAAATCGACAGTGAATATCACTATTTAAAGTTCACTCACCAAAAAACGAACTATTTATACAGGGTTCATGACAACGCTTTTGAAATACCTAAGGCGGTCACTGCCTGGGAGGGCAGATGGGAGATCTCCTTTATCTGCTGTGACGAGCCTTCAAATTCAAGCAATGTGATTACCGCTAATTACATCTACGCTAGCGAGCCTATTATCGCCAACATTGCGCGGGGCAATTTAGGAAACAACTCGACTACAGAAGAACAAAATCTCCTGCGCGAGTTGGTGGAAGGTACTTTTGATGAGTTTGAAATTCCTAATACGGCTTCTTTTATTGGAAGCTATTTTCTATCAAATTATGCTCAAGCATTCAAGTTGATTGTCCCTTCAAGCATCATCACGATTAAGGATCGCATTTTATACGACTCAGGATGCACGAAGATAATCTTTGAGGAGGGTTCACAACTTAAAACTCTTGAAGACTATGCCATCTATCGAATTGCCAATCTCGGTGATATTACTCTCCCTAAGTCAATTGACACATGGGGCAAATATAACCTAAGCAGCTGCGGTTGCGGAATCGTTCGTTTCGAGGCCGTTTCAAATCTGCGTACTTTAGGCAGCTATGCCTTTTGGAGCATTCCCAATCTGACGAAATTATATCTTCCCGATCGACTTCAAACATTGTCTGGTGGAACAGCAGTTATTAAGAGCTGTCCACAGCTAAACGAAGTTTGGATTCCAAACACCGTTACCTCCGCGATTCCTGCAACTGCAATACAAGATTGCCCATTGCTAAATAAGATTACACTTCAAAGCAATTTCAATGTATCGGCGAACTTTTCAAATGTTGTTAATTTGACGAAAGAATCGATCGTCCTGATGTTTCAATCGCTAAAGGATCTAAGCGGCGCTGGAGCAAAGGTGCTCACTTTAGGCGTGGACAATCTAGCAAAATGCACACAAGCCGAGCTTGATATTGCACTCAATAAAAACTGGTCACTAGCCTAGGAGGTATTGTACATGGAAATTAAAGAAGAAAGCGGACGTCACATTTTATATGCAGAAGAAGGAAAAGTCCTTCAGAGCGTAACCGATGGTTTGATTATTGGCCCGTGGCTGATCCTCGGAAAAAATGATAGCGAAATCCATTATCACGATATCGATGAACCCATTGATGATGCTCTTCCAAAGGCGAACACTCCAAAGTTTCAACCAAAAGAAGAAAGCGCACCTATTGAAGAATGAGTTATTTACTTGAATACATTAAAGAAATAGAGAGCGGCAATATCCGTGTTGGGAAAGAATTAGCCAGTGTTCTTAACGCTCTAAAAAGCGATATGGATAACCCGATCTATCTATATGATGAAAATCCAGGGCGGCTCAGAATCAACTTTATCGAAAAGTTCTGCAGACATACAAAATCGCCATTCAATGGTCAACCTTTCATTCTGGAATTATGGGAAAAAGCCTTTTTAGAGGCCTCCTATGGCTTCAAAATAGCCGAGACGGGTTTGCGTAGGTTCAATGAAGTTCTGCTTCTTGTGGCGCGTAAAAACGGCAAGACGACTTTTATTGCGGGCATTGATCTTGCAGAATTTTTCTTAAGTTCCGGTGGCGTGGATATCGTTTGTGCTTCCAATACAAATGACCAAGCATCGATTCTATTTGAAGAAATTAACAACATGCGTGAGCAAAGCCGTCCCCTTAGAAACGAGAAGCGATCAAAGAAAAATATCTTCTATATCTACTCGCCTAAGAATAAAAACAAGATTAAGAAACTGTCGGCGCAATCGCGCAATAAAGATGGATACAACATTGAGGTTGGATGTATTGATGAAGTTCACGAAATGGTTGATTCCAAAGTCTACGATGCAATTAAGCAGAGCCAATCGACTAAAAAAGAACCGCTCATCTTTATCATCACAACCGAAGGAACAACAGTAGAAGGTTTTCTCGATAGCAAACTAGAATATTGCCGCAAGATGATTAAGGGCGAAATCAAAGATATCAGAATTCTTCCATGGCTTTATACGCAAGATAGCATGGAAGAGGTTTTTGAAGATCCGACCTCCTGGCAGAAGAGCAATCCTTCTCTTGGAAAAATAAAGCTCCCCACATATCTAGAAGACATTATGAACAAAGCAAAAAACGATCTTTCAACGCGCGTTACGATGCTCTGCAAGGACTTTAATGTGAAACAACTCGATAGTGGATCATGGCTTACATTCGCTGATTTAAATAACGAAACAAAATATGCGTTAACTGACCTTTCAGACACATACGCTATTGGCGGAGTTGATTTATCAAGTACCACCGATTTAACTGCTGCAGTATTACTTATCATTAAAAACGGTAAGAAATATGTCGTACCTCACTTCTTTATGCCGAGCGAGCTCGTCTCAAAAAGAGTGGAGGAAGATAAAATCCCTTATGACATTTGGATAAAAAAGGGGTTCATTACATTAACCACCGGAAATCAAAATGACTTCTCGAAAGTTACAGAATGGTTTATTTCGATGGTCAAAGAACACGATATTCGTCCTTTATGGATTGGATACGATCCTTGGAATTCTCAATATTGGGTTAAGGAGATGGAAGATGCAGGATTCACGATGGAAAAAATCCGCCAGGGAATCTACACCCTTTCTGAACCGATGAAACAGCTCGAGGGAGATCTCAAAAACAAAAATGTTATTTATAACGATAACCCAATCTTAAAGTGGTGCCTGGCTAACACCCAAGCAAAGATCGATCTCAATGGGAATATTCAACCGAGCAAATTAAATAGCAAATTAAAAAGAATTGATGGATGCGTGGCTCTTATTATTGCCTATGCTGTCCTCACTCGATATAAAACTGATTATGAAAACATGATAAGTTAGGAGGCCCTATGAGCATATTTGATGTATTTAAGCGAAAGAAAAAAGTAGTGGCACCTAGTCCTGATGATGCTCAACTTTTCAAATCGACATTGAATCTTTTCACTGACTTTGGTGACAACATTAATTTGAGCGATGTGGTAAAAATTTGCATCGATCGAATTGCGACTCACTCAGCAAAGCTGAAACCGAGATATGTGAAATCCGAAAACAAAGAAACGATTCAAGAAAAAAATGGAAATCTAGCATATCTACTCAAGCATCAACCTAATCCCTTGATGATTCCGTTTGATTTTATTTACAAGATAGTCACTCTTCTTTATCTCAACAATAATGCGTTCGTTTATCCAGTTTATGATGATGAAACCTATGAGTTGAAGGAACTGTGGCCAATCAAGCCCAATTCAGTTGAAGCACTAAAAGATGATAGTGGAGCCCTATACCTCCGCTTTTATTTTACTGACAAGAAAAGTTTCACGCTCCCGTACGAGTCGATTATCCATTTAAAAAGATTTTATGGAGTCAATGATATCTTCGGTGGCAGTGGGGCAATCTCTGATCATAGTGCACTCCTGAAAACCATCAAGATTAATGACTCGGTTCTTCAGGGACTTGATAACGCCATCAAGACAAGCTTTCAGGTCAAAGGTTTATTGAAAATCAATGGCATTCTCTCGGAAAAAGACAAAAGTGCTCAAAAAAGAGAATTTGACGAAGCCTTAAAGGAAGCAACCAAAGAAGGCGGAAGTTCCATCGTTCCTGTGGATCTAAAAAGCGAATATGTTCCGCTTAACGTTGATCCCAAATTAATCGATTCAGAGACCCTCTCGTTCCTTCAAAAGAAGATCATTTCTTACTTTGGCGTGAGCGAACCCATATTTGATAACAAGTATGATGAAAATCAATACAATGCATTTTATGAGTCGGTTATTGAGGGAGTAGCTATTGCGCTAAGCGAGGCATTTTCAAAGGCGCTGCTTACTAGAAGCCAACTCGAGAAAGGCGAACAAATCATCTTTTATTCGGAAAGGCTTCAATATGCATCCTGGAATACAAAGGTTCAAGCAATTGAAAAGCTGATGGGGCTAGGAATCCTATCCCTCAACGAATCTAGAGCCTTGCTAGGATTTGAACCGTTAGAGGGCGGAAGTAAGAGACTTCAATCCCTCAACTATGTTGATGCTGACAAAGCAGCAGACTATCAACTGAAAAATGATATCTTCAAGAAACCTAAGGAGGATAGCGAAGATGAACAATAAAGAAACACGATTCTCATCTATCGAATCAAGAAAAGATGAAGAAGCTCAAAAGATGATTGTCGAAGGGTACGCAATTGTTTTTGATGAGGAGACTTTAATTGGTGATGACTCTCATGGCTTTAGAGAAATTATCGATAAAAAGGCTCTAGCAAATACGAACATGAAAGATGTGCCCTTAAAGTACAACCATGATGACTCAACACTAATACTAGCGAGGACCAGAAATGGTTCTCTTTCTTTATCCATCGATGAGAAAGGCTTAAAAGTTAGGGCTGAACTCATTGATACAACCAGCAATCGAGACATATATAAGTGCGTCGAAGCTGGATTACTAGACAAGATGTCATTTGCTTTTACTGTCAAAGGTCAAAGCTGGGATAAAAGTGGAGAAATGCCAAAGAGGACTATCACGGCAATTGATAGGCTCTTTGATGTTAGCGTCGTAGACTTGCCGGCCTATGATCAAACCTCCATCCAAGCAAGTGCTCGTTCTTTAGAGTTGGCGGATGCTGACCTGAAGGCATTGGAGAATGCTGAGCAATTAAAAAAGATGACCGTTTTAGCAAAACGACTGAAAATCAAAACAAAAATTTAGGAGGAATTCATTTTATGAATTTAGAATTACGTCTAAAAGAAATTAAAACCCGCCTCGATGAAATTAGAGGCATGAGCGATTCTGAAACTGAAATTTCAAAGCTCGAAAGCTATGACAAAGAAGTTGATGAGCTCACAAACGAACGCAAGGCAATCGAAAAGAAAATCAACATGCGTGGTAAGCTCGATGTTAACGAAATTATCGAAACAAAGAGTGACGACCATGTTGACTTAGAAACACGTGGAAAAGCCTTAAAAGAGGGAAGAACTGTTGTCGTGACTGCTGATGGAGTCTTACTCCCTGAGCATGTCGATAGCACAATCTCGCCTTATCCATTCCGTGAATTATCTTCACTAGTGGAGCAAGTTCATACAGTTAACCTAAAAGGTGGCGAAACCTATAAGAAATCATTCGTTATTTCTAATGGGACAGGCGGTTTAACAGCTGAAGGCAATGCCTATGCTACTGCAGAACCAACCTTTGGTTACCTCACAATCTCAAAAGTCAAAGTTACCGCATACGCTGAAATCACCGAAGAGTTGGAAAAGCTCCCTGCAGCCGATTATTCGAATGAAGTTCTTAAGGGCATTAACGTTGCTTTAAAGAAAAAAATCTCAGAACAAATCTTAAAGGGTGCTGGAACTACCAATACATTTAAGGGTATTTTCTCCAGTGAATGTGAAGCTTTAGTAGACGCGGAAGACTTAGAACTCGACGCTATCGATGAAAACACGCTTGATGAAATCGTCTATGCCTATGGCGGAGATGAAGAAGTCGAAGGCGGATGCGTCCTTATCCTTAATAAAAACGACTTACGTGCATTCGCAGGTTTAAGAACTGCTGAAGGCCGCAAAGTTCACACTGTTGACTATAAGGCACACACTATTGATGGCATTCCGTTCATCATTTCAAGCCACTGCAATGCGATCAGTGCGGCAGCAACTACCGCTGGCCAATACTGCCTTGCTTATGGCCCCTTAGCCAACTATGAAGTCCCAATCTTCAGTGGGGTTGAAGTCTCAAAATCAACTGACTACAAGTTTAAAGATGGAATCATTTGCTACAAAGCCAGTGTTTTCACTGGTGGTAACGTTATCGGTTACAACGGTTTCTTGAGAGTCAAAAAAGCTTCTGCTTCACCTGTTGGTGGCGAATAACTAGCCGAAACACGGAGAGTCCTGGCCTGAAGTTAGTAGGGCCAGCCTTCCGTTTAAGAGTAATAGGAAGAATTCAATATTAAATATTTGAAGAGGAGGTGTCGAAAATGCTGCGCGAAAACATGCTTAACATGATGAAAAAGGCTTTGCTTATCCCTATAACCGAAAACTACGCTGATGACGAAATCAATATTCATATCGCCTCGTGCCGCCAGTTACTCATCACAACTGGAGTTCCTCGTGAAATCGCTGAATCAGATGACGTTCCATTAGTGCAAGCTCTTATTACTATATTTGTGAAGACCAATTTCGGATTTAACAGCGACGGTGCAGTGAAAGAACTTCCCAAGAGCTTTGACGTCTTACTCAGGCAGCTCTGCTTGTCATCTCCTGAGGTTAGTGGAGGCTCGTCATAGAAATATGATTGTGTATCCTAATTCCGGCAACATTTCCTTATTCCTATTACGTGTTAAAACAGCTGCAGATGCCCTCGGGAACCAAAGTATGCGGTTGGTCGGTTCCAAGATGGTGGTGGGGATGATGAGCTCCATCACCTTTAAGGAATTTTATGCTTCAAAAGAATCTCATGTTGCTGTTGACTGTAAAGTTGCCATCAATGCTCCTTTATACGATCAAAGTAAGTTCGTTTATGTTCCTTACGAGGACAAATTCTACAGAGTAGAACGAGCCTTTCAAAAAGGGATGTGGATGGAACTTTCTCTTAGTGAGTCTGACTTAAAAAAGGAGAATATTGAAGGATGGAATCTATAAAAATCGAAGAACTCCCAAAAGCAATCGAAAAGGCTGTTCAGTCTTATGCCAAAGATGTGGAGCTTTCAATCGATAGAAGACTTGAGTTAACAGCTGATGAAATCATTACTTACATCAAACAAAAAGCGCCAAGAACTTCTTTTTCTAAGGATCATTTAGGCGACTCTTTTTTCAAAGAATCCTACGATGAAGGAAGTAATAAAACAATTATTATTTATTCCAAAACAAAGGGTTCGATCGTTCATCTAATAGAACTTGGCTTCAGACATCGAAGTGGTAAATATGTCCCAGCTCGTCCCTTTCTAAGATCTGCTTATGACGAATTAACACCAAAGATGCTCGAAGATTTAAGAGAAATCATCAAAAAAGGAGGTTTGTAATGCTTAAGAAATTAAGAAACGTCTTGCTCACGGTGCTTCCGACAGTGATGTATGCGAGGCTCGATTATGATAATGAGCAAAATGCCAAGCCACCTTTTATTGTTTATCAGGAAATCTCTAAGCGGGCACCTATTTATGGTGATGATAGACCGCGATACTATTTGCGAACTATTCAAATTACTTTAATCACTAAAAACAAAGATGAAGTCCTGGAAGAAAAACTTGAAAAAGCACTTCTAGATAATGACTACATCTTTTCTTTAACTTCGGAGTTTGAAAACTCTGATCACTCTATTAATAGAGTTTATGAAATTAGGCTGGAGGATTATAAATATGCCAAATAACAAAATTACATTCGGTTTAAGAAATGTTCACTATGCCATTGGTAGTCAAGAAAACAATGGCAGCTGGAGCTTTGATACTCCGGTCTCTCTTCCTGGCGCTCAGGAATTTTCAAGCGAAGTAGTGGGAGGATCAACAAATGTTTATGCAGATGATACTCTTTATGCTTCCTTAGTTCAAAACGCGGGTAGAACTTTAACTCTTAAATTTACTGAAATTCCGGATGAGTTCAAAGTCGATATTCTCGGATATAAGCGTCTCGCTAATGGAAACTTAGTTGAGATTGCCAACGCTCCGGTTGTGACTTTCGCTCTCGGTTTTGAATTTCAGGGTGACTTAAAAGCACGAAGAGTGTGGTACTACCTTTGCAGTGTTACGCCGATTGGGGAATCTACCAAATCAAAGGCGGACAGTATTGAAGCTAACTCAGTGAGTTTAACAATTACTGCTCGTCCAATTGAAGTCGGTGATCACTTAGTCACTAACTGCGTGTCAGCTAAAGGAGACAGTAACTACACTAACTTCTTGACGACCGCACCTGCGATACCTGAAATTCCAACAGGAGTATAACTATGGAAAAAACAATCAAACTCAATGGGAAGGAACTACGATTAGCTTCTTCCCTTTTTACTGTTATTTCTTATAGAAGCGTCTTCGGAACAGAACTATTCGAGGATGTTGAAAAACTTGATATAGCATTCAAAAAGAATCAAAAAGATGTCGGCAGATTTATTGATATCTTGTTTCGTATTGTGTATGCGCTTCATAAGCCTTTTACAAGCGATTCATACAATAAGTTTTTGCAACAGTTTGACTTTAACGTTCTTTCAAATGTCGATGAACTCACTACCTTAGCAAACACAATTGGTGAGCTTCTCGGTTCAATTCAAAACAATAGTGGAAATAGCTCCCCACAACGATAGGCCAAGAGAGAATGTCACGGCAAATATAATCTTTAACTTGGCCCAATTAGGAATTCCTATCCGTGATGCGGAATTTTTTGATATTCAAACCTATCTTGACATAGTCAAACTGCAAAAAGAAATCTTTTCTGGCGAGACCAATCGTCAAGCTTCACAGGCGGATATTAATGCCTTTTTAGGTTAGGAGGAAAGGGGTATGGCAGAAGCAATAAAAGGTCTAAATATTAAGCTTGGGCTTGATACTTCTGAACTTGAAGCATCTATCAGATCCCTTAACTCAGACCTTAAAGAACAACAACGTGACCTAGCCGCGATTAACAAGAATCTACAATACGATCCTTCTAATCTTGAGCTTTGGAAACAAAAACAAGAAAAACTAAATCAGACACTCGAAACAACCAAGAAAAAGTTAGAGGAACAAACGAGACAACTCGATTTTGCAAAAGAGGGAGTAAAGCTCGGAACTGTTTCACAGCAAGAATTCAACAAGATGTCTCGCTCGGTTCAATACACTGAGGCCGAAGTTTCAAAGCTGAATAATGAGTTGAAAAATACAAACGGGAAACTCACAGCTCTTGGAAAAATTGACGTCAACACTTTAAGCTCAGTTGGCTCGGCTCTAACAAAATACATCACTGTTCCAATCACTGCAGCGGTTACAGCTCTCGGCACCTTGGCAATTAAAACCACTGAGACAGTCAACGATATGAGCGACACTGCTAAGCAACTTGGTGTCGGTTTAGAAGCTCTCCAAAAGTGGGAGTATGCAGCTAAGCAACTCGGTAGTGAAACTGAGTATCTAGATAAGGCTTTCCAAAAGACAAATAATCTCCTCGCTGAAATAGCTAGTGGAGAGGATGTTTCTGACAAGCTATCCTTGATAGGTCTAACAATGGATGATCTTGCCGGACTAGATGCCGAAGGTGCGTTTAGGAAAATTAGAAGTGCTATCGCTTCGGTTGGTGATAGTGCTACTAGGACAGCTTTAGCAAATGAATTTTTCGGGGATAAACTCGGTACCTTTCTTGCTCCCGTTTTGGCTGCAAGTGAAGGAGAACTCGAAGCCTGGCAACAAGAAGCAGAAAAAGTGGGAATTGTTTCTGAAGAAGATGCAGAAGCCACAGGTTCATTAGGCAATTCAATCTATGCTCTAAAGCAAGCGTTTTTATCTTTAAGAACCGAACTTGCTACCGCGCTTGCTCCCATAATTACTAAGATTGTCAATTTCCTTAAAGACACGGTTATTCCAAAGGTTAAGGAATTAATTGCCAAATGGAAAGAATTGTCTGGTGGGGCAAAAGCTTTCATTGGAGCCATCACCGGTATTCTTGTAGCCGTCGGACCGATTCTAACGATTGTTGCGAAAGCTATAACGCTATTCAGCAAGCTTAAAGAGGCTATTGGCGCCATTGGCGGAGTATCAAAAGTGGCAGCAGCGGCCGCAAAAGCTGGTCCGTGGGCCATTATTATTGCGATAGTAGCAGCTTTGCTTCTTCAAAATGAAAACTTTAGAAAGTTGCTCGGTAGAATCCTAGAGATAGTTCAAAAGCTTATTGACAAAATAGTAGAACTTGTCGGCAAGATTTTCGAGAAACTTAAGCCAATATTAGACATCCTTATGGGCGTTATTAATCAGATTATTGACGTCCTTGTCGAAATTATCGATGAAGTACTCGATGTGGTCATGATGGTTCTTGATGAAGTGGTAAAACTACTAGAATCACTAATCGAGCCCATAACTGCGATTACAGAAATGCTCACAGCAATTCTAGTGCCAATTACAGTGCTTATTGGAAAGATACTGCAAGTTGTCGCTAAAATCATCCAAGCCATTATTGGATTGGTTGTCAAAATTATTGAGGTAATTATTGAACTTGTAGAAGAGATTCTTCCTATTGTTTTAAAGATTATTGATTTAGTCGTGAAGATTTTAGGGGCGGTAATCCAAGTAATCGTTCAGCTATTAGATATTATTGTCGATATACTTGAGCCAATTCTCGAGATTATCATGGCAATTCTAGAGCCGATTATTACTCTGATCGCCAATGTTATTGGAATAATTGCATCTTTACTACAAATTTTGATGCCTTTAATTGAGATTGCTTTGCAGCCAATTTTAGATATCCTAAGCATACTCTTTACTATTATTGAGGCTTTGTCACCAATTCTTGTCGTTGTGGGTAATGTCATTAAAACAGTCATTGCTCCAGTGCTTCAATTATTGTTTACAATTCTCAAGCCCATCTTAGATATTCTTAATGCGATTATTGAAGCTGTAAGATGGCTTCTTGAAAACACAATAGGGAAAGTGTTCGGCTGGATCGGCGACTTATTTTCTGGTCGACTTTTCTCTAAAGAAAATAGCGTTACTTCAAATAAAACAAACAATACTTCAAACGATAATCGAGTCACTAATAACAGCGTCACTATAAACACGAGTGGCGATGTTGATGTCGACTCAATCAATGCAGCTTTAGGAGGTGCTTACTGATGAGACGGAAATTATATTTAGTCAATGAATCCGGTAGCACCTTCTATTTCGATTTCCAAAGCCAATGTGCTATCGAAGAGATCGATGGTTTAGGATTCGAATTTGATATTACCTATGAGGACTTTGAATCAAACTTTGTTGAAACCAATAGAACTATCCCTCAGAGGGCAATCACCTTTTCACTTATTTTCTTCGATGGATATAAAGGTTTTACACGCTGGATTAAATACCTAGCAAAGAGTCAACAACTAAGGCTCTTCTACGAAGCGGATGGAAAGAAATTCTGCTATGTCAATATCAGATCATCGGACAAAACTGAACTTAAAAGCAATGCTTTAAGAACCAAAGTGAAAATTGACTGTTTGTCTTTATGGCTAGTTAATAGGTCCGTCGAAATCCAAGTGAGAAACATTGGTGGTGGCAAGATTTATACCTATGATTATCCTTACTCATATGCTGTTTCTTTTAACGGCAAAACCACGGTAACGAATAACTCAGCAAGAGATGTTCCTTTGCTAATTCGAATGATCGGAAACTGCTTAAACCCGCGGGTGATAATTCGGCAAGGCGGAAAAGACATCCAAAAGCTACGGTTGCTCACCGATGAAAGGGACGAACCGATCATTGAAGTAAATGCCAGTCGCACCGAGCAATCAATTATCAAAATAACTCCAACAGATACATTTGATTATTACGATAAACAAGATTTCGCTGAGAAGAACTTCTTATTTCTCCCACCCGGGGAAAGTGAGATCTTTTTTGATCCAGGAGTTCGAGAACCGGCTCTTTGTCAAATCGAATTCAAAGAAGAATATGTCACCCATTAGGAGCAAGTATGGAATTGATATTTTTAGATGAACAAACTCTCAAAGTTATTGACCATGCATACGCTACCGATGACTACGAAATTATCGTCGATTCTCTGCTACCGCAAAAGTCGTCTTTCACGATTAATAAACAAAGTTTAAAAGCTGAAATTGGAGACTTGCTCTTGGTGAAAGACAATCATTATTTTTATCTTGGATTCATCATCTCGATTGAACTTGATTCAAAAAAAAGAGTCAAAGTCAAAACCAACGACTACTTGTCCTTACTCGATGTCGAAGTTCCCATTCCAACTAGTTATTCTGGAAATGTCGCTAATTTTGTAGCAAATCTCATTCGAGAGAACTTCATTAGTTCTGGCGACACATTTCAAAATGTATCGTATCTAGAAGTTGCTGTCGAAACTGTTAAAACCACAAGTCTTGTATATGAGACCGATAAGATGGCCAACATTCTAGATTTGGTTGAGGAGTTTTCAAAGGAATACGGAATCGGACTAGCATATGAAGTCGTTATTAAAAACGGCAAGTTTCACAAAGTCAAAATTAGAATAGTGGAAGCTAATGTTGGTTTAACGATTAAAAGCGATCTAGGAACTATCTCTGATTTAGTCATCAATGATACAAACGAAATATCCTTAAACAAGATTGTCTTCGTACCGAAAGCGGAAAACTCCGCTCACCGAAGTCGAGCAACCTATTTTTTAACAACTGATGGAGACGTTCTTACCAGCCCATCGCAGGATAAAAGGTTCACAAAAGTCAAAGTAAAATACGCGTTTTTTGATGATAATGAATACTCTTCGCTCCTAGAAAAAGCCAAGAAAGAACTAATCGATTCTTCTCTAGAACACTCAATAACTTTTAACTTCTCATTTGTGGCTAATAAAATAGCGTCGATTGAGAACCTTAAGTGTGGTGCAATAGTGAGATTCGTTACTGAAAAGAAAACCTATGAAACTATTGTCACAAAGATGGAGTTTAAGGGCTCTTTTAATATTGCTAAGGTAACGCTTGGCGAATACCGTCTGTCTTTGACAGATAAACTCAAACTATTTGATAGGAGGAAATAACCATGTCACTGATCAAAATCACCTTTGATGCATCTTCAGTATCGAGCAAAATGGATGCCGACATTAACCACTTTTTGGCTAATAAGCAGAATGGCATTTTTACTGATGTTCTCGGTAGATGCCAGGCTTCCGTAAGCAACAGCTATATCTCGTTTCAAAGCGGATACATCCAAGTTTATGGAAGAAGAATTTTTGTCGAGAGCGGAACAAGAATTGCTCTCTCATTGGACGGAAGCGCTTATGGCTATGTTATCGTCAAAATTGATCTGGGAAATAACGAGTTGTCTCTTGAACTAAAAGAGGCTCTTAGTGCATACCCAGTCTTAACTCAAGAGGATTTGATGAATGGTGGACTCATTTATGAATTCCCGCTTACTCGTTATACGAAAACCGCATCATCGGTAACTCTCGATGCAAACTACGTTCCGCCTTCAATCAAAACCGCCAACACCTATGCTCTCGAACAAGCGCAATTAGCGATTAACGACGCGGATGCAAAATTTAGTCCTGTTTGGCAAATGTATTACACTCGAAAAATTGGCAGCATATATGTTTTTGAAAGTATCACTTCAACCAATGCTGGCAATGGCATCATTGGTATCTACTTCACGGGTTGCTATGTCACTTTCGCAGCAAAAGCTATAGGTGGCTCTGGCGGAGTCATTAATTATCGCTACTTAGGAAACGACTATCAAATTAACGGGACGCTATCGACAAATGGGCTTTTCGTAGAAGACAGTCGAGGGAGTATACCTAAATATGTTACGGTCACTAGATAATTTAATACCTTACAAAATCCTAGCTGTCTATCAATGCGGATCGACAGCCTACGGCCTGAATAATGAAACCAGCGATGAAGATTACACGGTTATTGTGGATAACTACTGTGGCGCAGATATCATCAAAGATGATGGTGCCGATTATTTCGTCTTCGGAGTATCTTATTTTGAAAAACTCAAACGATTTGAAACCAAACTAACATGTTTTAAAGTTTGGATTGATAACACGGTCCTCGCAAAAGCAAATCTGGTCTATATTGATGATTCCTTCAAAGAACAATTTGATTCTTTAATTCAAGTCGACTGGGACGCCTATTTTTATAAGTGGCTCGAGGCAGTAGTGAATTATTTTGAAATTCGGATTGAATATCCCGATAAGTCTCTATACCACCTAATTCGAATTAAGAGAGAAGTTCAAAACTTTCTTGAAACAAACGAACTGAAATACAACGTTAGCGAGGATGATTTTGAACTCGCTAGAGCATATAGGAAAAACCCTCAGAGCGCCATTCCCTCGGTTAAAGAGGCTTTTTCTTACTTAAAACAAATCCTGGAGGAAAAAAAGGAATGAATCAAATTGTCGAAATTATATTGACATCGGCATCAATCATCACTTCTTTAGGGGTGATCCTTGGTGTCATTTTTACAGTAAATAAATGGATACTAAATAGGAAAAAAAACGATAAAGACATAAGAGATATCAAAGAAGAACAGTCGATCCTGACTAAAGGTGTTCTTGCATGTCTTAAAGGCCTTAAAGAACAAGGCTGCGATGGACCTGTAACTTTTGCCATTGATGAAATTCAGACATATCTCAATAAACAAGCTCATAGATAGGAGGAGCAAATTATGAACCAAATATTAATCAACATTTTAGCTACGGTAGTGACCTGCATCGTTCTGCCACTCATCAGTTATTTAGGCATTCGATTGACTCAATGGCTTAATAACAAGATTAAAGATGAAAAAGGCCAGGCGCTCATCAAACAAGCGACAGATGTTGTTTTAAATGCAGTTAGGTCGGTATTTCAAACCTATGTAGAGTCGCTAAAGAAAAGCGGAACTTTTGATAAAGAAGCACAGGTGACCGCTCTAAACTTGGCTAAAGACATAGTCTTAAAACAGCTGAATGAAGATGTTAAAAACTACGTAAAAGACAATTATGGCGACCTGTCAGATTGGATAACAAACCAGATTGAATCATCTATAAATTTACTTAAAAACTAATTTAATCCCATGAAAAGCCAAATGCTGAGTAGTGGGATTTTTTTATTTTTTAGCACATTTTCAGAAATTCTTCCCTATATATATAGTGAGCAGTCATGAATGCTCTCGACCTATGGCCGATCCATTTGCCTGTAAAGGGCGTGGTGTGTTGGGTACCTTGGGCACATAAATAGGAAGCGTACAGTTGCCACTACTATAAGATGGCGGCCTCCCTGGATGAAATAATCCGTCGGAGGCTTTTTTTATGCAGAAATACCCCCAAAAATCGCCATCAAATGTGTGTAGTAGTGAAAGGAGATGCACAAGATGACGACTGAAGAAAAAAACCAAATATTAAACCTAAACCGAAGCGGAATGACGTGCCGCCAAATCTCTACTGCACTCAACATACATCACTCAACTATTTCGAACTTTTTGGAAAACAATAAAAAGATTGAAACCTTCGGACATTGCCAAACCTGCGGCCTAGAGATTGAGATTCCAATTAAAAAGCGCGGTGGAATCACTCCAAGATTTTGCTCGGATCAATGCCGCTTTGATTGGCACAAGAAATATACAGCTATGAAAACGGTGAAACGCATTTGCGAATTTTGTGGGAAAGAATTCACGGTAGTTTCATATAGGAAAAACAAGTTTTGCAGTCGCGATTGTGCGAATAAATCGCAACATGAACATCGCTGAATATAAGAAGAACGTTGACCTTTATTTAGTTTCAATTTCTATCTTTGAAGAGTTGCTAAAAAAAGGAGAACTCGATCAGGAATCCTTTATAAAAATAGAACAAAAACTATTAGAAAAATATGGCCTTAATAAGAGGTCAATTTTTCGATCAATAACTTGATAGTTTCACTCTTAAGAGTGAATATGTCGTTGGAGGATTGTATTAATAATGAACATTCGAAAGATAGAACCACTTGAGAAAATAAAACGAAGAAAAAGGGTGTGTGCGTACGCTCGTGTTTCTCTTGATAAAGAGGCGATGATGCACTCTCTAGTTTTTCAAATCTCTCACTACACTAAGGTTATTAAAAGCAATTCTAAATGGGAATATGCTGGCGTGTATTCTGACGAAGGAATCACCGGGACAAAAGCCAATCGGCCAGGGTTTCAAAAGATGGTGGAAGATGCCAAAGTTCACAAGTTTGATTTGGTACTCGTTAAGTCGGTTTCAAGATTTGCTCGGAACACGATTGACCTCCTGACAACCTGCCGCCTTTTTAAGGAGCTTGGCATCGATGTGTTCTTTGAAGAGCAGAACATTCACACCCTTTCCTATGAGGGAGAGTTGATGCTATCGCTCTACGCTAGTTTTGCTCAAGAAGAATCAAGATCAATGAGCGAAAACATCAAGTGGAAAATACGAAAAGATATGCAGGAGGGCAAACCTCCCTATAGCCGCGCACTTGGCTATGAAATAAAGAATCGGAAAGTGAGAATCATCCCCGCGGAAGCAGCGGTGGTAAAACTCATCTTCGCTTTGTACTTAAAGGGGAACGGTGAACTTTTGCTTGCGAGATATTTAAATAAACATGGATATAAAACGATTAATGGTAGCTCTTATCGAGTGAATAGCGTAAGCCAGATTCTTACAAACTCAAATTACACCGGCGACCTTCTTCTGCAAAAAACATACCGCCAAAACCACATGACAAAAAAGAAGATGAAAAATAAAGGCGAATTGACACAATATTTAGTTCATGGTAACCATCCTGCCATCGTTTCAAGAGAGGATTTTGATGAAGTGCAAAAGAGACTTTCAAAGAATTGCGTGCGCTTTAAGATTTCGACAAAAAAAGACACCTACCCCTTTAGCCACATGATCAAGTGCGTAGATTGCAACGGCTCTTATCGAAGAAGAAAATCCAATGGCAAGGTTTACTACCAATGCGGTAACAAGATAAATGCGGTTGGTATTCAATGCCACAATCAGCAAATTCCGGAAAGCGAGCTATATCGAATGGCCACTGAAGCGCTGGAGCTCAAAGAGTTTAACGAAGGCAAATTCAAAGAAAAAATCGACTTTCTGGTGGCACTTTTTAATCAAAAGGTGGAATTCCATTTTAAAGACGGAAGAACGGTTGTAAAGGAATGGAACTTCAAATCGAGGTCCGAATCCTGGACAGAGGAAATGAAAGAAAAAGCAAGAATCAATGGGGCCAAAGCTATGAAAGGAGAAAAACATGAACATAGAAGTTATCCCACAAAAAATCCACAAGGACACAAAACTATCGCTAGCAGCTGCTAAAAAAGTACAGGTAGCAGCATATGCGCGTGTTTCAACTGATAGTGATGAACAATACACATCCTTTGAAGCTCAAGTTAGCTATTATACAAAGAAGATCATAGAGAACCCCCAATGGGAGCTTGTAAGGGTTTATGCCGATGAAGGAATATCCGGAACATCGACAAAAAACCGAGAAGCCTTCCAGGAAATGATTGCGGATGCACAAAACGGAAAGCTAAACCTAATCATCACTAAATCGGTATCAAGATTTGCTCGGAACACAGTTGATTCAATAACCACCATTAGAAAGCTTAAAGCAATCGGCGTTGGAGTGATATTTGAGAAGGAAAACATAAACACTTTAGACTCAAGTGGCGAATTACTATTAACTATTATGTCCAGCTTAGCCCAAGAAGAATCTAGGTCGATTTCTGAAAACGTAACGTGGGGTATCAGAAAGCGAATGAGCGATGGTAAATACTCAATTGGTTATAGTAGCTTTTTAGGATTCGATAAGGGGAAAAACGGAAGACTGATTGTGAACAAGGAACAAGCTGAAATTGTAAGAAGAATTTTTAGTGAGTATCTTGAGGGTAAATCAACCCATCAAATTGCCAAAGAATTAACAGAAGACAGGATTCCAACACCGACTAGAAAAGTGGATGAGAACGGTAACCTAGTATGTACATGGAGAGCATCAACAATCATCAGCATCCTTTCAAACGAAAAATATAAAGGAGATGCCCTTCTTCAGAAAACCTTTGTCACTGACTATTTATCCCATAAAACAAAAAAGAACAATGGCGAACTCACAAGATATTACATTAAAGACTCCCATGAAGCGATTATTCCCGTGGAAGAATGGGAAATGGTACAAATCGAAACCGCTAGAAGAAAGCAACCATCGTTTAAGCATTCTGGAATCACTGTGTTTTCAAGCAAAGTGAGATGCGGCGATTGTGGAGCAATTTATGGCCAGAAGGTGTGGCACTCGACCGACAAATATCGAAAAACTGTGTATCAATGTAATCACAAGTTTAGTAGCAAGCAAAAATGTCAAACACCAACATTGAAAGAAGAACAAATTAAACAGGCGTTCCTTGACTCATTAAATCAATTAGATCGAACTCAGGTTTTAGATGATTGCAAATTAGCCGTTGAGACATTGAAAAACGATGAAACACCAGAAAAAGAAGCCACTAAGCTTAACGCCGAAATCGAAGTGGTCGTTGAACTTGTAAAAAAGAATCCTCACATGAGCCAAGAGCAAATCGATTTATACACAGCAAAATATGAAGACTTGGTAGAGAGATTCAAGATTGAAGAACATCGCGTTGAACGCAAATGTGCAGCAATAAAAAGAGTCGAGGTGTTTGCGATGAATCTCAAGAACGCTGGACCCGTTGTTACTGAATTTTCGAGCAAACTATGGAGTTTGCTGCTTGATAAGGCGATAGTCCAACACAATAACACCATCAAATTCATCTATTACTCAGGTGTCGAAAACACGGTTATAATTTAAAAATGTGGAACTGTTATCACAACCCGATTTATGATTTTAACGGTAATATGGTAAAGTATATTTAAATATAAAGGAGATAAATAATGTTCACTGAAAGAGCTTCTGTTTTAGCTAAATGTCCTGAGTGTGGGAATGATATTCTTATTGATCAAGTGTGGCATCTGCCTAGTGAAGCTTTGATACAATTATCAAGGCTTTTTTTGTGCTTAAAACGCTAAAAATAGGCCATTTAATACTGATTTCTATGATTTTCGGTGATAGTTAATGGTTTTCAGGGCAAAAAATAGGGGGAAATATATACTATTGAAAACCTACTAGTTGAACGATTAGGGGGTGGGGTTGCACGATTGAACGATTAGGGGGTGGGGTTGCACGATTGAACGATTACGGGAGAGGGGGTTGCATCTAGGGTTTAAGTCCCCTAATACGCCCCATCTCTAAACACCGAGAATGCTACCTCAAAAAGGGTAGCATTTTTTGTGTCAATAAACGGAACCCTTTTTTTAATCGTTCAACAGTAGCCCGGAGTAAAGCAATGTGGGGTTGAGGCCATGGGGATACTTTTTATCCCGCGAGACAAGTGAACTATTATTTTGGATAGGCCGTATATATGAAACCGTTGTCACATATGTTGCGAAGTCTTTTCAAGAGATGGAAAACAGAAAAGAGAATCTGTTTGTGAAATATCTTGGCTTTTATGTATTGACATTATACAGCCAAGGTATAAAATACATATGAACGATTGTTCAACCGTTCAATGTTCAACGAGGGAGGTAATAATATGGCAAGGAAAATACAACCAGCTGAAAGCTGCGACTGTGATGTTATACATGAGGATACTGTTAATCAAGTTCGAAAAAAAATGCCTCAAGAAGAAACTCTATATGATCTCGCGGATTTATTTAAGGTCCTCGGTGATTCAACAAGGATTAAGATTCTTTGGGCTTTAGATGAGGCAGAGATGTGCGTTTGCGATATTTCGTTCTTATTAAATATGACCCAATCAGCAATTTCACATCAACTAAGAGTCTTAAAACAGGCTGAATTGGTAAAAAGCAGAAGAGAGGGAAAGATTGTATTCTACTCACTTGAAGATGAACACGTAAAGCAAATATTTGATCAGGGATTATTTCATATTTCAGAGGAAAGAAAGTAAAGGAGGGTCAATTATGTTAAAGAAGGAATTAATTTTGGAAGGTCTGGATTGCGCGAATTGTGCAGCTAAAATTGAAGATGAAGTTAATAAAATACATGGGGTCAAAGCCTATATGAATTTCATGAACAAGACATTGACTTTAGAAACGGAGTCGGAGACGGATTACGAGAATACACTACAGCAAGTAGAAATCATAGTGCACAAACACGAACCCGCTGTGGTAGTGAAAACAAAATCCGTTAACAAGAGCAATAAAAGAGTATTCATGCTTGAAGGGCTCGACTGTGCCAATTGTGCGGCCAAAATTGAGACAGAAGTTTGCAATATAGAAGGCGTAAAATTCGCATCAGTTGATTTTGTATCAAAAAAGCTAACGTTGGAGACGATTTCTGGAACCAATGTTTCTTCATTAAATGAAGCGATAGAAGGTATCGTGAAGAAAATAGAACCAGAGGGTAAAGTCGTTTTTGAGGGGAAATCATCCAAAGCTGTAACAAAAGAGAATGATGATGATAAAGATAATAACAAAAGAGAAATTGCAAGACTGATAATCGGTGGAGCCATATTTGCAGTAGGCATGATATTTAATTTCCAGAATTGGCTAGAACTAACCGTGTTTTTAATCAGTTACCTAATCGTGGGGGGACCGGTTGTTTTAAAAGCTATCAAAGGAATTGCGAGAGGTCAGGTATTCAATGAACATTTTCTTATGAGTGTGGCTACAATTGGTGCTTTCTTCATTGGTGAGTATCCTGAAGGCGTTGCGGTTATGTTGTTCTACCTAGTTGGCGAATTATTCCAAGATCTGGCCGTGGGTCATTCCAGAAAATCGATCAGTGCATTGATGGATATACGACCTGACTATGCAAATCTTAAAATTGGTGATGAAATTAAAAAAGTGTCACCGGAAGAAGTTAACATCGGAGATATAATCGTTGTAAAACCAGGAGAAAAAGTTCCACTCGACGGAAAAGTCCTAGATGGAACATCAATGGTAGATACAGCAGCATTAACCGGTGAATCTATTCCCCGCGAACTGGTACCTGGCAGCGATGCTTTAAGTGGATTCATTAACAAGAATGGTGTATTAACGGTTGAAGTTACAAAGGATTTTGGTGAATCTACAGTATCAAAAATTTTGGATTTGGTACAAAACGCAAGTAGTAGAAAAGCTCCTACAGAACAATTTATAACAAAATTTGCCCGTTACTATACTCCGGTTGTTGTATTTGGAGCGTTGGCATTGGCGATTATACCACCATTAGTAGTGCCAGGAGCCACATTTTCAGAATGGATTTATAGAGCTCTGGTGTTTCTGGTTGTATCCTGCCCTTGTGCTTTAGTAATTTCAATACCGTTAGGATTCTTCGGTGGTATTGGCGGAGCTTCGAAGAGGGGTATTCTTGTAAAAGGCAGTAATTATCTAGAGGCTTTGAACAATGTAGAAATGGTTGTATTTGATAAGACGGGTACATTAACCAAAGGGGTTTTTGAGGTTGTAGAAGTCAATGCTCAAATTGATTATACAGACGATGAATTGATTGAATATGCAGCATATGCTGAAAGTCATTCAAGCCATCCGATTGCGTTATCCATCTTGAAGGTTTATAAGAAAGAGATTGATTTCAGTAAAATAGATGATTATAAAGAAATCGCAGGTCATGGTTTAAGTGTTAAGCTTGCCGATAAAGAGGTTCTTGCCGGTAACGCCAAATTAATGGTTAGTGAAAATATTAAATATCAAGAAATAGAAACAATTGGCACCGTGGTACACATTGCAATAAATAAAAAATATGCGGGTAATATAGTAATCTCAGATGAAGTCAAGGAAGACTCAGCAGAGGCAATTAAAGGATTAAAAGCACTTGGCATAAAGAAAACTGTTATGCTAACCGGTGATATGAAAGCAGTTGGCAAAAAGATAGGAAACCAACTAGGGTTGGATGAAGTTTATTCGGAACTGCTGCCTGCAGACAAGGTGGAAAAGATAGAATTCCTAGACGCTAACAAATCAAAAAAGGGTAAGATCGTATTTGTTGGTGACGGAATTAACGATGCACCTGTGCTTGCAAGGGCGGATATTGGTATGGCTATGGGAGGATTAGGCTCGGACGCTGCCATTGAAGCCGCTGATATTGTTATTATGACAGATGAACCATCCAAGATTGTTACAGCAATTAAAGTTGCTAAAAGAACAAGGAACATTGTCATGCAGAATATTATCTTTGCATTGGGAGTTAAGGCTATATTCCTTGTACTTGGGGCATTAGGCGTAGCATCCATGTGGGAAGCAGTATTTGCTGATGTGGGAGTTGCTGTCCTAGCAATTTTAAATGCGATGCGTGTAATGAATACTAAAAATTTGTAAAAACAGAATTAAGGGTGTGTAGCATATATAAAGACCTTGCTATATTTTTCGCGGGATTGACTGCTTGGGAATCAATCGTCCATGCTTCATTTGGTTTATGGTGGAATTTGCCAATAACTCTTTTGGGTATTACTATAACCCCTGAGGTCAATACTATTCAGATTATTGTTCCTGCGTTGATATCATCATTCTCAGTATATTTCGGTTGGCTTAAAAAATCTTAGCGAAAAAAAACAATGTTTTTATGTATTAGAATCCCTGAGTTTTTGGGTGTTATTAATCAAAAATTCTACTATGGCTATGTTTTGAAATTAAAGCCGAGAAATACCGTTAAAGATTTGCTGTTTAAGCACAAGCATAGGTTTTCAGATGAAAAAATCCGAAGCCATTAATGTGGAACAGCTAAAATCTTTACAGCGCAGGGGGTGTTTTTCTTTACAATAAAAATTAATTCCGATCTCTTTGATCCATGGTGTTATATCCAAAATATGTTACTTTACGAGTTTCAAGGCACTTTTTTCGAGCAATCCACGAAACTCGACGTATCTAGTCAATGGAAAGACCTTAAATAAGAAGTGAAGCAAAATAGACAAAACTAATTGGGCAGGTAATGATCATTAATCGTCTTCATTATAAGATATTTTGTTGGGGTGGTTAGCTTTTTGCAGGGGTGTGAATAAATCAGTAAGGGTGCGTAATTGTTTCAAAATAGGTAGTCTTACACATCCAGGAGGAGCAAACGACTATGGTAGTTTTGAAGTTGAGTGCCTCAAGTGTAAACACCATTTTGACATATATGTAGGTAGAGACATTGATGCATCAAGCATCAAATCAGGCGCAAAATTAATAAAAGTCATTTATAAATAAAGGTTTTTTAGCCGCTTTACGCGTGGAAATTTATGGTAAAAACCTTATGTCGGGTAGAGACTTATGTGCTGTCGGGGAAATAGCAAACTACTGTCGGGTCAAATATCCAAGTGTCGGATTTGTATTAATATTGAACGATAAAGCCATTTGAAAATTTATATGCAACGTATTTTAGTGCTAAAACATTGTGTATTTTAGAAAAATAGACCGATAATAGGTCTGTTTTTTTATTTCGACCCCAACATAAATTATGCGTTTTCTTAAACAAACGCTGGTTTTTCAGCAATATATTACAATCTCTATATTAAGATATTTATTATATGTTGTATTTAATTAAAATAATTACTATGGTTAGGTTATGCATATTTGCTAAGTAGCTTTACTATTGCTAAGCTTATGACAGTCATCGCAAAATAACTGTTTTTTTGTTAGAAAAACTATCGAAAACTTAAATTTATTAAATATTGAATTTAATTAAATAATATAGCGGTAAGTTAAACTTTAATTACAATTTTTTGTTATTCTTTACATCCATCATAGGTGACTTGGAAGATAATATTTTGCGAATGATCACCGAAATTTTTACCGAAGATATTAACGCCCCCGACATATTTGGCATCGTCTTTAAATCCAATCCGAAAATGAAGAAGGTTGTCGGTTAAGGGAAGATTATCAATGGTTAGATTGGAAACCAGTGAGCCGTTGATATAGGAACCATGCTCATTGATGGTTATCTTCACGAGCATTCCGTATTGTGACGCGTTGGAAGGCCACGAAACAGGCGTATTCTTTCCCATCCGATCACCATAGTCGCCTAGAGAATGATAGGTTCCCACTTCTTTTTGATTAAGCCAAAAAGTTATATCGCTTTTCCAATCGGAATTGGACATAGGCGCCTCGGAGCATAATTCTAAACTGCAGGATATGGCTGTTACTCGCCCCCGACTGTCATCATCAAGAGGAACGGTATATTCAATAAATCCTCGTGAAAAATATACTAACTCAGCAGAAAACCGATCAGGAGAATAGAATGCATGGGGGTTATCATAGCCAAGAATAAGTCCCTGCGAGTTAACCAAGCCACAGGTTGGCTCAACTTCAAATGCCGAATATGAACCGATGGGAACCTCAACTAACCGCGTCTGTTGAGCATTCTTATCCTGATAATAATGCGGTATCTTTGACGGCTGAAAATCTTGGAGAAGAAAGAATATACTTATTTATCAAAGCTCAAGACTTTAGTGTAAATAATAGTGCTGAAATCTCTTCAGGCAGTTATTCACTGGCAGCTGGTGAAGAAAAAACAGTAACCTTATTTCTTGATCGTCAAGTGGATAAAATTGTCGTTTGGGTAAATGCAAGTAAATATGATGGAAGCGCTGGTGCTACTACTGATGGAATTATCCGTCTTACTAACCCCGTCTTTAGCTTTGAAACCGCACCCGAAGTCGCTCCTGCCTGGTCAGGTAACAGTTTCTATCAAATAACTGATAACCAAAACGGAACCGTAAGTGTGTCCTATGAAAACTTAATTCATGACAGTAATCATGCTTGGTATAATATTCAAGCTTCTGTACTTCATGTTTTAGAAGACGCCAATGGAGTTGTAATTGATTTTAACAACACAGGATTAGAAGCAGTGCACATTCAAGTTGTACTGCGTGATGCATCAGGTGAATTCTCTTGGACTCCGTTTTGGCTTGATGTTGATGGCACATATCATTACTCCAAAATAGTTACTAGGAAAATAAGCAAAATAGTTCTTTTTATAACTTCCATAAATACTGTTCCGGACGGAACATATTCTGGAAGCTTCGTTATGACAAATCCAGTTTTTACTAATTTAGATTGATAAACTCCATAAAATGCAATTTTCAAAAAAGTTAAATATATGTTATTTAACTTTTTATTTTAGTAAATAATTTTTAATGCTATTGCAAGAATTTTAATTGCCATCATAAAAAAATATAGTTTTTCCTATGTCCGCTTCTGATCAAGTAAAAATAATATTTTATATATTCGTAGCGTATTAAATGCTTATTTACTTATTCGTATTTACTTTCATATAGAGTACAGGGAAATAAAAAAAGCCGGCAAGACATTGCCGACTTATTTAATAAAAATATAAAGTGCAATTATTCAGAAACTTTTTCCGAAGTCTCTTCGACAGTCACTACTTCTTGATTATCCAAAGCAGCGCTTAATCTTTGTGCCCTTCTAAGGCTCTTCTCAGTACTAATATCCACTTTCTTCGCATAATATAAGGTGACGATAAGATAGATGGCTAGACCAATGAGCAAGAGTATCAAAGCCCAAACAGCTAAACCAACATTCCATTTAAAGAAGCCCGCCAACGCATCTTCTACTTTGCTAATCCAATTTCCACTATCTAAATAGCGATTAATAAAGCTAATAACTCCAAAGAATAGCCCTGCTAAAGCAAAGAAACCCGCGATTGAGTCCCAAACAATTTCTGCCTTTTTAATTTTTCTTGTTTTCATAAAATTCGTCCTCATTATTCACGTTTGATATTAGCATAGAAAGTGCATATTTACAATAAAAAGTCCGCGTTTAACGGACTTAAATTATTAATCTTCTTCTTGTTATGCTGCTGTTGCTGCAAACCCATATCCATCTTCACCTAACGAAATCATAAAGACTGGATTAACCCGAGTCAGAAACTTAAGGTGAACGTCCGGAAAAATATTTTTTAATTCGTTTGCGATAGCTTGGGTAATCTTATTGTCGCCAATTGATACAATAGTAACAAATAATTCTTTGCCAGCCTGGGCGATGCTATTTATCGCTGTGACAAAGGTTTCCATTACGCCTCGAGTAGTTCTTACTTTGGCTATTAAATGAAGTTTGCCTTCAACCATTTTTACGACCGGCTTAATTCTTAAAACGCTGGCGGCAATCGCAGCTAATCGGCTCAATCTCCCCGAGCGATGTAAGTTTTTTAAATCGGTAACCGTAAATTCCAAAACCGAATTTTCGCCTCGAACTTTCAATTCCTTAATAAAATTCTCAAACTCAATGCCCTCAGCAATTTCATCCCAAAAAGTATCTAGTAAAGTTGTCCATCCAACATTAGCTAAATTTCCTTCGTAAACAAAAATTGTGGTATCTCCGTGCTCAAATAGTTCGATTGCCATTTCTGCCGATTGGGCTGTTGATGAAAGACCGCTTGATATCGGGAGTACGACAATGGATCGATAGCCTTTAGCGTAAAGGCGCTCGTAAGCTTCTGCAAATGCAGAAGGCGAAGGCGACCCAGTGCGCATATTGGAGCCTTTTGCAAAGTAAGCTCTAATTTCATCTTCACTAACCTTGCTTTCGCTATATGATTCGCCATCAATAATGACGTTTAAATCAACAATTTCGACATCAAATTTTTGTTTGATTGATTCTTCTAAGACCGTTGTAGAATCAACAACAATACCAAACTTTTGCATAAGAAACCTCCATAATTACAATTTTAGTATAAGAATGTTATTGAACTAGGACAATTGAATTACATAAAAAATTAACATAGCGTAAATAATTCTTTTGATAAAAGAAAAAATCCGGAAAATCCGGATTTTTTCATACATGTATTGTTTTTTAGTTAAGGGCAAAATCAACATAGAACAATTGATCTGGCAATAAGCCAAAAAACTTTGCAATTTTTACTGCCATAACATAGTCAAGACTCCGCCGTCCGTTTTCAATCATCGATAAGTAGGCCTTAGAAATATTAAGACTCTTCGCAAGTTCACCCAAAGTGATATGCCGTGATTTACGAACGCCACGAAGTCGGTTTAGAAACGCCTTCTTCATTACGATCACACTCCTTTGAATAATAAAGTATTAGGCTAAACTACCATCATTTCCGCCTGGACTATCAGGGGTTTTTGTCGCTTTAGAAGCGGCACTTAATGCCTCAGCCATCAGTACACGAAACTGATCACGCCAAGCCGTTTCAGCTGGTCCAAGCAAGGCAACAACAGCCTGATTTGTTTCCTTAAATAAATCAGGAAACTTCTTTCCATCCGGTAAAGCCCGTTTTCCTTCCATCGATTCAACCAAGGCCATGCATTGGTCAAATGCGGCGTTAAAGTCCGCCTCAACAATTCGATTGTGCTTCTTTTCAAAAAGCACTAAGCCATATAACTTCCGCATATCTTCAACAACAAAGTTGCTAAGAGGAGAAGGCTTGCCCTTTTGCTCATTCATCAACTTGTTGAATTCATTAAAACTAATAACGATATCACCCACAATATTCAAAATCGAATAGACGCGGAAGAACTTCTCATCGAGATAAACAAGCTTATCAACCCGCTCATCGTAGAGATTTTCTTTCTTTGTATAACCAATGTATCCTTGAAGTATATCAATCAAGGTTTGATAAATACCAACAATTTGCTCATAAACAGTTAAATGCTGATTGTCATCAACGCGAATACCTTCAGCGGCCACTTTAACAATCGTCGATTTATCTGAATAAATGCTCTCTTGAAAATTGTGCAAATTTTCGAGAACTTTTCCGGATTTTTCCCCATTTGCTTTCACAAATTGTGGAAGTGGAGCACCCTCGGCTAAAAGAATATCGAGACCTTTTTTTCTCTCTTCGTAAGCTTTAACTTCGTGCGCCCGATTGCGTACGGTGTACTCGAGACTGTCGCGAACAATAAGTGCGACTTGATAGATTCCAAGAATGTAAGAATTGACATTATTCATAAATTAGTCTTTGCTCCTGTTTTTTAAAACTATGGTCGATAAGTCGGAAAATTGTTTCAGCGTGTGCTTAGCATATTTCTTGACCTTTTCCGATGCATGATCCATGCAGTAACTATTTTCGTAAAAGGTGTTAAACATAGAAATATCATTACCCGAATCGCCTACTACAATTATATCATCTTGTGCAATATTTAGGTATCTACAATATTTTTTTAATCCCTCCGCTTTAGAAATATTCTTCCCAGTAATCTCAATAAAGCCATTAGACCAACTAGATTCAATCATCGGATAGGTGGCACGAATGTACTTATTGGCTTCCATGGCGCGCCTTTTCCCTTTACCTGTAAGACCAAAATAAAGCATAAATTTATAAATTTGACCGCTGTGAAGTTCCCGTTTCCACACTTTTTGATCAAAAGCATAATTTTCGCGATAAATTCCTTGCAAGCGATAATAGACGTTATAAAACAAACGCAAAGGTCCAGGTAGAGTCGCTGTCTCTAATGCCAAAGGAACATTCTTCGACATTAGCATATAGCCCCGAAGATGGTATTTCGTCTGAATTTCATGAAAAATATCAGGAAAATTACTAGGTAAAAAAACTTCATCAACTATTTGATCATTAACATACATTACCGCCGAGTTACAACCGATAAAATCTACTTTTTGGCCAATAACTTCAAAAACCTTCTCTGCGTAATGAAAGGACCGGCCGCTGACTAAGACAATTCTTCCACCCTCACTAATAAATGATTTAATCAATTCAATGTTTTTTCGGGGAATCATCTTTCGGCGACGGCGAGGATAGAACAATGTTCCGTCTAAGTCGGTAGCAATAACTCTAATCATGACCAAACTCCTCTATTTAAATTAGTATACATTAGAGTTGATTTTTTAGCCATAAAAAAAGGGACCGAAGTCCCTTAAGTTTACGAATTATAAATCCAAATAATTGTTATTTAACCGCGTTTTCGGCTTGAATAATTCCATATCCGCCATCATTCCGGTGGTAAAGGAGACTAATGCGATTATCTTCCGCATCTAGGTACATAAAGAAATCATGTCCCAATGCTTCCATTCTCGTAATGGCTTCCTCTAAGTCCATAGGTTCCAGGAAAATTTCCTTCGTTCTTACGACTTCATCTTGCTTAGCTTCACTTAGATCTTCTTCGATATTTTCTAAGGCAATTGATTCGCTTAGGCTTGGCTTATTGCTCCGATCAAGACGGGTTTTCAATTTCCGCATTTGGCCTTCAAGCTTATCGACCGCTAAATCAACGCCCGCATATAGATCCTCGTTAGTAACTTCGGCCCGAAAATCCATCATGTGGGTAAAAATAGTAATCTCGACTTTAGCCCCTGTACGGTAAGTTCTCACCACCGCTCTACAAGTCACATCGTCTGTAATAACGAAATACTTGTCCATCCGCGAAAGTTTCTTAACAATCGCATCGTGAATCGCCTGCGTCACTTCAACGTTCTTGCCAACAATTTGGTACTTCATAAAAAACACTCCTTTCCAAAATATTGAGCAAAACTACACTTATATTGTTGCATTTTTTTTATTTAATTAACAGCATTTAACTTTTTTTTGATTATGATAGAATAGAAATATAAGTGCCTAGGCGCTTTTTTTATTTTTGCGAATAGGCGGCTATTTCTGCTTTGATAAGTTCAACTTTATCGAGCTCTTCCCATGGTAGTTTAAGGTCTGGACGCCCAAAATGACCATAGGCGGCCAAGTTTTCGTAGGCAAAGCCTTTTGGGTGCTTTAAATCAAACATTTTAGTAATAGCACCCGGACGGCAGTCAAAAAACTTATCAATAATTGAAAGAATTACTCGATCATCATATTTTGAAGTTCCGTAGGTGGCGATGCCGATGCTAACCGGCTCCGCGACACCAATCGCATAACTAAGTTGAACTTCCATTCGCTTGGCAATTCCCGCTGCTACGAGATTCTTTGCAATATAGCGAGCCATATAAGCTCCGCTGCGGTCAACTTTTGATGGGTCCTTTCCAGAAAAAGCACCACCGCCGTGACGAGCCGTTCCACCATAGGTATCAACAATTATTTTACGACCGGTTAATCCCGTATCACCCCGAGGGCCACCAATAACAAAGCGACCAGTCGGATTAATTAAAAAGCGAAAATCTGTATTTAAATTAAAACTTTCAGCGACAGGTATCATAATTTTTTCATGGATGAAACGCCGAAATTCATTTTCGTCAACACTAGGAGTGTGCTGAACTGACATAAGGCAGGTATCAATTCTTGGTTGAAGACCTGAGTAATCGATGGTTACTTGACTTTTCATATCTGGACGGGCTCCGATGAACTCACCATTTTTACGCAAAGTGGAGGCAATTCGCACTAACTTATGAGAAATTGAGACAGCTAATGGCATATAACCTTCGCTTTCATCCGTGGCATATCCAAACATGATGCCTTGATCACCCGCACCTTGATTTAATTCATTTCCATGATCAATACCAACGGAAATATCCGGGGATTGATTATCGATGCGAATATCAATACGGCAGCTATCGGCTCCAATTCCATCCTCGGGATTATTGTAACCTATTTTCCTTAGCACTTTACGTGCGATGGACTCATAATCCACCTTGGCTAAAGTAGTGATTTCTCCTGAAATCAATATGTACTCGCGCGTGGCAAAAGTTTCGCATGCCACCCGTGAATTAGCATCCTGCTTTAAACAGGCGTCAAGAATGGCATCACTTATTTGATCGCATAATTTATCGGGATGGCCTTCACTGACAGACTCTGATGTAAATAGTATTTTTTCTTCTCTCATACTTACCTCCAAATAAAGAAAAAACTTTCCCACAGCGGAAAGTTAATAATAAACTAACCGTCACTTATCGCTCAGGGTGGGCCCTGCTGAGGAAGAGCACTTAATTATCGGTCTTTAAACGGATAATAGTTGCTACCGCGTTAGTTCGTCCTCTATGACGCGGTTCTTGATAAGCGAGTATTTTACTTGCCGGTTGTTATTATCTACCATTTGATATTGTTAGTCAATTATAAAGAAAAAGAACCACCTGGCAGGTGGTTCTTATGTACTACATATCACTATAAAAGTTAAAGTTTGATGACTTCGCCAAAGGTCTCTCCACTGATACCAGCCGCATTACTTTCATCAGTATCAATATGCATCGCAAGCGAAAAATCCGAGCGAACGCGGATAACGACATCCTCAAAAATTAATGAACGTTCGGCGGTTTTAACCCGCACACCAACGACATCGCCATTCTTAACCGCAAAGGCCTCGGCATCGGCTGGTGTCATATGAATGTGACGCTTAGCGACAATCGCCCCTTCGGTTAAATCAATACTACCAGCTGGGCCTACAAGCCGAACTGGAGCGGAACCGGTAACATCACCGGATTCTCTAATTGGAGCACTAATGCCCAATGTTCGCGCATCGGTAGCACTAACTTCAACTTGGGTTGCTTTCCGCACCGGACCCAAAATCGATACACGGGCCAAAGTGTTTTTCGGACCAACGATATCTAAACGTGTGGTCGAAACATATTGCCCCGGTTGACTCAAGGGCGCCCGAACTTCTAATTGATATCCTTTTCCACATAAGATTTCTAGATCAGCTTGGGTAACGTGGATGTGCCGAGCTGACGTTTCTACTAAAACTTTTCCCATAATTAACTCCTATCGTAGTTATTATACTCTATTTTTTACTTCGTAAATAATTTGTTGCTGAAACAAAAAGATGTCCAGAAAAAACTCGCTTGTGGGCCCAAACCCGATAGCGGGTATCATCACGATCTATCTCATAAACATCTTTATATTGGACAAGACAGCGAATAACTTTTTCGTCAAATGGAATCGTATAAATTAATCTTCCCTTAGAATTGAGAAGTTCAACTCGATTGCCGAATAAATTAATCGTTCCCGTTATATACTTATGGCGAAAGAAAGTTCCAACTTTTGTTGTATGAAAACGAATTTTATCATGTGAAAAAATCAGTTGATTGGGGTCATTAACTAAGCTTAAGTCGTTGTATAGTTGCTCTAGTTGCCAATCATTCCAAGCGCTGGTATCCGAAAATTTTGGATAGGGTCTACTCATCTGTGTGGCATCATAGTCAAAAAATGAATACTGATTGACATGTGTATGAAAGTCGCAATTGTCGCAATAAAAGTCATTATCATCACAATGAAGTGACTGGTATTGACCGCAACTCGGGCAACGAAATAGACCGAGTTCTAACCATTCAGCCCGTCGATGACGAGCGTGACCGAGCTTCACCATATTTTCATGTTGCCAGGCATTTTCGTGATGAGAATAACCAGCAACAATGCGATTATATAACGCATTTAATTCCATATCCCGGACATCGCTTTGCGGAATAATATCACTTATCGTGTAGGTGATTTTAGATCTACGAGCCTTGTTAGCTACACGCGGAGCCCGCAGGTGCGCTCCAGTTATTCTCATTACAACCACTGGTATATCCAGCATTTTAGCTAGTTTTGCTAATGACATATCGACTGGCAATGTATCGCCAAACATTGAAATGTCTCCCTCGGCATATAAGCCTATGGAGCGACCTTTCTTTACAAGGCGTTTTAATTCGCGGATATAGCTTACATCGGTCGGACTCATTCCTCGTTTTATTTCACCCAAAATCCACCCGCTAAAAAAACTTGTCAGCCGATTATAAAACATTTCCTCGTTAACGACAAAGTGAATAATACGGGAATAAAACATTGTATCCATATACATGCCATCATAGTTGCTGTGATGATTGGAAACAAAAAGAAGGGGCCCCTTCGGTAACTTATAGCCATTATGATTGTAGTGAAGATTATGAAAGAGCTTAAATCCCAAATTAAAAAAGGGCTTTAATGTGTAATAGAAAAAACCGCTGATAATCGCATGCAGCCAATCAAGGTGATGTTTTTTTCTATTTTTTCGCGAGTTTCTCATAGTAATCCTCTATTATTCTTTCGTAGTTTACTTTAACCTCTTGAACAATATTATCCCATCCGAGAGGAATCGTATCCTGAGCCTTTTTTCCAACTTCAATCATATTCTGCGGATTAGCGAAAATACCCTGAATGCGATTGAACATATCGCTGACCGTTGGAACCGCCAGGTAACCATTTACTCCGTCGGTTATAGGCTCCGCACACCCCCCGCCAAAACTGACGAGCGAAGGGATTCCCATTACTGATGCTTCACGCAAGACAATCGAAAAAGTCTCATACATACTTGGGAAAAAGAAAAGATCAGTTACTGAATATATTCCCTGTAGTTCCTCGCGCTGTTTAATCGCCCCTAACCAATTTACATCATCATAAATTCCAATTCGCCGAGCATAATCCTTAACTTCCTTTTCATTTCCACCTTCACCTACTATCGTTAAAGCATATGCGATGTCCGTCCGCCGTAAACGCGCAAAAGTATCAAGCACTAGTTTTAAATTTTTTTGCCAAATCAGATGACCAACAAAAAGAAGATTTTTATTTTTTTCTTCAATGTGATACTTTTGACGAATTGATTCTTTTTCCTTTAAAGATATTTCTCTTTTGAAAAAATCGGTTCCATTGGGAATAACCCGAATCGGGCCATGATATCCATATCCCCTTAATACTCCCGCGGCATAAAAACTAACTGTCCAAACTTCATCAACGGCGTTAAAAAAATTAACTACGTAGCGAATACCAATTTTGCTCATTGCTTTTGAATGCGTAGCCTCGTAAAAATCATCGTAAAACTTACTATGAAAAGTGGCAATAATCGGAATTTGTCTTTTAATGGCAATTCGTAAACCTAAATGGCCCACAATAAATGGCGAATGGGCATGAATGACCGCTGGACGCTGACACTTAACGAGTTTTAAAAGTTGACGGTCAGGAATTCTTTTAGCAACCTCATACTCCGAAAACGAAAGTTTGTAGGAAGGAAGGCGAATGATTGGATAAGAAAAATCACTATCTTTTGCCGCTTGATAAAAAGGAGCCACTACTGATGTTGGATGCCCCTGCCTATTCAAGGTAAGAGCGTAATTATCAACCACTTTAATAACACCATCAACTATTGGGTAATAATTGTCGATGAATTGATACGTGCGAATAGGAAGAGTCGGGTCGGGTCGGTAGGGCCGGCGTCGGCGAAAAATTCGACTGGTAACTACTGTTATTAGAAAGCCTGCAAAAATATAAATATAAAAAACTAAGAAGCGCCATATAAACATTGCCCAAGTAAGGTAAGTCCCCGAAATGAATGTGGCAAAAATGCTAGCAAAAGAATACTCCGCTCCACCACTGCCACCTGGTGTCGGTAACACATTAGCAAAGTTGACGGCATACATGCACATCGCAAACACGGTTATAATATTTAAATTTGCCGTGTCCAAAATTGAACTTGGCACCGCTTTGATAACAAAAAAAGGAATTATGTTATATGCAAATTGTCCGACTAGGGAAATAAGTAACATCAAAAAAATCAAAAGTTTATTGTCTTTAAATTCTGCGATTGCCATCTGATAGTTACGAATTGTTTGAATTAACTTACTTTTGATTTCGGTTGCTTTCTTAAGATGAAGCCAATCAATTATGCGAAAAACAAATCGCATAACCACATTGGTAACTCGTGGAAAAAATGACAGCGTCATCACCGTGCATGGAAAAATAGTCGAACTAAATACCCCAAAATAAGCCACAATTCGTAAAAAGAGGTTTATCTCTAACTGGGGAACCATCGAAAATGCCCAGATGGCCAAAATAAAAAAAGCAACCCGCGACGTGAGAAAATTCACCACTGCGACCGAAGTAGCCTGCCCAACACTCAGATGACATTTTTGCAGTCGATATACCTGGTAGGGTTCACCCGCTGTTGAATAGGGAGATATCAAATCATAGTAACGTCCAACTATATGTGCATTTAATGACGCTTTGAAATACCAACGACCATTTTTGCTATGGGTGAGCACGGAAAACTTAACAGCGTTAGCTATAACGTAAATAACCAAGCAGAGAAAAGCGCCTACAAGCCACGGCCATTGAGGAAAGAAACTTGGAAGAGCGGAAAAAAAGTCGGCAAAACTTTCGGGCATATCTTTTTTTAATGTCCGATATATAACGAAAACAATTAAAAAAAGCGACAATAAAAGCATGGCAACACTTATTAATGTTTTCCGCTTACTTTGCTTTTTTTCTTTATTTTCATTCCCGTTAGGAATCCCACTTTTTTCCGTCATAAAAACTCCATTTAGATAATTCGACTTATTATATCATAGAGGTTGTTTTTACTAAAGAATAGTTCGGTTTTTTTTATTGGATAAATGATAGGTGTTTTATTGCTTTTCGGTGGTATAATAAAAGCACGTTTTTATGGAGTTATTATGAAAAAATTTATCGCTTCGCACCGCGAACAATTCGATGAAATTGTTCGTTTCATAATCGTGGGGGTTATCGCTACGATTGCCGATTATGGAACTTCGCTTATATTTAAATATTTAATTTATAAAGATCCCGGGCAGTGGGTGATTTTAGGTATTGCCTTTACAAGAAATCTAACAGTAGCCACTTTGGCTGGATTTGTTGTTGGGGTCATCGTCAACTATATTATGTCGATATTTTTCGTCTTTAAAAATGTCGCTAATAAAAAAACTTCTCGCTCTATCGGTGGGTTTATTGCCTTTGTTATTCTCGGGTTTATCGGCTTACTGATAAATGTTGGCATCAAACAAATTGGTGATAATATCTATACAACCGAAAATTTTTGGTGGTTCTCATTTGTTTTCGCCATCGCCACTCTCATAGTTCTCGTCTATAATTATATTACACGGAAGTTAATTCTTTTCCGGCCAAATAAGCAACAATCAAATCAAGCGAACGGGGAATCAAAAGATGGAAAATAAAAAAACAGCTATTATTATTGGCGCTGGTCCCGCCGGACTTACCGCCGCCTATGAACTATTAAAGAAAACTGACATCCATCCAATTATACTGGAAGGTTCGTCTACCATAGGAGGAATTTCTCAAACTGTCGCCTATAAGGGTAATCACATCGATATCGGTGGCCATCGTTTTTTTTCCAAAAGCGAAGAAGTTAATCAAATCTGGTCGGAGGTAATGCCTTTGCAAGGTGCTCCGGCTGCCGATGACTTAATTCTAAATAGAATCAACGAGCACTATGCTAAAGATGGCCCAAATCCCGAGAATGATGATGTTGTAATGCTTATTCGCCATCGCGTTTCACGCATACTTTACCTTCATAAGTTTTTTGATTATCCGATTTCTTTAAGCACCAAGACCCTTAAAAGCATGGGCTTTTCTCGCACAATGCGGGCTGGATTTGGCTATCTTGGATCAATGGTTCACAAACGAAAAGAAGACTCATTAGAAAACTTCTATATTAATCGTTTTGGAAAACCGCTTTATGGCATGTTTTTTGAAAAATATACCGAAAAGGTTTGGGGGCGTCATCCTTCGGAAATCGATGCTTCTTGGGGAGCGCAAAGAGTAAAGGGACTTTCACTTTGGAAAACGCTAACTCATGCCTTAGCTAAACCCTTTCGTAGGAGCAGCAAACATGTTGAAACCTCTTTAATAGAGGAATTCTTTTATCCTAAAAAAGGACCGGGTCAACTTTATGAGGTTATGGCTCAAAAAGTCATTGCTTTAGGCGGTGAAATCATTATGCGGGCTGAAGTTGTAAAAATTGAGGCCAATAAAAATGAGATTACTGGCTTAGTATATGAACACGAGGGTGAAGCAATTAAAATAACTGGTGATTACTATATTTCCAGTATGCCTTTAAAGGACTTATTTTTGGCTTTGGGAGAACGTGAAGACAACCATAATCCTTATGAAGTTGCTACGCACCTCGTTTATCGAGACTTTATTACCGTCGGTCTTCTATTAAACAAAATCTTACTAAAAAACGAGACCAACATTAAAACCATTAATAATTTAATACCAGATACTTGGATTTATGTTCAAGAAGAAGATGTTAATGTTGGACGTTTGCAAATATTCAATAACTGGTCACCCTACATGGTGGATGATTTTCAAAAACATGTTTGGCTCGGTATGGAGTATTTTGTTAACGAAGGCGATGCGATGTGGGAAATGAAAGATAAAGACTTTATCGCGATGGCTATCGATGAATTGGCGCGGATTAAAGTTATTAATCCCGAGGATGTTATTGATTCCGTACGTATAAAAATCAAAAAAGCCTATCCAGCATATTTTGATACCTATAAGGACATTGATGTCGTTATCGATTATCTTAATACTTTTACTAACCTTTTCTGTATTGGCCGTAATGGTCAGCACCGATATAACAATATGGATCACTCAATGTTGACCGCGATAGAAACGGTAAAATCAATTCAAGACCCAATAAATTTCCCCAAAGAAAATATTTGGAAAGTAAATACGGAAAAAGAGTATCATGAGGAAAAAAAGTAAATCTTTAAGCGATTTTTTAGCCACCTTTGATGGTGAGAAACTATCACAAATATTCAAATCATTTACCAAAAAATGGTATTACCTTTGGATTACCGGATTTGTTCTTTTAATCCTAGTTTATCTTTTTTATTTTCTTTTTGCCTATACGCGAAATGTTCCTGATTTATCGCTTCTACCCGCCTATCCGACTGCGCCTAATCCAGCTGATTTTGTCCTACCATCCAGTTATATTACTGCCCAAAATATTTATTTTAATCAGTTGCGTAACTATTATGGAATCTTAGAAACCGCCTATCGAGCGATGAGTGGGAGTGGAAATACCACTGGCCTTATATCCGCTATTGCAATTATTGGCTTGATTTTGTTGGCTTACACAGTAAGCCGAGTCATAAAGCGCGACCAATCATGGCCATTATATATAGGTATCGTCTTGATCTTAGGAATAATTATTAGAATGGGATATGGTTTTTATACGGATGCAATTGTCACTCGTCAACACGATGTTTGGCATTCTTTGGGCTATGGTCATTATGGGATCATTGTTTCTATATATGAAAACAATACCATCCCTAGTATTCCCTTAAAGTTAGTTGATGGTGGTTTGGTGCCCAATATCGAGATGGCCTATCAAATGTATCATCCCAAGTTTTCTCATTATATCTTAGCTTATTTTATGAAATTTAATTCGCTATTTATGGGGGGGAATGTTTGGACATTATATCAAGCCAATCGAATCCTGCTCATTTGGACAATGGTAATGAGTCTACTTTTTGCTAACGAGATTTTTAAGGATTTAAAGCTTAGCGATAAAGCCCGTCTACCTGCATTAATGATTATAAGTTTTAGTCCCATCTTCTTTAGATTATCGGCTATGACTAACAATGACAATATGATGATTTTCTTTATGTTCTTATCCCTGATGCTCGCCGTTAAGTTCTTCAAAAAGCCGAATGTATTTACAAGCATCGGCTTAGCTCTATCCATTGGTTTATCAATGGGTTCGAAACTTTCAGGAGCCTTAGTTGCCCTCCCAATTGGTCTGATTTTAATTATTAAGTTATTTTTTGTTATCAAGGAAAGCCGAGCAAAAAAGAACTATCAATCCCTTCTTTATTTTGTAATGTGCATATTGATATTTGCAATTATCGTTTTTCCGGTCGGACTTTACTGGCCCCTATATAATCTTCAAAACTATAATCAACCGATTAACTATGTGTTTGAAGTTACCAACACCAATCTTTTTGTTGACGAATCGCATCTTGGTATTGTTGATCGCTTTCTTTCTTTACCGGTATATGAATTTATAAAATCACCCTTCGTGATGCTTTGGAAAAGCAGCACTATTGGTCAAGATTACAATGTTTATTCAACCTTGCTAAAGAGTTCCGCTTTTGGCGAATTTTCATCAAACTTCTTTATCGGAGCAATACTCCTTTACGTATCCACTCTATTAGTCTTTGTTGGATTTTTTATATCTATTATTTATTACATTATTCAATCCATTCGCCGTCATCATTTCTCTTCGTTAACACCAATTGTCAGTGGGTTAATTATCATGTTGGTTTTCTTTTTAAGTTATGCTTATTTTAATTATCAATTCCCCGCTACCTGCACGATGGACTTCCGCTACTTGGTTCCATTAGTTTTGGGTTTAGGCATCTATTTAGGTGGATTCATAAATGCCCAAAAGCCTCATTTAAACGATCGAATTGAGGTTTCTTATCTGATCACAATTGCCATTTTATCTTTTTATGGTTTCTCTTCGCTTCTCTACTATACTTTTTTACCAACAATTTAACTTTAGCGGTTGTCTTTTAGTTTAATTTTGCTATAATTATTTTCGCTGCAGCCATGGCGGAACTGGTAGACGCGTACGTTTGAGGGGCGTATAGGGTAACCTGTGTGAGTTCGATTCTCATTGGCTGCACCAATAGATAAATAAGTCGCATTTAATGCGACTTTTATTTTTTTAAGGTATCAAAAAGGTATCAATTTCAAGTCTTTATTTTTTCAACAATACTCTCTTCTACTGCTGGATTAGAGTGGTAGTAATTATCTAAAATCACTTTAAGAGAAGATCGTCCTAGTCGTTTGGTGATAATATCAGCTACAAATATGCTTTGGTTTTCATCTAATAGCCAGGTGTTATTTGTGTGCCTAATCTCATGAATTTTAATTCTTGGCAAAATAGCCATTTAAATATACTTGTTAAAAACCATTCTTATTGTCATATGGCCAACAGGCTCCTTATATCCGAAAAAAGAAATGATTATTGAGGAGCATTATCCCAACGTTTACCTCGTCTTGACACGGATTGTATTAGCAAGTAATAATTTTCGTGATGTAAGATATTATGTAAAATTGTACGGATTGAAACATATCGCAACTCACCATATTATTCATAAAGCTGTAAATGACGGCATATTATCAAACGCACAAACAGATGAAATTTGGAAACAAATGGTTGCAAAAAGGAGACAATTGCATTTTAGTACGTTTGTAGATTATCTGAATAGTTTATAAACTATAAGGAGAGTAAATAAAATACCAAAACCAGTAAATAAAATAGTGACTAATAGAAGATCACCTAAAAATGAACAAGATTATATTCATGCCTATATAAAACAAAATCCATCCGCAAAGAAAAAGGATGGATTAGATATTGCTGCTGTTAGGGATAAAACTGGAACTCCAGGACATGCTTTGATGAGCCAAGAACACAATAGGAGCAAAGACAAGAATTTGCATCGTAGTCGGGATTTTATTTCAGATACACAACTTAAGAAAGATATTAACAAGAAATAGAGACTTTCAGTTCTTAGACAGAGCTTGAACTGAAATAAATTTTAGAGGTGCGTAGAATTTAGCAAGGGTGCGCAACCGTATCAAAATAGGTTATATACCCCAGTAAAAAAATTAATCACTTTAAAAGCGATTTTTTTATTTTTCTAAAACTAAAAATCATCATGTGTGTCTTTTTTACTAATTTAAACAGAATTATGCAATGTGGATATGTGCTTTTGATGACATTAAATCGGTAAAAAAGGCATAAATTAATTGCATGCATTTATTTTTCGTATATAATTGTTCTACTGAAAGAAATATTTAAAATTTATTTTCTTGGGAGATTATACGATGAAACGTGTTAATAAAATTTCCAAAAATCAACTTCAGCGACTTCCTGCCTATCTTTATCATCTCCAAATGTTAAGAGCCAGTGGTGTTAACCGCGTTACAAGTCCCCAGATTGCCAAAGATCTTGATTTAAATGTCGAATTAGTAAAGAAAGACTTTGCTTTGGTTTCTAGCACACAAGGAACTCCTCGTGCTGGTCGGGATATCGATGATCTTATTCATGATTTAATAAAATTTCTGGAGTATGACAAGGAAAGCACGGCGATTCTTGTTGGATGCGGTTCATTAGGTCGTGCTTTAATCGGTTATCGCGGATTTGATGATTTTGGCTTTAATATCGTTGCCGCATTTGATAATAATCCCGATTTAATCGGCACAAAAATTGGCGAGCTAACTATTTACCCGCTTGAGCGTCTAAACGAAATTCAATCCATCAAAAAAGCTAAAATTGGTATTATTACCGTGACCGCAAAAGCCGCCCAATTAGTTGCGGATCAATTGGTAAAAGCGGGAATCGGTGCCATTTGGAATTTTGCTCCCGCCAATTTGATGTTACCTTCCGATATTATTGTCCAAGATGAATCAATGGCTTCATCGCTTGCAGTCTTGTCTCATCGTTTAAAAATGAAAGAGCGTAGTTTAAAAAGAAAGTTAAAATAAAAACTACCGACCTTACTTGGTCGGTAGTTTTTTCTTACATATTCAAATCGTCATAGCCAGCTAATTCTTTAGCTAGTGGACGAATGACTTTCTTTACATTTCCTTCAATAAAGGGATTGCGAAGTTTAGCATGTTCGAGCAAGGTAACAAAGGGATAACGCCCACCAAGTTTGCACAAACGGACGTATTTCTTCCAAGCCTTGTCATAGTTCTTACGCATCTCAACCGCAAATTGGAAAGCCACAACTTGGGCTAAAGTATAATCGATATAATATAATGGTGATTCAACAATGTGATGTTGTCTCATCCACTTACCACCCTTTTCCAAGAAAGCATTCCCTGAATAATTTAAAAGGGGCATATATTTCTTTTCAATTTCCCGCCATTTCGCATTCCGTTCTGCTGGAGTAGCTTCTGGATGTTCGTAAACGAAAGCTTGAAACTCATCTACTGTCACGCCATAGGGAAGAAAATTAATCGCTCCCGCAAGGTGATCGAAGCGATACTTATCCGCATCGCTACCGAAGAACTTTTCCATATATGGCTCTGCGAAGAACTCCATGCTCATCGAGTGAATTTCGCAAGCCTCTAAAGTTGGAGACTGATACTCCGGTACTTTGATATTACGAGATTCATAACCTTGAAAAGCATGTCCTACCTCGTGAGTTAAAACATCAACATCCCCACTGGTACCATTAAAATTAGCAAAGATGAATGGAGCTTTATAACGAGGCATATAGGTCATATAACCACCGCCTTGTTTGCCTGTTTTCGCATCTAAATCAAGTAAATGATTCTCGAGCATAAACTGGAAGAAGACACTGGTGTCGGGGCTAATAGTATCGTACATTTCTTTAGCTTGTTCAACCAAGAAAGCCCGATCGCCGATTGGAGTTGGATTCCCCGAAAGGAAGGCCAAACTCATATCGTAATATTTCATCGTGGAAATCTTAATTCTTTTCGCTTGCCGTTTTACTAATTTTTTCCAAACTGGGGTAACTTCTCTAAGAATTTGATCACGATAGACAGCGACCATTTCGGGTGTATAATCCACGCGACCTAAACGCCGATAACCTAATTCAAGATAGTTTTTGAAGCCTAGTTTCTTTGCCATTTCATCCCGAACATGAACAAGATCATCATAGACCTTTTCAATCGCCTCTTCATTTTGACTGAACCATTCCCAATAAAGACGGTTGCTCTCCTTACGTGTCTCCCGGTCTTTATCTTGCATAAACTTTCCAAGTTGGCTAAGGTTATAAACCTCACCCCGGAATTTAATTTGGGCTCCGGCTAATAGTTTAGCGTATTGACTCGTAAGCCGATTCTCCGTTTGAAGCTGAGGGACAATCTCGGGTGAAAAGCACTTGATGGAATTATCAATCATCGTAAACAAATAACTTCCAAATGCCTTTTCTAATTCCTTGCGGAAAGGTGAATTAACCAACAGAATATTGTATTGGTTAAAAATGGCGGAAATCTCGGGGGAAATCTCATCTATCGTATCATGTGCCTTCTGATAGATTTCATTTCGGGTATCAATAGTAAATCTAATCGAAATGATAGTCATGTCGGTCATTAAATCACCATTAAACTTGTTGACCTTCTTCACAACTTTAATTGCTTCTGCGGCGTCTTTAGCGTTCTTAAATTCCTCAATCAAACCGCCAAGTTTCTTTTCAACTTTGGCGAGTGATGGAACACGCAAAGGGTATTCTTCAAATGTCATATATATTCCTCTTTCTTATATTTCAGTGGACAAGCATACTCGGTTCATCCATCTCTTCTGGTGCTTTATCGCCAAGAAGTTCGATGATGGTCGGAGCAATGTTGCTTAACTTTCCACCTTTTTCCAATAATTTAGCTCCTTTTAGGTTTATCCCAAAAAGAACTGGATTCGTCGTATGGGCTGTGAAAGGATGACCTTTTTCATCAAGCAGTTGCTCTGAATTGCCATGATCGGCGGTAATCATAATCGTACCCCCGTTATCATCAATCCATTTCAAAATGCGACCAACTTGAGCATCAACCGTCTCCACTGCCTTAATAACTGCGGGCATAACCGCTGTATGTCCAACCATATCGGTGTTGGCAAAATTTAATATAACTACATCTAGGTCTTTCTTATTCAATTCAACCAGTAATGCATCGCATACTTCAACAGCACTCATCTCTGGTTTCAAATCATAAGTAGCAACTTTCGGCGAGTTTATGAGCACTCGGCGACTGTTTTTCAACTCGGGTTGTTCTACCCCATCAAAATTAACCGTTCCATCGAAGAAGAAAGTTACATGAGCATATTTTTCCGTCTCCGCTATCCGTAATTGATGGTAGCCATGATCAGCCAACCATGGTCCTAAAGTATTAGTAAGCTTAGGTAGAGCAAAAGCAATCTCTCCTTTTACCGAATCTGCATACTTCATCGTACAAACAAGAAAAATATTCTTAAGGGGATGAAGAGGCATGTAAGGTTTAAAGGCTAGAGTCCCATCTGCTTTTTGAGCCGGATGACTATAAAAACTTGGGTTAGTGAATAAAGTTGCAATTTGAATTGCCCGATCCGGGCGGAAGTTTGCAAAGATAATCGCATCGTCATCGCCAATTCTGCCATCGACATTAGCATTGTATGCCGGAATTACAAATTCATCCGAAGCATCACGACCTAATTCTGGTAAAACTTTTGTATATTGCTCGGTGAAGTAGTCTTTATAATCGACAAACGACGGACCATCATGATCAACCATAACACGATAAGCCCGATCAACCCGGTCCATATTTTTGTCGCGGTCCATAGCCCAATAACGGCCACTAATATCCGCGATATGCCCAAAATGAATTTCATCCATCACTTTTACAAGCTTTGAAATATAAGTCGCGCCCAATTGAGGATCGACATCGCGTCCATCCATAAAACAATGAACAAAGACATCATTGATACCTTCGTTTTTTGCCAATTTAATCAAGGCGATAATGTGATCAATATGCGAGTGTACACCGCCATCACTTGTAAGTCCAAAAATATGAAGTTTACTATGATGCTTTTTGGCATGATCTATCGCTTTTAAATAGGAAGGGTTTTTAAAAAAAGTTCCATCCTTAATCGCTTTGTTCAAAAAAGTCAATGACTGATATACCACGCGACCCGCGCCGATATTCATATGTCCGACTTCCGAATTTCCCATTTGCCCTTCAGGAAGGCCAACCGCCTCGCCGCCAGCTTCAATCAAAGTATGGGGATACTCGCTAAAGAAGCGATCTAAATTAGGTTTCTTTGCTGCTATAACTGCATTTCCATACGGATCTTCACGATAGCCAAATCCATCGAGAATGCAGAGAATAATTGGTTTATTCGCCATATTAAATTTCTTCCTTCTTTCCGAAGTAATTATAAGGTGTAAGCGTGAAAAATAAAAGATTAAAGCGTCATTTATTAGGGAAAAGTTCCCCTTCTTTTAAATTAAAGAGACGTCCAAAAATAAAAAAGATGAAACTCTTTATCCAATAGTTATATATGGAAACACTTCGATTATACTCAATTAGACTTTTGCGAAATGATTCATTGTCGCGAGCAAGAGAATTGATTAATAGTGCAACACGCCCTTCTTTCAGCAACTGAGGTCGGTTTCTCAATTCAATAAATATCTCTTTTTCTAGGCGATTATTATCTTCATGTAGCTTTAGCAAACCATTAAAATCCTGCGAAGCAAATATTCGATTAATATCGATGCGATTCTTTCGCTCTAATAAGTTTATACCACATAAGGGAGATAAAAACTCCAAGGCATTTGAACGCTGCTCAACATGAAAAAGAATAACACTGTACTCGTGTTTCATCGTTTTTCTCAAACGATAAACCACATAGCCAACAATGCATACAATTAAAATGTAAACGGCTAAAAGCGAAAGGATGACAATTCGAAAAACTTCAGTTGCACTCATAATAATTTATTATATCACTAGATATCTTACTTTTCTTATTCAATAAACTATAAATGCGATTTTCTTCTATCAGCAACCTCGTTTTAGTGCTTTTTTCGTATTTTTTATTTATTTTAGTAGTTTTCTAGGGGTTTTTTTGACTTAAAAAAACGTTTATGATAAGATTTCTTTCGCGAGGTATCAAAAATGGCGGCAAAATCGATTGTCGGTATTCTATATGACTTTGATAAAACCCTCTGTACAGAGGATATGCAGAACTATTCCTTTATCCCGGCCCTTGGAATGACTCCACCCGAATTTTGGGGCGCAACTACTGAGTTTTCTGCCAAAACCAATGTTGAAAGAATTCTATCATATATGTATATGATGGTTAAACTGGCTAAAGAAAAAAACATTAAGTTAACCCGTGAGTATTTAAACAATTTAGGTCGGGAAATAAAGTTTTTTAATGGTGTTACTTCTTGGTTTAGACGGATTAATGAATTTGGAACAAGTCTTGGTGTTCAAGTTGAACACTACCTTGTAAGTAGCGGCACCAAAGAAATCATCGATGGTTGTGCAATTGCAAAAGAGTTCAAAGCAATCTATGGCTGCGAATTTTATTTTGATGAAAATAGTGGTGAGCCCATCTGGCCAAAGACAGCGATTAATTATACTGCTAAGACTCAATATTTTTTCCGTATATCCAAAGGCGCACTTGATCAGAGTGATGACAATAAAGTAAATGAAAAAATATCTAATCGGCGAATTCCCTATCGGAATATTATTTATTTCGGAGATGGAATGACTGATATTCCAATTATGATATTAGTCAAAGAAAATGGGGGCAATTCGATTGCCGTCTATCAACCTGGATCAAAAGAAAAGGTCGAATCATTATTTGAGGATGGGCGAGTCAATTATATTGCGAAAGCTGACTACTCATCGGGTAGCGACTTAGACAAAGTTGTAAAATTAATCATTCAAGAAATTGCTGTTAGTTCAGAATTAGCCAGAAAACAAAGCCAATTATTAAAAAAGTAACCAACTTAGAAATTAAGTTGGTTTTTTTGATTGATACTTTAATTGAAGAAGACTAGCAATAATAGTAATATTATTGTGGAGGCTATAAAATGGTCACGGCAATCGTATTAATCGCTGGAAGTGGTTCACGTGTAGGAACACAAATCCCCAAACAATTTTTATTGGTAAAAGGAAAACCGCTTTTTTTGTATGCGGTTAATTCGTTTGAAGAAAATCCGGAGGTTGATAGTATCGTCTTAGTGGTACAGCCTGAACATGCAATTGAAGTAAAATCAATTTGTGATGCCAATCACATAAGCAAGTTGCACCTAATTACTGAAGGTGGGGCTTCACGCCAAGAGAGTGTATTAAAAACCCTTAAGAAACTTAAAAAGAAGCTCAAGGAAGATGATATAGTTTTAATTCATGACGGCGCAAGACCTTTGATTGATGGGGAGATCATCAGTGAGAATATTTCTTTAGCTGAACGATTCGGAGCGGTGGAAACGGCTATCGCTTCTACCAATACAATCGCTATTAGTGCCGACGGAGAATGGGTTGACGAAGTTCCTGACCGCTCACATTTATTTCAAGTGCAAACACCGCAAAGTTTTAAGTTTGACTTGATTTATCAAGCGCATGTTCTTGCTCAAAAGAAGGGTATCACACATTGTAGCGATGATGCCCAAATTGCCATTTATGCTGGTAATAAAGTACATATAGCAAGAGGAAATACCTTGAATTTTAAGATTACAACCTATGAGGATTTTTCCATTTTCAAAGCCCTAGTTGAACTAGTTGAAGGAGATAGCAATGTCGGATAAACTTTATAATACGGGAGATATTTGCGAAGGTACTGTTATCGAAATACGCCCCTATGGTGCGATTTTAGCTTTTGATAATGAACAGGAAGGACTGCTTCATATTTCAGAGATTTCGACTAAATTTGTTCGAAACATTACTGATTTTGCCCCGGTTGGCTCGAGGATTAAAGTTATTATTGTCGATGTCGATCACAAGAGTAACTTTCTACGTCTATCAATTAAGCGCCTGCCTCAAGCCTCTAGCAAAGGGCATGAACCCGAGAAAAGACGAAAATTGATTTCCGCCTCCGAAATTGATTTTGGTCCTCTTGAGGAACGTCTCCCAAAATGGATTAAAGAAGCCAAAGCAATGGCAACCACGAAGAAGGAAAAGAAATTATGATTAAATTAGACTTATCTCATGTTATTGAAAAAATTGATTTTACTGCCTATCAGGAAAAAGTCAATGCGATTAATCAAATGATTGATGAAAGAACTGGCCCTGGAAGTGATTTTTTGGGGTGGACAACTTGGCCAAACGACTATGATAAAGAGGAAGTTGCTCAAATCAAACGCGATGCCAGTTATGTGCGACAAAACTTTGAAGTTCTTGTCGTTTGTGGAATCGGTGGCTCTTATTTGGGCGCCCGCTCGGCTATTGATGCCCTAAGAGGACTTTATTCTTCCGCAAAACCAGAAATAATTTATCTGGGCCAAACTTTTTCTAGTACCTACATTCACCAAGTTTTGACATATTTAACGACGAAAAAGTTTGCAATCAATGTTATATCTAAGTCCGGAACTACTACCGAAACATCCGTAGCTTTTCGCTTAGTAAAAGAACTATTAGAGCAAAAAGTCGGTAAAAATGAAGCTCGCAAAGCCATTTTTGCTACCACCGATAAAGCGCGAGGGGCGTTGAAAACTTTAGCCGATAAAGAAGGATACCAAACTTACGTTTTGCCGGATAACATCGGAGGACGCTATTCCGTTATTACGGCGGTTGGCCTTTTCCCTATTGCCTGTGCCGGATTTGATATTGATGAATTACTTTTAGGGGCAAAAGATGCCGCGCAAGATTTTTCTAATCCTAACTTGAAAAGCAACGTTGCTTACCAATATGCCGTAACACGCGATTATTTATATCATCACCACTATCAAGTTGAGATGTTCGTACTCTACGAGCCTCAATACACACAGATTGGGGAATGGTGCAAACAATTATTTGGTGAATCTGAAGGTAAAGAAGGAAAAGGATTACTTCCTGATTCCGCAACTTTTTCAACTGATCTTCATAGCCTTGGCCAATTTATTCAAGAAGGGACGCATCTTCTTTTTGAAACAGTTATTCACGTTGATTCTTCTACTTACGAAGTCAAAGTTTCTCATGATGAAGATAATCTCGATGGCTTAAACTATCTAGAGGGAAAAACTCTAACTTTTATTAATGACAAGGCATTTGAAGGAACGGTCGCCGCCCATGAGCAAGAAGGAAAAGTGCCAAACATAATTATTAATCTTCCAAAGATTGATAGTTATAACATCGGTTATATGTTCTTCTTTTTTATGAAGACTTGTGCAATGAGTGCCTATCTTTTGGATATCAATCCTTTCAATCAGCCGGGAGTGGAAATCTACAAACGAAACATGTTCCATTTATTAGGCAAAAAAGGTTATTAGTCGCAGTATTTTTCGTTTCATAAACAAGGGATTTTATTTGAGAAAACCTCGAAAAAAAAATCCTTTTTTTTCATTGACTAATATGGGGGTCAATGATATATTTATTAAGCACGTGTATCGGAGTGTAATGTGGATGTTTAGCTCAGCTGGGAGAGCATCGCCTTTACACGGCGGAGGTCGGGGGTTCGAACCCCTCAACATCCACCATTGATACATTGCACCACGTTGTGGAGGAGTAGCGAAGTGGCCAAACGCGGCTGACTGTAAATCAGTTCCTTCGGGTTCGATGGTTCAAATCCACCCTCCTCCACCATTCTTTTTGGGGTATAGCCAAGCGGTAAGGCAACAGACTTTGACTCTGTCATTTCCCTGGTTCGATCCCAGGTACCCCAGCCAATCATGACTCGTTAGCTCAGTCGGTAGAGCACTTGACTTTTAATCAAGGGGTCAAGAGTTCGAATCTCTTACGAGTCACCATGCCCAGGTGGCGGAATAGGTAGACGCACAGGACTTAAAATCCTGCGAGGTTAATCCCTCATACCGGTTCGATTCCGGTCCCGGGCACCAACCTTTATGTTTTGTTTATCATTTAGATATGATGACAAAATAACCAGAATAGCATGGAAAGCTCCTTGTCGTAAAAGACTTGGAGCTTTTTATGTGGCCATATTATAACAAATGAATTAACGCAAATATTATGCTTGAGAATAACTGACTAAAATATTCGAAATTAATTCTTATATAAAAAGGGATGATTCATATAACAATGCAATTGAAAACAATTGACAAGACAGTATTTACGAAATGATGTAAAATATCTCTAGAGAGGTTTTAATATGCAGAAACTTAAATATGGTTATGGTTGGTTGATTAAGTGGGTTTTAGCCGCCATTTTAATAGGTGTTGGCTTAGCTCCAGTCTTTGCAAATGGCATTGTTTATTTGATTAGTGGCATTTTTATTGTTACATTTTCTTTACTACGCGTATATCCACTACTAAAAACTCTAAAGAAAGAAGGACTACGTACATTAAATCTTGTCGAGATTATTCTCGATACGATTTTAGGCGGACTGCTTCTATATGTTGGTGTTAGAGCCTTACAGGAAGGTAGTAGTTGGGATCCAGGAAGCGCCTGGGGTCTTGTCTACAAGTACTCATTGGTATTTGTGCTTATTTTTCGGTCTATCGTCTTCTTTTACTCGGTCACTTTCCTTGGTGAAAAAACAGAACAGCCTAAATTTTGGGCTCATATCGGTTTATTGTCTTTAGGATCGATTATTTCGGTTTTAAAGGATTTTACACCAAAGTGGATTGCTTGGATGTTGTTGGTTATTGCCGTTTTGGGGGCTATCTATCTTGCGGTCGATGGGTACTTTGGATACCGAAACTATCGTAAGTACCAAGCCGAGTTAAATGCCGATAAAGTTAAGAAGGTTAAAGCGAAAAAAGTCGAAAAAAATGTTTCAATTCCTTCTTCGCCTTCTGCTGACAAACCAAATGATCAACATAGCATTCTTGTAGATAAGAAAGATGATGGAAACGACAAGCCGACAATTATTAATTAAGCGCAATAAAGTCAAAGTATAATGCTCCTCATTTATAAAAGTGAGGAGCTTTTTTGTACTTTAATCCAGCATTTATTAAAGCGAACAATATCTTGAATTGTTCCTATAAATATTTTTTTGTATTTAATTGTATTTTACAATTTTATCCTCTATAATATAGCCATAAGGGGAAAAGGAGGAAAGAATGGCCTTAACATGGTTCAACAAAAAAGTGTTTCAGGGAATAGCAACAATTTACGATACTAATATAACGTTTAATACCACTGCAATGGAGGCAATTAAAGCAGCCTATCGCGTCATGGTGGGTTTTGATGACGAACGGAATGTCATCATTGTTAAAAGAGTATCCCGCGCTGATTCTATTCGGGGTGACATTGATAGTGATAGTTTACTTCCATTAACCGTGAAGAATAGTTACTCACGCATCGCGAACAAAAAGTTGATTGAAAAAATATCTGGGTTAGCCCATACTGAATTTGGACGAAGTCCAAGGAAGTTTCTTACCAGTTGGGATGACGACAAAGAAGTCCTCGTTGTAAATTTAAATGAAGAGGTAATGAAATAATTATGGATAGTTATATGGTTTGGATTTGGTTGGCAGTATTTATCTTAATGATTGTCATTGAAGCCTCCACTGCCAGCTTAGTAACTGTATGGTTTGCTCTCGGAGCTATTGTGGCAATGATTTTAAGCATCATACCTGATGTTCCATTTTGGGTGGAAATCGTTGTCTTCGTGGCTGTATCCACGGTTGTTCTTGTCTTACTGCGCCCATTAGTTAAGAAACTGCTTGGCCGTTCAGAAATCAAGAGTAATGCTGACGAGATTATTGGTCGGCGAGCGACAGTAGTTCATCCAATCACCGACATCGAGTATGGTGCCGTCAAACTTAATGGTGTTATTTGGACGGCGATGAATACTGATTCGCATGGTGGTACAATAAGTACAGGTAGTATCGTCGAGATATTGGCTATTTCGGGCAATAAACTCGTCGTGAAGCTCATTAAAAGTAGTGACAGCGATGTCATTACCAAGTAATAGGAGGAAATAAAATGAGTGGTATTGAAGTCTTCTTAGTAGTTCTTGCAATTATTGTTTTTATTGGTCTATTGATCTTTATTGGTTCGATTCGGATTGTCCGTCAGACTAATAAGTATGTCGTGGAGCGGCTTGGAGCCTACCACACTACTTGGACTGTTGGTTTCCACATTTTAGTTCCATTCATTGATCGTGTAACTAAGATTGTTACTATGAAAGAACAGGTAAAAGACTTTGATCCGCAACCTGTTATTACAAAAGATAACGTTACAATGCAAATTGATACGGTTGTCTTCTTTACGATTACTGATGCAAAGCTATACGCTTATGGTGTAGAAAATCCTTTAGCTGCTATTGAAAATTTGTCGGCAACTACGCTGCGGAATATCATTGGTGATCTGGATTTAGATGAAACCTTAACTAGCCGTGACATTATCAATTCGAAAATGCGGGCAACTCTTGACGAAGCAACCGATCCATGGGGCATCAAAGTAAATCGGGTGGAAGTTAAAAACATTCTTCCTCCAAAGGATATCCGTGATGCTATGGAACGGCAAATGCGGGCTGAAAGAGAGCGGCGGGAAAAAATTCTTCTTGCTGAAGGCGAAAAGAAATCAGCCATTTTGTTAGCCGAAGGTAAAAAAGAATCTGAAATTTTAAATGCTGAAGCCGATAAGAAAGCTGCTATTATGCGGGCTCAAGGTCAGGCTGAATCAACATTGACCATTAAACGGGCTGAAGCCGATGCGCTTATTATGGTAAAGCAAGCTGAAGCACAAGGAATTGAAGCAATTAAGAAAGCTTCGCCAAGTGAAGCCGTTTTGAAGATTAAGCAATATGAAGCGATGATGAAAGTTTCTGAAGGCCAGGCAACCAAGATTATTATTCCTGGTGATATGCAAAACATCGCTAGTATGGCTACCGCTATTAAAGAAGTTATTAAAGACAAGTAAACTACTAACTAAGGGTCTGCGATGCAGACCTTTTTTATTGTCTTTTTTTCAAGTGTGAATAATAATACTTTAAAAACTAGTTACTTTAGTTAAACTTTTGATTATTATTTTATAGACACAAACCGCTTTTATAATAATTATTCTCACTGAATTTTTTATTTAATTTCGACATAAATGCGCCACAGGTATTATTTTTTGGTATACTAAAGACGGATTAAAATCCAAGGAGGAAATTGAAATGGCGGTTAAGTTTTACAAATGCATGCATTGTGGAAACGAAGTCGATATGATTTATGATAGCGGCGTCAATCCTGTATGCTGCGGAACTCCAATGACCGAGTTAAAGGCCAACACGAAGGAAGGCGTAGCGACGGAAAAGCATATTCCAGTTGTTAAAGTCGATGCTAGCCAAGTGACGGTTACTGTCGGTGAAGTGCCCCACCCAATGGTTGCTGAACACTGGATTGAATGGATTTACCTCATTACTGATAAAGGAGCCTATCGTCGCGTTTTGAAGCCTGGTGATAAGCCCGAAGCCTACTTTGGACTAGCTAAAGATGAAAAGATTTTAGAGGCCTATGCATTTTGCAACATCCATGGCCTTTGGAAAGTCACCCTATAATTCGAAAAAAAGTTAAATTTCTAAAAAAGATGCCACTGGAACATAATGCTAGTGGCATTTTTTATAACCTAGCAATGAATAATCAAACGCAAATATTTTTATCACATTTGATGTTTAATTAGTGACTCTATGCTAGAATAATCGACGAGGTAGGTATTATGACTATTGAGGAACAAATTGAACAGACTTTAGATAAAATTCGGCCTTTTATTCGCCGTGATGGCGGTGATGTTAAATTTCTTCGGTTTGATAATGGCGTTGTCTATGTTTCGATGATTGGTGCTTGTCAAGGCTGCTCCTTGATTGACACTACTTTGACCCAAGGAATTGAAGTTATACTTATGGAGGAAGTTCCTGGCGTTCTTGGTGTTCGCCTTGAAAATGATCCTAGTCTCTATTAAATAAAAAAGCTTCCGATTAATCTCGGAAGCTTTATTTTTATATGGCGTAAGCGCTATAAGTATTGGGGTAAACTGTTCCGTTATCCCGGAACTCTTGGGCGATGAGATCGCGGACAAAGCCACTGATGATAACGCCATCATCTAATAGGTATGGTGCGGCACGCCCTTCTGAAAGATAGGATATAATCGCAATCTTATAAACTTGGCTATTAACTAATTCTGTTTCTTTGACTGTAGCCACCGCCGAATATTGATTGGCCATTTGTTTTATGGACTCACCCGTGACTTCAAAAATGGAAATATAGTTATCAAACGGAATTGTTTTGTATATATCACCATAAGTCATTTGTCCCTTGGACCAAGAATCAACGCGAATTCCTCCATAGTTATTATGGAAAGCAGCTACAACCGTATCATCGACCGTTCTTGCATGCTGAAGCATCGTATAGCAGGCCATGTATGAAATCTGCATTAGATTCATCGTTGAACCCACTTTGCCCACGACTTCTTCTTTGATGTCTTTAATAAAATTATAATAGTAATAATCATAGATTTCTTGCGCTAGAGAATCGGGAGTTAAATTTGCGACATAAGTCGAAGAGTCTAAAATCTCATAGGTAGAAGGGGTGACTTCTCCCGTGGCTGAGATTGATAGTTGAATATGCATAATCTGTTCACCCATTCCGGTAGTCTGTAAAATAGGAATGTTATTTTCCAAGTGACGGTCCGTAACATGCGCATGGCCAGAGAAAACCGCATCGACATAATGGTTGTTGACAATTGTCCGCCCATCCGTATAAAGCGTTGCCCATGAATCGTGAGTAAGAAGGATAACTGTATCCGCGCCTTCATCTTTTAAACGCTCACTTTCACTTTCCACAATCGGAGCTTGAGGGGCAAATTCGTATCCGGCTAATGCAGAAGCGACAATTGAACTCTCTAAACTTGCGCCAATGGTGCCAATAATTCCAATATTCAAAGGGCCACGTCTAATCATTACTGAAGGAAGCGCAAAATCAGCCCTTTGTCCAGTTTCACTACTGACAATGTTTGCTCCAAGAAATGGAAAATTGGCTTTTTGAGCGTTCTCTTCAATCTGAGATATTTCCCAGTCGAATTCGTGATTGCCAAGCGTCATAGCATCAAATCCAACATAATTCATCAGATCAACCACCAATTCGCCATGAGTAATGTTGCTATCAGCCGAGCCTTGCCACATATCGCCACTAGAAACAATCACCGTTCCACCTGGATTTTCTGCCCGCTTTTCTTTTAAAAAAGTGGCAATTTTGCTAAATCCCGGTTGACTTTCTTCCTCGTCTTCCGCTACAGAACCATGAAAATCATTTAAGCCGTAAAAATCCAGCAAGTAGTTTCCCTGCTCATCTTTGTTGGGCTCAATCGTATCATCATATGAAGTATCAAAACTTGGTACACTGTAGGAAGAATGACTGCTGTTTGTGCTAGGATTACATCCAGCTAAAAGCAAAGGTAATAGAACGAATAAAATTCTTTTTTTCATAACAATAAGTTTTCCTTTCGATTAGTAATAACATAACCTTCCCGGTTAACAACATCTTCACGATTGTAAATATAGCGTGTCCCATCTGGTTTAACAAAGACACCACCAGCTTCTTCAACAATTATCTGATTAGCCGCTGTGTCCCATTCCTTGGTTCCGCTTGAAAAACGATATGATAATTCGGCTTCACCCGCCGCAATATAACATGGTTTCAAAGACGAGCCGACACTCATCACCCGAACAATTTTGTTTCTGTGGACATCTATTGTCGTTTTTTCCTTTTCATTCATGTGATATCGACTGGTAAGGACCGTTAAACCATTGATTTTATCATTAACATGTAATTTCGTAATAATATTATTCCTTAAACGAAATGAGCCCCCGTTTTTAAGCGCATAATAAATGTCGCCACTAACAGGAACAAGCACAACTCCAAGAACAATTTCATGCTTATATGCCAAAGCAATATTAATTGTAAATTCATCGTCATGATTAACAAAATCCTTCGTTCCATCTACAGGATCTACAATCCACACGTAGTCATTTTGCAAGCGCGTCTTATCATCAATACTTTCCTCCGTCAAAAACGCATAATCGGGAAAGCGTTTTTGAAGAAAAGTGCGAATAATTTTGTCCGAGCCCTTATCAGCTTCAGTAACGGGAGAGTTGTCAGCTTTGATTTCTACCGCAAACGAAGTTTCGTAAACTTCAAGGACGTGCTTTTTCGCCTTAATAGCAGCATCAATCGCCGCTCTTAGCTCTTGTTCAAACATTGTCTTCATCTCCTTTAGCCGCTTTATTTAAAGCCGCTAAAACATCGGGAATTCGCTTTATTGAATCTAACCGACACCCAGCTGCTTGTTCATGACCACCGCCACCAAAAGCGCTTGCTACCGGCTGAATATTTACTTTTTTAGCTCGAATTTCACAATTAACTATTCCATCCTCGCGTTCAACAAAACTAATCCAAATTGGAAACCCATCCATATTGGCTATACCATTAACCAAACCGTACGCATCACCACTTTTTAAATTTCGAGCTAGCAAAAATGGTTGATCAATGACTAAGTACGCCACGACTCCATCAGTTTGATAATTGGCAACTACTTCACTTTTGAAACGAACAAATTGGGGATTATAAACATAAATTAAATCATATAACTCACTTGGATTAGCCCCTATTGCAATTAATTCAGCTGCTAATCTAAATGTGCGTTCGGATGTCGGAGCGTATTGAAAACGACCAGAATCGGCACTAATGCCAGCAAATAACGCCCGCGCAGCCGATAATGGCATCCGCATATGATTAGAGATTACAAAATCAGCAATCATTTCAGAAGCGGCAACATACATTGTATCGATCCATTCATAATCAGCAAACGCTTCCGTAAAAATATGGTGATCAATTTTAATCATCTTCTTAGCGAAAGAAAACCTTTGATCTTCAATTCTCTCCCGATCACCAACATCGACAATTATTGCCAATGATTTTTTGATTGTTTCATCGTCAACTACATCCATTTTGCCAACATAATCGAGAAGACGATTAGAACCCGAACCCAAAGCATATATTTGCTTATGGGGAAAAGTTTGACGAAGAGAATCGCGAAGTCCAACTTGCGACCCATAGCAATCATCATCCGGATTAACATGACCAAAAATAGTGATGATATCTGAGCTCCGGATTAAATTATAAATACTCTTTTGTATACGCATAAATTTCCTTCCAACCTACGACCAAATAAAAAGGTCTCCGTAGGAGACCTATTATAACTTATTCGGCTTTACCAATGCAACCAAAGACCTCGCATTTGGCTTGGACAACATTAGCTATTCCCTTCATTCCCGGACCAATAACCTTCCGTGGGTCATACACTTTGTCATCATTTTTTAGCACTTCACGCACAACCGCAGTGAAGGATTGTTGGCATTCGGTGTTAACATTAATTTTGGCAGTTCCCCGTTCAATGGCCATTTTAATTTGAAAGTCAGGAATTCCTGATCCGCCATGAAGAACGAGAGGAATTTTAACGAGTTCGCTAATTTCTTTCATCTCTGGGAAGCCAAGTTTTGGCTCACCTTTATATGGGCCATGAACACTTCCAAGGGCGGGGGCAACGCAATCAATTCCACTCTCTTTAACCATAGCTAAGCATTCATCTGGGCGAGCATACATTGTCTCGGCAATAACATCTTCTTCTTGCCCACCGACATGGCCTAATTCTGCTTCAACCGAAATTTCCCGGTTTTGGGCTCTAGCATAATCAACTACTTGCTTGGTAATACGAATATTCTCTGCCAATTCATATTTGCTTGCATCAATCATCACTGATGTAAAACCAGCATCAATTGCGGTTTTGCATAACTCAAAACTAGCTCCATGGTCTAAGTGAATTGCAATCGGAATCGTATATCCTTTATCAATAATTAAACCTTCAACCATCTTAACAATGACATGGAAACCACCCATATACTTGGCGGCGCCACTGCTAACTCCTAGAATAACTGGAGCCTTGAGCTCTTGACACTTATCAAGAATGGCAATTGTCCACTCTAAATTGTTTATGTTGAATTGTCCCACCGCATAGTGCTCGGCTTTGGCTTTATTCAACATCTCTTTCATACTAACTAATGGCATAAAAATCTCCTTTCACCTCGTGTTAGCTCGGAAAATTAAAGGTCTTCCCGAAAACCTTTGTCATCGGTTTCTTCTTCATCATAATCATCTTCCGCTGGTGTATCATCAAAGGCGCCAATTTCTTCTTTAAGTTCCGCCTCTTCCTCTTCATCGTTATCCGTCATCTCTACATCCGAATAGACATCGTTAATATCGATGTGAACCTTGTCATATGTATTATTTTTACGCAAATCCCAAGTATTGTCGCCTAAATTAACAAAGCGACCATCTAGCGATAGATTAGTGTAAAACCGAGAAATGTGGTGATGCCTTTCCCCTTCGTCATATCCTTGAGCTTCGGCAACCTTTGTCCATAAGGTTAAAAAACGACAGTGGTCCTTTGTTTTCTTCAAGAATTTCAAATGCGACATCTAGTGTAGCTCTAGCAACCATATTTTTTCCTCCAATGTATTTTACATCTTTTCCGGTGCCGATACACCGATAAGATTTAAAGCCTTTCTCAAAACAATCTCCGAACAATCAACCAACGCTAACCGCGAGGCAGTCAAAGGCAAATTTTCTTCATCAATTACCCGACATTCGGTATAAAACCCGTGAATCGCCGAAGCTAATTTCTGAATATAATTTGTCATTTTATATGGGGAGCGGCTAATGGCAGCCTCCCATTCAATGTTAGGAAAATCCGCTAATAACTTAAGCAGTGTTACTTCCGAAGCGGCTGATAAGCCCACTCCTGAATAATCAAAAGCAAACTTTTTGGCTTTTCCTAAGACGGTCGCCAACCGAGCATGGGCATATTGCGCATAATAAACTGGGTTAGCACTTGATGTCTCATGCGCTAAATCAAGGTCAAAATCAAGATGCGAAGAAGCTGCTCGATTCACAAAATAATAACGAACTGCATCGACGCCAACCTCATCGCATAATTCGCGTAATGTCACCGCCTTGCCACTTCTTTTGCTCATCTTAAATTCTTGGCCGTCTTTGATTAAACGTACCATCTGAATTAATTCAACATCCAAAATATCCTCTGGGTAGCCGAACATTTGTAAAGCTGCTTTCATACGAGAAATATAGCCGTGATGGTCAGCGCCCAGCACATCGATAAGTTTGGAAAAATCACGTGAAAGTTTGTTCAAATGATAGGCAATATCTGGTAAAAAATAAGTATACTGACCATTTTTCTTAACCACAACCCGATCTTTATCATCACCAAAAACCGTAGTTTTAAGAAATAACGCGCCATCATCTTCATACAAAAACTGCTTGTTGGTTAGCGCCTCAATTATTTTTTCCACCCCATTATCATTGCGGACATCAGTCTCAAATGAATATTTATCAAAGTAAACCCGGAAAAGCTTCAAATCATTCTCAATCTTAGCTAATTCAAGTTCAACACCGCGCCGCATAAAAAAGCGGGATGATTCAGCAGAATCAACCATGTATTTATCATTAACTTCATTCTTAATAATCTTTGCCAGTTCAACTAAATCTTCACCGTGATATCCATCTTCTGGAACAGCCACATTATCATTGAATTCTTGATGGTAACGGGCCCGAAGAGACTCGCCTAAATGATTAATTTGAATGCCTGCATCGTTTACATAATACTCTCTAACAACATCAAAACCTGTGTCGGTGTACAAGCGACAAATAACATCACCTATCGCCGCTCCGCGTGCGTGGCCTAAATGTAAATCTCCAGTCGGATTGGCGGAAACAAATTCAACATTTATCCTTTTATGGTTGCCGTTTGAAGACGAGCCAAAATTAGACCCGTCGGTTTTAATTTTGGCCAATATTGACGTTAATGTCTCCTCTTTAAGGAAGAAATTTAAAAAACCTGGACCGGCAATTTCGATGTGATCGATACCGTCCATATTGATAATTTTAGCGATATCTTCGGCTATCTTCCGCGGATTAGCCTTAAGAACACGTGCATTTTGTAAAGCGACGTTACTAGCAAAATCACCATGAGCCACTTCCTTTGAGTGTTCAATGATGATACTATCTAGCGCAACCTCATGACCAAGTTCCTTTAATGCTACGCTGATTTTTTCTTTTAATTTAGTCTCAATACTCATGCGTTCCTCCGCCGAATTCTAGTTTATTATACTTTAGTATAAAGAATAAGCAAATAATTATTAAGCAAAGCCAAAAAGAATTCATTCTTTTTCAAGCAAAACTACAGCTGTTGCTTCAATTGCTTCTTTTTTTCCAACTGCATCCATCTTTTCGCGTGTTCCCGCTTTTAAACTCACATTGGTCACATCCGTCATAAGTAATCTTGCGATATTCAGTTGCATTTTTTTAATGTAGGGGCGTAAAATCGGCTCCTCCGCTTCAATTAAAATATCGACGTTCCCAATTCTATAGTTAGCTTCCTGTACTAGGCGATGGGCTTCTTTAACAAATAAACTGCTATCGCAATCTTTATATTTAACATCGGTATTAGGGAAAAGAGTCCCAATATCGCCAACAGCCAAAGCTCCTAAAAGAGCATCTGTAAGCGCGTGGTAAACGACATCCGCGTCACTATGACCATCAAGTCCATAGGAAAAATTAATTTTTACACCACCTAAAATCAGAGGCCTTTCCCTTACAAGACGATGAATATCTTTTCCAAACCCCACGCGAAACATATTCTTATACATTAAACCGGAAGAAGACAATATCACCATCTTTCATCCGATATTCCTTTCCTTCAATTCTTAATTTGCCAGCCTCTTTAACTGCCATTTCGCTACCCAGTTCATGTATGTCCCCATAGCTATAAACTTCCGCTTTAATAAAACCTCGTTCAAAATCAGTATGGATTATTCCCGCACAGTTAGGCGCACTCATTCCATTCAAAAATGTCCAAGCGCGCACTTCATCCTTGCCAACAGTAAAGAAAGTCGATAAATTTAACAAGCGATAGGAAGCTTTAACGACTTTATCTAGTCCACTTTCTTTAGCCCCAAGTGAAGCTAGATATTCATGCTTTTCTATGGATGATAATTCACTAAGTTCAGCTTCAATTTGACAGGAAACGGGGATTGCCTCCGCCTTTTCATTGGCGGCTATCGCCTTGACCACTTGATAATATTTATTGGCATCAGGATTAGCGTAATCGTCCTCCGAGACATTAGCAACATAAATAATTGGCTTCATTGTCAAAAGAAAGTAATTTTTAATCACAAAATCACGTTGATCATCACTCAAATTATCAATGGCGCGAGCGGGTACCCCTTGCTGCAAGGCCGCAATTAAGATCTCATCAATTTCCGCTTCTTTAATGGCTTCTTTATCTTTAGCCACCCGGGCTTTAGTAGCGATTTTAGCATATCGCTTGTTTACCGTATCTAAATCCGCCATAACGAGTTCTAGATTAATTATCTCAATATCCCGCTTCGGATCAATTGTATTTTCAACGTGGATAATTTCTGGGTTATCAAAACAACGCACAACCTCAACTATCGCATCACACTCCCGAATATGCGATAGAAATTGATTGCCTAATCCTTCGCCTTGACTAGCGCCTTTGACAAGCCCCGCTATATCATAAAACTCAAAAGTGGCAAAAATAGTTCTTTTAGGTTCAAAAAGTTTGGTTAAGAAATCAACTCTTTCATCGGGAACAGTAACAATTCCAGTATTGGGTTTAATAGTCGCGAATGGATAATTGGCGGCTTCTACATGCGAGTTAGTAATCGCATTGAAAAGAGTCGATTTACCGACGTTAGGTAGCCCAACAATTCCCGCTTTTAATGACATAATATTTGCCTCCAAACTATATACGCAAGCAATAGTATTATAGTGGTCAAAATAAGAAAAAACAATTTAAAAAGCTACCCAAACCGGGTAGCTTTCGCTGTTCTAGCAATTTGTTAATTCAATTAAGCAACTTTCTTGATATTAGCAGCTCTTAAGCCGCGATCAGATTGTTCTAAATCGAATTCAACTTGTTCACCAACTTCGGCGGTTTTGAAACCGTCCATTACGAGTGATGAATAGTGGAAAAAGACATCTTTGCCATCTTCGCTATGAATGAAGCCGTAGCCTTTTTCCGCGTTGAACATCTTGACTGTACCTTTCATCGGACCAACCTTTCCTCTAAACCCTTACGAATAGAATGTGTAATAGAATACCTATTACCGAACATATATTATCACTTTTATTATTTGATTACTACTTTTTTTATTTTTTTTGTATTCATCGAAGAAAAAATAGTTATTAAACTGATCTTTTCTCATCTATATGCATCCATAATATTGCTTTTTGTCTTTAATTTATGCTTTTAATGTGTTTTCCTTATTATTGACTAACAAAAAATTACTAATAATAAAAAGTAAAAAAGCTATGGAGGCAATGGCAATAAGACCTTTTAAATTAAACGTGAAACAAAACTGATTATGAAAGTATTGCGCTAGGAAATATGTCATTCCATTAGAAAGAAAGATGAATTGTCCCCATGATAGAAAGAGAGACTTCATAATTAAAACATAATTCCTTTGCCGATATATTTTTAATCTTTCCGTTGTTTTTATCCCAATATGTACCAAAATTGTTTTTTCTTTTTGTTCCTCTAATCGGGAAATACCACTGATAATAAAAAGCAACATAATAGTTATAATTGCCGATAGAAGAGCAAATACTAACAAGATTGAACTTACTACATTCAATGTCGAGTTGAGTGTCAGAAAAAAATCTCTACTTGGAGATGAAAATATAAGATCAGGAAAAGCTTTTTTTAATTGACTGAGAATGGGATCTATTTTTTTATTAATTGGCACGGAAATAATTGCTCCATCACTTATTAAGGATAAGGGCGATATACCAATTTGCTCGCTAAAAAAGCGATATGACCAATCGGATTCATGAATTACTTTGTTTCCGGGAAGATCAAAAATACCACTTACTTTTACCGTGATTACTTCATAATTACGAAGCGTGTAGTCACTTTCAAGATTTGTAACTATTCTTGGGTAGGATAGGTAAATTTTTTGCCCTAGGGCTTGACTCTCGGAAACAAAAAAATTCTTAGCTAAAGAGGGGGAAAGAGCGATTTCATTCAAATTTTTGGGTTTTTCTCCTAAAAGAAGGTTATTTAAATCGGAAGAAAATGTCAGATTGGTCGTACTTGTATTAATAAATGATCCCCCGACAACTTCCTGCGGAAAATAATAATCGGTTGGCTTGTTTTCAGTCGGCAAATATGATAACTCATCAATTATTGTTCTTAAACTATTTTCATCATGGCTAATTAGAAAAGTATCAATAAAGCCAAAAACAGGAGTCCCGCTGTCAGCAAAGTAACTTCCCGTGTTGGTAAGAACTCCACTTGCCGACAGAATCTTTTCCATTTTATCTAAGTCACTACGATGAAAGGCTTTGTTGCGCAGTCGATATAAAACAATACGATGCTTTCTTGCGTTATCAGGCAAAGTAGAAAAGAAAGTGTTGGCTACACTGTTGTCGAAAACGGTAAAAGCTAAAGCACTATCTTTTTGCGCCTGGGCAATAAGCTTTTCCGCTTTTTGACTATAGACAAAACTTTGAGAAGGAATATCCCACGGATAAGTCGGAGATTTTGATTGGTACTCATAGGTGGGGAAGCCCATTTTGTCCTCAACAAAATGCTGAGTCCATTGGATGTCATTAACCACAACGCGGGGAACATCCGAAGGAAAGACCCCCCGAACAGAGAATATGTGTTCATCTTCATATCCCCACTCGCGATTAGCCAGACGAAGTATTATCGACAAGGTATTAGAAACTATATAGTTACCCAAATATGAGTAATCACTTAATAATGGTAACTTTAAAGCTCTTTTTATGGCTTCATAATCAGAAAAGGGAAGCCCAAGTATTATATCTTCTGGTTCATTTAATTCTACGGCCATAGGATAAACTATTGCATTATCAATTTCAAAATGAATTAAGGGCTCGATAAAATTAATAAAGGAGAATGAAGGTAGATAGTATACTAAACCCCCAGTATCAATTAACACTTGATTGGTTGTATTAAAAAAAATATCCCAATTAGCAATATAAGCATATCCTGCTTCAATATCTTTATCAAAATTAAAACATAGTTTTTTTGCCTCTTCCTGACGATAACCGTGATCAGCTAATTCTATTGGCTGCCGGCTCTTAACCACAATTTGATTTTCTCCTAGATAGTTAGTTAAACTTTCTTTTATTTTCGAATAAAGAATGTCACTCAAACAAAAACTCAAACCAAAACTTAAAAGAGCAAAGGAGAGAATGAAGCGCACAATTAATCCTCTAAATGGCCGATGCTTATCAAATGCTTTGTTATAGTGATTAATTGTTGTTTTATCTAGTTTAGGTTGAATACGTGCTTTTAATTTTAATAACGGAAGCGCAATTTTTATGTTTTTAGGAGGTGATTTACTTTTTATTTGTAAATTTCCGTTGTCGATAGTAATAATTTCCTGACACCATGCTTGAGCACCTTTTTCATCGTGAGTGACCATTATTACTAATCTATTCCTGCTTAGCTTAGTTAATAAATCATAGATGGCTTCTTTTTCGCAACCACTCAATGCTCCTGTTGGCTCATCGCAAAGAATAATTGCCGGATTATTAATTAAGGCCCGTACAAGCGCTACTCTTTGCCTTTCTCCACCGCTTAACTTTCCCACTTTTTTCATCATCATTTGCTCTTTTAGACCAACAAATGATAACAAGGTGCTAGTTCTAGCTTTAATCATTTCCTTTGAAACTTGATGCCCATATTTAAGTGGAAGTGTAATGTTATCTTTAACCGTCAAACTTTCAATAAGGGAATCACTCTGCTTCAAATAACCTACTGTAAATAAACGTAGGGCTACACATTTATCAAGATTGCTCTTTCTTATTATGTGGCCGTTAATACTTACTTGTCCTTGGTAGTCATTATCTAATCCCGCAAGGATGTTTAATAAAGTGGTTTTACCGGACCCGGAGGCTCCGACAATTGCTACAAAACCCTTACTAGGAAAAAAGAAGTAAGGAATATGAAGAATATCGTTTTCATTAGAATATGATTTAACTAAATTTTTAATTTCGATCATTCCTCTTTCAACTCCTGAGATAAATTAATTTTCTTAATAAAAAAATGGCTAATAATTCCTATTCCCAGCAGCAATAGCATTGTAATGCCAACAATTAAAGGAAAAATTTTGCTAGCAAAAAAAGCAAAAGATGCGTTCGGATAAATTAAATTACTCAAGCCGATTTTATAACTTAAAAACTGCGATAAAACGCGCGCGATAATCGGTAGCAAAAATAGCGGAAGGATGCTTAAGCCGGTTATAACAATATTCTCTTCAAACAGAAAGAAAACAAGGTTTTCTCTTGTGATACCTAAACTTATTAACTCCGCTAGATCATGGCGACTTACCTCCATTCTAAACAAAGAAATAAATACCAGAATTACACTTTCGCTAAGGAAAATAAAAATCAGAAAAAACGTTATTCCAATTGATAATAGTGATTGATAAGATTCGATTATAGTTTTAGTATTGACAGCTCTTGAAGTTAAAAAAAATAAATCTATCGAAGCAAATAAATTAAGCAAAGAATGTATCTCTTGTTTTTCAACCGTTACTTCCCAGGCGTAATTTGTCTCCATTTCACTTCCTGTATATGCAAATACTGTTTCATAAAGATCAGGATTGGTGTTAAGCAGTTCATTCCAAAAGAAATCATAATCTATGAAAATAGCTGGTTGAGGAAAAAAAGAACTTTCGAACACTTGAGTCGGATAAGGCAAAGAAACCTTGAATTTTTCTTGCTTATCAACTAAAACAAAAATCTGATCAGTCTGGTTTGATAAATTTACAAACTGATTAATTATAAATTTGGGATTATTAGTTTTAATTATTGGTTGGTGAACTATTTCAATCGGGACACTAAGTGGCACACCATTACATAAGACTTGATAGTTTGAAGAGTAATATCTCAAATCTGGCCGGTAGGAAAAATGTGGCCATATCGCATAAATTTGATTCATTTCTTCAACTGATGGTCGCCGCGTCTTCTTAATTGACAATCCAGAATTTAGCGATTTACCCTCTTGGTAACGACTAACATAAAAATTATTATAATCATAATATTCAAAGATAATATTTTGCTCATTATAATTTAATCCTTGCTTTATTCCCAGAGCTAAAAGCGAAAACAAAAGTGCAACAAAGTTAGCTAGTATCGCCCAAATCGCCGTTTTCTTCGTAGCCCAAAGATGACGAGCAACGTAAATAAAACTTATCGGCTGAGATGAGTCCATCAGCTTTTCACTCCATATCTATTTATCGGCCAAAGTTTTTGCTCGTTGAGCAAAAGAAAAGTGGCGTTATCATAGATAGAAAATAGGTCTTGATTATGTGTAACGACAATTACTAGTTTTTCTTTAGCAAGCGAATACAATTGGTGACAAATTAATTGAGCATTAACTAAGTCTAGTTCGCCTGTTGGTTCATCCGCTAATAGAACTGGTCTTTCTAAAGCTATGCTTCTTAGCAGCGAGATGCGAGCTTTTTCTCCGCCCGATAAGGTGGTAATCTTACGGCTAAACAAGTGAAATAGGTTATTCTTTTTTAAAACCTCACGACTTTTTTTTAGTGCTAAGAATGGGGAATATCCTGCCAGTTCATAAGCTAAAGATAAATTATCGCGAACATTTAAAAAACCAAGTAATAATTTTTTTTGGTAAACAAAAGCAAACGATTTGCCAAAATTAAAAAACTTATCGAGATTAAAGACTTGATTTTGCTGAGTTAATTCCACCACTCCTTTCTCTGGCTTTAGCATTCGACAAAGCAGATGAAGAATGGTGGTTTTTCCCGATCCAGATGCGCCGACGATAATAAAAAGTCCGGGTGATTTAAAACAATATGTAATTTGATTTAAAATCATTCGTTTATTTTCGCCATCCAAAATTGAATAACTTATGTTATTAAAAGTTATATCCATTAAAAAACCTCACTATATAAATAGCGAGGTTTCTTATTTGCTATCTTTTTTTACAAACAAAGTTCCATCATGATGACTAATGACTTTTTTTAAACGCTTATTAAAATCAAATCGTGGCATCATAATAATGTTCCCGCATCCCTGACATTGAATCTTGATGTCGGCTCCCACCCGTACCACTTGAAACAAGCGACTACGAGTCTGGCACGGATGCTCCTTTTTCATTTCCACCAAATCAAAGAGGTCAATTTTAATAAATTCCATTCTTTTTTCGCTCCTCTATAATATATTTATAAGCCGCATCCCAGCTATCGAACCAATGCATTGGTAATTGATGTCGAAAAAAAGTCATCTGTCTTTTGGCATAATTTCGACTTGCTTTTTTTATGTCCTCAACAATTTCAGTTTTGCTCTTATTGCTCGCTCGACCGAGCAAAATCTGGTGATATCCGATGGCTTGCGCGGCATGTTTAAGAGCAGTATGCCGTCTAAATATTTCATCTGCTTCTTCAAATAATCCTTGCTCAATCATTCGGTCTACTCGTAAATTAATCAGTTCATAAAGGTGATTGCGATCATAATCGACACCGATAAATTCAACATCATAAAGAAGCTTATGTTCCTGCTTAGCCTCCAAAGTGCTTTTATTTTCGCCACTTGCTAAAGCAATTTCAATTGCTCGTAAAACACGCCGCTCATTGTTAGGATGAAGTTTGGCCGCAGTAATGGGATCGAGGTCTTGTAGAACTTGATAGCGATTATCCGCGTTCAATTTTTCAAATGGGGTCATGTCAATTGGTGGAAGTGGGCTGAAATCATAATCAAAAAAAGTAGCCCGTAAATATAAGCCGGTTCCCCCGACAAAAATCAATGGTCGCTTTTCGGTGGCGATGATTTTACGGGCTGCCTCTTGATAAAGAAAGACATTGTAATCAGTACTTAAGTCCACAAAATCATATAGTAAATGGGGAATCCGTTTTCGTTGTTCAATTGAAGGCTTTGCCGTTCCAATGTCCATTTCTTTATAAACTTGAAAAGCATCGCCGTTAACAATTACGCCATTAATCTCTTCTGCCAGCTTTAAGGCTAAGGCCGATTTTCCTGATCCAGTAGGCCCAGGCAATAACATAAATCATACGCCGGTCCTCTTAAACATTTTTTCAATTTCATATCGCGAAAAATGAACGATAGTCGGACGACCATGGGGACAAGCATACGGGTTGTCACAATGACTTAAGCGATCAAGAAGATATTGCATAGATTGAAGATCTAAACGGTCATTAGCGCGGACTGAAGCCTTACATGCCATCGTCGCAAAAGCATGCGTTCTTAAACTAGCTAAATCAAGATGCTCATCATGAATAAGCTGATCGATCATCGCCTGAACATAGGTTTGAATATCATATTGCTCTTTAAAAACTGGAACGGAAACTATTTTATAGGTATGACTACCGAAGGGAATGATTTCTACTCCAACTGATTTCAGCAGGTTTAATTTATCTTCCGAAAGGCGCATAGCATCCGCGGATGATAAATCGATAATATAGGGAACTAATGGTTCGCGCATTACCACTTCCTTCATCATTTGGTTACGGAAAGCTTCATAATTAATGCGCTCGTTGGCGGCATGCTGATCAACAAGATAAAATCCCCCTTCATCATCTTCCGCAATAATATAGGTCAGGTTAATTTGTGCAAGCGCTCGAAAACTAAAACGCTGATGGGTACTTTCCTTTTTAACTAGCGGCGCTTCTTCGCGCACTAAGTTTGGTGTAGAGTCCGTATTATCGCTTTGACTATCAAGCGTAATTTCTTCTTGGCGATGATTAAAAGTAGAAGAAAAATCCGATGATGGATGATTTTCATATGAAGAATCAGAGAGACTTAATTCTAACTGCTCAGTAACTTCATGTCCTCCATCCGTCAATGGTTTAGATGCCAAAGGGAGGGTATCTTTTTGATAGTCGTAAACAAGATTAGCCTGATGAAGCTGGTGAGGTATTGCCTCGCGAAGTTTCGAAATGAGTTCATCTTCTTTCGAAAAACGAACTTCGCGCTTGCTCGGATGAACATTTACATCCACCAATGCTGGATCAATTTTTAGATTTAAGATTACAAATGGATAACGGCTTGGGGGAATGAAATCATGATAGCCATCGATAATCGCCGCATTGACTTTTGGCATAAATACATTTCGCCCATTAAGGAGAGTAATAATATAATAACGACTGCTTTTTGCTAACTCCGCAGTTCCCAAATACCCATCGACATCAAAATCATTATTAGCCATATTAAATGCCAGCATCCGTTTGGCAACAAACGGGCCATACAAAGCCATTACCGTTTCCAGAAGATCGCCTCTTCCGGTGGTTACAAAACTCTCGCGACCATCAACAGAAAAATGAAAACTTATATCTGGATGAGCGAGAGATAAGCGTTGCATCACCTCAAGCGAAGAAGCGTTTTCGGTATAATCCTTTTTAAGATATTTTAAACGGGCGGGGGTGTTATAGAATAGTTCTTCAACGATGATTGTCGTTCCTTTTCTTAAACTGGCATCTTCCACTTTCATCTCGTCTTCAATGGCCAAAATATGTGTGCCCACACCGATTCCCGTTGAAGTTGTCAAAGAAAACTTTGAAACCGAAGCAATGGATGGCAAAGCTTCTCCCCGAAAGCCGAGTGTTTTAATTCGAAATAAGTCAAATGCGGAACGAATTTTGCTTGTAGCATGGCGTTTCAAGGATAAAATAGCATCCTCCCGCTCCATACCTTCTCCATCATCTTCGACCATAATTAAGGTCCGTCCAGCATTTTCGATGACGACCGAAATATTTTTTGCATGGGCATCAATGCTGTTTTCAACCAATTCTTTTATGACGCTGCTTGGCCGTTCAACCACCTCGCCAGCAGCGATTTGGTTGGCAAGGCTATTGTCCATGACTATTATCTTACTCATTTATATAACCTCACATTTTCTTTTTGATGTCATATAGAAAATTTAAAGCCTCTAGAGGCGTCATTGCCAACGGATCAATTCTTCGTACTTCCTCAATCCACGGATCTTCCACTACCTTAGTCGTGTCCTCCGTCGGTGAGGAAAAAGGAACATCCTTCTTTTCTAATGTCGACAAAATAACCGCGGCACGCGCCAAAAGATCATCTGGCAAATGCGCCAATCGAGCCACATTGATACCATAAGATTTGTTCATCGAACCCGGAAGAACCTTATAAAGAAAAGTGACATGATCATTTTCCTCTTTGACTTCAACATGTATATTTTTGATTCCGGCTAAATCTTCATCAATTTTTGTCAATTCATGATAATGGGTCGAAAAAAGAGTTTTGGCATGGATTTTGCTCGTAACATATTCAATGATTGCTTGGGCCAAAGCCATACCATCAAAAGTCGAAGTTCCCCGCCCAATCTCATCAAAAAGAAGTAATGAGTCGGAACTAGCATGGCGAAGGGCATAATTTGTCTCGCTCATTTCGACCATGAAAGTCGATTGCCCGCTCACTAAATCGTCACTTGCGCCAATTCGAGTAAATATTTGATCAAAAACTGGAAGGGAAGCCGCTTTAGCCGGAACAAACGAACCAATTTGAGCGAGTATAACAATCAGAGCCATCTCGCGCATGTAGGTCGATTTACCACCCATATTTGGACCGGTAATTAATAGAACGTCCGTATTAGCATCCATCAAAATATCGTTTGCAACAAATTTTGATTGTTTAAGCACCTTATCAATAACCGGATGCTTTCCATCAATAATATTTATTTCGCGCTCATGATTAAAAGTCGGAGCTACATAACGGTTTTTGGCTGACACTTCGGCCAAAGAAGCCAAAACATCTAATTCAGCTAAAGCATTAGCCAAATTTTGAATTTCCAAAGTGCGTCGACTGATAATGTCGCGAAGTTCAACAAATAACTGATACTCAAGTTTCTTTTGTTTTTCATCTGCGGAAAGAATCAACGCTTCTTTTTCCTTTAACTCTTCGGTGATAAAACGTTCACCATTGACTGTTGTTTGCTTGCGAATATATCCATACTCGTCTTTAATAAGTGGCTTAAAGGAATTGGAAATCTCGATGTAATAACCAAAAACTTTGTTAAATCCAATTCGAAGATTTTTTATTCCCGTTCGTTCACGTTCCTTCGTTTCCAAAGAGGCAATATATTTTTTCGAATTGTGGGCAATATCTAGTAATTCATCCAATTCTTGATTATATCCCGGATTAAAAATTCCGCCTTCGCGAATCGTAATCGGTGCTTCGGCCGATATCGCCTTCTCTATTAACTGGCAAATGTCTTCCAAAGAATTCATCTTATTGGCTAAACCAATTAAATTTTCGTTGTTAATCGAAGCAATTTTGCTTTTAATTGAGGGAACGACCGCTAAAGAATTTTTCAGTTGTAAAAGGTCTCGTCCATTAGCATTTCCAAAAGATATCCGGGCAATAAGGCGTTCAAGGTCATATACTTCATTCAAATAATCTCGCAGTTCATCGCGCGATAAAAAATTGGTAATCAAGTTCGAAACGATATTTTGTCGTCTGAGAATTTCCTTTAAATCACTGCTCGGGGCACTGATCCATTTTTTCAGTTCGCGAGCCCCCATCGCGGTTTTAGTGTCATCCAACAGCCAAAAGAGCGAGCCGTATTTTTCCTCGCTACGTATCGTCCGTGTCAATTCCAAATTTAAACGAGAAAAAGCATCGATTTGCAATGTCTTGCTCGCCTTAATAACTACTGCTGGGCGAAGATAACTAAGCTGCCGACGCTGGGTCTCTTGAAGATATGTAACCAGGCGAATTACCGCCTTCATTTGAAAAAGGTCCTGCACCTCATTTAATAATGGTTCTTGCTCCAGAGTAAGAGTTTGCTGATCCTCGCGGCTAATTAGTACCCCACGATGAGTACGAATAGCCTCCAAAATTTTTTCGGAAAAATCCGTCTTTACCACCAATTCTTTGGTGGCTATATTATCGAGTGCACTCAAAAGGGAATGCTCATCATGCTCGATATTAGTCACATATAGTTCGCCCGTTGAAAGATCGCAATAGGCTAAAACAAAGTTAAATTCCGTTTCATCTAAAGAAGCAATGTAATTATTTTCGTTGCCATCGTAATCGATAAATGCTCCCGGTGTGATAATTTGTACCACATCGCGGTCCACTAACCCGACCGCTTCGGCCGGATCTTCCATTTGCTCAACAATTCCAACCTTATAGCCATTGGTAATTAGTTTCGCTATATAACCCTTGATTGCGTGATAAGGAACGCCACACATTGGAACACGATCTTCCGCTCCCGCATTTTTCCCGGTAAGTGCTAGCGAAAGAACACGACTGGCAAGTTTTGCATCGTCAAAAAACAATTCATAAAAATCCCCTAAACGAAAAAGAATAAGTGTATCAGGATACTTTTTCTTAATCGATAAATATTGCATCATCATCGGGGTATAAGGTTCTTTTTTATTTTTCATAATCAACTCCACGATGTATTTATTTTAGCACAAAATGAAAGAATAATCGGACATTTTAAGGCCGAAGTATCTCTCTTAATTCGAAGAGAAGATTATAGACTTCATCTTCTAAAAGCCGAAAATTCACTAGAGGAGGATACTCATCATATTTTTTCTTCAAAGTCGTATATTCCTCCTTTGCCTTTTGATAAGAAATGTCATCATTAAAAGATTGGGCCAAGGTTTTCTTTTTTACTCTAAGCTCCTGTTCTATAACTTTTAATACTTGATCATTATCTAACTCTTCTTTCAAAAAGAAATACTCCCTAATAAGAGGCAACGCGAAAAGATACTCAGAGAGGTTATCTAAGGATTCCTCAAACTGATTTCTACTCACTTACCAACTCCCCCCGAAGTGAATACACCTTCGATTCTAGAATTCTTACATTAACGATTTTTCCAATCAAATCCACCGTACCCGGAAAATTGACCAATTTATTGTTTTCCGTATATCCTGACATCACTTCATCGTTGCGCTTAGAAACTGAATCAACCAAAATCGGATAAATTTTGCCCACCATTTGCTCGGCCTTTAAAGTCGCGCATTTTTCAACCGTATCCACTAACTCGTCAAAACGGCGATGCTTTTCTTCCTCGCTTACGTTGTCTTCCAACTTAGATGCCGGTGTTCCCGGTCGGGGTGAATAAATGAATGTAAAGGCATTATCAAATTCAACGTATTCAACCATTTTTTTAGTATCGCAAAATTCCTCATAGGTCTCATTAGGAAAACCAACGATGATATCGGTAGTAAAACTTACTCCGGGAATTTTCGCTTTCATTTCATCGACAAGCGCCCGATAACTATCTGGAGTATAGCGGCGTCCCATCCTACGCAATATATTGGCATTTCCACTTTGAAATGGAAGATGAATAGCTTTCATTATATTTGAATATTTGCCAATCACTTCAATCATTTTGCTCGAGAAATCCCACGGATGAGATGTCGTAAACCGTAAACGCGGAATGCCAAGTTTGGCCACCGCCTCAAGTAACTCAGCAAAGTCAGTTCCATCCGTTAAATCTTTCCCATAAGCATTAACATTTTGACCAAGGAGAGTAATCTCTTGGTAGCCATCCGCAACTAATTGCTGACACTCCTTAATTACTTCTTCTTTCTTGCGACTCCGCTCTCGCCCACGGGTATAAGGAACAATGCAATAAGTACAGAACTTGTCGCACCCATAGATGATATTAACAAATGCTTTATAGCGATCAATACGCACAGAAGGTAGGTTTTCGATAACTTCCCCTGGTTTTGAAATAACATCAATGATTCTTTTCCGCGTAGTAATGATTTCGTTTAAATAGTCTGGTAAGTATTCGATATTATGCGTGCCAAAAATTAAATCAACCTGCGCATATTTATCCTTTAATGTATCAACAATAACTCCCTGTTGAACCATACAGCCACCAACAGCCACAATTAATCCCGGGCGTTTAGCCTTCAAACTCTTAAGTGATCCCACTTCGCCAAACACCTTATCTTCAGCATTTTCTCTAACGGCACAAGTATTGATAATGATAACATCGGCTTCATTGTAATCGTCGCTATGAACAAAACCGATTTCTTCTAAAATCCCCATCATCGTTTCGCTATCACGAACATTGGCCTGACAGCCATAGGTGCGAATAAAATACCGCTTTCCTTTAGCGTAATCTCTTAGAAGAGAACTTATCTTGAGCGTTGCATCAGTAAAAACTGTATCTGCCTTCCGCCGATCACGCGCCTTATTGAAATCTGGTTCATTATGAATAACTATTTTTTTATTTTTCATCTTAGTTCACTCGCCTTTACGACCGAATAAATTGGAAAAATGCTTTGGCAAGCGCCAGTCGCTTCATCAATATCTAACACAACTGCACTAAATAGACCGTCATCTTTTTTATCGTAACTAAAATGAGATTTTTCCCGATTAAACATTTTAGATATTACCCCTTCTTTATCCGTTCCCAAAACACCATTATTAGGGCCAGTCATTCCCACATCACTAATGTAACCTGTAAAATCATCAATTATGCGATAATCGCGGGTCTGAACATGTGTATGCGTTCCAATAACGGCGCTAACTTGTCTTGCGAAAGCGAGACCAAACGCTTGTTTTTCGGCGGTGGCTTCACCATGGAAATCAACAATGTGTATATTTGCGGGCTCTATTGTTTTCAAAAAAACTTCAAAGGATAAAAATGGATTTTCAACATCCATTTCAAGAAAAGCTTGGCCTAAAAGATTGGTTATGCGAATCGTTGTTCCGTCCTCACTTTTAAAAACCGCACTTCCTACTCCTGGGAAATCTTTTTTTATATTCAAAGGGCGAACAACTTCTGTTGCCGCATCAAGATATTTTTCAATCTCGCTTTTATCATCGTAATGATTGCCCAAAGTGATGGCGTCGATTCCGTAATTCAAAAGCTCTTGGTAGTGATGATATATCATCCCTTTCCCATGAGTGGCATTTTCGCCATTAGCGATAACAAAATCAATTTTATATTTCTCAATCAATGCTGGAAGTTCATGCTGAACGGTCTTCCGCCCAACTTTTGCTACAATGTCACCAATAAATAAAATTCGCATATTAACTCCTAATTATAAAAGGGGCCGAGGCCCCTTTATGAACACTTATTTGGCTGTTTCTTGCGCTCTAAATTCTCGGATGACCGAAATCTTAATTTGACCTGGATAGGTCATTTCATTTTCAATACGTTCGCGAATATCACGCGCTAACTTAAACGCCGCTAGATCATCGACCTTATCGGGTACAACCATAACCCGAACCTCACGACCGCTTTGCATCGCAAAACAGTTATTGACGCCTTCATACGATTTGCAAATTGTCTCCAATTGTTCAATTCGTTTAACATAGTTTTCCATCGTCTCACTGCGAGCTCCTGGACGGGCGGCTGATAAAGTATCAGCAGCAATAACTAGTTGCGTATAAATGTATTTGCTTTCAACGTCTCCATGATGGGCTTCAATGGAATTAATAACTTCGTCCGGCTCGCCATATTTCTTGGCTAAACGAACACCGATTTCCACGTGAGAACCTTCAAGTTCAAAGTCCGCCGCTTTTCCAATATCGTGGAGTAAACCACACCGCTTAGCCAGATTTTGATCAAGACCAAGTTCCGCCGCCATAATACCACATAAAGTGGCAACTTCAATACTATGCTGATAACCATTTTGGCCATAGCTAGTTCTAAATTTTAGGCGGCCAACATATTTGAGAAGTTCTTTGTTGATGCGAGGAAGACCTAATTTAAATGCAGCTTCCTGACCGGCTTTGTCAATGACTTCATCAAGTTCACTTTTGACCTTCTCAACTACTTCTTCAATTCGCCCTGGTTGAATTCGTCCATCGCGAACGAGGTAATTCAAACTGCGAGTGGCAATTTCTCTTCGAATTGGATCAAAACAACTGACAGTAATAACTTCGGGAGTGTCGTCAATAATCAGATCAACACCGAGAAGTTGCTCAAGCGAGCGAATATTACGGCCCTCGCGGCCAATAATGCGCCCCTTCATTTCATCACTTGGAAGTGAGACTGTCGAAACGGTTCTTTCCGTTGTAACTTCCTGTGAATACTTATTCATGGCTAAGGCCAATAAGTCACGCGCCTTTTCATTAACGGAAGCTTCAGCTTCCTCTTCTTTTGTCCGAATAAAGGCGGCAATTTCCTTGCTGAGTTTAGATTCAACTCGCCGAAAAATTTCATCTCGCGCTTCATTCATCGACATTTGGGAGACTTTCTCTAATTCCGAAATTATCGAATCAAGTTTCTTTTGATAATCTTCATCTTTTTTCTCAACTTCCTTTATCTTGCGATTAAGGTTTTCATTTTTGTCCTCAAGAGATTGCTCTTTACTGAGTAAAGCGATATCTCGACGATCAATCGACTGTTCTCTTTGAGCCATCTGATTTTGTAAGACGGCAATTTCCTGCTTCTTCTCTTTAATTTGGCGATCAGCCTCTTGCTTAGCTTCAATCGTGGCTTGCTTGGCATCAAGTTCAGCGTTTTTAATAATGTGTTCGGCCTTGATATCGGCATCGCGGATTATTTTATCTGCGCGCCGAAGAGCACTTTTAGCTTTAAAAAACGGAACAAAATAGAAACAAACAAGTCCAAGGATAAAACCAACAACAAGTGCAATCGCGCTGACGATATAGCCTAGCGGATTCATGTTTGTTGCTCCTTTAAGTAATAATCGGTAATCCCAATATCCTAGATGTTTTCCCTACAAAAAAACGAGGGGACATTCTATGCCCTGAGTATTTCTCAAGCGTTATTATCGTCATAGATGAATATGTATATTTATAGTCCTAGGTAAGGACGAAATACAAACGAAGAGTTTTCTCAAGGATTGGTACTGATTAGGTACACTTTTATTATATGTGAAACTAAGAAAATTGAAAAGAGAAAAAACTTGAACGTTTTGATGAAGTAAACAAAAAGGGACTTTTTTGCGCGTATGACTAAAAATGGGGTTTAAAAAAGCCCTTTTATCAAGGGCTCAATGATCATAAGTCTTTAAAATCAACAAACGAATATCCTGGGTATTCCGTCGGCTCATTGGGCGCGACTCCATAATGGCTTTCATAATTATACCAATCACTTGATCCAGCCACATATTCATTGCCTGCCGATTGCGATCCAAAGCGCAATCCCCAACCATTTTCATAGTTCAGATATTCCTGCATATCGTTATAGTGATTATAAGTGTAGAATACATGCCGCTCATCGATGTTCTTGATATCGCTCATATTTGAGCCAAATATAAAGCGCGCAGCTCCCCGCGTTATCTTATATCCACTGTTATAAGGGGCATCCGTGTAGTTTGATGACCATGAGTTCATAAGGTATCCCGTTGTGCCAAAATCAGTCTCGGTGTAACTTACATCACTAAGTTCGGGTAACACCGGCTCATAGGGGTAACTTCCAGTGTCACCACTAAAATAATCCGTATTGACTCGTCCATAAATTCCCCAATCATCAATTGTTTGCGATTGGCCGGATTTCCCCTTATCGTAGTCCGAATTGGCGGGTACTTCGCCAAAAGCATATAAATAGGCTGCTACCTCTTCCATAGAAGTGTAGGCGCCACCATAGTAAATAACGTGCGTACTCGATTGACCTTTACTGTCTATATCGGCCGCCGAATTAAGAAAATAGGCTAAATAATTGCCATTTATATCTAGAATATATCTTCCACTTTGAATGCGATAACTAACCTCATTACTAATTTGATTGACAATCGGCTCATAGTAAGTCGATAATTCAACATTTTCGCCACTTAATAAATGATGTACTGTTCTAAAATAACTATCTTCGTAGCTCGCCGCCGGCTGATAGTTTTCATAAAATTGTTCGACATCTACATCAGTGTAAGGATCATTTTCTAATGCTGGTATGTAGAATTGAGCACTGATTTTATCGCCATATGTCCGAAGATCAATATTATTGATGTTATCAACATATTCTCCCTTCGGCAATTCAGAGGTGGTTGAAGTTCCTTGACTTTGTGAGTCAGAAGCAGAATTTGATGTTCCTTCACTTGATGAAGTGCCAGAAATTGTGCTCGGTGGATTGCTAGTTCCAGGTGTCGAAAAAGAACAACTTGAAACGGTTAAAAGCGGAATAAGCAGAAAGAATTTTTTATGCATAATAACTCCTACAACAGATGCGTCTGTTTTACAACTTTACCACATGCCGCTATAAGTTGAAAGATAAAAAGTCCCAATTGGGACTTAATTTGTTTTTTATTCGTCTTCGACCTCACCATTATCATCGCTATTACTCACCGGTTTCATTTCTGCTTTAACGCGAGTTTTAATGTCCTCAAAGATGTTAGGATTGTCGCTAAGATATGTCTTTGCCGCCTCGCGGCCTTGACCCATCCGGTCACCGCTATATTCATACCAAGAGCCACTCTTTTTAATAATATCCAAATCAACCCCTAAGTCGAGTAATTCGCCTGTTTTGGAAATTCCCTGACCATAGATAATATCAACTTTACATGATTTGAAAGGAGGTGCAACTTTGTTTTTAACCACTTTAATGTTAGCGACGTTGCCGATGATATTCGTTCCTTCCTTAATAGATTCTGAACGGCGAATATCAATTCGAATAGTAGCGTAAAATTTCAGTGCCCGGCCACCGCTGGTGGTTTCGGGATTGCCATAAACGACCCCAACTTTTTCCCGGAGTTGGTTGATGAACACCACCGTTGTTTCGGCTTTATTCAAAATAGCCGCCAGTTTTCTCATCGCCTTTGACATTAGACGCGCTTGCAATCCAACCTGGTTATCGCCCATTTCTCCGTCAAGTTCTGCCTGAGGGACTAAGGCGGCAACACTATCAACAACGATAATATCTATTGCTCCGCTGCTAGCCAACATTTCGACGATTTCTAATGCCTGTTCACCATTATCGGGTTGAGAAAGAATTAGTTCATCAATATTGACACCGAGTTTTGAAGCATACTCTGGATCAATTGCATGTTCTGCATCGACAAAAGCGGCTTTTCCGCCTTTCTTTTGACATTCGGCAATCGCATGCAACGCAAGTGTTGTTTTACCGCTACTTTCTGGGCCGAATATTTCAACAATCCGTCCCTTAGGGTAGCCACCGACACCAAGAGCGTTATCAAGAAGAAGCGAGCCGGTTGGAATAGTATCGACATTAACATGGGGACGATCCCCCAATTTCATGACCGCACCTTTTCCATAGGTCCGCTCAATATTTTTGAGTGCATCTTCCAATGCGGCCTCTTTTGACTTATTCAAATCCTTTGCCATACAATTACTCTCCTCATTAATTAAATTGTATCAAAAATAGTCATTGTCTGATTAATATTTGTCCTGTAAACGCTGAAAAATAAAATTTATAGCCTCTAAAACTGCCTGTTGACGAAATTCATTGCGACTCATAAATCCATTAATGGTTCTAGTTTCAGTACCATATTTGTCACTTAAACCTATGAAACCTAAGCCTGCTGGCTTATTTTCCATCGTCGCTGGACCGGCATTTCCTGTGAAGCTTATAGCTATATCCACATTGAGTAGTTTTTTTCCTTTTAGGGCCATTTCAGACGCGCACTCTTTAGAGATAACTCCGTATTTTGCTATAACCTGGGAATCAACTCCGACGATATCGGTTTTAATTCGCGTCGCATAGGTCACAATTGCTCCTACGAAGGATTTGGAAGCCCCATTATTGGCGGTTAAAGTCGATGCAAATAATCCGCCGGTAAAAGATTCAACTGAACCGACAGTTAAGCCTTTTTCCTCAAGAAGAAGCAGAAGACTACTTGCGTTCATGCTTATTTGGCTCCCGTAAAACATCACGATTTTGATAGACGTAGATAATGCCAGAAAGAAGGCTCGCCAATGTAGCGAGGTAAACTACAATTAAAGCAATGTTGACCTCACCATCAAATAAAACAAACGGCCAATCATTTAGAAGAACTAACGGAATAGCCACCATTTGAAGGACCGTTTTAATTTTCCCAAAAATATTCGCAGCTAGAATGCGGTTTTGACTCGCCGCAATCAGTCTAATTACATCAACTATCAAATCGCGAGCAATCATAATTAACGTAGCTATAACTGGAATAGCCATCTGGATAGAGGCATCCGCCGGAGTGATACGACGGAACCAAGAGAATGATCAATAGTCCGTTGACGAGCAGTTTATCCGCGATTGGATCCATGAATTTTCCAAAATTTGTTACCAAGTTATATTTCCGCGCGATATGTCCATCAAGAAAATCAGAGAAACTGGCGATTACAAAAAGCCAAAATACGATAAAATAAACGAGATTTACTTCCCCAAAAATAAAGGGGACTTCAATTCCTAAACTGGAGTAAGGAAAAAGCATGGCCAGCCAAATCACTACTACCATTGCCATCCGAAAAACCGTAATTTTATTTGGAAGATTCATTTCATTACCTCAAAAAAGTGAGTATCGATTCTGTAAGCCATGTTCTGTCAAGGACAACTATTTATCTAGGACTAAACCTATCGTTGGAAATTCAATTCTTTCCGCCGATTTCCCCTACCAAATTTGGGTTTCTCGCTTGTGGGGTTTGCCGCGTTCCACTCTAAAGTTTCCTTTAGACTTCGTCACTGTGGCACTTTCAGGTGTCGATCCTTGCTATAAAAGTTTAGGATTTTCACCGCCGTTAGGGACTCCTCCCTACCTAGCGTTATTTTTTACGCTAGCGCAATCACTCCAGCCATCGCAGACTGGGCGAGCATGGACTTTCCTCTAGCGAATTGCTTCACCAGCAGTCATCCGAATCGATGTTATTTTATCTTCGTAGGATCAACTCCAAGTTTGAAAAGAGCATTTTCCAATCGGTTTACTTTAACCAGTAACTCAAGTCGATCAAGAGCAGCATTGCGATTCTTGTCTAGAACTTTTAGTTTCTCATCCAAGATTTCATATTTGGCTTTCCATTCATCGCGTTCTTGTTGAATTTTTTTCAAATTTCCATTGTCAACGGAAAGGTGATCTATTTCTTTATCCAATTGCTCAACACGACGGTAGTCAGCTAATATTTGATCAAGAAATTCGTCAACTTCATCTGGATCATAGCCTTTTAGATTGGCGCTAAATTTCTTTTCAAGTAACTTCGTACTATCTAGATTTAAATCGAGTTTCATTTACGTTGCTCCATAATGATTATTATAATGTTTTAAGTGCTTCTAAGCAATCGTAAGCCAAAAAAATTACTTAAGTAAAACTTGCTTTATGGTATACTTACAAAGAGGATTTGATGATGAAAAGATTGATGCAATTAATTGATAAGCATCCGGTATTGGTTTTTCTTGATTTTGAAGGAACCCAAATTAGCCATGAGATGATTGCTTTAGGCGCCGTCTTAGTGACGCTTAAAAAAGATGGTCATATTAAAAAAATTCACAAAGGTTATAAGCGCTATGTCATTGCGCATGAAAAAATCGGCTCTTATGTGGAAAAATTGACTGGTATTAAATCGGACTTACTATTAAAAGAGGGCGTTACTTACAAAAGTGCCTTAGAGGAATTAAAAAAATATATCGGCAAGAATTATAAAAAAGCCGCTTTTATTACCTTTGGTAGCCATGATATTCGAATTTTGCATCAAAGTCTGCACTTCTCTAGCGACGCTGATGGTGAAATTGTTCACTTTATCGATCATAACCACATTGATTTTTCTGACATTCTTTCCGAATATGTTAAAGATGAAAAAAACAATCCGCTTTCACTTGCCAACTACTGTCTAAAATTTGGAGTTGAGTTTGAAGGAACGCCTCATGATCCTTACTTTGATGCTTTGAATTTAGCCTATTTATATGAGGCCTCACTCTCGAAGCCAGATATTCTCTACCATGAATATCTTTCTGTTCTCTCACATATGCGGCACTTACCTGTGCCTATCCAAAAAACAATTAGTAAATTAGTGAATAATACCGATGTTTCTGCAAGTGATTTTGGTCATATTGTCGAAGACTATATTAAAGCAGGAGTCGACAGGAAATGATTAATTATCCTTTTGGTAAGCGAGTTAATTCTTCGCCTATCACTGCTATTAAAAAAAATAAAAACCCGGTGATTAATTCCGCTAATCGAGGAATGAGTTTTGAAACTGACATTAATTTCAGCAATGATTATTACGCGCAAAAGCACATCGCGCTTATCACGAAACGTCCGACACCAATTAATGTTGTAAAAGTTGATTATACCCGGGGTGCTCGCATCACGGACGCCTATTTTTCTATGCAATCTACCACGGATTATAATGGTGTCTATCACGGAAGATATATAGATTTCGAAGCCAAAAGTTCACACAGCAAAACCAGTTTCCCTTTGAATAACATTACTCCGCACCAATTTGAACATTTAAAGGAAGTGTTTTTTCAAGGGGGAATAGCTTTTTTTCTAATTGAATTCACCAAATTGAACGAAGTATACTTTCTCGATGCTCGCTTTGTTATTGATTGGCATGAAAATCAACAAAAGAAATCCATTCCACTGACGAAAATAAAAGAAAATGGTCGCTTAATCAAACAGGGATTGCGACCAAGAATAGATTATCTGCCGACGATAATTGAATATTATTCGCTCTGATAATTCTTATTTTTTTCAAGACATATATCCACTAATTGGCATTCGTAGCAGTGTGGTTTTTGCGCTTTGCAAAAATAACGACCAAAATGGATAAATCGATGATGAAGCTGAATATAATCCTCTGGAGAGTATAGTTTCCGGAGTTTTTTTTCAATTTGGTCAACATTATCTTTAACACTTGTTAAACCGAGTCGCCGACTAACACGGGCAACATGAGTATCAACAGCGAATTCCGGTAAATGAAAAAGTTCCGCCCGAACTACATTGGCGGTTTTATTTCCCACGCCTGGCAAACGCATCAGCTGTTCTTTGGAAGCAGGAACAATCCCCTGAAATTCATTTAATAACTGCTGAGCAATCAAGTGAACATTTTCAGCTTTGTGACGATATAGACCAATTGAGCGAATATCCTGCTCAATACTTAAAATGGGAGCCAAAGCCAAAGAAGCCAATGTTGGATAATGATTAAACAAGATAGCCGTAACGCGATTGACACTGGCATCCGTCGTTTGTGCACTCAACATAACCGCAATAACGAGTTCATAGTCCTGTCGATAGTTGAGTTCACAACCGGCAGTGGGGAAAAGTTTCGCAAGATAAGCGGCCACTATTGTTGCTTTTTCTTTTTTACTTATCGTCATCGTCAAAATCCAGCCATTTTTCTTTAGCAATAGCTATAGTTTTATCAATGTCATTCTTCCATGATTCATTTTGAGCACTATAGCCTTCCTTTTTTACATCCTCGCTTGTTGCCCACTCGAGTAAAATTCGGTCGACAGCCTTAATTGAACGTCGATTTTTACTTAAAGCTTCTTTTAGGGCATCAATAATCAAATTGGCATCATAACCATAGGCGATCCACTCCCGAACCCGTTGTATTTCGGCTGGGGAAAGACTTCGGCCCAGTTCACCTTGAAATGAACGAACAACCTTTTCAGTTGGATTGTCGTCACTGCTTTGTTTAGCCTCATTGCTCATCTCAATCTGAAATTCCTGATAGAGTCGCTGACGTAAAGGATTAAGGGTTGTCCGCATTGTCTGCTGATCGGTATTGTATTCCAAATATCCTTTATGAAGCAAATTAACTAAAATATCGTCAATTTCCTTAGCCGAAAAGTTCATCTTCAAGGAGAGTATATCGCCCGTAATCAAGTCATTCTTTTCCTGTATCAAGTAATCAGTAACAAAAATAACTGCTAATTCCTTTTCATTAAGGCCCATTTTTTTATAGTAATTGATCAGTAAAAACCGAAAATCCAATGCATCAGGTATCAAAAAAATCAACTCCTTTAATTAACGAAACAAATACATTTTATCAATAATGCGTATCAAGATAAAAACTTTTTAGTAGAAAATTGGTTTTTTCAGAATCAACGGCCATCATCTTACTAATCTCGTTGTTCACTTTAGCGGGAGTTAACTGGCGCACTAAAGGAGACAAAACCCGCATTTTGTCCGCCAGATTTTCCTCGATTTTAAAATCAAAAAGAAGCGAAAAACGTAGAGCGCGAAGAATTCGTAATGGATCCTCTCTTAGCCTTACTCCTGGATCCCCAATCATACGAATAACATGATTTTGTAAATCATCACGCCCGTGGAAAAAATCATATATTAAATGCCCTTGGTCCATATATAGAGCATTGATGGTAAAATCACGTCGATAGGCATCTGGTTCCATATCACTGACAAAAATAATTTTATCGGGGTGTCGGGCATCCATATATCCTTCCTCGCGTCTAAAGGTTGTGATATCAATTGAAAAATCGTTCTTTTTTAAAGAAACAGTCCCATAACGTGCAAAAGTAAAATCACCGTCTGGAAGAAATTTTTCCATAGCCGAAGGTCGAGCATCCGTGGCAAAATCCAAGTCATCAACTTGGCGCTTAAGCAAAAAATCCCGAACCGTTCCCCCTACCAAGTAGAGATGAAAACCATTTTCGGCAAAAACAGCTGAAATCGATAGATACGTTTCAAAGAAATCCATATCTATATTTTACATTAATTATCAATAAAAAAAAGAGAGGTGACCCTCTCTTTCTTAATCCCTTTTAATTATTGAACTTTTTCCTTAAGAGATTTTGAAGGTTTGAACACAACAGCGCGGCTTGCCGGAATTACGATTGTTTCCTGATTTTTAGGATTTACGCCATTTCTTTCCGCCCGTTCACGAACGGCGAAACTTCCAAAGCCAGAAACCTTAACGGCATCACCTTTAATTAAAGCTTTTTCTGCTTCTTCAAAAAAGATGTCAATTGCCTTTTCAGCTTCCTTTTTGGTCAAACTGGCCCGCTCGGCAACAATCTCAACCAAATCAACCTTATTCATAGTTTTGGACCTCCATTATTGTATGAATAACATTCGTCTAAAACTAAATTAACATAAAAAAGCGTTGTTATCAATACTTTTTACCGATTTAGGCTTGTCTTTACCGATATAATCACTCATCACTTTCATCTTTTAGCGGTCTAACCATTAAGTTGGCTAAAAGCTCGCTCGGCCGTTTATCTTCATAAAGAACGGCATAAACCGCGTTAATAATTGGAAGATCAATATCCATTTCTTTTCCCATTCGATAAATAACTTTTGTTGCGTATATTCCCTCGACTGTCGCCTTATTTGTAGCCCAAAAATCGCTTGCTGAATCGTCTTTACCAATTTTATAGCCAGCAACAAAGTTGCGAGAATGAAGCGAATTACATGTCACCATAAGATCCCCAAGCCCAGTAAGGCCGAGGTAGGTTTTTAGTTTTCCCCCTAAACGCGTGCCAAAATTAACCATTTCATGCAATCCGCGAGTAACAAGGGCTGCGCGCGCATTGTCGCCATAGCCTAAACCAGCAAGCGCACCGCTAGCAATAGCAATTGCGTTTTTCATGGCCACACCGATTTCGGCGCCAATCTCATCATTGTTGGTATATACCCGAAAGTAGTTATTAGCAAATATTGATTGGATATGGCGGGCTGTTCTTAAATCATGAGAAGTTGCGGTAATGGCGGTCACCATCCGCAAAATAACTTCTTCGGCATGGCTAGGTCCAATCAAGGAGACTAGTGGGTGTCTTAATTCTTGCGGAATGACATCCTCAAAAACTTGACTCATACGTTTTTCAGTTCCGGCTTCAATTCCTTTTGCTGTATTAATAAAATACTTACGACTTTTTAGTAACGGCCTTACTTCACTTAAAACCGCGCGAATTGCATTAGATGGGACGGCCACTAAAACAATGCTTTTTCCATCGAGAGCTTGAGAGAGTGATGTCGTCGCTTTAATTGATGGCGACAGTGTAATTTCACTTCCAAAATATTGCCGATTTTGATGATGCTTACTGATATCATCAATCTGCTCTTGATTATTTCCATATATTGTTACTTGGTGACCATTATCAGTTAGAACTTGCGCTAACGCCGTTCCCCAAGTTCCACTTCCTAAAACACAAATTCGCATATTATTTACGCTCCCGACAGATAATTTTTACTGGTGTTCCTCTTAACTCAAACGTTTCCCGAAGCCGATTTTCTAGATAGCGCGTATAAGAAAAATGCATATGCTTGGGATTGTTGACAAACAAGACAAAAGTCGGCGGTTTAATCGCCACTTGATTGGCATAATAAATCTTAATTCTTCCTTTGTTGAAATAAGGAGCTGGATTAACAATCTGGGCATCTTGAATCACATCATTTAAAGGTGAGGTGCCAATACGAAGATTGTACGATGAATAGGCGGCTTCAATTTCCGCAAAAACAGTGGAAATTCTAGTTCTTTCCTTTGCGGAAACGTAAACGATAGAAGCGTAATCAAGAAACTTAAATTCCTTGCGAACTTTCTTTGTAAATTCGTCCATCGTGCTCGTATCTTTGGTAATCAAATCCCATTTATTAACGACGATAACAATCGGTTTATTTGACTCTATTGCATAACCAGCAACATGCTTATCTTGCTCGATAATACCATTATCAGCATCGATAACTAAAAGGACAATATCACTGCGATCAATCGCACTCAAAGCTCTTAAAGCGGCATATTTATCAACTGATTCGTATATGCGACCTCTTTTTAGTAAGCCCGCCGTATCAATCACTTCATAATTTTGGCCAGAGCGAACAAAAGGAGTATCAATGGCATCCCTAGTCGTTCCGGAAATATCGCTGACGATAACCCGTTCCTGGTTGAGCATAGCGTTTACTAAAGATGACTTCCCGACGTTGGGTCGACCAACCACGCAAAAGCGAATAACGTCATCATCGGGGGTTTTATCTTTGGCATCGGGAATTTTCTTAACCACTTCATCCAATAAATCGCCAACTCCAATACCATGAGTTGCCGCCATTGTCACTGGCTGTCCGAAGCCCAACGCATAAAATTCATTAACAAAAAGTTGAAGTTCCTCATTATCCGATTTATTAACTACTAAAACGACGGGCTTTTGTGACTGAAAAAGCATTTTGGCAATCATTCGATCATCTTTTGTAAGCCCTAATTTGGCATCGGTTAAGAAAATAATCACATCCGCTTCTTCAATTGCAATTTCCACCTGAGCTCGTATTTGGTCTTGAAAAGGAGTGTTTGCGATTTCAATACCACCAGTATCGATAAGACGAAAGGAACGGGTAAGCCAGGTTGCCCGACCATAAAGCCGATCACGGGTTACACCCGCTTGGTCGTCAACTATAGCCTGACGTTCACCGATTATTCGATTAAATAATGTCGATTTTCCTACGTTGGGAGCTCCGACAATTGCGACGATAGGTAAACTCATAATTTCGGGACCTCATACCCGGTTTTAGCAACAATAATCTCTAAGACACGAACTACTACCTCTTCAATGCTCATTAACGAGGTATCAAGCAAAACCGCATCAGGAGCTTGTCTTAAGGGGGCAAACTCCCGGTTAGAATCGATATAATCACGACGAACTAAATCATCTTCAATTTGCTGCAATGTGCACTGAATGCCTTTTTCAAGGTTTTCCTCATACCGCCTAATCGCCCGCGTATGAACACTTGCAACTTGAAATATTTTTACATCGGCATCGGGAAGCACATAAGTGCCAATATCCCGGCCATCCATAATAACTGAATTATTCCGGGCGAGACGTCTTTGTTGTTCAACTAAAGCTAACCGAATAGCCCGATAAGAAGCGATATAGGAAACATTTGAAGAAATATAGGTTTCTCTGATCTGTTTGGTAACATCCTCTTGGTTTACTAAAACAACGTCTCCTGGTTCAAGATTTATTTCCACTTCGGGGATAAGCGCACAAGCCGCTTCTTCATCTTGCGGGTCGACGCCTTTTTTCATTACGTAGTAGGTAAACGCCCGGTACATCGCTCCGGTATCAATGTAGGTAAAGTTCAAAATCTTGGCGACTTTTTTGGCGATGGTTGACTTTCCTGCTGCTGCAGGTCCATCAATGGCGACCGAAATAATTTTTCTCATAAATTCTCCTGGTTTTTAAAATAACAACTGGTAAAGCAAAGCCGCAAGAAAGACAACAAATAAAAGAACGATAAAAGATATGGCTATAATGCCGATTATCTTCCATCGATGCTGAGTTTTTTCATCTTCCGATAAATCTTGCGCCGATGAATCCTGAACGAGAGCATCATGCTCACGCATGATTTCATCCAAACTCATTGACGTAGTTGCTTGTTTAGGTAAAGAATCAACATCCGCTTTAGGAAGTCGGTTGTCGATTGACTCCTTCGGGTCGGGGGCTAAAAAAGATGGCTCCGCCATTGATTTAATCGTGGAGCGGTACTTGGCATATCGGGACTTGCGGTTCTCTTCTACCATACGACCATCCTTTTCATTTAACTATTATATTAAAGAAAACCAATAATTCCTAGTGGCATATGCAATAAAAACAAGATTTTGCTCTTCTCATTTCAACCTTGTCTAAGATAAGTATTTTGGTTTATAATAGCGGTGTCATTAGGAGGAAAGTATGGCAAAGAAAGTTCGTATTGAAAAAGACGCTTGCATCGGCTGTGGCCTCTGCAACGCTTCCGTTCCAGATGTATTTGATTGGGATGATGATGGCAAAATGAAGGCTGTTGTTGAAGATGTTCCGGAAGCACTTGAAGAAGCGATTGATGGGGCAGCGGCAGATTGCCCTGTTCAGGCCATTATTGTTGAGTAGATTTTATAATAGTTAAAGAGAAACCGGTTGCGCAACCGGTTTTTTCTTTTTCTTTAACGGTAAACATATTATCATTAGGCGTGAGGTGAAAATATGGATGCCATTATATCAGTTAAAGACCTTAGTAAGAGTTACCAGGAAATTAAGGCGGTTCAAGACATCTCCTTTTCCATCAAAAGAGGAGAATTTTTCTCTTTTCTCGGCGTCAATGGCGCTGGCAAAACGACGACAATTAGTATTTTGGCCGGTTTACTAAAAAAGGATGTTGGGTCCGTTTCTATCGATGGGCTTGATATTGAAAAAAATGGCGACCAAATAAAAAAGAAAATTGGTATTGTTTTTCAAAATAGTGTTTTGGATGAATCGCTTTCCATAAAAGAAAATTTATTTTCGCGTGGAGCACTTTACGGAATATCAAAGCGCGATATTCATCAACGCATTATCGAACTAAGTCAATTACTTAATCTCGGCAATTTGTTAAAACGCCAAGTAAAGACTCTCAGTGGCGGTCAGAAAAGACGAGTCGACATTGCCCGCGCGCTTATTCATCAGCCTGCCATTTTATTTCTTGATGAGCCTACCACTGGACTCGATCCTCAAAATCGGCAAATCGTTTGGGAAATTCTTTCTCAGTTGCGCTTAAAACAACATTTAACCATTTTCCTAACGACCCATTATATGGAAGAAACCGAAAATAGTGATCACGTAATTATTATTGATGAGGGGCGAATTGTCGCTGAAGGAACTCCGCGTGATTTAAAAAATAAATTTACACATAACTATTTATACATTCATCATTCAGAAGATGTTGCTATTGATAATGCCTTACTATCCAGTCACCTTCCATATGAGTATTTAGGCGATCACTACCGAGTTACCTTTTTTGACTCACAGTCAGTGACCAATTTTATAATTCAATATCATGACTTATTTTTAGATTACGAAGTCGTACGAGGAAATATGGATGACGTTTTCTTACAAGTAACGGGAAAGAAATTGGAGCATTAATTATGGGTACCATTTGGCAATTGACAAAAAGAAATTTATTGATTTTCTTTCGTGATCGTATTTCCGTTTTCTTCTCGTTTCTTACTCCGCTTATCGTTTTACTTCTTTATATTCTCTTTTTGGGAGAAGTTCAAATTAGGAGTTTGGAAGATAGTCTTCTTTCCATCCCCGGTATGACGAGCGGAATGATAAAATCATTTGTAGACGCCTGGTTTTTATCAAGTGTTTTGGCGGTTGGAGCCATTTCCGGATCGGTAAGTGGCGCTCAAATCATCGTCCAAGATCAGGCCAAACGGGTTTATGATGATTTTTTAGTAACACCCACTAAGGCTTCATCGATTTCTATTTCCTATTTTCTCAGCGCGGTTATAACTTCCATTCTCATCGAATTAGTTGTTTTCCTTTTTACTGGTCTTTATCTTTTAATTCGAGGCTCACTCATCTTCGATTTTCTCGTCTTTGGAAAAATCCTTTTGCTAATTATCATCGGTTCCATCAGTGCGGTATTATTCGTATTACCCGCTGGTAAATTATTTCGAAGCGAATCGTCATTCGGTGGTTTTATTGGTCTTAGTTCAGCCTTATCTGGTTTCCTGCTTGGAGCTTACATGCCACCAACCATGTTTCCTGTTTTCATTCAAAACATCATTGCTTTAGTTCCCGGCGCGCATGTCGCTGCTTTGCTAAGGCAAGTGACAATGAGCGGCCCTTTAAATAATATGACTACTTATATTGGTTTAGAGGCCACCCAGTCGTTGGCAGACGGATTCTCATTTCACTTAAACTTCTTTTCGAATGAATTAGGAAATATCTTCAGTTATCTATATATTGGTGGTTTCATCATTATTTGTACGATTGTTAATGTTATCGCCTTCCGAAAAAATAGTCGGGGACGTAACTCATAGGCGGTCAAATAGGCGATGGACACTCTTATAAGCAAAGAAAGTTACAATCGAAACCATCGCGTCTTTTATTAAGTTGAAAGGAATTAGCCATTTTAAATAGGTTCCCATATCCATAAGATTAAAGATGGCCCCACCGAATAAATTATTATAAAAGTCCGCTATAAAATATAAATTTCCCGCCGTCGCAACAATGACTTGTGATGTCGTTCCAAAAATAAGCGCATAAATCGCTCCTTTTAATGTGCGGTTTTGGTGATAAAGCAGGGTGGCTGGGAGGACGAGAGCTAAGCTGAATATTAAATCCGCTAACTCCCCAACCATTGCCGTACTCGAAAAAGGAAGCTTAATGATTGTTCGGATAACAATTACTAATGATCCAGCTAACGGGCCGTAGGCAAAGCCCGCAATGAGAGCGGGCACTTCATCAAAGTGAATTGAAAGAAAACTCACCTGTGGAAATATTGGAAAATTAAATGGCGGAAATGGTAATAAATAAAGAATGGTCGCAATTGCCGAAAATACAGCAATGCGCGCGATAGCATGAACAGAGAATAGTTTTTTCGTTTTCTTTTGGACTGGTGGGATTGTCGGTTCCATATTTTTGCTCCTTAAAAATAAAAAAATGCCCGCTACAGGGCGAAAAAAGCAAAAATCCTCTTTCATCCAGACTTTACTGTCGCCACTGGAATCGCACCAGTTCGTGCTCACATGAGCTCGCGGGGTATACCGCCGGTGGGGAATTTCACCCCGCCCTGAAGACAGATATATTATCGTTCAAAATAATCACTCATGCAACATTTATTGTTTATTTTTAAGATAAGAGAGAAAATCTTCCATTGCTTGCAAAGAAGAAAAACTCACTTTTACTTCTATTCCATTGATATGAACTATTTTTGAATAGGAAAATTTTTTAGCTCGCTTTTTTTCCTCTTTCCGATAAGATTTATTGATTAAATCTTCGGTTTGACGAACGGTTAAACGATTGTCTTTTATCTGCTCATAAACACTTAATTTTTGATCTTCACTTACGCCACAAAGTGCTCGGGCGTGACCATAACTTAAATTACCAAGCGATACCTCATTCATAATTGATTCTGGCAGCTTTAGCAGTCGCATAATATTTGTCACTTGGGGCCGACTCTGATGTGTGAGTGTTGCAATTGCACTTTGCGTGTAGCCAAATATGCTAACAAGATAAGATGCAATTAAAGCTTGTTCTATCGGATTGACATCATGCTCATCCCGAGCAATGGCCAATAAAACTAGTAGCACTTCTTCGTCAGTATATTCCTTGACGATAGCTGGCAAGTGTGAAAGTTTGACTTTTTGAGCGGCCAAAAGCCGCTTTCTACCCATAACGACCTCATATCGTTTGCCTTTGGGGCGGAGCACAAGTGGCTCGATTATATCCCCATTTTCAAAGGAAACAGCTAATGAAGATATGAGTCCGGGTCGCATCGGAAGTTTCTTTAAGAACGAGTTATCATCAATTAGATCGGTATCAATATAAAAAGCTGGGGCGCTCTTATATTCGCGTTCCATTGAATGAATAACATCGCTTTGGGCATACTTCTTAACAAGTCGTGAGAGATTGGTTTTAACAATCGTCTCATCATTGCGCTTCATTGAGCAAAATCTCCTTTGCTAAATTAAGGTATGCCGTAGCCCCTGAACTGGTTGGCTTATAAAGCGTCACTGGCAGTCCGCGAGCGCTGCTTTCGGGAATAGAGATGTTACGCGGAATCTGCGTCATAAAAGTTTTTTCTTTAAATAATCCGCGTATTTGGGTGGAAATTTCCACTCCCAGCCTTGTGCGCGAATCATACATTGTCAAAAGAAAACCCTCAATCTCAAGATGGTGATTATAGGTTGACTGAATTTTACTGATTGAAGATAGGATGGCCGCGACCGCTTCCATAGCGAAATATTCACATTGGACTGGAATGATAACCGAATTTGAAGCCACAAGGGCATTGATATTTAATATACCTAATGAAGGAGGACAATCTATTATCATAAAATCATAACGACTATCAAGAGCGGAAATCACTCCTTTTAATAAATAAAACGGAGCGATATTCTTTCCAATCACTTCAACATCAATCGATGCCAACTTTAAATTTGCTGGTAAAAGGTCCAAATACTTTATCATTGTTTTTCGGAGAGCTTTTTCGGTATCTATTTCTCCTAAAAGGCACTGGTGAATAGTATTTTTAAGTAGTGATATGTCACATCCTAGTCCCCGAGAAGAATTACCTTGGGGATCCATATCAATCAAAAGAACCCGCTCGCCATTTTGGGCAAGTGCGCTCGAAAGATTAATCGCCGTGGTTGTTTTTCCAACCCCACCTTTTTGATTTGCAACGGCAATAATATGCGCCATAACTACCTCTCTATAATGTCGTCAATAGTATATCAGCAGTTGCACTAATCTTCTAGGGTTTACCGCATAAAATTAGGAAATAAGCGGATGATTCTTTATCTCTCCAAACTGGCGAGGATACTTTTTGGGAGTCGGCTTTTCTTTTTCGATTTCAATGATGGTTCGCATCTCATTTGACGGAAGCAAAAAGGAATTTATCTTCTTGTACTTTCCCCCGAGGCGAATTATTCCCGATAAAGAATGGGCAATTTCCGCCTCTGTATCTTTGGCTTTCATGGGAAAAAATGTTCCCCCGATAGCAATGAAGGGTAAGGCCAACTCATTTAGAACAGCCAAAGGGGCAACGGCGCGGGCGGTGACATAGAAAAAAGTCTCGCGCGTCTGTTTAACATAATTTTCCGCTCGCTCATTTATCACTTGAATTTTTTGCAGTTTTAAAGATGCGATTACCAACTCTAAAAAACGCGCCCGTTTGCCAGTTGGCTCAAGCAAAACAATCTCAAGTTGGGGAAATACAATCTTGATGGGGATGCCGGGAAATCCCGCTCCACTACCAATATCAAGAAGATTGTGATTTTCTTTTAGAAAGGGGGCCAAAAGAAGCGAATCATAAAAGTGTTTTTCAAGAATATCACTTTCGCTCGTAAGCGCCGTTAAATTTATTTTTTGATTCCATTCATTTAAAAGATCATAGTAAAGATGAAACTGATTTATTTGGGTATCGGAAAGAGGAAAGCCAAGTTCATTCGTCGCAATTAAGAATTCATTCCAAGTCATCAGTTTTTTCCCTTTCGAATATTCATGATTAGAATCGCAACATCACTAGGATTAATACCGCTAATTCGGCTCGCTTGTCCGATGGTTAACGGCCGAAATTTATCCAGTTTCTGGCGAGCTTCAAGAGCTAAACCATCCATATGTTGATACGCAATATCCTTTGGTATTTGTAGTTCTTCCATCTTCTGAAAGTTTTGAGCATCCTCAACCTGCTTATTAATATATCCAACATATTTTACCATAACTTCCAATTGAACTATTGCGGTAGCGTCAAGATTTAATGCTAAAAGTTCGGGAATAAATGGAATTAATCCCTTTAAAGAAACATTTGGACGTCGAAGCAGTTCTTCTCCCGTAAGTCCCCCCTGATAATCGGGGTATCCAACCGAATTCAAGTAATCGCGAAATAATGGACCGCTAGTGTGAAGTGCGGCCAGTATTGTTTTTGCTTTTTCAATTGCTATATTCTTTTCACAAAAGTTCCGATAGCGATCTTCATTGATTAAACCAATATCATAGCCAATTTTTGTAAGACGAAGATCAGCATTATCATGCCTTAACAAAAGCCGATATTCCGCTCGCGAAGAAAGAAGACGATAGGGGTCTGTGACACCCTTGGTTACAATATCATCGATCATAACACCAATATAGGCTTGATCTCTCCTAAGAATAATGGGCTCTAATTGCTGAATTTTGCGAACAGCATTAATACCCGCCATCAAACCGAGGCCGGCTGCTTCTTCGTAGCCGGATGTTCCACAAATTTGACCAGCTATATATAAGCCTGGCCAATTTTTCATTTCCAAAGTAGGAAGCAATTGAAAAGGATCTATCGCATCGTATTCAATAGCATAAGCATATTTTAAAATAACTGCCTTCTCTAGTCCCGGTAGCGAATGGACCATCTCATCTTGCACACTCTGGGGCATTGAAGTGGAAAAACCCTGTAAATAAATGCTATCAGTCATTCTTGACTCCGGCTCCAAAAACAATTGGTGGCGCGGCTTATCCGCAAAGCGAACAATCTTATCCTCAATTGAGGGACAATATCGCGGACCAACTCCGCGAACACACCCTCCGTACATCGCCGAGTCTAAAAGATGATCACGGATTATCTGATGAGTTTTTTCCGTGGTATAAGTTAAGTAACAAGGTTCTTGCTCATCAAGAGGAATAAATTTTTTAGTTGTGTAGGAAAAAGCGAGTTCACCAGGAGTTCCTAGCTGAATTATTGTTTTTGAAAAATCGATAGAATCGCGTTTAATTCTTTGCGGAGTGCCTGTCTTTAAGCGCATTAGTTTAATGCCCATCGCCGCTAAATAGGGTGATAATCCACGGCTAGGATTCTCCCCATCCGGACCAGCCGATTTACGTGCGTGGCCAACTAAAACTTCACTTTCCATATAGGTTCCTGTGGTTAAAATAACCGCTTTTGAAAAGATTTTTCCACCATTTTCTAATTCAACCCCAAAAACATTTTTATCGTCGTGTAGTAACCCAACCACCATTGCTTCCATTAGACTCAAGTTTTTTGTGCTCAAAGCTAAATGTTGCATGTATGCTGGATAAGTCTTCTTATCCGCCTGCGCTCTTAGGCATTGGACGCCTGGTCCCTTGCCGGTATTGAGCATCTTCATTTGCAGATACTCATGATCAGCACCAATTCCCATCATGCCGCCTAGTGCATCAATTTCTCGAACGACAATCCCCTTTGCACTCCCACCGATGGAAGGATTACATGGCATATTTCCCATCATTTTGATGTTTAAAGTACACAAAAGAGTGTCCATTCCCATATGGGCACTAGCCATCGCCGCTTCGAGACCTGCATGGCCTCCGCCGACGACAATAACATCATATTCTGTTTTCATATTAACCAACCGACCCCTCCATATCTAGGGCGATCAAACGATTTAATTCAACGGCATATTCCATAGGAAGTTCGCGTGAAAACGGTTCAATAAATCCCATAATAATCATTTGGGTTGCATCTTTTTCACTTATTCCACGACTCATAAGATAAAACAATTGATCTTCGCTGATTTTACTGACAGTGGCTTCATGCTCAATATAGGATTCATTGTTTCGCATATCATTAGTTGGAATTGTATCAGAACGGGAAGCATGATCCAAAATTAAAGTATCGCATTCGACATGCGATTTAGCATTAATGGCCTTGGGTAAATGGCGGACTGTGCCGCGATAATTGGCTACTCCACCATGACGAACGACCGACTTAGAAATAATGGTTGAGTTCGTATCGGGAGCTAAATGAATCATCCGGGCACCCGCATCCTGATACTGACCACTGGAGGCAACAGCTACGGATATACAAGTTCCTTTTGCCCCGCGCCCAGCCAGAATACATGATGGATATTTCATATTTAATTGACTGCCGATGTTACCATCAATCCACTCCATCGATCCATTTTCCTCGACATAGGCGCGCTTCGTAACTAAATTTATAATATTATTCGACCAATTTTGAATAGTGGAATAACGGCAACGCCCACCCTTCTTAACAATTATCTCCACGATAGCGGCATGGAGAGATTCCTTACTATAGATTGGAGCTGTGCATCCTTCAACATAATGAACGTCGGCCCCTTCATCGACAACGATAAGTGTTCTTTCAAATTGCCCCATCTTTTCATTATTAATACGGAAGTAAGATTGAAGCGGCTTATCAACTTTTACTCCCTTTGGGACGTAGATAAAAGACCCACCGCTCCAAACAGCACTATTTAAAGCCGCAAACTTATTGTCGGCAGCGGGAACCACTGTTCCAAAGTATTTTTTCACCAACTCGGGATACAGTTTAAGAGCCATATCTGTAGATAGGAAAATAACTCCTTTATCTTCCACTTCCTTGAGCATATTGTGATAGACCATCTCTGACTCATATTGAGTAGCAACCCCACTCAAATACTTCTGTTCGGCCTCGGGAATTCCCAGTTTGTCAAATGTGTCTTTAATTGTATCAGGAACATTATCCCAATTTGTCGCTTCTCGTTCCGAAGGACGCGTAAAATAAGTGTAAGAATCAAAATCAATCAAACTTAAATCTGGTCCAAAAGAGGGCATCGGTGTTTTTAAAAAAGTTGCATAGGAACGCAAACGAAATTCTTTCATCCATGAAGGCTCTTCTTTAAGAAGAGAAATCTCCTCCACCACCTTTTCGTTGAGACCTTTTCCCGTGTTTAAAATAGATACATCCTCATTATGGAATCCGTATTTGTAATCTTCAGAAGGAATATTTTTTTTATCCATGATGATGTTCTTTTTCCTCCTCTAAAATTAAATCTTGCAACCCGGTCCACCCAATTGTCGCACATTTAATGCGCGCTGCTTGCCGAGCGGTATTCATAAAAACAATCGCCTCATCTAAAACCGAATCGTCAAACGATTCCTCATGAATCATTTTAAGATATTGCTCAATAATATAGAGGGCATCATGCGCACTTTTCCCTTGAACAAGTTCGCTCATAATTGATGTTGATGCCGTAGATATAGTACAAGCAACACCATCCCAAGCAACGTCTTTCACCTTATCATCTTCCAAAAGCAAATACACCCATATATCATCGACGCATGAAGCTGAATCCATATGAATTTTACTATATTTATCGACATCTTTCGGGGTACGTTTATTTCTTGGATTTTGATAGTGATCCATAATAATGGCCCGCATCATCTGGGGATTAAAGGTAAGCATCGAGAAAGTCACCTCCGTGTCTAGCCGCTTCGACAAAAGCATCAATTTCTGCCTTTGTGTTGTAAAAATAGAACGATGCTCGACAAGTCGAAACAACGTGCAAAAAGTCGATTAAAATCTTGGCGCAATGCTGACCGCTACGAACAGCGACTCCACGACTATTGAAAAAACTAGCCGCGTCTTGAGCAAAGACATCTTTGATATTAAAAGTCACAATCCCGGCTTCACTATGTGGATTATAGACAATGACATTGTCCGCTTCAGCCAATTTTTCAACCGCGTAGCGTTTTAGATTGCGCTCATATTCTTCAATATTATCCATTCCTATATTCGTCAAATAATCAATAGCCGCCCCTAAACCAGCAATGCCTGCTAAGTTTTGTGTTCCGGCTTCAAACTTTATTGGTGGCGCAAGAAAATTTACATCGCCACACATATCAAACTTTGCCGTCTGTCCGCCACCCGTCATGAATGGATCCATTTTTTCTAGAAGAGAAAACTTACCATAGAGAACTCCGATGCCCGTTGGACCGAGCATTTTATGGCCACTGAATGAAAGAAAATCCACGTCCCAATCTTTGACATTTGTCTTCATGTGCGGGACACTTTGGGCACCATCGCAAACCAGTATTGCCCCTTGAGCATGCGCTATTTTAGCAATTTCCTTGATATCAACGACAAATCCCAAAACATTGGTTACATGAGCAACTGCGACTATCTTTGTTTTACTAGATATGACTTTTGCTAGATTTTCAGGGGTTAAACGCCCTTCTTTATCGAGGGGAATATAATTTATTTGGGCTCCCGTCATCTCAGCCACTTTAAACCAAGGTAAAACATTGGAAGCATGTTCCGCTTGCGTAAGCAAAATCTCGTCACCCGACTTTAAAAACTTCATTCCATAGCCAAATGCAACCATATTTATCGACATTGAAGTTCCACTGGTAAAAACAACTTCCGTCGGCTTGCTGTTGATAAAATCAGCGACTTTTTTGCGCGTATCTTCAACCATTACATCCACTTGATGCGCGATATCATAATCACCGCGATGCGAATTCGAGGTGTAATTGGCGTAATAATCGGTAACCGCCTTAATGACCGAATATGGTTTAAAACTGGTAGCAGCATTGTCTAGATATACCAATGGCTTCCCCTGCATTGATTTGCCTTCCAGCATCGGAAAGTCCTTGCGGATTTTTTCTATGTCAATCATGCCTTTACTCCTGAAGAAATATAATCAGCTATTTTTTCTTTCAATGTGTCATCGCTGAAGGCGTCCAAAACGGGGTTTAAATATCCCAGAGTTATCAAATATTTGGCCGTTGGGCGGCTTATTCCCCGCGAGGTGAGATAAAACAAATGCTCATCATTAACTTTGCCTACCGCCGCCGCATGACTAGCTTCGACCTCATTATCATCAATTTTCAAAATTGGATTAGCCTTTGCAATGCAATTCTCATCAAATACCATGATTTTGGCTTTTTGATGGGCAGAAGAATCATCAGCATCAGGAAAAATGTGTGAAACACCGGCGAAAAGAAGATGCCCACCATTTTGACAAACCCCGTAATTTTCCATCATCGAGTAGGTATCACCCACAATGTGATCAAAGGAAATATGGAATTCCTTATCATTTTCCGTGCCATCAGCCAAAGTGGCTAACCGCCATTGAGCGCTAGCTTTCTTTCCTAAAAGACGAAAAAGATAATTTACTCTTCCTTTAGCAAATGAAAAATCAGCTAAACCCGCCTTGATACTGGCTCCCGTTTCAAGATTGAAAACTGCTTTAAAATTCGTTTCGTTGCTCAATATTGCAATTCCATAATTTACACTAGATTTCTCTGCCAAAAAATAATTGATTTCAAGGTTCGGTATAAGATTAATTTCCGTTATATCATAATGAGAATAGGCGGGAATACGGATGTTGATTTTTTTTACAAATCCGCTTAATTTTTCATAATTTAAAAGAAGTGAATCAGCCGTGTTTTGACCTTCTAAATTGAGTTCAAGACAAGCATTCATCGCCATGTTATCATTAATTTTTAAAGTTTCAAAAAGATCAATTTGCTTCACTTTTTAAGACCTTCCTTCGTAGCACATATTCCAATTGAAGTGGCGGAAATAGGTTCTTCTTTATCTTCCTTAGTAATACTGATTCCTAGCTCCTTGCTAATCCATTCATAACCTGTTTGATCAACTTTCTCTATCAATTCAGGACCCCCAGTCGTAACCACACGCCCATCGATAATAATCGCTACTTTATTTGGCGAAATAAGTGAATAAAGACGCGCATAATGGGAAATAATCAAAAAGGACATCCCCTTCTTTTTTAATTCGTTTATTTGATTGGCAACAACTTGTAGAGCATCGACGTCAAGTCCAGAATCTATCTCATCAAGCATCGATAAATATGGCTCGATAAGTGTCATTTGAAAAATTTCGTTCCGCTTTTTCTCTCCGCCGGAAAATCCCTCATTTAAAGAGCGATTGGCCATATCAAGACTGATGCCCATCTGTTTTGAGGTCTTGTCAATCAATCGATATAATTCCATCGCACTAATTGGTTTTTCCCGACGTGCGTTGAGCGCCGCCTTAATAAAGTCGGCATTGACCACACCCGGTACTTCGCTTGGATATTGCATACCGAGGAAAATTCCCGCCCGCGATCTCTCATCGACCGACATACTTAAAATATCTTGACCATTAAAAGTGATTGTTCCACTCTCGACTTGATAACGGGGGTGGCCCATGATCGCATTTAAAAGTGTTGATTTGCCATGACCATTAGGTCCTAATATGGCATATACATCGCCCTTCTTAACTGTGAGATTAAGCCCTTTGAGGATCATTTTTCCATCGGCACTCACGAAGAGATCTTTAATTACTAATTCATCCATAATTTCTATTCTCCAAAATCGTTAATCATTCTAGAACAAAATACTCTTAAAGGCAAAGAATTTGATAATTTGCGATTTTGCTCTCTATTTTTTACAAAAATAGGAAAAAGATTAAAGAAAATCACATCCGGCTCTAATTCTTATTGAATTACCTGCCTACTTTCGATAAAATATAAACGCTACATTTGTATAGGAGGAATTAAATGCATATGAAGAAAAGTCGCTTAGCTCTTGCTTTGACTACGCTTTCTTCCATCGCCCTGCTTTCTGGCTGTGGTAATGTTGTCACGCGTAGCAAAGACGGCTTAATCCTTTCTTTCACCGGCGCAGACGGTCAAAGAATTGATTATACAGCTGACGAACTGTTTTCGGGCTATAAAACCGATGCTGACACAATTACCAAATATTACTCGGCTATTTACGAAGTCTTAGTGCGTAACCTTTTCGAAGGTAACTCTATGGCTTTGAAAAAAGATGAGTTATATAAAAAAGCCGAAAAGAAAGTCAGTTCAGCAGAAGAAACCGCGAAAAGCAACGCAAAAACAAATGGTACCAGTTATGATACCGAAATTCAGGCTATCTATGATTCTTATAGCGTAGAAAACAAAAGTGAATTACTTGAGTATTTTGCCTATAAGGAAATGGAAACAGAAGTTAAATCCGAATTTTATGATGCCAGTGCCGATTGGACAAAAACCGGTGTTGATGGTTTATCCAACACATGGAAAGATTTGACTGATGATTACTTATCTGAAGAACTTCCTTTCCACGTTAAACATATACTCGTGAAATTAAACACTTCTTCAACCAATGGTTACACGGCAAGCCTTACCGAAGGCGAAGCTACGAAACTTGCTGGTGTTGTTACTCGTTTAGCAACGCGCAAGGGAGGCGACACCTTCAACAACTTGGCTCTTGAGCAAAGTGATGATAGTGGCTCTCAAACTGCCAGTGGCGATCTTGGAATCATGGACAAGGATACTTCTTACGTCAATGAATTCAAATTGGGCGTCTATGCTTACGAAACATTGTTTAATCAAGTTACTTCTGTATCGACATCTGCCGCTACAAAGTCGCTGCTTGTTCCCGAAGATGTTCAAGCCAAGATGGAAGCAATTGGATTAGGCGAAATTCCTTATGAAGCTGCTTTGAAGATTAAGGATTACGCCACTATTACTAAGGACGCTAACGGCGATACCTATAATGATGGTGATGCCGCCTACTATCCACGTAACGTTTACTTCAACAAATATTTCAATCGTCATAATATCAGTGTTATCACTCCAAACTCTGTCGATTCTGCGAACGAAGTTGGAACTCCTAATGCTACTTATGAGGCTATGTCCGGATTCCAAAGCGTTCCCGAACTTGGCGGTAAAAAAGTTTTATGCGACGAAAATGGAAATGTGATTCTTGTAACCAAAGCCAATTTTTCAGGTGACAGTTACGAAGGCGTACACTTCATCGTCGTTCAAAGAAATGCACTTATTCCTGTTCAAAATGGTGTGAGTCTTGAAGACTATTACACAACGGCCATTCCTGGAGACAGCGATTATCCAGTCGATAATAGCAATGATCCGCTTGATACTTATGTCAATTATATGACAACTGAGCGGTCGACTTATCAAACCCGGGCCAACACTGTTACGGATAAAATTAAAAACTTTGACAGCAATGTTGACTATCGGATTTATAATCAACTTCTCGCCTATGAGAATGTTGAGATCTATGATGAGACCTTATCTCAATCATTAAATGACTATATCAACATGCAAATTGCTTCTAGCAAAATCAGTGATACCCAAAGTTTTGAACAGACTTGGAATTCATGGATTGAACAATTAGATGAACTCGAATATTTGAGAGAAAATCGTCTAGTCAGCGAATCATGCGCAATTTCCTTTGTTAACAGTGATTCCGCAGCCTTTGCTGAAGGAGGTGCTTGCTATGTCAAAAAGTAAAAAGATCAAATCTTTCTTCCTCGCTGCTGCCGCTTTACTTCTTACGGGATGTACAACGATAGCTGCAAACCCGAGTTTCTATGATGACAAACTCGTAAATGTAGGCGATAACGAAGTTTATAACAATATTGAATCAACCGTCATTGATCTTCTTAAGGATCAATCGACCACCAAATCGGATGTCCGCGATGCGGTCTTAGCCAAACTTGCTGAATCCTACTTTGGTAAATGGGAAGATGTCGATAAAGAAAGCGATTTTGCGAAAGACGTTAATCGTCGGGTAGCCAAGTTACTTCTTGATGATATCAAAGGTGGCTCTTATTCTTATCGGAGCAAGTTCGATGAGGAAAAATTCGCCTTATCAATCGTCAAAAAATTCTATAAGGTAAATGGCTCTTACGACTTGTCACTTACTTCTGCTTGGCATAAAGACATCATCTTTACTCCAGATGTGACCGAGGATAACGTGGGCACCGTTGCCCTTCACCTCGACTACTACAGCGATTACATTAATGATGTCTTGGTCCCAAAGGTCTATCAGTCGAAATTAGTTGAGAAATATCTCATCGAAAATGAGTACCGTTCACTATACTTGAGTCATGCACGGAAGGTTCATTATGTGGCAATCACAATTAATGATAACCATCCTGAAGCGGCTCGTTACTTAATTGATGAATTCATCGATAGTAATATTATCAATGGTACCGCTGAAACTGCCAATCTTGAAATTTTAGCTAATGCTTGGCGGGGTGTTGACAGTCAATTTGTTTCTAACGAATCAGCGTTATTAAATGCTGCTGAACTTGTTGGTGCCGGTTTCGATAATACTATTTATGGTGATTTGTTAAGCGACTATAACAAAATTACTGCTGATGTGAAAACCACCGACTCATCAATTGAATCGACCTTTACCAGCAACGGCTCCTATACCAAGGAAGTCGGATTAGATATTAAAACCACGGATACTAAAGTGCTTGATTATACTACCGACGGATGGTATGTCCGCGATGGCGGTCTTTCAAGTTTACCGACTGCGATTCGCGATCGTCTATTTAGCCGCTCGGTCGAAAGTGGCGTTGACTATGTACTTGATGATGAAGGCAACTCTGAGAATGGTGGTCATTTATCGGATGATGAAACCGAAATCAATAGTTATGTTCGTAACATTCATGGCAAATACTATTTGATGCCTGAATCGGTTGATCGGAAAGATTCCCGTAACTTCCTTAACTTTGATGCTAGTAGCAAAACCTACTACATCATTCAAGTGGATGAAGCGGTTAATCGGGCCAAATTCACCGTTGGCGACGACAGTGTTTATCAAAATCTTGATGAGATCGTCGGTGAGGTTGCTAAAGTATTAGCCACGAAGGATACCAATAAAACATTGGCGCTATCGAAATATATCGAAGATATGGATATTAAATTCCATGATCAAGATATCTACGATTACTTCCAAGAGCAATACCCAGACATTTTTGATAATTAATTATGTCTAAAAAGGAGACACTAGTTTGTCTCCTTTTTTTATGCCTAAACTTGAAGTTATCTACTTGCTCATCTAAAATAAGAGCAGTCGATTTATTGTTTGAGGAGGTTTCCACTATATGGATGATAATTGTATTTTTTGTAAAATTGCCAAGGGCGAAATTCCTTGTCATAAGGTTTATGAAGATAATGAGGTATTGGCTTTTCTCGACTTATCACAAACGACCATTGGCCATACTTTAGTTATTCCAAAGGAGCATTATCCAAATTTTCTTTCAACTCCACAAAATGTTATGCACCATGTCATGGATGTCGCTCAACGGGTTGGTCAAGCCCAAATGACGGAACTCTTGGCCCGCGGAGTGAATATTCTCAGTAACGTTGGTGAGGTCGCTGGCCAAAGCATCGCACACTTTCATGTGCATGTAATTCCCCGCTATGCTTCTGGCGATGGTTTGCGAATTACTATGCTCGACAATGAGAAAAGAAAAGATCTTAATTTGCCAGTCCTAGCTGAAAAGATTGCTGGTGGCATCAAATAAAAAAAACTCCATACGGAGTTTTTTTTATCTTTTCTTTGGCTTATAGAAGTAAGAATCATTCAACGGCCAAATGCGACTAGTAAACTCGCCTTCCGCCACTCCTTCGAATGCCTTATCAAGAATCATCATTTTGGCATCAATATCATCAATGAAAGAAAGGAGCAAAGCCTCGCGGGTTAAAGGTAACACGGGACTTCCATATTCAAGATGCCCATGATGGGCAAGCACCATATGCTCAAGTAACGTTGGTACTTCACTTGTGATATTTAGTTCATCCGCCATCTCATGTATTTCGCTAGCACAAATAGAAATATGACCGAGAAGTTTTCCTTCCGTTGTATATTTAGTAATAATCGGCCCTGACAACTCCACAACTTTTCCTAAATCATGAAGCAGGACTCCCCCGATAAGGATATCGCGATCGATTCCAGAGTAATACTGTGCCATCAAGTCAGCTAATCCGGCCATTGAAAGCGTGTGATAAAGTAAGCCATTAGCAAATTCATGATGGTTGCGAACCGCAGCGGGGAAAGTAACAAAAGCCTCATAGTGACGCTCAATTAATGAATTAACGATTAAGGCGACTTCTGGATCTTTAATCGATTGAAGAAGCGTTTTTAACTTTGTCTCTAGTTCAGCTTGCGGAATCGGACTCGCAATCGTATAGCGAGCAATATCAATGCCCTCAACGGGTAGTTTCTTGCCACTGATTATTTTAAGTTGGAGGCCATTACGATAAAAAATAACATCCGCATCCAACTCAACTATATTACCAATTGCAAAAATGTCCGCATCTTCGGAATTGATTTCCCATTTTTTGCCCTCAATGGTTCCCGTTTTATCTTGAAAAGTAACCGTGAAATAAGTCTGGTTATTTCCCGTCACTCCCTTCGTCATATTTGTGACTAAAAAAGTATCATGCAGTCTTTCGCCATCAACTAGATCTTTAATATAGCTCATCCATTAATCCTCCAAAACTAAACTTATATCTTCGTAATTATAACCTTTTTGCTCTAGAAGATAAATGAGACGTTGTCGTAAATTAAGCCCTGTATACTTGCTTTGGTAACGCTTTTTAGCTTTCAATAAATCACTATGTAAGTTTTCCATTACCAAATTATGCGGAATTTGCGGAAGGTTTTGCACAATTGCTATCGCCTTACTTTGAGAAAATCCATTTCGGTAAAGAAAAGCAAAAACGGCATCATTTTGCGCTTTTTGATTGGGAAATTTTTTCCCATGCAAAAACTTTTTCGCCATTCGGTCAATTTGATATTCACTATCTAATGAGGTTAACGGGAGATTATCAATAATCGTCTGACTAATTCCTTTTTTTAGAAGATCGCTTTTTACTCGTTTAGGACCATAGCCGCGATGTCTAGCGTATTCCATATAGTCGTCAGCAAAAGTTGAATCGTTTATTAGATTGTTACTAAGAAGCCTCTTGATAATTGAATTAATCGTTGCATTATCAACCTTTTTATTTCGAAGACGGCGACGAATTTCCATTTCAGTATAACTATGACGGGCGACGAGCGATAACGCATATTGTTGGGCGGAAGCAACTTCTGACCGTTTCTTAATCTGAGAGATTTCATCGCGACTAAGTTTTTTTCCTTCAAACAGAAAGAAATCCGTAAATGTATCTATGTCAATTTTTATTTCTTCTTGAGTAGAAAAAAGAATTTTAATGCTTTTCTTATTATGAGCAATCCTAATAATTGATATTTCTTTAGAAGTGACGGCGGATGGCACGGTTATAAACCTCCATAATATTTAAATAGAATTGATCAATCGAGTATTTCTCAATTAATTGGGCACTGTTGGTCAACATTTGTCTTTTTCTAAGCGAAGAAAGATTAATTAATAAATTTAGGTTATTGATAAAGCTTTTTTCGTCATTAAAGAAATATCCGGTTTCCCCATCGATAAGGACATCTCCCAAGTTTTCATCATGACGGGCAAGTAAAAGAAGACCGCTGGCCATAGCTTCCATAAAAGTTAAGCCTTGGGTTTCAGTCACCGAAGCCGATACAAATAAGTCCGCTGCATGGTAATAAAAAGGAACTTCCGCCGGTGCGACCGGGCCCACAAATACCACCTTGTCGTTCAGATTTAATTTATTAACCTGATTTTTAAGGCCATTTAAAGCCGGACCACCACCGACGATGAGAAGTTTAACTTTAGCATCAAAATGAAGAGCCAAATATTTAGCAAAATTATCAATTATTACATCAATTGATTTTTCTTTAGCTACCCGTCCCAGCGAAAGAATCGTAAAGCAATTATCTAAATTATATTGATGTTTAAACTGAGCCAATTTTTCCTTATCAATCTTATCGTCTTTAAAACGCGAAAAATCAATGCCGGTGGGTACAATATTGATATATCTTTCGACCCCATACGTCCGCAAAATATCTTTTGTTTTCTGACTAGGAGAAATAAATTCGGTTGCACCTTCAGCCTTAAATCGTGAAAATTCCCGAACGATTTTTTTGGCAAAAACATCTAAGTGCCCCCGGGTAACATAATAGGTGTAATCTTCATACATCGTGTGATAGGTATAGACGTTAGGAAGATCTAATGTACGAGCAACATAATTGCCAAAAATACCAATTCCAGCCTCAGTTTGGACGTGAACCAAATCCGGCTTAATCGCTTTGATAATTTTCATTGCTTTACTGTTATATAAACCCGCCATCCGATAGCCATAGAGTTTTTTTAATTCAATGCCCGGAATTCTTATAACTCGATTCTCATACGTCAAGTTGCGAGTAAAAGGATTGGTCGTAACTACAACACAAAGATGCCCGTGGGCAGTCAAAACATCCTGAAGTGATTTACTTGAGGTTGCGACACCATTAATCTCGGGCGGAAAAGTGTCCGAAAAAATAACTATTCTCATGGTTTTTTATTATCATCTTTTTCATCATCATCTTTTTCTTTTCGGGAAAAAACACTAGTCTTAAATTTCTTAATTTTTTCTTCCACTTCCCGTGTAGAAAGGGATGATGTCCGATACATAAAATCGGATGATGCCTTCCGAGCCTCAAAGGTTTCGCGTTGAATATCAACGAATGTTTTAGAAGCAAAAGCATAATCTTCCTCGTTTTCCATGCGCGAATGATAGAAAGCGGAAACAAATCCGCCGATGATTAATCCAAAGTAGAAAGTAAAGAACCGCCATAAAATTTGTGCGGATGCCACTAACGCTTTCGTTTGGAAAATACCAATAAATAACTGCTGGAACATATATTCAGAAATACCAGCCGCACCAGGTAGTGGAACTAACGAGGTAATCATCTGTAAAAAACTATACATAAAAACACTGTTCCAATATTGGCCAGTCATATCGACTTTGAGTGTTAAACCGACAAGATAAGGAATTGAATATATGATTAAAAACCGTATCGCAAAGATAATCGTAATCAAAATTGTGACTGGAATATTGCTTTGAAGACGCCGAAGTTCGATACGGAAGTTTTCCGTTGTAACCTGGAGCCGAGCCCGAGTTTTTTCCGGACTCCGCACCAAGTGTAATCGCCAGGCAAGATTAACACCCGTGTTAATAACAAAATTGTGAATCTTACTTGAATAAGACATAATCAGCAATCCTGAGATAACTGCGGCATTAATAATAAAGCCAATAAGTGCTAGTACCCATATCGGTAGAGAAATATTAAAGACCACAATCGGTTGGGAGGTAAGAATTAATGTTTTAAACTTCAATATCATAGCCAATAATCCAAAAAGCATCAAAACCACCTGGAAGATAATGAAGTGCATAACTAAGATTGAGGCCGCAGTTGACACTTCAACCTTTTGTTTCCGCATCGTATTGGCCTGCGCAATTTGCCCACCGCTTGAAGAAGGCGTAATATCCGAATAAAATTGACCAATAAAGGCAACTGCCAACCCACGATGGACTTTGTAGTGAGTCGTATAAAGACGGGCCAAAATAAAGATAATAACACCATCAACTAGATAGTATAAAAACATCGCAATCAAAATAAAAATAATGTAACGAACATCAGCCTGGCCAAGAGCTGAAGCCACATCGCCAAAATTGTCTTTTAAAGTCAAATAACCGACTAAAACGGCCATCGTTAAGACAATTGCTATGTTAATAAAGTATTTTTTTGTTTTGCTGTTTTTTTTACTCGGGTTAGAAACTTCATTTGCCATATATTATCAATCCTTAATCGCTTCATTATAACATAGTAGCGAAAGCAATAAATTGTCTTTTATTATCAAAACTAAAAATATTAGTTACCAAGTAATACAATTTCTCTTTTGTATCTTACTTATTTATATGTTTACGTTTATAATAAACACGTTTCATTAGATGAGAGGTGATTTTATGGGAAGATATGCCAAAATTATGTTTAAAATGACCAAGGGTCATCGCGGACTGTATTTGTTCGGTTTTTTTCTCACCTTTTTAGGGGTCGTTTTCTCCTTAACTAGCATCTACGTGAATAAGATTTTAATTGATGTTTTAAACGGTGATGCCCCAGCGGGAAAAATCGCTATTTTTATTACCAACAATATAATGGGCGGTCAAGATTTTTTAAGACAAAATATTTGGATTTTTGCGCTTTCAATAATTGGAATTACCACGGGCATGGCTCTAATTCAAACTTCCAAGAATATCGTTCAAGCTTCGGTTAACACGTCAATTATGAAGGAGATGCAATTAAAGCTCTTTTATCATATTGAACGCCTTCCCTACCCGAAACTTAAAACAATGAAAAATGGAGACTTGATTCAAACGTGTACCCGAGACGAGGAAGTTCTTCGTAACTTTGTTATTGGTCAAATTAATATGATTGTGTATACCTTCTGTATTGTCGTTTTATCATTTTTGATTTTACTTACGGTCAATGTGACTATTGCCGTAACTTCCATAATCATTCTCCCTGTTTTATCTATTTACTCCTTTTTCTTGATCAAAGAGGTGAGGAAAAGATATCGGAAAACCGATGATAGCGAGTCGCGCATGACAAGTAAAATCGAGGAAAACCTCTCAGCCGTGCGTGTGGTCAAGGCCTATAATAACGAAAAGTATGAGATTGAGGATTTTGAAAAGTATCTTGCCGATTATGAAACCAAATTTATTCGTTGGCGGAAAACCTCTTCATTTTACTTTGCTAGCTCTGACATTTTAGTTTTTGGTCAAATTGTTTTGTCACTTTTAACCGGAATTTACCTTGGAACCCAAGGAAAGATGAATATTGGTGATCTCTATTTGGCGGTTACCTTTACTTCAATGATTGTATGGCCAGTTCGTCAGGTTGCTCAAATACTATCCAACCTTGCGCAGGCTATCGTCTCCATGGATCGGATGGATCTTATACTTAATGAACCCCTTGAGGATATTACTACTGGGACTAACCCCCAATATTCAAGGCGACTTTGTCTTTGATGGAACTGGATTTCAATATTCCGATGGTAACGAAGAGGTTCTTCACGATATTAATCTTCACGTTCATGCGGGAGAGACCTATCGCCGTTATGGGCAAAACCGGTTCGGGAAAATCGACATTTGTCAACTTGCTAACTCGTTTATACGACTATACTGAAGGGCACATTCTACTTGATGGTGTCGAATTAAAAGATATCCAAAAAGAATACTTACGCCGGAATATTGCCTCGGTTTTGCAAGAACCATTTCTTTTTAGCAAAACCATTATTAATAATTTGAAGATGGCTAATAAGAACGCTTCTGAAAAGGAAATTTTACGCGCGACGACCATCGCAGACATCCACAATACGATTCTTTCATTTGAGCAAGGATATGATACCCCTGTCGGTGAAAAAGGCGTCACTTTATCTGGCGGCCAAAAACAGCGCCTAGCCATCGCTCGGACGATTATTAACGATGTGCCGATTTTAATATTTGATGATTCGTTGAGTGCCGTCGATACCGAAACTGATCTCAACATTCGTAGTGCCCTAAAGTCAAGGGCTAAAAATACGACCACGGTAATTGTTACCCATCGGGTGGCGACGGCAAAAGATGCCGATCGTATTATCGTTTTTGAAAATGGTACGATTACCCAATGTGGTACTCATGATGAGTTAGTCAATAAGGACGGACTCTATAAACGCGTTTATGATATTCAAACGCGGATTATTTAAGGAGGTGTAAGATATGGCAAATCCCTTTTCGATGGAAGAAGAACCAGTAGCAAATAAAATTAATGCGCGGATTTGGCTAAGAATTATCCGTTATTCTTTTAAGTATTGGTATATTTTAGTTACGCTTTTAATTACCCTTCTTTTTACATCACTTTACGACTCAAGTTTTACTCCGATTATGAATCGCGCCGCCTTAACTGCTATCGCCGACCTAAATCTTAATCCGGTCAGCCTAGCCGATTTTCGTTTAACTGCGATATTTTATGGTATTACTATATCGCTTACCTTTGTTGAATATACTTTGCTTTTAGTTGCAGCTCTACTTGTAAGAGCGGTAGTAATTTATTTTACTTTTTTCCTAACCAACTACTTGGATATGAAAATAATGTTGGCCTTAAGACGTGATTCATTCCATCGTATTCAAGAATTGAGTTTTTCTTATTTTGATCGGACTTCTTCGGGATGGCTTATCGCCCGAATGCAAAATGATACCAGTCGAATCAGCGACATCCTTTCTTGGGGAATTATTCGTATGATTTGGATGGCATTTGATATTGTTATTACCTTAGTTACAATGTTCTCGATGGATTGGCGCTTATCGCTGATAATTCTTGCTTCCACGCCCGCGATTATCATTATTTCGCCAATTTTTGAAAAGACTATCTTGCGATTGGCAAGAGTTGCTCGAGCGGCATATTCGGGTTTTGTTGGCTGGTTAGCGGAGTGTATTAATGGCTCCAAGACAATTAAAACTCTCGCTATTGAAGGTACTACCTACGATGAGGCGGAAGAAATTGTCGAAGATATTCGAGCGAAGAATTTTAAAAGGATGCGGTTTCAAAGTTTCTTTCAACCCTCCGTTAATATGATTGCGGCCTTTACCACGGCGGCGATGATTTTATTTGGATATAAACTTTTACCCACCAATGCACAGGGGGTAGCCGATGTTGGTCTTTTGACAATTTTCCTAGGATTCGTTGGCAGCATTTATAACCCGATTCAAGAAGGGGCAGAATTATTTGCCGAAGTCATGGCCACTCAAGCCAGTGCCGAAAAAGTCTTATCGCTAATAGACGAACAACCGGTGATTGTTGATCGGGAAGATGTCCTGGCTAAATATGGTTCCATCTTTGCTCCTAAAAAGGAGAATTACGAGCCGATGCTTGGAAATATTGAATTTAAAAATGTCAGCTTTTCCTATATAACTGGACATGAAGTCATTCATCAAATGAATTTGAATATCAAGCAGGGGCAAAGTATAGCCATTGTTGGCGAAACCGGATCTGGCAAATCGACTACCGTCAATCTGCTTTGCCGTTTCTATGAGCCGACTGATGGAGGAATCTACATCGACGGCGTTGAATACCGTGATCGGAGCGTTGGCTGGCTGCGTTCAAACATCGGCTTCGTTCAGCAGAATCCATTTATTTTTGGAGGCACAATTGCTGATAATATTCGCTACGGGAAGTTAGATGCCACGATGGAAGAGATTATTGATGCAGCAAAGGTTGTCGACCTTGATAGTTATGTTCAAAGTCTCCCCGATGGTTATTATACGGTTCTACAAGATGGTGGTGCCGAGTTATCTGTCGGTCAAAAACAATTGATCAGCTTTGCGCGAGCAATTATTCGTGACCCCAAACTGATGATTTTGGACGAAGCCACCTCAAGTATTGATACGGAAACTGAAGCCATTATTCAAAAGGCTATTAAACGAGTTTTAGTTGGTCGTACGGCGATTATTATTGCCCATCGACTTTCGACCATTGTTGATAGTGATCGCATTTTACTTATGGATCAGGGTATCATTAAAGAAGATGGCAGTCATGCTGAACTAATGAGACAACATGCTGGTTACTACAAGCTTTACATGAATCAATTTCAAGATTTACAAGTGGATGCGCAAATTGACACCTTTGAAAAACAACTTAAAGATATTTAGTCATTAAAGTAAAAGGAAGTTTATCTTGTTAGTTAAACTTCCTTTTTTAGTTGTTGCGACTTTCGCCTTTGATTAAATAGTAATCATTTCTGCCTTTAACAAAGATTCCTTCGCCATCATTTAACCTTATAACAGGTTCATTTTCTTTGCGCTCATAGTAGCTTACTATTCGTCGATAGTGCGGGTAATTTTTGCTTAAATATTGCCAATGAGGAACAATACTGGCATCAATAAGTTTATATCCGTTGATATCCCTTAAATGAATATCCGCATTCATATCGCCTTCATCTTCCTTAAGTCGGGCGATGAGCCGCAGGTTATTTTGTAAGACAATGCTTCCTGCGCTGTAACCAATAAGCAAAATATCCTTCTTCAATATCTTTTCTAAAATATGGGAAAAATTTAGTTCCTGAAGCCGTTTTAAAAGCCAAAAAGGATTCCCACCTAACAGTTCAATAACATCATATTCCAAAAGAAAATCCAAATTTTTTCTTCTTGATAAACTATCACTTTTAAAGGAAATAGCTCCCAATCGGGCCAGCTCTTTTTTTACTGTTAAAAGCGAATGATCACGGCTACCGATACCGGATGCGGTGGTTATAAAAATTACTTTTGCTTGGGGCTTTATATACAACTTGGTCTCAAAAAGTAAAGCGTCACTTGATAAGCCATCACTTGTAAGAATAATCATCCTAAACTCCTCTTATCTTTGTCAATGTTACTTCGGCGCTCGTGCCGCTTCCAAAGCGAATTTTTAATGTACTATAGCCAATTCCGCGCGAATTGATCATTGTTGATGATTGCTCATAGAAAATCCCTCCCGAATAAAAGGGACGGCTAGAAACCATATTAATAAGGTCATTACGCCCTGGGAAATTAATCTGTCCGCCATGGGTGTGACCCGAAAAAATAACATCTACTCCATAATTTGCATACTCTTTAAAATACTCTGGCCGATGAGCCAAAAGAATTGTCGCGGCTTCCGAAGGAAGATTATTTATTTCCTGTTCTAAATCCGTAAAATAAAGTTCATCATTTTCTTCACGGGTAATATCTAACCCCGCATATTGATAAGGGTCATCAACTCCAATAACATACGTGGAACTTAAACGCGATAGCGGATAGTAATTATTCTGCCCTAAACGGATGATGTTATATTCGTTTAAAAGCGAGAAAAATGCTAACCGCTTGTCTTCGTTCATTGCAAACTCATGATTGCCAGTAACATAGAAGCACTCATAATCCGCATAGTGAGCAAAAAGTTCCTCCACTTGGGTAAAATCTTTCGTTCTTTCATCCACTATGTCCCCGGTAAAAAACACATAATCAAAAGCATAAGCATCGACCACGTCAAAAAAACTTCCATTATCAAAAACGTAACCACGATTATGGAAATCGCTAATTTGAAGAATCGTCGCCGTACCAGAATGGGAACTTAAATTAACGTCATAATTGGTCACATTCAATTTATAGCCCTGAAAAGTGCTCATAACTAAAAGGGCGATAAAGCCAATACGGGTTAAAAAATTAATTAAAATCAGTAAAATCATTTGTCTTTCTTCCTTGAACTTTTTAAAAGGCGGAAGAAGCCCCGAATAAGCCGACCATTAATTACATCGAGTAAGCCCAGCGATTGCGTATAAGAGAAAGCTCCTCCACTTAAGGCCGACAATGAGCCGATTGGCGTATCGAGAACCGATAAAACATACATTTTAGCTTTTATCTCATCATCTCCCGCGGTTTTTTTAGCGACCTTGACAATTATTTTTTTAGCAAGTTTACCTATCAAATAGCCATGAGCATCGTCAATGGTACTATCTAAAGTAAAGGGGCGATGAGTTGCAGAGTAAACATGATAAATTCTCCGACCATATATTGCTTCAAACTCTCGGAAATGGGTTTCAAAATGACCGTCCGATTTTAAATTATAGTAAGTTGGGGCAAGCGTTTGATAATCCATCACTTCATTGCCATCATCCTCAACCGCAAACTCGTGTTTTAAGCGAATATCCCGTGAACTCGAACCAATTTCTATTGCATAGCGACCGCCTTCAACTGCCCAATTATGAATTATTGTATTCCAATATCGAAAGTCATTGGCCTCGACTGAAAATTTAACAATCGCACTTTCTTTAGGAGCCAACTCAATTTTTTTAAAAGCAATTAATTGGCGCTGACTTCGAAAAAGTTTGGAAAAAGAAACCCGCGACCCATAGAGTTGAACGACTTCTTTTCCTTTTCTATCTCCAATATTTGTCAATTGAAAAGAAATATTTATTTTTCCTTTCAAAGCAAGATTATCCCCTTCAATAGCTAGATTATCGTAGGCAAACTTTGTATATGAAAGACCATGGCCAAAGGGAAAAAGAACGTCACGTTTTGCTGTATCGTAATAACGATAACCGACAAAAATACTTTCCCGATACTCAATATTGCGATTAACTCCAGCAAAATATTGAAGTGATGGGGTATCATCACGCATTAAAGGAAAAGTTTCCGCAAGATGCCCAGAGGGGTTTACTTTGCCAAAGAGTACATCCCGCGTGGCTTGACCGCTGGCTTCGCCGGCAAGGTAGGCCATTAAGATTGCTTTCACTTCACTCGCCCAAGGCATTGCGACGGGTGCCCCCGCCGAAATAACCACGACGATGTTTTTATTTATCGCAACCAAAGCCTCAATTAATTTATTTTGATTGTCGGGAAGACGAAGGTATTCTCGATCCGCTCCTTCCGCCTCATATGCTGGCGGTAGCCCCGCCATTATCACCACTTGTTTGCTGGCTTTTGCCGCCTCGATTGCTTCACTAAATAAAGTTTTATCTGTCTCTTTGTTACCATCAATCGAAAATCCGGGAAAATAATCATATGCCATTCCTTCATCCTTCAAAGCAAGAAGCAAATTATCTAACTTATAGGGATTAATTTGTGAACTACCTGCTCCTTGAAAGCGACTATTTTCCGCAAAAGCGCCAATAACAAGCACTTTATCGTTTTTGTCTAAAGGGAGAATATCATTGTCATTCTTTAGCAAAATCATCGAATTACTTGCAATGTCACGAGCGATAGCAAAATGCTCATCATAATCAACTTTTGCTATAGGCGATTGACGATTCTCTTGTAACTTAAGTGCTAGATTGGCTATACGAATAACTGATTGATTGACATGTTGAATATCTAAATCAAAAGAATTAACCGCCTTAATAACCGCTTTATCCGGCTCATTGCGTCCAGGCATAGCTAAGTCTGTCCCGGCACGAACACCGCTTACAGGGTTATGCATCGCTCCCCAGTCAGTCATTACAACTCCGCGATATCCCCATTCTTGCCGCAGAATATCATCGACAATTTCCTTGTTTTCGCTCATATAATCGCCATTTACCATGTTATAACTACTCATAACACAAAAAGGTTTTCCCTCTTTAATAGCAATCTCAAATGCGCGCAAATAGATTTCTCTCAACGTTCGCTCATCTATGATGGCATTGTTCAAGAGTCGCTTTGTTTCCTGTGAATTGGCAAGAAAATGTTTGGCGGTTGCGCCTACTCCCTCGGTCTGCATACCTTTAATAAAAGCCGATGCCAACTTGCCTGAAAGTAGCGGGTCCTCACTAAAATACTCAAAATTACGACCACATAGTGGGGAACGTTTAATATTCAAACCAGGACCAAGAATTACATCAACTCCTTGATCTTGCGCCTCTAATGCCATGGCTTTAGCCATTTTACTTATGAGTTTTTCATCCCAACTAGCCGCAATTAACGATGAAGTTGGAAATGCGGTGGCAGGATAAGAAACCTCTAATCCGGAGGCGTTATTCATTACCTTTCGAAGGCCATAAGGGCCATCGCTCATTGTAATCGATGGTAAATCAAAGCGCGAAAGCGAAACCGTATGCCAGGCGTCAAGACCAGAAAGCAAAGACACCTTCTCTTTGACAGTTGCTTCAGATATGATTTTTTCAATTCTTGGCTCCATTGCAGTGCTCCTTGATTAATTTAGCTATCACTTCAAATACTATCATATCATCGTTTCCCAACAGCCCATAATCAATTGACGAATAAAACGAAGACAAAAGTTGGGCATTTTTAGTTTTCTTTAATTCATGTTGACGATATAGCATCATCATAAGCGCCGCTTCACTTTCCTCTGTCAGATAGGGATTATGATGCTTATTTTGAAAAATAAGGGGACGGATATTTTCTTTATTTCGACTAATATTTAAATATAAAAGACCACTATATTTATATGCTATCACTTGATCCTTTTCTCCATGGATAAATAAGGTAGGAATTTTACTGGACATGATTGAATTGCTTGTCGTTAGTTGCGCAATCTTTCCATAGCGAATACGGGCGAATAAACTCAATACTCGCTCTAGAATGGTACTCCCTTCTAAAAAAGCTCTTCCCACTTTGGCCATGGACTCTGGGGCGGAAATGAACGTAATGGTTTTAACTTCTAAAAATGACTCCAGGCGCAAAAGATTGGCGGCGACAAATCCTCCCCATGAATGGCCGACTAAATGAATAGTTTGAGGCGCAAATTGCCTTATAGCAAAATGAACTATTGCCTTAGCATCAATCAATGCATGATAAAAGCCACCGGTTTTTTTACCATCGCTTAAATCACATCCCTGATAGTCAATCGCCAAAACCGGCTTATGCGTCTTTAAAACTAAAGTTCTTATTTCCTTTGTATAGGCTAAATGTCCCATCCCCCAACCATGAAAAAAAACAATTAAATCGGTCGTATCAACTGATTCACCATTTAACGAGTATAAATATCCGCGAAGAGTAATACCCTCGTAATTTTTTAGTTCAACTTTATCCGCATTTAAATCAGCAAAATCACTAGCTTCAAAGTACTTTAGATTAGGATTTCGCTTTTGGCGGTGGGTAAACACTTGGTTTAGACTAATCCATATTATAAGGTAATAGATAACAAACAAAGCCAAAAATGTCAGCACGGCTGTTCCTAAAATGAGCATAACTTTCCAAAATATATCCATATATTTATACCCTCATCTTAAGATTATAAAACAAAATTCCACCGAAGTGGAATTTTGCTCACTAAATATCGTGCTTTTTAATTATATCGGCCGGTGATTTTCCTAGAATACCCGCCATTGCCAAGCGTCCAATTAAGAAATTGATCGCGTAGAGCAAGATGCCCGTAATAATGAATAACCACCATGGATAGAAAAAGGTGGAGGCTAATGTGCCTTTTACTGCGGCAAACAAAAATACCGAGCTTAGGATAAATGATACCCCACCACCGTGAATTGTGATAAAGAAAATTTCGCTATCAAAGATTTTACGAATATCGCCTTTAGCGATACCAAGCGAACGATAGACGCCAATCTCATAGATTTTTCTAATCATTGAGGAACGCATTACAAAGTAAAGAAAGATAAGACCGACAATAATGGAAACACCGCCAAAAGAACCGATAATACTTATGGTTGAACCTTGACTGCTTCGATACTGACTAATCGCATCACTCAACGGATGATAGACAATAAGATCGCTATAACCATGGGTTTGATAGATATTTTCAATTGCCGCTTGCTTATTTCCTCGATTGTAGATTATTAAACCCTGGTTTGAAATATTCGCCAATACTTCATAATACAAGCCATCGATCGTATCTTGATGCTGAATAATTTTTGAATATTCATCATTTTCATAGTAGCCATCAACCTCAAAATATAAATCATCAATATTGGCGGTTTTATTGGTGGGACTAATATTGGCTGAGTCATAAAAACTCTGGGGGACAACCGACTTTCCATCCGGTAGGGAAGTTAGTGGAACAACATCGCCATTTAAGTTATGGTAACTCTCAACGGCGGTTACTTTATCAATATTTACAAACCGACTTTCAAAACGAAAGTTAACCGGATTCGAATAAGAACCGAGTATATAGTCATATATAAAATCGTCACTCACATAAGCAACATATTGATTGGTGTTGCTAATCGCGGCAATTTTCCCCGCATAAAAGGAGGAAGCCAAGGAATAACTATTTGCTAAATATAACTTTTTACCAATCAAATCTTCTGCCTTGCTAAGACCACCCGCTTTTACTGAGCCTTCTTTGAGCCACGCATTAACCACTAATTGATCAAGGATTAATTCATCTGGTTGAATTTCTATTATTTGCCCATTGATGACATCTTCCTTGCCATAGCTTATTTTACTCGGCGATAGCAAATCCAGTTGGGCAAATCCTGGCGAACGAACACTAATTAAACTATTTTCCATCTGCGTAAAGTAAGGCAAGTTGATACTACTTAAAACTTCACCCGAAATATCCGGTAAAATTGTATGTTCAGTTTCTTCGCTCAACGCCTTGATTGTCGCGGCATCGATACTTTTTGACATCTGATAATTATCTAGAGCCGTAACCACAAGTGTCTCTGTATGATTAGTTAATATACTACCCCGATCTGGGAAAATATACCGACCAATAGTGGCACTAGATATGGTGAGCAAGGCAGTAGAGATAAAGAAGATTACCATCATCAGCTTTTGTTTTGCATGGTAGCCTTTGAATGAAGAATGGCCCATTTTAAAGGCATCCATTGATGACAAAGATGCCTGCAGTTTCTCTTCCTTTTTCAAAGGAACAAAAGTAATATTATCCTCGGTTGTGACCACATTATCATTAATTTCACGGTCAATAAAAAGTTTCTCTTTGGGATTGACCAAATTAATTCGATGATTTTTTTCATCATAAGCTTCAATAAAGAAAGTATCATTATGAAAAGCGACACGAAGCTGAAGTTTGGGAGCTTTATCTTTATAAAAATAGGTCAAATCAAATTGCTCACTTGCGACTTCTTCTTTTTCTAAACCATGAATATTAATTTGATTTTCGTCACGATGAACGTAAGCCCCAGCATCAGGCGTGTTAAGTTCATCCTTAATGATCTTTCCATCTAAAAGTCGAATGATTCTATCACTATATGAATATGCAATCCGCTCCTCATGGGTAACCAAAATCACTAAACAATTTTCCGCTAATTTACGGATAATATTCATTACAGTCAAAGTATTGGCTTCATCAAGATTTCCCGTCGGCTCATCAGCAATTATTACTGAAGGCGATTTGACAAGGGCGCGGGCAATCGCTACCCGTTGCTGCTGACCACCGCTTAATTGGCCCGCTGGCCGTTTTTTAAGTTTCAGCATACCTACCGAATCAAGAGCGGCTTCAATCCGTTCTTCTTTTTCCTTTGCCGTTAAGTCAAATGGCCGAAGAACCAAATCCAAATTGTCGAAGACTGTCAAACTCGGCAATATCAGATAACTTTGAGCAATAAAACCGATATTTTTTAAGCGATAAATATCAATTTTTTTCTCCGAATATTCTTTTTTATCGAAGAAAATTCGCCCACTATCGGGATATTCTAGGCCTCCGATAACATTTAATAAGGTGGTTTTTCCACAGCCCGACTCGCCAAAAAAGGTTACTAATCCTTTGTCGGGAAGTTCGAGATTAACATTGTTGATAACATGAATCTCATTGCTTTTATTGCGGTTGAAATATTTGTCAACCTGACGTAGTTCAATCATAGTTCACTGGTCCCCCTTACTTCACTCAATAAGGATTTCTTTTTCATATATTTGGTAAACTTTTTAATAATGTAAAGCGATAGAATGAGCAAGAAACCATAAATAGCGACGATTACGAAGAAATTCAAGTTGCTAATTAAAACGGAGAAGAGTCCTAGATGTGAAAGACGAACAGCGGTTAAGGCTATTAATGTTACGACGAAGGAAAGAGTAAAAGAGAGCCATAATTCCAAAAGAGAAAGGATATCAATTTCTTTTTTATCTAATCCGATGGTAGATAATATGGCGTAATCTTTGAGTTTAGCTCGTAGCATTGAACGCATAACTAGATATGTTCCAAGTCCGATAAATAGCATTAATAGGCCGTTACGAAGAAAGACCAATAAATAAGCGAGAATCTTTAAAACGGCAATGTTATCCATTCCAACCTCTGAAGGAATGACTACCCGATAGCCAAGGGATCTTAAACGTGAAGCCACCGTACTTCGAAACATGATGTCGCTAACAAACACACTTGCTTGTTTGAGCGGTGTCTCAATAGAAAACTGCGATAAAAAATCAGGGCCGATAATAAGCGTTCCAAAGCCATAATTCGCATATCGGGATGAATTTCCGCTTTTTACATTAAAAGGAACGTTATCAATAACGCCGTAATAATCATTATCAACTTCATAGTCGATTAGATAAGCATCTGTTCCTGTAATATCCGAATCATAGCCAATTTGGTCAATCCTAAAACCACTTGTATGGGCTTGATCATAAAAAACAGTAATACGATCCTCTAAATCATTGATTTTAAAAGTGGAGGCGATACTAGATAAGGCTTCTTCGGAAAAAAAGATTGTTTCCTTAGTTCTTCCATCATCTTTTGCTATCCCAACAATACGAATATCTGGGACAATCGACGCCAATTGGCTGTTTCCAAAAGCAACATCGATTGGCAAGGACAAACTCCCATAATATCCAATGACATCGTAGGAAACAACGGCGTCAAACTTCGCCTGAGGAGCAGTGCCTTTTAAAAGCGGTAATTGTGAGTAATACTCCCGCATATAAGTATCTGAAAAATAATAACTGGAAGTTGTAGTGCCAAAATTTAGCGGAAATTTGGTGTCGACCATTTTATCATTTTCCGTAACATTGCTTACATTAATGATTCTACTGATGCGGTTGCTATCCTCTTCCGTCCAATCATCACCATCTACCGGTGTAACCACAATACGTGAAGGATCTGTATTAGAATAGTTTTGTTGCATTGAAAAAAGATCCAGAACTGAAGACAATTGATAGGCATCCGCCAAAGCATTTCCCGTATTAATAGCTACAAGAACCGTCGCAAGTAGAGAAACAATAAAAATAAAAATCGAACGCTTGGGCTGACGAAAAAGATTGCGCCACGCAAAGTAAAGCGCATGATGCCATCTTTTTTTCTTCACTGGTTCAGATAAGGGAGCAATATCTTTTTCCACTAAGTTTTTAGTTTTAAGTTCTCGATCTTCAATAACTTCGCCATCAACCATTTTAATCTTACGGGTTGCATATGGCTCAATTTGTGGGTAGTTATGTGAAACGACAATTACCAATTTGTTTTTGGCAATCTCACCTAATAGAGCCGATATTTGTTTTCCACTTTCCGCATCAAGGTTTCCCGTTGGCTCATCCGCCACAATAATTGGTGTATTCTTGGCTAAAGCCCGAGCAATCGCGACTCTTTGCTTCTGACCGCCAGAAAGCCGGGCCGCGCGTTGATTTTTCCATTTTGAAAGGCCAACGCGAGCAATAATATCGTTGATGCGCTTTTTTCCGTTCACGTGGATTAACATCGGTCAAAACCAAGGCACTTTCCACATTTTCATAGACTGTATAAGAGTCAATAAGATGATAATTTTGAAAAATAAATCCAATATAATTTCGCCGATAATGATCCCAGTCTTTTTCATCAAATCCGCTCGTGGGAATTCCATCAATTAACATCTCACCATCTTCGTAAGTGTCAACTCCAGAAATAACATTAAGTAAAGTGGATTTTCCTGATCCCGATTCGCCGGTAATGGCGACAAATTCGCCTAGATCAAAATCGAGAGAAACTTTCCTCATTCCCTGGGCGACGATGTTATTTTCATGATAGTATTTCGAAACTTCGACTAATTTAATCATGTTATTTTACCCCGTATATAATATGAGTATATTGAATTAAGTCCTTTTTATCAATAATAAGTGGATTTTGATACCGATTTATTGATCCCATTTATGCTTTATTTTTTTATTAACGCCTTGAAATCACCATTTATTATTATTTAAATTCCGCCCCACAATTTTTGCCTTTAAGAAATATAAAAAAAGGGATTTTGTGTTGCACCACACTATCCCTTTTAATCAAGTTAGTTAGAAAATATTGCAAAGGCTGTATAAATGTCCGCTAAATAGCGATGGGCTTCAATATCGCTTTTACTATCAAAAACGGATAACTCTTTTAGTAATGGGCGGACATTTTCGCGAACAAGCGCGGCCTCATTTAAATGAAAACGAATATAAGCAATCATCCACCCTAATTCGAGGCGATTGCGATCATCATTATCGACAATTGGGGTTATGCCTTCCTCTGAATGATGGGCGAAAGGAAAGGTTGTTCCATATATTTCCTCATCAAAATGCCGGTATTTTTCAGGAATCAAATACCAAATTTGCGCAAAGGTTTTATTAGTCCCTAAGTATCCGCGAAGAGCCATGTATAAAAGAATTTTAACGGCAATAATCGAGCCATCTTCCACCATAAAAGCCCCAGTTTTATCGGCCAGTAAGTCATCAATTTCAACCCGAATATCCATCCCGTTTTCCATATGCGCCCATATCTCATCAAAATCGATAGCTAAAGGAGCAATAATTGTTTTTTGCGGGTCGTTATATATTGCCTGCTGAAAATTTAAATCACGCTTAAGACTACGGGTAGTTAAGGTTTTATAGATATGATATACAATCGGCTCGTTTTTTATATTAAAGCCAGCAATTGGCGCGTTTCTAGTCTGTCCTACCATATGAATAAAGTTTCTAGCTTCCCGATATTGGGGAAGGCCAAGTTTTTGCTCAAAAACCTCATTGATAAGATCTCTAATATCCTCGCTATCAGTTTTTAAATCCGCTTCGTCAAAATACTCGCTCACATTTATCTTGCTAAATCCCGCGGCTTGACTATCCATCGGAAGGGCTAGAATTTCCTTTAAAATATTCTTTTTTTCTTCGCTGCTCAACTCATTAAACTTATTAATAAATCCATAATCAAAATATAATTCCTCACTCATAATCTATTTACCTCCCAAATCTGCTAAATTTTGATTTTGTAGTGACTGGACAATAATTGTATCGGCTGGTCCAAAGGCGAGTTTGCTCATTTCCAAAGCACTTCCCCAAAAAATAGATGAATGCTCTTGTGGAACAAGATCATCACTAATTAATGAGGCGAAATAGGCGTGGAGCGTCATTGTAAAGTCATTGTATTCGTAATCGACATCCATAAAATGACTTTGAACTTTAATTATCGCGGAAAACTCCTCTTTGATTTCCCGCATCAATGCCATTTGATGAGTTTCATTCGCTTCAACTTTTCCTCCCGGAAATTCAAATTTATCTATTGTCTCCTTGTTGCCATAACTTCGACAGGCAGCAAAAATTTTTTCTCCTTTGATGATTATCGCCGCTACTACTTCTATATGTTTTTTCATACTCCCTCACAAATGGTAACGCAAAGCGTCATTACTCGTCATCATCGCGAGTAAAGGTTCTTTATTAGTTCCGTTTTGCGTAATAAAAACCGCACCAAGAATCTTCTTATCATCCGTCGCTTGATGAAAAAGGGCAAGTGATTCATAGAATAAAGCCCGTTTTTCGATAAAACGAAAAACTTCATCCGGACTTGCTTTCAAGTCAAAATAAGGCATATATTGCTCAACAAAGCCTAAATTGTTGATATCAATAATCCCTCCGTCTTTTTGAATCAAAAGTTTTAAAATGGCATCGGTTGTAATTATTCCCCGAACAAGATTTTTCTCATCTAAAATAGGCAGGTAGGTAAAGTCACTTGCAATTAGTGTATCAAAGACTTGCCGTATTGAGGTTTTAAAAGTAATAAGTGGTATTTTATTTACCTTCGTTGCATAAGCATAAGCTTGAGCCGAAATCTCAAGATTAAAATCTTCTATTTTGGCAAGAATAGAATCGGAAACAATAAACGGATAGTCAAAATCTTCGTCCGAATTATGTGCTAAATCATTTCGCAAGTGCCTAAACAATTTCATTTGCTCGGGATATTTATGGTCGAGATAGTTATAATTTCGCTGGTTAGCTTCAAGTTTGGCATAGACGCGTAGAAAGCGGTAAGTATTATCAATTGAGTACTTGTTATTATCGGTCATAAGTCATTTCTTCTTTCCGTTTAAAGGATAACATTTTTTAACAAATACAGCCATTATTAGACCTTAATTAATAAATAATAAATTGTTGACGCTCATTAATCTTCTTGTAAATCAGTCTCTTGGCAGTAGGGACAAATAAAATCCATTTTATTATTGAGTCGGGTAATATTTCGAAAAAACATTGACGACTCTATCGCTCGATTATATTCCCATTCTTCATCAAGACTGAAATCACGACGGTTAATAGTCGACTTTCTAAGATGCGCGATATCGGTTAAAAAATATTTTTTACCATTTTTATCGCATGTTTTTTCTTTTATTTGCGTCATACAATCGGGGCATTCATACTGGGATAGCGCTCCTCGCTTTTGCAGTTTGCCTCCACAGAATGGGCACGTATCTCGACTCGTATCCGCATAAATCATTCCCCGAAGAATAATTTGCTGAAGGCGCCGAAAGGAATCAATATCGTCTACACTTAGGTAGACATCATTACGGCTGGTATAGTTTTTTTCTTGTTGACTAGCAACAACAATTTCGTCTGGCTCATCGTCACCGGTTGTAATGTCCACTTTACTTTGATCGATAATATTGGGAACAATCAAAATTTTATATGCGCAATCCTTCGTAAAAGTAAGCATCACTTCTTTATTGAGGCGATTGAGAATGTTTAATGACCATCCCTTAAAAGTTAGAGTGATATCTAATGCCTTCAAATTCATTTTACTGTTCTCATCCAGTCCAAAGTTTAGATGCATCGCCGAAAAAATTGTCAGTATTTGAATGTAAAGAAGATAATTCTTTATAAGTTCATCAAAGTTTACGATATCTATGTTCTTCAACTGTTTGGGACGTACATTAATCAATTGTTTATAAGTGCGAAAAACGCGCCGATAGTCTTTCTGCGCCAGAAAAATATTCGTCTTTTTTAAAGATAACTTTTTATTCCGAATTCGATTTTTTTGATAGACCGGTCTTTTTAGCCGCGGTTGAATAGCATGACTGATCGTCGAAAGTTCATCCAGCAGTCGTTTTGATAGGTTCAAATACTGACTATAATCCCGAATATACCCGGTGTGAAGTTTACCCAAAGCCAAAAAATAATTGATATGATTGGCTTTTTCTAGCAGGTTAAATTCAAGAATGCTCCCTGCGTATAAAAGATTATTTAATGTTTTGCGATTTCTTCTTACATAAAACAAAATCTCATCGATGAAGTTGCAAAAGACTAAATTCTCATAGATGGAATAGTCATCCTCATAAACCCGAGTTAATAACTTCCGGGGCTTAACTTTCCGCTTTGAAATATTAGTTACATTTTGCGTGTGATTAGCAAGGTGAAGAAGGGTATTTTGATTGATGGTGCGAACATTTTCCACTGGTAACACATCATCTGAATCGCGCAAAATGATGATGGGCTTAGCAAATATCCTTTTAATCGGTCCTAAATTATCCAGTAGCAACTTTAAAGTTTCTTCCACTTGGAGAAAGTTAAAATTGGGGTCGATGGAAAAAAGTGTTAAATCATGAACAACATAATAATCAAATTCGAGGTAGGTTAAAGTGGGATGCTTTTCCACAAAGGCTTGAACTCCACTTAACAAAGAAGAGAGACGATGATACTCCTCAATTTTGGCATTGCTAAGTTGAACGTCCATCTTATTCTCCATCAAGATGCCGAATAAAGTCTGCGCACCGTTCTAAATGTAGTTTTTGAAAGTCCTCGACCAATTTTTCCTTATCATCAATGGCCTTCACTTCAAGTTTAGCCACCACTTTGCTCAGCAATATTGCTTCCACGGCTTCATCTTCTACTTTTTCATTGGGAAAGCAAGCGGTATAGACATTAACAAAATCCTCGATCTGCTTCAAAATACGATTTCCAAAAGAAATATTAAAGGGGGAGAGCAAAGCCTCGACACTGCGTATTATCTCATTATTTTCCGCATCAAAATGGCCTTTTTGTTTAGCGGCAGACAGTAAATTATTTATCGTTTCATAGTCGTAGAATCTCCGGCTGATTGGATCTTGATAGTTACGAACTTTTGCAGCCCGCTTTGTAAAATTCATTGTGTGTGCCCGGTCATAAACTTTGTCCGAAATAACAAAAGTTGATTCGTCGCGATTGGCGGTTCCAATAAACCAAATGTTTGGCGGAACTTTTAAGGTATTGCCATTATTTAGTGCAAGATAATCAACTCTTTGGCCATCAACATCCCGAGCAAGATTGATATTAATGAGTTTTATTTCTCTTCGGTCTTCTTCGTTTTCCATCAAGGATAAAAAATCCGAAAAATAGTATTCAATCCGCGATAGATTCATTTCATCAAGTACAATAAAAGTAAATATATCCTTATTGAGCGCGGCTTTATAAAGACTTTGTGTAAATTTCTTCGGAGTATATTTCATCGAAAACTCATTGTAGTAACCAAGAAGTTCATTCTTATCTTTCCAAGAGGATTCAACTTCAATAATTTCGCAATTACCAAAAATAGCCTCGCTAAATATTTTTGGAAGACTCGTTTTTCCCGTTCCAGACATACCTTGAAGAATAGATAACTTCGCGGCTCCAAGTCCCGCGATAAAGGTGGCAATATTTTCGGGAGTATAAGAAAGATGCAGCCGTGAATTGCGCGCGTAGTCAACCACAAAATTAACGAGTTCATTCAGTGAAGTTTCTTTGACTTTAAATTCGTTTCGCAAGGCCATTTCTTCTTTGTATTTATCAACTTTACTATCTAAATCCGTAAAAGCAGGGCAGGGATCAAAGTTAATAGCACTTCCTTCATCCGCGGCATCGCCTGCTCCTAGTTCACTATTTTTAAGATGGTCTTGCTTCGAGCCGCCAACATAAAGGTCGGCTTCTAAAGCAACTATCTGTTCGGTTTCAAAAGCTTTGCGCAAGAACATGATGACTGTCACCAGTACGGAAACAAGCAAAGAGTAAACCACATCCGTAGAGACTTTATATTCATATTCATAACCTGAAGGAATAGAAATGCCATAATGATCAAAAATACTTTCGATAATAGAACGATCGATATCCTTTGCCACCGAAAAGTAAAACCCGGATATTCCGATGACAAAAAGGAAAAAGACATTTACAAAAGTGGCCGTCTTTACAATCGAATTAAACTTTGTATACTTGGCTAAATAGCTAGCAATCGTCAATATTAAACATAATCCTGAAGATATCAGCATAATAATTAATAAGAAGGCTACCGCTCGATAACTGGCGTCTAAAGTCGCATAATCGCGAAGAATGGTAATTCCCGTAAGTCGTACATATTCGCTATAGCTTGACCAAGTAATATCAATCTTTACTACATTAAAGAAAAGCGATGCTACTGTAACCGCAGTTAAAATAAAAACATAAATTAATGGTTCTATGCGGTAATAGCGAATCTTCTTCACTTTGACTTCTGTTTGGTTAAAAAGATCAAATCGGCCTTTTAAAATGGAATATGCAAAAATAACAATGGTCATAATCGCCATCGGAATGTAGGCAACAGATGTCGTGGCTACGCCCTTGAGATTGTAATAAACACTAATTCCTAAGCCCAAAAGAAAGAATATAAGCGCCATTGAAGATGAATAAAAAACGAGTGCCTTTGATTTTTCAATAAATTTTTCCTGACTATAGAAATAGTTGGAGAGGCAACTTGCAAAGTAGAATACCACACCCACAAACATCGCAAAGGTGACCATAAAGTAGATAGTATGTTCAATCGAGGCCGAACTAGAAAATAAAACACTTCCTAAAATTACGCTAGTTGCACTAGCACCACTTCCTTGCAAGTATAAAGGAACGATAAACATACTCAAAAGAATAATAATCGTCATAACATCGATAATTAATACGGCTAGTGCCGTTCTCTTCATTGCCTGCACCCGCTTTTTATCGTCGATAACTTTTTGAATATCACCTTCACCTTGCTCTTGCTTCAGTAAGTGAGCGCGGTATAAATAAAAAGCAAAACTTATAGCTAATAAAAATGCGTTGACAATAACCAAGCTTAAAGCTAGTGAACTCAGATACTTAAATGCCAACTGGAACGATAAAAACAATAGTTCAAAAACGAAAAAGTAAATGTGCGATAAAATAAATCCCCAATTGCTCTTGCGCCAAATACTGATGCCCGATAAAAGAACGATAAAGATTGAACCGAAAAACAAGGTTTTAAATATGATACTAAAAATCGTTTCATAGTCGAGATTGCCGCTGTTTGCTATCTGCCAAACATTCAATGAACTATAATACCCGCCGACTAAATCTAGCGATATAATCTGTAGATTTATAAAAAGAACCACGATGGAAATTACAACCATTATGGAACCGATAAACCAAGGCTTTCTTGCTATTTTTTTCATCGTTTTTTAAACCTCTTAATTTAAATTTTGAGCGCGTAAAGATTCAATCAATCACCCTATCTTAATAAACTCATTATAAGGTAGTTTTAGGCTTAATTCTATATTCTTTGCTTACTCCCTATAGATTTTATTGCCGTTATAGCCAATGATTGTTTCTCAAAGCATCCTACTTTAAAACCAATTATTACCTTTTTAAGGTGTGTAAAAAGTATATTCATACATAAATACTATTTTCTAAGCCATATAATTTGAAAAAATTGCAAAATATCTCATTTTGCTAACAAAGCGATATTGTACTTTACTATCTTTTCAATTACTTCCATCGGCAATGAATCCGCAAGGGGAATTTGAATTGCCCCCTTTGATGTTCTATATGGTTTTAAATCATCTTTAAAATATTCAATCGCCGCAGCATGGGGATATAAACCAATATGGTTTTTAAAAATGTAGAAGGATAAAAGGACTCTTTTTAAAATAAAACTAGGCATATTATAGGAGATTCCTTCTTTTATTCGTGGGTCGATACTAAGAATTCGTTGGCGAAGATTATTAAGTTTAGTTTTATGGTCATCGCTTAAACTATTGATATATTGATCTACGTTTTCCCACTTCATAACTGAACTCCTTGTAAAGTTAATATTTATTTATTAAATTGATAAATCCCGTTTTGTAAAATTTCTTATCCCGATACCATATAGACTTACCGACAGAATAATAAGGGCGAGCAAATTCCATATCGAAGTATTGCTAAAAGCAATTGCTTCATCGGCATTAAACAAAGAAAATGGGGTCAAAAAACGAAAGAAATCATAATCAGGTAAGTTACCAATCATGGAGAAAACAAAGAAAACGGCCGGAACACCAACATTTAAGCCTGAAGCAAGCTTTCCTTCAAATGTTGTCGAGGAGACAAAGGTTAAACCAGAAAGAAGCATTAAAAAGAAAAACCACTGACCTAAAACATAAAGGATTGCCCCATGATTTAATTTTCCAGGAGCATTACTTTCGGCCGTAACTGCTATCGTTAAATACATAACAAGACCTAAAAATAGCATCGTGAGGGCAATAAACACTACTTCGGTAACAATGATTTTTTTACGTGAATTGGGCGTTGTTAGCAAGTAGGCCATCGACCCCTTATCGATATAGCGAAATACAACTTTATTTACGAGAATAATAGCAAAAATTAACGGAAACATAATAAAGATAAAGCCAAATAGATACCCCGATATAAAAGCGGCATAATTAGTAAAATTATCCACGTTAAAATTAAGCAAAGCAAACAATTCGGGAAACTGCGCCTCCATTTCGGCAAAAAGGCTTCCCGCTGCTGGATCGGGACTATACATTGCCGTAATCATCGTTCCATAAAGGACAATAATCGCCACAAAAGTAACAATCAACCAAATATTGCTCTTAATTTCTTTTTTCAGTAATGTAATATTAATCATTTTCGCCACCATAATATTGCATAAATATTTCCTCAAGTGACTGCGTTGGTACTTCTAGATTTGCAACTTGAAAATGTGAAAGATCACTAATCATTTTATTAATATCTCCTTTAGAATCAATTTGAACCTGCTGATTACCAATCTTAATCGCATCGGCATTCATCGCTAGTAGCCGAGAAACTTCCGCTTCCGAATCCAGAGTAGCAATAAAGCGCTTGCGGCGTTTGGCTTTTAAGTCTTCCATCGTGTCATCGGCGACCAGGACACCATTTTTAATCATCAATACGCGGTCGGCCGTTTTCTCAACTTCCTCAAAAATATGGGAAGATAAAAAGATGGTTGCTCCCATATTCTTGTGACGCAAGATAAGATCGATAAGTTTTTGTTGCATTAATGGGTCTAAGCCGGTGGAAGGTTCATCTAATATAAGAACATCGGGTTTATCCATAAAAGCAATAACAACCCCTAGTTTTTGCTTCATTCCTTTGCTCATTTTTCTAATGCTTTGGTGGGGATTTAAGTCCAAGTATGTTAATAAATCATGAGCATAACTCAAGTCGTTCATCTTCTTCATTTTAGCCATAAACTTGATAAATTGTTCACCGTTTAAATCTTCAATAAAACTTATCTCCCCGGGTAAATAACCAATTTGCTTTTGAATCGCCACTTGTTCTAAAAAGCAATCGTGTTCAAAAATTTGAGCCGTTCCTTGATGGTGATAAATAAAACCGAGCAAGTGGCGAATTGTAGTAGTCTTACCCGCTCCATTGGGGCCCAGAAAACCAACCACACTGCCTTTTTTAATTTGAAACGAAATATCAAAAATTCCTTTATGATTTCCATAGTCCTTTGTTAAATGGCATACTTCAATTGCATAATCCATATTTTTAGCCTCGCTTAAATTTTTCTTTCATTTGTGTAAATAGTTTTAATAGTTGCTCATTTAAATGATCAACTTCTGCCCCCGGTTTTCGATAAAGATATAATCGCATATACCCGAATGATATCATTGAAAGCCATGTCATTAATTCCGAAGGAGTGATATTCTCATTCAGGGTTGAGTAATCGACCTGTTGAAGAATCGCGGAACCTTCTTTTTCATATTGGAATAAAATAGGCATTTGCTTAGATTCTTGGAGTAAAGACGGCTCCTCACTATAAGCTTTCATTATAAACTCAACTAGATATGGTCTTTTTTGAAAAAAAACTAATTTCTGTTTTGTTACATAGGTAATATAATCAAAAACTTCCAAATGATCACCTTGCGGACGCACATCAATATTGGACATCATTTCCGTAATGGCATAATCAAGCAAATACAAAAACAGTTGCTTCTTACTTGTAAAATAATAAAATAACGATCCCTTAGATATCCCGGCTGATTGGGAAATTAGATCGGTCGGTGCTTGGTAATATCCATATTTTGCAAACACTTCACTCGCGGCATCCAATATTCGATTTTGTTTCTCAATCGGTAGTGATTCAAAAAGTTTTATTTTGTTCATAATTTGTATTTTAGTCTTGTTGACTATTTTAGTCAATTAAATATAAATGGTTTCTTGCATAAAAAAACTTCCGACCATTAAGTAAGAAGTTTTTTTACTAAGGTCGGAAGATTTAATTTAAAATTTGATTTATAGCTTCGACTAATATGGCCGAAGAACGCTGATGAGTAGCATAGGAGGCATGGTTATTGGCTCCTTCAGCATCACCATTTGAGCCAACGTCTTCAATTGTCACCATGTGGACATGGTTCAAATCCGCTTCATCCAATTGATTAATCACCTGTAAAGCCGCGTTCCCGTTTAAGGAGCCCTCCGTCATTGTCCAAAAAATATGGGCGGTTGGATTGTCACTTCGGAGTTTAAGAATAAAGTTTGCCACTTGTGTTTTAAACGCCCTCACCTTTTCTTCTTTATCAAAACCGGTGGCTTTGTTTATAACAGCGCTATAGTCATTGCCACCCGCATTTACAATTACAACATCAGCTTTTTTATCGTGATTATAATCGACATCAACGAGATTCTGATTAGAATCGATACCAACTTTTTCGTAAGCTTCAACTATATTAACGTTGCCTGTCAAATCATTATAACCATATTTAATACCCCACCCGGAGTTACTGACAAACTCATAGGTTCCACTAAACGCATGGGCGGTTAAATAGCCGAAGGAATGTAATGAGGAGGAATTCGCGGTTGTTCGTTTCTGATTTGGTTCTCCTAGCGCTCCGTGACCGGAAATACCGGAAGCCCCGATAAGCAAAAAATGAAGAGGTTCCGTTGAAAGATTTTCAAATGGTAAAAAATATCCATTGGTGGTTACTTTTTTTAAACTAGTTACTCCATCTTCCGGTTCACTCCGCTTAATTAATTCGATTGAGTGCTTACTATATGTGTCAAATTCAACGCGCAGTTTCTCACTCGCGCTTTGAACATAAACATCCGCATCTAACAGATCTTGATCATCGCGCGATAAACTATAATATATATCACTATTCTTATCTTCAAGTTCTAATTCTAAATCAATTATTCGACCGAAAAACTCGATTTTAAAGCCCGTTGCCGTGTAGTAAAAATATTCTTTGTCACTAGAAAAATAATGCCGGCCGCGCCAAGCAATATAATTGCTGCTAAGCTCGTTGCCTTGCAAAATGGATACCGTGTCTTCGCTTGATACGAGCGAGGAAGATTCACTACTTCCCGACACACAAGCACATAGGCAAAGTGCGCAGGAAGCGAAGATAATCGGCAAGAATCCTTTATTCATTGGCTCCCGCTTTCATAACCGCTTTAGCCACTCTTAATGCTACTTTACGATTAAATATATTAGGAATAATGTGGGTCTCATTTAATTCGCTTGGTCGCACTATGTGGGCGAGAGCTTTACAGGCAGCTATTTCCATTTGAGGAGTTATTTGTTGAACGCGAGCTGCAAGCGCGCCCTTAAATAAACCCGGAAAAACAAGGGCGTTATTGATTTGGTTAGGCAAATTGGAGACTCCAGTACCAACTACGCGCGCACCGGCTTTTAAGGCCTTATCGCGGGAAATTTCCGGCGTTGGATTTGCTAACGGAAAAACAATAGCATCGCTATTCATACTTTTAATCATCTGCTCCGATACGACATTTCCAACTGACACACCAATAAAAACATCCGCTTCGACAAGCGCATCATCAAGTTTACCTTTTTGTAAGTTCAAATTAGTTATTTTGCTTATTTCTTTTTGGGCTGAATTTAAGCGATCATCTCCATCAACAACAATTCCAAACCGATCACAAACAACAATATTTTTCGCTCCCAAGGTAAGTAGAAACTTGGTAATGGCAATCCCTGCCGAACCCGCCCCATTTATCACAATTTTAACATTAGCTATTTTTTTCTTTACTAATTGAAGAGCATTTAATAGCGCCGCGCCACAAACGATTGCTGTTCCGTGTTGATCATCGTGAAAAACCGGAATATCACACATCTCCTTTAATCTTCTTTCCACTTCAAAGCAACGAGGCGCAGATATATCCTCTAAATTAATGCCACCAAATGACGGAGACAGGCGATATATAGTTTCCACCAGTTCATCCACATCTTTTGTATTAAGCACGATAGGTATGGCATCTAATCCGGCAAATCTTTTAAACAAGGCCGCTTTTCCCTCCATGACCGGAATGGCCGCCAAAGGCCCAATATCCCCTAAGCCAAGAACAGCCGTTCCATCAGAAATAACCGCAATCGTGTTGCTTTTTGCCGTTAAGTTATAGGCCTCGCTCGGTTGGTTTTTGATGGCTAGACAAGCCGAGGCAACTCCCGGCGTATAAACAAGTGACATATCGTGCATGTCTTTTATTTTTTTCTTACTTTTAATCTCAATTTTTCCCTTTAGTTGACGATGCAGGGCTAAAGATTCGTCCATAATATCCATAATTTAAGTTCTTCTTTCTTAACCGATCGCAGTGCTACCAAAGCGATAATTATATTCCGTTCCATCAATGGTAATTGTAACAGTAAACGCTCCAATATTGCTTTCAGCCAGATCGACGGTTACAACATAAGCATTATCTATTAGTTCATAAGTCACGATTGCTCGCGTATTTGATGAGTCTGCATTAAAGGTCGTAACCTCCCCACTAGTAATAGTTACTAGAATTGAGAAAGTTGGTGTCCCCTCTAACGTCACTTTTGTCTCCGCTCCTCCATTTGCCAAGGGAAGGGCATAGCCTAAGTTCTCAAGTGATGGTGAAGAAATAGTATATTCTAGTCCTTCTGGAGTGGGGGCATTAATCCCTAAAAAGCGATACTCTAATAAACCAGAACTGCCAACTGAAGTATCTTCAAAAAGGATTTTAATCGAGAAATTTCCTACTCCGATAACCGAAACGGTTAGACCATCAACGGTTGCTCTTCCTGTTTGCGAGGAGCTCACCGTGTAGTTTTTGTTACTTGCTTCATCGGGAGTAATATCGATTTTGAGGGTGAAACTTGTTCCCACTTCGATTTCTTTTCTGTCTTCCGAATTGTTGACCGTCGGCAATTGATATTCATCAGCGGTTACAACTACCTCGCTAATTGGGGTATCCACTGGGGGAATAGTAGCGGCGACAGTTTTAAACCGATATTCAAGATCTTGAAAAGATGAGTCTTCAAACTTAATCGTTATTGATACATTACCAGCGCCACTTCCTAAAACGAACTCAACTTTACTACCATCAACCACCGCTCGAGAATTTGAACTAACCAAAACATAGCCTTGATAATCAGCATCTAATGGTAAGATTTCGACCGTAAAGTTCAAGACCGTTCCAATTTCAATTTCTGGCCGATCGGCAGAATTATTTGGCTCAGGTAAAGTTATTTCCGAAGATACATTAACTTCAGAGATGTGGACATAATCCTCAACTGTCACGACGATTGAGTCGGTAAATCCACCATCGCGCGTGGTAACCGTAACCGTGGCGCTTCCAACGCCAATTCCTTTAATAATTCCCTCGCCAACAATTTCAACTACCGCGTCATCTGAAGATGTCCAAACAGTCAATTGATCAGGTGCTGAGGCTGGATAAACACTATATTCTAATGTTGCCTGTTGCCCAAATGGAAGCGCGAGTGTCTCTAAAGCAATATTGACTCCAGTAACCGCTCCCTGTTGCCATAACAAGGTTCCGTTTTCCGTAAATTGACTGCCGACTAAATTCCAATCATCGGTGGTAAATAATGGTAAAACGGGGCTAGCAACATCTCCTGGAATCCAAGTATTTCCACTTTCGCTATTTACCAATTTCTTTGCAAAGGTCGTATTAGCATCGTAGCCACTTGAAGCAATTTCATAAGTCGTAGCGGTTGTCTTTGCATTGGCCGATGTAACTTTCAGTCCGCCATCGTCTTTGATAGCCACTTCGGCAAAGACGTAAGAATTATGGATATTTGATCCGTCCGTTGTCAGACCAGAAATGCCTCCCACATAATCGCGCCCTCCAATAAGAGCCCCGCCTACGTATGAGGATGTAACTTCGCCAGCATTTATACCAGCAATACCACCAACATACATATCGCCATGAATTGAGGCTACTCCTAAATTATTGGCGGCATCGCTTAATTCGGTTGCCCGGGATTTGGCAATAAATTCTTTAGAGGACATTGATCTAGCAAAAGCTGCGTTAGAAATCAAACCTTCGTTATAACCCGCTATTCCGCCGAAGCCGATATTCTTTCCTTCATTGCCATCACCAGCAGCGGAATAAGCACTTTGAGCAAAAACTCGCCCTGAAACAGCAACATATTGAATGGTTCCAAAATTGAAGCCAGCGATACCGCCCGCATACGAGTAGGTATTTGACGACTTGGCAGAATTTGCCTGGTTGCCGGCCGGAAGAGTCGCAGTAACAGTTGCATGTTCGATCAAGCCCATGTTATAGGCAGCGATACCACCAATTCCTCGCCCAGCCTTAACTGCTCCTGAGCCGGATATGGTTACATTACGAATAATTCCGTTAGTACTATTGATACCAACAAGTCCCCCAGCACCGGTTGTGTGATCGGCTGTGTCCACAGCTTCAAAGGTCGGTAATGCTCCTTGAAGATGGTTATCTTCAAGTAATGCACGCGATGTAACATTATCGATTAATCCATTATTAATATCGCTAATCGCTCCAATTGGATAGGCATTTGCCTCCGAAGCATATAATTGCGTTGTCGAATCAATAACAAGATTTTTGACCACCCCAGTCGCTGTAATTTCATGAAAGAGCCCGCCATTGCCGGTAAATGATAGGCTGTGTTGCCCACCATCATATTGGCCCGAAAAGGTCAATTTTGAACTATTAGATATTTCAAGAGGACTAGTTATTGTTGAAGCAATATCTTTATATTGCAAATAACTTTTATTATCGTAGATGTGGCTCGTGTCAGTTAGTATCGCTTGGATGTCGCTTATTTCGTCGACAATGAATGGATTAGTTGGCGTTCCTTCACCCGACAAAATCAATTCATCGCTAATCGCTTCCTCACCGCCACATTGAACTTTTACATAGTAGCCTCCACCTTGAGGAATAACCTCTGGCGTAAAAGTTACCGTATTGAGTTCGTCGCTTGTATCAACGTTAACATCGCCTTCAATAACTGTGTAATTAGCGCCATTTACTGGTTTTAGTGAGACCGTAAAGTTTTGATTTTGAGCCTCCGTTTGACGCCATGTAATAGCCGAAGAAAAGGGCTCATTAGCAACCGATATATTACTTGGGCTGCTTGAAAGTTCAAGCCATTCAGCCGTGAGCGTCATATCGCTTGTTACTATATCAACATCAAATTTCCAAGGAAAATCGCCATTTAACCAATCACCGGTAAACACATAGCCTGGTCGTTCGGGATCATCCGGTTCTACGACCAAACCACCATTTCTTATCGACTGTGATTCAATAACTGTACCCCCACTTCCTGTGTCGAACGTGACAAGAAAATAATTCCCCTGTGAACTTGTTTTCCCGCCACCGCACGAGGCTAATGTAAGCACGGCAAGTAGACTCCAAATTGATTTAAAATTCGTTTTTTTCATAATGTGGTTTCCTCCTTATAATGGAATATATGCCACTGAGTTGTTTAAACTCATAATGACAAAGATTATGCAAATAATAATTGGGCCTAAATAGGAATTACCCGATATTTTATAAAACCAACGATTGAAGAACGGCATTAAAAACATTACTGGAATTAAAGTAAAGAGAATGTTGACGTAAAGCCATTGCGTGGTTCCATCTGGAAGTTCAGTAAAAGCAATTGTTCCCGTCTTTGCAAAAGTAATATATTGAATAAGAAGAATAATGGTTAACCCCGCGATATTCATCAATCCCGCTAAAGCTAGCTTAGCCCATTCGGGTAGTGCCCCGCGCATTTGTCCTCCATTAACGCGAATGGAATTAGATAAATAGAAGATAAAAAATAATGGGAAATACATTAATAATTGAATTAGCACCTTACCATTGAGTGGTCGGGCGGCCATAATGAATAGCAACCGATAATCGACATGGAAAATCGCAAATATCAGCATAAGAATTCCAAAATAAATAGCAGCGACGGCAACACCAATAATTATGGTTTTTAGGGCATTAATCCATCCAGTCTTGATTCCCCAAGTTTCAACCATTTTGGATTGACTGACTTCTATATGATCAAAACGCTTGTGGAAATAGCGAGTCAAATATTGGCTTATTAGGAATACACCGATAGCGAATATTCCCGATAACACCGCCCACACTGCTACGGCGTTGTTCATTCTTTGCGGAAAGAACCAAGTGTTTTGCGAAGCACTGGCTTCAGGAAAGAGCGTCAGCGTTATTTTGGCACTTGGAAGATAGGTTAAAGCCGCAAATGTTGCAGTAATGGCAAATACGACTAAATAGTTTACTATGCTCCCCCAACTTCTTTTTTTCGTATTGTAAATTGGCGCTTGTTGGCTTTTTTTAAACCAGGGGATTCGATAAAGCAGCATTGCAAGCGGCACAATCATCGCTAAACTGGCAATTAAGGAAATTGTCGTAAAAACCTCTTTATAAATCCATACCATGCTACTAGGGGCAATTGAATCACTATAAAAATTCATCGCTACCTCAAAAAAGTCAATCATCGCCGTATTGGCCGCGGTATTATAGGGCTGAAAAGCGTGGATAACTGGCGTATTGAAAACTTGGCGCATATTCTTCAAATTAGGATTGCCATAAATTTTCCAATTTCGACTTGTTCCGAATTGGGAATCGTTGGTAATCCGGCTTTTTCTAACCCAGAATTAACAAAGGTATGTGATTCAATGGCCCAAGACATATCCGATTTGCTATAACCGACTGGGGCATCGGGATTATCTTGGTTGCGAAATGCCCCTTCATCATAAAGGGCATAGTCCATTCCCATATTAGATTTGGAATAGGCAATTGAGGAATTAATCGAAATTACATACCCGGATATATAAACCGAATTGACCTTTGATACTCCGTTATTATTAACTGATTCCTGACCAAAATGAACCGCTGCTTGATAGGCGGCGTTGCCTCCGGCGGAATGACCAGTAACACCGATTTTCGTTTTGTCGATAAATGGATATACTTCGCTGTTGTCATAGATATAATCAATCAAATCGAAAGAACCATATCCTTCAATTGTCGCTATGGCAGAGCCTTGCGTTCCTTTTGATGAGGTTGAATCCCCTTGTGAGTAGGGATCAATATTGATAACAACATAGCCACGACGAGCAAATTCAATAGCTAAATGCCCCTGTGTTTCCCGCGACCGTTGAAAGCCGGGAATAATAACAATTAAAGGTGCCTTATTGTCTTCGGTAGGCGGTCTTCGGTGTATACATATCGTAGGCCACAACTTGACTGTCGCGGGCTTCAAAATAAACTGTATTGACCTTAACCGACCCCCAGTTGCTTTGAATCATACTCGCAAAAAAGGAGGAAATAAAAATGATGACTAAAAGAATAATTGTCCATATTCCCGGTTTTCCCATCTTATTCAAAACTTTTTTTACGGGATGTTTTGTATTTATATTATTTTCCATGTAAGCGCTCCCTCAAATTAATTATATTCAAGCGAAAATAAAAAGCGCCCTCTTTTACGAAAAAAGGCGTTTTTCATTCTTATAGTATATAAATTTTGTTTATAACCGCTTTTTAAAAGATTTAAGATACTTGATGAATTCAATAGCGCCGCTATGGAGGGTGGCATTCTTTTGCCAAATAAGCCCGATAGTTAATTTCAATGGCTCTTGCAAAGGAATGCCAACAATCGAATTGTCATCCTGATCAATTAATTCTTTCATTAAAAAAGCGCCTCCAGCATTTGCTTTGACAAAGTTTCGAATAACCGATAACTGTGAGGAAACAAGAATAATGTTAAGACTCTTATTGAAGTCGGCAAACATATTATTAATAAGTTGATTTTGGTAAAATCCTTCCTTCATAAGGATAATTGGTTGATCGATTATGTCTTGAACAGTCAAGACATCATGTTGAGCTATTGGACTATCCTTTGAAACACAAAATAAAAATTCACTTTCCAAGATAACTTCTTTCTTATAGTGCTCGTTATGCGTATCATTAAGAATCGAAAAACCAATATCCAATGTTTTATTTTGAATTTTTTTTCGAATGCTCAATGAGCCTTCTTCCCAAATTTCAAACTTAGCATCCGGATGCTCCTGCATAAAGCCACTGTATATTTTGGGAAACAAAAAAGAGCCAATCATTGGCGGAACGCCGATTCTAATCGTATATTTTTGCTTGGATAATCCATCGAGATCTTTTTCCAATTCCGATGTAGCTTCAATAATGGCTTTAGCTTTTTCATAGAAAAACTCGCCTTCGCTAGTCAAGGTAAGTCCGTGATTTGTCCGATTAAATAATTGAAGATTAAACTCTTTTTCCAACTGATTCATCGCATTAGTTAGTGCCGGCTGCGTAATAAAGAGCTGTTTACTCGCAAGATTAAGTGAGCCATTGTCGCATACAGCGATAAAGTATTTCATCTGTAAAAAGGTCATATTAAATTCCCTTTCAAAGGTTTTTTCCTTAATTGAGGAAAAAGCCGATTACTTCACAATCTTTTTAGCACAAAAAGTGACATAAAAAAAGGATTATAAGTTAGTAAATATAAATAACTTTATTCTAAAGTTAAAAACCAGGCAAAAAATTATTTTTTTTCAAGAAGAAAGAACTTAGCCTTCATTGTTTCATATCCGAAGCCGTTAGGAGAAAAAGTGGCGTCATCTTTGCTTTTCTCACTGCTACTAGGGAATGTCATTATCGCTAATTTTGTGGCAAATGAATAGGCATATATACGAAATGTTTTCCAAGTCAAAAACCCAATTTGAAATTGTTTGGTGCCTTCATTATCATAAACTGTAAGTTGCCCAAAATTATTTATGGTAACAAAGAAAACACTTCCGTTAACTTCGATGACCCGAACCATTTTGTATTCAGCTTTTCCATTTCCAAATGGTAATTTTGTTTCCGTAAGCTCTCCGTTATCTACTTGAAAATATTTTATTTCATTGGCATACTCTTCCAAGGAAACGGTAATAATATGAAAGGTTCCATCAATTTGTGCAAAACTACTATTCTCAACAAAATGGGTATTATTTAGAAAATCGGCATTGGGATGATTTCGGTAATCTACAATCATTTTTTCTTCCCAAATGCCTTCGTTATAGGAAAACATTTTTGTATAAAAATACATTGAATTTGGGTGCTCATAATCGGAATAATCCTCTTCAACCAAAATATCAAATTCACTAAGACTTTTCATTTCGACATATGCATACATCATTCCATCTTCTAGCCCGGTATATGTCATATGTGACCATAATGCTTGGTTAACATCAAAAAGATAAACCTCGATTTTCTTATCATATGTTCCATAGACAAAAGCGATATTGCCATCGCTATCCATATCTACTCCAGCCCGAATCTGACCATTTTCAAAATAATTGGGACGAATTATTTCCTCAACTCGATTGAGGGTTATCTGCTTGGTTAGAGGGTCAAAATTATAGACGTACATCATTGTGTAATTTTGTATTGCCGAATTGGACCAAGGACTATCTACGCCATGCTCTCCTTTCGGGGCGATTGCAAAGTAATATATCAAGTTACGAGTCTTATCCGTTATAACATTAGGAGCATTTCTGGTTGGGATATCTTCTTGAAATGTGACAAATTTTGCCCCATCAAAATAGTTAAGGCTGGCCGTATTAGGATGCTCTTCGCTCTCAGGAAAAGAAAAATAATTTTCATTGTGAAGTTCGGAAGAAAAAATAGTATCGCCAATACTCGCCATTTTCTTTTGATTGTGCCCCCACCAAGAACCATTCATTGAGGCCTCACTTTTATGAATAGTGACATTAGATTCTAAACTAAATCCCGTTTGATTTAGTGGCATTGCGTTTATTATTCCATATGTACTCATGGCCGTAATCCCAACGACTAAAATAAATATGCCGAAAACACCTAGTATCGTCCAGATAATTCTCTTGCGTTTATTTTTCATTTTTATTACCAGTGGTTAAATAATAGCATAAAAAAATAAAGTATCATACTTGCTGATAAGTGCCTATTAGATGAAAAATGAAGCTTCTTGATCATCCAAGACAACAAAAAAGCCCGCTTCTTACTCAGAATAGGGCTCCATTTATGAAATGTACCCTCAGGTACAAAAGATTTTCATGGTGCTCTGAACAGGAATCGAACCTGCACGGGTTTCCCCACTAGATCCTAAGTCTAGCGCGTCTGCCAGTTCCGCCATCAGAGCATACTGCTGAAAGCAATAATCGCCTTATCAGCGGGTTTAATTATAACTATATTCTTTTAACTTATCAACAATCTATCAAAAAAATACCTCGCTTTTATTTTTGCATTACCATTGATGTAAAACTTATTTTAGAAATGAAAAAGAGTGTCCTAAAATATTCCTTTAAAATTTGAAATTTATGCAGAAAGATTTATAAATCATTCACCGACAAAACCTATTTTATTTGATAGAATAGTCATTTATAAAAATAAAGTCGCTAAATAACTGTATTCATCTAAATTTTAGATTGTTAAAAGCCAATAATTGTTTATTGACAATTCCATTTTATTACAAAAAATTACTATTTTATAACTTCTATGGTGTGCACTGTTACGAAAGCGAGGATAATGTTTGTTCCGTAGTATCATCACACGTATGAAAAAAACATTAAAACATTTTTTAACATCCGTTTTTGCCATTGTCAGTGGAATCGGCGTATCCTATGCCGGTTTTATTTTTCCAAGCACTGGTGAAACTAGTGGAATAAGTGAAATTGATATGTCAATTGTTGACTGGGACAACTGGAAAGAAAATACTATAACTTCACTTGTAGCAGCCTCAAATTTAAGTTTTGCGGTATCATCTCGGGGCGGAGTATGGGCTTGGGGAGTTAACGAATTGGGGGAATTGGGTGGTAGTCCAGCAAATATAACCGCAAGTTTTACAGGGTTGGCAGCTGACGAAAAAGTCATATCCATTGTGGGAAACACGGACCATTTTCTTGCTTTAACGTCTCAAGGAAAAGTGTTTTCTTGGGGAAGTGATAGCGCGGGACAACTAGGAAATGGAACCGTCACTGGAACCGTAACTAGTCCGACAAATATAACCGCTAACTTTATTGGCCTAGCAACTGATGAAAAAATCATATCGATTGATGCTGGATATAAACGTTCTCTTGCTTTAACCTCTTTAGGAAAAGTGTTTTCTTGGGGATGGGGTTATTATGGAGCATTAGGCACTGGAGGAACTGATAATAAAACCAGTCCCACAAATATAACCAGTAAATTTGGAGGTCTTCTAACAGATGAAATTGTAACTTCCATTTCTATGTCGAACAATAGTTGTAGCGCTTTAACATCTTTAGGAAAAGTGTTTACTTGGGGATCTGGTTCTAATGGTCAGATTGGTAATGGAAACACTCGAGACCAAAATAGTCCTTTAAATATTAGTGCATATTTTACCGGACTAGAGATCGATGAAAAAGTTATATACCATGCTCAGAGCGGAAATCAAGCGTATGCACTTACGTCTTTAGGAAAAGTATTTGTTTGGGGATCTGATTCCTGGGGGTCACAAGGTAATGGAGCAACTACTGGCGATGTAACTAGTCCAGCGAATATAACTACTAACTTTGACGGGCTAGAAACTGACGAAAGAGTAATATTGGCTACCGGAGGAGTAAGCATGTCAGTTTTTCTAACCTCCTCAGGAAAAGTGTTTACTTGCGGAAGTAATAACTCCGGGCAAATAGGAAAGGGGACAATCGGTGGTGAATATGTAGATATTCCTTTAAATATTACTGCAAACTTTTCGGGACTTGATACCGATGAAAAAGTTATATTCGTTGCTGGTGGAGGAGTATCTCATGTCCTTGCTTTGACATCCTTAGGAAAAGTGTTTGCCTGGGGTCGAGGTGGTTATGGAGCGATAGGTGATGGGACAAATGAAGACGCACCAAGCCCGATAAATATAACTGCTAACTTTCATTTATAATTTAACAAAACTATTATGTCCTACACTCAATTTATATTTTAATACTCAAAAAATGTGAACAAATTGTAGTAAAAAATGCTCTCGTTAATTTTTTATTCTATTTTTGTTTTTTTTGCTGGTGGAATAAATATTTTTTTAAATAAAAAGAATTAAAAATAAAAATTTTATTGCCAACAAAATGGCAGTAAAAATCTAATTTATAATGTAAAAGAATATGCCAATAACCATAACAAGTTTATATTGTTGCTAAATAATTAGTAGTAGTTTTGCTAATAACTTTTAGGCGTAAAATGACGATTGTGAAGTAACTAATTGGAATGCGTCTATTCCGGCAAGTATATCCACAGTTTCTTATGACTTGACTCGTATGAACAAAACTGTGGCTGATGCTATGACGAACTAATATCAATTATTTACTATAACACTGCTAGTGGAAAATAACAGTGCCTAAATAGCACTATCAAAGCGCCATTTTTTGAAGAAACTGAATACTCATTATTTGCAAACTTATACTATAAAAAAAACACCCCGCCTCTATCAACTATAGACTTGGGGTATTATTTTTTGATGTTTTTTAAAAAACAGGCACGACGGCATCGCCAAAAGTATCAACAATAAACTCTTTAATCGCTTCGCTTGTTAAAACATCAGCCAGAGCTTTAATCGCTGGATGATTTTGGTTTCCATCTCTTACAACCAGCAAATTGGCATAGGTAGTAGCTGCTAGCGAATCTTTGCTTTCTAAAACAAGAGCGGAAGGAAGTTTTGCTGCTAGAGCGTAATTACCATTGACAACTGCAAAGTCAACATCCTGAAGGGCGTTGGTTATTTGAGCCGCCGCTAATTCTACAATGTCAAGATTGAATGGATTATCGATAATATCTAATTTTGTAGCCTCTAGTCCAACTCCCTGCTTTAAAGTAATCAGTCCTTGAGCTTCAAGGAGAAGTAAAGACCGAGCCTCATTCGTTGTGTCATTAGGAACAGCAATTATATCGCCACTTTCAACGTTTGCAAGATCACTCTTTAATCCAGCATATATACCAAGTGGTTCATAGTGAACCGCCACCACCGACACAAGGTGGGTTTTGTTGTTCTTATTAAAGTCTTCAAGGTATGGTAAGTGTTGGAAGTAATTGGCAGCAACCTCTCCTGACTCGGTAGCTAAATTTGGAAGCACATAATCAGTAAAAACATTTACCTTAACCGTGTATCCATCTGCTTCCAAAATTTCGGCCGCCTTCTCCATGATTACTCCATGTGGAGTTGGTGATACCGCCACCGTAATTTCCGTTTGACCTTCTTTTAGTAGATAATCTCTTCCTCCACAAGCAGTTAGAGCAAGTGGTAATAATAATGCAAATAAAACAGTTTTTTTCATACTTTTATCCTTTCAATTTTATTGATGGCGGTGGTCATATTTTTTGTTGATCCACAGCCCAGTATTTTGAAAAACAATAACGATGATTACCAATAGCACAACCGTAATCAGCATGATGAGTTTATCATACCGATAAAATCCATAGTTGATAGCTATTGCTCCTAGACCACCGCCACCGACAAATCCTGCCATAGCGGAATAGCCAAGGATAGTAGTAAGCGCAATCGTCGCTCCCAAGATTAAACTTGGCATCGCCTCTTTTAAATAAACGTGGACAATTATTTGCCTTGGGCTCGCCCCCATGGCTTCAGCGGCTTCAATTACACCGTGTTCCACTTCATCAAGCGATTGCTCTACAAGTCGAGCAATAAAGGGAATCGCGGCCACCGTAAGCGGAACAATCGTCGCACTGGCACCGATAGCTGTTCCTACAACTAGTCGGGTTAACGGAATAATTGCCACCATTAAAATCAAGAAGGGAACCGAACGGCCCACATTGATAATAACATCCAAAACGCGATAAATAGCTTTATTAGGATAGAGCCCTTTCTTGCTATTGGTCAACGTAAGTATAATGCCTAAAGGCAGTCCAATCAAATAACTGGCTAGAGTCGAAATAATTGTCATGTATAGCGACTCCAGAATGCCATTACCAATTAAATTAATGATTTTTGGATCCATATGTTTCCTCCTTAACGAAGTGAATTTTCCGTTCATTTAGAAAATCAGCTATCTTTTTTTGATCGTCTTTGGTATCAAAAGTCAAAATCATTTCTCCATATGCCCCGTCATGCAGCGTTTTAATATCGGCGCTAAAAATGTTGGGATGGACTCCGACCTCTCGAGTTAAGGTGGCGATTAATGGTTCTTGTAAAATATCGCCATGAAAAACTAGACGCCAAAATGGTTCATTGCAAGGAAGGATGTCCGTTTGATGTTTAAGAATAATCTTTTGGGCTGCCTCCGATTTTGGCGAATAAAAAATATCCTTTACTTGCCCCTCTTCTACGATTTGACCTTGATCAATTATTGCCACTCGATCCCCGATGGCTTCAATTACTTCCATTTGGTGAGTAATGATAACCACCGAGATGCCTGTTTGCTCATTTATTGAACGAATAAGGCTAAGAATTTCTCCCGTGGTAGCCGGATCAAGAGCGCTAGTCGGCTCATCGCATAACAAAACACTTGGATAATTAGATAGGGCCCGCGCAATGGCCACCCGTTGCTTTTGACCACCGCTTAATTCGCTCGGATAGCGGTCAGCCTTATCCTCTAATCCAACCAACTTTAGCAAATCAGAAACTCGAGCTTGCCGCTCGCTTTTCCGCACGTGCTTAAGCAAAAGGGGAAAGGCAATATTTTCCGCAACCGTTTTTTGATTAAGCAAGTTAAAACCTTGAAAAATCATGCCTATTCGCTTACGCACTTCCCGTAGTTTTCCCTTTGTTAAATCGCGTAAATTAATCCCTTCAAAGCAAACTTCACCTTTGTCTGGTCGCTCCAGTAAATTTAGGCAGCGAATGAGTGTCGACTTACCCGCTCCGCTGGCTCCGATGACCCCATAGATTTCACCTTTTTCGATGCTAAAAGAAACATCGTTAAGCGCTACTAAGCGCCCACTTCCGTCGGCAAAACTCTTGGTTAAATGCTTTACTTCTAATACTGGCATGCGCACCTCTGCGAGTATAAAAAAACACTCGCCCTCCATAAGGACGAGTGTTAAATTCTCGTGGTACCACCTTATTTTATCCGTAGTTCACACTACGAACCTCAATGAATACTATCATATTCCGATGCTTTAACGGGCACTCCCGAGAAAAGTTACTATCTTCACTTTTCTAGCTCCTAGGCCATGTTCACTAGTTCTCTCAATATCCTCTTACACCAAGTGAGGATTCTCTAGAAAAGATTAAACTAATTACTCTTCCTATTCGTTGCTTTTATAGTCTTCATTATACAAAAAACTTTTTTTGACGCAACAAGAAAACGAAAAAATTTTTTTGTAAGCGTTATCGTTATTTATTTGTAAACTATAAAAAGTCTATTAATTAACAAAAAAAGTCCCAAAACAAATCTGCCTTGGGACCATTATTTTGACTTACTTCTTTACGAACATACCAGCTGGTTTTTCAGCAAGGTTAATAATAATATTCTTCGTTTGGCTATAGTGATCTAGAGCTACTTTGGCCGTCTCACGGCCAACTCCTGATTCCTTATATCCGCCAAATGGAGCACCGGCAGGGAAAGAGTTATAAGTATTTACCCACATTCTTCCGGTTCTTACACTTCTGGCAACTTTAAGTGCCGTATTAATATCACGGGTGAAAACACCACCCGCAAGTCCATAGTCGCTATCGTTGGCAATGGCAATTGCCTCATCAATGTCCTTAAATGGAATTACCACGCCCACGGGGCCGAATATTTCTTCTTGTGCCACACGCATCGAATTCTTCACATCAACTAAAAGCGTTGGTTCCATAAAGTAACCTTTAGCCGCATCACCTTCCGTATAACGGTGACCGCCGACTAAAACACGAGCGCCTTCTTTTTGACCGATATCAACATACCCAAGTATCTTGTTTAGTTGCCGTTCATCGACTTGAGCGCCCATCTGCGTATTTGCGTCGAGTGGATTGCCAACTTTAACTTTCTTAAAGGCTTCAGCTAAGCGCGTTACAAACTCATCATAAATATCTTGATGAACAAGAATTCTCGAGCCCGCGGAACAAACTTGACCCTGATTGAAAAGAATGCCCATTTGCGCTCCTTCTAAGGCCATATCCAAATCGGCATCAGGAAAGAAAATATTGGCTGACTTACCTCCTAATTCCAAAGTGGAAGGAATGATTTTTTCCGCCGCTGCTAGGCCAATTCCTCTTCCAACTTCAGTCGAACCGGTAAAAGCCAACTTATCCAGACCCGAATGATGAACTAGATAGTCACCGCTCTTTGAGCCCTTACCCGTAATAACATTTATAACACCATCAGGAATAATTCCCTGAATTAATTCCATTAACTTCAAAACGCTCAATGAAGTTGTTGAAGATGGCTTTAGTATCGAAACGTCGCCCGCGGCAATAAGAGGGGCTAGTTTCCAGGCGGCCATTAAAAACGGAAAATTCCAAGGAATAATCTGACCGACAACTCCGACCGGCTCTCTTAAAATAACATTCATCGTGTTATTGTCGAGCATAGTTGCCACGCCTTCATCCGATCGAATGACGGCGGCATAGTAGCGGAAATGATCGGCGGCTAAAGGTATATCGGCATTCATAGTCTCCCGAATCGGCTTTCCGTTATCCATCGTTTCAATGGTAGCTAGTACTTCGCGATTGGCATCGATAATATCGGCAATTTTATTTAGTATCGCTGCCCGTTCAACTGGAGTGGTTTGGCTCCAAGTTTTAAAAGCTTTATGCGCAGCTTTCACTGCCAAGTCGACGTCTTCATTGCTAGCATCGGCTATTGAGGTTAAATATTCTCCGTTCGCCGGATTGAAGACTTTAATTACCGCCTTGTCGCTGGCATCCTGCCACTTGCCATTAATAAATAATTGATATTGATTTTTAAATTTTACTTCCATTACTTTTTACCTCCTGTGGTATAAGTACACTTTAATTTTATGAAGGTGGTTTCTTTTGCGCAAATCAAATGCTTAAAGACGCTCATACTCTTGTTTATTTCTTCATCGACCTAAATTTGTCAATTGTGATTTACTATGCTAAAATACTGCCGAAGTTAAAGAACCGGTAGAGATTATCTAAAAGGCTTTATTCGTTTTATCGCAAGGTAAGGAGGAAAAAGCCATGAATATTTCTCTTCGGCTGGAAGTTAAAAAAAGCGATGCCATCAATATAATTCGCTGGTTAGAAAACAAAAACATCACTCAATACTTGAATGAAGATATTAATTCTATTTACTCGCTAAACCGCATTATTGAAAATGGTCAAAGCGATCTTTTGACCTATTATTTAAATCAGGACGGACGGTTTTTTTTAATTGATGAAAAAGACTTGGGATGCATTGGCTTCTTAAATCTTTTTACTATTCATCAGCACCATACTTACGAAATCGTAATTGCTATCGGTGAAGAGAATAATTGGGGAAAACAATATGGGAAAGAAGCAATTAAGATGATTATGCGGGAAACTTTTCTCATATGGCGAATTGAACGACTCGTAGCAAAAGTAAAGAAGAAAAATGAACGCTCTATTAATATGTTTGAACATCTGCATTTTTATAAAACAAAAGAGACGGAAAGCTACTTTTATTACTCCATCAATAGCAATGAATACTTGAAAAGTTTAAAGTAAATTTTTTTCTTTTAAAATAAACTCTCTATTAAGTAAATAATGATTTTTTCTAACAAAATTAAGTAATAAACCTAGATTTTTTTATTTATCTAACATCTGCTAATCGATGATTTTCATTTAGTGTTTTTGGTTTTGGTGTTGTAAATTCTTGCCAAATATGCGACTCCAAAAAAGAAAGCAAATAACACTAAAATATAAACTATCATCCATAAACCAACTTTGTCATAGTCCATAAAGAAATAGGGAAACCGTGTGGTTTCACCACCGGCATATTGATACGTGAATATATTTCCAAAGCCGACAATTAAAGAGAACAAAAGATAGGCAAAAGGAAAGGACAAAGATAGGAGTAAATCTAGTTTTGTAACAGCCCCTTTTATTGATAAGAAGAGAAATTCTCCAATCATCAAGATGGGCACAACGGCATGGACTATAATATTTAAAACATTAAAGGCCACGCTCGAAACAATATAGGGGACTAGCATTGTCCAGTAAACAAGCATCGTTACTGTAATCCAAATTGCGGATAAAAATGTAATTCTTGTTAAAGCTGGGCTCGATTGGTAATTTTCTTCTCGATAGTGCTTCAGTGTGTAAAATAGAAGTAATGTGAAAACGATCGCGCAGATAATATTACTTTGATTAGTGTAATAAAGAAGCATATTGCCATACACTTTCCCTTTAAAAATGCCTAGGCTAATTATTATCCCCAGCCAGCTAACTATGACTTCAATAAACCTTACAATGAGTACCATTTGTTTCTTTGTCATTTTACCGTTTTCCTTATTATTGATTATGTATATTGCCTATGGCCTTTTTAGACACACTAACTATTTATTATTGTATCTAAAATTCCCATCTATTGTAAATAAGGCATATTTAAATTACTCAAGATAGATTTTACATTTTTTAATTTATCGCCAATTCCAATAATAAATGACATTATTCCTGTTTATGAATTTTCCGATAATTTTTTTTATAAATTTGATATATATAAATCAATTATTAAAAAAACTCCCTAAAAGGGAGTAAAGCAAGACAACTATGGTGCCATATTTGTAACTAAATGCAAGCGGTTTTATGAGTTGTAAAGAAAAGTGCTATTTTTTGGCAGGGAAATGGAAAGTATCCTACAGCAAGTAGAAACTGCTACCTTTCAATATAGCAACGACTATGCACGGAGTGGAAACTATATGTACGCAACATGCTAACTATATATAATTATTGATGCAAAAGCCGAAGCACAAATAGAGTATTGCCAGTTCTTGTTAATTTTATTGATTATAATAATCCATCACTATATTTATTGGAACTGAGAATGCAATTCCATAAACTGGATTTCCAGTATTGTCCTTAATTCTAAAAGTAGTTATACCAATCAATTCTCCTTTTTCGTTCAGCAAAGCACCCCCACTATTTCCATCATTAATAATCAAGTCACATTGAATAACACTTCTCATTTCTTCATTGTAGACAATATTGACTAAAGGGAGACTAACAATACCTTTTGTCACACCGATCCCATGATTTAGTCCATTTCCAACTGCATAAACTGTATCGCCTGATGAAATTATAGAGCTATTTGCAATAGTTGATGGTTTTATTTCTATATCAGTAATATCATTGATTTGTAAAAAAGCAATATCTATATTTGAATCATATTTGATCAAAGTTGCTTCTCTATATTCACTTTCATATGAAAACCTAATCTCAAAAGACTCATATGTAACATACAATCCAGATTGTTTATAGGTAACCATATGCGCATTTGTTACCATCGCTCCATTTTCTTCAATAATAACTGCAGAGCCATATGTGACTAATTCTTCACCAGTATTTGCTTTTAACTCAACAACAAAATTTTGCGATGATTGATAAACTTCATTTGAAGTTGGAACTCGCCATAAAAATACATACAATAACACTAAAACTACAGTAACTATGGTTACTGTATAAATAGTCAATATCATATTTATTAATCTACATTTTTTCATAAATATTTTTTGGATTATGATTTATTTGTTACTGATTTCCAATATTCGGCACTCCAACATGTATGCCATTTGTCCATAATCCATCTCCACCATATGACATTTCGGGATACTCATCTTCAGAAAATCTTAATATGTACAAAGACCAGATTCCAATATTTTCAGTATCATTAGAATCTTGAATATACCAAATCATTGCTATACGATATTTATCTTCTGTTGTCGTAATATCATATGACATGTTAAACCATTTCTTTTCAATTCCAGAATCTCTGTCAACTTCAGTTCCCAAACCACCTGTTGTATATGCATCAAAAATTCCATCATAATAATTAAGGAGTTCTAGAGCACTAGAATCAAAATCATCTATTTCCGTCGATATATTGTTAGCAAAAAGTTCTTTTACTTGATTAATATCTTCACTTTGCATAGCAGTTAATAGTTTTTCTAAATTTTTTTCGGCTATTTCACTATCATTTTCAGAATTACACGACACTATGAATAATGTGCTAAAAATGAGTGAAAATATTGAAAATATAGATGTAGTTATTCTTATCATCAATTTATTCCTTAGTTCCTAAATTATGGAAGTCTTGGTTTGGCAACATGAATTCCATTTTCTCCTTCACTACGATAAGCGCTACTTTGATCCGTGTCATCTTGATATTTTAGTATATAGAGTGACCAAATACCGATATTTTCACTTTGTGAGGAGTCTTTAACGTACCATATTATACCCAAACGATAAATATTAATAGTGGTGGTAACATCGTATGACATATCAAAATACTTTTTTTCTATACCATCATTTCTATCAAATGTAGTACCTACTCCATTGCTTGTATACGATTCGTATTCCCCTTCATAATAAGAAAACAATTGATCTATATCATCATCAAAACTGCTGATATTTGTTTGAATACTTAAAGCAAAAATGGATTTAATCTTATTTCTATCTTGATTATCAAGTGCTTCTAAAAGTTGATTTATATTTTTATCAGCAATATCATAGTCGCTTTCAAAATTGCATCCCCCTAGTGAAAGAAAACAAAAAAATGTTAATATTGGGTAAATGATATATAAATTATTCTTTCTCATTGTTTTTCACCATTTTTAATTATTTTTATTAAAATGAGTAAGTTGCGTAATATCCACTACTAGTTGGGAATGTCCACTTGTCTGAACCAGAATTCCAGTCTTGTTTAAAACTATTGTACATAGTCAAATTATTGAAAGTAACAGTAAAAGATGCTGTTAAATCATCTCTTTTAACATTTTGGTACTTATGGTTAAATCCAGTAATCCACCACTGTTTAGAAGTTGGTTCCCAATTGATAATATTAATATTCTTATAATTTAATTGTAGTGTCATTTTCATAGCTAAACTCTTATCTACTATCCAAATTATATCACTATATGACCATCTTTTATATATTCCCAGTTCAGCTCCAGCACCTAAATTCAAGTAATCGCCCTTCCATGCCCAAAATATATAATCATCTTGATTATCTCCATTCACATCAAATGGAAATTTTTTATATTTCATACTTGTAGAAGCATTGAAAACAGTGTCATAAAAATCAGTGTATCCAAAATATTGCTGCCACCCATCAAAGGAAGCATGATAGATTCCTTGTTCATCTTTACCCATATTCAATAGCCATGCACCAGCACTAGCAGCAAGATCTGGTCCCAATATAGTGATTGCAACTGCTGTGGCAATCCTAACTGCTGGTTTTAATAAAGATGCTACTGCATTAACTACTACTGTAGCAGCTGTTGAAACAGCATTTACTACAGTATTAACGAGTGCTGAGAACCAATTATTTTCATCAAACAAACCAGATTCGGTTAAATCTGATAACCATAAGAATTCGCCATCGATCACAAACATAATATCAGGCTCATTTGTGGCATTCGGTGTTAAAACACCCGGAATTGTTTCAAAAATAGGAATATCTTCCACACCTTCAATAATTACGCTTAGCAATACCGTGTTTTCTTCGTCAGTATAATTTATCTCATAACGAACTATGAATGTATCTTCAGTATTATCAAGTCCAACCAAATCTAGTTCGTCAAGTATTGACATGCTAAATGATTTTTTAGCTATTAATTCTAGACTATCGTCACTTACTTCTAAAGAATGCTCATCAAATTCTTCTAAAAAGCAAGAATCTAAAGCGTAACTATCTGTATAATAAACAGTTCTTGTCTCTTGTTTAATTTCAGAGCCAAACTTGAAACCTTCAGCACTAAATAATGACGTAGTTGTAAGGCTAAGTAATACTAATGCTAGATGCTTTTTCATTTTATCCTCTTTCTGGATTACAAGCCATATTATAAGTTAAATTTTTTTTCATCTTCTAGATTCATTTTAACTTGCTGTTTTTTTACATGTCAATACATTTTTCATAAGATTTTTAAAATTCGAAATGATTTTTAAATATTCGAATTCAACGTATTTATATAACACAAAAATCAAGAACAATGGCTTTGTTTTTACGTCGTATTATTTCATTGATTGAGTTTACACTTTCATTATAAGTTTTGCTTTCCAGCTACAACGACAGATGTGTCGTGAAGTTATTTGATCATTCTTATTGTTATTTTTTAAGTGAATTTATCGTTGCTTTAATTTGATTTGTTATGAAAATGTGAATATCACCAAAATTATTTTCAATATATGCTTTGGTTTCTTCATTAAATTCTTTTAATACTTCTGTTTTAGCAAGATTTAGTGCTGTTTCTTGTGTTTCTTTATCTAGCAACTAATAAGAGAATAATTTTAAACTTAATCTCTACCACGTTCTCATCTAAAGCTGATAAGCCAGTCAAATTAATATCTACATTAAATAATCAAATAGAGTTAGCATCCATAACAGAGGGAATTGGGCGTTACTATAAGATATCACGTGCACCAATTAATACTCAAAAGTTTTCTCAACTAGATAAGTATTTGAATGATAGAGTTCGATTTGCTAAACAATTACATGATTAGCAATCCCATAGTTAAAATACAAAATAATCCACCAGCTAAACAAAATGGAAAATACAAAACCTTTAGTATGGTATTTTCAGGTAACACAAAAATGTATTTACCTAGTCAATCTCTGTAACTTAATACTTTAGGATATCTATTCATATTATTTCCTTATGTTCTCTTATTTATATTTTACTATAAATTTTGAAATCGGAATTTAATTAAAATATCATCGCATTTTTTACATTTACTATAAAGAGAGTAATAATTCTCAATAGATTACATATAATTGTAATAGAAAGGAGATAAAAATATGATGGATGAATCGATTGTTGAATTCAAATTAAAAGGCTATTTTATTAGAATTGATAAAATTTCACTGAGTGTTCATGATAAAAATGGAATATTGTTTAAAGTAACCTATCTAAAAATCAAAACAGTTTTTCAATGTATGCTAGCAAAAATAAATGAAATACGATTAACAAGTGAAATAAAATAATATTGTTTAAAAGGAGTAGTCACACACTCCTTTTAATCTTTTATCTGTTCTTTAGTTAGTAACATAGACAATTCTTTATTATTCCACCTTCTAACTGTCGCGTATGAACAAAACAATTTGGCTGCTATATCATTCCAATTTAACCAATAAAAATATTGATTTATACATAATTTAGATGCATATGTAATATTAAGTATCGGATATAAGCAAATCATTACTAGCCCAAATCTGATTCTATAAATTACGAGATCAATTTTAAGATTATTAGGAATTATATATTGGAAAAACTAGTTTTCAAGTTACATATGATATAGATTCGCTAGAACGTCACTTCCAAGTTTTCACTCACATTTTGAAGTCCGATAAGACAGTACTTCAATGGATGAATAACCTATAAATAGCAAAAAAGCAGTCAATTACGACTACTTTCGCATTTAATATCACTCACTTGATAGCCTTGTAAAGCCATTATCAGTAGAGTGAAACACAAGCCAACTATGGTGCCGACGATCGGAATCGAACCAACAACCTATTGATTACAAATCAATTGCTCTGCCAATTGAGCTACGTCGGCGAATGGTGGGCACTAAGGGTTTCGAACCCCCGACCTCTTCCGTGTGAAGGAAGCGCTCTCCCACTGAGCTAAGTGCCCTTAACTCGCTTAATTAATATAGCAAAAGAGGGTGCGCTTTTCAACAAATATCGGCAAGGATTATTAACTAGGCAACCATTTCAACATCATTTTTAAAATCAGTTGTTAAATTAACTGCCCAATTGCTCTTTTTAAGCAAAATCAGCCCAACCGCCGACTTCAATAAATCAACTGATTGGACAAGAACATAAATCCACACTAAAGGTAGGGGTGTAAATAAGACAATGAGCCACGTCATCGGGACAGTAATAATCCACATAGAAAAAGAGTCAAGTAAGAGAATTAGCCGTGTTTTACCTCCAGTTCGAAGGATAACAAAACAACATACAGCAATAGCAAAAATGGGGATAAAACATCCATAGACTATTAATAACTGACTAGCTAGCGCCTTCTGCTCGGGTGTGACTTCATCAAATAGAAGGGGAATAACTCCCGAGAAAACGATAAATAAAGCACCGATTATTAATCCGATGACAACTCCCAAAAAGATTAGTTTATAGGCATTACTCTTGGCTTCTTCCACGTCTCCTTGACCCAAAGTATTGCCTACCATAACCGATATTCCAACCGATAACCCTAAGAAGACAATTGAAAAGAGATTACTCATCGTTGAAATTACACTTAAAGCACTTAAGACATTGCTTCTTTGGGCATAAGCTAGTGAAAGGATAATCATCCCGACCGCCCAAAGGACTTCATTGAGCAAAAGAGGAGCCGTCTTTTTACTTACCCGCGTCAATATAGGCCGTGATATATGAAAGGAAGTCCACACCGTCTTAAAGGAGAATATCTTCTCTTTTTGCGCCAATAGCAAAGTAGCAACCAATTCGAGAGATCGGGCTGCGAAAAGTAGCAATCGCCGCTCCATAAACACCGAGTGATAGAACATACATAAATATATAATTGCCAACAATATTGACTACCAAAGCAACTGCGCTAGCAATCATTGGATAGTGAGTTTTTCCAATTTCACGAAAACTAGTGGCATAAGCCACTGTAAATGCATAAGGAATATAAGATAAATATATAATTGGTGCATACTTTAATGCATCTAACATTACTAGATCTCGCGCATCATCGTTGCGGGCATAAAAACCAATTAGATAGCGGCCAAAAATAAAACAAAGTGGAATTATTATCGCTAAACCAATAATACCAATAATTAGCTTGTACCGATGGGCTTCTTCTAGGCGAGGAAAATCCTTACTGCCATAAAATTGTTGAATATAGATGCCCGCTCCCGCAACTAAGCCACCAGCAATAACGAAATAAAGAAAGCTTATTTGGTTGACAGCATATACCGCCGAAACCGCATTATTGCTGAGTCCACTGACCATCATTGTATCGACCAGGCTCACGACAAAAGTTATCAATTGTTGGACCATCGCTGGCACCGCCACTTGAAAGAATCGTTTTATAAATACGCGGTTTGGTAAAAGTTTTCTCATAGTTTTTTCAAAATAAAACCCAGAGAAGTTGACATCTCTGGGCAAATTTCAAATGGTGGGCCTTAATAGACTTGAACTATCGACCTCACCCTTATCAGGGGTGCGCTCTAACCAACTGAGCTAAAGGCCCACATTCGCACGCTTGCGCGCTTTAATAATATAATATAGACACTTACAAAATGCAAGGAAAAATAACCCTTATCCTGAAACTTTTCCCGTTTTAATTTAAGAAAAAAGACGAGCCCGATAATCGAACTCGTCAATTTATGATTTAGTCTTTATTTTTTAGGGGATAGCGAGTTTTCTTCGCATAGTGCGTGTGGAGTAAAATATGGGCTAACTCACTATTAGGCGCCCCCAAATAATCACGATAAAGCGCCTTAACTTCCTCATTTTCATGCGACTTTCGATGCGCCATGTTTTTATCTTGTTGGTATAGCACCTTCGCTCTTAACTCTGCCGGATTGATTTCATCGCGCTTAATACTGCTTACGATGGGTTGTCCCCCACCATTAACACAGCCACCTGGGCAGGCCATAATTTCAATGAAATGATAATTCTTTTCCTTGTTTTGCACGCGTTTTAGAAGTTCTTCCGCTTTACTAATCGAATGCGCTATTGCGTAATTAATTGTCAGTGGCTGTCCCTTCATATCAATAGTAACTGAACCCTCTTTTACTCCTTGTAAGTCGCGGCAGTCCTGATACTCAATCGCTTGAAGATCCTGACCGGTTAATATGTCTGCAGCCGTTCTTAACGCGGCTTCCATCACACCTCCAGTTGCCCCAAAAATAACCCCGGCTCCGCTATATTCGCTAAGAAGGGGGTCGGGTTTTCCCTTTGGAAGGGCCAATAAATTCATTCCCGCTCGTTTAATTAAACGCCCTAATTCCCGAGTGGTTAAAACATAATCAACATCAGCAAGGCCTAAGTCATTTTTCATTTCACTACGCCGAGCTTCCGCCTTTTTAGCTGTGCAAGGCATAATTGAAACGGAAACGATTTTCTTTGGATCAAGTTGCATTTTGTCAGCATAATAACTCTTTATAACCGCCCCCATCATTTGTTGAGGACTCTTACATGAGGAAATGTTTTTCAAAAGTTCTGGATGCTTAAATTCGGCAAATCTAATCCATCCAGGCGAACAGGAAGTTATAAGTGGAAGTGGACCTTTGGTTGTAATCCGATTAATTAATTCCGTCGCCTCTTCCATAATGGTCAAATCCGCCGCAAATGTCGTATCAAAAACTCGGGCAAATCCAAGTCGATGAAGGGCGGTATATAATTCTCCCGTTACATCGGTTCCAATCGGTAATCCAAAGCATTCTCCTAAGGCCGCCCGCACCGCGGGAGCCACTTGGACTACGACATGTTGATCTTTATTTTCTAATGCTTCTAAAACAGCATCAATATCATCTTTTTCCTTTAAAGCCGCTACTGGGCAAGCTTCAACGCATTGACCGCAAAGAAGACAATCTACTTCATTTAGTGAATATTCATAGGCTGGTCCAATTTCACTTTTGAAGCCCCGTTTGGTGTAAGCCAAAACACCCATGCTCTGAATTTTTTGGCAGGTACTTACACAGCGTCCACAAAGAATGCACTTTGATGTATCTCGTACGATGGAAGGTGAAAAATTATCGATGGTTACTGGGCGATGTTCCCCTTTAAACCGGATTTGTTCAACACCCATTTTTTCGCATAAATTTTGCAATTCACAATTGCCACTTCGCGCACAACTTACGCACTCGCGATTATGGTTAGCAAGAATTAATTCTAAATTCATCTTGACCGCTTCGCGAACCCGTTTCGTGTTGGTACGAATATTCATTCCCTTCCGCTACTTCTAAGGCACATGAGGCTGGCAATCCCCGCATCGGGCGGCCATTTATATCGGCCTCAACCACGCACATGCGACAATTTGCGGTTTCATTAATGCCTTTTAAAAAGCATAGCGTCGGAATATCATAGCCGGCTCTACGGGCGACTTCTAAAACCTTTTCGTGGCGTTTAGCCATAATGGGTTCACCATTGATGGTGATGTTTACAATGTTTTCTTCCATGATGATTTCTCCTATTTAACGACGATGGCATGGAAGGCACAGCCTTCAAAACACGCTCCACAGCGAATGCAAAGGTCGGGGTCAATATGATGTTTGGCTAAAGGCTTACCCGTAATTGCATGCACCGGGCAATAGCGAACACACTTGGTACATCCGCGGCAATCATCCGTAATTTCATAGCCTAAAAGTTTTTTACAGACATGGGCGGGACAGCGCTTATCGACAATGTGAGCCAAATACTCGTCTTTAAAGTTTTCTAAAGTTGAAAGAACCGGATTAGGGGCCGTTTGTCCAAGAGCGCAAAGCGCCGTATCCTTTAAATGCTGACCTAAATCTTCCAAAAGATTGATATCACTAAGTTTGCCTTTTCCTTCGCTTATATTGGTGACTATTTCTAACAGACGCTTTGTCCCCTCGCGGCAAGGTGTACATTTTCCACAGCTCTCGCTCACGGTAAAATCAAGATAAAAACGGGCGATATCAACCATGCAGTTATCTTCGTCCATAACAATCATTCCGCCACTTCCCATCATTGAACCGATGGAAGTTAAATTATCAAAATCAATTGGTAAATCCAAGTATTTGGTGGTGATACATCCTCCGGATGGACCTCCTGTTTGGATAGCCTTTAGTTCCTTGCCATTGGGGCATCCTCCGCCGATATCATAGATAATTTCACGTAAGGTGATTCCCATTGGTACCTCAACTAATCCGGTATTGGTTATTTTGCCTCCTAAGGCGAATACTTTTGTTCCTGGGGACTTTTCAGTGCCCATTGAAGTGAACCACGATGCTCCCTTTAAAATGATTTGCGCAACATTTCCCAAAGTTTCAACATTGTTGATAATTGTCGGTTTACTAAATAATCCACTGTGAGCAGGAAAAGGTGGCTTATTGCGAGGCATACCCCGCTTGCCTTCCACCGAGGCGATTAAAGCAGTCTCTTCACCACAGACAAAGGCGCCTGCTCCTAATCGAATATCAATATTAAAATTAAAGCCACTACCGAGAATATCTTTTCCCAATAACCCCATACTCTTGGCTTGCTCAAGGGCGATATTAAGTCGCTTAACTGCAACTGGATATTCCGCTCGAACATAGATGTATCCTTGATGGGCTCCAATGGCGTAACCAGCTATTATCATTGCCTCAATAACCGAATGGGGGTCGCCCTCTAAAAGTGAACGATCCATGAAAGCTCCGGGATCTCCCTCGTCGGCATTACAGATAAAATACTTTTCTTCACCCGGCTCTTGATACGCAAACTTCCATTTAACACCCGTTGGAAATCCCGCGCCCCCTCTTCCTCTTAAACCTGAAGCCATGATGATATCGATAACATCTAACCGTTTTAGTTCTAATAGTGATTTAGCAAGGGCAAAGTATCCATCCATCGCAATATATTCATTAATATCTTCTGGATTAATTAGACCACAGTTATGCATGACAACGCGTTTTTGTTTCGCATAAAAAGGTAGATGCGTAATATCTAAATCAACCTTTAAATCACGAATTAAGGGATCGCTCGTGGGAATGTCTTCCATCTCCATTTCGCCTTCATCCAATGAAGAAAGAGCAATATTTGTTTTATCTAAATTCATTTCTTCTTCGAAGGCTTTTGCCATTTGGTAACCTTGTAAAGTATATTCATAAATGGGCTTGTGGTTGGCAAAATGATTTTTTACTACTTGCACGCCTTTTTCCGGCGTCATAAATATGTAGGAGATTTTTTCTTCTCCCGGACAAAAAACCTCGACTATTGGTTCATATGTGCAAGAGCCGATACATCCAGTTACTTCAATATCAACATTGGTTAATCCGAGACTTTCTACTTCTTTTTTCATTGACTGATAGACATAGTTCGCCCCGGCGGAAAGACCGCAGGTCGCCATTCCCACAACAACCCGGTAATGGTTGCCGGCATTCATTCGGGCCAGAGTTTCATTTTTTATTGCCAACAAATCAGCGCGATTCATTATTTTACTCATTGACTTCTTCCTCCCGATATTTATCAAGAATTCCCGGTATTTTTTCTAAATCGACGAGATTGGCATAGACTTGCTCATCAATCATCATGACCGGGGCCAAGCCACAACAGCCTAAACAGCGAGCATTTTCTAAAGTGAAAAGTCCATCCTCGGTGGTTTCTCCGACTTCAATTTTTAAAATATCTTTAACCTTATCAAGCACTTTTTGAGCTCCACGTACATAGCAGGCAGTTCCTAAACAGATAGATATAGTATGCTTTCCACGTTTGGTAAGGGTAAATTGGCTATAAAAAGTAGCAACCCCATAAAGTTCGCTTAATGGAACTTGCTTATAGTCACTTATGTGCTTTAAAACTTCAATTGGAAGAAAGCCAAAAATGCCTTGGGCCTTTTGAAGGACTATTAAATTTGTTCCTTCTTCATTTCGAATAGAATCAATGTACTGATCAAGGTCCTTAAACCGAGGATCATTGTCTGCAATAATCGAATTATTTTTTGCCATAAAAAAAACTCCCTAATATCTACTATTAGCATAATATTTAGAGAGTTTTTTTCAAGGTATTTTGATACCGATTTAGTTTATTTTTTTAGTTAGAATTGACTTTTTATCCTTTTTTTTATAGTTTAACCACCTACATTAATGACTGTTTTTTTCTTTCGTTAGTTTTTTACCGCTATCGATATAGGAGGATAGAAAATAAAAGACGGTCGCCAATAGCGAAACGACAACACAAAAGATGACCATCCAAATAATGCTTTTTTCAATTAATAAGCCGATCAAAACTGAACCAGCAAACCAAGCAATGCCATATAATCCTTCAAAAAGTCCGTACCCCCAAGCTCTTCTTGCTTTGGGAACGATCGTTGCCACTGCCGCTTTCAATACGCTTTCATTTGCGCCCATTATCAGTCCCCAAATGGCAACACCAGCAGCCACTGATCCTAAACTATGGGTGAGAAAAATTAGAGGTGTCAGTAAAACTCCAAGTAAAGAAACATAGGGTAAAAGACGGATGCCAAACCGGTCAAAAAGAAGGCCAAAGACAAATGCGCCAATGGCATCTATCAGCATGGCAAAGGCATATGCCAAAGGCAAATACTCAGCGGATAAATATCCTTGATCACTGATATACGCACTAATTAATGGAAAGTCTAAGAAGGCAATTGCACTCAATAAAGAAGCGACAATATAGATGATGAATACTTGTTTATTTTTACCCGCAAGTTGCTCTTCGCTCTTCACTTCTTCCGCTGTCTCATAGTCCTCTGGCTTCGGATATTTAATTCGGGCGATAAAAAGAAAAATTAAGCATAGTATCGCGGGAATAAGTAAAAAAAGGAAACTAAGTCGATAGTTTGTTAAAGTATCTTCATTTTTTGATAAAAGAAGCACGCCGGTTAGCATAACCGGGCCTAAAAATGCGCCGATTTGATCGAGAACTTCCAGCATAGCAAAACTTTTGCCGACTCCCATTTTATGCGATACAAAACTCACCATTGTATTTTTTGCTGGTTTTCTTATTGCCTTGCCAATGCGTTCCGCGATAATCAATGCCCCGGCCCATAGATAGCCTCCGGGCATCACTAAGGCGAGTGCCGGAATTGCTAGCATATTAATCGCATAACCAATGAAGGTCATCAGCCAATATTTTTTTGTTCGCGAAGCAATATAGCCGGTAACAAAAATAAGCGATGATCCTAAAAACTCTCCAAGCCCTGATATAAGTGATATTGAAAAATAGGACGCCCCATTTAGCCTTAAAAAATCACCGTAAATGCTCTTTGCGCCCTCATGAGTCATATCGCTTAAAAGGCTAACAATTCCCATTATAAGAATAAAAAACAAAGCTGTACGTGTCGCAGAGTTAATTTTTGCTTTTTTCATATCGTTACCTTCGAAATTATAAGTCTTTTGTTAAAATTAAAAAAGGCCTTCTCGTAATGAAAAGGCCTTGTGTCAGCAATAGCAATAAGCGATTAACGCTTGCTGAATTGTGGTGCCCGACGCGCAGCTTTGAGACCGTATTTTTTACGTTCCTTGCTCCGTGAATTCCGGGTTAACATGCCGGCGACTTTTAGACTTGAACGTTCTGCTCCGGCTTCAAGAAGAGCCCGGGCAATGCCAAGACGAATCGCACCAGCTTGTCCAGTAAATCCGCCACCAGTAACTGTCGCATCAACATCGAATTTATCAAGATTGTTGGTGAGAGTTAATGGTTGCTTCAAATCCATAACAAGCGTGGCATAAGGCATATATTGATCAACGGGACGACCATTGACGGTAATTTCACCTTTACCAGGAACTAAATAGACACGGGCGATTGACGACTTACGCCGACCGGTTCCGTAATATTGAACGGTTTTCTTTTTCGCGGCCATGATTATTTACCTCCTAAATAACGAAGTTCAAGAACTTCTGGTTGTTGAGCCTCATGCTTATGATCGGCTCCCCGATAAACAAAGAGTTTCTTCGCGACTTGGCGACCTAAACGGCCTTTTGGAAGCATGCCCCAAACAGCCCGTTCTACCATTTCTTCTGGATAGTTAGCAATCATTTCTGCTGCTGAGCGGGTCCGAAGATGGCCGAGAGTCTTACTGGCATTAAAATATTTTTTACCAGTCAATTTATCGCCACTTAAAGCGACTTTTTCTGCATTAATAACGATGACATAATCACCGCAATCGACATTGGGAGTATAAGATGGCTTGTTTTTTCCCATTAAAACAAGGGCAAGTTCACTAGCTAGACGGCCGAGCGGTTTGTCGGTTGCATCGACGACATACCATTTACGAACGACTTCTAGCGGTTTTGCTAAAGTTGTTTGACGTTGCATATAATCCTCCTTACCAAACAGTACTCTTACCGGGACTACTATTAGGCAGATTGTGCCACTGACAAATATATATTTATTCTAAATATAAGTCAATCAAAATCTTTTATAAATGCGAATATTTACTAAATTCGCCCCGATAACCAAATATAAAGACAACTATTGTCCTTTTTTAATCCTAAACTATAAACTATTCATCGTCGCTCATATCGACATTATGATAGACACCCTGAACGTCCTGAACTTCATCCAACATATCGAGAAGTTGTTGAAACTTAACCAATTCATCACCTTCGAGTTTGATTTTGTCATTAGCGACCATTCTAATTTCCGCCATATCAAAATCTTTGACTCCCATTGCAGTTAATTGGTCGCGGGCATGAGCAAATTCGGTTGGGGCAACTGATACTTGAACAACGCCCTCGCTTTCGCTGACATCCCAAACATCAACATCATTGAGAATAAGTGTCTCTTCAACCTCATCGCGGTTAAAGCCCTTAAAGACAAACAAACCAGTTTCCGTAAAATTGTAGCCAACGGAAGCTAATTGTCCCACCCTTACGGGTGATGGTTGTGCGAACATCGACCAATGCACGATTAACATTGTCGGTCAAAGTATCAATAATAAGATTGGAACCGCCAGGTCCCATTGCCTCATATCGGCCGGCAATATAGGCTTCTTGATCGCCTGCGCCAGCAGCTTTCTTGACCGCCCGATCAATAACATCTTTCGTTACACCTTGACCTTTAAATTTTTCAATTGCGGAGCGAAGCGCTAAGTTAGAATCTGGATCGGGAATGCCCGATTTAGCCGCCATATAAATTTCTTTACTCGCCCGCATATAAAGCGCGGATTTTTTAGCAGCAGAGCCCGCCATCGCTGCGGCCCGAACCTCAAAATGTCTTCCCATAAATAAATACCTCTGTTCGAAATTAAGTTTTTATTTGTCATTTTGGCCGTCATAAAAAGACTTTGATGACAAATCTCATCAATATTTTAGCACTCGTAGATAATATCTACTAATATTTTCCGCTACTTTTTTGATTTTTTTAGCGAACTGTTGGGTGAACATAATTTAAATCAAGAGCAAAGAAATCTCGAAGTTCTTCGTAACTTTTTTCTAACTTAAAATCATTTGGACTATGAGCATCTACACCGATCACCACTTTGGCTTTGCTATCCGCCACCATCTTCCAAAATTCGATAACTGGGTAGCGAAAGCGTATTTGATTTCCATACTTTTTTGCCCCCACCCGTGGTCCGCCGAAGTTCAATTCAAGGGGAATGTCGCATTCGATTGCCGCTTCAATTATCGTTTGTGCAATGCCATAAGCAAAATCATCAAATTTTGGATAGACACACATAAATAAATCCGGATGGCATACATAACGGAATAGTCCACTTTTCATGCCTTTAATCAAATCGTCCCGATAATGAGTTATTTCCTCTTTCATTCTCGCCGAGTGATCATAAAAATAGGAAGCCGTATCCTTAGTATTAGCATCATAAAAACAATGCTGGCCCAATATAAAATATTCAATGCCCGGATAAGAATGGATGCTTGATAGTACATCTTCTAATCCAATTAAATACTCGGCTTCAAATCCAATATGAATCTCAATTTGCGCCCGATACTTTTCTTTTAGTTTACTCAGTGAATCAATATACTCGTCAAGCATTGAAAAATCTCCACGCATATGGGGATGAAAAATATTGGGAAGAAAAATATGATCACTAAATCCAAGAACTTTAATGCCGGCATCTATCGCCGCTTGTACATATTCTTCATCCGCACCAAAAGCGTGACCGCATCTTTTGGTGTGAGTATGAAGACAATAATCTAGTTGCTTATCTTCCATAAAAAACCTCCACTAAAACCAATCCTTGAGCCGGTGCTTTGTATGAAATTGGATAATGAACTCCCCTCTTGAAGCGAGTTAATTATATCTTTGAGTTCAATTTTGCCTTGGGCTAAGGCGATAAGCGTTCCCACCATCATGCGTACTTGATATTGCATAAAACCATCGGCAAAAAAATCAAGCGTCAGCTTTTCGTTTTCCGCGTTTATTTTTATGTCCTTAACAAAACGATGAAAATTCCTCTCATCTTCCTTGCGAACTGTATAATTGAAAAAATAATGGTCGCCGACAAAAAGCTCCGCTCCAGCTTTTAGTCTATCAATATCAAGCGATGTTGATCGTATCGTGTAGGAATAAAACCGCTCAAAAGGGTTTTCATCTTGAAGATTAATCTGATAGCGATAATGTTTTCCGCTGGCAGAATGGCGGGCGTGAAAAGTTTCAGGAACCACTATTAGACTAATTATATGAATGCTTTTAGGTAGTAAAGAATTTAGCCCATGCCGAAGAATATCAGGATTAATTTCCTTATCGCTGTCAAAATGCGCACATTGTCCATAGGCATGAACGCCAGCATCCGTTCGACCAGCGCCGTATATAATTGTCTTTTGGTCGAGAATTTGACTAAGATATTTCTCTATTGTCGCCTCGACTGTTGGCCTATTTATCTGCCTTTGCCAGCCATAATAATCAGTTCCATCATAAGCAATCTTCATTAAATAACGCATTAGAAAAGGCCTCGAACCACGTTAATTAGTTCTTTGATTAAAAGGTAAAAATCAACTTTTGCCACGTCAAGATAAATAAATACCCCTAGGGTTGCCAAAGTTAAAATAAAGGCAAACGTATCTGCCAGACGCCATTTCAATATCCGATAGCGCGTTCTTTTAGCGCTGGGATTATAACCGCGCGCTTCCATTGCGTTTGCTAAATCATCACTACGTTGAAAAGCGGAAATAAAAAGCGGAATAATAAGCGCAACTATCGCCCGTAATCGTTCTTTAATTTTCCCCTTTTTAAAATCGACTCCTCGACTTTCCTGCGCCTTCATAATTCGTCCCGTCTCGTCAAGAAGCGTTGGAATAAAACGTAAGGCGATAGAGATGGTCATAGCCACTTCATGCACTGGAAAATGAATAAACTTCAGTGGATACATATACCACTCCAGTGCATACGTTAGATCCAAGGGACGCGTAGTTCCGGTCAAAACCATCGTTAGAGCTATCATCAGCACTAAGCGCAGAAAAATATAAGCAGTTTGAATAAATGGCGCGTAATAAAATGAATAATTAAAAAGTGTGAACCATACTTTATCACCCGCTGTTCGGAAGGTAAAAATGTTGATAATGAGTAGAATTATCATCATCATCCACAAAGCTTTTAGTTGGCGAAATAACGAGCGAATTCGAATATGGGCTATCAGCATTAATACCAAAATAAGTAAACCTAAAATGCCGTACATTATAAAATTCATTTCCGTTGAGGAAAAGCGAAAGAAAACCATTACCATGATCATAATGACCGAAAATAGTTTTAATCGTGGATCGGCGCGATGGATGAAAGAATTAAAGGGAATATAACGTCCTAAAGTAATGTTTTGCATTTTACTTTCTCCCTTTGGCAATCATCTTGGCCAAATCATCTTCACTCTTCAAAGAGCGAATATCAATTGGATATCCAGCCATAATCATCTTTTTTGCCACTTGATATAACATTGGTATTTCCAAAGAAAAATCTTCATTGTCTTGACCGAAAAGCTCGATGGGAGTGCTCCGTTCAACAATGCGACCTTCCTTCATAACGATAACTTCTTGGGCATAGCGAAGAACGATATCCATATCGTGCGTAACCATAATGATTCCTGTGCCTTTTTGGTAGATGGAAAGAAAAAGATCCATCATCGCTTTTGCTCCTTGAGGATCAAGACCAGCGGTTGGCTCATCTAAAATCAAAATATCTGGCTCCGTGGCGATGATACCGGCGATTGCCACCCGGCGACGTTCGCCTCCGCTTAATTCAAACGGCGAGCGTAAAAAATAACTCTTGTCCAAGCCGACTTTTTCTAGCGCGATGTGCGCTTTATTCATCGCTTCCTCTTTACTAAAGCCAAAATTGAGCGGACCAAAAGCCACATCTTTTTCCACAGTTTCCTCAAATAATTGATATTCAGGAAACTGAAAAACAATACCAACTTTTTTGCGGATGCTCTTCAATTCATATTCTTGCTTAGTTTGAATAAATTCAAGGAGAACTTTGGTGCGAATGCTAGCGCTCTTATCTTTAATTAGTCGGCGTTCATATTTCTTCTTTTTCTCTGGAACAATCACTTCTTCATCCACGGCAACCGCGCCAAAGGAAGGCAAAAGTAAACCATTAATCATTTGCACCAAGGTCGATTTACCGCTTCCAGTATGGCCGACAATGGCACTGAAGCCATGGCCATCAATAACTAAATTAATATCTTTAAGTGCTTCATACTCAAAAGGAGAGTGAGGTGAATAAGTAAAATCCACCGATTTGAATTCTATCGGCATAAATATTCCACCAACCCTTCTAGATTACGGATATTAGAAACATCAATTCCTTGCTCAATTAACGATTTTTTCATTTTATAGAAGAAAGGAATGTCTAAATTGTTTTTTAAAAGAATTTCTTCTTGCGAAAAAACCTCATCGGGACTGCCTTCAAGAAGAACATTACCACCGCTTAAAACCAGGATATAATCGCTTAGATAAGCTTCTTCAATGTCATGAGTGATTGAAAGAATGGTAAGATTTGGATGATTATCCCGCATTTTAGCAATCACCTGATGAATCTCTTTTTTGCCACGGGGATCGAGCATTGCTGTCGCCTCGTCAAAAATGACAATATCGGGATTCATCGCAATAACTCCAGCAATTGCCACCCTTTGCTTTTGTCCGCCTGACAAATTAGTCGGCTCCTTTTCAAGGAAATCTTCCATACCAACCACATGAGCGGCATTATTAATAATCGCGTCCATTTTTTCGCGCTCAACAGCCCGATTCTCTAAGCCGAAGGCAATATCATCTCGAACCGTTGCGCCAATAAATTGATTGTCCGGGTTTTGAAAGACAATTCCCACGCGACGACGAATTTCATTTACGGTATCTTCGCTTAATTTTTCTTTGAATATTTCAATGCTTCCCGATTGGGCTTCTAAAAGACCGATAATTAATTTGGCAAGCGTTGATTTACCACTGCCATTATGACCAATTATCGAGACATATGAGCCCGCCGGCACCTGAAAAGAAACCCCGTGAAGAACTTCCTTTTCGGTTTCGTAGCCAAATTTTATATCTGTTGCTTTTATTGCTTCCATAGGCATCTACTTTCTTGAGTTTAGAATTTAATCGTCGGTATTTTGCCTTCATAGGCTCTAATTTTTACTCCCGCCATCGTAAGCATTTTCTTGCTGGCAATAGTAGTTATACTATCGGCATATTTATCATCGGCATAAATAATTTCCGTAATACCACTTTGAATAATCGCTTTGGCGCATTCGTTACAGGGAAAAAGCGTTACATAGAGTTTACAACCTTTTAAAGCTGATCCATTGCGGGTATTTAAAATTGCATTAAACTCGGCATGACAGACATAAAGATATTTGCTCTGTAAGCCTTCACCATGTTCCCACGGCAAGGCATCATCATCCATTCCAATCGGCATACCGTTATATCCTACACTGACAATTTTATTGTCGTTATCCACAATTACGGCTCCCACCTGCGTGGAAGGATCTTTTGAACGAAAGGTACTAAGAAGGGCAATTCCCATAAAGTACTCATCCCAACTTATATAACCAACGCGTTTACCCATCTTATTTTCCTCCATATCGCGCCTATTATACCATGAACTTTAGATACTTTTCTTTATTAAATATCGTTTTTGCTTTATCATAGATAAAGAAAAAGGTGACCTATGTATTTTACCGATGAGCAAAATCGTCTTCTAGCAAGCTATGAGACTAGCCTTCATTCCTTTGAAAAGAAAAGCAATATGATGGGAATGCTATTTCTAATCCTTATTTTTATTGCTAGTTTTCTTTTGGCTTTTTATTTTGCCAACTTGATTCCCCTGCTTCTTCTACTCGCTATTTCCTTTTATCTTCTGGCACTTTTGTTTTTAAGTTTATGGATTATGTTTGCCACAAAAAGAAAGGCTCTTCAAAGCGAATATCAGTTAAAGAAAGAGCAGATAATTTTTATTAATAAACAAAAAAGCCACCTTTAAGTGGCTTAGATAAACGATGGTTTCTACTTAATTTTTATAATCAAGCTTTCATAAGGTCGAATTTTTTTATTAGCAATTGAACTATCTAAATAATTGGCCATCATTAATTTCCCTTGATGATAGGGCTGTTTTCTAGTCTTTGATCCCATATTTGCTATCACAAGATATTTGCTTTTCTCGTATTCGCGATAATAGGCGTAGACTTCACTATCAGCATCTACTTTAGTATAAGTTCCCAAGCACAACGCCGGAGTTGCTTTTCTTAAAGCAATTAATTCCCGATAATAGTTAAATATTCCATTTAAATTATTAGTGTCCGTCTTTACATTAATCTTATCAAAGTCAGGGCTTGCCATAAGCCAAGGCTCGGTAAGCGAAAAACCACCATTCAAACTCGCATCCCAGGCCATTGGCACGCGCGCATGGTCGCGAGCGATATTCATTATCAATTTAAAAACAATAGGCTTAGGTAGCAAATATTGCTTAGTAAGAAGATTATAAATGTTGTAGGCCGTGACATCCTTCATTTGTTTAACATTTTTGAATGGCACATTCCGCATTCCAATTTCCTCTCCCTCAAAAATAAAGGGGGTGCCACGAAGCGTTAAAAGAATCGTCGCTAGCATTTTTGCCGATTCGTTTCGTAATTTACCATCGTCGCCAAACCGAGAAACAGACCGGGGAATGTCGTGATTTTCAAAGAAAATAGGATTCCAATCTACATGTGTTTGCCACTTATCCAAAGCCGCAATCATCTTTTGCGGACGATATTTCTTTTTAAATATCGGTACCGATCCTTGGTCAACACTGGTGTGGTCAAAGGGGAAAACCATCGTTAATTCACCATGCGTGAATTGCACGGCGTCTTCAAGTTTCACCTGGGTAGTTTCACCAACGGTAAAAGCCTCCGCAGGGGCCAGGACATCACGATTAATCTGCTTTAATATTTGATGGCATCCTGGCCGTGATAAATAAAACTCTTTTCCTGTTATATATTTGGTCTTTTTTCCGTCCGCCAAGCTATCTTTCCAAATACAATTAATAACATCGCAACGAAATCCAGCTGCGCCAAGATCAAGCCAAAAGCGCATAATGTTTTCCACTTCTTCTAAAACCTTGGGGTTGCACCAATTTAAGTCGGGTTGTTCGGGAGTAAATAAGTGCAAGAAAAACAAATTGTTACTTTTTTCATAGCCCCAGGCGCTGCCAATAAACATTGAGTCCCAATTATTGGGGGGCTCAATTTTTCCATTTTTGCCAGCTTTACCTGGTTGCCAAATATAATAGTCATGGTAGGGAGAATTTACATCTTTGCTTTTTAAAAACCATGGATGCTGATCGGAAGTATGGTTGACAACAAGATCCATCACGATGCGAATGTCCCGCTTTTTTGCTTCAGAAAAAAGCTGTTTCATATCACCCAAAGTGCCATATTCTGGATTAATGTCACAATAATCTGATATGTCATAACCATAATCCTTGTTAGGGCTCTTATAGACCGGAGAAAGCCAAATAGCATCAACTCCAAGTTCCTTTAAGTAATCTAACTTACCAATGATGCCCGGTATATCTCCAATGCCATCATTATTGCTATCCGCGAACGAACGCGGATAAATCTGGTAGAAGACCGCATTTTCCCACCACTTTGGTTCTTTTTCCATGTTTAATCTCCCTCTTTATCGATCGAGTAAAGCTAACATCTCCTCAACATTAATCACTTCGGTTTTCTGCTTGCCATAGGCACGCCAGGCAGCTAAATCATCGCTATCATCTTCGGAAATGTTTTGGGGCTTGTCCTTCTTGTCTTGTGCCTTGTATATTTTCTTTTCATCCATAGATAATAGCTCCTTTATGTTTACTTTAACATGATTGCTTTGTTAAGGTAACAGTTTTTCACTGTGGCAAAAAACTGCCACTGATCTTGGGGAAAAGAAATAGTTAAAAACTCATATTTTTTTAATAAAACTGAGCACGTCTTGATAGACGAGAAGATAATCTTTTTCATTAAAAATTTCGTGCCGCATATGGTGATAGATTATTTTAGTTACTTCGTTAAGTTTGTGCCGATGATAGAGATTGTTTAGTTTTTCAACCCCTTTACCATTATGACCTACGGGATCTTCCGCCCCAGCAATAAGCAAAATCGGCAAGTCTTTTTCCACTTGACGAAGACCTTTGGCGCTATATAAATGCGCTAAAAAATGCATAAATTCATGATAAAACCCGTTCGTGGATCCGTATCCACAATAAAGATCGGCTATATAATTTTTGACGTTTTCTTCATTGTAACTCAACCAGTCAAATTTGGTTTTGGCTCCGGGAACAGCTTTCGCATAGCCACCAAACGCTAGATTATTAAAGAAAACCGCTTTTTTATTCCAATTTCGTCTATTGATAAGAATTGAAGAGAGGAAACTTCCAAGCTTAAAACTAATATCCGGGCCGTTACTTCCTGACAATACCACTCCCTTAACGGGCAAATCCGGATTTTGTACCACCTTCTGAGCGATAAACGAACCCATAGAATGAGCGATGATATATACTGGCTTACCATCGCTAGACGAAAGTTTTCTAATCATCGTACGAATAGCTTCCACATAAATTTTAAAGGCTTTTTCCGGAACCGCTCCTAGGGAATTGCTCCCCTTTTGAACATTTAATCCCTGTCCGAAAAAATCTAAAGAATACACATCGAAATGATTCTCGCAAAGGAAAAGTGCCAACCGCTCATAGCGAGCGGCATATTCCTCCATGCCACTTACTATCACAACATGACCTTCAACCTTTTCTTCCTTCCAAGCGTAGCCAAGAAGAGTAGAATTCTCCTCATAAACAGTAATTATTTGTTTATCCATTTTTGACAACCTCTTGTTTATATATTAAGCCAAATTGCAAGTAAAAAAAAGATGGTATTCACCATCTAAAAAAGTTTCTCACAAATACTTGGTTATTTAATCGTGACTGCCTTTTTGCGCTTTGGCCATCGCCCTTTCGTCGTCACGCTTTTTTATTGTTTCTCGCTTATCATATAATTTTTTACCCTTGCCAAGAGCAATTTCAACCTTAGCTAAACCATTTTTAAAATAAATGCGGGTGGGAATTACGGTAACGCTTTGCTCTTTAACTTCCTGAGCCAACTTAAGTATTTCTCGCTTATGGAGCAATAGTTTGCGTTCTCTTAACGGGTCATGATTGAAGATATTGCCCTTATCATAGGGAGCGATATGCATGTTGATAATATAAGGGGCTCCACTTCGAAAAATAACGTAAGCATCATTAAGATCACAAGAATGAAGCCGAAGCGATTTTATTTCCGTACCGGTAAGGACGATACCCGCCTCTCGAAAGTCACTCAAAAAGTAATTAAAATGCGCCTTGCGATTGTTGCTAATAAGTTTTTCGCCGCTTGTTTTCATATTTTTTGTCCATTTAGTCGTCAATTTTGGCAATTATCGGCTCTTGAATAATGATCTTGCCATTACGAAGTGGATAACTATTGCCACTGATGATATCCGTTAATTCCTCATCTTTAATATCCGTGCTAACCCCGACTTCTAAACCAGTTAAATTAAAAATGCCGACGTATTCATTTTCCTTATCCTTGATGCGAGCAATTATCACATCGCTATTTTCGTCTTTACGAACATCAAAACGCGTTTTTCGATTAAAAACCGGCAACTTCTTTATCTCAATTAACCGTTTAATAAAGTCGTAAAACTTTTGGTCTTTAATACTTAGATCAATCGGATCCTTCTCAAATAAATCCGGGCGTTTACTAGCCAATGTTTCTTGACCCGCATACAAAAACCCTACTCCCGAAGCAAAGAAGCTCCAGGCGGTAAAATTACGAAGCGTCGATAAATTCGGTATTAGCGCATGAATACGCTCTACATCGTGATTCTCAGTAAAATGAAGTTTTAAATAATCTTCGGGAAAGGCATACTCTTGCATGGCCAAGGCTTCAATATATTTATTAAGTGAGCCCTTGTTTTGGAAAAAGTCACGAGCATAGCCATAAACATCATAATCATAAAGAATATCAAAAGCCTGATACATTTCAGCATCACTATGCGCTTCATATCCTTGCTCGCGCATCCACTTAATAAATTCAGGCTCAATTGATTCTGATAGCCATACAACATCTGCTTTCTCTTGAGCGACCTTTTTCCGCGCTTCAATCCAAAAATCGAGAGGAATGATGGGCGCTACATCACAGCGAAATCCATCAACACCGCGTTTAACCCAAAAAATGAGGGTATCAATTAAGTATTGGCGAAGTTCGGGCTTAGAAAAATCCAAATCAGCAATATCCGACCAATCGCCAACGCGATTTGCCGGTTTTCCGTCTTTTAAATAAAACCAATCGGGATGCTCGCTTAATAAGACTGAGTCACGAGAAGTATGATTAAAAACAACATCCATCATAATTTTGATGTCGAGATTATGGGCTTCGCGCACCAAAGTATCAAAATCCTGTATTGTTCCAAGATCTGGCGCAATTGCCCGATAATCCTTGATTGAATAGGGACTGCCCATTTTTCCTTTACGGTCTTTTTCACCAATCGGGTGGATTGGAAGAAGATAAATAAAATCTATTCCTAAATCACTAAGTCGCGGCAAATCTTTTGTAATGGCATTAAGATTGCCTGCTACCGAATAATTGCGCGGAAAAATTTGATAGATGGTTGCATTTCGCAGTTGATGTCTTTTAGCCGATAAATCCATGTTTACTCCTTAATCAATGCGGTCGAGAAGACGCTTAATTTCATCCAGTTTATCCTCAAGATCATCACCTTCAGAATTACGGACACAATGTCCAAGATGAGCGAGAATAATCTCATTGTTAGCCTTCTTTAAAACCGATATTGCAGCGAGAATTTGGTTTGAGATATCGATGCAATAAGCATCATTATCCACCATTCGACTTACGCCGTCTAGTTGTCCCTTTGCAACATTGAGATAGCGAACGACTTTTTTTCTATTCGCCTGCATAATCATTCACGACCAATGTACTTGTATCCCGCATCAGCTACTGCTTTAGCGATTTGAGCATCATCAATGGAATGATTTACGTCAATTATAGCCTTACCAGTTTTATAGTCAACCAGTGCTTTTTCAACGCCTTCAATTCCTTCCAGCGCCTTAGTAACATGCATTTGGCAATGGGTGCACATCATTCCTTCAATCTTTAATGTTTCTTTTTCCATATTATTTTTCTCCTTATTGATTTCTTGTAAATTTTTATTATCGTCAACTTTACTTATTTTAACACGTTTTATTCGGAGCGCATTTAAGACGACGCTAACCGAAGATATCGACATTAGTCCACTAGCAATCATTGGGTTTAGTTTCCAGCCCATAGCCACATAGAAGACGCCGGCGGCTACCGGGATTCCAATGATATTATAAATGAAGGCCCAAAAGAGATTCATTTTGATATTATTTACCACTTTTTTCGATAATATGAAGGCATTTACCAAATCATTTAGCGAACTACGAACCAATATTATATCCGCCGAATCGAGCGCAATATCCGTCCCTGATCCAATGGCAATACCGACATTAGCGGCTTCTAATGCTGGTGCATCATTAATTCCATCGCCCACCATAGCGACAATTTTTCCTTCTTGCTTTAATTGATTGACAATGGCCACTTTGCCTTCTGGGCGAACTCCACTATAGACGTGTTTGATATCGACTTCTTGTGCCAGGCTGGTGGCCACATTTTCATTGTCCCCACTAACTAAATAGAGTTCATGGCCACTTTTTTGAAGAAGTTTTATCGATTGACGGGCCTCTTGCTTTATTTCATCCTTTAAAGCCGCAAAACCACAGTAGATGTTATCTTGAGCAAAGTAGATGATACTAGCCCCTTGATGAATCGTTTCCTGCGCTTTTTTACTTGCTATTTTCACCCCATTATTCTCTAAAAGCGCTCGATTGCCAACCAAGTATTTCTTACCTTGATAGCTTCCTTTTACGCCCAATCCAGGTGAGTAGTCAAACTTTTCCACCTCCCGACTCGAATATCCTAGCGAATCCAAATAGGCCCCTAGCGCCATTGCCAACGGATGATCGCTCAATTCTTCTAAGCTTCGAATAGCCATTAAAATTTCGTCTTTATTCTTTTTGTCAGTAACTTCAAGGGAACTAACTATGAGATGTCCACTAGTAATGGTTCCCGTCTTATCAAAAACCAGCGTATTTACTCGACTTAAATCTTCAAAAGCGGATGCCGATTTAACCAATATTCCATTTTCGGCTCCTTTTCCTGTACCGACCATCACTGCGACTGGGGTAGCAAGCCCTAAAGCACATGGGCACGAAATAACTAAAACGCTGACCGCCATATCAATAGCAAACGCTGTGTCATGTTTAAAAAGCTGCCATCCAAGAAAAGTTAATAAAGCAATACCAATAACTATCGGGACAAAAACAGCTGAGACACGATCAGCAAGCGCTGCTAATTTAGCCTTTGAACTTGCCGCTTCCTCTACTAATTTGATTATCTTTTTAATAGTCGTGTCTTCACCAACACGTTCCTACCTTCATCGTAAAGGAACCGGTTTTATTCATCGTCGCTCCTATAACGGTATCACCCACTTTTTTATACACGGGGAGCGACTCCCCAGGTAATAGGCGGCTTCATCCACATGTCCATATCCAGTAACAATTTTTCCATCTAAAGGAACCCTTGCGCCTGGTCTAACGAGTAAGGTATCGCCCACATGCACTTCCCCAATAGCGATTTCTTTTATTCCATTTTCAGTAGTAATAAAAACTGTTTCTGGAGTCAACTCCATAAGCTTCTCTAAGCTTGTGGTCGTTTTAGCTTTAGCCAGCGCTTCAAAGTACTTTCCTAAACTGACGAGAGTAATAATCATTCCCGCCGCTTCAAAGTAAACATTATGCATCCACATATGAATCAAGTCTTCATTACTGTTGATGGTTCCCATAACTATAAGAATGAATGCATATACTCCATACAAAAAGGACACACTGCTACCAACGGCAATTAGTGTCTCCATGTTGGGATGCAGTTTAAATAATGACTTAAATCCATGGATAAAATAATGGAAGTAAATAATGATGATGCCTAACGCCAAAACCATTTGAATACCAATTAGAATCCACGGTTCATTAACTGGAAGTGGCCAATCAAACATCATTCCCATGGAAAAATACATAAGTATAAACAAAAGTCCAAATGAAATAATAAGTTTATTTCGCGTCTTAGTCAGTTCTTTTTTACGTATCTTTCTTCTCGTCTTTACACTTTCGTCAAGCGAGAATGAGGCCTCATATCCGGCCTCGTGAACCGCTTTAAAAATTTCCTCATCATTAGCTTTGTCCTTGAAGACCACTTTCATCGAGTTAGTTAATAAAGCCACCTCGACTTTTTCTATACCTGGAAGCTTAGCTACCGCATTATGAACATGCGACTCACAAGCCGCGCAAAACATGCCTGTAATTTTATATTTTTTTTCTTCCATTGCTCTCTCCTAACACCCCCTAGGGGTATTTATATAATAGTTCATATGAACCACTTTGTAAAACAAAACGAAAAGGTACCGACCATGTCAGTACCTTAACTAGCTTTGAATTAGTAATTAATCGTCATCCTTTAATTTTTTTTTTGTTAAGAAAGTAAAAACCGCCGAGTAAGGTTAATCCAATTATACCAATTGTCACTATGAGCTCTAATGATCCACCCTCATTGACCATCACCGGAAGTGAATTTGCCTCCACCCCATACATTGCTTCTAAATAGGCCAAACGTGTAGCCCCAGTTTCTGATCCACCAACATCCAAATTATCAAACTGATTTTTTTCAAATGTCGATAAACTATTATAGGTACTTAAGGCAGTTGCTACGGCCGAAGAGTTACATATTTCAGCCGATGTATCTAACGTTGCGGCAAAATTTGAAACAACATCTGTGGTCGCGGGAGAAAACGCTATTGCCCCTGAGACCTCTTTCTTGCCATCCACTTCGGAATTCCATAACTCATATTTATAAGTATTACAAACTCCAACCGGCACATTCAAAGTTTGATTCCAAGCATTACTAGGATCAGCCACTTTTATTCGCGTAAAAATAACCGTTGTCGTATCGGAAGGAACATCATAATACCATAGACTATTTGCGCTATCATGGAGCATGCCAACGCCAGCCCAAGTTCCTTCAACCGATCCGCCAAAATAGTAGATGCCAACTTGAGAGTTAGCTGAGTCTCCCGTCCACCATTCCACATAGTCGGGGGAAAACCAAACGCGTTTAGTCTCAGTAGTCGCCGCCTTAACTTCAACATCACGAACGTTTCCTTTGATAACAAATGATCCAAAGGATAGAAGAACGGCTGAGGCCATAACTATCTTTGACATTATTTTTCTCATCTTGAGGCCCTCCAAAATTATATTAATTTACCTCATAATATTGCTACTTTCTTTTTTGCCAAAAATAACCGATAGGATTTGGTATTAGGTTATTTGACGCAATAAAGTATAGTAACCGCTACCAATATTTTAATTGAGCCCAAGAAAAAAGCAATATTTTTTTGCAAAAATAAGTTAAATTTAAGTAACCACATTTTGCGCAAATAAGAAATTTAAAGCCTTATATTTATTTCAAAAGCCCAATTAAACAAAAAAAATCAGATACATGTATCAAGTTTGGTTAAACTTTTAAGTAAATTTAGCGCTGAATTTTTTTTAAAAATTTACAGTTAAATATTTCCAATTTCTTGCGCAAAATGAAGAGGTGATTTGCCAACATTTTTTCGAAATTCGGTGGAAAAATGTAATTGATCATCATATCCGACCATTGAAGCGATCTGTTTAACCTTATAATTTCCCGATAGCAAAAGAAACTTTGCTCTTTCCATTCGATACTTAGTCAGGTATCTTTTTGGCGACACTCCCTCGCTTTTCTTAAACAAAGAAGCGACATAAGTGGATGTATTATTGATTTCATTCGCCAAATCTTTAATTGTAATTCGGCGATTAATATTTGTGGCAATGTAATTCTTCAATGTAAAAAGATCCTGTCCTTGATTATCTAGGATTTCTTCAATCGGCTCACGACGTGAAAAAAGGAAACCGAAAATATAATAAACTATCCCCAAAGCCCTTAAATCAAGGTATCCTAAATCGCTATAAATCTTGCCTAAACCTATTAAATAAGTCTTAAGCGATAAGTCCTTATCATAATAATATGGGTCAACAGAATTAATTGTTAAATCATATATTACCTTATCTATAAAGGCCCCAGACATACTAATCCATTGTGTTTCAAAATCGGAATCCTGATTGATAATTTCCATTTTAACTTTAGGAAGCATAATAAACAGCATTCCCTTTTTTATTGGATATTTTTTATCCATAATTCTTAGATCGGCTTTCCCATCTAAAACATAATATAGAATATGGCGATTTAGTTCTCGCTCTTGAGAACTAAAAAGAATCTTTTGCAAGTCTTTTCCTGTCGAAAAAAGTTTTAACTCGAGCATATTGTCGGCGTGATTATACGATGAATCCATGTTTCATAACCCCCCTTTATGAAATTGGCTAAAAAATAATGGAACTACCTTAAGTATAAGGAATCAATTGGATTTTTCAACTTAGTAAATATATAAAAACCCGGATTAATAAACCCGGGACATTATTCACTGGCTGCCGAGATAGGATTCGAACCTATGCATGAGAGGTTCAGAGCCTCTTGACTTACCACTTGTCCACTCGGCAAATGCATTATTATATTACGCTAACCCAGTGAAAAATGCTAGAAAAAAATTGTTCAGTGCCGCCTTTAATCATTAAAGACATTTATTGATGGCAAAACGTGCCCATCATAGGTAAATAAGGCTTGATTGGCCCACGAATTTTTACTTCGACTATCAGCCCAACCAACTCCTTTAGCAGGAATAAATGCCCCTTCCCAATAAAATAATCCATAGCCATTTTCAATACTATCAACCGCTTCAAGTAAATCTTTTATCATCAGCGCTTGCCCTAAAGTAGACACTGGATACCCACTGATTACTTCGCCATTATCGAAGATGTTGCTCACAAGTGCATCTTTGGCAAAAGTATATCCATAACTTGTTTCAGCTAAAGTTATCTTCTTGCTAGAAAAGGCGTTAGCTATGGAAGTTAACCCACTCTTTATTACCGATGGGCGGCCTTGATAATAAGGATAAGCCGATAGGCCAATGACATCATAATTTATATCGTTAAACTGATTGTAGTAATCGATAATATAGTTTGGATCGCTAAGTCCTTTAGCAAGATGAATCATTGTCAGTATTGAGTCATTAACGTCCTTAACAGCGGCATTAGCGGATGCAATATAGTCATGAAAATTCTTACTCTTGTTGGCACCTCGTATGGTATTTGGAGCGGAGTAGGCACCGGTTGTATAGCCGGGTTCACCACCCGTCAATTCTTCATTTGTAGGACCAGGTAACTGCAATAACATTCCTGGCGTTGTCTCGTTGCCAAGCGATACCATATCCGGCAACGCTCCAACCTCATCAAATGCGGTAAGAACACTTTTCGTATAATCATAGATAGCATTCTTGACTTCTTCTGCTGTCGTTAAAGTCGCCCATGCTTTAGGAAAAATCTGTTTACTTGGATCCGCCCAAAAGTCGCTATAGTGAATATCAAGGTATAATTTCAAACCCGCCTTTTTGGCTAGATATGCCATTTTTAAATCCGTACTTAAATCATTTCCTCCACCGCCATAACTTACCTTTCCTTGGTCAGCGTAATTATTTGGGTCATTCCAAAGCCGTAAGCGAACATAATTGACTCCCGCGTCGCGGATAATCCGAAAGACATCTTCCGCTTGATTAGAAGCATTATAATAAACGACTCCGGCATCATAGATGGCTTGAACAGTTGACATGTCAATGCCTTTGGGAAAATCATTATGTTCGATATTAGCTTTAATACCGCTTAGAGGCGAAAGCCAAGCTTCGCTTTCTTCTTCACTGCGAGTGCTTGTATACTCGTCTTTGGGCGCACTCACAACAAACTCGTCAACATGACCAAGTTTATCGTAGGCTTTGACATTGGTTACTGTATCCGATTGATGAATGTAAATAACCTGGTTAAAAATCGATATCGCATCGCCTGCAAATTCATAAGTTAAGTCTAAAGGGTAATCTTTACCAATGGGAATTATCGTTGCCGTTTGATTTACCTTCAAAGTATAATCGCGAATTCGATAAGGCGCGGGCTCATTAAGGCTGCCTGAAGAGGAGGAGATATTACTCCCCCCTTCAGTACAGCTAGAAAGAGCTAAGATACTCAAGGATAATAAGCAAAATATTCGCTTTTTCATTGCTTGGCTGTTAAGACGAAATTATCTAATTTTATCCAAGTGTTTGAAGCCGTGGTTTGAATACGAATCGCAATTGTTACTTCCCCTTCAACTAAAGATAGATCGGGTAAAGTAATTGTCGCATAAGTTCCGCTTGGACTGATGAATTCACTTGCAACGATAGTTTCTTCTTGAAGTACACTGATAGTTGTATTGGCTGAATTTTCTTGGCTATAATCACCGCCATAGATATCATAGGAAAGCACATAGGTGCCAGCAGTAACACTAATTGTTTGTGCGATAGTAAAATCATCTTCTGTGGACGAACCATGCCAGTAATTAATTCCATAACTTCCATCATTGGCGCCACTGCTATCAATCTTTAAATTGGCCCCCCAGTCATTAGTGCCGGGAGTTCCCGTTAGTTCCCAAATGCTTTGTAGCGAAAAGTCACCACCAACCGTGCCCAATTCCTCAAAACTACCATCACTTAATAGATTAGTTACTTGAGGTATCTCCGGTTTTTGGTTGCCACTTACAAGTTTGATGTCATCAACATAACCCCAATTGACATCTCCATTCGCTCCGAAGAATTTAAGTTCAAATTCAAAGGTAGCACTTGTTTGTTCAAAGACAACATAGTTTGTCACATATTTAGAGCCATTTAATGTCAAGTCACCATTAGCCCAAGAATAGGTTGTGCCATTTACTTCCGCTTCTAGCGTGGATAGGGCTCCAACAATATCAAATTCTAATGTGTAGGTTCCAGCCACCAAGGTATCATCCGTAAATGTATACCCCAAAGAAAAATCAACAAGGCTACTAACTTCCGGTGTCTCATCTGTCGCCGCCTGATAGTCACCTGTCCAAAGTTTTAAAGCCAATCCTTCGTGATTGCGACTGCTATCTGAGTCAGCCTCAATGGTTTGTAAGGAAGCGGTCGGACCCGTAAGATTAAACCGATCAAGTGCATCTTCCGCTTCAAAATTTCCATCCGCATTAAACTGCTCCCATGGAGTTATCTCTGGTTCTAAAGCGGCAGTGACACTGACAGTGAATGAATCACTTAAATTAGTAGAGTCGGTGGTTCCAGTTACATTCGCCACTCCTTCCTTTAGTCCCGTTAAGTATCCGGATTCAGTAATGGTAACCACATCGTCACCACTGGTAATAACAAAATTAATCGTGTCTTCGGACCCTTCTGGATAAAACTCTACATAGTCATATAGATCAATACTTTCTTTTTCTTCGATTGTAATATCTGAAATTACAATTGAGGGCGAAGAATCGCTGCTTTCACTAGAGCTATTTCCTCCACCACAGGCAGCTAAAGGTAAAATCAACAATGTCGCAACTAATGGCAATAATCGAGTATGTTTGTGGGATAATTTCATCTTGGTTTACCTCCTTTGAATTATCCTTTAACCGCTCCGGCAGAAATGCCTTCTACCATAAAGCGTTGTAAAGCCAAATATAAGATAATAATCGGAATTGCAATAAGGATGCAGCCACCCGCAAACATCGTGAAGTTTTCTACGATACCGCGCGGAGTTTCCACCATTGCATATAGTCCAACCGCTACCGTCATCTCACTGGGATCGCGGAGAATAAGTCCCGCTAAAATAAAGTCATTCCAAGGAGCCATAAAGGCCATAAGTGCCGTATAAATAATAATTGGTTTGGCTAATGGCAAGAATATTTTGAAGAAAATTGTCCACTGGTTTGCGCCATCAATTTTAGCTGCATCATCAATGTCTGAGCTGATGGTGTCAAAGTAACCTTTCGACATAAAGAAACCGAGTCCAGCTCCGCAAACATAAACTAATAGCAGGGCAAATTTATTATTGATAAGTCCCATTAAATTGATAATAAAATAAACCGCAACCATCGCCATAAATCCTGGGAACATACCTAATATAAGCGATATATTCATCAACGGTCGTCGCATTTTAAATCGGAGGCGACTTAAAGTATAGGCGGTAATGATTGTAAAAAATGTTGTTAATAGCGTGTTTAATACGGCAATTTCAATCGTATTGATTACCCAAGTTACATATTTACGGCTACTTGTTACAGTAAAAAGTTTTACATAGTAATCAAGCGTAAAAGAAGAAGGAAAGAAAGTGGCTGAAGCCAGTCCTGGATCATTCTTAAAAGAATTTATTCCCACCCAGACAATGGGCAGAATCCAAATTAATGCCAAAAATATAATTAGGGTATGAGACCAAACGCTAGTAAAGAAACGTTGCCGACGAATAGATGCTGGACTTTTTCATTTCCGGAACTCCTCTTCATGCTTATAGGCATTTGAGCGCCGATAAACCGCTAAACTAACTGTTGCCGAAATAATAAACATCAAAATCCCTATGGCAGAACCAATATTGTATTGGGCGGTATTTTGGTTATACATCGTTAAACGATAAAGCCAGGTAATTAAAATATCTGTTCCTCCAGCTACTCCACCGGTTCCTTGTCCACTGGGTCCCCCTTGATTAAGTAACCAAATAACGTTGAAATTATTAATGTTGCTGACAAAGCTGGTGATGATAACTGGCGTTGTCATGTACCAAATATAAGGAAAGGTAATTTTTCTAAACATTTGCCCGCGACTAGCACCAGCAATTGCTGCCGCTTCATAGTAATCGCCTGGAATATTGAGCAACAGCCCACTCATAAGAAGCATATTATAGGGAATTCCTACCCACATATTAATGAAGATAATCAGCGTTTTAGAAGCAATAACCGAACCCCAAAAATCAATTCGACTGCTGATCCATCCCCAATTGAGCAGTAGTGTATTGATCGGTCCATACTCCGCAAACATCGAATACATCACACGTAAAGAAACAAACTGAGGAACCGCTAACGAAATGACAAATAAGGAACGCCACAAAGGTTTCAACTTAATGACTTTTCTTTGCAAAAGCATTGCCAAAAACAGCCCTCCAAAATAACAGGTAAAAGTAGCAAGAACGGCCCATATAAAAGTCCATTCAATAACATTAACAAGCGCTTTTAAATTTGTTGAAGAGTCAAATAATTGGCGAAAACTATCAAATCCCGTCCACTCAAAACGATTGATTCCAATTGCCTGTGCCATATTGTAATTTGTAAAAGCGAGAAGAATCATAAATAGCAAGGGAATAACGGTGAAAAGAATTGCTCCTAAAACCGGTACAAGAAGACTTTGCCGATAAAACTTTTCGTTGTTTATCGCTTTTATCTCTGCTCGATAATTACTAAGTGGTTTTCTTTCATAATGTAATTGAGCGTTGTTTAATGCGCCTTTTTGAGCTAAAAAATAGTAAATTACAAAGAAAACTATTAATAATAAGCTAATTACTCCATAAATTAACACTTGCCGGTGATCTCCGACATAAGTATTCATATTAAAGAAATTAATTAAACTTTTACCACCAAAAACAACCATGTAGATAACAAAACCGACTTCACTCAGCAGATAGAATATCCCCGATAAAAATTGATGATGATAAATTTGATTAACTCCCATCACCAAGTAATTGAGCGATAACACTCTTCGCTCTTTAGCCTCAACCTTGTCATATAAATATCCAAGATTGCGGAAATAATTGGCTAGGGTTTTATTAAGATACTTCTGAGTTCGTTTTAAATAGGAAAGGGGCAATTGCTTTTGATCAATCTTTTGAAGGGCATAATAAGTTGTCATTCGAAATGAAGAAAAATAGATAAAAAGGTAAAGAACAATTATGATAATGGAAATCAATGGTAGTGATAAGTAGGAAAGAGCGATGCTTCCATTGAGAAAACTGATGCCACTTGTACCCATAAAATAAGCAAAGAGGATAGTTAAAAGCAATCTCAGACCGCCTTTCTCCCATTGACCAAAAATAATTTCTCCCATTCCCGGAAGGAAAAAATTGATTAAAAGCGCAATTTTTTCTTTCTTTAGGCTTTGATTCCAAGCGCGCCGAAAATGAGTGAATGGCCACTTGATATAGTTGCCAATTCGCTCAAAGCGGTTTGGTGGTAAGGAAGAATCTACGCTAAATCCCATTTTTAATCCTCTAACTTAAGCAATTTTATTTTTGATTGAACTCGTCGTAGTCGACAAAATTTCCGCGACGGCGGAATCGGTCGCACTAGTGCCCAAATTCCATATTTCCGTAATAGCGTCTTGCATGTCTGCCCAATAACTTCCCATCGCCACAATATTGGGCATTGTTAAAGAATTATTTAGTGAATCAATAAAAGTTGTTGCCTCACTAGAGGCTGATACCCGTGAATTAAGCGAAGAATTGTCCACTAGGGTCGGTATTAATCCTTTTTGAACAAACCTTATTTCTTGAGCTAAATCACCAACTAAATATTTGGCCAGCATTTGAGCTAATTCGGGGTGCTTAGAATACCGAGAAACACCATATCCTTTATATCCACTGAACGGGCGAGCCGTAACACCATTGATGCTAGGAACAACCGCCATTTTAGCTGAGGCCCCAATCCTATCTTTAAATGTAGACCAAAGGTAAGGTGAAGAGATAACTCCACTGGCATCGCCCACGCTGATAATCGTCAGCGCTTCATCGGGCGTCCCGTTAACGATGACATTTTGATATTCTTTGGTCAGCGTCGTAAGATTATTAACCGCTTGGGTAGTGGCAAGATTTAATTGACTCTTGTCCACTCCATTTGCCCCAAATAGGTTTACATCATTTAAAAAATTAAACGTGTAATACGCGCACGAAGATGAGTTAGCGACATCCTGTACTATCTTCTCGCCACTCGCCTTGATATTTTCATAACTGGCGACATCACTGGCTGTAAGTTTGCTGCTGTCATACATTAACACTAAGGATTCACTCGTTATCGGGTAGCCATAAACGATATCTTCATAGGTAAAAGCGCGCACTGCTTGCGCACTATGATGATTTAATAAGTAATCTGGATCGCTCACTGGAGCAATCAAGTCATTATTAACTGCGCTACTTAATGTGTCATGAACAAAGGCAAAAACATCGGGGCCATTACCAGCGGGACCATCCCGCGACAAATCGTCAGTAGCCGCACCCTCGGTTTCTTCGACAAAACTGATTGCAATATCAGGGGCGGAAGGATAACGAGTTTTGTAATTGGCTATAAAATTTTCTGCGACCGTTTGTAGCATCTCATGATTATTGACATCTTCCCACACAGTGAGTGTGATTTTACTGTCACCAGTTCCACTTCCTCCGCAACCAGATAGCAACAATACACTTGATAAGCCAAGAATAATTTTCTTTTTCATTTTTTCGCTCCTTTATCCTTTTTTTATTTCCTGCCAAGCCAGTAAAGACTCACCTTCGTAATCAAAAAGCGCATGGTTGCTCCATTCATTACCATCACTTTTTTCTTCCTCATGAATATACTCTCTTCCTGAAACGCTACTCCAACTAATATTTTTAGCTGGTAGCCAAAGCGGTTCCCAATAATAAAATCCTAAAATCTGTTGCTCTTCAATAAACTTAATAAGATCACCCATGAATAAGGCTTGACCCTTCTCACTATAAGGATAAGGAACATAGCCGTCTTCATAATCTTTAACCACCATCTTAGCTCCTGGTGCCGGGCATAATGTATGCACATAACCAGTTTCAACAATTAGCGTTGGATGGTGCAGCTCATGATGACATAATTCGATTGTCCGTTTGAGGTTTGCAAATGAGCCATGATAAAAAGGATAGTAACTTAGACCGATAATATCGAAGACGACGCCATTTCTTATAACATTAGTAAACCATTCACGATAGATTTTTTGATCGCCGCTCCGTTCTAAATGAAGAATAATCTTGGCTTCGGTATCAACTTTTTTTATGCCTTTAATCGCGCTCTTTAAAAGCGTAGACATTCTTTCATACCCGCCAACTATCAGCTCATTTTGATTATAAAGTTTTCCTTCTGGCCACAAAAAGCCATTGGTTATTTCGTTGCCAACTTGAATATAACTTAATTTAATCGCGTGATCTTTGAAAGCACGAATCGTCTTTTCGGTGTAAGTTTCTAACGCAACATTTAATTCATCAAACGAAAAATTTTTCCAGGCTTTTGGTTTGGTTTGCTTACCTGGATCCGTCCAAAAATCCGAAAAATGAAAATCCAATAGAAGGGTAAATCCCGCTTTTGCTAGCCGTTTAGCCATAAGAAGAACTCGATTCAAATCACAGGTTCCTCCAAGATACGGTTCGCCCTCCATATCGTAGGGATCGACCCACAGCCGAAGCCGAACAGAGCTAATACCTTGGTCTTTTAAAAAATGAAACATATCCGTGATTAAAACATGCCGATGGTAATATTTTTGACCGCTGGTTTCCATTTCTAAAAGGGAAGATATATCTATTCCTTTAATCATGATGGCCTTCCTTTTCATCGTTATCATCTGGATAGGAAGTTATTCTTTCTTCCATTAGTCCATAGCGAAACTTAGCCATTTCGTTTAGCTCAAGAATTCTTTTTTCGTCCCCATGAAAGTTGCACCGAAGACAGTAATATTCCTTCTTATTTGGGTCATAAAATAAATCGACGTCCAAATCGCGCATAAAACAACTTGGGCAGCGATAATTTAATTTTTCTTTTCGAGATTGAGCCATGTTACCATCGTCTCCTTTTCGCACAGTTTTTTTCTTAATGACAAAGTAAACATCGGGGAAAAAGCATAGCCTTCGTGGGCCATTGCCTGATCTATTTTTTGCCCTGAAGTCACCACACGAATATTCAAAGGGGGAATATCCGCGCTGGTTTGCCCCGCGTCCAAAACTATTTCTCGATCTTGATAAGCATAGTTGAGCACATGTTTTTGCTTACCGTCACTTACCGCTAAGACAATTGAAGTCATATCTTCCGGATATTCGGTTGTTCCATAACTGGCGGTAATATATTCCTCTGCTTCCAAATTTGCCTTTGGATCAGACATCGCTAAAATTTCTCTTTCAAACCGGATTCGACTTTCATTTTCTTTAAAGATAATGCGTGAAGCAATTTTTACTTTTAGACCATCTTTAAAGATGATTTCTACCGGCTCAATTACTAAAGTCCTGGTCGTTTCTTCTTGTCGGTAATGACCTTTTGTCCGACATAGCGCTAAATCAATTTTTTCTTCATTGTGATAAAAGCGAATTGACTTGAGTGTCCCTTCACCGGCATAGTGGGTAAAATAACCGGCACGATAATTAGCCTGAATTAAAAATGGATAGGAAGCATCAACCACATGTTTAGTACCGATTCCAACCGGCCAATAGAGTTTTCCCGCATACGGTCTTAAATCGATAATTGCTCCGCCTTGATTAAGATCAGCCAATAAGCGCATGTTACTATCAAAATACCAAAAATATTGTTTCCCCCCGCCATAGAGAATGTCGTTCCAAAGAGCCACCTCCGGCTGATGATAATGATGGGTAGAACGATAGTAATGAGCAAATTCACTCATCCCCATATCGATTAACTCACCTTTCTTCTTTAATTCGCCATAATAACCAAGCCCATCTTCATAACTTTTCTTAAGTAAGGAAAATGGCGCTTCCCAGCGACCCTGTTTATTTAGCCAACCCGGTCCAACAAACATCATATTGTAGGAAAAGCCATTGTTATATTTTTCTAGATGGTGGTATTGATCAATTAGGTTAAATAAGTAAGGATATTTACCATCCCGATAAATCATTCCGCGAAGGACATTTTGTGGATGAGTGCCAAAGTTGGAGCCGTTGCCATCATAACAGGCATTTAAATCCCGGCTGAGATGAGGTATGGCGACAATTCCGCTGTCATCATCCGGTGAAGCTGCCGGAATATGCGAATTGATTTTACTTGGAATCCACGGATTCCATGGTCCCCCATCCATAAACGTATACCAGGAATTATTCGTCGTATGGTATGCTTTCGGTCCCTCTTCAAAACAGGTTGCCACTGCTGCCACGACCATTGGGTACTTTTCTTTGATGTAATTAATTAAATCGGCATCCATAAAATACGATCCAGTTGCCGTTGGATAAAAGCCAAACACTTCAAAAAATTTTTTAAAAACATCATCCACAATCCGCTTTTTATCCGTAAGTGAGAACATCCAAATACAAAAATCCCGCGTTTGATATTTTTGCTTAAAGGATGGGCATTCAAGTCCCAGAAAAGTAAGGGCAATTTCATCATTGTATTTCGCATGATGCTCTTTGGCGGTCTTAACCGCCAAAGGAGAAAACAAGGAAGCATATGTCATTTGAATTGTTGTTTTAAGACCATTCTTATGCGCTATTTTCTGTTGAAGAAAGAAAATTTCAAGCGACTCCTTTTCCAGTTGATCACGAGATGAAAGAGCGCCATTTATTGCATATTCTGGAGCCAATTCAGGTCGGTGAATAAGATTGAGTATCAACATATTAATTTACCTTTACTAGTGACCAGTCATCGGAATGACCCCAAGCGCCTGGTTGACCCTGACCTTGTATTCCAATACTAACCTGATCTCCCTCTTGAATAGAAATATTATCAATTTGCGCTAAAATATAGTAATTTTCCGGTGTTCCCCAACCGATGACTTTATCCTTCATTGATAAAAGAGTTTCAACACCATTTATCTCGATATAGACATCAAGATAATCATGAGCAATTTCACTTTTAGCAACGGCCATAATATAAGTTTTTAGGCTATATGTGCCACTAGGTAAAGAGTTGATTTCTTGTTTGACATCAAAAGTAAAAACAGCTGATGAATGGTACCAATTTAAATCGCTTATTCCCGAGCGAACATCCTGTGGTTTTCGATTTAGTTTTACCACATCTGCCTCTTCGGGACTTGAACTTGCAATGATCCATGGAGCCAATAATTGATCAGTGTCACCCTGATTTTCAAAGCCTCCGTCACGAATATAATTCTCAATAACATTGACATTAGCAGAAACGGAATAAGTATTATTGACCGTTCCGCGGACGACATAGTTCCCCGGAACTTCTAGTTGAGCCAAATCAATAGTGTTCCAACTTACTGGTGCTTGCCGAATGGCATCAAAGTTTGTCTCAACGCTATAAGTAGTAGGCATCTGTTCATGTTCGGCGATGTTTAAAGTAACCTCAATTGAGGAACTCCGAACCTGGGTAACTGTTTCTTCCATAGTGTTTTGCGTTCCCCGCATAAGCTTAAAGGTTGCTAAACTCGGGAGAACCTTTCCTGTGTAGGAGAATAATCCCTGATTGCTCCAGGTGGCGAGGCCATCGCTAAACTTGCTTACATAAGTCGAGGAATAACCATCTCCATATTCCGCCCAGGCTTGCCCTTCAGCTGTTGCCCAGCCGGCTCCTTCAATTGGTAGCCATCCCGGTTCCCAATAAAAGATCCCTAATCCAAGATTATTGGGGACATTAGCCAATATTTCACTGACATCATGAATGGCCGTTGCCTGCCCTTGAATAGAGGTTAGATACTTTCCCGCATCTTCCATCGCACTATTATAGGTATTAGCCGTATAGGCATTACTTTCCGTCGTATACCCATAGCTCATTTCCATAATCATAATTGGCTTTTTAAATTTGGTCGCCAGATTATCGAGATTAGACTTTAATGCCTCTAGTGTTCCATGGTAATAAGGATAGTAACTAACTCCAATTATATCGTATGGTACCTTACGTTCAGTTAAAGCACTAAAATAAACATCAAACTCATCTTTTGCGCCCCCATTAGCCAAGTGAATTACCGTATAAATATCCGGATCCACTTCTTTCGCGCCGGCAATTCCTGCCTTTAAGAAATCCGCCACTTGGTCAAAGCCAGCCTTGGAGTCATTCCAATCAATTTTGCCATAAGGATAGAGCATTCCATTGTTTATCTCGTTGCCAACTTGAATAGCATTTACCTTCACTCCCGCATTATGAAATTGATTAAGCGTAGTTTTTGTAAAACTTTTAACTGCTTCTTCTACTTCACTTGCGTCGTAACTCATCCATTTCGTCGGTGTCCGTTGTTGATCAGGGTCAGCCCAAAAATCGCTGTAGTGAAAATCGACAAGGACATTGAGTCCAGCGGCTTGAGCGCGCTTGCTCATTGCGATAGCGCTCCTCGCATCCGTATTGCCACCCCCATATCCATCGCCAACCGCATTCATCGGGTTATTCCAAAGGCGAACCCGGAAAAAATTTACTCCGTTATCAGCTAAAATTTGAAATACATCTTGTTCTTGGCCGCCAGAGTTAAAATACTTTCCGCCAAGCGATTCAATCTCTTGCACCATTGAGGCATCAACTCCCATAGCAAAATCATCACGGATGTTGCTTATTGGGTTAACTTTAAGTGCATTATAATCATAGGTTTCATTATTAGTTGCACTCCCAATTAAAGGGGTAAAATCTACATCTTGATAGGTGAATTTTACACCGCTAGAATTATTAGTCCCTCCGCATCCAGTCAGTAAAGAAAGACTAAAAACAGCAAGCGTCAACTCTTTAATTCTTTTCATGAAAGGTTCTCCTTGATGTACTCCATCGGAGCAACTCCGACATTCTTTTTAAACTCGCCGGAAAAATGAAGTTGATTTTCATATCCGACTAGTTTAGCTACGGCTTTGACATTGTATGCTCCATTGCGTAAGAGTAATTTAGCTTTATCCATGCGATATTCAGTCAAAAATCGTTTTACTGATATTCCATAAGTATCCTTGAAGAGTCCAGCCAAATAGTTCGGTGTCACCCCGACATTGTTAGCGATATCTTCGATACTGATTTTAAATTGATAGTTATTGGCAATAAAAGTTGTTGCGGCAGCAATATGTCTTTCTGGTTTACTTACTTCCTCCAATAAACGCTCCTTGCGATATAGCATATCGCCCAAAATTTGGTAGAAAACACCCATGCAACTAATATCGATAATGCCTCGTTCTTGAAAACGGCGATATATCATTTCAAAGTAATTGGCTAGTGTCCCTTCTCCATCAAAATAGATGGGATTATAGCCATCGATACCAAGCGAATCAAGCATTATCTTGACTTGGCTACCAGTAAAACCAATCCAAACATATGTCCAGGGATTCTTTTGATCGGGATGGTATTCGGGTTCACTGAATGGTTCAAAGAAAAAGGCCATTCCTTTCTTTAAATGATAATTCTTGCCATTTAGCGATAACGAGCCTTCCCCATCAATTATGTAATGGACAAGGTAATAAGTTTTTGAGGTAAAATGAAAGACCTTATTGGGGATACATATTTCGCGACCACATTCCTTAAGTTCAAGGTCGCTAAAACCGTCATTAGTGTTGATGAATGCGTTCATATTTTGCTTATTTTCCTTTAATCTACAATTTTAGTATATGGGGTTTTAATGAGTTTTCAATATATTTTTATACAAAAAACTTACACTTTTACTTGATGAAAGCCCTTTTTTACATGAAATATTAGATTTTTATATATCTATTATTAGGTAATAAAACACACGAAAAACCATAATATATCCCTTGATATGCCATTTATTTCCTTTTACCACCTAATGAGTAGTTATCGAAGAGATATTCGCTTCTTAAATTGATTTCCTATTTTTTACCATACGATTATTTTCATAAAAATTAAGTTCGATTAAGTTAAAAAACCTACTAGGATTGCCTCCTAGTAGGTTAATTAATTGTTGCTATTTATTATCATTTACCGCAATAAGACTAGTATGACCGATGCCAAACTCAATCACTGGATCTTTCTTTATATACTTATGATAGTAGATTAATTGGGGAAGGATAACTGGTATCGAGTGTAACACTCCTTCACCCGAGAAAAGAAAGAGGGATATAGCTTCATCACTAGAATGAAGCAAGAAAGTTATAAGGGCGATAAAAGCAAAAACACCATATTTTTTGTCGACGCGGAAAATTCTAAAGTCAACATAGAACATAAAAACAATAAATGCTATATAGGGAATAAAAAGGACTAACCCTCCTGTCACCAGTGTTTCAATATATCCACTATGGAAATTGCCGAGAACATAAGCAAAATGGGCTGATGGCTCATAACTAAGTGCATATCCCAAAAATGTCTTGGATAAAAAGAATCCCTTGCCAAACATCAACGCCTTAAAACTATCAATAAAAGAAATTGAAACCCGCCATATGACGTATCGCGCCTTAATAGTTCCTCCTGTAAACATTGAATCGGGAAGATATTTAACCAATATTAACCCAATAGTCGTGTCTTTTAACTGAGTTGAAAATCTAAATGCCACAACACTTGTTCCAATTGCTAGAAGCATTACAACTGTCGCTATTGACAATACCTTGTGTGCCTTAAACTTCGCTATTAACCAGTATAAATATATTCCCGCATAAGCTATTGTAGAAATAATAATGTTTGTCTTTGATAGCGTAAAAAATATCACAATATAAAATGGTATAGAAAGCAATATATAAATCCATCCATGCTGCTTGGCGGTAGCAAAGAAATACAATAGGAATATAAAAGAAAAGAAAAGAAAACTGGCAAACTGATTGCGATGGACAAAAGCGCTGTTAATTTTCCATGACATATTAATTACATCGCCTTGTACAAACCCAACATAAGCAGACCATTCCGTGATTAAACTATAGGCTATAAAGGCAAATCCCATAATCACTCCGAGATATCCCACTTGTCTAATATAAAAAATTGCTTTTTTTCTTCTCGGTAAAGCGATTAAAACCGAAAAAATGAATAAAGCGTTGGTAAACATATAAAGGATTGACCTTAATCGATCAAGGGTATCAACAGGAATATCAATTGTTTGAGTAGACCCCGAACTTAAAAGAAAAGAATGCGAGAAAGAGTTAGAAAAAGAAAGAACATTTAGCGCATGCCCGCTAAATAAAACTATCAAATATATTAAAACTATTGTGCCAAAAGTGCTTAGACGATACATTACATCGGATAAAATAAAACGAATATTAAAGGCAACAGCAAAAATCGATATAATCAAAAAGTACACAAAGTCAAAACTATATAAATCAACTCCAGGCACTATAAAACTATTTTCAAACAACAATATTGTCGCTAATAATAGTGCCCAAAAAAGAATATTATCAAATACATGCGCAAGTTTTTTTTTGGCCTTCATCAAAAGAGTCCCCCTAAAAAGCAATGTGTAGTCTACCATAAGTGTATCAAATTTTACATTGTTTTGTTTATAAACTATTAAATTTTGCTTATAATTGTTAAAAAGGAAGAGAGAGGTAGAATATGAAAATTGCAGTCGCTGGTACAGGATATGTCGGCCTTTCGTTGGCAACTTTGTTGGCGCAAAAAAACGAAGTCGTCGCATTAGATATTATTTAGGAGAAAGTAGACAAAATAAATAATCGGATTTCACCGATATTAGATAAGGAAATAAGCGAATTTTTTGCTACCAAAAAATTAAATTTAACCGCGTCATTAAATCCGCAAGAGGCAATTAAAGGAGCGCACTTTGTAATTGTTTCAACTCCAACCAATTATGATCCCGTTAAGAATTACTTTGATACTTCTTCAGTTGAAGCCATTATTGAAGAAACTAAAGTAATTAATCCTCAGGCCATAATTGTAATTAAGTCAACAATTCCCGTCGGTTATACCGAAAAAATACGGGAAAAACTTGGCTATGATAATATACTTTTTAGCCCTGAGTTTTTACGGGAGGGTAAAGCTCTATCGGATAATCTCTTTCCTAGCCGAATCGTTGTTGGCTATGACCAAGATAGTGATCTGCAAAAAGTGGAAGCCGAATTATTTGCCAAACTATTAAAAGAGGGTGCAACAAAAGAAAGCATTGATGTAATATTTACCGGCACAACTGAAGCTGAAGCAATAAAACTTTTTGCTAATACCTATCTCGCTTTACGCGTGGCTTTTTTTAATGAACTCGATACGTACGCGGAATCAAAAGGACTAAATGCAAAAGATATTATCGATGGAGTATCGCTAGATCCTCGCATTGGCTCTCACTATAACAATCCTTCATTTGGCTACGAGGGATATTGCTTACCAAAAGATACCAAGCAACTCTTAGCAAACTATGAGGATGTTCCACAAAACTTAATTGAGGCTATCGTTCAAAGCAATAGTACAAGGAAAGATTTTATTGCTGATCGAATAATGGAGATGGCCGGTTACTTTTTTGATCGGACTAAAGGCTATTATGTCGCCCCAAAAGAAAAAGTTAAAGTCGGTATATATCGTTTAACTATGAAATCTGAATCTGATAATTTTCGGGCAAGTTCTATTCAAGGCATTATGAAGCGTTTGAAAGCTAAAGGCGTGGAAGTTATTGTTTACGAGCCCACCCTTCCCGATGGCTCTGATTTTTTTGGCAGTTTAGTTATTAATGATTTAGGAAAATTTAAGACACTATCGAACGTAATCGTTGCTAATCGCATTAATAGCAAGGATTTAGATGATGTAATTAATCGCGTCTATTCGCGCGATTTATTTGCTCGCGATTAATTTTCGATTTCTTTGATGAATATTTACAAAAACCATTTATAATATTCAATAGAAACCAAGCACATTAAGGAGGCACCTGTATGCGAAGAGTTATTACTTACGGGACCTTTGATTTACTTCATTATGGTCATATTAACTTACTTAGAAGAGCAAAAACTCTCGGCGATTATTTAATCGTCGCTTTGTCTACTGACGAATTTAACGCCTTAAAGGGTAAAAAATCATTTTTTCCTTATGAAAAAAGAAAGTTGTTACTTGAAGCGATTCGCTATGTTGATCTAGTCATTCCCGAAGAAAATTGGAATCAAAAAAAATCGGATATAAAAGAGTATCATATCGATCTTTTTGTAATGGGGGATGATTGGAAAGGTAAATTTGACGAATTGAAAGATTGTTGCGAAGTGGTTTACCTTCCACGAACTCCCGAAATTTCCACAACTGAAATAAAGAAGACGCTTCATGACCAGGAAAAGTAAAACACTATGAATGAATTACAAGCCAAACAATTCGAACTATTAAAAGCTTTTGTCGGGGTGTGTGAAAAGCATCATCTAAAGTATTTTCTTTATGGCGGAACTTGCATTGGCGCCGTCCGCCACAAAGGCTTTATTCCTTGGGACGATGATGTCGATGTCTGTATGCCCCGGCCTGACTTCGATAAATTTATAAAATTACAAAAAGATTTTAAGGATGGTTACTTTATTCAAACTTATAAATCGGACTTTAATTATTCATATTTATTTGCCAAAGTTCGTGATAGCAATACGACATTTATTGAGAAAACATTTGCGCACACAAATTTCAATCATGGCATTTATATTGATATTTTTCCCTTGGATGGCATTACCAAGAAGAAAGGGAGAACACGCGGTAGAGGTCCTAAGCCTTATCTAATGTGGTTCTTTTGGTATTTCCCCTATTTAGGACATCAATGGTTTCCTTGGAAATGGAAAAAATTATGGCTTGATATACCCGCTACCATTGTTGCTCTTGCTTTTTCCCCATTTATAATTGGCAATTGGTCACCACGGCTATTAGAACTTTGGGCCAAGCATATTCCATATGACAAGGCGACGGTAATTGGCACCTATCATACGATGCACTTTCATCATGAAACCTATCCAAAGGAATGGTTTGGTGAGGGAGTAGAAGGCGATTTTGAGGGTTTGAAAATAAAACTCCCTTCGATGTATGACACCTATCTAACGCAGGTCTATGGAAATTATATGCAATTGCCACCCGAGAACAAACGTTATGGCCATCATTATCATAATGGAGTTAGCACTACAGTCGGTTATAAAGAATACATAAAAAAACAAAAATAAATTGACTATAATCTAGCGGCGAACGACAAATGATATCGTTTTAAGAAGGAGTTTCAGATCCATCAAAAACGATATCTTTTTATTATACTCACCATCAAACTTTGCTTTTTCTTCAATTCGAAAATACCGGAGAGAATTTATTTGTGCTAAACCGGTCAAACCGGGCCTTAATAAATAGGAGCCATTTGTTTTTCTAAGTTTTAACAAATCCTTATCAACCGATATCGCGGGACGTGGTCCAATAAATGACATATCCCCTTTTACGATATTAAGCAATTGCGGGAGTTCATCCAAACCGCTTTTACGGAGAAAGTAGCGAAATCCTCCAATAGCTTTTTTGTCGATAATCAACTCCTCAGAAGTTACATAACTTGGCATGGAGATTGGTAGGGTGCGAAATTTAAAGAGCGTAAAGTTTTTTTCGTTAGCGCCTACTCTTGTTTGAGCAAAACAAGGATGTCCTTTGTTTTGGAAAAGTAAAACAATCGTGATAAGTAGAAATAGGGGGGATAAGATTATCAGTGACAATAAAGAAAAAATAAAATCAAAGAACCTTTTTATAACGTAATTATAAAAATAATTCCCAACCCTAATTGATTGTCTGTTACTTAGAGTAGTTTTTTCCATAATGCAATATTTCTTTCTTTAGCATAGTATTTTTCTAAGGCTGAATCGCCTTGAAACGCGGGTCTTTTTTGTAAATCAGATAATACGGCGGCTAATTTCATGTAGTCACCACAATTAACGATATAATTCCCTTGCTTAAAGGATTCGGCATACTTCGATTTTTCGTCAACAATTAAAATCATTGGTTTTTGAGCCATAACACACATTGATGTTTTGGAAGGACAAGCGGAAAAAATTGCCCCTGGTTTTAAAGATATAAGGTTATAATCCGCTAAAAGGTAGAGCCATTCAGCTTCTTCCTGACTAACCCGCGGGTAAAAAGCAATATTCTTTAAATGGTGCTTTTTCAGCAACTTAAAAAGCTGTTTTTGTTTTGATCCGGAACCGACAATGGAAATTTTCACCTGATTATCGGTTTCATTTATTCTTTTCGCCGCTTTAACGATAACCCCCATATCTTGGAACACGCCGAGATTACCGATATAAAAGGCATTTACTTTGGAACTATCAAATTCGATTTTCTTTTTTAAAGTTTGTAAATCATAGTCCTCTTCGTCAGGTAACTTTGACTGTACGCGCGGCCAATTGGGAATGACATGTATTTTGGCGGATGGAATTCCTTTTTTTAACAATGAATTCCTTATATCCATGGATATAACGACAATGTTGTCTACTCTTTTTAGAGCTTTCATCAAAATTATGTTTAACGGACGATAAAAAAGGCTCTTGGGCTTAAAAAGAATATCCGGATATAAATCATGAATATGATAGATCAACTCAGTATTTCTTTTTTTTGCAAATCGACTCACCGCGCGCAGTAAAAAAAGCGGTGGGGTCGAGGGAATAACAATTTTATCAACTTGCCCAAGCTTATTTAATATCTTTATCTCTTTACGAACAAGCGATAGCATTCTTAAAAAACGTCCAAAAAAGGAGTTTTTAAACCCGGTGAAACATTTGAAGCGATATATTTTTCCATATTCATTCTCTTCGTAAGCAATAGAAAACTTTTCAATCTGGCTTTTGCTCACTCCGCGAATAGGAAAAGGAGCGATAATGATGTTCTCATTATTCTTTTCCTTACTGGCTAAAAGCAAATCGTAAAAAAGATAGGTGCTAGAAAATATTTCTGGAATAAAATACTGTGATAAAAAAACAACTCTCATCATCATCCCCGCTTTCCATCAAAGCAAATGCAACTCCTGAAGGAGATTTTTAATCTCCGTCAAACTCAATTGTTTCGTATTCTGCGATGTGTACATCTTTTCCAATCCATCATCATCGTATCCTTGAGAAACATATTTATCATAATTTAAATCGCGATTGTCCGCTTTAATACAGAAAAAATCCGGGTACTCTTCCGCGCGAAGCATTTCTTCCGATGTAATGAGAACTTCATCAACTTTCTCTCCGTGACGGGTTCCGATATAAGTTTTTCCACCCTTGCCTTTAGTCAAATCAATTATTGCATCCGCTAAAGTCTCAATATCCACGGCGGGGCCTTTTTTAATAAAAGTATCACCTTGTTGCCCATTCTCAAAAGCATATAAAACCAGTTCAACGGCATCATCCAGACTCATCATGAATCGCGTCATGCGCGGATTGGTAATTGTAAGCGGGCGATTATTATGTGCTTGTTCAACAAAAAGTGGAATTACACTTCCGCGACTTCCCATAACATTTCCATATCTTGTCAGGCAAAAAACAGTATCGCCAGTTATCATTTGCCGTGAACGCGCAATAATGTTTTTTTCCATCAAAGCTTTACTCATTCCCATCGCATTGATCGGATAAGCAGCTTTGTCTGTTGAAAGAAAAACCGCTTTTTTCACTTTGTTTTCGACACATGCCGTAACAACATTATCACTGCCTATTATATTGGTCTTAACCGCTTCTAAAGGATAAAATTCACAAGAAGGTACCTGCTTTAACGCCGCGGCATTAAACACGTAATCCACGCCACGAAAAGCGCCGTGAATTGAGGCGTAGTCGCGAATGTCACCGATGTAGAATTTTAGACGATCATCATCAAATTCCTTACGCATATCATCTTGCTTTTTTTCGTCACGAGAAAGAATTCTTATTTCTTTGACTCCCAGCTTTAAAAATTTACTTGTCGCGGCATGGCCAAAACTTCCGGTTCCACCAGTTATAAGTACAATTTTACCCGTTAAAACTTGCTTGCTATTTTCCATATAAATCCTCGCTTTTTATTTATGATATATATGCTTGTTGATTATTCGTGTATAATGCGGTATTAAATTAACAACTCGCGAAGAAACGTCCTTATAATCATATTCACTTGGAATCTCCAAAGTTATATCTCTACTCAATATCATATCTAGTGCCAAAAGTATTGAATCGGGGGTGTTTCCGCCTAAAACAACCGTTCCGGACTCCTCCGCTTCTTGTCGCTCATTACTGGTCCGCATCAATACTCCACGAAAATGAAGCAAACCCGCTTCTTCAGCCAAGGTTCCGCTATCGCTAATAACCGCTTTAGCGGACATTTCAAGGCAGGTATAATCGCTAAAAGATAGGGGCTCTATAATTTTTATTAAAGGATTAGCAAAAACTTTTGTGGATAAATTGATTTTTTTCCGAGTTCGGGGATGAAGGGAAACAATGATCGGAAGTTGATATTTTTTTGCTACCGCCTCGATTGAAGCGACAACTCCATCAAGAGTTTTAGCGTCATCAACATTTTCTTCCCGATGAAAGTCAAAAAGAAAATACGCGCCTTTTTCTATATTTAAGGAAGATAAAACAGCACTATGAGAGATTTTATCCCGCATGGAATTGATGACCTCTGCCATTGGCGAACCAACAACGAAAATATAACGATCATCTATTCCTTCGTGGATTAGGTTTCTCCGTGCTCTTTCTGTGTAGGGAAGATTTATGTCACTAATATGATCTACAATCATTCGATTAGTCATTTCCGGGACATTCCAATCCACCGTTCTATTTCCCGCTTCCATATGAAAAAGGGGGATGTGCAGTCTTTTAGCAATTATGGAGGAAAGAGCACTATTCGTATCACCTAAAATCAGCACTGCATCTGGCTTTTCTTTTTCCATAACCTCATAAGCTGAAGCGATGATGCTTCCAATATTTGTACCCAAGTTTTCTTTATTAATTTCCAGAAAATAATCGGGCGTTCTTAAATTCAAATCCTCAAAAAAGATATCTTTTAAACGATGATCATAGTTTTGTCCGGTATGAACCAAAATATGGTCAAAAAACATATCCGCTTTTTTAATTATTTGGGAAAGGCGAATTATCTCCGGACGAGTTCCGATGATAGTCATTAATTTAAATTTTTTGGGCATTACTTTTGCTCCTTAGAAATTACATTTAAATTATAAGCATAAAATCGTGAATTGTCTTAATTTTATTAAAAATACAGACAAATATGCTTCTTTAATAAAAACAGACCGCACTTTATCTATCCCTGCAGTCTGTCGTTATTATTTTTTAAATTACCCCTATTTAACTAAAACTGTAATCGGCAATGCATTTTCCTTAATCGTTGCCAGCCGGTTAAATGATTCAGTAAACTGCTTTTTATTATCAACTCCAGCAACAACCGGTAAAACAATCGCATCAGCATATTTGCCAAGAAGAAGAGGAATACTATCATTAACTACGTTGTTCGTATTAATAATTATATAATCGAATTCCGAAATCAGTTTGATAATGTAACTGTCAACTTTTTGCGATTTAAGACTGTCAATCAAATAAGGGCTATCCGGCATACTAATGTACGCAACTCCATTTTCACTTGCAATCTCTTTTGCACTTCCTTCAGCCAGGCTAACGATATCGGAAGAATGATTTTTAACTTCATTGGCGGTATCAATAATAAGCGTTTTCTTTCCATTTAAAGCATAAACTTTTGCTAAATCGCTGGCTAAATGAACTCCCAAGTAGTTGGGTTTAATCTGCGAAAGCAAGATCGTTCTTACTTGTTTATTAAGAACCGAACCATCTATGAAATTTTGAAGGTCGAGAATAGAATCGGCTTGATAAGGACCATTTGTTTTCGGCCTAAATAAATCTTTTAGCGTTTGAAGAGAAAAAATCTCTTTAAGTGATTTCTTTTTCTTATCGCTATTTAATAAGAATATTTCCCGAAAGCCAAAATCAAACACATCGCTTTTGCCGCGAATAACGCCCTTATCGATGTCAATGTAAGCAAAAACAAAAGTTGATATCACGAAAAACGCCAAAGAAAAAGCCAGCACGATAATCTTTTTGGAAGTTCCCGTGTAAGCGTATGATGATGCCTTTTGATAAATAGATACATTAGGAGCAATTGCACTAAAAGAATCATTATTTGAAAGAAAATCTATATACGTGTCGATAGACTCATTAATAACTTTAACAACGATTGACGGATCGCTTGACGAAAAACTGACCGCATAAGTACGTGAACTATTCGCCACAGCATTGGAAGAAATACCGCTAATTATATCTTGAGTTGTAATTGCTTTTCCGTTTGCAAATGTTATTTCTAGATTTTCCACCACCCGTTCGGCTACGATCGACGATGAAAATGTCGAATTCAAAGTATTAGCAATTTCCGAATTAATCGTATTTTTGTATGTTAAGTATCCTGTAGCCGTATACTTTGGTGTGACAAATCTACTTGAGTATGTAACCCCGGCAATAACGCCAATTAGCGTTATGAGAATTATTTTCCATAAATTACGCCAGAAGATACGAAAAAGCTCGCCAACCGAAAGGCCTCTATTTTCTTCGCCAATAAGCCCATTTTCCATCATATTATTCTCCCGTTATAAAAACTAAATCGAATATATTTTATCATTTATGCTTAAAAACTTTAAGATGTTTTATCTTTTTACCTAGCAATTTTAACTTTTTTTATAAACCATCCTTTTCTTCATCAGCAGTATAGGTATCTAAATTGTCCTCATCATACAGTCGACTGGCATAAATAAGAACCATCAGCGGAGAAGAAGAAGCATTAATTAATCTATGCGAAAAGCCGGGCATGATATCTATCATCTGTTTTTCATTTCCGTCTAAATTGAACGAAAAAGAAGCATTATTTATAACATTTTTAACCTCGAGTTTTCCTTTTCCTTTAAGAACGATAAATCGTTCCCACTTGCTCATATGGTAGTGATTACCTTTTATTTGATGTGGGTTGACAACATTAAGCGCAAATTGTCCGCCGATTGGAGCTCTGATTAATTCCATGAAACTACCGCGATTATCGCTATGCGATTGGATAGGACGCTCCCACATAGTAAAGGGAATGTAACTTAACAAAGTGGCCAGAAGACTTACATCAAGCTGATTGCTATAATCTCCAATCAAAGTGTTGTTATTATACATTTTATATATTTCTTCCAGTCGGACAAATAACTGCTCCGCCGTTAGGGGTGCCCCTTTTTTAACGGAAATAATCTTTCCTAATTGATCACTATGTTCATTTCTATCATATTCCATAAGCAAATCTATTAAATCATCGATATAAAAATAGGTTTTGACATCCTGTTTGTTGATAAACGGCGGCTTTATTTCACGGATAATGCAATCGGAAAAAGTAGCGACAACCGAATGATGATTTATCTTTGCCCATTTTCCAAAAATATTTGGCAAACGCAAAATATAGATTGGATAGCCACTCATTTCAAAGAAGCTTTTTAGAACATCTTCCGCTTCTTTCTTGCTCTTTCCATATTCACTATGGATCTCATCCGCCTGTAAAGAGGAAGCAAACAAAAGTGGAATTCTTATCGATGTCTGTTTTAGCGCCTTAACCACTGATTCGGCAAAGGTTTTATTGTCACTAAAATTTCCTTGCTCCGATCGATTAACCCCTGCCAGTAAAAAGATAAAATCACTTTTATCAATTAAAAGAGGAAGCTTTGTTAAATCATCGTTATGGTGAAAAACAAAAACTTGATGCCCTTTTCCTTTGAGATAGGCAGCAAGATTAATTCCGATAAATCCACCGCCGCCAATAAGAAGATATTTGCTCATATTTTTTCCTCCATAACCTGGTTAAAATAAGCCAAATAGTTTTTGCGGAAACCATCGATATCAAATTTGGTGTCTAAAGATACGTGATCACGCATTGCGAAAAGCCGATTGTTTATGAACGCCAGGATTTTTTCGAAACGAAGCGGGTCGCCACTTTGGAGCAAAAGGCCATTATTTTTATTTATAATTTCCCTGTTCCCACCCACATCATAAGCAATTATCGGGGTTCCATTTGCGAGGGCCTCTAGATTTATCGAGGGGAAGTTGTCACCGATACTGGGGTTAAAAACTACGCTAGATGAACGATATAAATGCTTTATTTCTTCCTTATCGGCGATAAAGCCAATCGTTTTTACCCGCCGATCAAGATTAATATTGCCCTTAATTTTTCCGACTAAAATAATTTCTTGGTCCGCATTTAAAAGGCTCGCCAGATGATTGATGTCCTTTATGTTCTTGCGAAAATCCCAGACATTGGCAATAGCGAGGATGGTTGTAATGGGCTTCTCGAAAGAAACTTCCTTTTTATGAAGCAACGGGACCTGACTACTTATGCCGTTATGGATAACTGAACTCGGATATGCGCTTAAAAATGATGACTTTAGTTGTCCTTGCATATAATTTGAAGGGCAGATGAAATGAAGTCGCAGCGCACGCGTAAATATTTGTTTTTTTAAAAGATAATTCCGCTTTGAACGGTCGATGAAAGATGCCGGGTAATCCCTGCGTCCCGGGCATTGATAACAGGCGGTTTTATACTTCGCACATTGATAAGTATCAGGAAAAGGACAATGACCAGTAAAAGCCCAACTATCATGAAGCGTCCAAATAACTTTAATCTTTTCTTCTTGAAAGTAAGCAAATAGTAATGAATATGATAAATAATGACCGTGAAGATTATGAATATTGACCACGTCGGGATGGAAAACCTTTAACTCGTTAACTAAGCGCTTTGTGGTTAAACGCGAATAAGCCCCTTCTTTGTCAAACAGAAAAGCCATAGTCTTATGCCATAACAGTGAAGTAATTCCTTCAATTTTAATGGCCTCTTGCTTATCAACCTTTTGGCCGCGTCCATAGAAAACCCTGACTTCATGTCCTTGCTGACGACAATACTGCGCCAATTCAAAAACAAGATCGCCGGTGCTTCCGCTATGATAAAAAGAATTGATGAAAGCTATTTTCATAATGTTATTTTATCCTTCGCTATCATTTTTTCATAGTCGCTATATTGATTGATTCTATTTATTATTGGAATAAAAATCGCTTTTTCTTCTTTATTCATAAGTAGATTGTAGGTGATTAGTAAATACGCAATGATGGCAAAAAACACTTTGGCTAAAAACCATATTGTATCGGCCTGGGGAAGTAAAAAGAAGATAAATACCGACACACCCAAGAAGATTATCTGACCCGGCAAAATCGCTAAATGAGTCTTTTTAAAAAACATTTTAACATCAAGTCCAAGATGTTTATGAAAGTAATAATTACGCACTATCCCATAGCCTACAATCTTACCAACAAAAATCGAAATTGCCCCCAATAAGAGAACATAATTTGGGAAAAGTGCCCCAAGAATAACCGATAAGCCAATTGAAATACTGGCCGCAACAATGGAAGAGTAAGCAAAGTACTTTGTTTTGTTTTCAATGAGCAAGAGCGAATTGCCGATTTCCTGCGTGTAAGTTATAAGCCCCGGTAGGATTAGAAGAATCAGTACAAGTGTCGCTTGCGAATAATCTTCCCCATTGGAAGCGCCGATTTTCCAAATATGGAGAATAAAATCATTTCCAAAAACCGTTATACCAAAAATTATTAACCCCATAACAATTAACTCATACCGGCCAACTTTAATCATTAAATTAGTTTTGTCTTCACTGCTGGCTTTATTTCTATTCATTTTGGCCAGATGAGGGAGAAAGAGACCGTTAAGCGCATCCGAGAAATAATAGACATAGCCTTCAATTGCCGAGGCAAGGGCGAAGACGGCGACCGGAATCGTCCCTCCAAAATAGGCTAATATGGTCGGCTCAAGGTTAAGAATCAAGCGAGCCGCTAAGCCTTCAATTGCTGCCAACGCCATTAAGGATAAAAATTTACGTTTTAATTTTGCTTCAATTTTAAAACGTGGATGTATCCCCAATAGTTTTTTTCGTTTTGCATATAAATATTTAGTAATCGCTTCCGCCACGTTGCCAAGAGCAAAAATTAGGGCGAAAAGATAAAGATCAACTTTTATTGATAAGGCTATAACAATGCCAACAACACTAAGCGCCTTAAAGAAAAGGGCTATAGTCTTTAGGCTGGCATATTCTTCGTTACCAATAATGACTCCATTAAAAGGGATAAATTGAAGGGTAATCAAAGAATAAATGGCAAAGATTACATAGACCATCCTTAAAGCCACCAACTCATCGTATGCGAGACTAGTAAATAAATATTCGAGCGAAAAATATAAACCCAGTAAAAGCACTGTAAATACTAGGGCTAAAATTAAAGTGATTTTTAAGGCCAATCCAGTTACCTCGTTCGCCTCCTTTTCACTGCGTGTTGCTCTAAATTTTGCAATCAACGTGGAGACGGTAGTTCCGATGCCAAAATCAAAGGTAAAGATAGCAACAAGCGAAAATGACAGTGAGTATATCGCATAGGATGATTGACCGAGTGTATTGATTAACCATGGGGTGTAGAAAAAACTGATCAGTGCAATCAATAAAACCGAAAGATAAGAAACCAAACCATGAAAACGTAGAGTATGCGTTTTTTTATTAAAAGCCGTTACTTTTTGGGGTGAAATAAGCTCTTGGTCGCCTTCGATCATTTTGTTACGAACTTCAACTTCACTTATGATTTGGCATTGGGATAAAAGGTGGCTTTCACCAGAAGATAAATTTTCTTTATGTTCAATTAATCCCTTAAGCTTTCTTACTCCTAAACCCACGTCGTAGTTTTCTTTATAAAAAGCATAACTCCGCTTGCTCATATCCAATATGAGATTGGGATTGTCTAGCAGGTATGTTACTTTATTTATAAGATCATCAGTTCTTGGGTAGTCAAATAGCAGTCCCTGGTTTTTATGCTCTATAAGAAAGGGGGCCGCTCCTGAAAGATAGGAACTGACCACCATTACTCCGTTGGCCATTGCTTCGGCAATTGATACTCCAAATCCCTCTTCACGATCAGATGTAGAAAGAAGAATATCGCTTTTGCGAATCCGCTCAATCGTTTGATCGTGATTTAAAAATCCGAGTAATTCCACTTGGGCACCTAAGTAATATTGGTCGATTAACTGATTTAAATTCCTCTGCTCTTCTTCGTTACCTCCGCCGATAATGGTCAGTGAAAAATTATATTTTTTCAACTTTAGGGCATGAGCTAACTCAATGGCCAGTTGCGGATGCTTGAAATCAACCAGTCGTGAGACCCAAACCAGTTTAAAAGTATGCGGTTTTTCTTTTTCATCCCAATGCCGCTGAACTATATCTTCCGCGGCCAAGGGGGTAAAATACGTCCACTGATAAGTTCGATTAAGAGCGAAATCATTTAGATCATTGTCAAACGCCGTATAGGCGGATAAAGATAACACTCGAACTTGAGCTAGATCAAGCCATTTATTTATCAGATAATCAACTGCTACTCGTAGGGGAGAATAAACTTCGTAGTCGCCCTTTTTGTAACGTCTTTCCGCTAAACGATATATTTGTTTGCCCTTATGATGACGGATTAAATAAAATACAAGTCGGTAGGCCATGTTGCCGTATATTATTACCTGAGCGGCAGATATTTTTTTCTTAGCAGCAGCAAAATCTTCTTTGGTATGAATTAAAGTCGTTTGCGGATATTCCTTTTCTTGCTCATAATTCTCATGCCCTAAGCCTAATTTAGCGAAAGTAATGGCTTGATAGCGTTGCTTGAATTGCGTGATCATCTCCTGATGAAAGGAATTATTGTGCGCGGAAATAAAATTGGTGGCAAATAAAACCTTATAATCACGGGCAACGGAAATAGTCTTATCCGATTGGTTTTGAGCAATAATCTTCATTCTTTCAAGAAATCCAAGGCTCATCATTACCCAAAGAAAATAAATGAGATTGCCTTCAAAAACCGGCTCGAGCAAGAAATAAAAACCCGATACAAAAATAAAAGCCATAATGTGATCAAGAGATTTATTATGAGTCTTTATGACAAGCACTGCGTTACGAATGCTATATATCGTTATGGCAAGAAAAGCTAGTGCGGGCAAGAAGCCACCTAGAGCATAAAAATCCAACCAAACATTATGGGCGTAGAGGAAGAGTACCGAGTTACCCTTATCGATGAATGTTACTCCCGACATTCCCCCAAACGGATAGGAAAGAAAATTGTTAAAGAAAATACGATAGAAAGAAAGCCGTTCATTATTAGATTCATTAAGTGCAATAAACCGTGCGAGCAAAGGATTAGTGAGCAAATAGTCGCGTAGAGAAAAAAGATTGTAGTGAGCAATCAGAATCAAAACCAGCCCCAGTAGAATCAATATAAGAAAGCAACTGGCTAAAAGCCGAAATACTCTGGTTTTTCCATGACCATAAAAATAGAAGAGCAGGTAGAAGGCAAACGCTAAAGGGAAAACGAAAAAGAAAGTTCGCGTTCTTAATACCAGCGACATAGCGATTGATAAGATTACGCCCAATAATCCGATGATAAAGGGAACCAGATTTTTTCTAATGTTAAATAGCGCGGCCAATAATAGAGCACTAAGAGGGAACATATAGGAAACAACCATCGTCGGCGACAGGAGTATGGCGCCTTTACTCCAAAAATCCAATAGCCGACGCGAACTATAAAGATAAGGATTTAATCCGTAATCCGATAGGTACTTACTAAATTGCAATCCCAAGAATAGAAGTGTCCCAAGGGCATAAGCGATCAAAAGATACATCAATTCTTTTTGCAGTTTTTTTCTTCCAAAAGCCCCGCCGATTTGATAGAGGAGATTGGGGAGAATTAAACAGGCTAAAAAAGGATAAAAACCGAGCCCATAATGAGATGTATAGAACGCAAATATGAAAACAGAAAAAAACAACACCAGAAGAGTGCCGAATGTCAATCTAAGATCACGGGTTAAAAAGAACCGCAAAAAAAGTAGTACCGCGAGCAGTCCCATTAAATAGCTATCATAATTAAAAAAGTTAATGCCGATTAAAAAAGCCAGCAAAGTTTCAATGATGATTATCGCCTTTTTAATTTTTGGAAAGTATGGCGAGTAGTTACTTGCTATAGTTTTAAGCGACATAAACAAACACTCTCTTTTCCCCATACCCGCTATTAATTTCTGTTTCGGTTAAAATTCTTTCTTGGCTATCAAAGTAAAAATCTGTTTTAACGCTCTGATTGTTGCCGTCTAAATAAATAAGATGAATCTGATCTTCGTGGATTTCATTTCCACTTTCATCGTAAGTTTTGTTGCCTCGATCATCATAGACAAAATCAACACTTCGCCCCCAAGTTCCCGTCAGACTAGTTGAAGTGTTTTGGTCAAAAATAACGAACTGATTGTTGGCTTTTAATTCTAAAGACTGGATTATTAATTCACTTGTGAAAGAATATTTACCTATCGGTGTATGCGCATAATAGTTGCAACTAGATAACAAAAAAACACCACAAAAAATCCAATATTTGAAGTATTTATTTTTTTTGGTGCTCTTTACTTTCATATCCCTACCCATCGTTTACTAATATGATAGAGAAATATGATTAATTTTACAATTTAATACGGAAAATAAAGTTATTTTCCACTATTGTGCTTTTCCCAATTCCACGAATCGCGGCAAGCATCTTTAGCTGTCAATTTTGTCTCCCAATTAAGTTCTCTTTTCGCCTTGCTCGCATCCGCCCAGTAGGCTGGTAGATCTCCCGGCCGCCTCTTGTCGATTACATAATTTAACTTCAAGTGGTTGACGTCCTCAAAATCGTGAATAAGTTCAAGAACAGAAATCCCCTTACCTGTACCCAGATTATAAACGACAAATCCCGGATGGCTTTCCAATTTTTTCAAGGCCGCCAAATGGCCTAAGGCAAGATCGACAACGTGGATGTAGTCACGTTCACATGTTCCATCTTGGGTTGGATAGTCGTTGCCAAAAACATGAAGCGTATCCAGTTTGCCGGCGGCTACACGCGTGATATAAGGCATAAGGTTATTGGGTAATCCCTGAGGATCCTCGCCGATCAGTCCCGAAGGATGAGCGCCGATAGGGTTGAAATATCTTAAAACGGCAACGTTAAGCTCTGGGTTGGCGTGGTTGACATCTTTTAAAATCATTTCAATAAAAAGCTTGGTTTTCCCATAGGGACTTGTTGGGGTTCCTAACCGCATGGTTTCAACATAAGGAAAATCATTTTCCTCACCATAAACAGTAGCGCTGCTGCTGAAGACTAGATTTTTAACACTAAATTCCTTCATCACCTCAAGTAGCGATAAAGTAGAATCAATGTTGTTGCGGTAATACTCTAGCGGTTTTGAAACCGATTCTCCCACGGCCTTAAGGCCCGCAAAATGAATGACTTGGTCAATTTTGTTTTCCTGAAAAACCTTTTTTAACCCCACTTTATCAATGACATCTAAATTATAAAAACGAGGTTTTTTACCCGTTATCGTCTGAATTGCATCAAGCACTTCTGGTTTAGAGTTAATATAGTTATCAACAATAACAACCTCATATCCGGCATTTATCAATTCGACGACGGTGTGCGAACCAATATAGCCTGTTCCACCGGTAACTAATACACTCATAAAATTCTCCTTTATCCGTAACCATTTATAATCTTATAACTTTGTAACCAATAAATCTATACTTGGCGACCTGCTTCAAAAAAAGTGACATTTTTCGTTAAGTGACAAATTCAACGCAACAATCTATCCTTCTGATTTTTTTCTTATAATGAACTTGTCTTTCTTGCCTAGAAAGGAGAGTTCAAATGAAAAAGAGAAGGACGTCTCATCGTTTATCTGTTGATGATCGTATGACAATTCAAGCTTGTATTCATGACCACAGAAATGTGACTCAAATTGCTTCGCGGATTGGAGTCAACAAATCCACCATTTCACGGGAAATTAGTCAACATGTCACGAGAAAAGTTGGATATCACATTCAATCTTGTCCTCATCTTAACTCCATGGGCCTTTGTAATACATGTCTCTATCGAGGTCAATGCCGCAAAGAACGTTTTTATTACAATTATGTGGATGCACAAAATCAGGCCGATTCCTTGAAACAATCGTCTCGTTCGAAGCCGATGTTACCCCCTGAACATATTCGTTTGATTGATGACATTGTGACCGATGGAGTTCGTTTGGGTCAATCACTTCATCATATTTATGTCTCCAATCCTATCTTAGCTAAATATTGTGTTGAACGAACGATTCGTCGCTTATGCTATCGGGGTAATTTAACCGTAAAACCGCATGAGCTTCGCCGCTACGTGGTCTATAAGCACCATTATGCGAAGTCGCCACAAGAGAGCCAACTTCGTGATATTCGCGTTTTAATCGGTCGCAGCTATCAAGATTTCCTTCATTATGTCAATCAACACAAACGGTTGCAAGTTGTTCAATATGACTCACTCGTTGGCAAAACAACCGATACAAAAGCCATTTTAACCATCACCTTTCAACCTTCAAATTTCCAGTTTGGCTTCGTCATTCAAAAGAATAACCCGACCTCGGTTCGGAAACAGCTTTCTGCTTTATTTGGTCGCCTTGATGAACAAACAATCCGTAAAATATTCCCCATTAATCTTTGTGATAATGGCGTTGAGTTCTCTTATTTCCCCGAGATTGAAATGTGGCATGGTCAATCGATTATTCATACCTTCTTTACTACCCCTTATCGGTCGACCGATAAGGCCGAATGTGAACGTAATCATGAGTTTGTTCGTTACGTCTATCCCAAAGGAAAAAGTCTCAATCAAATCACACAAGAAGATTTGAACGATGTCTTCTCCAATATCAATTCTTATGTCCGAAAGGTCAAAGGGGATCAAACACCTTTTGATCTCGTCCGCCGTCGCTTTGGTCAAGCTTTCTTAGATGCCATTGGAATTCGTAGAATCCCAAACAAAAAGGTCAAATTAACCCAATTAATTTGACCTAACAACAATAGGCAAGAAAGACATTCCATCGGGGTTTTCAATCGTTGCATTCAGTTAGTCACATTGATACAACGGTTGTTTTCCTTGTACCTTGATTATGGTACAAACCGCCCTTTTTTGTCAAACTTTGACTACTTTATTGCAACACTTTTTTATTTTTACCAGATTTCATCGAATTTTATTCTTTTGTTGCAATGACAATGTCATCTAACAAAAGTGACATTTTTCAAAACTCTATTTTGAATAAAAAGCCTTGTACCATTGAGCAAACTTACGAAGTCCATCTCTTAACGAAGTAGATGGCTTAAAACCAAAGTCATCTTCTAATGGCTTTGTATCCGCATAGGTAATAGGTACATCTCCCGGTTGCATTGGGACTAAATGCATATGCTTTTTCAAATCAAAGTCCGGTGGTAAAACCTCAGCTTTTATCAATTCCTCGGCCAAGATTTGCACAAACTCAAGCAAATCCTCCGGATGAGAATTACCTATGTTATAAATTTTATAAGGGGGTATTGGTAGGCCATCCTCACCATTTTTCTTTTCAGGCGCTTTTTGCATAACGCGGATAATGCCCTCAACGATATCATCAATATAAGTAAAATCACGTTTGCATTTCCCAAAATTAAAGATTTCAACCGGCTTATCTTGAACAAACTTATTTGTAAAGCCAAAATAGGCCATATCCGGCCGACCGGCCGGTCCATAGACAGTGAAAAATCGAAGACCCGTTGAAGGAATATTATATAGTTTTGCATAGGCATGAGCGATAAGTTCATCCGATTTTTTAGTCGCCGCGTACAATGAAACCGGATTATCAACCTGATCATCCGTCGAGTATGGAACTTTTTTGTTTGTATTTTTATTTATTTCATCATAAGCAGAAACATAAATAGATGTATCAAATAATAATTCACTAGAATCATGAAGATCCTTAGCTAATATTTCAAGAGAAGCTAAATGCTCCTCCATATCAATTGATTCACTCATTTTATTTTTATTTGCTTTTGATCTAAGTTCCATGATTGAGGTATCAATACGTCTAATTGCTTTATGTTTTTCAATCGGTTTAAAACGCATGACAACTCTTGTTTTAGGAATATCAAACAATCTTTCAGCCCAACCATTACTCACTCGTAAAGGTAATTCCTTAATCATATAGTTTGAAATATTTTGATTGTTGATGTTCGTACTCATCAAGTTAAATTTGATATTTTCTAGAACAATAATATTTTTAAATTCTTCTTCATTCACTGTTCTAGTATCAAAAGAATCATCAAATTGGAATCTAATAAAAGAGATTAGCTCTTTATTATTTAAGATGTGAGAATAGATGCCTTTATTATTTAAAATATTAGACAATTTACGAAGTTTTTCTAAGATTCCATCTTTATTGTTTGATACAATACCCAAATAGTAATTTGAAAACAAAATACTATTTGAGTTTGCTGCATCAATTCGTTCAATTCTACTTTCTAAAATTTTTACTCTTGCTTCATATTCTGAAGCGGAATAACTCCCCCTTTCTTTGTTATTCATCAACACTCTTAATCAATCTAACTCATCTTGAAGATTAACATCAAGAATCAGAGGCTCTTCAAGCTTAGATAAAATAGATTAACGATGCTATCAATTAAATCAGATATCATTTAGCACCTCTTATTTCGATGCAATATTTCTTTTCTCATTTGTTTTACCATACACTTCTAAAATGCAACGCCTGTTGATTCTGCAGTAACACCAGAAACGTGAGTGTAGATTGCATCGATTTCTTCTTGTGTATACATATAACGGGATTCATAAAACCAATGAAGGTTATCGAGATGGAAAGTTTTGTTAATCTCTGGAACTCTTAAATCAACAGAATAAGTTAATGCTGCTACAGATCCTTTTGAATACCATTTATAAAGATAAGAACTGTCTAAACAACGGATGCTATCTATAAACTCAGGTAAGTTTGGTTTTCTTTGATTCGTATTGTATGAATCACTAAATAATTGTAAGAAGTCATCCGATGCATTATCCTCTTCCCAATCCCAAGGTACTGACATATCAGCAATATCGACTGCTGTAAAGTTAAAGTTTTCGGCAACGACTTCAAAGTCATGGTCAATGGTATAAGCAGAGAAAGTTGCCATTGAAGTATAGCCTTCTCTATCATCATCAAATAATGTTGTAAGACTTCCAATTAAGTCTTCGTAATAACCATCATCAGCATTAAAACTATCAATACTTAATAATTTCTTCACATAGTCAACTGTGATAGTATCTTATCTACACAGACTGTACGTTTGGTTGCATTTCCTTGTTCATCAATTTTGACGAACCGAATTCTAAATAGTTCATCATTGTCTTTAACCATTCATAGCTAAGTGAGAAGCATATTACCTCCACTTATATGCCACGAATAGAGGCAAAATGTAACTAAAATTTAATTACAAATCTAATTGTGCATAAATATTTGAACAAAAAGTGTACTGGTAACCTAAAAGTAGACACATACACTTTTATAGATACATGAAAGTATAATGCGTAAACAAGGAGGAAAATATGAAATACACAATCGAAGAAAGACGAGACATCGGTCGTCGTGTTTGTAATCATGAAACTACGATCAAGGAAGCATCTGTATCTTTCGGGGTCAGCGTTTCAGCCATCGTAATGACAACAATCGCTTCTACTTGACCCTTAAATTCTATAACTACAACGACTTAGTTAAACAAATGAAAGCCTACTTAATCCAATCAAACAATATCTGTAGCTCTTCAATCGGGTGGCTCACACCTTTAGAAAAAAGAGACCAATTAATCAAGAAAGGAATGGTTGCCTAAATGATATTAGCAAATCACTCTTATTTTTTTGAAGAATTAGGTCTCACATCATTTACAACTCTACAATTTTAAAAATAATAGATTAATCAAAATAATAAATATTATTTATAAGTTATTAAATCATTAATTTGTTTTCGAGTAAAATGATAATTAGATGGTTTTGCTTCATCTGAAGGATATCCAATTGCTAAAAATAAAACAGGTTCCTCATCATCTTTAATATCAATAACTTTTCTAACGTCCTTATCATCAAACATTCCAACTAAACATGTTCCTAATCCATAATTTTCACATGCTAGCATAATATAAGTAATAAAAATGGTAGTATCAACTTCAGAAATATTATAATTATTTCTTCTGACGTTTATCCATCCTTCTGCTTCTTTTTTACAAACCAACAGCACTGTTGGAGAATTATAAAGTGATTTAATCGTACTCTTTTATTCATTAATTAATGTATCATCATTAATGACATATACATTATAAGGTTGTCTATTTTTTGCAGAAGGAGCAAGATTGGCAATTGAAAAAATTTTTTCTATCAAGTCTTGTGGTACCTTTTTTTGTTGAAAATTTCTAATAGAGAACCTCTTGTTAACCAATTCATCAAAATCCATTATAATCTCATACCACCATTCACATCTAGAACAGTTCCAGTAATATACGTTGATAAATCTGATGCTAAAAATAATGCAGCATTAGCAATTTCTTCAGGCTCTCCAAGTCTTTTTAACATTGTTTGATCAGAAAATTTCTTTAATAACTCTTCAGGCACGCTTTTGACCATATCTGTCAAAATATATCCTGGTGCAATTGAATTTACACGTATTTGTTTTCCTTTTCGAGAAAACTCTTTCGCCCAAGATTTCGTCATACCGATAATTCCAGCTTTAGAAGCCGCATAATTTACTTGACCGATATTTCCATATTGTCCTACAATACTTGAAATTGTAATAATGGATCCTGTACCATTGTTTTCCATAGTTGGTCCGACATATCGTACAACATTAAAAATGCCTTTAAGATTAATATTTATAACATCATCAAACATCTCATCAGTCATTTTATAAGTCATTGCGTCTTTTGTTATTCCTGCATTAGCAACTAATACATCAATTTTGCCATATTTATTCAGAATTGATTCAATTGTATTTTTACAGGCCAAAGAATCAGAAACATCTAATTGAAAATAATCTACATTTTTAATTTTTTCTTCAGGAATATTACGGGCACAAGTAATAACGGTTGCTTCTTCACTAAGAAATTTTTTTACGATTTCTAATCCTATTCCTTTTGTTCCGCCAGTAACTAAAACAACTTTTTTATTCAATAATCCCATTTTATTTTACCTTTCTAAGTAATACAGCAGTTCCTTGCCCACCGCCAATACAAAGAGATGCGATTCCATACGTTACATCATGCGTTTCCATATAATGCGCCAAAGAAACAATAATTCTTGCTCCAGAGGCACCTAAAGGATGTCCAAGTCCTAACCCAGATCCATTAAGATTTGTTCTATTTATCATATACTCAGTAGATACATTATATCGCTCTCCTAAAAGTTTAAAGCATCCCAATATTTGCGCTGCAAACGCTTCGTTGATTTCAAAAACATCTATATCTTTAAAATCGACGTTGCAATTATCTAACAATTTAGTAATGGCATAATAAGGACCCAATCCCATTTTTTGAGGATCGCATCCCACACTAGAAGTTGCTACAATTTCAATTTTTTCTTCAATTTTATTTTTTTTACAATATTCATCTGAACCTAATAAAAGAAAAGCGGCTCCATCATTTATACCAGATGATGATCCAGCAGTTACAGTTCCTGTGCCATCCTTTAGAAATGATGGTTTTAAACTTGAAAGCTTTTCTAGAGTACAATTTCTATTTGGAAATTCATCTGTATCAAAAATATACTCTTTATTCTTCCAATCTTTCAATTTAATTGGAACAATTTCATTTTTAAAACTTCCTATGTCAACTGCTTCAATAGCTCTTTTTTGTGCCAAAAAAGAATAGCTATCTTGTGCTTCTCTTGTTATATTCAGTTCTCTTGCAATATTTTCTGCAGTAATTCCCATATGTACCCCACTAAATGAATCAATTAATCCATCGTGAGTCATCAAATCAATCATTGTAAAATCACCAAACTTTTTTCCTAATCTAATATAACTATTAGTAGCATACGGAATATTTGACATAAATTCTAAACCACCAACAAGTTCCAGATTATTTCCACATTGAATCGAACGAAAACCATTGATAACAGCCTGCATACCACTTCCACAAACCATATTTAAAGAATAAGAAGGTGTTTCTACAGGGATTCCCGAATCAATAGAAATTGCTCTAGCAATTCCTTGTCCCAATCCTGCCGAAATCACATTTCCAAAAATGACTTCATTTACATCTTTTTTTGAAAAATTATCAAACAAATTTGAAACCACTTGTGTACATACATCTCGAGTTGACATCTCGTAAAAAGAACCCAAAAACTTTCCGATTGGTGTTCTTTTAGAATTTAAAATATAAACTTTTCTCATTTTGAGTTCTCCTTTTCTTTATATTCAATTATTGCGTTTGCAAATTCTTTTGGCTTATCTATTAAAGAATAAAATCTCATAATTTGTTCGGGTGAATAATTCCACCATTGACTTTTTTCTAATAAACTGATTTCTTCTTCAGAGAATCTATATTTAATTACTTTAGCTGGATTTCCAGCAACAATTGCATATGGTGGAACATCTTTTGTAACAATGGATCCTGCCCCCACAATAGCTCCATTCCCAATTTTCTTGCAGCCAGCTGTAATTACTACCCTAGTTCCAACCCAAACATCATTTCCTATTTCTAAAGGAAAACGTTCAGCGGTTATAGCCTGTGAGTTTGATAACTTTTTATTTGAAAAAATAGCGGAAACACTTATATAATTTGTAGGATGGTTAACTCCATAGTACACTGTTTCCATTGCTAATCCACTATAATTGCCAATTACAACTGAAGAACCACCTTTATTAAAAAAGCCAAATGTATTAGGACCATTACACCATTTTCCAACTTTAACATTATAAAACCTTTGTGCCAATTTTCTAGCATCGCGAGAATAAACTCCATCCTTATTTATAGAAATGTCTGCAAGCATATACTTTTTTCTCAATTTTTTTTCTAAAAACGGAATGAGATGTAATATTTTCAAAATATAATATTTAATTTTTTTCATATCATTTATCCTTTATAAATCTTGCTGGAACTCCTGCATAAATCGAATTTGGTTTAATATTTTTATTGCATAAACTTTTAGCACCAATAACTGCATTTTGTCCTATTTCTACATTCTTAAGAATAGTAACATCTTCACCTATCCAAACATTATTTCCTATTTTTATTTTTCCATAAGTATTTGGTTGAGATTTAACAGTCATTCCTGTTTTCGTAGAGTGATTCATATCAATGAAATAGCAATTAGCAGCAATTAAAGTATTGTCCCCAATACTAATGCCAGCTTCTTTTGAAACATAGATGATTGTATTATCTCCAATCTCAACATTATTTCCAATAATAAGTTCTCCATCTCCCCATATAAGGATGTTACTATAAAATTTTACATTATTGCCTAATACGATTTTGGGATTACCTCTAAGTTTAACTTTATCAATCATTTTTATATTTTTTGCGTTTTTATTGTGAGTTTTTTTTAAAAACGCACAAAGTATAGCTTTTTTTCTAAAATGTTTAAATATTCTTAATAAACTAATTTTTGCCATATCTTTCCATCCACTTCTGATATTCACCAGATTCAACATTTTTTAACCATTTTTGATTATCAAGATTCCATTTAATTGTTGCTTGAATACCAGTATCAAAGTTATGTTCAGGTTTCCATCCAAGTTCAGTTTCAATTTTTGTTGGATCCATGGCATATCGTAAATCATGTCCAGGTCTATCTTTTACATACGTAATTAAGGTTTCAGGTTTTCCTAAAGCTTTCAGAATGGTCTTAACAACTTCAAGATTGCTTCTTTCATTATGTCCACCAATATTATAAACTTCACCATCTCTTCCATTACGTACCACTAAATCAATCGCGGTACAATGATCACCAACGTATAACCAATCTCTGACATTAGCTCCATTACCATATACTGGAAGTGGTTCATCTCTTAAGGCTTTTTGAATCATTAAAGGAATTAACTTTTCAGGGAAATGATATGGTCCATAATTATTACTACATCTAGAAATAGTTACTGGTAAACCAAAAGTTCTATGATAAGCAAGAACTAATAAATCTGCGCTTGCTTTTGATGCTGAATATGGACTTGATGTATGAATTGGTGTGTCTTCATGGAAATAGAGATCTAGTCTATCAAGTGGCAAATCACCATAGACTTCATCCGTACTTACTTGATGATATCTTTTAATACCATATTTACGACAAGCATCCATCAATACTTCTGTACCAATAATATTGGTCTTTAAGAAGATTTCCGGATTTCCAATGCTACGATCAACGTGTGATTCCGCGGCAAAGTTAATCACATAATCAAAGTGTTCTTCTTCAAATAATTTAAAGACTGCTTCTCTATTACAAATGTTTTCATGAACAAACTTAAAGTTTGCTTTATTCATAATTGGGGCAAGGGTTTCCATATTTCCTGCATAGGTTAATGCATCGATACATACATATTGATCTTCTGGATACTTATTTACCATAATATGTAAGAAGTTTCCCCCGATGAAGCCTGCGCCTCCTGTAACTAAAAATTTTGACATACTACTTATTCCTTTCCATAATAGTATTAATCTTAGTGTTATCACCATAAATGCAAGGTGAATCGTAAGGTCTATCAGGATATTTACCATATTCAAGCTTAATTGGTAAGTTATTAATTGAAATATACCATTCGATTTTTTTTGCAAGACTTTCTGGCTCACCAGAGCAAACATTAACAACTCCTAACACTTCACTTTGAGTTATACAACTAATGATTTGTTTAACAAGCATTTCATCTCTAATAAAATCATATTTATTTTTACCTGTTGTAAATGGAAAAGTTTTTTCTCCTTTTTTTACAGCTTGTCTTAATTTACAAAAAATAGAATTACCGTAAGAATCATCACCAAAAATATAATAAGCTCTCAACCAAAGAAAATTGCAATTCTTTCCTTTACAATATAACTCTAATGCTTTTCTTAAAGCATTTTTTGCAATTCCATATTGTGACATCGGATTGCAAGGTGTATTTTCATCAATAGCACCATTCCAATATCCGACCTCATGCATAGTACCCATACATGAGAACTGTTTCAACCCATTTTGTATTAAATTAGTACAAAAATTATAATGATTTGATAAATCCAACATATGTTTATCTGAATTATGTGAAAAACCATCTCTCCATGCTAGATGTAAACATACATCAGGACAGTCAAAATAAGAAAACCAATTACCTTTTTGTTCAAAAATGTTTGCTTTAATAAACTTTGCTCTAGAATCAATATTTTCGCAATTTAAATCTGTAGCAATAACTACATGGTTTAGATCACATAAAGATTTAACGATTTTCGAGCCTAAATAACCATTAGCACCTGTAATTAATATTTTCATAATGCCTCGTATTATCTAATCGTACCCGGAATTGACTAGATAATACCTTTCTTTCTCCGGGTTATAATAATGACACTGTGTACTTGTTCCTATACTTTTACAGCTTTGACTGTTCAAAGGAGCTTCAAGCCACAGTTTTTAATATCCAAACGTTGATTAGTTGAATAACGCGATGACGTTTCATATCTAACGAGCTTACGTTATTAGAAACTGTTGGTCACACAGTAATCACGCTGGAGGTGATATTTTATGTACTTTGTTGGAATTGACATTTCCAAGCACAAACACGACTGCTTTATCACCAATGAAGCAGGCGAGGTTATCAAGGATATCTTTACCTTTGATAACACTGGAACTGGGTTTTCACAGTTCTTTGATGTCTTGGTTAGTCTCGGTGATCCTAAACAAATAAAGGTAGGATTTGAGGCAACCGGACATTACATGAATAACCTGATGAAACATCTAAGTGTTAAAGGTTATTCGTTTACAGTTCTTAATCCAATTATCGTTGCTCGATTTCGCAGTTCCACAACGTTAAGAAGAATTAAAACTGACTCTGTTGATGCGAGATTAATCGCTCATTACTTGTCGCTGGCTGACTTCAAGTCCTACCATCTTCAAGTGTATCATTTTCCTGAGCTTAAATCTCTGACTAGGATGAGAGACCATTTGGTTAAACAACGATCCTTCTACCTTGTGATGTTGACCAATTCGCTCGATCAAGTATTCCCAGAATTTAAAGCATTCTTCGGCAATAACTTGAAAAGCAAGACCGCTCAGTACATCCTTCACAAGTACATCGTTCCATCCCGAATCGCCACAATGAATGCTGCTTCCTTCGATCACCTTCGTCTTGTATCGAAGGGGAAGTTTTCCTTTGCTAAGTTTACGAAGCTAAGGGAATTGGCCAGTGCTACGGTGGGTTGTTCGAGTGAAACCGATGCTTTATTAATTTCCTCCACGCTTCGTCTTTTCGACCGGCTGGATGAGGAAATTAAGACGATTGAATCGAAGATTGAATCCATCATGCTTACCCTTGATTCACCCACGGCTTCTATCCCTGGCATTGGCTTGACGTCCACTGCAACTATCATTGCTGAGTTCGGCCATTTGTCTCGCTTTGAACATGCAGACAAGATGGTTGCTTTTGCTGGCTTAGACTGTGGTCGGAGCCAATCGGGAACACAAGATTTTAAAGGCAAGATGGTCAAACACGGATCGGGTTACTTAAGACAAGCTTTGATGAACTCCGCTGCTTTCGTTTTGATTCATGTTCCCACTTTTTACGAGTATTACCACAAGAAACGTTTGGAAGGAAAGGCCCATCGTGTTGCTCTTTCTCACGTCGCTCGCAAACTCGTACGACTCATCTATAAGTTAGAAACGAGCAACACTCGTTTCGACTTATCTCAATTTAGATAATTACTGCGAATTATCACTTTTTTTCGAATTCCATGTCTTGATGGAATCTTTTTGACATAATTTTAGAAGTTCACTTGATTTCTAATAGTTAAACTCCTTAAAACTCAACCTTGCTATCTTTTAAAGATGGATGCTTCTTATCTTTTTCTGATAATAGTGGTTCACCTTTATATGGCCAAGCAATACCAATTTCAGAATCATTCCACATAATGCCACCTTCATCTTCAGGATGATAGAATTCATCACATTTATAAGCGAAAGTTGCACTTTCACTTAGAACGACAAATCCATGAGCAAAACCTCTAGGAATCATAAATTGTTTTTTATTTTCTTCACTTAAAACTACTCCTACCCATTTACCATAGGTTAAAGAACCTTTTCTTAAATCAACACATACATCAAATACTTCACCTTCTAAGACTCTTACGAGTTTTGCTTGTGGATAAGTCTTTTGAAAATGTAATCCTCTTAAAACTCCAGCTTTTGATTTTGATTGATTATCTTGTACGAAGTTATAATCTAATCCATTAGCTTTAAATTCTTTTTCGTTATAGGTTTCCATAAAGTAGCCACGATTATCACCAAATACTTTTGGCTCTATAATAATAACTCCATCAATTTTAGTTTTTAAAAAATTCATTTTATTTTCCCTCTATATCATACTTGATTTTTCCAGCAGCAACATTAAGTAAGTGTTGACCATAATCATTCTTTTTCATTTTATTGCCACTCTCAATTAGTTCTTCTTTACTAATCCATCCATTTACATAGGCAATCTCTTCAGGACATGATATTTTTATACCTTGATGTTCTTCCAAATACTTTATATAATTAGATGCATCAACCAAACTTTTATGAGTTCCAGTATCCAGCCAAGAGTATCCACGTCCAAGCGTTGTAACACTCAGTTTTTTTTCTTCTAAATAAATATTATTTAAGGATGTAATTTCAATTTCTCCTCTTGAACTCGGTTTGATTTTTTTTGCTAATTTTGAAACACCTTTAGGATAAAAATACAATCCAGTAACGCAATAATTTGATTTTGGATTTTTAGGCTTTTCTTCAATAGATATCGCATTATTAAACTCATCGAGTTCAACTATTCCAAATCTTTCTGGATCCTTAACATAATATCCATAAATAGAGGCTAATCCACGTTCCGCATTTGAAACAGACTTTTTGAGATGTTTAATTAATCCTGCACCATAAAAAATATTGTCCCCAAGTATCATAGCACATGTATCGTTACCAATAAATTTTTCACCTAAAATAAATGCTTGTGCAAGGCCATCAGGTGATGGCTGAACAATATAACTTAGATTTATTCCAAAATTACTTCCATTGCCTAATAATTGTTTCATTCTAGGAGTATCTTCAGGTGTTGAAATAATTAAAATGTCTTTAATTCCTGCAAGCATTAACGTACTTAATGGATAATATATCATTGGCTTATCATAAATTGGAAGAAGCTGCTTACTTGTAACCAATGTTAACGGATAAAGACGTGTACCTGAACCTCCAGCTAATATAATGCCTTTCATTTTATTTCCTCCTAGTAATAATTTTTGTAAGTTTGATTTTATAGTAATAGAATTCCTTAGAACGAAAAGTTCCTAAAAAATAAATCAAAAAACTTATAACTGTACAAATAATCAGATAAACAAAGAAATTTACAATATTTGACTCAAATGCAAGGCTTTTGCATATTACGACACACAATATTGTTGTTAGTATCATAATTAAAAGACTTTTAAACAAATATAACATATAATCATAATATTTTTGATGTGGGAAAATATCTTTAAGTAATCTATGGTATATCCATGGAATATTAACTATAACAAAGCTAATTATTGTTGATATCAAAACGCCATATAATCCGATAAAATTGATTAATACTAAATTCAAAACTAAATTTATTATTGCACCAATAATAGGTCTAAATCTATCTTTATGCCATGAGCCAGCAGCATCTTTGTAAAATTCTATTAAGGCCATAATTTCATAAGTATAGAAATATAAAGCAAAAAAGATTAGATAGTTGTCACTTAACATTAGTTCTTCACCAACCCAAATAAACATAAATGGTTGGTATAAACATAACAAACAAGGTATTGAGAAATTAAGAAGTAATAAAATTATATATGAAAGCTTTTTAAAATCAGTATAATTCTTCTCTTCTGTTTCTAGAATAATGCTATTACCAACTCCTGCTAGGCAAGATTTATATATAATAGAAAATATAGCAATTAAAGAGGTAATTATATAAAAATAATTTTGGTAAATTGTAAGTGTACTAAGTCCTAAGAAACTTGAAATTACGATGGTATCAAACGAATTATTAACTACTTGACCAATCTTGCTAGCAAATAGGTCAAGGACCTTCTGGTTAACTTCTTTTTTTGTATCATAATCTATATTGCCTCGTGCTTGTAGATTAGGATAAAACTTGTTTGCAAAAAATGCTGTGACCAAATTAATTAATATTTGTGAAAATAAAGTTATCAATAAATATGCATAGTAGTTTTTTAAGAAAAGCAAGCATAATGCTTGAAGAATATATCGTATTGTAAAAATCACAATAGTAATAATTGAAGTGATATCATTTCGTTGATGCGCTAAAAACAAAGAATTTTTATATGCAAATAACCAATAAGAAAAAACCGTTGTGAATAAATTTAAAAAATATAAAATGTACAGATTAGTATCGCTAGGCAAATCACTTTTAATTAAGTACTGCAAAAATGGTGTGATTATTAATCCTATCACTAAAACAATTGTGCCTATAATTCTATAATATATTTTATACAACTTCATTAGTGCACAAATTTTAGTCGTATCATTTTCACTAATTGGTTTATACATTGAAAAAACCAAAGCACTTCCAACTCCTAGTTCAGCAATATTTAATACTTGTATTATAGAGGTAAATAAGCTATTTAATCCCAAATATTCAACTCCAAGAGTATATATAAAAATAGTACGAAGGACAAATGGCATTAAAACCTGATATAGTTTTAGAACTATACCAAAAGCAGAGCCTTTTAACGCATTTTTCTTTCTCTCAAGTTTCATAGGTGCTACACCTCTTTTTTCGTTTTTATTACTGCCGGTATTCCAACAGCAATTGAGTTATCTGGCACATCAGTCAATACAACTGCATTAGCACCTATAGATACATTGTTTCCAATTTTAATGTTACCTAAAACACACGCCCCCGCACCGATATAAACGTTATTCCCAATTGTTGGAGGCCCTTGCATTTTTCTACAGCCTATTGTAGCATTTTGAAATATTGTGAAACCATCACCTATTTTTGCTCTTGGATGTATTACAATTCCAAGACCAAAATGAGCAATTTTCCAATTATTTCCTATTTCTAAAGAGGCAGGTATGTCACATGAAAACTTGGTCCTTGTAACATAATCTAAAAATTTTGCAATTATTTTAAAATGATGGCTATAAAACCAATGCTTAATTTTCAGCAATCTAATAAATTTACTTTTGTTCTTCTTCATTTTTTTTCCTCATATTGTTGATCAATTGTTCTAGTGAAAATAATTTTTTTTCATCATCGGAATATTCTATAAAAGGTGAATCCAAGAAATCTTTTATTGAATTGGTATTATCGCCCAAAATATAAATATTTTCTTTTTTAAAAAAAGGTTCATTTTTTATAGAACAATTATTTGTAATAATTTTTTTATTATAAATAATTGCTTCGCATATATTTAAAGTTATACCAATGGAATTTTTTTGCATAATATCCAAAATGCATCTGCTTTTTAATAGATGCGATATTACATCATCATATTTCATATATGAAGATTCTATTATTTCATTTGGAACATTTGCAAAAGTATGATCGACATTTGTACAATGAAAGTCACAGCGTAAATTATTTGCAACTCCAATATTAAAAACATCAATAATTTCTTCTAGTCTATTTTTTGCTTGTCCAACAAAAAAAATATCATTTACAACGTTACATGCTTCTATTTCATCTCGCTCATAAATTAAATAATTATAATCAAATCCATACTTACTTGCATCATTTTTATCAAATGCAAAAACATAATCAAATGTGCTTTTTAGACTGTCTAAAACTTTGTATTCTTTTGCGCCACTTTTTTCAACAATATTTGAAAAAAGATAGCATACCTTCAAATTATCATGCTTTTCTTTTAAATATTTTATTAAATTAGGATCAAAAGAAAATCTATGCCAATCATAAACAAACATAATTGTTTCTTCTTCACCAATTTTCAAACATCTATCTATGTTTGTATAAAACGGCTTTTTTAATGGAATTCTAATTTTTTTATTTAACTTTACAGAAAACAATAAATTACAGAGCCTCTTTTTTAAAACGTTCCCCTCAAAAGGTATTTTAGAATTAAAAAATCGAATTTTATTTAAACTTATGTTCTTTTGCCAAGAGGCTTTACACCATTCATTAGATGTACCTAAAACAATAATGTCCATAATTTTCACCTCCTAAAAAAAGAACTCATAAGGAACCACATTTGCGTCTGGGCCTAAAAAGAATAAAAAGTATATAATAAAAACAACAATAGCGGCAGTTGAAATAATCATCTTTTCTTTTTTTATTTTGAATATTTCTAAGCTATTTGGGAAAAGAACGACATTAGCTATACCAAACAAATATGAAACTCTAGAAAATTCTCCTAAAATAATAGTTAATGGAGAAATACATAATGCTAATGTTGAACATAAGAAAAGAACTTTATTAGCATTACTCTTTTTGAGATCATCCAAATATAAATAACTGATAATCCAAAACAACAAATTTATTGCGAATAAAACTAAGTTTTTACTTGTGGTTGAAACTTCATAACTCTGCCATCTTTCACTATCAGCTACTAACTTAAATAGTACATCTCTAATAGTAAAAGGCATCATTATAAAAGCAAGACATATTGCAAAAACAATTGGTGCTATTACTTTTTTCTTTAGAGGTATGAAACTAAGAGGTAACAAGATTAAAAATACAATACTAATTTGATGAAAGAAATATGCAAGAGCAACAAAGATAATAAACTTAAAATATTTTTTATTTATCAAGAAATATAATGCTAGAGCTAATAACGCCATCGCATTTACTTGTCTCATTAATGTAAATGAAATTTCAAAATAATGAAGTGACATAAAACAAATAAAACTTATTAAAGAATTCTTTGAAAACTTGTATATAAGAAAACTAATACATATAATATAGGGCATCCCAAATAAAAATAAATACAGTTGAAAATTATCTCCAAAAATTCTTGTGAATAAATATGTCATTATTTGAAATCCATAGTCTTTTAATTCAAAAATAAATGAAAAATCATAATGGTATATTTGTAAAAAATGCGGTTTATAAACATATAATGTATCTGTTAAACCTAATTTTTCATTTCGCAATCCAACTATAAGTATCAAAACAATAGTACAAATAGTACAAAAAATTTTATTTCCATTTTTATACTTTTTTAAAATAAAATAAAGAGTTATGAATAAAATAAAAGTTAAAATATATATAATCATATCTTATCCTTTCTTTCATTTTTCTCTAAGGAAGAAAAAACATCGAAAATTTGCTTAACATTTTTGCTCATAGTAAAATTATCCAAGCATGAATTATATCCGTTTTTTCTAACTAAATTATATTCGTTTTCATCGGAAATAGCTTGTAGTATCTTGTTTGCTAAATCTATGAAATCACCTTGTTTATATAAAACACCTGTTATTCCATCTTCAATAATTTCAGGTGTTCCTCCAGTATTTGTTCCGATAACATATAATGAAGAACGCATTGCCTCTACTGTCACTCTTCCAAAAGTCTCACATATTGAACATACTAATTCAATATTCATCGACTCGCGAATTTTTTTTGTATCTGAAATTTCACCATGAAATATAACATTATTATTTAATCCTAGTTCATCTACTTTTTTATATAATTTTTCTGCATACCAATTTAAATGAGAACGTTTTGGACTACTACCAATTATATTCAAAATTAATTTTCGATTAGTTAATTTATTTTTTATAATATAGTTTATGGCATTTATAGCTTCTTCTTGAGCTTTATCAGGAACCAATCTTCCTACTATGCATATTTGAATTAAGTCATCAAATTTTTTTTCTTTAAATCCTGATTCTTCGTATGATACACCATTGTGAATTACAATTGACTTATCACTAGGAATATGCTTATCAAAATCTTGTTTTAATGCTTCCGATATTAGGATTATTTTATCAGACATCCTATAAATATCCTTATAACTCCACTTACCCCACAAAGGTTTGACAGTTCCAAACTCTCTAACGTGAATTACGTGTGGGATATTTAAATATTTAGCAATATTTGCCCCAATCATCGGAAGTCTAGTATTTGTATATACAAAATCAAGTCCTTTATTTTTAAATTTTTTGTAAAGTATTTTTGCTTGTATTTTTTCGATATAGTACCCAATTTTAACCTTACATTTTCTCAAAAAATCTTTACCATCATTTCTTATACCTGAAACAACACCAAAATACTTAGCAGATACCCATTTGACACCTATTTCATCAAGTTTATCATTAAGTTTTCCTTTCGACTTAGGCAATAATACTTCAACTTCTACATTATATTTATTGACTAAATCAGTTATAACTGAAAAAAGTGAGCGGTTGGCTCCACCACTAAAATTTGAATCATGTGTAACAACTAGAATTTTCATTTTAGCACTCCTTTCTTTCCTATAAGACTATAATAATACTCTACCAATTTTTTTGATTCTATTTTTACATCATAATTAGCTAATCTCATTTTTTCAATTTGGTTCTCACGTTCAGTTTCATTCAATAAAACTGACATTTGTTTCGCCCAAGTTTTAGCGTTCTCATTCAAACTAAGGTGTTTTACACTATCAGTTATATCTACTTCATTAGGAACATTAGTAGAAACTAAACAAGGTAATCCAGAAGTTTGAGCCTCATTAATAACATTGCCAAGGCCTTCATAAAGAGAAGGAAACACAAAAATATCCATAGCTTGCATTAATTCATTAATATCGAATCTAGTTCCAAAAAAAAGTACAGAATTATCAAGCTCTAGTTTTTTAACCTTTTCCATAATAGTATCATACATTTTTCCATCACCAACTAAAAGTAGTAAAGCATTTTCGTGTGTTTTTTTAAACTCAGAAAAAACATCCAAAAGAAACATATGATTTTTTTGCGTAGACAATCTTCCAACATGACCAACAATAATTTTATTTTTCCAATTTTCTCTTTCTCTAATTTTTTCTCTTATTTCTTTTGAAAAACTAAATTTTTGTAATTCAAGAGCATTATAAATAATTTTTACCTTTCCCTGTGAGAAGTCTTTTTTACCAAACATCCATTCACCTGCATGTCTTGAACAAGCTGCATAATCAGTTGCTACAAGTTTCACCGAAGGCTTCAGCAAATTCTTTAAAATAGATTTCCCTTTTTCATATTTAAAATTAGAAGTAGAATGATTTGATGCTAATCTTACTGAAGCTCCACCTAATTTTGCTGAAAATAACGGAAAAAAGCTTAGCGAATTAAGTTGAGAATGAACAACATCATAATTTCCACTTTTTACTATTTTTTTAATTTGTCTACAACTTTTAATCAAATGTTTAGAATAATAGTCTACATTAAAGACTTTATCACCATATTTTTCTAACTCTTCTTTAAATCTAGGCAAACTTGGTCCATAAAACAAAAAATCCATAGCAATTTGGTCATGATCAAAGTTTTTATAATAATTTAAAGCAATTGCTTCGGTTCCACCCGAAGCACATTCACCAATAATTCTTAAGACATGGATTTTTTTCATAATAATAAACTCCTTACTAGTCTCTACTAAATAAATCTCTAGTAAATATTTTTACCTTTACATCATCTAAATTGCTATCGTTTCTATTAGCTACGATAACCTTTGAAATTCTTTTAAATACCACCAAATCTTTAATTACTCTATTTTCAAAAAAAACATCATCATTCAAAGTTGGTTCATAAATAACTAAAGTAGCACCTTTTGCCTTCAATCTTCTCATAACGCCTTGAATAGAAGATTGTCTAAAGTTATCGGAATTTGATTTCATTGTTAATCTATAAATACCAATAATAATAATATTACTTGGCGCTTTTTTATTCAATTCATCATCACTATTATCAGAAGCACATGCTTTTTCAAAAATTTCATCTGCAATAAAATCTTTTCTAGTTCTATTTGATTCAACGATAGCAGAAATTAAATTTTCTGGAACATCTTGGAAGTTAGCTTTTAATTGCTTTGTGTCTTTTGGTAAACAATATCCACCATATCCAAAGGATGGGTTATTATAATGAGAACCAATTCTAGGATCTAAGCAAACTCCATCAATAATTGTTTTGCCATTTAATCCTTTAGATTCGGCATAAGTATCAAGTTCGTTAAAATATGCTACTCTAAGAGCCAAATAAGTATTAGCAAATAATTTTACAGCTTCTGCTTCGGTCGATTCTATGAATAGAGTAGGGATGTCTTCCTTTATCGTACCTTCTTGTAATAATGAGGCAAATGTATGAGCAGCATTTTGAAGTGTTGCATTAGAAAGTGGGACTCCTACGATAATTCTTGACGGATATAAGTTGTCATATAACGCTTTTGATTCTCTTAGAAATTCAGGTGAAAAAATTATATTGTTTGTATTATATTGTTTTCTTATTTTTTCTGTATAACCAACAGGAATAGTAGATTTGATTATCATTATGTCATTAGGATTAACTTTCAAAACTAATTCAATAACTTGTTCAACATATTTAGTGTCAAAATAATTCTTGACTGAATCATAATTTGTTGGTGTTGCAATAATAATAAAATCAGCTTCCTTATAAGCCGATTCTCCATCTAGTGTTGCAACCAAATTCAAATCTTTTTCTTTTAAGTATTTTTTGTATTTGACAGAATAGTTATGTAGGAAAATGACGGCTGAAAATGTCGGTTTCTACAGAGACTATTCTTTTCTTTTGCTAAACGTCTCTTATGTCAAAAAAAGGAGAACTTACATGAGAAAAGACATGATGGAAAGGATGGAGTTCATGAAGAAACAAAATATTGAACCAAATTATGCTGAGACAGCAATACTGCTAACGATAACCCAACATAACCAGTACCAGCTACCGCGATTTTATATTTATTTTTAAATTTCATATTTTTCTCTCCATTTATAATAATTTAGTTAATTATAAAATATTTCTATTCTCCACTCCTATCAGTAAGAACTCTCCAGAATCCTATTACCAAAATCTTAAAATCAAGCCATAAACTTCTTTTTTGTATATATTCAATATCTAAGTCAACCCACTTATTAAAAGAGATAGAATGACGATTCTTTTGAATTTGCCAAAGGCATAATAATCCACCTTTGACCTTTAGACGCTGTCTTAGATATGGTGAATAATTATCTACCTCAAATTCGCCAATCGGAGACCGAGGACCAATTACTGCCAGCTTTCCAATAAAGACATCCCAAATTTGAGGAAGCTCATCTAAGCTAGTCTTTCTTAAGAAATAACCGAATCTTGTAATTCTAGGATCATACTTTAATTTGAATGCAGGATCATCAGCTTCATTGATTCCATATTCAATGAGTTGTGCTTTCATGGCTTCTGCACCTTTACACATAGATCTAATCTTGTGGAACTTAAATGGTACGCCATCTTTACCGATACGAATAGATGTGTAGATTGCTCCATGAACTGTTGGATCTTTTTCTCCATTAGGGTCAGGTACAATTTTAACTTCCCATTTTCTTCCATCTTTAGAATATTGAGCATCTCTTTTTCTCGTTTTTTCAGTTGCAGGTTTAATGTCTAGTTTGTATGTTTTTGCACCAGCATCTTCAACCCACTTGATAAACATTAAAATAAGCATAATCCATCCAAAGACTAATAAGAATAATCCTGAGGATACAATATCAAATGTTCTTTTTAAAAATCTATAAACGATACCACCATTGACTTTGATTTCAACATCTTCATCAGGTAATATAACTACCTCTGTTTTTACTGGTTCTTTTGTTACTACTTCTTCAATTTCTTTTTCGATAGTAGGAGCATCTGCTATGGCTACACTACTGTTTGGATTATTATGTTCCATATCCTAATTCTCCTTCCAATTAAAAAATAAATTTGTTGCATTTAAAAATTTGGTAGGGAATAGTACCCCCCCCCCGCAAAAATTAACGGTCTGTGACGATTTGGCAATAGGTTTCTCTTGACTGGTCCACTCTTTTATTTTTTTAATTTTTTCGGTTAAAAAAAGGCTATTTTTCGCCTTAAAAGGTGAATCGAACGACTCGCGATCTGTGCATGGCCGTGGTCCAACAAATGTCATATCGCCTTTCAAAATATTCAACAATTGGGGAAGTTCATCAAGGGATGTTTTCCTTAAGAAACGACCATACTTAGTAACGCGGGGATCATTTTCCATTTTGAATGTCACTCCACCTTTGACTTCATTTTTTTCTAAGAGTTGACTTAACTCTTTTTCGGCATCTTTTCTCATTGATCTAAATTTATAAAAGCGAAATCTCTTGCCATTCTTACCAATACGAGTAGAGACATAAATCATCGGACCTTTAGACGTAAGCTTAACCACTATGCCAATTATCAACATTGGTATAGCCAAAATGATCAGCGCAAAGATCGAGGCAACTATATCAAAAAGTCTCTTTATAAAAGTATACAAAAACTTTTTTTTGAAAATGATTGTTCTTGTCGTGTGTGATTGATTTAAGTACAAACAAAAGTTCAAGTTATCAATCCCATATTGATCAACCTTTAAGCGCTGTATATCGCCCTCGTTATTCATTTCAATTTCCATAATAATTTACTTGTTAATTCTCTTCCGAAAATAAGACTGAATCCACGAAAAAATAAGTACATTCAGTTATTGATATTATTTTACCATAAGGTAATGTTTTAGCAAACACTTGATGACCCATAAATGGCCAAAAAATGCTTTTTTTTAATTAGTCAAAACTAACGAAAACGATTATCCATGAAAAATGAAATTCAAGTGGTCTCCCGCCCTTTCGAGATTGCTGACTAAATTGATATATACCGCACTGCTATTGGGAGAACATGTTCCCTCATTTAACCGCTTTATATGGTCATCGATCATCGCTGTTCGTAAGGCGTCGATATCGTTTTCAATTTCGTCAGCTTGCTCAATAAATTTATAGTCTGGTTTCAGAAGATAATTAGCCGTCAGATTACTCTCTTTTTCAATCAAAGAAATCATTCGATTTAAGTCGAGGTACACGTTGTCACTAAAAGCCATTTTCTCGTTATGTTTCCGTCGCTCATACTTACGAAAATTATCGCTTATCTCCACTAGACGCATATAGTCACCTAATACGTGATGAAGAAGCGCAATGTGCTTTTCATCTATCTCGGCAACATCTCCACTGGTAACTTCAATTAGATAATTGGTTATCTCTTTACTTAATTCCTCTATTTCACGGCCACCAAGTTCTATGCTTTCTAAGTTGGCAAAATCATCATCGATAAATACCTTGACCGAATCAATTAAAAGATGGGTTGCTTTTTCACCTAAACGAACTACTTCCTTTGTCAGTTGAACTAAAGCTAGTGAAGGCGTTTCTAATAAACGTTTATCAAATTGGGAAAAAGTCTTTTTTTCTTCTTTCTTATCCTTAATGAGCAAGTGTGAAATTTTAACAAATTGAGGTACAAGCCCCAAAAATAATAGTGAGCAAGTGACATTAAAGAAGGTATGGAACATCGCTATTTGTGTTGCAGGATAGGCAAACCATTTGCCAAACGTTACGTCCATAAATGATGGCCAAAGAAGGAGCAGTACCATAAATAGCAATGAGCCAAAGACATTAAACATCAAATGAATCAAAGCCGCTCTTTTTCCGTTGTTTGTTGCCCCAATGGAAGAGAATAAGGCCGTGACGCACGTACCGATATTTGTTCCTAAAACAACATATAAAACGTCATTGCCCCCGTTACCAATTACTAAACCCGCGGCCACCATTGAAATTAAAATGGTGGTTACGGCACTACTGCTTTGCACCAAGCCAGTAAAAGCTATACCAATAAACAAAAGCAGAAAAGGATTATTAACCGACATCAAAGCATTTACAATTGTCGGTGATTCCTTAAATATCGACATTGAATCCGCCATTATTTCCAAGCCAACAAAAACCAATCCTAAACCTGCCAAGGCATAGAATAGGCTCTTTATACGATCTTTATGGGAAAATAAATTTCCAAAAATGCCTATAGCCGTAAGGCTCATAGCAAAAAAAGAAATATCAAATGATTTAAGCGCGACTATCTGTGCCGTAATTGTGGTTCCAATATTGGCTCCCATAATAATTGCGGCCGCCTGAAATAAATTCATCACTCCAGCATTGACAAAACCCACAACCATAACGGTTGTAATACTGCTAGATTGGATAATAGCCGTAACTCCCACTCCGATTCCTAGACCGACAAACGGATTGGTAGAAACTTTGGCAAATATTTTTTTTAAACGATTGGTGGCAATCTTCTCTATATTGTCACTAAGAATATGGAAGCCGATTAAAAAAGCTCCTAGACCTGCTAAAAGATACACGACGGCTTTGACGTATTCGTTCATGGAATGGTTCCTCTCTCATACGGGGCCGGTTGGCGTAGCAACCTGCTGGTTTATTGGTTTTTACGACTCAAGATGAAATCACGGAAGGCCAAAGCTTCCTCTAAAGTATGAAAGCGCCCCATATAGAAGAAATCTCCCATTCCGGTTGCTAATACTGAAGGATATTGACCACTATTTTGAAGTTCATCGCGGTACCGCTCATGAATAGCTATATCGTCATTTGCATAAGTTCCGATATGTTCTTTACGGCGGGCACATTCCATACAATAAAACTTTTCCCCATCGAGATGCAAGGTGGTTTTATCATTTTTCATCACATCGGCATATATTTCGTAGCAATCCAGTGATTGCGAAATATTAATCATATCCGGCGTATATCCGCCCGCCGGTCGCATATTGACTTCCAAAGCGACAATATCCCCCTGCTTTCCGATAAATTGGTCGCGATTCAAACGAAAAAATTCGAGATGAAAAAACCGTTTTTTTATTCCAAAAGCTTTTAAGACCTGACGGCCGACCATTTCTAAATCCGAAGGAACAAATGGTAAAGTGTAATAAAAATCATCGGTTAGTTCATTAACCAGAATATCATTCGGTTGGGGGAAAACATGGGAAACCATCAAAACTGGTTCTGAATGAGAATTCACTATTCCATCGAAAGAGACAATCGTTCCATCAATAAATTCTTCGATAATATAGGAGGAAGTGAAATCGTGATTCTCCCAGAAAATATCTATATCCGATAAAGAGTTTATCTTAAATGTATGCGTAGCCCCAACACCGACGTTTGGCTTGGCAAAAAGTGGAAAACCAACTTTTTTGGCAAAAGATAAAATATCATCTTTTGCCACGGGTAGAATGTAGCGAGCTACTGGAACTCCCGCCTGTTGATAAAAAACTTTCATCTTTGATTTTTCTTTAATGTTACTTATAAAGTTGTTTTGAGGCCCGGTGTCGATATTAAAATCCGAACGCAATTGGGCATCGCTTGCCAACCAATACTCATTATTTGACTCAATAAAGTCCATCTTGCCGTGTTTAAATGACAAAAAAGCGACTGCTTTGTATAGAGATTGATAGTTTTCCATATCGGAGCAATAGTAGTATTCACTTAGGTTTTCCTTTAATTCGAGACTTAATTCATAGTAGGGCGCATTGCCGATACCAACGACATTAAAACCTTGGCGTTTTAAAGCCCGAGCAAAGCGCCAATAGGTTGAAGGAAATTGAGGTGAAATAAGTAAAAAGTTTTCCATGCTGATCCCCACCAAAATTAGAATAAATTAATTTTAATAGTTTCAATTAAAAAAAACAAAAAGACATTTTATTCATACTGCTAGAAAGGGGTTTCTTTCATAAAAAGAAAAAACCGGTGTTTACCGGTTTCACCTATTGAATGGCTTTCCCTAAATTTTCTGCTTCTTGCAACGCCACATTTTTATCAATATCACCTGGGTCTTTAACCCCTGTAGCAACAACCACGCCACCGTTCTTCCAATCAAAGACTTCGCATAATCGGTTAAATTCCGCTTTCATTAAATCGAAATCTTCAACTTTATCAGTAGCCCCCACTCCTAGAAGAATTGCCTCTTTAATTCGAAGATTCTTTTTCCGATTTGGCAGCGTATAAGCCACCATCTTCTCCGTAATTAATTTAATCGAAGCCGATAGCCCTGACCAATAAAGCGGTGAAACCAAAACTAAAATATCACTCACTTGAAGGTATGGCGCTAAGGAATTAAACGCATCATCGACAATGCACGGCCGACCTTTACTCCAACAATTTTCGCAGCCGCGACACGGATGAATGATTTTTGTGGCAGCATCAAAACGACGGACGGCGTTACCGCTACTCCGCGCTCCAGCAATAAATGTCTTTGCCAATTCCGAACCATTACCATCAGCGCGAGCACTTCCAGTAATAACGAGAATATTTTTTGCCATAAAAACCCATTCTCCTTTCTCATTATATATTATACACGAAAAAACCTAGAATATAAGGGACTTTTGGCTTATTGGCAATATTAAACACCTACTGGGTAGTAATAAAAAACCACCTAAGATGGGCTTTTTTCATATCTTTTTTACCGATGAAATAAAATTAGTCATCCTCTTTGGCATAGGCTCCACGACCAACATCGGGATTAACGTGAACCATAATATGCTTAATATCGACGTTACTTTGCTCAACCTGATGATGTACTTCCTCAGCGATGGCGTGAGCCTTCCGTAGTGAAAGATTGGCATCAACGGCTATTTCAACATCGACGTAAATCCGGGAACCAAATAATCGTGTTCTTAAATCATCAATGCGAACAACGCCTGCAACTCCTATAATCGTGGTTGCGATTTCTTCAATTGTTTTTTCGCTAGCAGCATGGTCAGTCATTTTGTTGAAAGCATCATATAAAGTTCTAATTCCGGTAACAATAATTAATAGACCCGTGATTATCGCTGCCAGCGGGTCAATCCATGGTAAATCTAAAACGATAGCTAAAACGATGCCAATTAAGGCTACACCCGTGGATATAACATCCATTTGATGATCCATGGCTAAACCTTGAATGGCAGAACTTCTACTTTTACGTCCAATTCGGAACGTATAAAGAAAAAGACCTTCTTTGATTGCCATGGCAATACCCGCGACAATCCAAGCCAGTTTATTAGGAAGTGATAATTCGATTTCTCCACGTAAGGCTCGTAGTAAAGAGGCTCCACCAACTACGATAATTCCTATGCCCGTGATAAAGAAAAAAATTGAAAGAATAATGGCTGCGACATTATCCATTCTCTCATGACCAAAAGGATGATTTTCATCCGCTTTCTTGGTCGAAGATTTTACGCCAATCATCACCACGACAGTTGAAATAATATCATCTAAAGAATTGATTCCATCGCTAATTAAAGCCTGCGAATGGGCAATAATACCGCCGATAAGTTTTCCTAGTGTAAGTAAAATATTGGCCCCTAATGAAATAGATGAGGCACTCTCAGGAGAATTAATGTTTTTTTTCATAAATGTTACCAGTGATTAAAATGGGTTTTATCAAATGGCGCCGACCCATGGGGCGCTTTCTCCTCTAAAGGATGACCAAGCGCAATCATTCCGTACAACTTCATTTCTTGTGGAATACTAAGTTTTTCAAACAGGAATGAGGTTTCCTTTTCATTTTCTGTTCCAATCCAAACCGCTCCTAGTCCAAGCGCTTCTATTGCTAGCAGTGCATTTTCAATTACTGCCGAACAATCGTTGTTTAAATAGAATTCGTTGGCCTCTTGTTTGGTGTCACCAAAAACGGTCAAAACCACTTGGGCTTCCGAAATCATCTTTCCGTATTTGGTGGTTTCTTTCAACTCTTCCTTTATTTTTTCATCCCGCAAAACCAGAATATGAACCGGCTGCCTATTCTTGGCCGATGGCGCCGCCAAAGCGGCATCTAGTATTTTGTTAATCTCCCGCTCAGTGACTTTTTCTTGCGTGTAGTGGCGAATGCTTCTGCGGGATAAAATAGTACTGATTACGGGGTTAATAACGTCACTATCGCTTGTGGACACATGTCCTTGATAATAGGTTAATATATCTCGCCGGGTGACAATCCCAATAAACATCTTCCGGTCATCAAGCACGGGAGTAAAATTTTGTCTTAAAGCCAATTTAAACATTTGCTCCAAACTAGCATTAATGTCGACAGGAATATTATCCCGTCTACGCTTGACTTCCTTAATGCTTAGTTCTTCCGCTTTATACAAGTCCATATCGGTCTGGTTCTTGATAAACCAAAGAAGATCCCCTTCGGTAATTGTACCAATGTATGTTCCATCACTAGCTAGTAATGGAATCGCTGTAAAACCATGGATGGTCATTTTTTCAACACATTGACGAATTGAAGAATTAACGTCAATATAGGCCACCTCGGCTTTGGGTTTTAAAAAATTCAAAATATGCATATTCGCCTCCTACGGAAAAATTATACCATTTAATTAAAGTTAGCATTAGGCAATTAAATTTATACAATATAGCATCAACATAAATAGAGTAAAATAACGTAAATATTCTATTTTTCCAAGAAAAAGAGGGATTTTTTGTATCCCTCGCTTAATTTTGTGTCGATCAGATTATGCAAAATTAAATCTCAAAATGCTTTTGGATAACTGACTGACGGCCAATCGCCTTTTGGCAGCAATCCCAAATGCAATCCATCTTGTCGCTACTTGCAATATCAAAGGGAATTATATCCGCTTTAATTGCCCGGGCAATCTCGGCTAAATTAGCCCCATATACTATCACGTGCTCATTTTGACTGGCTTTAAGTAGATCGGTTAACTCACTGACACTTCCAACCGAAACGGTGTGGTAACTCCGTCTTAAAACACTCCGCACCTGCGGTGATAATCCTTCTGGAAAAACGACTGTAAAATCATCATATCCAAAATTATCTGAAGCAATATCTATCAAGTCCCGATAGTTGCTGTTTATCTGGAAGAAAAGCGTGTCATTAATATATAAATCCACCGCAATTACTGGAACAAAATTTAATTGCGATAATTCGCGGAAAAATTCAATCGTTGTCCCGTGGCAAATGATAGCATCTACGTTATCGATACGGCGAATTTCATTGTCTGGTTGAATCACAAGATGATAGCCATCTTTAACCATCGTATCGCGTAATTTCGCAATAAAGGACCACTCTTCTAATTTGCCAATACCTCCAGCCGCTTCTCCGGTAAATAGGGCTACTTGCTTGGTAACACCCGATGCTAAATTACGCGAATTATTCGACTGATAATTAAATAGATTAACAATCTGAAGGACTTTTGCTTTCGTCGCTTCACTTATCTTTTGATCGGTGCGGTTGTTGAGAACATAGGATACAGTCGCCACGGACACACCGGCTTCCCGGGCGATATCTTTAATCGTTACTTTTTTCATAGTGTCCCTATTATACTACTTTATTTAACTTAAACAACTCGATAACTTAATTTTTTTCTTTATTACTGAATAAAAAAATGCCATTTCATTAAAAAATGGCAATTTATCAGTATTTTATTGGCTAGTCTTACTTACTTTTTCTTAATCTTTGGGTTAATAAATGACTGAAGTCGCTGGTTATCTATCGTCTCAATTGCCTGTTTCGGTGTACCATCAAAAACAATTTTTCCTTGGTCCAACATCAGAAGACGCGTCGCGACATTTAAAGCAAAATTCATCTCGTGGGTCACGATTAACATCGTCATGCCTTCACTGGCTAATTTTTGAATAACACCTAATACCTCGTCCACCATTTCTGGATCTAAAGCACTAGTCGGTTCATCGAAAAGCATCACTTCTGGCTCCATACACAAGGCACGAGCAATGGCCGCACGTTGTTTCTGACCGCCGCTTAATTGAAAGACTTTAAATTTGGCGCGGTCATGTAGTCCGACTTTATCAAGATTTTTTAGAGCGATTTCTTGCGATAGACTGCGCGATCGCTTTAAAACCAACTTCTGCGCTAGAATACAATTATCAAGCACATTATAGTTTTCAAAAAGGTTAAACTGTTGAAAAACCATTCCCATTTTTTCTCGTAATCGATTTACGTTGGATTGAGAGGCAAGTATGTTTTTGCCCTCAAAAAATATTTCACCACTTGTCGGACTTTCCAGTAAATTTAAACACCGAAGAAGGGTGCTTTTGCCCCCACCGGAAGATCCAATTATGGCAATTACTTCACCCTGACTAACTGAGAAGTTTATGTCGTCAAGCACGACTAAGTCGCCAAACTTTTTTTCAAGATGGCGAACATCAATTATGGATGGCATCGGGCATCAACTCCTTTTTTTCCGCATATGGTCGATCTAAATGTTTTTCAACCACTTTCAGTAATCGGCTTGCACTTATTGTCAAAAGCAGGTAAACCATGGCAATAATTAAATAAGATTCAACAAAGAAATAGGTGTTGTTAGAAGCAATCTTTGCCGCCATAAAAAGTTCTGATACTGTTATCACATTTAAAACCGATGAATCCTTGATATTAGTAATAAACTCATTGCCTAAAGCTGGAATGGCGTTTTTCAAAGCTTGAGGGAATATGACCCTTATCATTGCTTGAGTATGGGTCATGCCTAAACTTCGGGCGGCTTCCATCTGACCCTTATCGACGCCATTAATTCCTGAACGAATTATTTCCGCCATATAGGCGGCTGTATTAATTGAAATAACCACTAGGCCACAACTTAAGTATGTCCATGGAATACCAAGCGCTTTTCCACCAAAATAAATAATAATTGACTGAACCATCATTGGGGTTCCCCGGAATAGTTCAATATATCCAAGGGACAGTCCCATAATAGTCCGCTTCCAAGCACGCGTAAATAAACTATCTGTGGGTAGCGAATGAAGATTGCGCGCCATTGATAGTAATAGCCCAAATAATAGTCCGGCTAAAGTACCGACAATTGCCAAAAGAAGCGTGACTAAAGTTCCTTGCCAAAATAGTCCTCCAAAATGGCGTAAAAGATAAATTATCTTATCGAAGCTACTCATTTTTTACTCGCTAAGCGCGGAACGGGCAATAGCTCCATCCATCATCGCTTGCCGCTCGGCGTCATCTAAATCAATTAAAGCGCTATTAATTAAACTAACTAATTCACTATTGCCTTCTTTAACCGCAACCGAAACGCTTAAATCGTTAGCGTCAATTCCACTGAAACTATCCGTAAATGAAACAATGGCTAAATTTGTATTAGCGTTAACAATCGCGCGAGCAACAGGATATTCAGCTAGCATTGCATCGGCATCGCCGCTGCTAACCATCAACGCCGCGCTGGAAAAAGTATCGGTTCCCGTCATATGAATAACATCAGGAATTTGATCGATAATCTGATCTTGAATTGTTCCTAATTGCGAAATAACCTTCGCGTTTGATAGGCCGGCAATCGTATCGACATCAACATAAGAACTATCTTTGCGGACAATTGCCACAATATTACTTTGGTAATAAGGATTAGTAAAATCGACTGATAGATCACGTTCCTCGCTATAGCTCATGCCGGCGATAATTACATTGATTTGATTAGATTGAATTGCGGGTACTAAGGCTTCCCAATCAAATTTTTTAATAACTACTTCCTTGTCTAAAGTGGAACTTAGATAACGCGCCACTTGAATATCGTATCCATCGGCATACTGTCCATCCAAGCCATCGATTGGAAGAGTGTAATCACTTGTGCTCAACGCAGTCCAATTAAACGGAGCATAATTGCACTCCAACCCAACTACAAGACGTGAATTGTCGTAATTTTTTGAGCCACAACTGGTCAGTAACATACCGAACGCTGCCACTCCTAGAATTGTCGTCTTTTGAAATCTTTTCATAGTGTTTCTCCTTTTTCATTGCTAGAAAGAAAAAAAGGATTGAACCACTACGCGGTGCAATCCTAAAGAGATACCCAAGGAAATATCTACTCAAGATAAGCAATCGGTAGCGCCTCTACGCCCGCTTATCGGGAGTAGGAGTCCAAAAGGTATTCCCTCTTGGCCCAATCACCATTATTGCCACAATGGTGTTTCGACGGCATCACCTTTCAATGTAGTCGACGGATGCCTCCTCGTACATTTACTCATCTTTGCCGCACCTCTAACAATGCAAAAACATAATAACATAGTTTTTTACTCTGTCAAAAAAAATTAAGTAAGCCATAAATCCCAAAAAGAATGATTTTCTTTGATAATGGCATAAAAAGGCTGTATTTATTGGCGTTAAGCCCTTACAATATAAAAGCACTTAACAAAAAATATTTTTTTAAGGAGAGTAATATTTATGAACAAGCAAGCTATTTACCATCAACCAGAAAGTCCCCTTGGATTCGCCACGACCCCCACGACTTTTGTTCTTCGTCTACGGGTGGCTAAAAATGATAACTTTAAATCTATTAAAATCATATACGGAATGAAGTATCTTTTTTCTTCCAAACGTGAAGAAAAAAATATGGAGCGCTGCTATGAAGACCAGCTTTTTGCTTACTACGAAATCAGGTTAACAACCTCGGACACGCGTTTAGCTTATATTTTTCTTTTGTCTAGTGAAGACGGAGAATTGTATTATAGCGAAGACGGACTTACTACTACTTATGATTTTAATACCGCTTTTTATAATCATTTCCAGTTACCATACACTAATGACATTGATTTAGTCGATGTTCCTAGTTGGGTTAACCACACCGTATTTTATCAGATATTTGTTGAGCGCTTTGCGCGCGGACAAAAAAACAAAAAAGATGACTATATCAATATTAAATGGGGTGATCCGATTACTCCAAAATGTTTTGCGGGAGGTGATATTCAAGGAATAATTGATCATCTCGATTACTTAGTTCATCTTGGAATTAATGCTTTATATTTGACTCCAATTTTTCTTTCACCCAGCAACCATAAATACGACATTGTTGATTATAGAACCATCGATCCGATGTTCGGTGATGAGAAAATTTTCACTACGCTCGTACACGAGGCTCATCGGCGTAACATTAAAATTGTTTTAGATGCCGTTTTTAATCATTGCTCGGATAAAAACCCTTGGTGGCAAGATGTCGTTAAAAACGGAAAAAAATCTCCCTATTTTGATTACTTTATTGTCCATGGCGATAAAGTATCCCTTAACCCGGTTAATTATGAAACTTTCTCTACCGTTCGCTATATGCCAAAACTCAATACTTCGAATCGCCGCTTACAAACTGAACTACTATCGATCGCCACCTACTACATTCGCAAATTTGATATTGATGGCTGGCGCCTTGATGTTTCTGATGAGGTTTCTCACGTTTTCTGGCGGGAATTTCGTAAGGCAATCAAGGAAGTTAAGCCGGAAGCCATAATTCTCGGAGAGAATTGGCATGGAAGCCAAAGTTGGCTTCAAGGCGATCAATTTGATGGCATCATGAATTACTCTTATACTAAGGCGGCGCTCGATTATTTTGCAACTAAACGATATACGGCAAAGGATATGGCCAATCGACTTAATGAAATACTCCTTCGTTATCAAGATCCCATCAATCGCATGATGCTAAATCTTTTAGATAGTCACGACACGCATCGCTTCTTCACTCAAGTGGAAGAGGATAAAAACAAAATGCTATCAGCTATTGCTTTGACCATGGTCTTCCCTGGTATGCCTTGCATCTATTACGGAACAGAAATTCCCCTGCCCGGAGGATACGATCCCGACTGCCGGCGCTGCTTCCCTTGGAATCAAGACATTATGAACAGTGTCTTCTTTCAAAAAGTGAAATCCTTGATTGCTGTTCATCGTGATAATGCGGTTTTTGATCACTATCAATATCAAGTCAAAAGTGATCGTAATGGCCTCCTATATGTCAAACGTTTATCGCCTAAAAATAAAATCATCTATATATCTAATGAGACCGACAAACCGCAAGAAATCACGGACTATAACGAAATATTAATAGAAAACCGATTCAGCAAAGGAACACTCCTTCCCCATGGCTTTATCATTTGTCAAAAATAAAAAAAGCCAACTCGTGGATTAAGCGAGCTGGCCGGCATACGGATGGATGGGTTTTTCCGTAAGCCTGAAAACGGGGATATTGTAGACGATCTCTCATCTACACCCTTAATACTTTTTGGCAAATAATTTTATTGGAATTTTTTTATTTTTATTCAACGGTCACCGATTTTGCTAGGTTACGGGGCTTATCAACATCATATCCCAAGCGAAGCGTTGCATAATAACTTAATAATTGAGCATATATGATCTCAATAAGAATATTTACTTGGGGATCAATTGAAGCAAATGTGAATTTTTCTTCATCTACTTCACCACTTCTTATCCCTATAAAGAATATTAATCCTCCTCGCGCCTTTGCTTCTTCTAAATTACTCATTAAGTGCGCATATGAGGTTTCATCACTGCAAAAGCCAATTACCGGTGTCCCTTTTTCAATTAAGGCGATCGGCCCGTGTTTTAATTCCCCGGCGGGAAAGGCTTCGCTATGGATATAGGTAATTTCTTTGAATTTCAGTGAGGCTTCACGCGCCAATAAATAATCTAACCCGCGACCGATAAAATATATATCATGCTGGGTAACAAGCTTACCAGCAAGATTGCTGATTGCGTCTTTGAAGGATAAAACTTTTCTTTGAGCCCTGCCGACTTTTTTAAGCTCTTCAATAACAGCGGTATTGCTCATTGTTGCATTGGCTAAAAGCCATAGCAATGCAACTTGACATATATATGTCTTCGTGGAGACAATCGCCACTTCAAAGCCGGCAAAAAGAGGTAAAACATAATTGCTACGCCGCGCTAGAGAAGATGACTCAATATTAACGAGGCTTATAACTGGCCATCGGTGATTTTTGATAACGTCAAGCGAACGTAAAACATCCGCGGTTTCTCCACTTTGTGAAAGAAGAATGAAAACCGGATTTTTAGTTCTTATCCGCGGATAATGGGCCCATTCACTAGCAATGTAGGCATAGGCATTAAGTTTAGCGTTGAGTAAATACTCGCAGCCCAAAAGCGCAGCATGATAACTACTGCCCGATCCGATAAGAATCACTTCTTCACTATTTTTTAAAGAAGAAACAAGTTCCGGATCAAATTTATATTTTCCATCTTTGGTATATTCCCGAAGAATTTTGTCAATAACAAACGCCCCCTCATCAATCTCCTTTTCCATATAGTTGGCGTATTTGCCCAAAGCAATATCACTACGCTTGATATCAATTGGTAAGAAAGTCGGTGTTTTGATAATTTCTTTATCGTAAACGAAAAGCGAAATACAATCGCCTTGTAAATAACCATATTCACCATCGGCGACATCATAAAACTCTTCAATGCGGGGGGCAAAAGCGATTTTGTCGCTGGCCAAGAGGTTCATTCCTTTGCCTCGACCAAGAAGGAGTGGTGTCCGCCACTTGGCAAAAAAGATTTTATCTGGCTCTTGCTGATCTAATATGGCTAAGGCAAATGAACCCTTTGCGATATAAAAAAACCGCTTGATTGCTAAAAGGAGACTTCCTAATTGTTTTTTTTCTTCCTCCAAAAAATCAGCGATGACCTCCGTGTCGGTCTCACTTCGAAATTCGTACCCTTTAGCCACTAAACTGCTTTTTATAGCCGCAAAATTATCGATTACACCATTATGGACAATAGCGATATTATTAGAATAAGAGAGCTGAGGATGAGCATTTATCTCACTCGGGGCTCCGTGGGTGGCCCAGCGATTATGGGCGATGCCAATGTGAGCGAGTTTTAATGGATTCTTTTTCAATTCATCTTTTAAAACGGAAATCTTACCGGTTTTTTTCCTCACCGTTATCTTTCCGTTTTCGCTTAATGCTAAACCCGATGAGTCATAGCCGCGATATTCAAGATATTTAAGACCATCAAGAAGGACCTTCTCAATAGAATCACTTGTTATTCCACCAATAATGCCACACATATAATCCCTACCATTTCCTGTTTATATTCTACCATAAGTTTTAAATGAAAAAGGAAAGAAAAAGCGTCTTCTAAAAATCAACAATTACCTTTTTAACCTCGGTTTTAAGATGAAAGCCGTCTATTAAAATCTTGGAATTTTTCCTTTGTCGCTGCTAGGCTATCTCTAAATGCCTTTTCTCTTTTCTCAATATCCTTCATTACCGGCGCCTCTAAGGCAAAAGCTTCTTTCACATCAACTCGAATCTTTTCATCAAATGTCTTCCAATAGATGTTAATTAGATATTCCTTTAATGAAATAATCTTAAAATCGGCTTCATTAACTAGATACTCATGCGTAAAAATAGACGCCAGTTGATAGTGAGAATAAAACTGCGCAAGTCCAGCAAACTCTAGCAATGTTTGAGAGGTAATATTTTTATCTTTTGGAAAAACAGGTTTAATCCAGGCAAAACGAGCTACCTCCCACGACCACTCGCTGGCATTAGCGCGATTCATACTTTGCTTTTGAATGCTATTTTCTTCTTGGGAAGAAAGGGTAACAATATTAAGATGGCCCAAGACATTTCTTTTTCTGGTATTAAAACTACCACTGACGCTACTCCCATAATCCTTCATCACTTTAGCATAGGCCAATGTCTCTAAAAGAGCTCGATAGATAATAGCCGCCTCCGGCAACTTCTTTTCACTGATAAGCGTAATGCCTGATACCATCTGATCAATGACCCGTAAATATAACAGATGAAGATTGCTTCGCTGAGAAGCTTGGTTCGCATGCTTATGGTAAAAGTAGATAATATTCTTGAGCGATTCAACCGTTGAATCCCCGACATCATTATGATTGTTTGCATGGTGCGTTTGTATTAGATTATCGATAGCCGTATCAATAATCGATATTAAAAAAGGAGCATTTTGCTGAATGTTGCTATTAATGTCGCTTGTCTTGCGCTTGGCCGTAAAATCGCCACACACTTTTTCGGCAAAGCAATCAATACTAATAACGTTATTTGCATGCCCAGCTTTTTTCCGATAAGTTTGATACCCGGACCCAATTGTTTCTTGAAAAAATCTATATCGTTCCTTTTGCTTGCCATCTTCGCAATTGTATTTTTCTTTAAGATACTTGGCAATTTTTCGATATGACAATTGGTGATTATTTTTTCCTTTATTATTCATATGATTACTTATAGATAGTTAGTTTGTAATGCTCAAAACAAAAACGTATTATTTACGTCTTAAGCATAATTTTATGGTAACTACTATTTATATTAGCCCCCTATTATTTTAATATACAAAATGATTCAAAGGAAGAATTTATCTTTTTAGCATTTTTTGACGAACAAAGCGCTTTCGCAAACGTAAAAAATGCCCTACAATGTTTTTATATTGCTTATTTATTGATTTTGGTTATCATTATTAGGCGCTTAATAAGGAGGAATTATGAAAAAACTTTTAGTGGTCGTCGATTACCAGAAAGACTTTGTCGATGGAAGTCTCGGATTCCCGGGAGCAGAAAAACTTCTTCCCTATATTTTGGACCTTGTAAATGAATATGATGTAAATGGTGATGACGTTGTCTTTACAAAAGACACTCATGACGATAATTATCTTTCAACCGTTGAGGGAAAGCATCTTCCAGTTAAGCATTGCATTCCGGGAACTCCTGGTTATGCTTTCTATGGCCCTTTAGAAGAAATTAGCCAAGACCATCTTGTATTTGATAAACCGACATTTGGTTCCGCTAAACTCTTTGACTACTTACGCGAGCATAATTATGAAGAGATTACTCTCGTTGGGCTAGTCAGTAATATATGCGTCCTTTCCAATGCCGTTTTAGCTAAAGCAGCCCTACCTGAAGCTCACATTATTGTCGATACTAAAGGTGCGGATTCATACGATAAAGAAATGCAAGCCAAAGGCTACGATATATTAAGAAATCTTCACATTTCAGTTATTTGATGGTTATTTACGATTTTTAATGTTATTCATAAGTGAATATGATAATATAACGCAGGAAAAGAAAGTCACCATGTTTTTTCAAGGTAATTCTCTTATTTCAAATGAATGAACCTTGGAGAACATTATGACATTTAATGATTTTAATTTTACTAATTCAATCCTCAAAGCCGTCGAGAAAGAAGGCTATTCTATACCGACGGAAATTCAAGCGGAAGCCATTCCGCTTATTTTGGCTGAAAACAATATTTTAGCCAGTGCTCAAACTGGAACCGGAAAAACTGCCGCCTTTGCTCTACCCCTACTTGAACTTATTCAAGCGAAAGTCAAAGACTATCGGCAAAGCAAAGTAATTCGCGCTTTAGTGCTATCACCGACTCGGGAATTGGCCAACCAAATATCTGATACTTTTATCACGCTTGGAGCTTTTTTGCCCTTGAAAACTGCGGTTGTTTTCGGAGGAGAACCTGCTTTCCGCCAAAAGAAAAAGCTGCAAAACGGTGTCGATATTCTTGTCGCCACACCGGGACGTTTGCTAGACTTTGTCAACCAAGGAGTTATCGACCTTCAAAATGTCGAGCATTTTGTCATTGATGAAGTTGATCAAATGATGGATATGGGCTTTATTCGGGATGTAAAGAAAATTGCCCATCTTCTACCAAAGCAAAGACAAACTTTGATGTTCTCGGCCACTATTCCGCCCGAGATTGAAAATTTGGCTAACGAATTATCATCCTCCTTAAAGCGCATCTCAATTGCTCCTGTGACCGAAACTCTCGACAATATTACTCAAAAATTAATTTATGTAAGCAAGCAGAATAAGAGCACTCTATTGGTAAAACTTTTAGCCGACCCAACGATTACTTCGCTTTTGGTCTTTACACGGACCAAGCGCGGGGCAAATAAAGTGGCCTCCATACTTGAAGGGCAGAATATTTCTGTCGAACTTTTGCACGGAAATAAGTCCCAAAAAGCTCGTACTATTGCCCTTGCGCGCTTTAAGAATCATCAAGTCCGAGTGCTTGTCGCTACGGACATCGCTGCTCGGGGAATTGATATTGATCACCTTTCACACGTTTTAAATTATGATTTGCCCGAATTTCCCGACACATATATTCACCGGATGGGAAGAACTGGTCGGGCTGGATTTACCGGGACTAGTTTATCTTTCTGCAGTAAAGAAGAGTTGACCTTATTGAAAGCCATTCAAAAGCATATTGATCAAAAGATTCCCGTTGATACCAATTATGGATTTAATGATGTTTATGAATCTCTCCCGGAAGCAAAAATAGAGAAAAAAACTGATGATGATAAAGAAAAAAATTCTTCTAGAACCGGCTCAAGGAAAAGAGGTAAAGATTATTCCTTTAATAATCGGAGTCGAAATGGTTTCCAACGCGATAGTTTTAAAGCAAAAAAAACTCAAAAAAGATTTGATGAAACTGATGCCAATAATATCGAAACTAGCGAAAAAATAGAAAAAGAGTTTTCACCCCGAAAGCGGAATCATAGTGATTTCCAACGTGATAGTTTTAAGACGAAGAGAACTCAAAGAAAATTTAGTGAAACTGATACCGGTGCCGATACTAATGAAAAAAGGAAAAAGAATTTTTCTTTGAAAAATCGGAGTCGGAGTGGTTTTAATCATGACCGGTCCAAATCAAGCGAAGCTCCTAGAAAGTTCACCCAAAATGGCTTCGAAGAACGCAGCGATGATTTTGACGGCAAAAGAAGAGACTTTTCGTATAAAAATCGACAAGAAAACCCCTCTCGTCGAAGCTATCATAAGTCTGAGCGCTTAAGCCGTGGTTCTTCGGCTGAACCAAGAACGTTTAATTCTAGAAACGATAATGGCCTGGAAAATAAACGTTATGGTAATGATCGCCCCCAAAGACGTTTTAAGAGTGGTAACAATTTTAAGAGCGCTGATGGTGCATCCTATCGGGAAAGACATAATAGTAATGAAGATAAGCCCTATAATAAACGTTCAAGTTCATTCAAAGGAAAAAGATTCTCTTCGTCCAGTTCCAGACAAAGTGACCAAGCCTCTCGAGGAACACATTCTTCCTATCGCAGTAGTAAGCCGAGTGGCCGATATAACAAGGACAAAAGATAAAAATAAAAGCATTCCCGGTTACTAAAATAAGGGAATGCTTTTATTTATTTTTAGTCAATTTGATCAATTAAGTTAAGAACATTGATAATTTTTAGAAGAAATGGCCCCGAGGAAGCTAAACCTGTTATTTGATAAACGGCATTTCTTAAATATGGATAAATAATTACATAAGGATTGTGCTTAGCGACAAAAGTTCTTTCTTCATCGCTTTCCCAATCAGCAAGAAAGAATGTTGCTTTTTCTTCCACTTTGGTATCAAATGATTTGCCATGAATCGTAATTCCAAAACAAACACTAAAATTATCTTTATCAATTTTTTTAAAATTCTTAGACCATTTGACTTGAGGAGTATCAATAGTAGCAGTATCAATTTCCTTAAATTCACAACTTGACATTGCCATATTAACTAGCTCTAAGCTAATGACGTTTTCATCTGACATCCTATTTCTCCATTCGTGTGTTTTTTACATGTGATATCCCAAGATGCTTCATTTTTATTAATAGAACTTTTCTTTTCTTGATTAATAAAGTAATCTAAGCCATATTTTGGATTTAAAATAAACCTATAACCGACATTGGAATCAGCTAAGCGCATCAAAATATCGTAAGCGCGGTCCTGTATTGAACCCGTTTCATATCTCGCAACTGTTTTATCACCAAACCCCAAGGAACGTGCAAAATCAACTTGCGAAAGATTTCTTTTGGCTCTAATTTCAATGATTTCTTTTGAAGTTAAAAGATGATTTTTCTTTTTGTATAAATCGAAAAGTTCCTTTTCAATTCTTGTACTTTCTTCGTCAGAAAAATATTGTTCATGACATTTTTTACATATCCGTATTTCAACATTAATATTAAATTTATCCCCTCTAACATCAAAAGCCTTATCAATAGTTTTAACTTCAAATTCATTTCCACCGCAAATTACGCATTTCTCTTTTTCCACTTTCATTTCCTCCAAATTAATCATCAAAATGAAAACTTATGATTTTAACTATTCCTTTATCAACTTTTAGTTTAATATATAGATTTTTACTTGCACAAGCATAATAACATTTAAATACATACACTTCCCCTTGGCTAAGATTTTGGTCAGTTAATGGTCCTTCTTGGCAATGATAGTAATGTAAATTCTTAATAATCCATTCTATGGCATCATTTTTTGTTAATCCCAATTCAAAAATTGCAGCCGTGTTTTTCTCTCTACTAACAAAAAGTAAAGCATATTCTCTCGATTTTATCTTGCAAATTAAATCATAAACTTTATCCCCATTTTTCAAACTCACGTCTCCTTAAGTATCATATGATACTACAATCATATAAAAAACTCCAAGATTAATCAAGATAAAAAAATAAAAAATAGTTTAGTTAAACTCAATTGATCATATATAATTCGTCAAAGCCCTTAATGATCCGCACCGCCAGAAGTTTGTCGGGAAGAGTTTCCCAATTTTCGTGATGATAGTAAACTGGCGTCCAACCGGCATTGTACGCACCGACGACATCATGGGCATAATCATTGCCGATAAAAAGAACGTCACCGGCTTTTATGCTATTGCTCTTTCCTTTTATTGCTGTCAGAGCATAATCAAAGAAACGCTTGTCTGGTTTTCGATAGCCGAAGTCCGCGCTGGAAAAAACGTCCCGAAAATAATTTAATACATTGAGCTCTCCCAACCTTCTTTTCAAAGCGTAGGAGCCAAAAATCGAATTAGATAAAATATAAAGGGGGATGCCTTTTCTTCGATAATACTCGAGTAAAACCCGTGTTTTATCGTTGACGAGAAGTGTGTTGCACGAAGAAAACACGCGATATTCAATTTCATTGAAATCGGCATCATCAACCAAGCCTAATTCCCTATTCAATTCATCTAGATAATCATGATATATGTACTCTTTATTAGTATCTTCTCGTTTAATAAAATGAGAAGCCGCAAATCGATTATTAAATTCCTCAAAGCGTTCAAAACTTACTTTTGGATTTACATAGTGCTCAAATAAATAGCGCTTCGCTTCTTCTATGTCGTAACGCTTAACATCAATTAGGGTATCAAACAAATCGAAAACTACTACTTTTGGTTCCATAAAACACCTCGTCTACATTCTAGAAAACTATCCTTACTCCACCAAGCAATATGCTTGTTAATAATCTTCTTCTTCCATTTTGACCGCACTTGGGCGAGCCCCGAGTCCGGGCATAACCATAACGTCACCCGTTAAGGCTACTAAAAAGCCGGCTCCGGCCGAAAGATTTACCTCGCGAATTGTCATTGTGAATCCCCGTGGAGCGTTAATTTTAGTTGGATCGTCGCTAAAACTATATTGGGTTTTAGCCATGCAAATCGGGGTCGCTCCATATCCCATCGCCTGATACTTTGCAATTTGTTTTTTTGCTTCGGGAAGAATTTCAACTTTTTCGGCACGATAGATTTTCTTTGCAATAATATTTATTTTTTCTTCAATCGGAAGCTTCTCGTCATAAAGGACATGGAAATCGCTTTTTTCTTCAGCTAGTGTTTTCATCAAAACTTGAACCAGTTCCTTGGCCCCGCTTGAGCCTCGAGCAAAAGAATCGAGAAAAGCGACCGGATAATTTTCCTTCTCACACCACGCCCGAAGAGCGGCGACTTCCTGCGGTGAGTCGGATGCGAAGTGGTTAATCGCAATAACCGGGCTTACTCCAAATTGCCTAATGTTTTCTACATGCTGCTTAAGATTGTCCGTACCTTTTAAAAGGGCGGGAATATTTTCGACATCAAGATGATCAATGTCTTCCCCACCATGCATTTTTAATGCTTTTATCGTGGCAACCACGACCGCGGCGGCCGGTTTCATCTTTGCTTCGCGCATACAAATATCAAAGAATTTTTCCGCACCAAGGTCGGCACCAAAACCAGCTTCCGTTAAAACATAATCCGCCAGTTTTACACCCGCATTTAATGCAATTATCGAATTGCATCCATGAGCGATATTAGCAAAGGGACCGCCGTGAATAAGAACCGGATTGCCCTCTAGAGTTTGAACTAAATTGGGCTTAAAGGCTTCGCGCAATAATTTCATAACCGCATGAGTGATTTTGAGATCACCAACTGTGATTGGCTGGTCATTTTTTGTGTAAGCGACGACAATTTTTGCGAGCTTATGCAAAAAATCTTCTGGCGAGGTGGCAAGACATAAAAGCGCCATCAATTCACTGGCGACTGTAATTTGAAACCCACTTTGATGGGGAAGACCATTGCCTTTTCCTTCCGCCACGGTAATTTCTCTTAATGACCGATCGTTCATATCCAAGGCCCGTTTCCATACAATCTTCTCCGGGTCAATATTTAAAGCATTGCCTTGAAAAAGGTAATTATCCACCACTGCAGCAATGAGATTGACAGCACTCGTTAAGGCATGAATATCCCCGGTAAAATGGAGGTTGATATCTTCTTCGGGAATAATCTTGGCTTTGCCTCCGCCGGTAGCCCCACCCTTCATACCAAAAACTGGGCCCAGTGATGGTTCCCGGAGGCAAGCTATAGCCGAGTATCCTTCTTTTTTTAATCCATCTAAAAGAGCAATCGTCGAAGTGGTTTTGCCTTCGCCGGCTTTTGTGGGAGTAATCGCGGTCACTAAAATTAGCTTTCCGGGTTCTTTATCGGCATATTCAGTGAGGAAATCCATATTAATTTTAGCCTTGTAAGGTCCATACAATTCGATGTACTTTTCGTCAATACCGGCTTTTTTGGCAATGTTGATAATCTTTTCCATATTGATACCCTCTACTTCTTATTATGAGTATAGTTTGAAATTCTTTAACTCGCAATTGAATAAAAAATAAAAACGCCTTGAGCAACGAATTCTTTTTTGACATCAAGCAAAAAAATCGGTTTCTTTCAGGCGTATTTGACAAATCAGATTAATTTAAAACGATAACTTATTTGATGATGAAACTCTTCATCGGCTTCCAGTATGCCTGTTTCCTTCTGACCAAAAGGTTCATTCATGGCATCGGGGAATATTTGACACTCCAAAGCCAATGCTTCATACCGGCCTAAAACCGCGGCGACATTCATTTTTTCTCGGCTGGGATAATTGCCGCTATAGAAGACAAGTGCCGGATAATCTGAATAGATATCCATCTGCATGAAATCGCCTTTTAGTGATGCTACCGGTTGAGAACTATCCTCCGGGTTATCAATAACAAACGGATGGTCATAGCCGCCGCTTATCGCCACCAAATCTTTCTCGGCGATATCCTTGCCGATAACTTTTCCCATCCGAAAGTCCATCTGCTCATCCACCGGGAAAATGCCCAGCGGATAAATTTTCTTATCCACTTTGCCCGCCAATGAAGAACGAATGGTTAAATTATGATTAAGAATCGTACCTCCGCCATTTAAATTCCAATAACTGTGGTTGGTAAAATTAGCAATCGTTTTTTGATCACTATTTGCGGAGTATGTAACATCAAGGCGATTTTCTTTGGCAAATAGTTTATAAGTTACTTTTAAGGATAAGTTACCGGGAAACCCACATTCCATGTCGGGGCTGAAATAAGAAAAAATAACCGCTTCGCCATCGGCAAGATGGCGTTCAATAAAGGCAAAATCGCGATATGGAAGGCCGTCAATTCCTCCGTGCAAGCCATCTTTAGTGGCGGCCTCCACATGATAATGCACTCCGTCTAAGGTGAAATTGCCATCTTTAATTCGGCCTGCGTTGCGCCCGATGGTCTTTCCATAGTAGGCGTCGGATACCTCAAAGTCATCCAAAGACGCAGGATGAACCATAACATTTTTTAAAATCCCTTCTTGGTCGGGAATCCGTATATCAAAAATAGCGGCTCCTACCGAGGCAAAAGTGACTTCCATACCCAACTGATTAACAACCCGAATAAGTCTTCCCATAATTACTCCTGGTGGTCGGCAATATATTTCTGATAAAAATAGAAAGAATCTTTAGGGTAACGTTTCATCGATTGGTAATCAACATAGATGAGTCCAAATCGCGCGCTATAACCAAAAGCCCACTCAAAATTATCAAATAGCGACCAAGCAAAATATCCTTTGATTGGAATTCCATCTTTTTTTGCCTTTGCCATCTGTTCAAGGTAGCAGCGATAATACTCGATGCGCGCTTGATCATGTATTTTATGATCTCGCGTTAAAACATCGATAACCGAAATTCCGTTCTCACTAATAATAATCGGTTTTTGATATCGTTCATAGAGAAATTTTGGCCCGTAGTATAAAGTCTTCGGCATTTGATGAAGCCAAGTAAAAACATAGGCCGGATTTTCGTCGGTATAAGGAAGAATCTTATATCCCGTTTCCTTATCCGCTTTCACAAAGTAACCGCTATAAATATTTTGGTAACAATAATCGATCGGCGAAGAAATTATTATTAAATCTTCCTTGAGCGTGGATGGTAGATACGATTGATAGTAATCATAAAATTCCTTTGGATAGTCTCCTAAAAAGATTGGATCGCTATATAAAGTTACTTGATCAAATTGTCCTTTAGCCAAAGAAAAATAGCATCTGCGCGCTAGATCGATATTTTCTTTGCTATCATCAAGCGGAATCGCCGGCGATGATGTCGCCGCAAAACCTATTTTCGCTTCACTATCTATTTTCCTTATGGCCTGAACGGCTAATCCATGTGCTAAAAGAAGGTTATGAACGGCAATAACCGCCGCCTTATCTTCTAGGTAAATACCCGGTGCGTGCTCTAGTGTTTTATGACCGAGATTAATGATGCACTGGGGTTCGTTGATAGTTATATAGTCATGGCAAAGATGCTTAAATCTTTGCGTGACTGCAAAGACAAAATCGGCAAAAGCAAAGGCCGTATTGCGATTAGTCCATCCGCCTTTATCCTGTAACCACATGGGTAAATCCCAATGATAGAAAGTAATGAATGGTTTTACTCCATATTTAGCCAGCTTCTGAAGTATATGGTCATAGAAAGCCATCCCTCTTTCATTGATTTTTCCATCTGCATTGGGAATAATTCTACTCCATGAGATCGAAAACCGATAACTGTTGACCCCTAATTCCTTTAAGTACTTCAAATCTGTTTCAAAAAGATGATAGTGATCTATTCCCTTTCGTCCGTCATCGCGATTAAGAATCTTACCTTCTTCGAGTGTGTACGCATCCCAAATAGATGGCGTGCGACCATCAAGATTCGCCGCCCCCTCAATCTGGAAAGCTGAGGTCGCCGTTCCCCAATAAAAATTTTTCATTTCTTGATCCTCACTTCTATTATTTAATTATTAAATTCACAATATGCCAACCGCTCAATCTATAAAAAAAGCTCGAGCGGAGAAGGAGGACAAACTCCGCTCGAGACCAAAATGGAAACTAGCCCTTGACACTTCCGGCCGTTAAACCGGAAATTATCATCTTCGAGAAGACTAAATATACGATAAGTAATGGAACAATTGCGACCGTAAGAAGCATATAAATAACTCCCAAGTCGAATGTCGCCGGATTGCTTGACCGTAATAAATTAAAGATTAAAGGAATTGTTTGTTTGCTGGAATCGGTGAGAATAAGCGCCGGCATAAAGAAGTTATTCCATGAACTGACGAAAGCAAAAATAAATTGAACGGCCAAAGCCGGTTTCATAATCGGCAAAACCATCTGGTGAAAAATTCTTATTTCGCTTGCGCCATCGATCCGGGCCGATTCAACTATTTCCTTAGAAAGAACACTTTCCATATACTGCTTAATGTAGAAGAAGGTTACCGGTGAGGCTATCGCGGGGACCACAAGTGGAATGAAAGTGTTAACCATGTTTATTTTGTAAGCAATCGCCACCAATCCCATCGCCGATATTTGCGAAGGAATCATCATAACAAAGAGAATAAACATAAAGGCAAAATTTCTGCCTTTGAAACGATACATGAAGATACCATAAGCTGTTAGCGCAGAGAAATAGCAGGTAAGAATTGCCGTTGAAAAAGAAATAAATAATGAGTTCTTAATTGCCGTGCCAATCTGAATGCTAGAGAAACTCAGTAAATTTTTCCAGTTTTCGACAAAACTATCGCCCGGGAAAAAAGAGAAGCCCTTTTGGATATCCGCATTAGCCCGCGTGCTATTAATGATCATGATGTAAAAAGGAACAATACATAAAAGCGTTAATAAAACCAAAACTGTATAAACAATTATTCTTCTTACTATCAGAGCCCTTTTGGCGCTTTTTAGGTGTTTGCTCTTTAAAGAAGGAGGAATGTTACCTTTATAGGAATCAATTATTTCTTCCGGAGCCGCTTTTTTATTCGCGGAAGAAACGTTACTATCCATTTTCATTGCTAACGTGTTTTTCATATTACTCACCATCCACTTGCTTTGGTTTACGTGTTACATCCATCACATGATACTTCTTGTCCTTACCATCGCCCTTGCCTTTTGTTTGTGGAACAAGGTAGCGGAAGACGATAGAGCTCAAGCCTAGCGTCAAGAAGAAGATTAGCATTGATAGGGCCCCACCTTTACCATAGTTCTTGGATGGAACCAAGTTTTCATATAAATACATAATCAGCGTTTTACTCGTGTTATTGGGATTACCACTGCCACGGGTAAATATTTGCGCAACATCAAATAACTGCACGCCTCCAATAAGTGAAGTAATGAAAACATAGATGAATATAGGCATCAAAAGAGGCATTGTAATTTTAAAGAAAGTTCTAAATGCTCCGCTGCCATCGATAGCAGCCGCTTCATAGATTTCGTTGTCAATTCCCATAACTCCCGCCATCAATAGCAGTGTGGTATTGCCAAACCACATCAGGAAGTTAATAAACGCGATTACTCCTCGCGTTCCCCAAACGCTAGAGTCAATTGTAAATGTGGCCGGTACCGCTTTGGCTTCGATTAAAAATGAAATAATCGGTCCATTGGCGGCAAATAAAGTTAAAAACAGCATACCGAAAGCGCTGGCCATAACCAGATTCGGCATATAGACAATCGTTTTCCAAAACTGCAATCCCCGAAGTTTGAGCCGAATATCGGTAAACCATACCGCCAGTAAAAGCGAAATGATAATCTGTGGCAGAAAGCCCATTATCCAAATAATAAACGTATTCCATAAGTACTTATAAAGTTCGCTGTCAGTCAAAAGGGTAATGTAATTTTGAAGTCCAACAAAATTCGGACCTACTTGATCAAATCCATCCATAAACGACTCAAAGAATGAATAAATGAATGTTGATAACAAAGGAATCAAAGTAAATAGCGTAAAGACAATAAAAAAGGGAGCAATAAATAGATATCCCCACTTAGCATACATATTAGACGTTATTTTCTTTGGCTTCTTTGCTTTCATAATATCTTCTTCCCTTCCGATAAGTAGATAACGGGTCTCCCTAGAGTAACTAGGGAGATCCCGCTACAAAATAAGTAATTAGTAAGACTCTTTTAACGCGACAATGCCGGATATTTGGTTAAAGCCGCAGTGTAGAAGTTGTCTAAAGCCGTCTCATAATCGACCGTACCCAGGAAGTAATCGCGCATGGCGGTTTGTAATCCTTCGTTTAAACCTTGATCGTAAGCCGAAATGTTCTTCATGCTAATTTTAGCAGCGCTTTCGACGAAGAGTTTAATGTGGTTTTGTCCACCAAGGAAGGCACTTCCGTAAGTTGGATCATCCGCAATTTCTTGCATACCAGTTTTCGTATTAGTGAAATCTTCGGTATCAATTGTAATTTGCTTCATGATGGTCTTATTGCAGGTAAGACTGAGCATAATATCTTTGACAAGGCTAACGTTATCGGTGCCATTGACGCCGGAAAGCCATGTTCCACCCCAATAGTAACTGGCTGGTCCTTGGCAGACTGCCCATTTACCGAAATCACCATTACCAACTTCATGAGGACCATTGGCATCGGCTAATGAGTTTCCTAATAAGGTAAAGTTAATACCCCAAGTAGAATAGAAGAAGCCAAATACTTTTCCTTCTGGTCCTTGATCGGCTGCCCATTCAGTACTCCATAGTGAAGTTTGATTGTTGTAGCCTTCGGTGGTGTATTCCTTCGTTTGCTCAATCCAGGTAAGAACACTTGGATCAATAACAATCTTCTTATTGGCGTCAACCCATGGTGAAGCCACATTGTTCGAGAATGTCCGATAAGCATCATCAAATCCCGATAGCATATAATAGTCTTTAGCCTTCATCTTAGCCGCAACATCATCAAACTTGGTCCAGTCGCTTAATTGAGCTTGAATTTCGGTTGGATCCTCAGTTCCAAGTACTTCTTTGGCGACATCACGACGATAAGCATAGAGCCCCGGAGTTGCCTGCCATGATGAACCTTTGATAGCTCCACTACTATCAGTGACGATATCTTTGGTATACTGATATTGGTCTGACATATCTAACTCAGTTAGACCAATGTCCTTGATAACGTCCAACGAGTACGATGAGTTCGCATATTTAAGCGCATAATCCGCTTCCATAAGGAACATATCAACTCGATCATCAACAGCTTGTGAAGATCTGTTCTGAAGTGCGTTATCGAGGGCATCCTGATAAGCATTTCCTTGATTGGCGACCATTGTCCATTTGACCAATGTCCCGTCTTTCAAGGTGTCAACATCGCCGGCATCATTTGTCGACACATAGCCTGGATAGTAGTCTCTAAACCGACCTTGGAATTCATCATTCCAGCAGTAGATATTGAGAACCTTACCTCCATCTGAAACCGACACCTGTGATCCTCCGCCCCCGCATCCAGCTAAAGCTGCTAGCGGAAGAATAAGTGCCATCGTCTTAAATAGACTGTTCTTGTGCATTTTTTTCTCTCCCTTCAAAGTGAATTTGTTTGCACTCTATACTTTTTGATGCTTACTTGGCATCAATTAAAGCCGTAATTGTACTCCCTGCTTGAAGTTCACCCGAAACAACAATTTGCTCGGGAACAAATAGCCGCGGATTCTCGATAATATCAATCAATTTATCACTAGCTAGGCGGCCAATTTCTTCCGTGTTCTGGCGGTATGTCGTAAGAATTGGGCGGAGAAGTCTTGAGAGTCGTATTCCATCATAGCCAGCGACCGATATATCTCGACCTATAACAAGACCATGTTTTTCGATTTCAGTAATGCCGGCCAAAATAGCGTAGTCGTCTGGGTATAAGATGCAGGTCGGTCTTTCCTCTTTGGGCAGAGCCAATAGTTCGCGAGTAGCCATTCCCGAGGGACCGGGGGTAACGTAGCGAGCATATTTTATATATGGCAAAGGTATGCTTAATCCTAAGTCAGACATCGCTTTGTAAAATCCTGCCAACCGCTTTTTAGTTACGTCCTTGTCTTTTTCACCCGTAATAAAGGCGATTTTTTCATGGCCCAAACTATGTGCATAGCGAACTAATGATTCGGTGCCATGCGTGTTATCACTCATAATTGCAGTTGAGTTGTTATACACGTAATCAATCGTGACCGTCGGTATTTCGCTTTCAACTAATCTAATTACTTCTTTATCCTTGAAGTCCACGCAGGCGATAACTACTCCATCAACATTCCGGTAACGAGCATGCTCATAATATGATTTGCTGCTTTTGAGATTTCCACTGATAAAAGTAATATCGTATCCATGCGCTTCAGCATTGACTTTTAACGCATTAAGAATTGAAGAGAAATATTCATGTTCAAGTCCAGAATTAGCCTCATCAATAAACAAGATTCCAATGTTATAAGAACGATTTGTTTTTAAAGAGCGGGCACTTGCATTGGGAATATATCCCATTTTACGAGCCGTATCCCGAACTAATTTGACCGTTTCTTCACTGATTTCCGAATCACCATTCAGTGATTTACTAACAGTAGCGATAGAAACGCCACATTTTTCAGCAATATCTTTTAGCTTAACCATGATATTTTCCTTTCGTCCTTAATCGTTTTCGCGGTTATATTCTAAAGCGCTTACAAAACACTGTCAACTTTACTTTTGCTATTTTATTACGAAACTTTTACCCCTTTTGTGGGCGTTTTTTTGAATAATGTAGTTATAGAGCGATTTTTTTGTCCGAAAATATGGTTAAATCGTATGTATTCGACTTAACAAAAAAATTAATCATCCCCTATTGTGTTTTTATTTCGTAAAATATATAATGTTTTTGCGTTATTTAATCGTTTTCGCTAACATTAAATAAAATTTCTCTACTTAACGAAGGGAATCGCAAAATTATGAAATATGGTCATTTTGACGACAAAAAACGAGAATATGTTATTGAAACACCTTATACTCCAACACCTTGGATTAATTATCTTGGAAACAATGGCTTTTATGGCCTAATATCCAATACTGGTGGCGGATACGATTTTTATCAGGATGCAAAACTACGTCGCCTTACTCGTTATCGATATAACAATATTCCTAACGATTTAGGTGGGCGCCTATACTATATAAATGATAACGGACTCATTTGGAGCCCAACTTTTTTGCCTGCATCAACGATGCTTGATTCCTATAAGTGTCGACACGGGCTCGGATACACTGTTTTTGAAAGTGAAAAAAATGGTATATCAACTGAGCTCCTTTGTTTTGTTCCCCAAGATGACAACTGTGAAATAAACCGACTAAAATTAGTTAATAATAGCGGTGAGACTAAACACCTTATTGTTTATGGCGCTCTTGAGTGGTGTTTGTGGAATGCAGTTGATGATGGGACAAACTTTCAACGCAATTTAAACATCGGGGAAGTGGAAGTTGATGATAATACCATCTATCACAAGACAGAATATCGCGAACGGCGTAATCACTTCGCCTTTCATTACGGAAATCACTCCCATGACGGATTTGATAGCGATCGGGAGCATTTTTTAGGTCGATTTAATTCTTTTGTTAATCCCCGGGCCGTAACGGAAAAAACCAGCTACCAAAGCATCGCTGCCGGGAATGCTCCTATCAGCGCTCATCGCTATGAAATCACTTTGGCGCCTAATGAAGTTTCATCTTTGATTTTTATACTCGGTTATGTTGAAAACAAACAGGAAGAAAAATTTATCAGTCTAGATGTAATAAACAAGTCAAAAGCTTATGGAATTATAAATCGCTACAACACGGATTTTTTAGTCGATGAAGCCTTCAAAGCAGTGAAAATATATTGGCAAGACCTGCTTCAAAAGTTCCAGATAAAATCCACCGACGCTAAATTGGATCGGATGGTCAATATTTGGAACCAATATCAATGTATGGTCACCTTCAATATGTCGCGGAGCGCTTCTTATTACGAAAGCGGTACTGGTCGTGGCATGGGATTCCGTGATTCCTGTCAAGACATTCTTGGCTTTGTTCATTTGATTCCGGAAAGATCTCGCGAACGAATTCTAGACATTGCTTCTATTCAAAGTAAAAATGGTTCTACTTACCATCAATATCAACCTTTAACTAAACGGGGAAATGCTGATGTTGGAAGCGGGTTTAATGATGATCCATTATGGCTAGTTGCCGGAACCGCAAGCTACATAAAAGAAACCGGCGATTTCTCCATTCTTCATGAACTCGTTCCCTTTGATAATGTTCAGGGAAGTGAAGTCCCATTATTTGATCATCTTCGCGCCTCAATGCACTACATCGCAAATCATTTAGGACCGCACAATTTGCCATTAATTGGCCGGGCTGATTGGAATGATTGTTTAAATTTAAATTGCTTTTCAACGACTCCGGGTGAAAGTTTCCAGACAACGGAAAATGTTGATTATGGTAAAGCCGAAAGCGTATTTATAGCGGCGATGTTTGTTTATTATGGCAAGGATTATATTACTATGGCCGAATCAATCGGACAGAAAGAGGAAGCAGCCGATGTTGAACAAACTCTTAAAAAAATCGAAGAGGCTGTTATTCACTATGGATGGGACGGAAACTGGTATCTTAGAGCTTATGATTCTTTCAGCAATAAAATAGGCAGCCAAGAAACCAATGAAGGCAAGATTTTTGTTGAAACTCAAGCCTTCTGTTCGCTTGCAAATATCGGAGACAATCTGGGCTATCCACGCAAGGCTCTGAAGAACGGCTTAAAATATCTGCTAAATGACTTTGGCCTTGAACTTTTATATCCCGCTTATACCACCTATCATCTAGAACTTGGCGAAATCAGTTCCTACCCACCCGGAAATAAAGAGAATGGTTCAATTTTTTGCCACACAAATCCGTGGTATGTCATCGCTTTGATTCAACATCAAGAAGTTGACGCGGCCTTTGATCTTTATAAGCGATTTACTCCCGCCTATATTGAAGACAAAAGTGACATTCATGAAACGGAGCCCTATGTTTATTCTCAAACAATCGCCGGCCGTTCATCGAAAAGTTTTGGCCGCGCTAAAAATTCATGGTTAACCGGAACGGCATCATGGGCGTTTGTGGCCGTGAGTCAGGCTATTATTGGTATCGTTCCGACCTTTGATGGACTAAGGATTCATCCGGCTCTTCCGACTTCAATTGATGAAGTTTCCGTTCATCGTCATTTCCGCAATTGCGATTATGAGATTGTCATTAAACATCAAGGTTTAAAACAACCCGAACTGTTTATTGATGGGCATAGAGTAGACGGCGACATCCTTCCGCTAGATGAACAGTTAAAACACCAAATCAATTACATATATTAAAATAAGCCCCCGTGGGGCTTTTTTCTTTATAGCCAATCCATGGTATCATAAGCATATGAACTACATAAACATCCATTCAGAAATCGGCCGTTTACGGCGAGTTGTAATTCATCGCCCGGGCTATGAATTACAAAACCTTACTCCCAAATTTTTATCGGAGTTGCTATTTTACGATATTCCTTTTTTACCCGATGCCCAAAAAGAGCACGATGAATTTGCTTTGCTTATGAAAAACGAAGGGGTAGAAGTTGTCTATCTTGAAGATTTATTTCAAGAAGCAGTTAGAGACGAGAAAGTGCGTTTAGCTTTTCTCTACTCGTTTTTCAAAGAAAATGAAATCGTTGACACTCACGATCAGGAAAAACTCATTGGATACTTTCAGCAGTTGCCTTTGCCCGCTTTAGTGAAGAAAATTTTTTCCGGTGTAACCGAAGAGGAATTTCCTTCCTTTAATGAGGGACGGCTTCGGTCGTTTATTGACGACTATCCATTTATAATTGATCCGATGCCAAACTTATATTTTACCCGCGATCCAGCCTTCATCCTTGGTAATCACTTATCTATTAGCCGCATGGCTAGCCCTGCCAGAAGAAGAGAAACCCTGATCATGGAGACCATCCTTAAAAATAATTCCGATTTGGCCGGTAACATCCCCTTGTATTCAAGAAACAACATTTCATCGTTAGAAGGCGGAGATATTTTGGCTCTTGGAAAAGACAAGATTCTCATCGGATTATCTGAACGCAGCGAGCCCGCAGGAATTGAAAAGTTGGCAGAAAACGCTTTTAAAAATAGTGATATCCGTGAGATTTATGCCCTAAACTTGCCCAAGAAAAGATCATTTATGCACCTTGATACAGTATTAACGCAAGTTGATGGTGATAAATTTGTTGCTCATCATCAATTTATCAGTCATAGCGAATGCTTTAGAATTTTTCCCAAACGAAAAAGCGTTGGCATCAGCGTTGAAAACGGCTCTTTAGGAAAAGTATTGAGCAAGATTATCAAAAGACCCGCTCTCGTTATTCCCTGCGGAGGTAATAGTCGCATTGCAAGCGACCGCGAACAATGGAATGATGGCGCAAACACTTTGGCTCTTGCTCCCGGAAAGGTAATCGCCTACAAGCGAAATTACGAAACCAACCGGATGCTTGAAATAAACGGAGTAAAAGTAATATCTACTACCAGCAGCGAATTGGCCCGGGGTCGCGGGGGACCCCGTTGCATGAGCATGCCGTTATATCGCGAGGAAGTTTAGATATAATTGGCAATTAATAAAATGTTTTCAAAATAAAAACTCATACAGGCAAAAATTTCAAATTGATTATACAAATCAGCGATGTTACTTAGGCTTTCATTGTTCTCATTATGGCCGATTAACGACTGAATTTGCTGCATTAAAGCAAAACAGGTGTGGGCCTGCTCATAGTATAGGTGCAGGACAAACCGAAAATCACTCGACAGATGATTATCAATAACAAAAGGATAGAGTTCCCTCCGCTCATCGTATATTTTTTCTTCCAAATCTCTTCTTAAAGTGACAAAAAGATGGTGGATTGATTTAATATTTTCAACTTTCTTTTCACCTAATAGAACTTCGTTAATTGCATAATGCGTACGGCACATTGCTTTTTCCATTTCTTGCTTTAATGGATAAAAAACGTCGCTAATAATTTCTTTAATTGTTTTATTCGCGCAGATGGAACGGATATTTTCGATTGGCTGATCACCGTAATCTTCGTTTTTTAGTGAATTAAAAAGCGCAGGGGTAATACCCACACGATCTAATTCTTTAAATAAGTAATTTGCCTTTCCCCGCCAATAAAAAACTTGTGGCTCAAGAGACTTTTGGTCGGAATACTCTAGAAACGAAAAAGTATTCTCCTTATCATCATCCATATTATCTTCCTAATTCCCCACTTTATTATGAGTGAATTATACCATAAAATGACAAAAAAAGGTCCTTTTTGAAGTATTTACTCATTATTTAATTTTTAGGCAATAAGCGAGCCTTTGATTATCTTTTTCATAGGAAAGAAAAATCACGCCAACAAAGATAAAACCCGATTTAATTAGCAGATTTCTCATTGGAATGTTCATCTCATGGGTATCAATCCGTATGCTCTTAATTTTCTTAAAGGTTTTAACGTAATCAAAAAATTGTGTAGCTAAGCCCTGATGATGCGCTGCGTTAGCAATAGCTATTCGATGTATGACCGCATAGGGAGAAGAGTTTTTAGGCCAAGCGCCTCCATATACCTTTTCGTATGTCGGTTCGCTAAAATAAAGACTCATCACTGCCGATATGCCTTCTTTTTGTTCGTTCACAAATAGTGCCTTATTATCTAAATCACGCCAAAAAGAATTTTCATCCGGTCCATGCTCTTGCCATTGGGGAGAATTATAACTGGCAATAAAATCTCTGGCTTCTTGATATATTTTTAAAACGGAAGATAAATCTTCTGCCCGGGCGCTTCTAATCATAATTCAATCGGCAAAAACGCGTTCTGGATGATTCAGAGCATCCTGAATGGCAATAAAACCTTGACTGAGCGGATATCCATCAATTAATGCGTGATGCACAATAATGTTGAAATTGCATGTTACCTTATCTTCGCTGATAACAAACTTATCCCAAGCAATGCGCGGAATGAAAGCAAATTCGTTGTTCGTCATCGGCTGAGTTAAGGCTTTAAAACTAATCCATGGCAAGCAAGTGAAATAATATTGATCTACCCGATCATCTATCTGTGGATTATTCAATCCCATTCCTGATTTGAGATCGTTTACCGCTTTTTGAGCTCGTGTTAAATAATTATTAAATCCCGAGCCTAAATCCACAATATCGACATTATCAAAAAGGCCTTGATCGGTCATGATTGTAAACGCGGGATCTATTCTCTCGAATAGAAGGATTTCCCCGTCTTGATAGCGATAACGAAATTCTTTTATTTGGTTGAGCGCACAAGTAACGAGATAGATAAGGGATAGATAAGTCGGAATTTTTCTTTTCTTAACGAAACGGTAGAATTTCGTCAAATCCATTTCGACGGTCATACCATAAGTCGGATCATCATAGTCTAGGAACCACCGAAAATGCTTTCGCCCGGCAAAACTATCAAGTTCAATCGTTGTGCTTGGATTATGATTCACGTTTCTTACCTCTCATATTGTCCGTTTAAGAATGATTGAAGTCATGAGATGATTTTCTCCTCTCGCCAGTGGGCGACGGCTTACTTCAGCAAAGCCAACTTGAGTGAGAAACGTCAATAATTCATGCTGACTCTCAAACACTTCAATATATTGACTTTGATTATATTGTTGCTTTTGAAATTGCGTAATAGCCGCCAATAATTTTTTTTCTATATTCTGACCGTCAAAGTTTTTTTCAACCGAAAGAGCAATTATTTTTCCTAAATCGGGTCCTTTAGTCACAGCAACTATTACCCCTACTATTGTATTAAAATATGTGGCCACAAAAAATTTGCGGCCTCTGGAAGCATCAATCAAATCGCCGCTAATACGCGCTAACGTCACCGTAGTGGGCCAAAACAATTCGATTCCATAGATTCCAAAATCATTTTGCACTTGGCTTTTGCTGGCATTTTTGATTAATTCAAAAACCCGAATGCTATCGCCTATACTTGCTGGACGAACTTCGATTTCCATATTTCTCCCCTATGTATAAAATATATCACGGTTCTTTTCCGAGTAGAACACAAAAAAAGGATAACATAAGCAATCATTTTTATTATAATAATAACTGAGGAATAAAATATGGATAATAAAAAGACACGCTCTCTTTCGCATGCTCGTGAGTTGTTGCTCATTTGGGTGATTGGCATCGCCGGTCAACTTTGCTGGAATTTGGAAAATTTTTGGTTCAATACTTTTGTTTATAAGAACATTGGCCCTTACTCCTCAATTGTCGGTTGGATGGTAGCAATAAGCGCTATTGTTACGACATTCTCCACCTTCTTTTTTGGTACTATAAGTGACCGAAGCGGCAAACGGAAACGTTTCATATGGCTCGGTTATGTTATTTGGGGATTCTTCACCATCGTTTTTGGATTCACTGGCTTTTTAAGCAAATTGGATGCGCAGTTGTGGCTAGTAGGAACCATGGTCGTACTTGCCGACTCAGTGATGTCTTTTTTCGGTTCAATGGGTAATGATTCCGGTTTTAATGCCTGGATTGCCGATATAATCGATAACAAGAATAAAGGTTCGATTGGCGCGGCCTTAGCAATTCAGCCAGTAATAGGTACAATTATCGGTACCATTTTAGGCGGACTATTAATTCAGTGGTTTGGATATATGGCCTTTTTTGCCATTATGGGAGTAATGGTTTCTTTAATCGGTCTATTTGCTTTCTTCTTTTTGGCTGATTCACCCAACCTCAAACCCAACAAAAAAGGATCGTTTTGGTCCCAATTTCTTGAGTCGTTCGATTTTCGCACCTTCAGCCGTCAGAAAGAACTTATGCTGGTAAACATTTTAGCCGCAATTTTCTTCATCGGTTTTAATGTTTATTTTGTTCACATTGGTAACCTATTTATCTATAACTATGGCTTTAGTGAAGGCGACGCTGGAATTATCCAAGGACTAGGACTGGTGATTGCAATTATCTTCACTATTCCTGCCGGTAAAGCCATAGACAACAATAAGTCGCCTTTAATTGCCCTTATCGCGCTTATCGTAAATATTATCGGTTTGCTGGAACTGACATTTTTTGCTCCCAGTGCCGATAGTTCCAATTTAACCAGCATTGCCAATATTCCTCTTTTGATCGGCGTTATTATTGTTGGCACTGGCTATGTACTTTTCATGCAAACGGCAATGGTTTGGAATAAGTCACTTTATCCGGAAGGAACAAAAGGTCGATTTGAAGGAATAAGGGTTATATTTTTTGTGCTGATTCCTATGGTCTTTGGCTCCCTTATTGCCAATCCGTTGATTCAAGTCTGGGGAAAAGATGCCATCATTGAAGTGGCCGGCGTTATGCGAGCGGGAAAAGCTCCGAGTGAAGTCCTCTTTATCGCCGCGGCAATAATTACCCTTTTCGCCTTTATTCCTTTATATTTCGTCAACCGTGAATTTAAGAAGCGCATAGCAAACGAAAACAAATTGCAAGTTTCCTTGGAGGAATGAACATGATTAATGAAAAAGAGATTCTCGTACCAGACACCCCAATTTTTGATAAACGGGGGAGAAGTATTAATCCCGGTTTTGCGCGTCATTTGTTTTTTGCTTATGACAATAAGAAGGTGCGGCGGTTTTATCGCCTGAAAGAGTGGGACTTTTATCAAATTAATAATGACCGTTATGTCGTTCAACTGACAATAGGACACGTCTTTTATGCTCAAAATGCCGCTTTAACTTTGATTGATCTTAAAGAAAAGACCACTGAAACTATCAGTCTTTTGCGCCTGTTTAAAGGGCCAAGTTTAAATTTGCCGGCTAACGAAGAACTTGATCATGTTAGTTCAATTAGTTACCGCGGAACAAACATTCGTTTTGAAAAAAAAGGAAGCACGCGGTACCTTGAGGCTGACGGAATTAAAGATCGCATTCCTTGGAAGTTTTCATTCGTGCTGGAAGAATTTCCTCAGCACGAAGCATTGGCCATAAATACTCCCTACGCAACATCCCATTATCAATTCTATTTAAACTATAAAATAAATAGTCTATTGACTCATGGTCTCGTTACCATCGGAGATCGAAAAATTACTTTTGATAAGAAGAATAGTTTTGGTCTTCTAGATTGGGGACGAGGAGTTTGGCCCTACGAAGAAGTTTGGTATTGGGGTAACCTTTCGGCCTACCTACCCGATGGGCGGCTGCTTGGATTAAATCTCGGATATGGTTTTGGAGATTTATCTAATTCAAGCGAGAATATGCTGTTTATAAACGGAAAAAGTTATAAATTAGGACCCGTTAAAATTATTAATGATATCGTAGGAAAATATAATGATCCTTTTATCATTAAGGATACCGAAGGCAAAATCGACTTAGTAATGGATCCGGTTTATGATCGTTTTACAAATACCAATTTAAAAATAATTTTTATGACGTGTCACCAAGTTCATGGTTACTTCAGTGGTACAATCATTCTTCCGAATAATGAAAAAATTGTTTTGGACCATCTTTTAGGGTTCTTTGAACGTTCACATAACAAGTGGTAAAAAAAACGGTGCATTTACGCACCGGCTTTTTCAAAATAAACACTGATCTATATTTTTGTGGTATCTTCACTATCGATAAAATCGCTATCGCCGTTATTTTTGCCACCCTCATAAAATGAAGGAGACATTGAATGGAGATATTTATCCTCATACATCAATTTATCAACCACATTTTTAAATTGCTTTGCCGTCATTCCCGAATTTTTCCGATAGACGGAGTAGCCAATACTAAATTCAATTTTATATGGCCGCGATGAAGCCTGATTATAGCGAATTGTTTGGCGTTGAATCTGCCAAACAAGGGAACGAATATCCCGTTCGCTATCGATGTTACTTATAATAAAAAATTCATCTCCTCCAAATCGGGCTAAATAATCATGAGGGCTGACGACTCTTTTTAATATATTCGCGGCTTCTTCAAGAGCCGTATCGCCGGCATTATGACCATACTTATCATTAATTATTTTGAAGTTGTTCAAATCAAGCATAAAAGCGGCAAACTTCTCATTCTTCTTCATATTCTTTATTTTACGGGCCAAATAAGTATCGAGACTTCGCCGGTTATAGACCCCGGTAAGAAAGTCCGTCGTGGCATTGGAATATTGAATATTCATTGCCCCGATGATAAAGCCAAATACCATTCCCAAGATTGAATAAGTGACTCCCGGTGCAAAATATTGAATTATTAACCCAATTAACGGGAAGATATTAAATCCGAGTGATGTAAAAAAGCGATCATGATCGATATTCTTATAATTAGCTAAAACAAGAATTACCGAAGCAAGGATACAAGCGAGAATGAGAAATACCGAGAAGGGATATAACGAGGCACGATGGTAAATGTTTCCGCTGTCGATAGTAAAGTACAAATCGGTCCCCGGAATAAGTGAACCAATGGTTAAAATCGCGTTGGCAATCGCCAACACAAAGAGTACAACGACAAGAAAAGTATTTTTTTCGGTCGATACAAGTGTGTAATAGACGTAGTATATCCATAGGCAAGCCGCTACTTGGGCGAGCATAAATAAACCCGTATTCCCGACTTTATTCAATATTGGATACCATGGTGAAGAAACACCATCTAGGCTTCCCAACATATCAAAGGCAAGAAGGCCAATCGTCACAAAAAGCAACAAGAAAAAAAGTTTATTCTCCTTTTGATCTTGATCAATCTGTTTACGCACAAGAATGAACAAAACCACGAGAATAACCATTGAATAAATATCGATAATCAACTTCCCCATCAGTGTCATAATATTTATCTCTTTTCGATATACGTCATAACAAAAGCTGTTAAAAACCTATAAAACTTTTAGATATTATAATATCTTCGCATAAAATATAACATAGTTTTTTATTATATTTAATAAAAGCCAATTAAAAACCTGCTTTTTCTTCGATTTTTTGCCTGTTTTAAGACAGTTTCTCCCACTTTTTAGTATTGACAAACTTTTTAAAACCAATACATGTATTGAAAAATTGGCATTTTCGGCATTTTTTGATTTATTTTCCAAATAAAAATCGAAAAATTTGCCATACGCTACCACTTTTTGCCAAATATACAATATAATAATGTTTGCTGAAGTTGAGGGTTTATTGTGAAATCAATTAAAAATACGCTTGAAGATCAGATAGTAACTTTTGTGTCCGTCATTTTTGTTACCCTTATACTCGCCACAGCGAGTATAATTTGGAACTATTTTTCTTCTGGCCTATTCATTATATACTTTTCCATATTGATTGTTTCCTTTGTTATTATTTTTGTCTTATCTTATGAGATTATCATTACCGCCAAAAAAGCCGGGAATGAAATCCGCAATGCCATCAATCAATTGGAAAGAGAAACTAATAACTTTGGTTCCAATCAGTTGGATAGCGAGAAGGGTGAGATATCAATTGAAGAACTATCGTTGTTAGAGAATACCTTCCATAATCTTTTAGCCCGTTTTGCCTCCATCGGGCGTATTTCAGAAGATGATTTGATTCCTGCGGAGATTAAAGAGCGAATCAAAAGTCATCTTCCTCTAACCAAAGGGGAATTTAATCAAACAATATATTACTTATTGCGCTCCAACCAATCCTATCGATCCGCTTATATGCTCGTGCAAATAAAGAACTTTAACTCAACTTTTCGCAATGATCTCATTGATCACATTCAATCTTTTTTTAAAACCGCTATTATCGGCGAATACAGCGATGATACTTTATCGATTTTTCTACCCGAGATTGATTCTATATCTTTATTGAAATCGCGCATCCGCCTTTTTTATTCGAGTTTTGCCTCCGCTACTGTTGATAAAAACCGTGAGAATATAGCGATTGCCGACATTCGTGTTTCCGCTGTTATCTATCCATATTCGGGAAGACGCGATCTAGAACGCGATGCGGATTTTGCTCTTCGAAAAACCAAAAATTATATTGTTTATATCCCTCAAAGACGAAATAAAGGTCTTGCCCGCTATGAAAACATCGAAAATATCAGTCGCCTTTTTCTTCTCAATTCAGAGCCGATTTTTAAAGAGATGCGAGAAACAAAGGATTTCAAGTCCTTCTATGACTTTTTAAAAAACAACTTATTGAAGTTCGCTCGCCAATTTGGCTATATGAATGCTGGATTTCTTCTTTTAAATCCCTCCCATGAATTCTACGATGTCTATTTTGAAGACACGCGAATGAATTCTCCGGCGACTTTCCGGCGCCTTGATAATATTCCCACAAATTATCTGACTCCAATCTTTGAAGAAGCCGGGGATGATCATTGCTTATATGGCGATTCCTCAGATCCCCTTCCCCCCAAACTTTCTTCTATCCTTGATAATCTCAATATATCTTCGTTTTTCTTTCAAACTATCGTTGATGACGATAAAACAAATCTTGGTCTTCTTTACCTTTGTTCATCCGAAAAGAGCTTAAGGCCTCTATCGGTCAGTGAGCAAACAATATTGATTTTTATCAGCGCCCTATTTGAGCAACTTGTTCGACAGATGCGTGAAGTTCATCAGGATAAAAGACGGGATTCGCTCTTAGAACATATCTTAAAAATAAACGAAGAATATGTTTATATAGTTGATAAAAGAACGCGCTTAATTCACTATGTGTCACAGAATCTTGCCAGTTACTTTCCCGCATCAGCCGCTGATTGGTCAGAAGTGTTACAAGGTTTTTAGAAATCGGGATGAAATATGCCAAGACTGTCCGTTATCTAACAAAGAACCGGTGATCATAATTAACGAGATATCGCCTTCCCCGCTACAAGCCCGCGTTTTAAACTATACCGGAAATCCGAATGAAGAAACTATTGTGTTAAAAGTTCCAAGTCGCGAAAGTTTATTGAGCAACGCCCTTTTTGTCGATAAAGATTTATCTATTAAAAATCGAGCCCGCTTAATTGCCGATATCCGTGAGGCTCTCTACACCAACCATCGCGGTTTTATTTTAGGCATTCGCCTTGCTCTTGATGATAGTGAAATTAATCCTCTAACCAAAGATGATAAATTATCTTTCCTAAACGCTATCAGCCAGTCGATTATTGAGGCCGGATATGAAAATGTCCTTTTTCGCATTGATGATGACGCTTTAGCTATTAATTTTGTCGAAGCACCTCGACCGGCGACTTTTAATCGGCTTGAGGATATTTATAAACATATAGCCATTAAAGCCCATCACCTTTCCGAAAAGATATCGTTTAATTTGGCGTTACTTGAATACCCAACCGATTGTAATGACGCCATTATTTTGGATAAGACCATTGACGACGGCCTAAATAAATCGGCTAAGGTGGGGAAAAATATTCTTTATATTATTCGCAATCGCGTTTCAAGACCGGCTGATCGCAATGCTTATATTCTTAACTTCTATGAAACGGCAACTAGTCGCAATTACTGGGAATCATATGTCCAACCGCTTATCAACCTTGACAATGAGTTTGTAACGGGTGGCGAAATGCTGTTGCGCTTGTATGATCCTAATCGGGCTGGCTTTATTCCACCGAATGATTTTGTCGATTTATATAGCGATAATCGTCTAATGTGCGATCAAGAAAAAGCCATTATTCGCCGTGTTGGAGAAATGTGGCGGTCGCTCGGCTATACGTTATTTAGAAGCCGAGGTATTGATAGAATTTCGGTTAATATTTCTTTTGACACCATTATCAATAAAGATTTTCATGGTTTCTTAAGTGGCGTTATAAATCAATACAAATTTCCGGCTAATTTTTTGCAACTTGAAATTGATGAGGATATCGCTATGCTCCATCAGGATGAAGTACGCGCCTTTATTAAGCGCAATTCCGATTTAAAGATATCATTTATTTTGGATAACTATACCGGTAGAAACCTTTCACCAAACAGCATTAATTCACTTGGATTCCATTATTTGAAACTTGAGCAGGCCGCAATTCGTTCTATTGAAAATGACTCTGATTCCTATGTTAATTTTACGCATATGGTCAACCGATTGAAAACTTTGAACCTAGAACTTATCGTTAAAGGGGTTGAGACTGAACGGCAGGTAAACATTATTAAATCGCTCGGTATTCATTATTGCGAAGGTTACTTTTACGCCAAGCCAATGCCGATTGACGATTATGAAAAATATATTGTTTCAACCGATCAGCAAACTATTTGACAACTTTTTTATATGTATATATAATCATGCTAGACAAAAGCAAAACTAGAGGAATCTAGCGACGCAAAGCTATAGGGCCTAATAAAGGTAGCCAGTTGCCAACATTTGAAGGAACGGCTACCTTTTCTTATGAAACTGAGAAACAAGATTCTGACCAGTACTTTGTTCATTCTCGGTGTGAGTGCTATCATGCTCACAGGGTTTTCTTATGCCTGGATAAATTCAAATAATAATATCGCAGAAATAAATCTTCATAGCGGTGACGCTGATGCCAAAATAAATGGCTTTTTATTTAAGCGTCAAACCAATCAAGATGACAATACTTCAATTTTTCTTAATAATGAGCCGGATATTACGGCCACTCAAACGAACTCAGGAAATGGTGAACTATCATTTACGTTTAATGATGATTCCGGAACGGTGTTTTCAACTTTAAACGCTCTAAGTCTATATCACGATGAGAATAGTATCAGCGCTCAAGCGATGCCGGGGTACTATGTAGAAATACAGCTTTTTACTACTGTTGAGACTTCGTATATGTCCGCTTCCTTGTCTTACGCCAGTCAAGCAACAGCCGTCGACTTTTCCCTCTTTACTTATCGCTACACCTCAGTGACTAATAATATCAACTCGCCACTGGCCTATGCGGCACCGTCTATTATTAACACTTTAGCTAGTAGGTCTTTGAACCCACTTTTTCAAACCGAAGTCAGTCAAAGTGAAATTATCACTTTAACCGATGAAGCTAACGGAAATGCCTATTTTACTAATACGATTTCTACCGCCGATCAAGCATTTTATAAAACGCACTTTTGCCGGAGTATTATCGTTGAGGTGATGCCGGATCCGATCGCCTTAATCAGTTATTTTAAGAATAATCCAAGCGTGAGCTATGATGATTTTTCGATTGGCTTCTCTTTTAATTTATCGGTTGGTTTTTCCTTAAACCCAATTGGAGGAAATTAAAATGAAAAAGCGCACCCGTCGGCAGGTAACGGGTCTTGCCTTTTCGCTTATAGTCGGACTTTCCGCCTCAGTAGTTGGTATGACATACGCGGCATATGTATATAACCGTCGTTATTCAACCCCGATTGAATATAACATTGGCCACCTCTCATCCTATTTTGCGGGCGGCAGCGGTGTTTCGGCGGCACCATATATTATTGAAACGCCCGAGCAAGTTCGAAACTTACAAAAATTAAATATTTACGGTGTTTTTAATAAAGACACCTATTTTAAACTTAGTGATAACATTCCTGAAAATGGTATGGACTGGGATGGTGAATCTCTTGCACCGATTGGTTCCGAAGATTATCCCTTTTATAGCAATTTTAATGGCAATGGTAAAATCATCAACAATCTTGTAGTCGATGGCTCTCAAACCAGCGATATCGGCATGTTTGGCTATGTCACCATGGGAGCAAGTGTCGCCAATTTAGTTTTAGCTTCTCCCACCATTAATGTAACAAATGAAAACAACCCTACCGCCGCCTCTACAACCAACCCGTTGGCTTCGGTTTTTAGCGGAACCGATGGGGCCGCTAGTCTTGAAATAAGTTTGACTACACGTACCAGCAGTTCTAATCTCGCTCATTTTACAGTCAACAAGACTGGTTTAAATGCCAATGGAGTAAATTACTCGATAATATATGAAAGTTCCAATGAAGATCTTCTCTATCAAACCGCAAATAACATTTGGTATACCAAAGTCCCGAACAACGCTGTAAGTGGTAAATTATATCCCGTTCAACTGTCAGCAAAAGTTTTTGCCCTTTACGATAATAAAGTTATTTCTTACACTCTCGAACGTTGGGAAATAAATGTCGAATACAACGGTGATGTTAGCGTCGGCAATATTGCCAATGGCGAATATCCTGGTTTTTTTAAAACTTTGCATGCCACTAGTCTATTTGGACCTCATGGGACTTATGTAGGCTTTTTGATCGGTCATCTTGACGGAACTGCAAATAGTCTTGGCGTTTACGGTGGCAATGAGTTAAATACGGCCGTTAATACAAATAATGCCAAAATTATGGTTCACGGTCGCCAAGTGATGTCTTACAGCAGCTTAATTGGTCGCACTTTAAATGATAATGTTTACGATGATGCCAATGCCAACTTTGATCGTAAATACTTTGATTTTGATAAGATTATCCGTGCCAATATTGCCGGTGGAGTCAGTGGAGGGACATATGCCATCCCTAATCCTAGCAGTTATTTGTCGACTGACTATTCATCCGTTATTAATAACGTTGCCGTTCAAGCTTCCACCTATTATGGATTGAATTCTGAAGAGGCATCTTATCTTCGTTTTTATCCAGGATTATCAAACGGCAGTGTGGCTTATTCTTCCGGAGAAGGCAGTGTATCTAGTTATGCTTTAAGTATAGCTAATGCTCCCTTATCAGCGAGCGTTCGTAGCGATAAAGGCAGCAGTTACAATAAAAATACCAATTTTTTCCTCCGAAATGGCATATGGCTTTGGCTAAATGCCGGGTCGGAGCAACGGACGATTGATTTGTTTAGCGACGAAGCATTTACCGTCATTATTAAAATAACTTATGTGGCTACCGGTTCAACAAACAATTATTTTCAAATTCTCTTTAATAAGTATAATCCCAGTCTGAGCTATCGGAAGGTTCGTAACGATCACTGGAACAATTTAAGCAGTGCCACTGATAGTAGCGGTAATTACGTATACGATGCAACTGCCCATCCTTTAATTATGAATGATGGCCAGGGAAATTCTTCATCCGGTCAACTGGTCTCCCAACAATTAAGCTTTACTGTCAATAAATCTGACTCTTTTTGGGATGGCTTGTTTTCGGATAATTATGGTGGTTTACTGACTACCGACTTTTGGAACTATTTCTTTGGAACATATTATTTAATGTTTGGCATTGGTGTCGGTTCAACGATGGAAACGAGCAATAGTGACTACACAACCAATAGTACAGGAAGAATTTTATATTCAAACGAGAGTTTCTATTACGAGCCCTTTTCTTTAAATATAATTGGACTCGATATCTATTTTACTTCTGTAAATGGTGATTTAAATCGTCAAGTGACAAATGTTGATTTCCTTTATGATATGCCTACTTATGAAAACGGTGTATATACGGCCTGGAATAGTGATAGCAACGTTAAAATAAAATTTACTGTTGGATCATCGATGAACAACTCTTCCTTGAATGCGACCTATAACTACTATCGAACTAATACTGGTGGTTACTCTGGAACAGCTGTCCACGTCAAATATACCGGTAACACGGGATATAGTTTTGAACCATCAAATACTGATGGATATAACGAGGCGGTGATTGATTAATATGAAAAAAATTAATTCTACATCAAGGCTAAAAACCCGGCTTGCCGTAACTTTAGTCGCTCTAGCTTTTTCACTAACATCATTATTTTATATTTCTTATGCTTGGTTTCAGTTTGTTCGAAGTAAGCAAGTTGAGGTAATGGACGTAAGTGTTCCGCAAGGCATTGAGTATTCTTTAAAGTACTTTGTTGGAAATGGAGAAAATGGTTACCCTGGTCCCGATATGTTTTCTAACGACACCAACGCAAGCGTGACTGATTATGAAAATGACTTTTTACCGGTTCCTGAGAATTATGGTGAAAACTATACCTTCTTAAAAGAACCCGGCTATCGTCAAACATTTGCCATCGAATTATCCAGTGATTTGAATTTCCCCCAGAATATAAATCTTGCTCTTTCAGAATTTACATCCGTCGCCTCTTTAAGTCGCTTTAATAATAATTCCCAAGAAGGCATTAGATTAGCAGAAGCTATTAACATATATATTGCCGATATCAATGGTGCCGATACAAATAGCGCTATAACTTCGGAGGCTAATACTTTTGTGCAATCACAAAATCCCCCCGGCGGTGATCTGTTTGATGGCAGTGATCAGACTCATATTCTGGCAACATCGACTCTTGGCGGAAGTTCGTCGCAAAAGAAAATCTTCCTCTTGACCATCGAATTCAGTGATACCAGTGATACCTACTATTCATTTGATCATACCGATAGTGGGATAGACTATTACAATAAATCCATCACCGGCAATTCAAATGTTTATCAGAATTTGGAATTTGTCATTAACAAACTAGAAATAACTACGATTAATGAATAATTAAAGACTCTCTTGTAGAGAGTCTTTTTTTCACAATTTGTCCACCCAAAAACTTTTGTAAAAAAATATTCAAAATACTTGCATATATTTTTAACTGGACTATAATGATGTTGCTTTTGAAAACAATTATTGCCCCCTCAATGATTGCAATATAATTAGCGAAATTGCCCGTTAATTATCATCTAAGTCCCATTAACTTAGGTGCCAACCCCTTCAAAATTATGAAGGGAGAATCCAGAGGAGGATTTTTATCATGGATAAGAAGAATAAGATTTTATTGTCGTCTGTCGCTTTATTACTCGTCAGCGGAACTGCGGTTACTGCTGGTACCTTTGCTTGGTTTACTACCGTTCGGTCTGCGACCATCAGTTATTCATCTGCGACTGTGAAAACGAATAGCGGTAACTTGATTGTTGCTTACAAGTCTTCACTAAATACCCTTGCTGTTAATGATGCCACTCCAGGTGTTATTGCTCTTGCCGGTGCCAACAAAGTTACCGATATTTCGGGAGATGGCGTTTCTTTCTATAAACCAGTTTGGAATGCTCATGACACCGACAGAACCCTAGCTGATAGCATTGAGGATGTCTCTTCAACTGCCGATGGCAATTTTATTGACTTTACCGTCACTATTTCTCGGACCAACGTTGATCCAGAAACAAATGGTATGTATGTCTATCTTGGTCAAGACACATCGATTTCCGCTGTTGATCCTGGCAACCCAGCCGACGTTGAAGCTGCCAATGCCGCTCGTTTAGCCGTTGTTAACTATGACGATAGAACTTCTGAAGGAACCGCTGCTACCAACTTCATTTGGGCGCTAAATCCAGATGCTAATTCACAATATATTTCTTTGGCTGAGACTGGCACTAGTGCTTATGGGGTTGATGGCTACCAATTAACAAGTGTTACTGCTGATAATGATGGCGACTTACTCTATAGTGGAGCAATTAAAAATGCCCCAACTCCAGCCAGTTCTGTGTTACCGAAGATTGCTGATTTATCCTTTGATGGCGCGACTCCGTTGATTACCGAGGATATTACTTTCCGGGTTTGGCTTGAAGGAGTTAAAGTCCAAAACTCGGCCAGAGGTGGCGTGTTTAAAGTTAACCTTGACTTATACGCCCTTGAAGTTGCCGCCGCTTAATTAGAAAATATTGCTTAAAAACTGGAGTTTCATTGGATTTTCATTTGACACTCCAGTTTTTTTTATGTAGTATTAGTTGACGAAATGCGTTTTTATTTAGGAGCATTTAATAATGAGTACAGAAAATGATGCCTCAAAGAAAAGCGGTTGGTTAAGAATTGGCTTAACTATCGGTGAGATCGTCCTAATTGCTTTTCTGTTAACCGTCTCGATTATTGCGATGACGACAGTTGGTAGCGCTAGCGGAAGCACCAATCCCTTTATGGGTTTCATAAAGTGGTTGCAACTAAATCCTTTGTTCTTTTTCCTGTTAATTGTTTTCCCCCTGATATTGATTTTCCTATTTAACATCTACTTGCTAATTAAGAATTTGAATGACAAAAATGAGAAAGCAAAACTAACCATGAGTAAGGAAGAATTGCTGGAAGAAGCAAAGCGCCAAGCTCGGGAAGAAGTTTTAACAGAGATAGCAAAACAACAAGCTCAAAATCAAGAAAAAAAGTAGTTGAATCCTAGCAAAAAGCAGTCATAAAAAGTGACTGCTTTTTTGTTGACAATTGTTTCAATTGATATATAATTGTTCTTGACAAAGGCAAAACTAGAGAAATCTAGCGACGCAAAACTAAAGGACCTGTAGCGGATAGCGATGGTAGCCAGTTGCCGTACGGAATAAAAAAGATTTGATCGATTCCGGGCAATGATTGGTTAACATCGATTTTTTTATTTCCATGGGGTCTCGTCAATCGTTAAGAATGATGAGAGGCAGCCAAACGAAATTTATCCGCGTAGTAATGGAACGCAGAAAGATGGAGTTGGCAAGAAAAGGTCTATCTTTTCTATCTTTTGTCGTAACTTGAAAGGATAATCGATATGGGAGCACCAAGCGAATTACTTAAGAACCGCAAGCGCGCCAAAAAAGCCCGCACCCTGCTGGCCATATCGGCAAGCCTGCTGGTTACATTTGTAGTTATTTCTTATGTGGGAGCAACAGTCGCTCGCTATCTAGCGAATTCAACGACCGTGGCTTTTTCTAACAAATCAACTGGTGATGCCAATTTGATGAAAGTTGGTTTTCGTGTCCAAGAGCCCATCGGGGAGAGTGAGTTAGAAACATATCACCTTACTAGCGATTCGAATAATTATGCTGGTGGAGGCTATGTTTATTGGAGCGATTTATCCGTGGGAGCCAAAACGATGCAATACATCGTTAGCCATGAGGGCTATTCGGCTTCGAACACAGTAAAGCCTATCACTAGTAAAAGATTTCAAACCGGCGATGAAATTAGTTTATATGATCGTCCGTCCAGTAATAGTGCAACCTATACCCGAGTTGTTGACTTTTCGAGTGAAGCCAATAAGAGTGACTATATCGCTTTTGATATTCTCTTTAATGTTGGTGTCATTCGTCAAGATGAAACTGTATCTGGTGTAGCAAACAACGCTATATATTTTGACAACGATACGGCTTTTGCCGGCAAGAACAACATTACCCAGGCTCTTCGCCTTGGGTTTGAAAGTGCCTATACCTCGGATATTATCAGTCCGGGAAGGAATGAAAAGGGTTCGATAGCGGTCGGTGGTCGGATGGATTTAGACGAGGATGGCTATTTTGATTTTACGAGCGATCCAACTCTACTTGAAGATGGGGAAATTGATGAAACTCTTTATGAGATTGCTTATGGTGATTTTGTCGATGATTTAACCGATGATAGTTGGGGACTAGCTGAAAATGAAGACATTCCCGCAGACACAAGCGAAGTTGCCTTCTATAACGGTAGCACCAAATCTGGTGTTCGTCCTTTAACTAATGCTATTCCAGCGACAGCGCACTACGACAAAATCAGCACTTATCAACAGAACACTGGCAATATGCCAATTGCTGTAACCGATGAAAACGGCATTGCTGAGGTGAAAATTAAAATTTGGCTAGAAGGCTGGGATCATGCTTGCACGAATCTTCTTGTTTCAGGAACTTTTGGTGCGCAGTTAAAGTTTATTTCTTCACCACTTACTTCTAATTAATTGTTGCCCTTTAATTTTTTAAAGATAATCAAGGCTGGATGGCCTTGGTTTTGCCTTTATGAAAGGATACTTATGAGTAATTTCTTTAGTTATATTCGGGATTTATTTACTGCCCTTTTTCGTAATTTAGGGGACTTTTTCTATACCGGTATAATTAAACCATGGACCTTCGTAGGTAGCGACTTTTCAGAATATGATGCCATTCTTCGTACCTATTTGGACGGATTTGGCATTTGGGGATGGATGCTATTTGTTCTCTTCCTTTTAATTGTGGTTTCTATTATTGGCCTTCTTGGTTATATGCTATATCTGCTAATTTATCGTGTCGTAAGAATCGGTCGTAACGATATGACGAGATCCAAAATGCTCGCCCAAATTCAATCTCTAAATGACCAGTTATATGCCGCGGTGATGGAGAAAAACGAGATTTTAAAACTGAAGGTCGGGTCCTTGGGAATCAATCCCAACAGTTCATCACTTAACCCCGATGGAACTTCCCGGGATGAGGAAAATAAAGTTAATGATTCGATGTTCCCAAAATTGGCGATGATCGATAAGAAATACCAGGATTATCATCCGCGAGTGGATTCGCCAGATATGGATGCCAATATCTCATTAGAGGAGCTTTCTGCTCGCTTTCGTCTTTTTGCCGCCTCACAACTTGGACTTTATTATGAGACTTCGATGATTAGAACTGTATTCGCTGCTTTAGGCACGAGCCGGCTATTGATTCTTGAAGGCATATCTGGTACCGGTAAAACTTCCTTGCCTTATGCTCTAGGCAAATTTTTTCAAAATGATGTCCAAATATGCTCAGTTCAACCTTCGTGGAGAGATCGGAGCGAACTAATTGGTTACTATAATGAATTTACTAAAAAATTCAATGAGACCGATTTTTTAAAAGCGGTCTATGAAGCCACTTATCGTGAGGACAATTGCATAATTATTCTCGATGAAATGAACTTAGCTCGGGTAGAGTATTACTTTGCAGAATTTCTATCTATCATGGAAATGCCTGATCCAAGTGAATGGAAAGTTGAGGTTACCAACACCCCCAGTGCGGATAATCCCCGTCATCTTGAGAATGGTAAATTATTGATTCCCCAAAACTTATGGTTTTTTGGAACGGCCAATAATGATGACTCGACTTTCACCATTACCGACAAAGTTTACGACCGGGCGATGTCTTTACAGTTAAATAATAAGGGCGTGGCTTTCGATGCAGAATTTACTGAACCGGTGGCTATAACTTATAACTATTTAGCCCAACTTTATAATGAAGCGCAAACAAACTATCCTGTTTCTGAAGTTAACTTGGGTCGTTTTGCTAAATTGGACACTTTCGTTATCGCCAAGTTTCATATCGCCTTTGGCAACCGGATTATGAAGCAATTGAAGCGTTTTGTTCCTAATTACGTCGCCTGTGGAGGCACTGAATTAGAGGCATTAGACTTTATATTTTCAAGTAAGGTTTTAAAGAAATTTTCCGCCCTTAATCTCGCTTTCTTGCATGAAGAGTTAAAACAACTTGCGACCGAATTAGAAAAACTCTTTGGTAAGAACACTTTTAAATTATCCAATCAAGTCATTGATGATTTCATTAAGATGAGTTAGGTTAATTTAAATGACAAAAAAAGTAGAGAAAAAAAAGGTCGCAACCAGCAAAAAAGAAAAGACTAAATCACCTTCAAAAAAGAAGAGAAAAAGATTAACTCCGGTTGAAAAGGTAAATCGGATGAAAGATAAATATACACGTCAATTGACGCGTATTATTTTGCGTAATCGTGATTTACGTGAAGTATATAACTTAATCAGTACGAATAAAGATAATACTTTCAGTGGGCTTTCTCGCACGGAAACTAAAAAGTATAATGTTGATTTTGTAGAAAAAATTGAAGAAAAATTGCCGGCGATTGAAAAGGTCGTTCAAAATCCGCGCCGGTTTATAAATGAAACGCATGAAATAGTTCCAATTGAGAATGCCAAGCGTATCACTCCAACCGCTGTTCGTCATCTTGGTCAACATAGCGAGTTTATTAAATCTGTCAATCCCGATGGAACGGTTATGCCGGAAAAAATTTTGAACTCCTTTACTGAAGACGAACTTGCCATCTACGAAAACCGCTTTATTATGACCTTAATTAGACGGCTTCAAGTTTTTATCGAACTTCGTTACAAGTACATTATGGACCATGGCGATACGCAAAACAGTGATATTATCAAAATGTCAACCCAAGTGGTTATCGGTGGCGCCACTTATGAATACACTGGTCAACTAAAACAGGTTATTCCTAGTGATGACAATGGAGAACGCAGCGCTAATGAAGATGTCTTAGTTCGTCTCAAAGAGATTAGACGGCGGGTTATGTTTTTAGCAAGTTCGCCATTTATGATCATGATGAATAAGGCTGTGCCGGTCAAAGATCCAATTCAGCAGACCAATATTATTCGTATGAACCACGACTATCATGATTCATTTTTACTTTGGTCTTACATAAGCCGTTACGACGAACTTGGCGTTTCTTACTCAATAAAACAAAAGAAGAATATATTTAGCGAAGAGTATTTGAAGAATCTTCATAGTTTAATGGTGGCCTCTTATCTTACCTTAAGTACCGAGAATGCACGACCTATTGAACGCGGAACTCGCGCCTACACAATTAAACCACGTTTTACGGATATTCCTGAAGGCATTATTGCTGGTGATGAACGCTTTTTAGACACCGATTTTGCCTTTGCCTTGGTTGCCAAGCCAAAGTCCGCCAAGCAGATTGCTCTCGAAAAGAAGCGTAAGGAAGCTAAAGAACGTCTTATTGAAAAACGTCGTAAGGAAAAAGAGCAGGCAGAAATTAGAAAACAAAAAGAAAAAGAAAGAATTTTTGCTAAAAAAGAAGCTGATCGGCAACGGAAATTAATGCAAAAAGAAGAAGCCCTAGAAAAGAAACGATTGCTACTTGAGGCCAAAAAGAAAGCTGCTTTAGAAAAGAAACTGGCTCAAGAAGAGGCCGCCCGGGTGGCAGCGATTAACAAGGAAGAGCAACGTAAATTAGAAGAGGCCAAAAAGAAAGTTAAGGTTAAGGCCGAAAAGGCTCGTGAATAGTTATATGAATCAATCAACTGCCACAACGAAGAAAAAAAGCAAAGTTGGAACAATCATTTCCTGGATTTTAGGAAGCTTGATTGCTCTATTATTTGTTGTGGAAGCATTAGGTTTTATTACCGCGCGTAGCAATTATGGTGTCCCAAATTTCTTCGGTTACCAAACAATGACCGTTTTAACTGATTCAATGGAACCTGTTATGCCTGTTGGTGTCGGAATTGTCGTGCAAAAAGTTGATGTCACAACTCTAAAAGCATCCAGTGAAATTGAGAATCACGATGGGGATATTATTTCTTTTTATAACCCCAACGCTAAAGTTATAATTACGCATCGTATTATCGATATTAGTGTTGATGGTAACGATAATTATACTTTTTATACTCTTGGTGATAACTTGGAAGCCGAATCTTGCTATGTCAATTTTGGCCACGCTTGCGATTACAGTAACTATGATATCGTTCCCGAAAAATATGTTTTAGGCAAAGTGATTGAAGTATCAAAGCCTATTGGCGTTGCTTACCAAACTTTATCCAATGTCTACCTTTTTCCGATCGTGGTTTTAATTCCTCTACTTTGGGTATTTATTTCGGCAATGAAGATATTATAAAGGGCGTTAAGGAGGAAGATACTCCTACAGGTGCTAACGAAAATCGGCAAAAAAATGATAATATAAGTGATGATGATGAGTTTGAAGATATGAAGCAAAGAGAGAAACTACGCATATTGATTGAGATGGAAAAAGAAAAATTGCGGCAGGAAATGAATATAGAAAACAGGGAAGAACAAGATGAAGAAAAAAGAAAAAAATAAAAAACTTGGCAGCCGCAGTCTTCACCATATGCGGCCACTTAATATCATCATTATCATATCTTTTCTTGTGCTCATTGGAGCGGTAGTAAGCGAGACTTTATTACTAATGAAAATAAAGTTTGCGATGCCCTCTTCCGTAAGTAATATTTTCTGGTGGACCGTAGTGATTGCCTTTGCCTTGCTTTTATCCGTACATGCTATCATTATTGCCTTTTATCAAAAACGCATTTACTCCAGTCAGATGCGCTTCAATTACGATACATTTGCCACGATACGTGACGTGTTTAATGAACACAAATTTTTAAATGCCATTAACACTCGTTACCGCCATAGTCACTTCAATTATGCCATTATCAGTTTTTCTGTCTACCAACTAAAAAGAGAGATTTTCTCGCACTATGGTTATGCTGTCGGATCCAAAATTACCGGCATTGTTTTTCAGGCAATTGAAAACTTATGGCTTAATGATCGGCGTTTAATTTATGGCTATGATTACAATGAAAACTTCTTATTAGCTATTCCTTACGTTCAAGAAGGCGAAATACGCGAGTTGACTGACAGTGTTACCTCCGAGGTTGATACCCGCCTAGAACAAAACGGGCTGGCAGCAAAATCCAGTTTCTTTTTTGGAACCTGCTTTTCTACCGATAAAAAAACAACCGCTGCTGAGATGCTTCAACATTCGTTAATTGCTGGAGATTTTTCTCGAATCAATAATGAACGACCCGGATTAAAAATTTACGAAGAAAATATGTTTAATACAATGGCGGCAAATGTTCATTTAGCTGATGAAATTATCCGCGGATTAAACGATCGGGAATTTGAAGTGTTTTATCAACCAAAATATGATTTAAATCTCAAGCGTTTTATTGGTGCCGAAGCCTTACTTCGGTGGCATCACCCAACCAAAGGATTATTAACTCCCGCTGCTTTCATTCCTTTTGCGGAGCAATCAGATTTAATTTTACAAATTGACCACTACGTTTTTGACACCGTCTGCCAGGACATTACCGCCTGGAAAAATAAACGGGAAAGACTATTGCCGATTTCAATTAACTTTTCTCGACGGACGTTATTTCAAACTGATCTGGTTGGATTCGTATCAAGCAAAATTAATGAGTACAAGGTTAATCCCATGTTGATTGAGGTCGAGATTATCGAATCGCCGGCTTCACGGGATGTTCTATATTTACTCTCCTTAATTAAGCAATTTAAGGCTATGAAAATCAAGGTTGGAATCGATGACTTTGGAACTGGATATTCGTCACTAAGCTACATTAAACGTCTTCCTTTTGATACGATCAAAATCGATAAAGTGTTTTTGGATGACATCGAAATTGACGAAAAATCACGGGAAATTGTCTCAACCATTGTCCGCTTAGCGCATATCCTTGAAGCTTACATCGTCGTTGAAGGTGTGCAAGAGTATAAACAGGTCCAACTCATGAAGAAAATTGGTGTTGACTGTATACAAGGTTACTACTATTCTCGTCCGCTCTCCCCCGAGCAATATTTAACGTTTCTAAAGACTAACCGTTTTGAAAAGAGGGCCAAAAAATGATTTTAATTTTGGGAAATAATGCGGATGATATCATCTATATTAAAACAAAAATGGATATTGAACGGGTTGATGAAATTGCTTTAAATCACCCTGTTTATGTTGGAGTCTACTCAGGCAAAGACATTGTTTTAACCTATACCAAGCCCACCAACACTGTCTCATCCATAATCACTGCACTTTGCATCGAAAAATATCGTCCTTACATTGTCATAAGCATTGGCAGCGTTAGCGCTTATAACGAAATTCTTCATCAAGGAGATATTCTCCTTGTAGAAAGAATTTATAATGGAGATGTCGATTTAACCACTTTTGGTAATGTTAAATATGGACAAATAGTCGGCCTTCCTGAGTTCTATACATCGGAAGATGATTATATTTCGATGGTTGAAACCATCAATAGTCGCAGCATTAATCATAACATTCATCGCGCATCGCTAATTTCAACCAATAAGTTTTATACCAGTAAAGAAGCCGCTAATGAGTTAATTAATCTTCACTTTGCCGCTGTTGACCGAATTGGTGCTTTTGACACCGAATTAGGCGGAATTGCTAGTGCCTGTGCTGTCTTTGACACCCCTTGGTTAGCGATTAAATCCGTCAACTATGTTATCGGTCACGATAATGAACTTTTGACCTTTGTCCGCAAGGGCATCGAAAATGAACCGATTGTTGGCTCGCTAATTAGTTCCCTATTTAATAATCTTATTTATTCGATTGAAAATTAATTTAATTGATGCTTGAAAACAAAAATATAGATGATTTCTCATCTATATTTTTTTATTCTCCGATTTTACTATACTCACTCTTACCAAATTTTAAATCAACTCCCATCACATCGGTAACCTCACTTATGGTAACAAATGATCGGTCGTCGACATTTTTGACGATGGACTTTAATCGTCCAATTTCAAATCGATTAACGACAACATACAATATGGTTTTACCTTTTTGAGAGTAATAACCATATCCACTCCAAAAAGTTACTCCACGCTTTAGTTCTGATGATATTGCCTCTGCGATTTTGTTGGGCTCTTCTGTAATTATAATAGCGGCCTTTCCGCGATCAAGACCCTCCACGACAAAGTCGACCGCGCGTTGACCGATCATATAGGTTACTATCGAATAAAGAGGGATTATCCAAGAAGAGTAAATAACTGCCACAAGTAAATAAAGAATAACGTTATAAACCATGACAATCGCTCCTACCGTTGTTGATAGGCGCTTATGGACAAGAATAGCGATAACTTCCACTCCATCCAAAGCTCCACCACTTCGAATCGTTAAACCCGAGCCGATGCCGGAAAGTAATCCGCCAAAAATAGCCGCCAAAAAGATATCATTTCCTATAAAAGGAGATCCATTACTCCAATCGATTGGTAACCAATTTTGAATAATAAAAGCCGCAAAAGAGTATATGCTGATTGCATAAAGAGAATATAGAATAAACTGCAATCCCATTTTTTTTGTTCCAAGAATAAAAAGCGGGAAGTTCAAAACAATAAGAAATATAGATAATGTTAAATAAGGTGGGGTTATGCTGTTCAAAAGAAAAGCCGTACCCGAAAACCCGCTATCAAAAAGCATCAGGGGAATTAAAAACATGGTGACGCCTATCGCATTAATGATGCCGGCAATCGTCAGAAATAAAAAGTTTTTGGGCGATAAATCCCGCCATGAGAATTTTTTCATCATGTTCCTCCTAGGTTGAATTTTAAACAAATCAAAATAAAATAATTTACGGATTAAGTCTGTTGGGTCCCCGGAAAACAAACATTGCTTCCTTAATCGTAAGACCTAATAAAAGCATCGTTAACCGGTCAAGACCAATCCCAAATCCACCATGGGGTGGGCAGCCGTATCGGAAAAATTCCATATAGAACTTCACATCTTCGCTTAATCCTTTTTCATTCGCTTGACGACGAAGAACATCGTAACGATGCTCACGTTGAGCGCCCGTAGTAATCTCACATCCACGCCAAATCAAATCATAACCTTGAGGCACCCCTTTCTCATCTCGCATATGGTAAAAGGCCCGATTAGCGGCATCATAGTCGGTAACAAAGAGAAATTCGCTATTAAACTTATCCATTGCCAAACGAGCGCAAAGGCGCTCGGCTTCGGTTGTTAAATCGCCTTTTTCTTCCTCGCTTACCTCTAAGCCATAACGATCTTTCAACTCTTGATAAACATCTTTTAATTTCATAACCGGGAAAGGTAAAGTTGGAACAATTACCTCTAATCCAGTTAATTCTTTTATTTGTTCACCAAATTTTTCCTTCACCGCCTTTAGAGTAAAAGTTAACAATTCTGCTTCTAATTGCATTACATCATGGAACGAATCAATATAACTGATCTCTAAATCAAAACCGGTAAATTCCGTCGCATGTTTATTTGAAAAAGATTTTTCAGCCCGAAAAACCGGTCCAGTCTCAAATATGCGTTCAAATCCACTGGCCATGGCCATCTGTTTATAAAACTGTGGACTTTGAGCAAGGTAGGCCTTCCGATCAAAATATTTAAGTTCGAAAACATCGGCCCCACTCTCACTTGCCGTGCCGATTAATTTTGGACTATGGATTTCAACAAAGTGATTATCGATTAAAAATTCTCGCATTTTTGCGCTGAGTAAAGTTTGAACCTCAAATGTCAAAGTATTCTTTTCACTTCGTAAGTCAATCCAACGATAATCAAGTTTTTGGTCAATAAATGAGTTATCTTCAATCGGGAGCGGTTCAGCTATGCTTTCGACGACTAGTTTAGTCGGAATAAACTCTTTGCCGCCTTGCTTAACGTGGGCGTTTTCTTTCAGTTCTCCCCAAATAGAAATAACTGAGCCCGGAATCGCCTTTAAAACTTCGGCGCTCATTTCCGGTTCTAGTCCTTTATCAAAAGAAACTTGAACATGGCCACTTATATCACGCAAAATAACAAAAACCATGTAACGTGTATCCCGAAGTTTATCAACAAAACCCGATATTTTGCATGGCTCATTAAATTTCATCTCATCCAATCTAATTCTTTCCATAGTTCCTCCTTAAATAAAAAAACCTTGTGAAAAATCACAAGGGACGATTTCATCGTGGTGCCACCCTATTTTAGAATATAGATATCTATATTCCCTTATAACTTTTGGCGAAGTTTGCTCGCTGAATTTGCTCCAATTTGTGTCACGCTGATCACTCAGCAAATCTTCATTGCATTTTCAGTGATATTATCATCTAAAAAAATCATTTTGTAAACCGATTACTCAATTGTTTCCCCCTTTTCATTCATGAAATGAAAGATTCCCTTTTGCCTACTTTTATTTAACAATGCCTTATGGGCTTTGAACTCATCAAAGAGGACTTCTTTAATGTGTTTAATGCGAGTAATACCCCGCCAGTAGACAACATATATTTTGCTTTTGGCAACTATTGATATATCATGAACAGCACTATCGGCATCATTTACACGCCAATGTCCAACGTAATGATTCTTATAATATACATCGATAAGAAATTCCCACGAATCACGGTGCTGCATTATGTTAACAATAACATCTCCTTTTTGCCATGATATCACTTCACTTCGATCACCAATCTTTTCCAAATGAGGTGAACATACCAAGGAAAGTCCTTTATAATGTTTTACCATTTCGTATACATACTCTAAATCTGTTATTTGACGCCCAATAACACGCGCATGTTTAATATTTTCTAAAATACGCCAAAAATAATGGAAATCATCCTCTTCAACTATATCTAGATTAGGAGCAACAGAATTACTATGCGCTTTACATTTTTTTAGCAAAGTAGGTATGTCTTTTATATTTTCTTCTATGTAATATGGTTCTTCACCATAAGTTGGATCTATTTCCTGAACTGGAGCATAAAAAAGAAATTCAATTTCTTTTTGCACATTGAAGAATTTAATAACTTTTTCCAGTCGGCTATAACTAATTTCTCGGACAATTATCTTCATTCTACCCCCCCCACATATGAAATTATATAGGTAAAAAATTGCTATTGCCAAATCATATGCACAAGTTCTTAAAACCATCCTATTATCTGAAATCACTAATTAATGCTATTAGATTGGTCTTTTATTTTAATTTTTCTATCGTATTTAGCCTTATAAAATAAAAAAAATCATTTTTTAAATTTGAAATTCATTAATCTTAAGCGTTACTTACGATTATTCGCAAGAGTTGATTATTTAACATTCAGCCTTGTTAATAATTAGTAACAGCAAAAATAAACGATAATATTTTTTACCTGATAAATTTTTTATTTTCTTTTTGCATATATTCTAATTTACTAAAATAGCCGCGATATCATAAGCAATTATCCCCCGCAACTAAAACTTCTTTTGAACTGCATAAATCAAATGGTTTTTACATTTACTTCATAAACCACTATTGTTATAGTATGGATTTAATCACAAGTTTATCTGATCTAATTAATCGTGCTCATCATATTGTCTTTTTTGGTGGTGCAGGAGTTTCGACCGAAAGTGGGATTCCCGACTTTCGAAGTCAAAATGGACTCTACAGTTTAAAAAGCAAATATGGAGTTCCTTACGAAGTTATGCTGTCGCATAGCTATTTTGAGAGTAATACGGCAACGTTTTTTGCGTTTTATCGCGATCTAATGATAAATGAGAATGCTGTTCCTAATTCTGCACATTTATTCCTCGCCCACTTAGCAGAAAAGAAAGATGTTACGATCATTACGCAAAACATAGATGGCCTTCACCAAATGGCTGGTAGTCGCAAGGTAATTGAACTTCATGGTTCTATTCAACGAAATCACTGCGTTAAATGTGGTAAAAGTTTCCCTCTATCCGCCATTATAGCGAGCCATGGAATTCCTTTTTGTGATCAATGCGGCGGGGTTATTAAGCCCGATGTTGTCTTATATGAAGAGCCCCTAAGTGATGTAATCATTACCCGAGCTTTAATTGCTCTTCAGGCCGCCGACCTTTTAATTATTGCGGGAACTAGTCTTAATGTCTATCCCGCATCAAGCCTAATAAACTACTTTTTTGGTAACAATATTGTTGTTATAAATAAAGATGATATCCCTATTAACAAGCCCATTAAACTAAAAATAAACGGAAAAATTGGCGAAGTTTTTTCCCGGGTTGAAAGTTTAATAAAGCCATAGACCATGGGACCTTGTCTTTTTATTATAAGTAATTTTTGCTAATATAAATTTATAGGTATTACATATGAGTCATCAATTATCGAAAATAAAAAAGCTTTCACTGGTGCTAGTTATTCTAATTGGTGTATTTTGCTTGCTCTTTTCAATGGCCATTTTGTTCAATAAGATAAAATTGTCTTTTCTTCCCTTATATCAATATGAAAATATGATTCTTATATCGCTTATGTCAATTATTGCTTTGCTTGTATCTGCTTTATATGTGATTAATGCCGCTAAAATTGATTCAATAATTGTTTTCTTTTTATTAAGTTTCTTATCAGCAATGCCACTTTTTTATTATGGAACAAATGGATCATGGATGATTATATTTTTTATCATCACCATATCAATCGCGGGATTTCCATTAAAAAAACTATATAAGTTTGCCTGGATACTACTGGCTACTGTTGTCTTATTATTTTTAATTTTTTGGTTTCAAACTTATAAACGTCCTGTTATTTTTTGGATAACACTATTGGGACTGGTTATTTCCTTAATATACGTTCTTTTTCCCCACAAAATAGTTAAAATAACCGCCTCATTTTTGTCGCTCGCTTTTCCCTATTATGCGCTTTCCGTCATGATTATATTAAGCAGCAGCTTCTCTAATTTATATATTGAAGACAATAATCATCTTGAAATTAATATTCAGACCCCTGCTCAGCAAAATTTAAAAGTTATTATGGACATTAAAAACGATTTATTTGATCAAATTCTTGATGTCGGTATATATAAACCCCTAGGAATTGGCTTTTATCAGCGAGTATCAAGTTATTACTTCGTCGAATATTATCAAGATTTAAATTTTACTTTTGAAGATTTTCAGTGGCTGGATTCTGAAGCGGCTGATTATTTATTAGTTATAGAAAAGATTGATGCGGAAATATTGATTACGCTTTAGCCCCATTATCTATTTTATATTAATCATAATAAATATTTTGATAAACGCCCTCCTTCACTCTCACGCTAAACATCTCTCTACTTAAAAGGCTGGAAAAAGACCAAAAGTTGCCGTTGGAAATCCAAAAAATTAAAATCCACATAGAAACGCTCACACACCCCTCACTATAAATAGAACCATTATCCTTGAATTCGTACCCTTAAAAGCAAAAGATTCCTCACTACTAATGGAAACGTTTTTCGATTTGTAGTCCTATTTTATGTGATCGGTGACAACAAATTTTAGAGAAAGAAGAAGCCACCGACGATGGTGGCGGGTTGAGTGGAGATTTCCGCTCACGAAAAAAAAGAGAGCCTGGGAGACTCTCTTTCTATAATGGCTTACTTGATGCTAGGCTTCATCGGCTTAGTGATAGCAAACCTTAACGCAAATCGCCCTTTCGATACGAGTATCAAATGAGTGTGCGTCTGGCGAACATTTGGTGGAGGTAATGAGATTCGCAATGATACACCACTATGCGTCTTTATTCATCTCTACAAGTTCTAATTGCCAGTAGACTTTAAAAGTAGACTTTAAGTAGACTTTAATGTATACTTTAACTGAGGTAAGTGAATATGAATATAGGAAAAGAATCTGAATTTATCGAAAATAAAGAAAGTTTAGGTCAGCTAGACAAAGGTTTGAAATCATTAACAGCAATGTTGAATCGTCACAATTCAGGTGTTGTTTATTATGGAACTAAAGATAACGGTGATGTTATAGGGATAACAGTTGGCAAAAACACATTACAGGACATAAGACTTCGAATTCGTGAAATTATTCAACCTAGAATTGTTTCTGAAATTGAAGTTTTATATGACGAAAACAAAAAAGCTTTCATTAAAGTTAGCGCAAATGGAAGCGATAAACCATATTCATGCGATGGAAGGTATTTTATTAGAGTCATTGATTCTGATGAACAAATGTCCAATGATATCCTTCGAAAAATGCTTCTTGATGGTGACTTGGACTTAATTAAACAAGTCGAATCTGACAACCAGGACCTGTCGTTTTCACAATGTTGTTCTTTCTTGGCTGCCAGGAATCTTCATGTTAAAGATAATGAAGGTTTTAAAAGAAGCTATGGTCTCCTAACAAAAAACAATAGATTAAACATTCTTGCTTTTATCTTATCAGATCAATTTAACATTCCAATCAAAGTAGTAAGGTTTAATGGCACAGACAAATCAGCGATGTCTTCTTGGACTGATTTTGGAGATCAATGTCTTTTGTTGTCGAACTATCAGGTGTTTCAGAATATTAAGTCTCTTGATTCATCAAGAGTTGAACTAGTGCAAGGTATTAGGAAAGAAACAGATTTATTTGATTTGGAAGCTTTTAGAGAAGCCTGGAATAATGCTTGTGTTCACAACCGTTGGGTTTCTATGCTTCCTCCTTCCGTATTTGTTTTCGATGATAGAATCGAGGTTGTATCTTATGGAGCCATTCCGTATGGGTTAACCAAAGAAGGATTTTTCGAAGGAACAAGCATGCCGACAAATAGAGCTCTTTTTAGTTTATTCCTGGCGGCAAAGTTAACTGAGCAAAGTGGTCACGGAGTGCCAATTATTAAAAGTAAGTATGGAAAAGAAGCATTTTCATTCGACAATGGCATGATTAAAGTAACAATACCTTTTTCGTATGTTCCAGATTTTGTTGATAGAAGAAAAAATGAAGAGTCAGCAGTTTCCTCCCTTACAACCAAGCAATTATTAGTTTATAAGTATTTAATCAGTAACCCCCAAAGTACTCTTGGTGAAGTCGCTTTAAAAACGGCATTGAGTCTTGCCGGAGTGAAAAAAATTGTTTTGATGCTTCAAAAGAAAAATCTAATAAAAAGACTTGGGTCAAAGAAAAACGGTGAATGGATAAAGTCTACTTTATAAGCTACTTAAAGTCTACTAATAAAGTCTACTATTTATTCCATCGAAATTGTTGATTCTCAATAGTTATTTATTCATTATTTTAGTAATCTTGTCCTTATCGGTTGAGTGGAAATCTCCACTCAAGAAAAAAGGAGTCTGGGAGACTCCTTTTGATATTGGCTTACTTTATACTAGGCTTCATAGGCTTAGTGATAGCAAACCTTAACGCAAATCGCCCTTTCGATACGAGTATCAAATGAGTGTGCGTCTGGCGAACATTTGGTGGAGCTGACGGGGATCGAACCCGCTACCTCATCGTTGCGAACGATGCGCTCTCCCAGATGAGCTACAGCCCCAAAACGGCTTTTATATAATATTATTTTTGTTGGCTTTTTGCAACAGATAGCTCACTACTTTTGCAGTTTGTTTTCCCTTGCCTCCAAGACTTTTTCTAGCATATTAGCGAACATAATAATAATTCCCATTGCGATTAACAAATCAATGCCGACAACAATCAAACCGCGAAGCCCTAAAGCATGCCAAGGAATAATGTTGCCAATAAAAATAGTGGTGGCTATTCCCACCGAGCGAGTGAGAAGTGTCGTTAATGAGAAATAGGAAAAGGGCATTTTGGATAAGCCCGCAATCAAAACAATTTCGTCATCGGGCATTGCTGGCATTAACATAAATATTGGATAATATATTTTGGCTTTCCGTACCAGTAATGGCTGATACTTGTCTACCACTTCATCACCAGCAATTTTGCGGACAATTCGCTCCCCAAGCGTATAGCCAATAAAGTAATTTATAATGCTAGAAATCATCATTCCTAAAGTGACCAATATAAACGACTCTATTGGCGGAAATAAGACAATTGAAATAGCAATGAAGGTCATTGTTTGCCCGGGAATAATAAATAGTAATACGTTATAAAGTACCTGAAGAAGAATAAAAACGCCCCAGCTCCAAACTCCTGCCGATTGAATTGTATCCCTAATTTTATCGATGCTAGTCCAACCGAAATGACGAGCAAGAAGTATTACTAGAAGCATGGCAAAAGCAATTGCCGAAAGAATGACAATTCCCTTTTTTACCATTGATTTTGTTTTGGAATTTAGTTTTTTCATAGTGATAATTCTATCATATGGGAAAGTAATAATTTAGTAGATTTGGCCGATATTTTATTCATTTTTCATAAATGCAAAAGATTTTCCAACAATTCTTAAAAAAGTAAATAATTTTATTTAATAATTCTATTTACAACTTCTATAAACAAGCCTAATATATTCACGTTGGGCATTTGAACCCAACCGGATTTTGATGAAATAGGGCATCCCCCCACAAGCCCTTTTCATAAAAGGTGCCTGCTTTTTTTAAAAGTATGGCACCCCTTTTTTTATTCTTCAATCGCCTCGCTTTGGTCCCTTGTTTCTAAGGCGGAATCTTCGCTAATTCCAGCGTTGATTTTGTTAAATTTATGAGATATTTTTGTCACTGTTTTGTCGAGTTCTTCCTGCGACTTACTGACCGTCTTAATACTCTGGGTAAGTTTATCCCATCTCAGGGTAAAACGGGAAAACTCTTGTCCTAAAGAAATTAACGTTTGATTTAATTCATCTAGTTTTTCCGCTCGCCGGTACTCGATAATTAGTCCGTGAATGGAAGCCAACATCGGCTGCAAAGTGGAGGGCGAAGTCAAAACAACATTTTGCCTTTGTGCCTCATCAACCAAATCTGGGAAGTTAACATTTATGTATGCGTATATGCCATCACTAGGTATAAACATCAACGCTTCCCGCGAAGTATATCCTAAAGCAATGTACTTACTAGCAACCTCTCGAATCTGATTTTTTACGTCCCGTTTAAAACCGGCAATTTCTTCTTTGCTTCCACTTCCGTCGTAAACTTTTTCATATTGGGAAAAAGGAAATTTAGAATCGATACAAACTAATTTATTCGGTTCAGGTAAAAAAATTACTGCATCTGGACGAACGGTTTCGCGCGAAGGAATCTTTAACTCATATTGTATTTTATAAAGATCGCGCGTTTCACCAAAGACATTCTCTAAAATTCGATTGAGGGTAAATTCTCCAAATTGCCCCCGTTTTTGATTGTTGTTTAGGATGCTTGATAAAGTTACTACCTGCGTCGATAATTCTTCAACTTTCTTTCGCGCCTCTTCAATTTTTGTGAGGCTTTCAACCATCTTACTAACATTATCTGTGGTGCTCTTAAAGCCAGCATCCAAGCGTTCATCAACCCGTTTATTGATATCCTTAAGCGCCAAATCCACCCGCTCCGTAAGTAGACCCATTTTTTTATCTAGCGACTCAGTAATGTTTTGCTGAAAACGCTCGAGTTTAGCATTGCTTTCTTCGCTACTTTTTATATTTTGCTGAAGCACTTTAATCATTTCCTCATTAAGAGCGTCATGAATATCCTTTGTCGTTTTTCCTTTTAAATCATCGATATTTTGTCTAATTTCACCAAACTTACCCATCATTTCTCCACGTAAAGTCGAATCATCATAGCTTTTTGCTATCTCCACCTTATGGCTACGAGTAACTAAAACCACAAGCAATATCAGTGATATTGCCACCAAAGTCAATGAGATAATCAACAAGATAAGAACGGTAGTGTCCATATTTTTTACTCCAAACAAGAAAATTAACATCCCCATTATATTTTTTCTTTGGTTTTATTATAGCATTTTTTACCGACTTAAAATCACAATCTAGACTAGGAAAGTCAATAGAAAACACAAGACTAAAATTTTATTTTTTTCTTCCTATAATAGGTATTAGAGGAGGTATTTCTATGCCCAATTACTACGCGGCTATCGATCTTAAGAGTTTCTATGCTGCTGTTGAGTGTAACGACCGCCACCTTAATATGTTCATGACTCCGCTTGTTGTTTGCGACACGCGTCGGGGAGAAGGAACGATTATTCTCGCAACTTCGCCCTACCTTCGTCATATGGGTATTCCTTCACGTCTGCGGAGAAAAAACCTTCCTAAAGATATTCCAATTATTTATGCTCGGCCCCGAATGGCCCGTTATCTAGAAGTCAGTGCTGAATTTAATCGCTTGCTTCTTGAATATGTGGGGGAGGATGATTTGCATATTTACTCTATTGATGAGTGCTTTATCAATATCGGTCCTTACTTAAAACTATATCGCCTTTCGGCCAAAGAACTAATTAAAAAAATTTTACATGAAATCGAAGATCGCCTCGGTTTAATTGCTACCGCTGGACTCGGACCTAATATGTTTTTAGCCAAAGTGAGTATGGATATTGAAGCTAAACATAGCCCGGATAATATTGCTCAGTGGGATCAAAAAGATATTGAAACCAAACTTTGGCCTTTGACTCCTCTAAGCAAAGTTTGGGGCATATCATCTGGATATGAAAAGAAGCTTAATAATCTCGGTCTTTTAACAATGGGCGATATTGCCCATTATCCCAAAACAACATTAAAGTTTTATCTTGGAGTTGTCGGTGAAACTTTTTGGGAACGGGCCAATGGAATTGATGATACCAACATCCGAGAGAAATACTCCCCTCTTTCCACCTCTATCAGCGTTGGCCAGACCCTAGAAAAAGATTATTCCATCTATGATGCTAGACGTCTTTTAATGGAAATGAATGATGATTTAGCACGAAGATTGAGACGGCAAGGTGATCTAGCACAAGCAGTAAGCATAAGCCTAACTTACTCTTCCGCCGAAGGAAACTATCAAAACGGGACAAGACTATTGCTCCCAACCGATATTACCTATGAATTAGATGCTATCGTTCAGAATCTTACTTTAAGATTTGATAATAAAAAGAAAATACGTGGACTTTCAATTGCCTACTTTAACTTGATCAGTAATACTTGTTGCCAATTAGGGCTTTTTGATGATGAAAAAAAAGAGGATGAACGCATATTTGATCGGGCTTTAGACAAAATTAAAGCCCGTTTTGGAAGTAATGCCATTTTACGTTCATCATCGCTTTTAAAAAATTCAACTGCGCGGCGGCGCAATGAGGAAATTGGAGGACATGCCCGATGAATCGAGGAATGAAACAGTACATGCCGTTTGCTTCATTAAATGAACAGGTGAATTTTGTTAACCATATGCTATATGAACGATCTAAAGTAGAAAAGAAACTTCTCGGTGCTGATGAGCAAGAACTAATCAATCAAGTCTTGCTCAGCCTTAAACCAAAACAAAAAGTGACCATCACTTTTTATAAGGATGGCCACTATTATACCGACAAAATGATTGTTAAACAGATCGATTTCGCCTATAAGAAAATTCTTTTTGACAAGTCTTTCACCCTAAATATGGATGCTATTGCCTCTATTGAATTAATTTAAGATAAATTTCATGTAGACCGGATTATGATCACTATAAACAAATCCCAATCCATAACGTGGATCGGTAGGCTCTAAGTCTTCGATTTGTGAGCCGTTAGGACCACTGCCAACTGTTTTAATTTCGTTAACATTAATGTTATCGCTAACTAGAAAGCCATCGATACTAATAAGAAAATTATCAATCATGCCGTTTTCATTTTCATCCTGCAAAGGAAGCGCCGCGTCCCGGCAGGTAGGTAGATTAGTTCCCGTAAAAACATTGAGGTGATCTTCCGTTCCAAAATCAAGTTGATAGGGTTCTTCTTGTCCGCTATGGACATTGACTACATCGGTTCCAACCTTGCTCTCATCTAAATGAAAATAATTGTACCAACTAGCCTTCGTGCCATCAATTTCATAATTATCCCACCAGTTAATGTTACCTAGAGGGGCATAACGCGGATTATCCACAACCAAATCATGGTTGAAGTCCCCGCCGACTATCACGTAATTCTGTTCGCCATCATAATCCATTCGTAAAGCAATCTCCTCTTTGAGTTGAGCAAGTTGGGCCGCACGAATAAGCCCACTTGCATCATAGGCCGACATATGAACATTGAAGATATATAGTTTCTTTGTTGAACCCGAGATAGCTATTTCACTAATGGAAAAACACCGATCAAGATCAAATACTTTACTAAAGCCTTTTGCAATCGTAAACTCTTTTCGCTCGGCCTTATCAATATTGTAATTGGAGAAAGTTACGATTGAAGATGTAGATTTGCCAATCGGCTCATTAAAGGGATAGGCAAGATAGGCCGAATGATAGTTGACCGCATAAGTCATATCGTATTCACTGTGGACCTCACGCCCCATTTCTACTTGGTTAAGATGATAGGAACGGTCTGAGTTCAAATCAACTTCTTGATATAAGGAAAAATCTGGTTTTAAGGTTGCCCCTAAATTATCTTGGAGACCAGCAATCGTTGCAAAGGCCCCTGTGGTGTTGGTAAAGGCATCATCCTTACTCAGGGCCTGGGAATGGGTGCCAACCACATGAGTCGAGTCATGCTCACTTTGATATTCATCCTTATAGTATCCTTCGTCCATAAAAAAGGAGTAAGGTCGATTATACGCACCAAAGCCAATATTATACGAAGAAATAACAAATTCTTTGCTACCAACATCAGATTGGTTGATTGTTTGAGTGGTTCCATTATCAATGTCTAGTTCAATATCGCCTAAACGCGAATAATCAATAAAGACGTAGGCAACATAGCCACCGATAACTAAGACGAAAACTCCTAAGATAATTCCTAATATCTTCAGCATTCTTTTGAGTGGTTTCATATTTATTCACCTTTTGCTTTATTATAACAAAAAGAAGAGGAAAAACTATAAGCCGGTTAAAATTCGCACCCCGAGTAAAACGAGAATAACCCCACCAATCAGAGGGGCATAGCGCTTCATAAAAACTCCCATTTTAAGTCCGGCAAAGGATCCGATAAGGCTCATGATAAAAGTTACCAACGCAATAACGGACGCAGCGATAAAAATGTTAGTGTCTTGACTGATTCCATCAAAATTAGCCACGCAGATGGATAATCCGACCGCGAGAGCGTCAATGCTCGTAGCCACGGCCTGAATCCAAATTTTTTTATAGGACAAATTAGTTAAAGAAACTGGGCAATCCAAAATTTCCTTTTCCTTGATTGCTTTGATACCATCGATAATCATCTTTAATCCGAGAAGTGACAATAAAATAAAGGCAACATAAGTTCCCATAGAGGCCACCCAAGAGGCCTCTTCCTGAAGAAAATAATATATCCAGTACCCAATTAATGGCATTACTCCTTGAAAAACTCCAAATAAAACTGAGGAGAAAAAAAGCCGTTTTTTCTCTACCCCAACGTGGCACATTCCATTTGTAATGGATACAGTAGTCGCGTCGATGGAAAGAATTACGGCATAAAGAAGCAGGGTAATAATATTCATAACAAGGTTTAATATACACTATTTATATCGCCAATAAAACACTAAATATTTTCTTGTCTAACTATTTAGATTTTAGAAACCATTTTGGCTTTTATTTTAAAGAAAAGGCTAGGTCTATTTTAAGACCCAGCCAATTCCCTTTTAGTTTTAATGATAGTTAAAAAGCCCAATTTCCATCCTTAAATATTTGAATTCGTTTGCCATTATGATCAACTCCGACAATTGATAAGTCTTTTGTGCCAATCATAAAGTCGACATGTATCATTGAATCATTCACGATTTTTTTCAAATCCGCTTTGCTCATTCTTTCATAGCCATCAATGCAATTTTCAAATCCGTGTCCAAGAGCTAAATGACAAGCGGCATTTTCATCATATAGAGTCGACCAAAAAGTAATACCTGAATTGCGAATTGGTGAATCATAAGGAACAAGGGCAACTTCGCCAAGCATCGAGGCTCCTTCATCCATCTTCACCATCTGCTTCAAAAGCGCCTCATTCTTTTTGGCACCAACTTCTACCACTTTTCCTTTAACAAATTTCACAAAGAAGTCCTCAATGACTTCTCCCCGATAGGATAGCGGGCGGGAAGAATATACAATTCCCTCCACATCACCTTTGCGGGGGGTAGTAAAGCACTCCTCGGTTGGAATATTGGGATTAAAGAAAACCCCTTCTAGTGTCTTTTCTCCACCGGCGATAAATTTGGCATTAGGTAAAAGGACCCACTTTAAAATCCGTTCCATTTCCAGCTTTATATTCCAGAAAAGCAAGGTGAAGATTATTTAGGTAAGTTGATCGTGCAGACAAATTACGATTATGCTCATCCCATGCTTTTAAAGGATCGCCTGTAGCCCGTGAAACATAGAGTATCGACTCCCAAAGTTTCTCTTCCGCCTGAACTCGAGGCAAATCTGGAAAAACTTTCTTTGCCCATTTTTCGCTTGGAACACCGGCAATAACCCATTGATAATGGTTATCCATCTGCTCGCGATAACCTTTAATAATCGGAAAATATAGTTGAGTGGCTTTAGCCATTTTTACTTGGTTAATGCCCTTTGAACCATCGGGATCATCACTTTCTAAATAAATGCGCACGGGATTAGTTTTAACATAATGCTCAAAGCGCGCTTTTTCCCAATCGGTTACTTCGCCAAGGGTACGGATGGTTTGATATTTAACATTAACTTTCTCAAGGGATTGATAAGACCAGCGGACTTCGACATGCCGGGCTCCAGCTTTATAAGCCTCAATAACGACCATCTTTACAAATTCTGGTTGATCAAGACGAGCTTGGATAATAACATCTTGCCCGCGTTGAACATTTGCGCCTTTGCGGACAATGAGTTTGGCATACTTCTTTAATTGAGCTATTTTCATATTTTTCCTCTTTTCGCTTATATGAAAAAACATTTTCATTCAAAAAACAAGGAAAAATAGCGTTTTTCAAAATGTAAACGCTTTTAGCAAAATTTTATTCACCTTTAAAATTAGATGCTTTTCTTCTTCCTAATATCAACAATTTTCTTTTTTGATGCGGTAAAATCATTTAATTCGATGAACTTAACCATATCACCTAGTGTCGCATCTAGCGGCCGAATTGCTAGTTTTAATTCCTTGATGGCTAAGCGATTGTCAAATTGAGCATTAGCCAAAAGTGTATCCATTGAGTAAGCAGTAAACAATGGTGTTTTTTTCCGCCAGCGATAGTAAGTCTCAATAATCCAAGCAAACAGTTTTATAAAACGTGGAGATAAGTATACTCTTACTCGTTTTTTCTTGGTAATAGTACTTAAAGTATCCAAAATCGTTCTCACGGAATAGTAATTACCACTTGCTAAGTAAAAATGACTCGAGGGACGGGAAAGCAAGGCGAGATTAATTGTGGCCTTAGCCACATCGCGCACATCGATAAAGTCATATCCACCTTTCACCGCCACTTTAAATTTACCGCGCACAAACATATATACCAAATTGCCCAAAAAATCTGCACTATAGGAATTTCCCGGACCGAGAATGCCCGATGGAGCAATAACGTAAGTAGCAAAATTATCATCATTGGCCGCCAAAACAAGTCTTGTTGCTTCAGCTTTAGTCTTGGCATATCCTCCCCGTACATCACTCATAGAAAAATCTTTGGCATCAAGCTCACTAATAACTTCATTATATTTTTTCTCTTTGACTGCATGAACACTACTAATATATACGAACCGTTTAGCTCCAGCTTCCTTCGCCGCTACAAGCATATTTGTCGTTCCTTTGACATTGGCATTATAGAGTCGTTTATCAACCCGGGCATTAATTGAAACGATACCAGCCGCGTGGATAACAACAAGTTCTTCATCTGGGTTTACTTTCAAAAAAGGATGTATTGTCGAAATATCGGTGATATCCCCATAGAAAATATCCGCGCCCGTAAAAATCGGTTCCTCATGATTAAAAAGCAAGGCACGAACTTTTTGATTTTGATCCAATAGGTATTGGACAAGATAATGACCTAAATGGCCTCCTGCGCCAGTGACCGCAAAAATTGTTTTCATAAATGTTCCTCCTTCACTTTTATCCTAGCAAAGAATTGTTTTTTGATAATTAAAAAAGAGGCAAAGTAAACTAGGGGTTAAAAAAGCGAACACTTAGTTCACTTTTTGCGTAAAATCAATAAAATGCGGCAACCCATCGCACCAATCGCAGAAATCATGCCACTCACTGAGCTTGTGATTTTTCCGTTGGCGATACATCGTTTTTAATTGCTGATAATTAGTCGTCATCGTCGCCGTAAGACAAAATCCCGAGGGAAGACTAGCCACAATCTTTCTCCAAGCCTTCTTTCGAGATTCGCCATCCCCTTCTGGAATAGCTTGATAGTCATCAAGTAAATCGCGAATAATCTCCAAAATTCGATTATCCGTATCATCAACCACGCGCGTGGCAATATCAAATTTCAGTAAGCAATGCATCGTTGACTGGCTAGAAATAAAATCAAACCAATGGTAACGTTGAGCTTCCTTCCACCAAAATAGAGGAGCCGTAACATCCATTTGAACCAATATTCCCTTAAGAAAATTATCGTGGCCCTCCCCACCTTGGGTTTGCCCTAAACGCTCCGCTCGTAAAAAATCTTTTTCTTCACAATCCCCCGTTTCAATGACCGTTCGCATCGGATTGCCGCTTGCTTTAACCGCTCTTTCAAGTCCGTAAACGCTAGTATTAGTGATGGAAAAATGCATTTTTATAAGCCTCCGTAAGATTGCATAATAAGGTAAGCCGGGTTAAAAGTCCAACTCCGCCTGGAACTGGCGTTTGAAGACGAACATTTTGCTCAGGTTCAATATCACCATAGGTAACACCATCAACGCGGTTAATTCCAACATCGACCAAAACCGCATCCTTCTTGTATGAAAAACTATGATTGAGAAAATATTTATGACCGATGGCAATGACAATTAAATCGGCATGCGCAACATAAAACTGAAGATCATCTTCAAAGGTATGTGAGTGAAGAACGGTAACATTCATATTCTCTTTCATCAATAAGCGAGCCATCGGCTTGCCAACGATATTAGAGCGACCAATAACAACGGCATTGCGGCCATCTAAAACAATGTTTTCTTCCTTTAAATAATTAATTATTCCCAAAGGAGTACAAGGAGAAAACTTACTTAATGGATGAAATCCGTCAATATCCTTAGCCGGACTGACTAGGGTTTTTATGTATTCTTCATCAATCCCCTTCGGCAGTGGCATTTGAATAATAAATCCGTGAACCGACGAGTCTTGATTAAGTCGCTTAATAAGTGTGCTTAATTCTAATTGAGTCGTAGTAACTGGAAGTTTAATTAATTCTGCTTGAATTCCCACCTCTTCACTATCGCGTATTTTTCCGCGGATATAGGTGTCAGATGCTGGGTCATCATTTACCTGCACTATCACCATTTTTATCGGCGTCGAAAAATGGCTAACCTCTTCTTTTAATTCTCTTTTGCGTTTAGCGACGTATTCTTTAATTGTCATAATTAACCTCAACTTTTTTTTATTATATCAAAACGTAAAGGGGTTGCTAACGTCCAAATTATTAACGTCTTCTCTTTGGATGATGCTGGTGTTGCCGACCATTATACTTTTTATCTTTTTTATCGGCTTTTTTAACGTTTTTATCTTTAAAAGAGGAAACATTGCTCCGGCGAGAAATTTTTTTATCATCTATCAATAAATCCACAGTCCCATTTTCTTTGTTGGCTGCCGCAACGATTACTTCTACATGATCCCCCAACATAAAGCGTTGGTGATGACGTTTTCCTATAGCCATAATTCTAGCTTCATCAACCGCATAAAAATCACTGAGTGAATCAAAGCGTATAAGCCCATTAATACCATTCTCTAATGTGACAAAGAGGCCGACATTAGTGATGCCATCAATGTACCCTTTATAGCGATTACCGAGATTTCCGCTCATATACTCGGCAGCTTTCATAGATTCAACCCGCCGTTCAATTGTCACCGCACGCCGCTCTTTTTGCGAAAGATCAAATCCTGCTTCGTGCAAGTAATCTTGGTCATCTTTATTAATTGAACGATTATTTAAAAAGAAGTATTTACGAATTAACCGGTGGACAATCAAATCCGGATACCGGCGAATTGGCGACGTAAAATGAGTATAACAACTAGATGCAAGCCCAAAGTGTCCTTTATTCTCGTCTGCATAGCGCGCTTTGGCTAAGGAACGAAGTGTGGCCTCACTAATAACTGGCGCATCGGTATCATCCTTATACTTATTCAACAAGTGCTGTATGTCAAGAGAAGTAACTTTGCGTGGATTTAACTCTGGCTGATGACCGAGTCTTTTTAAAAGATAATTTAAATTATCAATCCGCTTACTATCTGGCAGTTCGTGAATTCGATATAGCATTGGCAATTTGCGTTCACTAACAGCCGTTGCTACTTCTTCGTTAGCTAAAATCATTAAATCTTCAATCATCGCTTCCGCTTCGTTGCCAATTTTCTTATGGATACCTATCGCCTTGCCGGAGCTATCAACCTCGATTTCCATCTCATCGGTATCTAAATCAAGCGAACCTCTACGAGTTCGAACACGACGAATTTTCTTAGCAACCTCATCCAAAAGTAAGAGCATTTCTTCTCGCTCATCTTTAGCCTTTCCTTGATCAAATACGGACTGAACGTAAGTGTACGTCAAGCGTCCATGCGAGTTAATAATGCCTGGATAAATCTCCCGGCGAAAACATTGACCTCGATCATCAATGTCCATAATAACGCTCAAAACTAAGCGATCCACGCCCTCATTAAGCGAACAAATACCATTGCTCAAAGGAAATGGCAACATTGGAATTACCCGGTCGGTTAAATAGATGGATGTTCCCCGATTGTAGGCTTCGTTATTAATCGCCATCTTCGGTTGAACATAATACGATACATCCGCAATATGCACTCCTAGTCGGTAGCCAAAAGGCATTTTTGTTACGCTGACTGCATCGTCAAAATCACGGGCGGTTTCCCCGTCAATTGTAACTATCATTTCCTGGCGAAAATCGTGGCGGTTTTTAATTTCCTCCGCACTTACTTCATAGGGAATATCCTGGAGTTCAACTTCCACTTCCGATGGAAATTCGTAAGGAGCGTTTTCTTCAATGACGATGCGTGTAATATCGTTTCCGGGAGCGTTTTTATCTCCTAAGGAACGGACAAAACTAACTATGTTCTCTTTTTCGCCATAGGTAATAATTTTTGCTACTGCCAGCTCGCCAATGCGAAGACCGGTATCTTTAAAAACAAATTTAACGTTCGCAGGCGCTATGCTTTTAACTTCTAAAAATAAACGCTTACCATCGCTTACTATTTCGCCAACTACCGATTGATGCTTATGAAAAAATACACTATATACAGAAAATTCACCGCGTTCAGTAGTAATCAAAACGCGATCGCCAAGCATTGCTCCGCCCGCGTTTCGAGCCTCAATTCTTAAGTCGTCCTCCTGATCACTAAGACTGACAAAAAGATAATTGCTTTTGACTGAAACAATTTCTCCTTTTTGCAAGTGGAGGCGCTTCAAAGAATAGAATTGTCCATTCCACTCTACAACATCACCCGCGGTAATTAACTCATCCAAATCTTCATTCAAGAATTCGTCATTTTCAAATTTGTCTTGTAAGTCCTTAAAATTTACCGGACTATTTTCATCAATAAAAACTTTTATTTGTTCCATCATATAATTAAATCACCTCGTGTAATAAAAATGGGCTGCTAGGCAGCCCATGTTCGTTTTAGCTTAACACATTTACGAGAATTGCGACGAGGAAGAAAACCATCGCACAGATGAAGGTAATAATAGTGATCACCTTATCGATGCCTCTTTCCTTCGTATTCGTTGCGAAGATATTCATGCCTCCACCAGTAATGGCTCCAGAAGCACCTTCACTTTTTCCACCCTGTAAAAGAGTCACAATAATTATTATCACCGATATGATAATAAAGATAATATCTAAAGCATTCATAGTCACGAGCTCCTAACGCTTAATTGCTTATTCATAATACTATATTTTGATTATTTAATAAACAATTAATTTGCGTTATCTTTGATATTAATTGCTCTTTCTTATAGCCATTTATTTTTTATTCACTTTTATAAATTATTAACTGATATTTTTAAAGCATTTTAGCACTCTCGTATTGACAGTGCTAAAAAGCGTGCTAAAATTATAATTGCCCGATGAGGGAACAAATAAAAACGGAGGTGAGTTATATGTCGAGAAATGAAAAAAACTTTTTAAGTACCGTCTTACAACCGTGGAATCTTTGGCCCTTTAAAGATGAATGGTCGAAGGATTTGACCAATCAATCATCGCTGTTAGCCACTGACATTGAAGAAATGGATAATTCTTATCAAATGACTGTTGATGTTCCGGGAATTAAAAAAGACAATATCAGTATTCACTTGGATAATGGTTATCTTACTATTCAAGTCAAAGCGCAAGAAGATGAAAAGGATCACCAAGGTTTCTATCATCGTGAACGGTATGAAGAAGCATCACGGACTTATTTTGTCGGTGACGGACTGAAAGAAGCTGATTTTAAGGCCAAACTAGAAAATGGCACCTTAATTTTAACTTTCCCGAAAAAGGAAAAAGCGCCCAATGACAGTGGTCGCATCTTAATTGAGTAAGGAAGAAAGAGTCCTGAGTAATTGTTACTTAGGACTTTTTTTATAACGAAGTTTTTTTAAATAGGCTTTTCGTTCCGGTGACACACGGAAACTATCAACTGCTTTTTGAATACTCTTCTGATGAATTGAGTGGCTCAAAGTCCGCTTTTCAAAGTAGCCGATAGTTGCTTCATACTGCTTGATTAAACCATATGAAAAATACCAGGCAATCGCCATATCCAAGTAATAGTCGTCACTGACAATGGAACTAACTATTTCCATTTGTTCAGCTTGAAAATTTTCGTCCATATAATATGTCAAAAGAAGGACAATCCCTAGACGCTTCACATATATTCTTTTATCAGCGAGATATCTCTTGATAGCCGCATAACCTATTTTTGGATGTTTACGGAAAATTTTTGCTTCCGAGGCTAGTTTGTCGGTTTCACCCCAACAACAAAGAAAAGGCACTATCTTATCCATCTCATAAAGCAACATGGCCATATCTTTCGTCTTGGTAATCAACAATATATGAATGATCATCTCCTCATAATAAGTATGTGGCAGGTCATTTAAAAATGAAGAAATATCCTCTTTTTGTATTTGATGTTTTATTTCCGCCATCTCAGGATTAGACAGTCCTAAAAAATAAGTAGGCGGAAGTGAAGGAAAATAATAAGCGACCTTCCTCGTCTCGCGTCCTTTAGCAATTAATAAAAGTTTTTGGGAAATACTATTACTCATAGTTTTAGACCATAAGGCGCATTAATAACAAGCTTTGGTTCAACATCTTTAAGCTTTATCAACTGCTCGGTAGCAAGAATCTCCGCAAGCGTGTTGGTCGTTCCTTGCCCATCTACTATGGTTAGTTTCCCATAAAAATAATCACTAAAGTAACGGATGTCAAAAACGACTGAATTTACTTCGGAAAATTTAATTAATTGGCCAACTGTTTCATCATAATGGCCATCACTTTGACGGCTAAAAAGAAAAAAACCGTTTAAAGAAAATTCGCCAATTTTCTCTCTTTTTATCATTTTGCGGGAAGCGTTATTAAGAAAGTAACCGCCGGCTCCACATACAATTAAGGCAATAGCGGCAATAAGCATTACGGTCGTATTGTGAGTTGCTAAAAGTGTAACCAAAGAGGCCACCGCTAATAAAATAAGAACAAACGAGGTAATACGAATAGTTTTAAATGCTGGATGCGTGCGAATAACAAACAAATCTCCACTATAGGTGTTTTTTGGACTAATTACTTCTGGTTCCATGCTATTCCTCCGCTTTTAATTCAAAAATAATATCCCGAAGCTCCGCCGCTCGTTCAAAATCAAATGTCCGAGCCGCTTCGCGCATATCTTTTTCTAACTGTTTAACATATCTTATTTTTTCCGACTTGCTCATCTTTGCCGACTTTTTGTCTGCGACCATACTCTCTTGTTCAAAATTATGGATTGGTGGACGAATCTCCTTAATAATCGTCATCGGAACAATACCATTTTCTTCATTATATTGACTTTGGATTGCCCGCCGCCGATTAGTTTCTTGAATAGCTTCTTTCATACTATCGGTCATCTTGTCTGCGTACATAATTACGCGCCCATGTTCATTACGAGCGGCCCGACCAATAATTTGGATTAGCGAACGAGTCGAACGCAAAAATCCTTCTTTATCCGCGTCAAGTATGGCAATTAAACTAACCTCCGGAATATCTAATCCTTCACGTAAAAGATTGATGCCAACCAAGACATCATATTTTCCTTTTCGTAATTGATAGATAATTTCCGTCCGTTCCAGGGTCTTAGTTTCATTATGAAGATAGGCAACCTTAATTCCCCTACCTTTTAGATAGTCGGTAAGGTCTTCTGCCATCCGAATTGTCAAAGTTACAATCATCGTCCGCTCATGAAGCGCGATACGCTTATTAATCTCATCAACCAAATCATCGATTTGTCCAAGTGTTTTCCGCACGTCGATAATTGGATCCAAAAGACCCGTTGGACGAATAATTTGTTCGACAAATTGTCCGCCTGTTTTCCCTAATTCATAATCGCCTGGAGTCGCTGAAGTGCAAATTACCTGATTGATTACTTGCTCAAATTCTTCAAAACGCAAAGGTCGGTTGTCCAATGCACTAGGCAAACGAAAACCATAATCAACAAGATTCATTTTTCGGGCACGATCCCCATTATACATTCCTCGTACCTGCGGTAGTGAAACATGGCTTTCGTCGACAAAAAGCAAAAAATCTTTTGGAAAATAGTCAATTAAACAGAAAGGGCGACTGCCAGGAGCGCGGCCATCAATATGCCGAGAATAATTTTCAATGCCCGGGCACATTCCAAACTCTTGAAGACTCTCCACATCTTGTCGGGTACGCATATCGATTCTTTGCTCTTCAAGCAATTGATTGTTGTTATGAAAGAATGCCAATCTTTCCGCCAGTTCATCGAGAATGCCTTTGCAAGCCTTCTTTATTCGTTCATGTGTAGAAGCATGATCATAGGCGGGAAAAATGGGATATGTTGAAAAATTCTTTTTTACCTCACCCGTAAGAATATCGACCATTTGAATATCTTCGATTTCATCGCCAAAAGTATCAATGCGAATCGCATATTCATTTGTCGAGGCTGGAACAAATTCGATAATGTCTCCATTGACACGGAATGAACCGGGAGCAAGGTCAATATTGTTACGTTTATATTGAGCATCTACTAGGCGCTTAAAAAAGACCTTACGATCAATTTCTTCCCCAACGCGCACTTCAAAAACCAGATTACGGTATTCATCCGGGTCAGTAAGTCCATAAATGGAAGCAACTGAGGCCACAATAATCGTGTCGCGTCTTTCTAAGACTGAATTAATCGCCGAAGTGCGCAGCATTTCAATTTCTTCATTCATCATGGCGCTTTTCTCAATATAGGTATCTGATTTTGGCAAGTAAGCTTCCGGCTGATAAAAATCGAAATTGGAAACAAAATATTCAACCCGATTATGGGGGAACAATTCCTTAAACTCCGCATAAAGTTGCCCAGCCAGCGTTTTATTATGAACTAAAACCAAGGTGGGTCTTTGCACCGCCTCGATAACATTTGCCATAGTAAAAGTTTTACCCGTGCCAGTTGCACCGAGTAACACTTGAAATTTCTTTTCTTCCTTTAAACCCGCAACCAACTCTTTGATTGCTTCCGGTTGATCGCCGGTTGGCTTATAAGGGCTGACAATTTTAAATTTTTCTTCAATCATTGGTCCTTTTTTTCCTGTTTAGCGTGATGAGCGAGATGATTAAATCCTTCGCCAAAGACATTTTGCGCTTGTGTAACCGTCACGAATGCCTTGGGATCTATATGCCCCACTCCCGCATAGAAAGCCAAATACTCGCGCCGACTAAAAACGACAATAATCATCCGATAGTTATCAAATTGATAACCTCCGCGGACATCCATAATAGTTGTGCCGCGTTGAAGCTTATCTTGGATAAAAACATTGATTGCTTCCCATTTTTTAGATATTATACTCGCTACATAAGTTTGCGATTTGCCCGTGAAAACAAAGTTTATCATTAAGGCACAGACGACCGCGGCAATCACTCCAATTAATCCTTCAACAATAAATTCATCACCTAGAATAATCATTCCTCCAAGCACAATCGAGGCATCTAAAATCAAACTGCCGACAGATTGCTTTATTCGAAGGTACTTATACATTATAAACGTTAATACATCTAATCCACCAGTTGAACCGCCACCTAGGAAGGTTAAACCGACACCTATACCAGTTAAAGCTCCACCGAAAAGTCCACCGATAAGATAGCTACTCGTTGATATTCCATCACCATCACTAACAAAAAGAAGGCTTGGTATGTGCTGAAAAAAGGGAACCCGTAAAACGAGAGACAATGCCAGTGGATACACTATTGAAGCAATAAGGGTATTTAGAGTAAATTCTTTTCCCAAGAAAATTAGTCCGATTAAAAGTAATATTACCATTGCCCCAGCCACAAATAAGTCAACAGGAATCAATCCCTGCGAAAGGTGCAAGACAATAATGCCTAGTCCACTCAAGCCACCAGAATTAATATTGCCCGGGACGAGAAAAACTCCGGCGCCAAAAGCTAAGACAAAGGATCCGATAATAATTAAACTCAAATTGATTATTTTGCGTTTCCACTCTTCTTTAGTCCACCGGATTTTCAATTTTTCAGTCATGCTTTTTCGCCTCACTTTCTAAATAGGCAAAAAGGAATCCATCGATATCGCCGTCCATAACCGCGGCTACATCGCCCGTTTCAAAATCGGTTCGATGATCCTTGACCAAGGTGTAGGGGCAAAAAACATAAGACCGAATTTGACTTCCCCATTCAATCGCCTTTTGCTCGCCAATTATGTTATTCATCTTCGCTTGCTTCTCTTGTAGTTGGCGCTGATATAGTTGATTTTTTAACATTCCCATCGCTAATTCGCGATTGGATAATTGTGATCTTTCAATTTGGCAAGAAACAACGATGCCAGTTGGAATATGGGTGATGCGAACTGCCGTCTCAACTTTATTGACATTTTGTCCACCGGCCCCCCCACTTCGATAGGTATCGACCCGTAAATCAGCCTCGTTAATGTCAATATTGACCTCATCCGTAAATTCAGGAATGACATTAACCGAAGCAAAAGACGTATGCCGTCTTCCCGCCGAATCAAAAGGCGAGATTCTCACCAACCGATGAACGCCTTTTTCACTTTTTAATAGTCCGTATGCGTTCGCACCCCGAATAATAAAGGAAACGCTTGTAACCCCTGCCTCATTTCCTTCCTGTATATCCACCATTTGTATTTTATAACGATGTTTTTCTGCCCACCGAATATACATCCGATAAAGCATATTAGCCCAATCTTGTGACTCGGTACCGCCGGCACCACTATGAATTTCCAAGATGGCGTTTAAATGATCGTATTCGCCTTGAAAAAGAATTAGATGACGTAGCTCTTCTACTTTTGTCTTTAATTCTTCCAATTCATCGGTCGCCAAAGGTAAGAAGTCATTTGCTTCTTCATTATCTAAGTCCGATATCTCTTTTAAGTCCTGAAACTGAGATTGAATAGCCAAAAATTTCTCTAATTTTGAACGGTGGTCATTAAGTCGATTTACTACCAATAGAGCCGCTTTTTGGTCATCCCAAAAATGCTCTTCATTCATTATTTTCTCATCTTCAGCAACGACTTTTTTTAATTTATCTAAGTCAAAGGGAGTCGCTAATCTGTTGAATATGATCAGCGACTAAATTGACTTCATTACGAAATAAAACTATGTCCATAATACCTCCTCTTACTGCTCTTTAGCAACAAGAGCAGGCTCTTCTGGTGTTAACCCATCATTGGTTGCATCTGGGTTTTGGCCTTCTTGAGTTTCGGGCTTTTTAATTTGAACTTGAGCATTTAATAGATTAAGAACCGCTTCGATGGAAATCGAATCCATCATTTCCTTAAATAAGGCATAACCCTCATTAACATAATCTTGCAAAGGATTGCGATTAGCATAACCCCGAAGGTGAATTGACTGCCGTAAATTGTCCATTGTATCGATATGGTGTGTCCAACTACGATCGACCGAACGCAGCGCAATGCTCCGCTCAACCTGCCCAGCAATTTCTTCTCCCCATTCTTTACGCCGTTTGGCATACCGACGCATCATCAAAACCGCCAAATCATCGCCAACTTCCTCAACTTGTGATTCATCATAAGCCGAAGGATCAATTGTTCCTGGCTCTAAAAATTGGGGCTCCGCGACTGCTTTTAAGCGCTCGCCTTCCACCAACCCAGCTTTATCCTCAGGATTGACCGCTTTAACCGCCAAAGCATGACCGGTAGTAGCAAAGAAATCATCGATAATATCCTTGATGTTTTCCGCATACAATATCTTGTCCCGGCGGGCATAGATAATTGTTCTTTGCTTAGCAAGGACATCATCATAGTCAAGCAAGTTTTTACGAGTGTCAAAGTTTTGACCTTCAATTCGCTTTTGGGCGCCAGTGATAGCATTCATAAACATTTTGTTCTCCAATGGCTCATTACCCATATTCGCGGCCAATTTTTGCATCGAATCACTTGCAAATCGCCGGAGTAATTCATCATCAAATGACACATAGAAACGTGAGTATCCTGGATCCCCTTGCCGACCACTACGGCCTCTAAGTTGATTATCAATACGCCGGGACTCGTGACGCTCCGTACCAAAAACGCATAGTCCTCCGACCTCAACCACTCCCGGCCCAAGTTTAATATCAGTACCCCGGCCAGCCATATTCGTCGCAATTGTAATCGCGCCTTTTTCACCAGCATGCTTGATAATTTCTGCCTCGCGTTCATGATTTTTAGCATTTAAGGTGTTATGAATAAGACCTTCCGCTTCCAATAAACGAGAAACTTTTTCCGATGATTCGACCGAGGTTGTACCGATAAGAATCGGTTGCCCGATTTCATGCCGCTTTTTAACTTCAGCAATCAAAGCTTGTAATTTATCTTCGTTATGGGCAAATACCAAATCAATGTCATCGTGCCGTTTAATTGGCCGATTGGTGGGAATGGTAATAACCCGCATATTGTAGATTTTTTGAAATTCTTCCTCTTCAGTTTTGGCTGTTCCAGTCATACCTGAAAGTTTCTTATAGAGCCGGAAGAAATTTTGGTAAGTAATCGTCGCCATCGTCATCGTTTCTTGTTTAATATCAACATTTTCTTTGGCTTGAATTGCTTGTTGAAGCCCATCGCTATATTCCCGGCCTTTAAGTACCCGACCAGTAAACTGATCGATAAGTTGAATTTCGTGATTAGCATCCACCATATATTCAACATCGCGACCCATAATATAATTAGCTTTTAGTGCCTGATGAATCCGGTGAACAAGATCGTTGTTTTCTGGGTTATAGAGGTTAGGAATACCAAACATTTTTTCCGCGACGCTCACACCATCATCGGTCAAACTGCATGTTTTATCCTTAATATCGACGGTAAAGTGTGTATCCCGCTTAAGCGTTTTTACAAACCGATCCGCGATTCGATAAGCAGAAGCTGAAGCCTTTGATCCACCAGAGATAATAAGCGGTGTCCGTGACTCGTCAATTAAAATTGAGTCTGCCTCATCGATAACTGCATACTCTAGTCCTCGAAGGACACGGGATTCTTTGTTTGGAGCCATATTATCCCGCAGATAATCAAAGCCAACCTCCGAGTTAGTAGTATAGGTAATATCACAATTATAGGCATCTTGCTTTTCAGTGGAGGTTTTCTCCCGAAGATTAACTCCTACCGTCAGACCCAAGAAACGATATATTTGGCCCATCCACTCCGCATCACGTTGTGCTAAATATTCGTTGACAGTTACGACATGAACTCCCTTACTATTTAAAGCATTAAGATAAACGCTCATCGTCGCGGTTAAAGTTTTACCTTCACCAGTTCTCATTTCCGCTACATCGCCTTGATTCAGGACAATTGCGCCCATAATTTGCACTCGATAAGGGAATTGGCCGAGCGTTCTTTGAGCGGCTTCTCTAGCAACCGCAAAAGCTTCATATTCGATATCCGCTAATGTTTCACCTTCAGATAAGCGTCTTCTAAACTCAACTGTTTTATCCCGCAATTCGTCATCGCTTAAAGCCCGCATCTTATTTTCAAAGGCGATAACTTTGTCGGCTCTTTGTCCAATTTTTTTAATTTTGCGCTCTTCGACTCGGAAGAGTCTTTCGAAAAAATTTGCCATTAATCTTACTTCCTTAAATTATCTTTCTAATACTTTGTTTATAAATAAACAATGATACCGAAATAAATATTATCATTTATCGGCCTTTCTAACAACAGAATAAGGGTCATAAAAGACTTTTAATGCGCTAAATAATCATTACTGCTTAACGAATAGTAAAAAAGAATAATTTCTTTTCCAATGACGAAGGAGAAAAATATGTTTTTCCCTTTCTCTAATAAAACATTTTTTCTTTGTAAAACAACTGCTACTCTTCACCATGATAAGCAATACGGCGAGCAACTGTCAGTATTTTTATTTTTTGAGGATTGGCTTTTTTTACAATATTAATCATTGCTTGTAGCGTAAAACCGGTAGTCATAATATCATCGACAATAAGAACCTTTTTATCTTTTAGTTTTGTTAAATTATCGGTGGGAATTAGCTCATTTTTTATTTGCTTACGCTCAAAGAAACGTCGATTAGATTGCTTGCTTAAAGATATTTTTTTAGCAGCTATTACCAATGGCATTCCGAGACTAAAGAATATTTCTTGTACATGGCTAAATCCTCTTTCTTCATCGGCTTTGATATGAGATGGTACAGGGACAAGAACATAATCACGATAAATAAATCTTAATAGTTTGTTATATGAGGCGAGAAACACGTCCTTTAATTCATAATCCTTTCCTCCCTTATACCGATAGATTAGTTTGCGAATAAAAGCATTATATTCATAGATAGAAATAGAGGGATATCCTAAGATTTTTCCGTGGAAAAACTGTGGATTCATTTTCTGAAAGCATTTTTCACATACGATTGGATGCGCTTCAAAAAATAAGCGAAATCCCGATAATTCAAAATCGGCAAAACATATCTTACATACCAATATTTTTCTCCCGGATATCATTTATAGCGTTTTTCATCGCAGATGATATAGTTTCGCTGATAAAGACGACTCTACCTATAGGATCCACTTTTTTTCTTCCCGATCGACCCGCGATTTGAATCAATGTTGCTTGGTCAAAAAGATAGTGATCCGCATTAAATACAATCACTTTTAATTTATCGACCGTTACCCCCCGTTCCAGGACGCTTGTAGTGCAAAGATAACGATAATGGTGATGGCGGAAATCATTGATAATTTTGGCTCGTTTTGTTCTTTGACTATGAACATAATTACCATTTTTGAAGAAAATATTTAGAAACTGGAAAGTCTTTTTTGCCATCGCTATCGTTGGAACAAATATAAATACCGGATCCATCGATTTAAAGAATAATCGCATAACCCAAAAAAGGTGCCAATATCTAAACAACCCCCATCCTTGGATTATGCTCGGGACCGGTAATGGTTGACCATGATAGCGATGAAACAACTCAATGACTTCACCCCCTTGCTTTTTAAAATTTGCTTTGTCAGCTGCGTTGACCGTAGCCGATAAGAAGATGATTGCTCCTCGAGCAGAACGCAATAAAAAAGACGGTAGAATAATTGAATCACGATAGGGGAAAGCATCAATTTCATCAAAAATCAGTAAATCAAAGAAACGTTTATAGCGATATAGTTGGTGAGTAGTTAAAATAATAATATCACCGGTTAAAACATGGTTTTCTCCTCCGTATACTGCGGTAATTAAGGATGCGGGAAAAGCGGTTTTAAGACGGTTGGTAATTTCGATAACTACATCTTTACGAGGTATAGCAAAGCCCACTCTTTTTCCTTGATTTAAAGCCAAAATTATCGAATAGTAAACCAACTCTGTTTTACCTGCTCCCGTAACCGCGTGAATTAGTGTATTTACATTGTTTTCAAAGTTATTCTTTATTTTTAGAGCTATTCTTTCTTGTTCATCTGAAAGTTTATAGTCTAAATTGAGAAAATGATTCTTATGCAAATTCGCCGTGTATGCAGGAGCATTTTTTCCCTGAAAAGAGACGCACAGGCGACAGTATTTTTTGCCTTTAATTACGCCGACATAGCGACTATTTTTATTTCCACATCGCGGGCAGACATATTTCTTATCCATACTTAGTAAATTAGAGTTAAAATCACAAAGTGGACGATATAAAAAATAGGAAATTGGTATTTCCTATTTTAAACTACTATTTGCTATGTTTTTCTTCGTAATCCGTAATTTGTTGAACGCGAAGCGCATGCCTACCACCTTCAAATGGGGTGGTAAGAAAAATATCCACGCGCCTTAATACATCATTAAGGCTCATCTCTCGTTCACCAAACGCCAACATATTGGCATTGTTATGACGCCGGGCGAATTCACTCACATGGTCATCATAGCCTATTCCGCAACGAACGCCTTTTACTTTGTTGGCCGCAATTGATACTCCTTCGCCACTTGTACAAACAAGAAAGCCCAACTGAGCTTCACCGCTAGCAACTTTTTCTGCCGCAGGAATGGCAAATTCTGGATAATTGCAACTGTCAGTAGAATTAGTACCAACATCAATCACTTCATGGCCCAACTTATTGAGATGCTCCTTGATTTCATTTTTGTAATGAAATCCTCCGTGATCAGAACCTAAACTGATTTTCATATTTAGTCCTCCCAAATTTTCTTAATTTCTTCAAAACTAATTGTCCCTTGCCGGATAAGCGTCAATTCATTTTTGCTAATTTTTATTATTGTTGAGGGGACGTGACTAGTCGCAACCCCATCAATAATAGCTGGTATATCTCCCGCAAATATATTATACGCTTCCTCAGCGCTATAAGCAGGCGTTTCGCCTGCGCGATTTGCCGATGGAACCAAAAGAGGTTTTCCACATTGCCGAATCAAATTGCGCACTAAATCCAGCGAAGAGATACGAATCCCAATAGAACCAGTATTCAAAGTAACCCAGCTAGGTACATTATCATGGACATCAACGATAATCGTCAATGGTCCAGGCATAAATTGTTTAATAATTTCTTTTGTTTTAGAGTTGATTTTAGCATACTTTTCAATGTCTTCTAAATCGGCACACATCAAAGTAAATGGCTTATCAGCAGGTCGTCTTTTGACGGCAACTAATTTAGCAAAAGCCTCCTCGTTATCAAAAACAACTCCTAATCCAAATACAGTTTCGGTCGGAAAGCACACAACTTCGCCTGAAATTAAAAATTCCGCCACTTCCTTGATTTGCTTTTCTGAATAAATTTTTGTTTCCATATATGCCTCACTTATCACTATTATCAATCATTAGCATTCGATCAATATTTTGCATATCCCGATAGAAAGTATACTTAGCCTTAGGTAACTGATGATTAATAAGTTCACTCAAGCCATCCTTTTGATTGATTCCAAACTCAAAAAAGATTATAGTCTTCTTTTTTTGAATTTGAGATACCTTAGTTAACATTTTTTCATAGTTGGCAATCCCTGGCTTAGCTAGAAGCGCTAAATGAGGCTCGTTTTCCCAAACCAAAGGATCAATCGTCGAATCTGAATCAATGTAGGGTGGATTAGAAATTAAAACATCGACTTTAATGTGGCGCTCAATCAAAGGATCGAGAAAATCGCCGGAAAGAAATGTTACATCCGCATTTAAGGCCAAGGAATTTTCGCACGCCAATTCTAAAGCCGAGAGCGAAATATCCGTCGCATAAACCGTTGCTTGAGGAAAACTCTTCGCCAAGGAAATAGCGATAGCTCCTGATCCAGTTCCAATATCGGCAATGACCAATTTTTGATTAGGAAAATTCTTTTTGATTTCTTCAATAGCCAGTATGACTAATTCCTCCGTTTCCGGACGAGGAATTAACACTCGCTTATCAACTTTAAATGAATGCCCACAAAATGAAGCTCGACCGCTTATGTATTGCGGTGGTTCATTTGCTATTAAACGTTCATACCAATGCGTGAAAATTATTGGTGTAGGTAAAAGCTCATTGGCTTTTCTTTTCAAATCCCAATAATTATCCAAATTCAAGTAATCCAAAAGTAGCAAGCGAAGATGGGCTTCGCTAATGGTTGATGGCAGCCAAGAGCAACCATACTTATAGGCTTCGCCAATGGTTAAATTATCAAAGTTCACCGGCGATTTTTTGCTGTTGATCATAGTGAATCAAGGCCTCAATAATCTCCTCGAGTTCGCCTTCCATAACCCGATCCAATTTCTGTGTTGTAAAACCAATACGATGGTCGGTGACTCGATTTTGCGGATAATTATAAGTTCTAATTTTTTCGCTTCTTTCACCAGTTCCAACTTTTAACCGTCTTTCAGTACCGATTTTTTCTTCCTGCTCAGAAATTTTAGCGGCCAAAATTTTGGCTCTTAACATATTCATGGCTATTTCACGATTTTGAATTTGGCTCTTTTCCACTTGGCAAGAGACGACGATTCCGGTCGGAATATGCGTTATACGAACGGCAGACTCCGTCTTATTGACATTTTGTCCCCCCGCCCCTTGTGAACGATAAGTATCAACCTGCAAATCTTCCGAACGGATATCCACTTCAATTTGTTCAGCTTCAGGCATGACCAAAACTGTTGCCGTTGAAGTATGAATCCTTCCCGATGCCTCCGTCTTAGGAACTCGTTGAACCCGATGCGCACCACTTTCAAATTTTAATTTGGAATACACGCCCTTTCCCTTAACCATAAATGAAACAAGTGAAAATCCTCCGGCTTCAGACGAGTTCTCATCAACCATTTGTACTTTCCAATTGTTTTTTTCGGCATAGCGGGTATACATTCTAAATAAATCACCCGCGAATATATTCGCCTCATCACCGCCAACCGCTCCTCTAATTTCAACGACAATGTTCTTGTCATCATTTGGGTCCTTAGGAATAAGTAGCAGCTTAATATCTTCAATCAATCTATTTTCTTCCTCTTCCAAACGACGATATTCCTCTTTTCCCAGTTCGATAATATCGGGATCGGATTCTCCCATCATTGCATAAGCATCATTGCGATTGCTTTCCACTTTTTGATACTCATTATACTTTTCGACCGTTGGCTCAATATCAGAGCGTTCTTTCGATATCGCTCGAAAATGATTTATATCATTGGTGATTTGGGGGTCTAAAAGTTCCCGGTCAATTTCTTCCAGGCGTCTTTTTGTAACTTCCAATCTTTTACGCAAACTATCTTCCATGTTATTTATCCTTCCAAATCGTCATATTTTACCATAACCCAAAGCTATAATGAAACAATAGCCATAAGAAAAAACAATATAGTTATAACAAATATGTTACGTTTTTCTACTTTATTCTTTGAAAAAATTTAATGTTTTATTAAAAACAAGTGTAGCAATGTAAGATAAAAATAAGTAAAAAGGCTGTCAACATACAAAAAGCACTTTTTATAAAGCGCAATAACTTTATTTATAAAAACAAATCGCTCTGTGATTTCCACATATGGTGGTATGCTCCCTGCTTTGCTAATAGCTCTTTATGCGTTCCCATTTCAATAATCTCCCCTTTATCCATGACAATTATTTTATTTGCCAGTTTGATACTTCCAAGACGATGGGTAACAATACACCCGGTTTTTCCCTTTAATAGTTTAGCAAACGCCAAGTAAACTTTATTTTCTTCAATGGGATCAATTGCACTGGTTGGCTCGTCAAGAAAAACAAGATTTGAGTTCTTATAAAAACCGCGAGCAATCGCTAAGCGTTGCCATTGTCCCCCTGACAAATCTTTTCCATTAAATTCGATTCCTAATTTTGTCTGAAGGTTGATGCCATCAAATTTGCAAAAATTCTTGAAATGCATTTCGGCTTTATTTTCGTTATGATTAAAGGCATCACCAATTTCTATGTTATCCAAAATTGTCATTTTATACTTGGCAAATTGCTGAGAAACTATCGTGGTTTGAGAATAGAGATCACTTTCCCTATACTCTTTGACGTTAACCCCGTTAAAGAAACTCTGCCCTTTTGAAGGAAGATATGTACCATTTAAGATGTTTAGAAGGGTTGTTTTACCAGATCCATTTTCCCCAACAATAGCAACAATGTCGCCAGAATTGATTTTTAGATTGATTTTTTTAAGAACGTAGTCAAAAGATGGTCGGTACTTAAAATAAACATTTTTTAACTCAATAACATTGGTTTCGGGTTTATTTTTATCATTTTTATAGTTTCCGTCGCGATTTTCGATGTGCATAAAGTCAAAATAAGGTCGTACCATCGAACTAAACATATTGTAATAACCGATCGTTTCTCCCAATTCGTTATAAGAGGCCAAAAGAATAAAATAGGCTGATATCGAGGCGGCAAATTGTTCGACTCGAATTTGATCAAAATAAAGTAACACTAATCCAAGAGTGATGGCTCCGATTTCTCCAATCAAAGAAAGTGGCAAAAGGGATAGACTTGTAATTAGTTCTGCTTTTTGATTCTTTCTATCTAAGTTTTCCTTTTTCTTGAGACACTCTTTATATTTTTCAAAAATAACGTTAAAAGCGTGCGCAACCCGCATTTCACTAACAGCTTCTTTCGTCATCATCGCTTTTTCATATTCCTTTAAATGAAGATCAATTCTATTCATTTCATCATGCGTTTTCATCCAGCGTTTAGTTCCAAAAAAGTGTTTCAAGATGGCATGGATTGGTGAAAAAAGCATTAATAACAAGAAAAAAGCATTAAATGAAGAGATATAAATTGTTATTGTTACAATCATCAAAAGACTAAAAATTAATGAAATAAATGATTCGGTTAAACGAAAAAGATTTGTCGCCGAATGTATTGATTCAAATAATTTCGAATTTATACTTGGTTCTTCAAATAATTCTGAAGAAATTTGCGCGCATTTATCATGCAACATCATTTTAGTTTTTCTTTCAAAAGAGGGAATAAGAATAAACTGAATTATATAACGTTTATAAATCACTAGATAAAGTCCGCTCATAAGAAATGAAAAAGCATAAATACAAATAAACATGTAAAACTTAGTCGCCTCGTTAGTATTGCTAATCAGTGAAGTAGAGTAAAAAAACACTTGCTCAATTGAGTAAATGGATATCACTCCAGCTATGATATTAATTATTTCTAGAATAATCATTGTTAAAAACGCAAAAGGGATCAACTTAAAAGCATAAAAAGTAAATCTGATTTTATTCGTCCTCATACATTTTCCTCTGTGCATCATAGAGTTCTCTATAGTAGTCATTATTAGTGTATAAATCCTGATGAGAACCGGTTGCTTCTATTGACCCGGATTTCAAAACGATTATTTCCTCCATATTTTTCAAAGCTCCAAGGCGATGAGAAATAAAAAGCGAGCCACGAGTAAACAATTGTTCATATATTTCGTACATTTGCCGCTCGACAATTGGATCTAGTGATGCATTGGGTTCATCTAATATAGTAAAGGGTGACGAAGCCAAAACCGATCTAGCAATTGCTATTTTTTGCAATTCCCCAGATGATACATTAGAGGCATTTAAATCCATATTCATTAAATCGGTATCGATTCCATCCTTTAGCCGATCTATTGTTTTTTTAAGTGCCAATTTATCTAAAACCGAATTAATCTTCTTTCTGCTGATATCCTTGCCTTTGCCAAAAACAATATTTTCCTTAACTGAAAGCGGAAATCGATAGAAGTTTTGAAAAACCGTTGAGAATATTTGGCTTTTTTCTTCTTCCGTGTAATTATCTATTAATTTTCCTCCAAGAGAAATATATCCCGAATTAGGTTTAAGTAATCCAAGCATTAGTTTTACAAACGTAGATTTCCCCGATCCATTTTCTCCTACAAGAGCGTACTTTTTTGTCAAATCCAAACAGATATTTAGATTTTTTATAACGTAATTTTCATTCCATTATATTGGTAGTTAACATCGACAAAGCACAACTGAAAGGGGGAAGAAAATTGATTATTTATTTTTATTACATTGTCTTTTTTCTTCTGGTAATAATTTGAAAGAAATGAGTCCAGTTGTTTAAGTTTGTCTTTAGCTAAATGATTCTCTATTAAGTTTAAGCCAAGAGAACTGGTTGAACTGAGCAAATTAAAACTTAATAGAAATAAAGGGATTAATGAGGAAAAAACAATTGTGTGGCTTTTATTTAAAACGACATATAACATCAATATTACAACCGGAAAAAGTGAGGACAATACTTTTTCAATAACATCCCCCATTAATCTTTGTTTGCCCATTCTTATATTTTCAATAGATGCTTCTTTATGCAAATCTTGATATCGACTATTTAATTTTGAAGAATATTTAAATATCTTTTTCTCGGTCGAGTAATTCCGAGAAATAAGTACTTCCGATAGGTAATTTGGGTAGCGCATTCTCGCTATATATTTTCCCCAAAAGCCATCCATTCGCTTAATGTTCTTTAAACTAATTAAAAATAAAAAGAAAGAGAAAACCACAGCAACAATTGCCACCAGCCAATTTGTTATACCAAAAAGAACAATTGTAAAGACGAGGGAGAGGATATTAGAAGTAATCAACGCTTGGGTTCTATACTTTTGAGCGTAGCTCTTGATACCTTCAATTGCTCCATTAAGCGAATCATAAAAACTTGCATCTTCAAAAATTTCATAGTCAAAATCGCTAGTTCGTCTAAATACATCCATATAGAGGCGTCCTTGACATTGGGTATCAAAACATTTGTGCGCATAGTTTAAAAATACTCCTAGCCCTAGATAAAAAAGAATCGTATTTACATATAGCCCTAGATATAGGGCAATCCTTGTTAAACTAGCGTTATCTTCCATCGAATGATTAGTTACCAGTTCAATAATATTTTGCATAAATAAAAGACTTAATGGTGGCAAAATCGCAATTAATATTGAGGAAAAGAAAATCAAAAAAAGCCAATAGTTGTTTTTCTTAATTTGCATACTATCGATACTTATGCTCCAAAACTAAAAGATTGATATTAGTGCATATGGTTTTTTTACTTAAATATTTGTTTTCCATGTAACCACCTAGATAATATGAATAAAGTTTACAAATGCAAGATTTTGTTAAAAATTTTTATTTATCAAACTGCTTGGCAAAATTCAAAAACCAATTTTTACCAAAAATAGTCTTTAAAAAAGGGAGCATTACATAAACGCAACCTTTTAAATTAATTTGATCACTTTAATTTATTATGATTTTGACTTTTGCATAAATAGTCATAATACTCCCTTTTCTTCATTTAATTTTTGTATTAAATGTCAACTGTACATTTATTAGCAAAAAATATCGATGCGTGGAATAGTGATGTAATAAGAAATCGTTTTTTAGTAATGAATGGCTGTTTAATGTTGCTTGATATTTTATTTAGCGGTTAGCTTTTTATTCTTCGTTTTCCTTTAAAGGACGACTATAATGAAGAAAAGGCAATAATTCAATGAAAAACACAATCGTAACCCGTGGCTTTCTTCTATTGGCAAGTTTACTGACCGTGGCTAGTTGCACCGAGCCTAATTATTTTACTGATGATAATTATTTGTCTTTATCTATCTCAGGTGATAATTTACGCATCCTGCAAGTTACTGATCTTCATCTTACCTATGGAATTGACTATAACGATCGCCACACCTTAAAATTAATTAAAGAACTAAACGATGAAACCAATCCTGACTTGATTGTTATTACTGGCGATATTTCGATGTCGCCTTTAGGGCCATCTTTATTTACTAAATTAATTAGTTATATGGAGGATTTGGATACTCCTTGGACTTTTGTCTTCGGTAATCATGAAACTGATTTTGATGACTATAAGGAATTTTTAGAAAAAATTCATGACACTAAAAATCTTTTATTTAAAGTGGGTCCAACTTTTGATGACACCAAAAGTTATGGTAATTTTCGTATCCAGGTTGAAAAGAATGGAAATCCTTTTCGCCAACTATATTTTCTCGACAGCCATACCGAAAACGATACCGAATCTGGATATGGTTATATAACTGAAGACCAAACAAATTGGTTTCACAATCACCTAGTGGAAGATCAATTAACGGCATTACGCTCACTAGCTTTTATGCATATTCCCCTCCAACAATATACCGATTATTCCAATCATCCGTTAATTGATGGCGCAATGGAAGAAGGAATTATTTGCTATCAAGGAATCGATACTGGATTTTATGACGAAATGGTCAATTTCGGACTTACCGATGGCGTTTTTGTTGGTCACGACCACAACAACAATTTTTCCTTCTTAAAAGACAATATCCTACTGGCATATGGCCAAACAACTGGCTATAACGGTTATGGCTTTTTAGACCGCGGGGGTAGAGTTATCGACATATCTTCGACTGGGGCTCTATCAAGTTACAACATAACGGAGGCCGAACTATGATTATCTCGCGACGCGATCGTGTATTTATCGCTTTTAATCTCTTTTTCTGGGGACTGGTAGGCTTTTTCTTTACCGGTTGGTATTTATTTGCTTTACTCCCCTTATCTGGTGTTGTATTTATCTTTCTTAAAGGAGGTAAAAAGCATGTTTGAGTTTGCGGTTGGTCTTATGATATATGCCTTTTACTTCACCTTAATTTTTGGTCCTTTAACCCTATTTATTATGCGTTTAGTTTACTTATGGCCAATGAGAAAGAACAAGAAAATTTTTTATAGCGCCTTATTCTTGCCCTGTTCAATTGGACTATACTATCACTTTCCTACTCAAAGCAAATTCAAAAAAAATTATAATACCGTCAGTGCTATTTTCTTTGCCTTAACTGTCATTGCTAGTTTTTTCATTATTTACCAAATAAAGTGGTAAAAGAATACCAGCCAAAAATATTTTTTAAAGCAAAGGGCAAAAAATAAAAAACGTCTAATGAAGAAGACCTTTTTTGTGTATAATTATTCTATAGGTGAATGTATGGCATATAAAGCTCTTTATCGGACTTATCGCCCTCAAACTTTTGAAGAAGTAGCCGGGCAAAAAGTAATTATTCAAACTCTAAAAAACGCTTTGGCTAAGGGCAAAATTGCTCATGCCTATCTTTTTAGTGGCCCGCGCGGAACGGGTAAAACAACAATGGCAAAATTGTTAGCCAAGGCATTAAATTGTGAAGAGGGCATCGGTAGACAATGCAATCAGTGTTCGAATTGTTTGGCGGTTATTGATGGTTCGCATCCAGATGTTATCGAAATTGATGCCGCTAGCAACAATGGGGTCGATAATGTGCGCGATTTAGTCGAAAATGTTAAATACTCTCCCATTAAGGGAAGATATAAAGTATATATTATCGATGAAGTCCATATGATGAGTGCTTCGGCTTTTAATGCTTTATTAAAAACACTTGAGGAACCACCCTCGCATGTGATTTTTATTCTCGCGACAACCGAGCCCCATAAAGTTTTACCAACTATTGTGAGCCGCTGCCAACGATTTGATTTTACTAAAGTAAGCGACAAAGATATTCGGGAACGATTAATTCATATATTAGATGAAGAAAAAGTTTCTTTTGAGCCACGGGCCTTAGATCTTCTCATTGAACTGGCTGATGGTGGTGTCCGCGATGCTCTATCGATGCTTGATCAAATTTTGTCTTATGCCGGAGATAAACTAGTTGAAAAAGATATCCTCGATGTATTTGGATTAGCCAACAATCACGAAAAGGTTCAATTAATCAAGCAAATAACCCAACATCAACTCCCTGGAGTAATTGAAAAACTAGATTACTTTCAACAATTAGGTATTGATCTTCGACGACTAAATAATGATCTTCTATCAATTGTTAAAGATGCATTGGTTTACTGTAAAACCCAGGAGCCGGATCTTTTAAAGGAATTAACAGAAGCCGAAGCTAAGGATATCGTTTCTAAATCAAATGCCGATGATTTATTAAGAATACTCGACGCCTTTATTAAAACTGATAACGATTTTCGCTTCGTCAATAATGTTCGCTCTTTATTTGAAGTATCTATTATTGAAATGACCGTCGGCCCTCAAAAAAATTCTTCTTATGTAGATGAAAATGCGGATATTAATAAAATTGTGACTCCCAAGAAGAAACTTACCGAGGAAGAGATTAAAAGTGTTGTTTCGCCTAAAGAAAGTGAAATTGAAGTGGAACCCGCTGAAGCGGAACTGATTTTAGCCCCAATTGAAGAAGAAAAAAAGGAATCGACGCCGATCAGCGCTCATGAATTGCACGAGAATAAGCCACTTATTCGTAAGCAAATACTAGAGGGGACTAAGTCTATTTCCCCTTCATCTTCCCAGCCAATTTATGAAACTGGCGATGTTATTTCAATGGATGAAAATATGCTTATCAACACGATGTGCATTGGCGACCGTGACGAGAAACTTGCTCTCATTGAAAAATGGGACGAACTAAAGAACTTCTTCGCCGATCTTGAATTAGGTCGCTATGCCGCTTTACTAAAGGATGGTCAGCCCTATGTTCTAACCAAAGATGTCCTCGTCTTAAATTACCTTTATGCTAATCGAGCAAAAAAAGTAAACATCAAGCAGAATCAAAATGCCCTCTCCACTTTGGTAAATAAATTGATTAACCGTAAAGTTGTGGTATATGGGGTGTATGATAAAGAACGGGCTCAGGCTCAAAAAAAGTTTATGGAATTATCGCAGTTGGGACGACTTCCCAAAGCGAAGGATGTCATTATTAAAATTAAAGGAGTGAATGACTAATGAATGAAATGCAAAGATTAATGTTCCAAGCTCAAAAAATGCAACGGGAATTAGCAAAAGCCAAGGAAGGCTTGGCCGAAAAGGTATTTTCAGTTACCAAAGGCGGCGGTTTAACCCTTTCCATGCAAGGCGATTATTCCAATATTAAAGTTGCAATCGCGGATGATCTTTTAGAAAAAGATAACAAGGAAATGCTCGAGCAATTAATTTCAATGGCTATCACCGAAGTTATTGAACAAATTGCCAAAGAAGATGAAGCTAATAACGAGCGGATAACCGGCAACGCCTCCGGTTTTGGAATGCGTTAATCATGGACAATCTTCCTCATTTAGACCTTCTCATTGAAGCCTTCCGTCATTTGCCAGGTGTCGGGCAAAAAAGTGCTGAGCGGATGGCTTATTCCGTTTTGAAAATGAATAAGGACGATGTGCTGGCTTTTTCAAATGCCCTTGAGAAGGTTACAACTTCCATTCATACTTGCCCCATCTGCGGACAATATACGGAAGATGAAAAATGTAATACCTGCTCTGACCCTACGCGCGATCATTCAATTTGCGTAGTTGTAAGTGATCAGAAAGATGTATTAAGTTTTTCACGTATTGAGAATTTTAATGGGGTTTTTCATATTCTAGGCGGAGTTTTATCTGCCAGTAGCGGGGTATCAATTCACGATTTAAATGTGGATTCATTATTCCAAAGGATTGAAAAAGAGCATATTGAGGAAGTAATTATTGCTACCAATCCAACAATAGAGGGCGAAACAACTGCACTATATCTTGCTCGTCTATTAGAAAAATTTCCCGTAAAAACCACGCGCCTTGGCTATGGCTTACCTATGGGTGGACATCTTGACTATGCCGATGCTCTAACACTAAAAAAGGCCTTAGCGGGTCGCACAAATATGAAGGAAGAAAAGGAATAACCATATGGCAATTTTTATTACCTTTGAAGGGCCCGAAGGCAGCGGAAAAACAAGCGTTCTTAAAGAAGTCGCAAAGCGTCTTCAAAATGAGGGCGTACCTATTGTTTTAACTAGAGAGCCCGGTGGTACTCCAATTGCAGAAAAAATTCGGCATGTGATTTTAGATCGGGATGAAACCGCGCTTGACCCACGGGCTGAAGCTTTGCTTTTCGCGGCGAGTCGAAGACAACATCTCGTCGAGTTAATATGGCCATCCTTAGAGCAGGGAATCAATGTTCTTTGCGACCGTTTTATCGATTCATCTATGGCTTATCAAGGCGGTGGTCGTCATCTTGGTGTCGACGAAATTTTAACTATTAATACTTTTGCTACCGAAGGTAGGTTGCCCGATTTAACTCTTCTTTTTGATTTGTCGCCAGAAGTGGGACTTGCCCGCATTGCCAAAAACAAGAATCGGGAAGTAAATCGACTCGATCTTGAAGAGTTAAATTTTCATCGGCAAGTCCGGCAAACATATCTTGAACTTGCTCAAAGATGGCCTCACAGATATGAAATAATTAATGCTGAAAAGTCTTTTCTAGAAGTTTGTGAATGTGCCTACCAAATCATCATCCGTCACTTAAAGGATAATTCATGATTGATCAAGAGTATTTAAAACACTATCAGCCGATTATTTTTCGCTCATTTGCTAACGCAATAAATGAGGATCATCTTTCTCATGCTTTGCTTTTAAGCGGTGAGCCGGGACTTCCATTAAAAGAGGTAGCGTTTTTTTTGGCGCAATCATTAGTTTGTGATCATAGATCGCCTTTAGCCTGTGGACACTGTTTAAATTGCCTGCGTTTTATGGATGGAAATTATAGCGACTTTCAACTTATCGACGGTTCAATCTCTTCCATAAAAAAGGAGAATGTTCTTACGCTTGAGGAAGATTTTTCTAGAACGGCTATCCAAAAAGATGCAAAGATGATTTACATTATTCATCTTGTGGAAAATATGACTTCGGAAGCCACAAATTCACTATTGAAATTTCTTGAGGAGCCTCATGCTGGAGTGTATGCTATTTTAACGACTGAAAACGAATCAAAAGTACTGCCGACAATTGTATCGCGTACGACTAATATGGCTATGATACGAAGTGATCGAAATTCAATCATAGAGCAAACTCATGAGCTTGACGTCCCCTTAAATGATGCCATTCTTCTTGCCGATATCGCTAACGAGCCATCGATGCTTTTTAATCTTTATCAAAGTGATATCTATCAGTTGGTAAAAGAGAATTTCCTATCATTGGTCAAGTCATTTTCACTTGATTCCCAAGCGGCTGCTTATGTCCTTCAAAAAAATATCGCGGCCAATATTAAAAGTAAAGAAGCCACTCGTCTTTTCTTGGATCTAATGATTACTCTTTTGGAAGATACGATAAAAATTAAAAATAACAAAGAAATAAATTTTTCATTTTTGAGACCAGAAATAGAAAAAATTGCAAGTAATGTAATTCATCCCGAAAAAATTGTTAAAGAAATGGTAAAATTAAGAGGTGAGATTGATTTAAGTTTAAATCTTGCCCTAGTGTTTGATCACCTAGGCTACTATATAATTAAGGAGTCGTAATATGGAAGATGCATTAAATAATGGGGTCGCTATTAAGGCGCCAACCCATTTTGTTGGTATCCGTTTTAATAATTTAGGGAAGGCCTACTTTTTTTCTACCGATGATAGTTCACTTGTCATTGGTGATTTTGTAGTGGTGGAAACCATTCGGGGCATTGAACTTGGAAATGTGGCTATTCTCCCTCAAGAGATTGTCGAATATAAATCATCTTTGGGCCTAAAGCCTATTTTGCGGCGGGCAATAGAAGAGGATATTAAAGCTTACAAAGCTAACTTACTTGCTGCTGATGAGGCTTTCCGCTTCACTCAGGCAGAAGTTTCTCGGCTTGAGTTAGAAATGAATTTAACTTCCGCCGAATTTACCCTTGACCGAGCAAAAATAATTATTTCTTACTTATCGGAACATCGCGTTGATTTTCGTGAATTACTCCATTCTCTTGCTGGGAAACTTCACACGCGAATTGAGCTTAGACAAATTGGCACCCGCGATAAGGCTAAAATGATTGGCGGTGTTGGCATTTGTGGCTTACCTCTATGCTGTTCAACCTTTTTAAATGAGTTTGACGGCATCTCGATCAATCGGGCCAAAAATCAGATGTTAGCCCTAAATATTCCCAAGCTCAGTGGCCATTGTGGCAAACTGATTTGCTGCTTGAAATATGAGGATGAACTATATACCGACCTAAAAAAGGATTTCCCACGTCTAGGATTACGTTTTAACTACAATGGAACGCAGTATCGTATTACCTCCTTAAATGTTTTGAACCGCACGGTCAAAATTGAAGGTAGTGGCGATGTTCAATTCTTAGATTTATCCGCTATTAAAGATATTCTCGCTAAGGATAAAAGCCTTATTACGAATAATAAAAAAGATGAGGATAGCGATGACAAAGTTGATGAAGAATAATCATTATGAAAAGACAGTTCACTTATAAGGAGTCCCCACAGGGAATCTTGTATCTTGTTGCGACTCCAATTGGTAATTTATCAGATTTATCCACTCGAGCTCTTTCCGTATTAAAGGAAGTCGATGTGATTGCGGCGGAGGATACGCGCAACTCGGGTCGCCTTTTAGCGCACTTTGATATCAAGAAGCCGCTTATTAGTCTTCACGAACATAATGAATCCGAAATGAGCGAACGCGTAATATCTCTTTTAATGGATAAGAAAAATGTCGCCTATATAAGTGATGCTGGCTCTCCCGGCATTAGCGATCCCGGACAGCGGTTAGTTCAAAAGGTGCTTGCTGCCGACTTTCCAATTTCTTATATTCCTGGTCCCGTCGCCGCGATAACTGGACTTATTCCTTCCGGCATTAATTCTGATCACTTTTTATTCTATGGCTTTTTGGATTCGCGGAAGAGTCGTCGCTTACAAGAGTTGGAAAAATTAGCCGGTTTTCCTTATACCATTATCTTTTACGAATCTCCTCATCGCATCAAGGCAACAATTGACGATATATTATCTGTTTTTCAGCATCGAAAAGCCGTTATTGCGCGCGAACTAACTAAAATTCATGAAGAATATATCTATGGATCATTAGATGAATTAGCAACAATAGATGAGAATTCTTTAAAAGGAGAGATGGTAATCATTATCGAGGGATTAAGTGAGGGCGAAGAAAGTATCGATGAAGATACTATCTATCAAGCGTTAAAGACGCGAATTAAAAGCCAGATGAGCGCTAAAGATGCGATTCGAGAAGTCAGCATTCTTTATAAATATCCTAAGAATGAGGTTAGTCGTCTTTACTATCAGAAATTGAAGAAGGAATGATTCCTTCTTTTATTTTTATGTTTTCAATCATTGAATAAAATGCTAGTATATCTACGGCTTTAAAGCCGCTATATTTCCTCTTTCAGTTTGAATTAAAAGGAAATAAAAATAATTTAGGAGGGTCCAAATGTACCACGTTTGTCAACACCCTCTCATTAAAATCAAATTACCATTAATGAGAGATGAAAACTGCTCAATGGCAGCTTTTCGTGACTATCTCCAGGAGATAACCTATCTTCTTGCCGCCGAAAGTCTATCGCAAATTCCCCTTCAGGAATTGCCAACTCCCGTCCAGAGCCCGACCGGTGCGTCTGCTAACGCTTTTACGTTAGCTCGTCCGGTCGTTTTTATTCCCATTTTGCGCGCGGGATTAGGCATGATTGAACCTTTTATGCATCTTCTACCCGATGCTCAGGTTGGCTATTTAGCCATGTCTCGAGATGAAAGAACACTCAAAGCCGAAAATTATTATGTCGCTTTACCTAAGGTAGATAATCCAATCGCGTTCATTATTGATCCGATGCTTGCCACTGGAGGCAGTATTATTAAAGCTATCAAAGAACTTAAAACCCAAGGATACAAGGATATTCGCGTCGTGAGTTTAGTCGCTGCTATGGAAGGTATAAACGCAATTGAAAAAGTTTTTCCTTCAACTGATATTCTGGTGGCTGCTCTCGATGATCACCTTAATGAAAAAGGCTATATTATTCCTGGCCTAGGCGATGCGGGTGACCGTCTTTTTGGAGGCAAATAAAATGGACAACAATGCCATTGTATATGCTTTGAGCGCCAACAAAAAAATGGCGATTGATATCGTCAAACAGCTAGGACTTAAGATGGGAGAAAGCGAAGTAATTCATTTTGCTGATGGGGAAACAATTGTTGAAAACAACACCACTGTTCGAGGCAAAAATGTTTATGTCATTCAATCCACTTGTCCTCCCGTAACCGAACGCCTATTTGAACTTCTAATATTTATCGATGGATTAAGACGGGCTTCAGCCAAGGAAATAAATGTTATCATTCCTTACTTTGGTTATGCTCGCCAAGATCGAAAAGTTCGTCCTAGAGAACCAATAACCGCTCGCCTTGGTAGCGGATATGCTACAAAATGTTGGGGCAAATCACATTATCGTTACCGATCTACATACTCCTCAAATTCAAGGCTTTTTTACTTGTCCCATCGATGATCTTTCCGCGATTCCCCTTTTCGCTGAATACTTTTTCAAGCATAGTCAAAAAGGACGATTTAGTTGTAGTTTCTCCCGATCATGGGGGAGTGACTAGAGCTCGAAAGTTTGCCGGATACTTTAATCAAGCGGGTATTGCCATTATCGACAAGCGCAGACCATCCGCTAATGTGGCCGAAGTGATGAATATCATCGGCGATGTCAAAGGCAAAACGGCCATTATTATCGATGATATTGTTGATACGGCCCAAACTTTAACCTTAGCTGCCGGCGAACTAAAAAAGGCTGGAGCAATCAAAGTTTTTGCAGCGATATCACATCCGATTTTATCTAATGCCGCCTGCCGATTAATTGAAGAATCCGCATTAGAAAAAGTAATCGTAACGGATTCAATTCCTTTGGCACAAGAAAAGTGCACGCCTAAAATCGTTGTTCTTTCGATTGCGCCAATGATTGCTCATGCGATTGAATTAATCGAAAACCAAGGGTCACTTGGAACCGTTTATTCCATTTTTAAACGGCCCCAAAATGACGACTAATTAATCTAATTTTAAAACGCCAATATATGGAAGATTACGATATAGTTCATCATAGTCAAGGCCAAAGCCGATGACGAATTCATTGGGAATTTCAAATCCACAATAATCTAGATGGACCTCGTAATCTTTTTTTACGTCTGGTTTCATAAGTAGGCAACAGGTGCGAACACTTTTGGCCCCTTTTTCTTCCATCATCGTGGCAATGCAGCTCATCGTTTGTCCACTATCAAGAATATCATCTACAACCAGTACATCTTGACCATGAATATCGAGGTCGAGATCATGGACTAGTTCTAGTTTTCCCCGCATCGTAGTTCCGCAGTAGCTTTTTGCTCGGACAAAATCAAAGCGTAAGGGTAAACTAATATGCTTAACGAGCTCGGCCAGAAATGGCACTGAACCATTCAGTAACCCAACTATTACCAAATTTTTATCTTGGTAATCGCGACTAATAATCGTCCCTAACTCTTCACACCGATCGACAATCTGTTCGTGCGTTAACAATACTTTTCCAATTGAGGCACTCATTTTCGATCTCCTTTAATTATATTTATCACCAAGGAAACATTTGCCCTTAATGACCAACTGGGGTTTCGCGCGTCTTAAATGTCAATTTTTGACCACGCTTCTTTTCGAATAGACAATATATGCCATAACTTCCTCCGGCTAGTAAAAGCCCAAATGAGGAAAGAATTAAGCCACTTCCTAAATACGGAGTAAAATACGATATCGTTATGTGGTTGCTCCCGCTAGGAATTACAAAGCCGACAAACCCACCCTGGGCCCGATAAACTTTTGGTCGCACGATATTGCCTTCACTATCAACTATTTTCGCTGACCAACCTGTATCATAGGCTACATTAGTAACGGCAAAACGAGTTGTCGAATAATTAGTATCAAAAGCATATTTATTATAGGAATGAGTAATATTTTCAAAGCCGTTATCTCTATATTGGGTAAATTGAGTCTCCATTTGACTATCTTTAATCGAAAAAATATAAGCCGAAGTTGGAACTGAAGTCCATTTACTCATTGGCATAATAAGAATCGATTTAACTCCAACGGGGGAATAAAGTGCGCGCATAGCCTTAAATGAAGTTCCAAGCGAACCGCCATGCGTATCAAAAGTAATGAGTTCGTCATTAAGTCCATAAAGGAAAATTCGCGCGCTATAATTGTATGATAGTTGAACTATGAGTTCACCGCCGACACTCGTAATCGGTTCACCATCAGTTCGAGAGATGTAAATTCCATCCTCTCCCGGGTCCATTGTAGTAGCTTGTGGAAGTAGACTACAGGATGAAGAAAGAAGTGAAATATCCTCAAATGGTAGTCGATCAGAACAGCCATAGTAATCTAGCGCAAGGGTGTTATTGCGGCTAGCAAAAAGTGTCGTTCCATTTTTAGGCGCGTAATAATAATTCGCGGTGGCAAATTCGGGATAGGCATTTAAAACTTCATCATAATCATCCGTGTCCAATATGCCATAGTTTAAATACATCTCTTCGTTACGAACCACTTCCTGAGCTTGCCCCGAATAAAAATTGCTGATTTTCTTGCCATCGGGATCGGTTGAAGGAAGATAATTGGAACGCATCAAAGTATCAAAACTGCTTCCCAATTCTACAAAATTATCATTGCGATATAAGCGGTAATCCTTTGTATCGTAATCTTCAAGATGCGTGTAGCCGTAAGGAATGTTGTCATAAGGGGCTTCAAGTCTAAAGGTTTCAGTTCCATCCGCAGTCACATAACTAATCGTCGAAACACTATTTTGCACCATATAGTATTTTACTCCAAGGAACATATCTAAATTGTAGCGTTTCTCGTGTAGGCCCATCGACCAGCCATTATAGTTATAGTTGACATGACTCCAGGAATTAAATTCCATAAGATTAAAGTTATAAAGGCTATGGAAAGCCCCTAAACCATTATAGTTTTCACGCATTCCAACGTTATCATTTCCCTTATAGGCATTGGAGTTAAAAACGCGGAAGAAAGTGTCATCCTCTTTATTGATGTGGTCGATTATACTAGTTTCTTGTCGAACCGCACTGGTACCTCCACCAACGTTATACTGATAGCTGACAAAGCCGTGATTAAACATCGTCGCTGTGCCCATAATGATGACTTCAACCGCGGTAAACGCCGTCAAGTATTTAGTCAAATTCAAATCTTTGTGTGCAAACCGATAAATTAAGTATACGATGACAATCGCGGCAAATTCATAGTAAGCATCGTAAATACGTTCATCAATCATTTGAAAGAATGCCTGACCCTGAAAGTTATAAGCCCAAATATAAGTGAGAAGCGCCCCCATAGTGATAAGTAGGAAAGAGACATCGTAATACCAGCCTTTCCACTGCTGGTGCTTCTCATAATTTATAGCGACATAAGTTATTAAAACGAAACTCACAAATAACTGCCATCTGCCGTATTCCTTTGTAAATCCATGGAGGGCATTGTAGGAAAAAGGCGTAAATATTGCCCATACTATTAACACTAGGGCGATAATATGCGATACCTTTTTCTCTTTAAATGATGTTATTACGGAAGGAATAACCATGAGCATAAGCGGCGTATAAATAAATAGACTGCTAACCGTATTATCATAATTGGAAGTATTTAAAAGAGCCGAACTCCGATCGCTAAGAGTTGGAAAAAAGAAGGTTATTAAAGGATAAAACTTCTTATAAACATAACTGGGAGATTGCGCTTCCCAATTGTTTAAATAATTAAAGAAGGTTGCCCAGTCTTTTGTTTTAAATGCATCGAGAATAATTGATAAATAGGTAGCATTGGTTACCCGATCAGATCCGGCGGAAATATATATTCCCGGCAGTAATGAAATCGAAGATATCATTATTGCCACAAGAAAGCCAGCAAAGCCAATACCCATAACAAGGAATTTATCTTTAGTTGTATATGTCTTGAAAAGTTGGAAATAGCGGAAAACGGCGTAGATGACTCCCAAAATAGAAGTGGATACAAGGAAGAAATAATTGGCAACCCCCAACACTCCTAACCATGTCATCAACATCCATGGTTTTCGTTCCCGTAATATTTTTTCGATGCCTAGAAAGACTAAAGGGAATAAAACGGTAATCTCCATAAAGTGATTAAACCATAAGTAATAGGTATTCCATCCACAGAAAGCATAGGCCATGGCAAAGAAAAGAGCATTTTCCTTCTTTACGCCCATATAGACTAAATACTTCTTCATCGCAAAAGCCGCTAAAACTATTTTAGCAATCATTAGACAGGCAATACCTTGAGGAATGAGGCTACGAGGGAAAATCAGAATTGGAAGGAAAAAGGGATTTAGCGCATAGTAGAAGGCATTACTACCGATATTGTTGACACCTAGGTTGGTCGATGAATCCCAAAGCGGAAATTCGCCGGTAGTAATAAAGTGCCACCAATCATCATAACCGTTCGTATAAAATGGTATTGTTTGTTGGGTGTAATCACCGCCTAAAGGGACTGTCCAAAGGTTAGAAAATAGGGCACTAGAAAAATAAGCAATTGCTAAAATAGTAAGAAAAATAGCATAAAACTTCCAATTGCTAATATCAAACTTATCCCAAAAATCTTTCCAAGCATCTCTAAGACCAGCTTTTTTAGACACTTCAATAATTACTTTATTTGAGTTTTCATTCGTAGATTTAATAACAACCGTTTGCTCTAAGCCATCTTCTAGCAAAAAGTAAAATGATACCATCGATAAAATAAAACCAATCGATGAAAGCACCAAACTAACGATAAAAATTAACTTGAGATAAAGAGGAAACGGAAAGTCAATGCTTTGAATTGAATCAAAACCAAATAGCCAAAAAAAGCTAACGTAAAGAATCCCTAGTAGCGGCACCAGATAAACATATTGTTTTTCTTCAGCCTTAGCTTTGAATAGGCGCTTAATAAAGTAGATGAAGAGAAATATTACTCCCCCGATTACACCAACTAAAATCAGAACTTTCCACCAAGGAAAATTGAATTTTACTCCCGGCATAATCCACATCGAGACAATAAAAGTAATCGCCCCCATAACGAGGCTATAAAGTGCAAATTGATTGCAGTATGCTTTAAGCTTTTTTAGTTCTGGCATCAGGCACCCTCCGTCAGAAATACATATGACTTAGATAGCCTTTTAGGCTATCAAATAAGACATGGTTTATTATACACTTTTCGTGGCTAAAAAATAACCACTTAGAAAAGAGTAAACAAAAAGGGAAGCCTCTCGGCTCCCCATAAAATCAGCGGCCATCTTCCGAAGGGAAGAGGAAATTGAACGCTAATTTTTCGCTTAACCAAAAAAGGGGTAATTGATTAAGCGTAGTTATTATTACAAGTTTCCTTTCTTTTTGCAAGCAAAATGATATTAAACTTTGCTATTTTCGAAAATAATGGTTTTAATTAACTCCTCGGAAAAACCGTATTTTTTACTTAGTTGGGCAACACTCATTTTGCCGTTAACATAATCGCTTTTAATGGCCCTGCGATTGTTATCAATGACTAATGCTATCTTTTTGTACTCCTCATCATCTTTCATTTCCTGAGCTAACTTGATGTATTTATCGCTTCGGCCATAAGCCTTTTCTACTGGATATTTTCTTTCATTGACTTTTATTTTATCCATTACTATTTGATCTAAATCTAGGTGATAGTGATCGGCAATTAAAACGGCATACATAAAGACATCCGCCAATTCCTCTTTAATCTTATCAATTCGTTCACTCACTTCTAAATCACCTGCTGACCATTGATATATTTCAAGTAGTTCATTAACCTCTAAAGAAAGAGAAAGAGCTAGGTCCTTTCCATTATGAAATTGATCCCAATCGCGCTTTGAAGAAAATTTAATAATCTCCTCTATTGTCTTTTTATCCATGCTTATAACCTCTTTTTATATTATATCGATAAATTGGATTTTCAAAAAGAAAAGGATGGCTGGTTCCCCCACCAGTCACCCTTTTTGGCTGAGAGTAATCTCTAACCAACTTAATATTAAACGTTTTTTGAAAAAAAGTTAAGTTTCGTTTATTTCTAACTCAAAAACTTTCCAACATATTATATTTTTTTATTAAATTAAAAAACACAATTAAACAGGAATGTATAATTAGTATTCACTCATCACTATCTTGCTGATTTTCACCGATATTTGAAATCTCTTTTTTTATTAGAAATTCCCGGAACCCACGGATTTTTCTTGTGGTTAACAAATAACAGGCATATTTTTGATCAACAAAGAGTTGAAGGGCGACAAAAGTGATAATTGTTAAAACCAAACCGACATACCAAAAAGATCTAAAGAAGAGAAGAAAGGCAATCAAAGGAATAAAACCAACGGCCAAGATGTAATCATAGATACTTTTGGTTTCTTCTTTAAAACATTTTTCAATAGTCTCTTTTTCCGACTTACTTAATTCCTTATAGCTTCGATATTGTTTTAAATCATTCATAGATATCACCTCTTTATATGATATAGCGCTATACCATTAATGTATATAGAAGAAAAAGCGACATTAGTAAAAAAATTGATACTAAATAGTGCTTTTCACAAATACCATAAAATATCTAATGGTTTAATAAGGTATGCTATAAATTCCGTGCTAAAAAACCAAGAATAACAAATTAAATGCTCTATCCTAATGATTGAAGAAATCATATAAGAACAAAAGTTTACGAGAACGGCAATAAAAAAAGAGTCCATCGTTACCGACGAACTCATCGCTAGCATAATCGTTAGCGGAACTTATCTCTAGCACACAGGCTAGCTCTAATCTAGCGCGAAGCTAGCTTCAAACCGCACAAGATATTACTATCCGGGGTCACCTATATTAAATCAAATATTTAAAAATATAGCAAGAAAAAAGTAATCAAACAAAAAATAATCAAATAACACATCTCTCAAACCTAGTTCGCAGTGTGCGAATTTATCTCGCTTCAGTGAGTTTTTTTGTTGTCCCACTTTTTTCTTTACTTAAAGTATAGCAAAAAAAACACTTGGATAATAGATTATTTCATTATTCCAAGTGTCGTAGAGTCCATATATTGAGAATAAGAACATTTTCCCTATCCAAAAAATTTATTTTTTTAAAAATCCATCAAACTCTTTTGGCATTTTAGCCACAATCTTGATTTTTTTGTGCGTAATCGGATGAATAAGATCAAGTTCATAGGCATGAAGGCCTAAGCGATGCAGAGGGTTATCTTTATTATCATACTTATCATCTCCGATTAAAGGATAACCAGCATGCTTCATTTGGACACGGATTTGATTTTTCTTACCCGTATCAATATCGATATCCAATAAAGCGTAGTTTTCGTTAGATCTGATGACCTGATAATGAGTTATAGCTAAAACGGTCGTCTCTGATTTATGACCTACGTACATAAGATTGGTGGCATTCTTAAAAAGGAAATTTTTTAAGGTATCTTCTTTCTTCGCGGGGACTCCCGAAGTAATCGCATAATATCCACGTTTGGTGACGATATCATTCCAGTTTTTTTGTAATTCATCTTTTATCGCTTCATTTTTAGCAAAAAGAAGAACCCCACTTGTTTCCTTATCAATTCGATGGACAACATATATTCGCGCATGTTTATCCCGATCTTTTATATAATCACTCAATAAACGATAGGCGGTAATGCCTTTTTCTTTATCGGATGCAACCGAAAGAAGTCCATGTGGTTTATTGATAGCTATTAGTTCATCGTCTTCATATATTACATCCAGTTTCTGCGTCTTTAAGGTTTTCTGCGATCTAGCTTCGATTGAAACTTCATCCCTACTTGATAGAGGAAAATCAAATTGAGTTACTGGAGCCCCATTAACAAGAATTTGTCGCCGCGAAAGATAGCCTTTTATTTTGTTACGGCCAAATTTAGGAAGTTTCAGCATCAAAAAGGCTAAAAGTGTGCTTTCTTCCTTCACTCCAAAGCGAAAAAGTGGCGGTGTAGCCCGAACCGGACGCTTTCTTTCTTCCGCGCCCCGCTTTAAAAATTCACGTTCACTTTTTTTTGTGCTGCGTGATTTTTTATTTTTTACTTTTTTAAACGATTGGACAATTCTTTGAGCCATATTATTTTTCCCACTTTACAAAAATATGCAGGTGATGACGCGGCATTTTTACTAATGAAAACGGCAAGGAAAAAATACGATTCTCATATAGTCCTTCAATTTTTTTATCCTGCGGAAAGTCAACGGCTTTAGTGACATCAATCAGTTGTCCATAACGAAGCCAAATAACCAAATAGTGCTCACTATCGGTATGAATTATGATTTGATATTTTTTAAAGATAAAATAATAGACTAGATAAGCGATAATAAGTACTCCAAGAACGATAAAAGTTATCGTTGATGATAAAGACAAAAAAAGTAAACGCGCCATAATAACCTCACATTACCCACCCATTATAGGAGGAAACGTTAATAAATTAAAGAAGTTTAATTTCGATTCCAACAACCCCTTCTCTTTGTTCGCGTTCTGGTGAATAAATCATGTAGATTCCTTTTAGCATTTTCTCAATCGAATCGGATGCCATATAGCCAAATTTTTCTGGAGGAAAAGCTTTAAATAAGGACTTAAAATTTGGAAATGGATATAGACTTACTACTTCCACCATCATTGATTGATTAAAATGGTCGGGTTCGCGAGTAAAGGTAATGGTATCACCAACCTTTATCTGACGTCTTTTGTCATCATAGCAACGAATTTCAATTGTCTTCTGTCCGCTCAAGATCTTCTCAAATGGGCCACCTTGTAGGTTCATGAAATGATGCATATTCAAATCCTCTCCCATATTATATTAACATAAAAAACAGTCGGTAAAGGAATACCTTTTAATATTAAAACAAAAAAATATTACTTAAATTTTATTTTGTTACTATTAAAAAGGGCGATGAATACTGATTTTACGGTTTTCATCGCCTAAATAATCACTTAAGAATTAATAATGTTGAAAAAAAGTGTTGCCAATAAAAAAGAACTTTGCTAATATACTCGCATACTAAGTAAGCTACTTAGTAGCCGAGGTCAGAATGGGCGTCACGCTGGCCTATGGTCTCAGGCTTTATGCCTTGTTAAACAGATGAAAAAGGTTTAACCTTCGGGACTTGATCACCCTGAAGCCGCAACTATGTGATAGGCACGCACTATCAGATTCTACCGTCGCCCGCAGGCTGAAAAGGCTCTTTGGAGTTTGTGCCAGTGCCCCGTCTTTGACGGGGCTTTTTTATTAAATAATAACGTGTCCTGCCGCTCGATAAAGACGATACCACTCCTCTTTTGAGAGTTTGACATTTCTCGCCACCAAAATATCTGCAATATGTTGTTCATTCATTGAGCCGTAAACCACTTGAAAGTGAGCCGGATGGCGCAAAATCCAAGCGACAGCAACAGCATGCTTACTAACGCCATTTTTAAGCGCTAAAATTTCGAGTTCTTTATTTAATTCTAAATACTTGGGGTTGTCGACAAAACTATCTTCAAAGAAGCCGACGATAAAAGGCGACCACGCCTGAGGCGTAATATGATGCAGCCGGCAATAATCAAGCGTCCCTAAATCGTAACTAATGGCCTCTTCCATATGATTATTTACTTTTAATCCCGCATCAATAAGCCCCGTGTGCATTAAACCAAATTGAAGTTGATTTACTTCAATTGGTAGTTTAACGGCACTGGCAATTAATTCCATTTGATAAGGATTCATATTCGAAACACCAAAATGGCGAATCTTTCCTTCATCATATAACTCATTAATTGCTCTTCCGACCTCCTCTGGTTCCATTAAAGCATCCGGGCGGTGGAGAATAAGCATATCAACATACTGGCAGTTTAATCTTTCTAAAGAAGCTTCAACTCCTTTTTTAATATATTCATAGGAAAAATCATAGCGAGGTTCATCGCCTTTAACGATGCCCACTTTTGTTTGTATGTAAATTTTACCCCGCAAAGAGGGATTCTTTTTAAGAATCGCTCCAATTAGTTCCTCACTTTTGCCACGGCCATAAATGTCCGCAGTATCCAAAACTTCGATGCCTTCTTTCAATTCATAGTTAATTAGTTTTTCCAAATCCTCCGCGGAGAGATTTTGTACCCGCATTAAACCATGAATGAGCGGATAATCAGTAATCTTATTTGATAGCATATTAACATCCTTCTTTCCTTAATTAATAGTCATTTGGATCAATCTTATATTCGTCTTTATCGTCTTTAGTATTCAATGAATCTTCCTTTTTTTGATGAAAGTGCTCAAAAATGTTTTTCTCAAGTTCTAAGCGCATCGGTAATTCCTTATAGTCTTGGTTAACTAAATAGTACCCAGCAATCGCAATTGCTATGGGTAATAAGTCTAAAGAGAAATTAAAGTCGCGAGTGCTTATTTTAATGTTAACGCCAAAATTAAATAACATGTAAACGCCAGCGACGATGATATTGGCCACTAAAAGCGTACGATAACTTTGAAAGAAAGAAGTGTGAACTTGATATTTTTTAGCCGTTCCATCGGCATATTGCATAGCTTTAATTGAAATCGCCGCCACGTAAGTACCAAAGGCAAAAAAACCGATTCCAAATAGAAGTCGTACAAGGGGAAACGATGTCGTCCCCCAATTACGAACAAGTCCCGAAACAAAAAACGGCAAGCGTACCAAACGCAAAAAATAGTAAACCATAAACATGATTGCTGCTCCATAGGTGCGTTTGTTGCTTTTAATATTCATCTGTCTGTCCTCCATTGGGGTTATTGTTATTACCAGTTGCTAAACTGATTCGTCTAAACTCATCATACTCCGTAAGGAGCTTAAGATAATATAAATAAGCAAAATAGGAATCAAGTCGCTTCTTACTGGAAAGGACATCCGACCACAAAAGAATAATCGGAATAATGATTCCATACATTGAAATAGCAAAAAGGCCAAATTTAACTCCGGGTACCATCAAGGCAAGTTTAACCCCGACAAAATATAGATAATAAATAAAAAAGATACTCGCTACAAAAATCATAAAAGAAAGATGGTGATCATAAACTAGTGGTGTTTTAATACTGATAAGAAAAACACGTAGCGCTAGTATTAAGAGCAACGCTTCGATGATTAACGCACCAATTGCATGATTGAAAGATAGAGCCGCCGTTGGAATTTTACCTGACAAATCCATTATGTCCCAATAAATACTCCACACCAAAAAAGCCATCATCATTATTGATCCTAAAATTGCTAAAAAGTTGCTTGCTTTATGTTTTGGTTGCGGTTTTTCCATATATTATTTCCTCGATAATTCTATCACAATTATCGAAAAAATAATCCATTATATTAGGCTACAAATCGATCGAGAAACTCCGCAAGATCATCATAACTTTGCTCGCCCATTAGTCGACCTTTTTCAATTCCCTTATCATAGACGATTAATGTCGGAATTGAATTTACCTCCAGTGTTCGAGCAAAGCCTCTATTTTCATCAGTATTTGTATAGCGGAATTGCAAACGACCTTTAAATTCGCCTTCAGCCGCTTCCACCAAAACCGGATGAAGATTTTTGCAGTTGATGCACCACTCGGCACCAATGTAGACCACGACCGGTAAATCTGCTGCTTGAAGTTGCGAGTAATACTCCTCTCTATTTAGAGGAATAAGCACTTCCTTATTTACCTTGAATAAAGTAGAACGTTCCATACTAATCACTCTCCTTTTTCCCATTTATATATTTTGTAACGGCAAATGGTTCCTTAATTGCTAGTCGGTCATATAACAAATGCTGACGGGAGATATCTTGGCGATAAACCGTATATCCTTGCTCGCTAAGCACTTTCTCTTCCTGACCAAGTCGACTTAAACTCGCTTGATCATAGGGAGAGTAAAATATAAAGGCAACTTTACCACTTTTAGAGTCAAGAAGGCGCTTAATGCCACTGACTTCTTTTAAATATCTCTCAACCGCCGTCGCTGCGATAGCCCCATCGCTAGCGGCCACGATTATCTGACGAAGGTAAGTAACCGTACAATCTCCAATCGCATATAAACCGGAAAGACTGGTAGCCTTTGTTTCATCAACATAGATGTAACCATTACGATCAACTTTGACCAAATCTCGTACCATTCCCGTATTGGGAACCATGCCTACAAAAGAAAAAATGGCATCCGCTGAAACTTCTTTAATTTCTCCACTTTTAACGTTCTTAATTTTTAGACCGACTACTTTATTGCCGTCTCCTAAAACTTCATCCAAAGTTGAGTTCCAAATAAAATCAATCTTTGGATTCTCTTTTATGCGATTAAATGATAGTTGATTGGCATCCACATGCCCCTCTTCATGAATAACAATAATGTGAACTTTTTTAGCAAAGCGAGTTAAAAAATCTCCTTCTTCAATCGCCTGATCGCCCGCGCCTAAAACATATACTTCCTTATCTTTATAAAATGCTCCATCGCAGGTCGCACAGTAGTGTACTCCGCGGCCAAAATACTCTTTTTCACCAGCAAGACCTAATACGCGTGGTTCCGTGCCAAGAGCTAAAATAACACTATCCGCAGTAAAATCGCCCCGCCTTTTAGTTGAAACCGTAAATATGTCGCCATCTTTCTTTACGCCAGTTACTGTCGTTCTAATCAAAGATACGCTTGGAAAAGAAAGTGCGTGCTGATAAAAGTGCTCCACCAATTCTGGACCACTAAGCGTGGCTGCCCCTAAGTAATTACTTACTTCTAAAGTGTCTTTGACCCGGCCACCTTGAGCGCCTCTTTCGATAATAAGCGTCTTCATTTCGCTTCTTCCCGCATATACTGCCGCCGATAATCCACCGGGTCCGGCGCCAACAATAATTACCTCATAATGATTTTCCATAGCTTGTACCTCACATAACTAATATAAGCGAAAAATTCCTTTTTTTAGGCTCTAACGCTCAAAAAAAGCTAGTTTACACACTAGCTTTATCTTTTTTTACGTACTTAATGTATTCGTAGTTATCCTTAGAGGATGTTTTATCTTTTAAAAATGCATAAACTTGGTCGCGCAATTTTTGTTCTGCTTCCTTGCGGTCTAAATTAGCATCGGGATAAAATGGCGCACTGATATGCAAAGTTATTTTTGGCTTTTTGCCGGCCTTTTTAGGCGCTCGCCATGTTCCCGCTAGAGCGATAACCGGTTTATTCATTTTAACCGGATAAAAGAACGAGGAAGAAGAAAAATTTCTTAATCCAGTATAGTATGGCCAAATATGCGCTTCAGGAAAAATTATTATCACTTGTTTTTTCTTCATCCGGTAATCGATGCAATCAAGAAATTCACGAGTGCGTTGATAACTATCTGGTAAGGGGGTAGCCCCGATCATCTGAACGAAATTTTTTAAAAAAGGTAGAGAAACAGCATCGGGATTGGCAATGATATATGCCCGTTTGGGACGAACAATTTTCGTTGAGGTAAAAAAGGAATCGCCCCAGCAGGAATGATTTCCATAAACGAAAAAACCTGTTTTTCGTAATGATTTTAAATTTTTTCTTCCCTTAACTCGAACCCCAAATTTAATCGAGCCAATTAATCCCAAAATCGGCCACGCAATAAAATAATAGGCAAACCAAGAACCAAAACGCCAAAAAATGTTTCGGTGAATATATTTAAAACGGGGCCCAAGCTTTTTTTGTTTAATATTGTTGCCGGCAAAGTCATCAGTCAGCTCATTATCGTAATAGACGATGCGCTGTTTATCCATAGTGAATTTCTCCTTTCACTGATGTGATTTCTTTTTAGCAGTGGAAATAATCATCTCTTCCATCCTATCCATACAGGTTTCAAAGGCGAATTGATCGGTAAAATGTTCATAAAGCTTACGATTTTCATCTTTTTTCTCTGGATGTTCAATCCAATAATCAATTTGATTGGCTAAATCATGAACATTATTAACTTTAAATGTGTTTTCCGGTGTCAAGGCGAAGTGACGGGCCGCACTCCGATGGGAGTTGCTAATAAGTGGAACCAGTCCTCCGCTTATAGCCTCAAGGCAGGCAATCGACTCAATTTCAATATCGGCTGGGTGGCAATATAAATCGGCTGAATAAATAACGTTAACCATTGTCTCATGATCAAAAAACCGCATAATCGGCTTATTGGTAAGATTTTGTCCAAGGTGACGATACTTTTTTTCTAATGGGCCTGCACCTGCTAAAACGAGCTGAATATCCTTCTCATGACGGCTTTTCTTTACCGCTCTAATAAGAACTTTTTGACATTTCTCATCGCTATATCGCCCTGTAGATAATATAACATAATTGCCATTTAATTCTGCTGGGCGTTTAAAATCATCTGGACGTTTCTGAAAACGAAGATTAACTCCATTTGATATAACGTAGGCATTGGTTTTATGTCCTGAGTACTTTTCAAAAACCTGATGAATAAATTCGGTTGGATAATGGATTGCATCCACATACCGATAAAAAGAATTATAGAAAACCTTATAGACGATAAAGTTGCTCAATTTTTCGTTTTTTAAAAAAAGGTGCGAGGTGATGTTTTCCGCTTGGGTATGAAATCCAGCGGTAATAGGCAGGCCCATTTTTCGAGCCATACGCAATGCGCTCTTTCCCAAACCAAAAGGAAGCATAATATGAACCGCATCCACTCCCTGGAGAGCTGAACGGACAACTTCCTTGTCGGGTTTGGCTAATTGAACGCCATTCTTAGCTACATAGTTATTAAATATCCCCAATGATAAAATCGGACATACATAGTAATTTTCTTGACCTTTTCGATTTTGATCGCAACATAATACTCTAACTGTGTGACCTCTTTTTTTTAGGGCACGAATGAGATTCATAGCGGCGATTGTCGTCCCATTATTCTCTTTTCCTAAAACGTCACTAACAACCGTTATAATCATTTTATTCCTTCCATTTTCTTTGCAAAATGTATTTCTTAAGACATGTATGTTTTATATTCTCGTTGAAAAAGAGCAATCAGTCAATATCATTCAACGAACCATTGATCGTCGAGTGTCCGGTCCGGGCCAATTTTTCAACCATCATTTTATCGCGCATTTCGTGGTTAATCATCGCCGGTCCCCCAATGCAGCCTCCCAAACATGCCATTCCTTCAATAAAATTAAAGTCCGCTTTTTTAGAAACAACCTTTGCTACAACATCCTTAACTGCTTCCATGCCATCAACGGCAACTGGACGCAACATGAAATCATCACGCCCTTTTTCTTTTATCGCTTGAGCAACCGCTTCCGATAAACCTCCACACCGGGCAAATATTCTTCCAAAGTAACTTGCCCCGGACAAGAGTCCATCTGGTTGAGCGGCTAAATCCACCTCTTGGGCAGCAAACATAGCCAAAAGTTCTTCAAAAGTTAAGGCCACATCGACATACTTATTGACTTCAGGTAATTGGCACTCCATCTTTTTGGCAATACAAGGACCCACAAAAACCAAATGTAGTTCCGGATCTTTCTGCTTGATAAAGCGCGCAATTGCCGCTTGAGGCGAAAGATTGTGCGACACATGGTCAGCAATACTTGGCTTATGGACTTGAATGTAGCGAACAAAAGCCGGACAACAGGAAGAAGTTAAAAATCCTTTTTCAAGAAGCTCGTCGCTCTCATCTATCGCCACCATATCTGCGCCTTTTGCCGCCTCTATAACACTTGAAAATCCTAACTCCAATATTCCACTTACCACTTGAGTCAAGCGGACATTTTCAAATTGTCCCTGCGATACTTGGGGCAACGATTACACCAACCCGATAATTTTTATCCTTCTTGGCCCTTTTTAACATTTCAATGACATCAATCATATAGGATTTATCCATGATCGCGCCAAATGGACACTGATAAGCGCAGGCTCCGCACCGATACACTTCTCTTCGTTTATCTCACTAGCACCATCTTTATCAATGGATATGGCTCCTACCTTACACGCCATTTCACATGGCCGTTTCATATCTAAAATAGCGCTATATGGGCAGGCTTTAGCACACATCCCACAGTTGACGCAATTGGTTTTATCAATCTTGGCTGTATGAGTTATTGGATCAATGTGAATGGTATTTTTAGGACATACGGTTTGGCACTTATGAGCGATACAGCCACGACAGGCGTTGGTAACCGTATATCCTCCCAATGGGCATTCATCACATGCCGATTTAATAACTTCAAGGATGTTTGGATTCCGAAAATCACCGCCACAGGCAATTTTAACCCGCTCTTTGAGAATGGCTTGCTCCTTATAATTGCAGCAGCGCATTGTCGGTTTTGGACCCGGCATAATCTCTTCGGGTAATTTATCATAGTCATCGTAAAGTCGATTGGAAAAAGCTAACTTCGCCACTTCACGGAGAACGGCATGCTTAACAGATTGAACATTGCTATCAAATTTAATATTATAATCCATTTTTCTGTTCTCCTTTTTGGCTGATGAGCTTCCATAGATATTTCTTGTCTTTTGCTGGAGCACTAGTATAGATAACCGCTGCAACAACCGGCTTCCAAAGCAGTAATTCTTCTTTTGCCGTACCACTTTTACTAGCATATAATTCTAAATATTTATCGCTTAAATCTTGATACCCATGCGTGTTGAGCCAAATAAAAGTGTTAATCGCGTCGACTGCACCTGTCCCGCTAACGGCGTGCGACCAATCAATAATCCAAGGTTTATTGTTATTATCAATTACAATATTAGAAAAAGAAAAATCAAAATGAATAATTTTGTGATTTTTAGGAAATTGCAAGTATTCCTGAAGAAGACCAAAGCGAATCGTTGGCAAGAATTCATTACTTGTAACTAACGAACTATGAAATATTGCCTGAAAGGGTTTTAAATAAGGGACTTCAATTTTTTGCATTTCCACCTGAAGATCAACAAATACTTCTAGATAAGCATCTGTATTTTCGGGATGCAATTTGATCAATTCCCCGATTGTCTTTCCTTCAATTTGTTCTGAATAGATTGCCCAAGCTCCCGTTTCATCGGGTTCAACCTTCAAAATTTTAGGAACATTGATCGATGTTTTTTCCATGTAACTTTGATTTAGTGCTTCATTGAAAATTCGAGCCAAGTCAAACCCTGGTTTGAATTTTTTCACAACTTGCCCATCAAGAGCATATACAGTTTTATAGTCGCGTTTTGAGATAATGTCTTTTGGAATCATCGGCACTCTCCTTTTATCTTTTACAAAGATAACCTTGTATTTAATTATAGTCTTTATCGCCTATGCCGACAACCTTACTCCAGTGATTATCAGCAAAAAGCCTCCATAAAAAAAGCTGCTTATAATGCAGCTGTCGATTTAGATATTAACTCGCTACTTTTTTACTTTAATCGATAGATTTTTAAAAGTCGATATCCACCGGTAGATATTGAACTAATTGCCACTCGGTCAAAATGAATTCGTCTGGGAAGTGCAATACTATATTGAAGTTTTTCTTGCTCTTCCGTCGACAAGTTTTGAAGATTAAACATTGTCATATGAAGATAAATGGGCAAAGATTTTGCTGAATGTGTATAAGAAATGAGTTGCATAAAAGTTCTCTTCATTTCTTCATTCATATTGCTCTCTAGGCGAAGCCAGTTATTAGCAATCGTTATTCGATCAAAAAGAAGAGAAAAGGAATGAATAGAAATAAGAAAACTTTCTATTTCTTTTCTAATTTCCGTCGTCTTAATTCCAGAAAAAGTAAGCAAGGTAACATGAGGGCAAAAATTTTTGGTTTCCACTTCAAAAGAAGCCGCTAAAAGTTCATCCGCTTGAAGGCGTTTACTGTCTAGATTACTAGGAAGAAAAATAATGGAGATATTTTTATTCATAGTTATATTTTAGCAAATGATAATAAAAATAATTATTGATTAACCAGTCTTTTATCCTTTTTAGAAGGCAAAAATATCCAAATGAAGAAAAGAACGAGAACAATCAACAGCACCGGTAGAAGGATTGTGATCGTCCCCACCCAGTAGACTATCATCGACACAATGTAACTGGTAGCAATCCAAAATAATATGGTCTCAATAAATTTTCGGCGACTGCGCAATTCACTACGCGCGGCGCTAACTGAAGCCATGCAAGGAACTGTCAGAAGATTAAACGCCATGAAGGAAAAAGCTGCTGGTAGCGATAAAGAACCAATAAGAGCTTCCTCTGAAATTCCAGCAAATGTTCCAAGTGTGGCCGGTACCATTTCTTTGGCAACCAAGCCCGTAAAAGATGCCACTGTATACATCCATCCATAGCTTCCTTGAGCCCACCCAAGAGGATAAAAAATATAGTTTATTACTTTGGCAATTTGTCCAAGCATTGAATAGTCAATGTTATCGACCATTTGGAAGGAAAAAGAAAAACTGGATAAAAACCAAATTACCACGATTGAGCCAGCGATAATTGTTGCCGCTCGATGCAAGTAATCCTTTAACTTTTCCCAAAGGTGAAGGCCAACATTCTTCGCTTGCGGAACATGATAGGCTGGCAGTTCCATAATAAAAGGTGAACTCGAGTTGCGGTTCCGTGACAGTTTGGAAAGAAGTAAAGCGGCAATAATAGAAACCAAAATTCCTAAAATATAAATAGAAAAAACAACAAGTCCGGCATGCTTTCCCTGATATAAAAAGGCTCCAAAGCCGCCCAGATTTGTAGTTTTGCACTACAGCTAAAAAAGGGAGTAAGCATAATGGTTAAGCGTCTTTCTTTTTCACTTTCAAGCGTCCTAGTGGCCATAATTCCCGGAACAGCACAACCAAATGACATTAGAAGCGGAACAAAAGAACGACCACTGAGCCCCATTCGCCGAAATGCCCGATCCATAATAAATGCCGCCCGAGCCATATAACCACTGTCTTCAAGTAAAGTAATAAAAAAGAATAGGGCAATAATAAGTGGAATAAAGCCAAGCACCGTCGATAACCCAGCCCATAGTCCATTTACAATGAGTCCATTTAACCATGTTGGTGCGGTCTTTAATATTGAGCTTAGTCCAAGACCAATTAAGTCGCATATATAGGTCACCGCTTCGGATAATATAACTCCGGGCGAATTAATTGCGTCCGTTCCGATAATTGGAATATCAAAACTATTTTGGGGAATAAAAACACTTAGAAAAAGAAAATCATGACTAAATACAATATGAAAAACCAAAAGCATGGTCAGGAAAAAAATTGGAATTCCCAACCATTTGTTAGTCAATATTCGATCGATTTTATCGCTTTTAGTCAAAGCATGAGGATTATAATTACTACGGACAATTTCCGCAAAATGTTCAGTGATAAAGTTATATCGCGCATCCGCCACTTTGCCACCAAAATCGCCTTTAAAATTGTCAAGAGGAAGCGCAGATTCAATCTCTTGAACTTGTTGATAGATATGAGGATGCATGGCTTTTTCCATCTCATCACCCTCGATGAACTTAACAATATGAAAAGTGTGTGAACCGATGGAGGGTAAGCTTTCAACTAAAGGGTGAACCTGATCAAAAACTTGTTTTAATGAACTATGCTCAATCACTGACCAGCCATGCCGAGAATGACGAGCAACGATAAGGGCCTTTTGCATTAAAGTATCAAGCCCTTCATTTTTTAAGGCACTGATGGGTACCACTGGAACTTGAAAAATTTTCATCATCGCGTCAATATCAATTTTTTCCCCTAACTCGAGGGCAGCATCCATCATATTAAGAGCTATGATAACTGGAACATCAATTTCCAAAAGCTGCGTCGTAAGGTAAAGATTCCGTTCCAAATTAGTGGCATCAATGATATTGATGACACAATCGGGTTTCTCATCAATTAAAAAATTCCGCGAAACAACTTCTTCAGGAGTATAGGGCGAAAGTGAATATATACCAGGCAAGTCCACCACTTGAACTGTTTCCTTACTGGTTTTATATGTCCCAACTTTCTTGTCAACTGTAACCCCAGGCCAATTTCCAACCTGCGCAGTAGAGCCCGTCAATGAATTAAAAAGTGTTGTTTTACCCGAATTAGGATTACCGGCTAATGCAAATCTAAGCATCCTTAACCTCCACTACCACTTCATCACCTTCGACTTTTCGAAGTGAAAGTTGATAGCCCCGAAGTTTTATTTCAAAGGGATCACCAAGTGGCGCCCGCCTTACCATCAACACTTCAGTCCCTGGAGTAATTCCCATATCAAACAAACGCTGACGAATGCGGCCTTTAGCTTGCATTTCAACAACTTTTCCGATTTCGCCAATCTTTAGTTCTGCCATCTTTTTTTGCATAATGGTCTCCGGTTTCTGCTTAAAAATATGAGTTAGGGTTTGCTAACCTTATATATTCTACTTTATTAAACATAATTATCAATCAGTAAACAAAAATAAAGCGCTTGCTTTATCAAAGTTTATAGAATGAAAAGCATTTTTTAAAAGCAATAAAGAAAAACCGCCTTTCAAGCGGTTTAAGTTTTCACACCTTAATAACAAACAACTAATTTTCTTCATTACTATATGCAAGAACAATCTCGCCGATATATTGAAGAGAAAAATCATCTTTCGGGTAATTGGTTGAAGGAATTTTACTTTCCAAGAAGTTTTCTTTCTTCACTGCTGAAACATATATTTTTTTACAGACAAGTGTAAGATAAGCCTCTTCAAAAGTAAAACCATGCTCTAAAGGTACAACTTTAAGTTGTGATTTCTCAACTTTATTTCTTTCCTCATGTCCACTGATAGTTCCTAAATATTCATATGCTGGATGCCCAGATGGAAGAAAAGAAATAACAAAATACTCGCTTTGATCGAGAAGTTTTTTTGTATAACGGGAGGGACGAACATAAGTTGTAAAAATCGGTTTATTCCACAAAAGACCGATTTGCCCCCAGGCTGCGGTCATGGTGTTATTTTGTTCACCTACGTCCGTATTAATTAGAAAATAGTCCCGGCCGATAGCCTTAATTGGTTTAAATAAAATATCCTGTGGCTTAATTGCTTTCATTGTAAAACTTTAGCCTCCTGTTTTCTTTTAATTCGATCTCGGATAATAAAGCCTAAAATAATGGCATTAAAAACAAAAGTAATAACATTAGCTATAATAAGAGCAAAATCCATTTTATAAAAGCCATAGGCCGCCCAACAACCGATGCCGACGACCATGGCAATATAGGTGTTCATGGATAAATCTCCCGTTCCTTTGGTTTTTAAAATTTTAAAAATCTGAGGCAATGTTGAACTAGTAGTTAAAAAAGCCGCTATATACGATAAAAAAGTAAAATCCATATCTAACCTCTCTGGTGCTTGACGTTGACTAGGAGGCTTTTTTGAATTTGACTATCAGGCCAATATCCCCACGATTCAATTATTTTGCCTCCGGCATTTATGCGAAAAATTTCCACTGCTTCCCAACTGATTTCCGCATTAGTGGCTGGAACTCCCAAGTACTCTTTCTTTTGGATCCCGGTGAAAAGAAATTGACCAGCGATTAAATCATCTTCTTCAATCAATTCCAAGACTTCAACACGAAGATTACTAAAAGCAAGGTGAACTTGTTTTATCGTGTCAATTGCATCTTCGCTCGAGGAAGCAATCGCTGGTGAATGATTAAAGTAAGTAGGCGTCAAAAATCCAAGAGCCAGTTTATAGTCTTTTTGATTGTAAGCTGCCTCATAAAAACTACGCACGACTTCCTTATTTGTCATAATTTCCTCTCCCGTATTAATATTAGTGGAAATTGATATAACTTGCTAATGAAATGAGTAATGGTTTTCGCTTTTACCTTTTCTTTACATTTATTTACCGGCCCTTGGTTTATTCCTCACTTCATTTTCTTTTATAATCGACTCGTAAAACAAAGAAAAAAGAAAAATGAAAGAGGAAAAAATGAAGAAAACAAAACTTTTGGGATTTATCCCCCTCTGTCTAGGAGCGATTACCCTAGCCAGTTGTAATCAAGGATTTGATCAATCAGCTAAAATTACGGTTTATACTCGGGATGTTACCAGCGGAACTCGCGATGGCTTCTTCACCAAAATTAGTTTTAAAGAAGCCATTAAAGATAACACTGTTCTTGTTAACGATTATGTGGAAGTCGATGGAAATGGTTCGATGATTAGTTCAATCGTTAACGATAAGTATGGGTATGGATATATCTCCCTATCTTCTTTGGCCGATTCTGATTTGGTGGGATTAAAATATGCTGGAGTTGTCCCCAGTGAAGCAAATGTAATCAATGGAACCTACAACTTAAGCCGTAATTTCAATTACATCGTTCGCGCTAATTTTGATAGTGAAGATAAGGCTGAATTAGTTTCCGCTCTTGTCGCCTATATGAACACCCAAGAAGGCAAGGCCACAATAAAATCACAAGATGGTATTGTCGACATTAAATCAACCGATCCTAAATGGGATGATATAAAAAGCAGTTTTCCAGTTATTGGCAAAGATAATAGTGGAATCACCATCCATGTTGGTGGGTCAACTTCCGCCGAAAAAGTTGCCAAAGCTTTGACTGCTGAATTCTCCAAAAAAGCCGGTAACTTTGTTGCCGAACATAACCATACGGGCAGTGGAGATGCCTATAAACGGACTCAAGGTAGCGAAAAGGATGGAGCTAATTACTTAGACATCGGCTTTGCTTCACGGGAATTTGAAGAAAATGAACCGGCGAGTGAAGGAACGACCGGTAAAGTTTGTACTGATGCTATCGTTAATGTCGTCAATAAAGCCAATGGATTAATCACTGATATTGATGCCTTGACGGTTCACAAAATATACGACGGAACCTACACTACGTGGAACCAATTGGTTGCTTAATTCATAAGGTCTAATTAATGAATCAAGCCTCTGATCAAACGCTTTTGAGCCGAAATATGAAACGAAAAGCCTGGGGAGATAAAATATCTCGCTGGCTTTTTCTCATCTTTGCGCTCTTATCGTCTTCAATAATTGTGGTGATTGTTATCTTTATTTTTTATAAGGGCATAACTCCATTTTTGACCACCTATACCATTGAAGGAAATAATTATCATGTCTCCTTATTTAATTTTATTTTTGGTTTGACTTGGTTTGAGCCTCCCATCAGTTATGGTGTTGGATTTGCTGTTATTGATACGCTGTATATCGTATTGCTGGCTCTTATTATTGCCGTTCCTATCAGTGTTTTAACCGCTCTTTTTATCGCTCGAATTGCTCATCCCAAATTAGGGAGCATCGTCAACTATGTTGTTGAACTTTTAGCGAGTATTCCTTCTGTTATATTTGGACTATTTGGCATGGGATTTATCGCTCCAATCGTGCGCGACTTTGCAATGGCATTTGGTCAACAAACGGCCGGCGGATTGTCAATTTTAACAACTGTTATTGTGCTATCAATGATGATTATGCCGACGATTACTATGTTTGCTATTACAGCAATCAAATCCGTTAACCCGACTTTAATTGCCGGCTCATTAGCTTTGGGCGCCTCGCTGACGCAAACTAACTTTAAAGTTGTGCTTAAAGCCGCGCGCTCTGGTATCTTCGCGGGAATTGTCTTAGGAACGGGCCGAGCCCTTGGGGAGGCCACCGCCGTTTCCATGGTGATTGGCAATGCGGGTAGTGGTCCTACCTTCGGTTTATTTGATCGTTCGCGAACACTGACTTCGACCATGTTACTAGGGTTTAATGAAACCGTCGGTGTCGACTATGATATTCGCTTTTCGGTAGGAATAATTCTGATTGCCTTAATTCTATTTAGTAACTTACTACTTAATTATTTAAAGAAAAAATTAGGAGATAATATCCTATGATTGAGCAGAATTTTAAAAAAAGAAAGCGTAAAGATGGGCTTTTGAACACTATAACTTATATTTTTGCTTCTTTTGGTCTAATTATTTTAGTTTCAATTATTGCTTTCGTCCTTGCTCGAGGCACTTCCACATTGTCTTGGGACTTTATAACCGGAAACTATGCGGAGCAGGTCACCAATGCCTATTTGGTTGATCCTCCCAACTTCAAAGATTATGTTAATCCGCAAATTGAAGGAACGTATTTTTCCTCAAAATGGGGTGTGGCCTTAAAGGACGGAAAAACGCGGAGCAAAGAAAGTGTTGTTTATATTGAATACGTTGATGAAGATTCACCTTTAAATAACTTAAATGAAATGAATTCCAGCGAATATGTTCATCTATCGACTGGTGAATATATAACCAAATTAATGATGGAAGACATTGATGGTAATCTCTTAATTGTCTTAGGCAAGGATGGAGCCGAAACAATGGCTTTAAGTTTAGACATAGGAATTTCCATTACTGATCTCGTTTATAAGGTGCCCGGCGAAGGAATTCGTGGTTCGCTGATATCAACTTTTTATTTAATTGTATTTAGTTTGCTTTTTGCTCTTCCGTTAGGTATTGCGGCAGCAATTTACTTATATGAATATGCTCCCAAAAGTCGGGCCAACCACATTATGAGTACGATGATTGAGATGAGTTCAGGGATTCCTTCAATTATTTTTGGACTAGCTGGGGCGATTATTTTTATTCCTTTAATGAATAAAATTATCAACTCTGATGGTGGCTCCATTATGAGCGGAGCCTTGACGATGACAATCATTTTGCTTCCGGTTATCATTAAATCAACCGAGGAAAGTTTAAAAACAATTCCGGATGATTATCGTTTGGGCTCGCTCGCTTTAGGGGCATCGAAAACGCAAACTATCTTTAAAGTTGTAATTCCAAATGCCATCCCCGGAATTCTAACCGCCACCTTACTTTCCATCGGAAGAATTATCGGTGAAAGTGCGGCTTTGATATATGCCATTGGTGCATCAATTAAGGACAACATTGCCCTAAACGAACGCTCCGCCACCCTCGCCGTTCATATTTGGACTGTATTAAAAGGCGAAACTCCAAATGTCGAAGTAGCCAGCGCTATCTCTATCATCATTTTGGTAGTAGTATTAATTCTTTCTATTACGATAAAACTCGTTTCTAAAAAATTCATATCTAGGGAGAAAGTTAAATGAGCATTAGTGTTTCATCCGATATCATTTTTCAAATCAGAAACTTAAGTGTTTCTTATGGGAGTAAAAATGTAATTAAGAGTGCTGATATGGACATCTATCGGCATCAGGTTGTAGCCTTTATCGGCCCTAGTGGTTGTGGAAAATCCACTTTTCTACGCTGTCTCAATCGAATGAATGATCTTATTGCCGATTCGAAAGTTGAAGGAAGTATCACTTATAATGGAATGGAAATAAACAATCTTTTACCGATGAGTTTACGAACCAAGGTTGGAATGGTTTTTCAAGTTCCCAATCCTTTTCCAATGTCAATTTTTGATAATGTGGCCTATGGACCTCGGTGCCAAGGGATAAAAAATCGCCTTGAGCTGAATAAAATTGTTGCCGAAGCATTAAAGAAAGCCGCTTTATATGACGAGGTTAAGGAACGTTTAAATGAAAGTGCCCTTTCTTTGTCCGGCGGACAAAAGCAACGTCTTTGCATTGCCCGAGCAATTGCTATGGAACCCGAGGTTATTCTTATGGATGAACCGACTAGTGCTCTTGATCCAATTGCCACTCAAAAAATTGAAGATCTTATTGGTGAGTTAAAAAAAGAATATACGATTGTAATTGTCACGCATAACATGGGGCAAGCTTCTCGTATTAGCGACTATACAGCTTTTTTCCTTTTGGGTGAAGTCATCGAATATGATCGGACCGAAGTTTTATTTAAGAGCCCGAAAAACCCAAAAACGGAAGCCTATATAACTGGACGATTTGGATGATAATTAGGAGGCATAATATGCGCATCGATGAAGAATTAAAAGAGTTGAATCAGTTACTGTACCAGATGGCTTCGCTTGTTGAAAGCAACATTCATCGCGCCATCGACATTTTTACCCACCCCGAAGACGATGATGAGAAATATGTTGTCAATGATGACTTGGTCGACCATTATGAGCGCTTGATTGAAGAAAAGTGTCTTGACATTATGGTCCGTGAAAAACTATATGCTAGCGATTTGAAAATCGTTACCGGCATTTTAAAAATGTCGAGTGATTTGGAGCGGATTGGTGACCATGCGGAAGATATTATGGAGTATAATCAAAAGTTAAGGGGGTTAGGTCATGGTAGAATGGAGTTAATAAATCATATTGCTGAAATTGCCATTGCCATGGTTGATGATTCTGTAAGCAGTTTTATAAAGGAAGATAGCGACTTAGCTCGGGAAGTAATTGCCCGAGATGATGAAGTTGATAAATTATATGAAGATGCCCAAAAGGAAATAATTACTAAACTCCAAAATCAAGAATTAGAGCCTGCTTTTGCAATTAATTCTACTTTTATTCTTAAGTATTTAGAGCGCATTGCCGATCACTCAGTCAACATCGCCGAATGGGCAAATTACATCAAGAGTGGATACTATAAAGACACCCAAATATTTTAAAGGAGCTACTGATGGAAAATTTAATTTACATTTTGGAAGATGATCAAGATATAGCGCATTTGCTAGAAATTGTTTTAAGAAAACAAAACTATCAAGTCGAACACTTTGAAACGGGCGAAGATTTGCTCCAAGCACTAGAAAAACAAGTGCCTCAACTGATGCTACTAGATATTATGCTTCCGGGCATCAGCGGGATTGATGTCCTTAAAAAAATCCGTTCCAATAGTCACTACGACGATATATCGATTATTATGGTCACCGCTAAAAACTTATTGAGCGACAAGATTGAAGGTCTCGATTTGGGAGCTGACGACTATATTTCAAAACCATTCGATATCATGGAATTAGTAAGTCGCGTCAATGCTCGATTTCGGCGATTGCATCAAGTAAGCGCTATTGATTATGGCCCATTGAGTATCAACATCGACCACCGCTTAGTAAAACTTAATAATCAAGAGGTGGTTTTGACTAACAAGGAATTTGATATTCTTTTGCTGCTAGTCGAAGCCAAAGGAAAAGTCGTTTCGCGAAAAGAAATATTGAAGGATATTTGGAAATCCGATGCCGCTTTAGAAACGCGCACTATCGATATGCATGTGCAATCATTAAGAAAGAAACTATCCGATCGCGAAGGCAAACTTATTACCACCGTCTTTGGAGTTGGATATAAAATAGTAATATGAAAAATCGTGAGGTTGATAGAAAAAGTTTTTTCCTCTTTACTTTTATCGGCCTTTTAATCGCGTCTTTGGCGAGCATCTTTACTAATGCTTTAATCAATAATAACGAAAAGAGTAAATTCAAAGAAACCGCCCAAGAAATCTACCAAATGACCGATGTCATGGCTTTCAGTGATCTGTTGAATATTTATGGTGATAAATATCAAATCGCTCTTTTAGATGTCAATTTTTCCATTATTGATGGTAATATTACAACTGCTTTTTCCGGAACAGAAGTATATTTCGCGCGTTTAGGGACTACTAAGGAAACAATTATTAATTTTAATCGTTCTTTAGAAATATCTTTTCGTAGCAATAATCAATATCTATATATCAAAGATATAGTTCCCTGCTTTTATCCTCCGGTCATATCCCTTTGGATTGTTCTTGTTGTTGGAGATATTGGGCTTGGATTTCTACTGCTTTTAATTTCGAACCAGCAACAAAAGAAAATTCTTTCTCCAATTATTGACGGCATAAATGATCTTGCCCACAAGGCCAACATGCCCGGAAATAATGATCCGCTTTTAACCATTGCCGATTTAAATATCGCCACTGAAAATCGAGAATTAGCTCTGCACTCAGAACAGGACAAAGTCGAATTAATTTTAAACAGCATGAGTCAAGGAATTATCGTTTTAAACAGTGGAGCGACAGTCGTAATGATAAATAAGAGTGCGGCGCATGTTTTTCACTGTAAAGAAGAGGAAGCAATTGGACGCCACTTAAGTTTTCTTTTTGCCTCTTATAAAATTACTAATGCCGTAGAAAATGCGCTTAAAAATGCCCAATCATCTATTTTGCGACTCCCCATTGATTCGCGCATTTACCTTACTGCAATCACTCCGATCCAAAGTAACGAAGCAACGATTGTCCCTATTCGCGACGGAGCGGTAATAACGCTTCTTGATATCAGTGAATCGGCTAATGCAGAAAATATGAAACAGCTATTTTTCACCAATGCTTCCCATGAACTTAAATCACCTTTGACCACAATTATTGGATACCAACAGATGCTCATTGAAGGAATGCTAACTTCAAAAGAAGAAAAGCAAGATGCACTTTCTCGCTCATTGCGCGAGGCTTTGCGAATGAAAACCATCATCACCGAAATGCTGGAATTGGCGCAAATTGAAAGTCAAAGTGAGATTGTTGACGCCAAATCAATTGATCTTGATCGGGTCATTACCGATTTGCTGTCATCAATGGAAAAAGATATTAAAGACCGTGATATAAAAGTAACCACTGATCTTAAAAATTTACTCGTATATATGAAGGCGGAACACGCACAAGAACTGGTTCATAATTTAATTGAAAATGCCGTTAAATACAACCGTCCTCATGGGCATATTTATATCGCCACCGATGGTGAAAATAGAACTCTCATTGTCCAAGACAATGGAATTGGCATCGCTAAAGAACATCAGGCGCGTGTTTTTGAGCGCTTCTATCGAGTTGATAAGGGAAGAAGCAAAGAAGAAGGTGGAACTGGACTCGGCCTTGCTATCGTCAAACACGTAGCGATGCTATATGGTGCTAAAATAACTTTAAAAAGTGAAGAAAGTGTCGGCTCAACCTTCATAATTACCTTTAAGTAATATCTATTAAATGATTAAAAAAGTCATATTTGAACTTTGGAGCTCGAATATGACTTTTTATTTATTACCTTTAAAACGACATTTACTTGCTTTCGTTATAAGCTCGTTCAATCTCTTTAATTACTCGAGCAAATTCCTTGGGCTCATTAACATCCCCTAGTTCTAACCAGAGAATTTTTTTGGCCGGAACACGATAATTATCGTAAATACGCTTTAATACCTTGTAATAGTTATTGTAGTGAAAATTTAGATAATCTTCCTGACCTTTTTCAATCACTCGTGACCGCTTGCGAACATTGGCAAATAAAGCTTCATTAGAACGAACTAAGACCACCTGTAAATCTAAGTCGGGAATGCGCTTTAAATGTTCATCGGCAATTGCATAGGTGAGTGCTACTTCTGTAGCATTCATATATCCTTCTAAACGCAAAAGTTCCGTGAAAACCAAATTTGAATAAACTGTTGAATCACAAACAAGATTATTTTCATCTTTTAAACGCCACATCGATAAAAATAGAGCACTATAGAAGGCATTTTGCGATAGCATGGCGAATGTTGCTTTATCCGCATAAAAATATGGTAGATATTCATTCTTCTCTACCGGCTCTTCCATCAATGGACAACCATAATACTCCGCCATCATTCGACTCAAAGTCGACTTTCCGGCTCCAATCGGCCCGATAATTCCTATTCTCATAAATGCTCTCCTTTAAATTCTTTTTCAATAAACGTTCTTATTGTATCTAATTTTTGCATCTGTAACCAAACAATATCGCTTTCAGCATATCCAAAGTTGGTAATTATACTAACCGCCGCCGTGCGATAATACTCACGCATCAAATCAAGATTACTCAGAAATCGCTGATTTTGACAGGTGGAAAAGTTTTCCATCCGAAAAAAATCACCACCATTTGAATCAACAAATATAAACTTTTCCTTGGTGCCTTTGTTCCAGTCTTGCTCACATTTTTTTAATAGTAAAAGACTATCTTGATTTGATAAAAAGCCAAAGTTTCGGAGTATTTCCGCTAAAATGGCCACTTCTAAAAGACTGCGCCGATAAAAAAGAGTGGCTTTTTTCTTTTCTTCGCTAACTAAAAAATACCGCCACCCATATTCATCCAATAAAAACGGTAAAGCGAAAGTCTCGGGAAACGAAAAAAAAGGCAGAAGATAATCATTCACTTTTTGGCGACGCAAAACATTGCTATCGACATTTTTAAGTTTAAGATTATCAAACTCTTCTTTTAGCGTCTTAAAATTAAGCGAAACAAACATCATTCCCATATTGTTTGATACCTACTTTTTTATTATAGGTCATTAACGAATATGGGCCAAAAGAATACACCATAAGCGATTTTTATTTACAACTACTTGTTATCTACTAGTGAAAATTCGTTTTCTAAAAGGGCTTCATTATAAAACTCTTGCAAAAGTAAATGGCGCCGTTGCGCCTCTTTTTTTCCTTCTTCGGTATTGAATAAAGGCAATAATTTAAAAAGTTTATCCGTAAAGTGTTTTAGGGTCGCCTCTTCACTTCCGCGATTGATAAATAGCGGGCGATTTTGCAAGGCACCATAACTAAAAGCTCGCGCAATGCCGATGGCACCTATGGCCTCTAACCGATCCGCATCCTGAACGATTTGACCTTCGATGGTTTCTTCTTTGGCCCCTTGCTTATAGGCTGTATAGGATAAATTAGCTATAATAGCTTCAATTAATTTGCAATCCGTTTGGGTGAAAACGGCCAGGGAAGAAATAAAGTCTATTACTGTTTGATGGTTTTCCTTTAAAGAAGAAATTATTTTTCGATCTTCAACATCGTGAAGAAGTGAACTGGCAATTATAATCTTAATTTGGGCTTTGGGATAAAAACTTGCCAAATGCAAAGCACTACCTAGCACTCGATTAGCGTGCTCTAAATCATGCCCACTGGCGTGATTTGGGACCTCGCGCAATAAATAATTATTAATTTCTGTTACTAAAGATTGTTCTTTTTCGTTAAGCATATTTTGACCCTCAAATATATTCTCGCAATAATCGAGTAAAAAACAAGAAGTATTATTATCCTGATTTACTGGTCAGCTATAGATTTTTCTTATAATTTTCCCTATGTATTAAAATAAAAAGCCGCTTGGTAAGCGGCTTCTAAAAATAACAATTACAACATCGCTTTCAAAAACCGAATTGTGCGTTCATTGCACGGGTGATCAAATAGTTCATCCGGAGTATTAGATTCAACAATCATTCCATCATCCATAAAAATCACTTCATCGCTCACTTCGCGGGCAAACTTCATTTCATGAGTAACAATAATCATCGTAATTCCGGTTTCTACTAGGCTTTTGATGACTTCCAATACCTCTTTAACCATCTCTGGATCAAGCGCACTCGTAGGCTCATCAAAGAGAATAACCTTTTGATCAAGGGCCAAAGCCCGCGCTATTGCCACCCGTTGCTTTTGGCCACCTGATAGTTTAATTGGATACTCGTTAGCCTTGTCAGCGACTCCAACCCGTTTTAAAAGAGCCAAGGCTAAATCATCTGCTTCTTTCTCACTTTTATGCTCAAGATGCATCGGTGCCATAGCAACATTATCTATTATGGTCTTATTATTAAATAAGTTAAAATTTTGAAAAACCATGCCGATAGACTGACGGGCTTCGTCCAACTGTTTTTCACTGATAAGAACTGCTGGTCTTCCTTTTTCGTTAGTAGAGAATAACGACTGCCCCATGTAAGTAATTGTTCCCGCGGTTGGAGTTTCTAAAAGATTAAGGCATCTTAAAAAAGTTGACTTGCCACTTCCTGAAGGACCGATTATGGCATAAACTTTTCCTTGTTTAAACTCATAATTGATACCTTTTAAAACTTGAAGTTGTCCAAAATCCTTATGCAAATTATCAACCGAGAATAAATTATCGTAAGGCATATACGTTAAGCCTCTTTTCTATCTTGTTAACGAAGTAGGTAAGAATGGTTGTAATCATAAAATATAATAAGGCAGCGATAATCAGCGACTCAAAAACTTTTAGTGTAGAAGCCTTAACTAGGTCGCTAACACGGGTGATATCATATATTCCAAGAATGGATACCACCGAAGATTCTTTAACCACTGTGACAAATTCGTTACCGATTGCCGGAATAATGTTCTTAAATGCCTGTGGAAAAACAATTTTACGCATAGCAAAACTACGGGAAAAACCCATTGATCGAGCAGCTTCCATTTGACCAGGATCAACCGCCTGAATTCCCGATCGATAAATCTCCGCCACATAGGCGGTTGAGTTAAGTCCTAAAGCAATTACACCCGATGTATAAATGCCAATGTTTAAACTAGGAAAAAGAGTCGGTATCCCATAGGCGAAAATATATAGTTGAATCAAAAGCGGAGTTCCCCGAACAAAGGAAATATAAAAATTAGCAATGCCCGAAAGGACCTTATTCCGACTCATCCGCAAAAGGGCCATGCCAAATCCAAACACCGCCCCGATTAAAATGGTTGTAATGGAGAAAACAATGGTCGTAGCTACCCCGCGCAAGAAGTTGGGGAAGAACTCTAGCACCGGATAAAAATTTAGACTAGTTAAGGCTAAATCCATGAAATTAATTCCCTAACGATTCATTGAGAGCATCGACAAATAATCCATCGAGAACTCCATTTTCTTTATTAACCGTGATAACCCCATTTATTAAATTAATTAGATCTTCACCGATGTTATAGTTACTAGCAAAAGCATAGCCGTCATCATCGGGAAAAGCGATATTGTCAATTATTTTGTAACCACTGCTCTTGGCAATAATATTTTGAGCGACTGGTTTTTCCACCATTAAAGCATCAATATTGCCCACCGATAGATCACTCAATAAAGTAGCAATTGAACCTAATGGCTTAACGCTTCCACTACTTGTTACCGCTTCGGAGGCAAAATCAACTTGAACCGTTCCCAGTTGAGCACCAATTGCCAGTCCCGCCAGCGATGCATAATCGGTAATAGAATTATTTCCTTCTTTAACAACCAATACCGTCTCGGCTTGATAATAGATATCTGAGAACAAAACGGATTTTGCCCGCTCGTCATTTTTTGAAAACGCCGCAGCGATAAAATCAATTTGATTAGCATTCATTGAACCAATAAGTCCATCGAAAGCCATATCTTTAACTACAACCTTTAGGTCGATGTCATATTGACTTTCAATTTCTTCTTTAATAAGACTTACTACATCCATATCGTACCCATAGACTTCCGTTGAAGCTCCCTTTAAATACTCAAATGGAGCATACTCAGCATTAGTGCCCACGACTAATGTTTTGGTCTTAACAATCGCCTCTAAATCTCCGCCATGACCAGACACATTTCCGCAACCTGAAAGACTCGTAACCGCCAATACTGAAAGCATCAGCGTAAGGCCTTTTTGTGATTTCATTTCTTTTTTCCTCCTATTTTGAAACGATGAAATGAATATCTTACCTAAGAAAATAAAAAGTCCTTAGGCAAGAAAATTGCCTAAGGACGTAATTAACGTGGTGCCACCTTAGTTCGCCTCAACTTCATAGTTAAGGCCTTAGCAAGTATCGCTACTTGTCCGCTAATAACGGGCGGTCCCGATGATTCATACTCCGTTCCGAATCATAGCTCATAGATGCGTTCGTTTCTCACTTCCATTTCGCCCTTCCACCATCGGCGAATCGCTTTTAGAAGTCAAAGAAATTACTATCTCTCTTCATTGCTGATAGCCATAATTATAGAAATAATTTTAAAAAGTGCAATAAGTTTTTTTATCAACTTTCAAGAAAGGGTTATCACACTATTGAAGTTGATAATTTTTGGCTTGGGTAGCAAAGAGTTTGTAGTAAAGCGAATCGCGTTTTTCCATTAGATGCTCGTGCGTATCAAAGTCACTTACCTTGCCTTTATCAATAACTAATACCTTATCACAGAAAACCGATGATGACATCCGATGGGAGATATATATGGCGGTTTTATCCTCAACCAAAGAATTAAAGTTTGCATATATATCTGCTTCGGCTAACGGGTCTAAAGCACTTGTAGGCTCATCCAGTATAACTAATGACGCGTCTTTATATAAGGCACGTGCAATCGCCACTTTTTGTGATTCTCCCCCTGATAAATCCACTCCTTTTTCGTCATAAATTTTTGAGTAAAGAGTGTTGATACCTTCAGGTAATGCGTCAATTTTGTTTTTTAATCCAACTTTATTTGCCGTTTTGTAAGCCTCTTCTTGATGTTGATTATCGTTACTGATATTCTCCGCAATCGTCCAAGCAAAAAGTTTAAAGTCCTGAAACACGGCACTGATGGCTTTGATATAGCTAGCTAGGTCGTAATCGTTAATATTCTTGCCATTAACAATTATTTCTCCTTCATTCGGTTTATATAGGCGACAAAGAAGTTTGATAAGTGTCGTTTTTCCTGCGCCATTCAAGCCAACAAGCGATATTTTTTCCCCGTGATTAATCTTAAACGAAACTTGATCAAGAACCAATATATCCGTATGGGGATAGGCAAAAGAAACATTTCTAAACTCTATCTCGTTGATGGATCCGACAAATTCTTCCTTGGCTCCGATATCTTGCTCGGCCTTAATTTCCATTAGACTGACTAATGGTTTAATATAGGCGGCATTTTGGGCAAAACTCATACTTGTCTCTACCACTTGCTCCATTGTCGCCGAGAAAGTTAAAGCCGTTGAAATATATAAGGAAAATAGGCTGATTGAAAGTCCAAGACTTAGGGTCCGATAAGCGACAAATCCATATACTAAAGCCATTTCTAGATACTTTACCATTGCCGAAAGTCCGCTATACCCACTCATTTTACGCATAAAATGAATGAAGTAATCAACCGAAGTACGTGAATAGTTCTTCAGGCGCTGAGCCATGAGATCTCCCACCGGGTACATCCGATAATCTTTCCCTTTTTTTTCATCCATAATCGTATCAATAAAGTAGCCATAGCGGCGGTTTATTGGAATTAGATCTTGGTAAAATTTCATTTGTGATTTCATAGAAAGAGTAAAAATAATAACGTTGCTTATTAAGGCAACAAAGACAATCACAAAAAGCCAAATATCAAAAGTGAACATTACTCCCAGTAAGCTAGCAATTGTAATAATGTATTGCAACATACTCACACTACTTCTTAGGAAAAAGACAATTGCTCCTTGATTATGTACCGCGAAGAGCGCTCTCTCTTTTAAATCAAGGTAATAGGGATCCTCCAAATAGTTAAATGGCAGTTCCATCAATTTAATGGCAATTTTTTGATCGACAGCTTCAAGCATTTTTGCCTCTTCGACTTCATTTAAACGGGCAAACAGTTTATTTAGAAAATAGAATACAAAATTAATAGCGACGATCACCCCGCCCACAATAATTGAATAATCGTAGGTAGCCGTCTCTAAATAATGAATTAATAACGATAGTGAATAGGCATTAAACACCGTTAATCCAGCATTAAATAGAGCGGTTAGAAAGGCAAGAAAAAAGTAAGGTGGATAGGCTTTATAAGCAAAATGAAGAAACTTCAATAAACTATGTTTTACTCTTACTTCATTCATGAGCGAGTTCCTCCTTTTGCTTCATTTGATAGTACTTGCCTTGTGTCTTAAACATTTGATAGTACTCACCTTTTTTGGCCATCAGTTGATCATGACTTCCGTCTTCAATAATCCCTTCAGGACCAAGAAGAATGATCCGATCACAAAATTTAGTGCTAGATAAACGATGAGAAATATAAATGGCCGTTTTATTTTTAACCAAATCATCAAATGATTGGTAAATAGATGCCTCCGCGAGCGCATCTAAAGCACTCGTAGGTTCATCCAATATAACTATATTCGCATCTTTATACAGACCTCGAGCTATCGCCAGTTTTTGCGATTGGCCTCCGCTCAATTCTACGCCTCCATCATCGACAATTTTCAAAAGCGGGGTGTCATATTTTAGAGGAAGCGATTCAATTTTCTTTTCGAGCCCAACTCGTTTAAGACACTCTATTGCCCAAGCTCGATTCTTTTCACTTGGATTAGGACCGGTAATATTCTCAATCACTGTTCCCGCATAGATATTTACTTCCTGATAGACAGGAGCAAACATTTTTTGATATTCATCCTCCTTAAACTCTTCACTATCAATTCCATCGATAAATATTTTGCCTTTACTCGGTGTAAATAGCCCAGTTAAAAGTTTAATTAATGTTGACTTGCCAGCACCATTAATCCCTACGATTGCAACCTTTTCTCCGGCTTTTATTTTTAAGGAGAAATCACTGAAAATATTCATTTCACTGCGTGGATAGTTGAATGTTAGATGGCTAAATTCTATGGCAAAAGGATGATCAGCCACGATCGCCTCTCGATTTCCCCGCTTACCATAGAGCGTTTCGTCATCAATGAAGTGATAATAATCGGCCGTATAACCTGCATCCTTGACTAGTTCTGCCAACTCACTGGACAAAAGCCGAAGCGTTGTGGATAAAGCAATCACAAGTCCGACATACAAAGAGACATCGCCTAAGGTTATGCTATTTTGATAGTAACCCTGAATAATAAAGAAATAGGCCAGTCCATCTTGTATTACAAGCATTATCAATTCTAGTAAGCCTAATGAAAAACGCCGATTGGAAATATTCTTAACTACCGATATATAAGAGTAAATTGCCTGCTTATAGTCACTACTTATCTTTTGATTAAGATCATAAACCCGAATATCTTTACCAAAGGAAAAATCACTTGCCGTCTGATAAAAATATTGCTTATGTCGCCGTTTATTCGAGAGTTCATCCCGTTTTTTTAATGCGTAGTTCGCAATCGCTTTGTTAATAAAAAAAGTGATAAATGCACCGATTACGCAAGCCACAAATATAATTGGTTTGAAAAGACCAATCAGCACTGAATACAAAACAATGGAAAGAACAAAAGGGAAAATCCGCATAAAACGATGAAAAATTGATTCAAATCCAATGTTATTGGACTGAAGGGCCATCGTTCCCACTTCAAGTCGATCCCGAAAAGACGGGTCCTCTAAATGCCAATAATCAATGTGTTCATATTTTACGGATACGCGATCAAATTCTTGCATCCGAATATCGATAAACTCACCATTTACAAATAAATTTGCAACCGCAGCCACAACTCCTAAAATCAAACTAATCCCCACAAGAACGCCCACATGGCGGAGCAAAAGGCCTATTTCCAATCCGTTTGTTAAATCATCAATTATTGTCCGCGGGATGAATGTTGCAATAACTGGTAAAACGCCAGCCGCAATCATATTTAAAAAGAAAAATAAGTAGACGTGGTCGTCCTTATTTTTGTGCGCAGAAGCAATCGTTCGGCGTATTGCCTTCATAATATCGGATCGAGAATGTTTTTCTTCTTGTTTCATAAGTTTAACCTCAACAAATTTTTAACATGTCCATATTATCTAATAGCCATACCTAAAAAACTAGCAATCATTGGTTGCTCATTAGCGATAATCAACAACCATTAGTTGCATTTTCAACCTACCAATGGTTGAAAAAGACGCAACTTATATCAAATGGAAACAAACCAATAGTATGTTATATAAACGCACCACACTATTTATATTTTTATTATCAACTAAAAACATAGTTTTCTTGCCTTTTTTTATTATTTTATTATTTAGAAAGTGCTTACTAAATTTTCTTTTAAAGCGTTCGAGTTTCTTAGCTTCAATAATCGCCTATAATATTAATAATGAGGTGATAATTATGAAAATATGTGTGCGTCCAGGAATACTAGCGCCCGTGCATCAAAAACTTCTTATAGAAGACTTCCCCACTATTGATTTTGTCGATAAGCTTGAGGATGATGCGGAAGTTCTTATTTCCTTTCCTAACATCATTAGAAAAGAAACTTTGGATTCATTGCCAAATTTAAAATGGATTCAACTATTTAGCGCCGGATTTGATCAAGGTGATCTTCCCTATCTAAAATCGCGTTCTATTACTTTGACAAATGCCCGTGGAATCTATAGCATTCCTATTGCCGAGGATGTAGTTGCTCGTCTTTTAGCCATTAATCGTCAATTGCCGCAATATATTCAAGATCAAGAGCAAAAAAAATGGAACCGAGAATTAAACGGATATGAACTATACGGATCCACTATTGGATTTTTAGGAGCGGGCTCCATTGCGGTTGAAACCGCAAAACGACTGGTAGGATTCAATGTTCGTTTGCTAGCCTATCGCGAGCATCAGGGAAAAGTTGAGCCCTTTGATGAAATATTTACTGGCGAAAAAGGGCTCTATGATCTTATTCGTCAGAGCGATTACATTATTTCGGTTCTTCCTTCCAACCAGGAAACCATCCATCTTTTGAATCAAAAACGCTTGCGTTTGATGAAGAAAGATGCCGTGCTTATTAATGTTGGACGGGGAGATTTAATCAACGAGCAAGAACTTGTTGAAGTATTAAGAAGCGGTCATCTGCGGGGAGTATCCCTTGACGTTTACGAGGTTGAACCTTTGCCTAAAGATAGTCCTTTATATCAATTACCCAATGTATTGCTCACCCCGCATCACGCCGGAGCAAGCACGCACACAAGCGAGCGCCTCTATCAGTTAATAAAGAAAAATATCCGTCATTTTCTTACTGGTGGAGAATTGGATAACATTGTCCGTTTGTAATCATTATTAATAAAAAAAGGAGGACTTACTCAATCCTCCTTTTTTGCTTACTCTCCTAAATATGCCCGCTGCATAATCGTAATCATATCTTTGACCATCGGTATCCGTGGATTGGCCGGTGTGCACTGATCTTCAAATGCCAGCATGGCTAACTGTGGCAAAGCCTCGTTCCAAGTTTTTTCATCAATTTCAGTATTGGCTTTAAAACTCATTTTTATTCCTAAAGAAATTGATAAGTTATAAACCGCGGAAGCCAAACTCTCGACCGCCTCTTTTGTCGTATCGGCTTTTAATCCTAACAACTTAGCAATATCCTGATATTTTTTATCACATACATAGGCCTCATACTTTGGCCATATGGCTAAATGCGTTGGCACTTCTCCATTATAACGAATGGTATATGGCAATAAGATTGCATTGGCTAAGCCATGCGGAACATGGAAGAGACCACCAATTTTATGAGCCATTGAATGGTTCATGCCAAGAAAAGCATTGGCAAAGGCCATTCCTGCCATCGTAGAGGCGTTATGCATTTTTTCTCGAGCTTCTAAGTCATGTTTGCCATCTTTGACCGCCCGTGGAAGATATTCAAAAACCAATTTAATAGCCTGAAGTGCTAGTCCATCAGTGTAATCATTAGCTAATGTTGAAGTATATGCCTCAATTGCGTGGGTCAGTACATCCATGCCAGTGATGGCCGTGACAAAAGGAGGAAGATTGGTGGTGAATTCAGCATCAACAATTGCAATCGTCGGCGTAAGACTATAGTCCGCTAAAGGATACTTTTTGTTGTTGGCTTTATCAGATATAACCGCAAAAGGAGTAACTTCTGACCCCGTTCCACTGGTGGTTGGAATACAGATTAATTTGCTCTTTTTACCAAGTTCAGGATAACGGAATGCCCGTTTGCGGATATCCATAAATTTTTGCTTTAAATCGGCAAAGTTAACTTCTGGGTGTTCATAGAATAACCACATTCCCTTTGCTGCATCCATTGCAGATCCGCCACCAAGCGCAATAATCGTGTCGGGTTGAAACGCCTCCATCAATTTTGTTCCCCGCCGAACGGTTTCAATATCCGGATCTGGTTCAACATCGGAGAAAAGCTGAATTTGGACTGGATTACGACGTGAATTTAACTCATCGGTAACCTTGTTGATATAACCAAGCTCGACCATTGTTCGATCAGTAACAATAAATACTTTACTTACGCTATGACAGGAACGTAAGTACTGGATTGAATTTCGTTCAAAATAAATCTTCGAAGGAACCTTGAACCATTGCATGTTATTTCTTCTTTTGCCTACTTTCTTGATATTTAATAAGTTGATAGCACTGACATTACCTCCGATAGAATTATGGCCATAACTACCGCAGCCTAAGGTTAAAGAAGGTAAAAATGAATTATAGACATTGCCAATGCCGCCAAATGTCGAAGGTGAATTCCAAATGATTCGCATGGCTTTACATTTTTCACCAAATGCATCCGCCATCTCTTGGGTTTTAGTATGAATCGCGGCACTATGACCTAAACCGTTAAATTCCACCATTTTAGCTGCATACTCAAAGCCTTCATTCCAATCCTTTACTTTATAAAAGGCTAATACAGGCGAAAGTTTTTCACGAGAAATTGGTTCTTTTTGACCAATAATTTTGCATTCTACGCCTAAAATTTCCGTATCTTCCGGAACTTTAAAGCCAGCCTGCTCGGCAATCCAAACAGCACTTTTACCAACAACAACTGGATTAAGTTTGCCATTTTCAACATTTTCATCTCCCTCGGCAAAGCCAAACATATAACGAGACAATTTTTCTTTTTCATCCTTATTTACAAAGTAAGTTTTCAGCCGCTTAAACTCTGAAATGCATTCTTTATAAACTTCACTATCAATGATTGTTGCTTGTTCGGAGGCACAAACCATGCCATTATCAAAAGACTTAGATAAAACAATATCGTTGACAGCCCGTGAAATATTGGCGCTTTTCTCAATATAGGCAGGAACATTACCCGCTCCAACGCCCATTGCTGGCTTACCACAACTATATGCTGCCTTGACCATTGCATTTCCGCCGGTTGCTAAAATAGAGGCCACTCCCGGATGATTCATTAAGGCACTAGTTGCATCCATCGATGGATGCTCAATCCATTGAATGCAATTAGCGGGAGCTCCGGCTTCTACCGCCGCTTCTAGCATGACCATTGCTGCTTGCTTTGAACATTGCTGAGCCGAAGGATGGAAGGCAAAAATAATTGGATTACGCGTTTTTAAAGCAATAAGTGATTTAAATAAAACCGTACTCGTAGGATTGGTAACTGGTGTAATTCCGGCAAGCACTCCGATTGGATCAGCAATTTCGGTTATTCCCGTAACTGAATCTTGGCTAACAACTCCCACCGTTTTAAGATGACGCATATTATTGACAACATATTCACAGGCAAAAAGATTCTTTGTTGCTTTGTCCTCAAATACTCCCCGTTTTGTTTCCTTTACTGCTGCCTCGGCCAATATACCATGATTATCCAAACCAGCAACAGAGCACTTGGCTACAATATAGTCAACTTGCTCTTGGTTTAATAATAAGAATTCATCTAAGGCTTCATGAGCATTTTTTACTAAAGTATCCACTTCCTTAGCAAAATCAATGCTTTCTTCTTTTTTCTCTTCCATGTTTCATTTCCTATCCGTATCAAGGTCCTAATAAGCTTTTTTGCTATTCGGTATTTTGATACCGCTAAAATAATACTTAGTAATCGTTATCCTTTCAAGGAAAAAAATCATAAAAGCGTTTACATAAAAAATGTAGTTATAGTCTTGTTTTTACCGATTATCGAAAAAAATATACCTATTTATTTTTTAACTTTTACTTAACATTTTTTCGTCCGCCATTTATATTAATTTTTAAAATGTAACATTAATTGTAAAACAACAGCTTTTTATTAATAGAAAAGAGATTGCTGGGCATTTTTGATAGAAGTAAGAACTTTATTTGAATACTAAAATACACTCATTTAACTTAACATTTTCTTATTGATATTTTATTTTCATACTCATATTATCTTTAATATTCGTGTTTTTATTGTTAGTACTTCGTGACTTTAATTTTTGATTCAAATAAAAAAGGCCCAATTAATAGGCCTTTAGAATTATTTGATTTCTTACTAGTTTTATTTACCAAATTCGAACAACGAAGTACATTCCAGACGCTCCACTAATTGGATCATACATATAGCCAATAGAAACATAAAGCCAAGATATTTCGTCGGACATGACCGCAAAAGCAGTTATTTCCCAACCCGTCTCGTATTCCTGAATGGCACCACCTAGGAATTCCTTACTTTCACCATTTAAATCAACAAATATCGTGGCAAACACACTCAAAGCGTAACTATATGCTTCCTCTTCGCTTATTCCTATAACTTCTATTTGGTAATAGGCTTCTCCAAGCGGTATTACTCCAACCGTAAACGGCGTTTCATCCTCTTCCAAAATTGGTAGGCAAGCTAGAAAAATTTCAATTTCTTCTTTAGCACTATCGCTAGTTCCATAATAGAGGCCTTCTTCCGCTAAATGTTCACATACGGCAGCAAATCCGGCGGCAAATGACGGATAAGTTTCATCATAAATTTTCCCAATGGCGATAATATAGGTGCCATCAAGTAAGTCGATTATCGTAATCGCCACTTCTGGGTGATCAGCGTGAATATATACGGAAGAGGAATTAAGGTAGGGTTGCCATCCCTCACTTAAAAGCTTTGATATATAACTATCTATTATAGCTTCCGTAGATTCAGAAAAAACATGAACGCCCGCTGTCGGTTCCAAAAATCCAAATGAAACATCAATGAAAGCTAAGATGGAAGCGTCTGTTTCTAAAGAAGGAAATAAGGACGATACCTCTTCGCCAACAACATCCGTAATTGCCTCTATTGGCCAAACAGAACTATATTCTGGTTCAAGGGAAACTTTTGGATAAATAAGGATAACCATATATGATGCTTCCCATTCATACGCGGTGATTTGCCATTCTTCAAAAACAAATGACCATCCTTCCGCAAAAATTGGATCTTCAAATACCCGAATTGCTCCATTAGATACCAAAGAGGCCTCATACTCCAAAAGCGAAACTTCAGGATTATGGACGATAATAACTACACAGCCATTATCTTCACGATCGTCGATAAACTCGTATCCCGTTCCATTTATGGATGGTATATCATAAATACCTACTTCCTCTAATTGATCGGCCGGCCATCCATGTGGATATTCAGTTGGACTTAATCCTCCATAAATTATCACAGTGTCATCGGTTTCTGCTTCCGCACTAAGAAAGAGGAGGCCAGTTGGATCAGAATAGGCTAATTCAAAAGGAGAGATATCAACTCGTTCAGTCCAACCAGCCTCGGTTAGTGTATAATACCAGTCAAGAATTGCTTGACTAGAATTACCATCAAGATAAACTTCAAAAGAAAAGGTTGCAGTATAAAATAAGTCTTCAATCCAAGTTTCTGAAATATAGTAGGATTCGGCTTCCATCGGAGGTATCTCTACTCCAAAGTATTCGCCAACCTGCACAAAGGGGAAGGCGGTAAAGGAAGTTCCCCATTTTCATAATAATCATCTGCGCCAGGAATGATGCCTTCACCAAAGAAAAACTTCAATTCGCAGACGAGAATATTTTCGAAAAACATTTTGGCCCCTGTGACGCCCGTTATATCGATATCAAATGAAATGTCACTTTCGATCCATCCAAAAATGGCTGACCAATCAGCAAGAGTAATCTCAATTAAGTCATAACTAACATAAAGTCCGCCTTCAATATCTTGACATTGCTCTAGAAGTGATAATCCATTTTCAATATAAAAACTAGGGCATATATATGTTAATAAAAGCTCCCACTGGACTTGAGCATTAACTACTGGGACAAAAGTTTCCAGCCCATCCGTATAATACCCGCCGATAACCGTCCCATCCCTATATTCAGCAATGCTGCCCGCACTTGAATTTGAATAGGAATCATATAGCCCATGCTCAGCAATAATGATCTCTTCATCACTAGTCGCGTATTCATTATTATTGTCTACCTCGATTCTTACGTTATGCTGATTGAAAGCTTCGATAAAAATCTCAAGAGCAGCTATTTTGTCTTCATAAGTTAACTCCAGCAATTCACTGCTACTATCGATGGTGGGGATTACAGTTGTTGCTTCACCGCCACTATTATGAGACTGACTTGTTGTCGACACCGAAGATTCTTGAGAAGAGCTGGTTGCAAAAATACCGCATGATGTTAAGGACAAAGTGGTTAATGTCAATAAAAGAATATTTACTTTTTTTCTTTTCATGGTTTCTCCCCACAATCAATTTATCTCTTAAAAAATAATATTTATGTAAATTGAAAGTTAATTATTTTATTATCAAAAAAGCCACTTACTTTATAAGTAATCATGTAATGAAAGTAGATTTTATGGTAATAAAAGTAATTGAGCCATAAAAAGCATTTGAGGTTAAAAAAAGACCTAGAAGTTAATTTCTAGGTCATATCAATAAAAAACACTTTTTACTTAACCGAGGCGCGATATATTTCCTTAACGGTATTGGCTAGCATTTCATCAAACTCGGATTCATTTTGATGAGCATTTAGTCCTTCAAGTAAAGCCCGGGAGAAGGAAGCAATCAATCCTGGATTAAGTAGCAACCTCCGATCGGCTTCTTCGCGAGAATAGCCTCCTGATAAGGCAACTACACGAACGATGTGTGAATCCTCCATTAAGTCCGAATAGAATCCATCCAATGTCGGAATAGATAGTTTTAGCATCAGTAAATCGCCATTTGGCAATTTTGATAATTGTGCCTTAATTTCATCTTTCAGTATTGCTTCAGCCTCTTTTTTCAAAGGACTATGAATATCAACCTCTGGTTCAACAATTGGCACCAACCCATAACTAATAATTTTTTTAGCTACTTCAAATTGCTGCTCAACCACTCGATGAATTCCTTTTTTATTCGCTGTCTTAATCACCGAACGCATTTTGGTTCCAAAAATATGATGCTTAACTGCTTCTTGAAGAAGTTCGTCCAATTCGGGCATTGGTTTCATTATTTGCACATCATCTTCAACCGGAGCAAGTCCCCTTATCAACTTTCAAAAAAGGGACAACCCCTTTTTTCTGCCACAAAAAATCAGCAGTATAAAGGCCATCAATTTTTCTTTTCATCGTATTTTCAAATAGGATAGCCCCTAAAATATAATCGCTAGCAAAAGCCGGACTCTTAATAACCCGCGTCCGCATTTCATGAATTTTAGCATACATCTCATCCTCGCCGTTATATTCGTTTTCCTCCACTCCATAAAGCGCTAACGCCTTAGGAGAAGAGCCACCACTTTGATCTAAGGCGGCAATAAATCCTGGCTTCGTCTTCATAATCTTCAGCTGTTCTTGATTCATATTAACACCTTTCACTTTCTGACTATATTTTACTCCGTAAAAATAAAGCGAGCAAATAAAGTGAAACATATATATGCAAGATTAAAAAAGCTTGATATACTCCTCGCGACTAGGACCGACGGAAACATATTGAATTGGACAAGCCACAGCTTTTTCAAGATAGCGAATATAGCTTATCGCCGCCAATGGTAAGTCCTCTAACCTACGGGCTTTCGATATGTCTTCCTTAAATCCGGGAAGATACTCATATATCGGCTTAGCTCGTTCCAGTTCTTCACCTTTAGGAAAGAAGTCAATTCGCTTGCCATCTACTTCGTAAGCGACAACAACCGGTATCCTTTTTAATCCGCTTAAAACATCCAGTTTAGTGAGAGCGATTGCGGTCGCACCTTGAATTAAAACTCCGTAACGGGAAGCCACAATATCAAAACCACCAACCCGCCTTGGTCGTCCTGTTGCCGCCCCATATTCATGGCCCGCCTCGCGAAGATTGTCACCTTCTTGATCAAACATTTCAGCCACAAAAGGGCCCGCGCCAACGCAGGTGCTATAAGCCTTCATAATGCCTAAAGTTTCATCGAGATGAGCAAAGGGAATTCCTGAGCCAATCGGTGCATAACTCGCTATGGTGTTCGATGATGATGTAAACGGATAAATTCCATAGTCGATATCTCTTAATGTCCCTAATTGGGCCTCAAACATAAGGCTTTTATTTTCCTTTATCATTGAAGAAAGAAAAGCTGTTGTATCAATAATATATGGAAGAAAATAAAGGCCGAATTGTTCTAGCCACTTTGCTAATTCATCGACTTTAATCGGCGCATGTCCATAACCTTTTTCAATTAAGAGATTTTTCCATTCTACCAGCGATGGAAGTTTGCTTTTCAGTTTAACAAAATCTTTTAAATCGCCCATTCGCAGGGCTTTTTTCATGTACTTATCGCTATAAACTGGAGCAATGCCCCGCCGAGTAGACCCAAATTTATTCGCGCCAAGACGATCTTCTTCTAACTCATCTAAGAGTTTATTAAATGGCAAGCAAATAGTAGCTTGGTCACTTATTTTTAAATTTTGCGGGCTAATATTGATTCCTGATTGACGGAGATGTTCAACCTCATGAAAAAGGTGTTCAACATCAATAACCATTCCCTGCCCCATCACATTAATTGTCTTTTCCCTTAGGATGCCGGACGGTAGAAGATTAAGAATAAATTTGCCCTTCTCATTAACAACAGTATGACCGGCGTTGTTGCCACCTTGATAGCGAACAACCACATCATACTCATCGGATAAAAGGTCAACCATTCTTCCCTTGCCTTCGTCGCCCCAGTTAACTCCTACGATTGCTACAAGCATATTTCCTCCTAAAGAGTTACTTCACTCTTCATTAGCTTAATATCACTATAATCCGCAAGAAGCGGATTTATGACCTCACTTATAAAGTCGATAACCTGCTGAGGAGCGCGCCCAATGAAGTTTTTAATATTCAATAATCGAACAATCTCTTCATGGGTAAGATTAAGTCGCTGATCTTCCTCTATATATTTTAGAAGTTGATTTTCTTGACCATCAAGTTTAACCTGCGCCCCAGCTTTCAAGGATAAATCTCGTAAAATTGAATGAATATTTTGTCGATCTAAGCCCTTATCCTTTACAAGATACATCAGGATATTTTCCGTAGCCATAAACGGCAATTCTTCATTGAGATGTCGTTCCATCATTTTAGGATAGATAACAAGACCGCTAATAATGTTTAAATATAAATCCAAAACAGCATCTGTAGCTAAAAATGCTTCCGCGATTGAAAGTCGTTTATTGGCACTATCGTCAAGCGTCCTTTCCAACCATTGGTTGGCGGCTGTCCAGGCTGGATTTAAGTTATCTACCATAACAAATCGAGCTAAAGAGGTCAAGCGCTCGCTGCGTATAGGGTTTTTCTTGTACGGCATTGCGGAAGATCCAATTTGTTCACTTTCAAAAGGTTCATCGGCTTCTTTAAGATGAGCCATGAGTCTAATATCGTTGGCAAATTTACTGCTGCTTTGAGCAATCCCGCTCAAAACAGAGAGGGCTCTACTATCCCATTTGCGCGAGTACGTTTGACCGCTCACCGGAACAATATGCGTAAACTTAAGATCTTGAGCGATAAGCTTCTCTAATTCTTTAACTTTTTCTTCTTCATTAGAAAACAACTCTAAAAAACTTGCCTGCGTGCCCGTAGTTCCTTTGCAGCCAAAAAACGGCAAATCATCAATAAGATGACGGACTTCACTTAAGTCAAAAACTAGGTCATTAAGCCAAAGCGTGGCTCTTTTACCTAATGTGGTGGGCTGTGCCGCTTGAAAATGAGTATAGGCAAGTATCGGCTGATCTTTATGCTTAAGCGCAAATTGGCTTAATTCTGTAATCAAAGAAACAATCCATCTCTCAATAATCAATAGGGCATCACGAATTTGAAGTAAATCGCCGTTATCCATGACATATGAACTTGTAGCCCCCAAATGAATAATCGGGCGGGCGAGAGGACACACATCGCCATATGCATAAATATGTGCCATTACTTCATGCCGAAATCGATGCTCATATTTTTCCGCTACTGCAAAATCAATATCATTAACATGAGTAGACAATTCCTCAATCTGCTCATTGCTTATATTTAAACCTAGTTCTTTTTCGGCTTTAGCTAAAGAAACCCAAAGTTTTCGCCATGAGGCAAAACGATATTGGGCACTGAATATATACTTCATCTCATCACTCGCATAGCGACTTGACAAGGGACTAATGTACGTATCCATTTTGGCCTCCCAAAGAGAACACCTAATTCTTGCATAAATAAAACATAAATCAACCTTATTTTACTTTTTTTATAATGAAACCGATTATCCAAATAAAACCCAATTTTGTTATGGCGCCATTTACTTCATAAAATGTTAAATCGGTTTAAACCATTTTTTTATCATCAAGTTAGAAATAGCGATATATAAGTGACTATTTCTAGTTGTTTTTGCAACGCATTTTTAAAATATAAAACTAAAAATAACATTTCAATACAAAATTATATCGTTCTATTACGAATTAATGACAGAAATGATAAATGCAAACATATTATATTAATATCTTTAAAAACAAATTATTAATAGGTGGCTCAAGTATGCTTTGCAAATCAAACATAGTCTTGGTGACTATCCTAATAATTAATTGTAAAAAAGGAGGCTTTTATGACAGATAGCATTTTAGATGAAAACGAAGAGATTATACCTTCAACAAAAATAACTTTTTCAAAAGGGGTAACTTCTTTGGGGCAGAAGATCTATTCCAAGTATATTTTTGTGTTGTTTATCGTTTTTGTATGCCTTATGGGAGTAACGACGCTAACTGGTTTATCTAGCCTAAGCGCTTATAATCAAACCTTAGCTGAAATGAATAGATTATCCTCTTTTCCACAAGATCTATATCAACTCTTTCTGAGCCTTCGACCACTGATTGTTGTAGAGTTGCTTCTTATAATTTTGGTCTTAGGGGTGGCTATTTTTGGACTTGTATTTTCCGCCGGACTGCGCAAACGAGCCCTGTCGATAGCGAGCAAGGCGCAGTTAGTTAAATATACCTCACTTCAACTAATTGCTTCAATTGCATTCCTGGTGGTTATCTCTATCTACACGATTTTTGAGATTTACGCCGTTAGTCGTTCGATAGCTATTTATACTGAAATCAACAATAGTTATGGTTTAGGCCTTGTTTCTCCCGATTATGTACTACCGTCAATTAGGTTAATCGCGGTTGTAGGATTATCAATCCCCATGGTAATAATTGCTTTACATAACAAACATGCCGTTTTAACTATCAGCGAATAGTTTTTCCATTGACAGTATTTAGTTTTAGTCTTTTCTCTAAGACTAGATTTAACTTCTAAAAATTATTATAATAATAAAAAAGGAGCAACGAATATGGAAAAATATCAATGCACAGCCTGTGGCTATATTTACGATGAAGAAATTGGTGATCCGGATGGTGGAATCGCTCCCGGAACAAAGTTTGAAGACATTCCCGATACTTGGGTATGCCCCGTCTGTGGCGTTAGCAAAGACATGTTCATAAAACTATAAAAAAAAACTGGAAGTGCATTATTATGGCTTCCAGTTTTTTTTATGACTTCATAGGGAGTATACGTACTGACCCGGTGTCAACATAGATACTTTTACATCTTTAATTACGGCTTCTTGATTATCCGCAAAAAGCGAAATCGTAAAGTCTTGAAGGTCAGTGTTGTCCATTTTACCCGTGAGTGAATATTCATCGTTAATAAATAGTTCAATGAAAGTTCCTTCGATAATAACTTTTACATTAACTTCATCATGCAATTCAATATTTGATAATTTGCTTCTTGTTTGAATTCCCCCCGAAGTTTTCTTGATTAACTGCAGTTGTTTGCCTTCGACATCAATGATTCCGGCACTATATTTGGTAGAATTTTCGCTATCAAGTCGAAAACCAAATCGACTCGCGCCTTTCTTTTCAACTTTAAACTGGAGCATTGTTCGAGAGTAAGTATTGGGAATCATAAATGTATGTAAAGGATTAGCGGAGATACCTGTTTCGTTGGTTGTGACATCTGTAAAATGTACCGCTCCATTCTCAACACTATATTGATTGTTAATAATATTTTCATCTGTTATAGAAGAGAATAAAAGTCCTCCATTTAACAAGTTTGTCATATAAGGATCTAGCCTTGTAGCCAACGATCCATCACTTTTTTGATAGACTTCACGCATAATATTAAGCGCCCCTCCCCAATCACCAGCATCGGCTTTTTGAGGAATCCAGCCAAACATATAAACCCGATCGTTAACCTGAACCAATTGTGCTGCGCATAAATCTTCACCATCGAGCCGTCGTTCACCTTCGGATAAGAAATTTGCTTTATCAATAGTCTTATTTGCTTCACCCGTCCAATAGGAAAGGGCTCCAACTCCATGCACTGACTGCCCATATAGGGAGGCAAATATATACCAACGATCGCCTATCTTCATCATTTGTGGACATTCGGGCTCGTCGCGTCCAGATGTCCCGGCATTGTCAAAACGCAAGACTTCTCGTTGTTGATCTTGCCAATAAGCCATACTATCTCCGAGTGAAGTTACAACCGAAAGTCCACAGTCAAAGTCATTGGGATTCTGTCCTTCATAAAACTTGTTATTATAATATCCTAAATAAATTACGCGATACTGATTAGTATCTGGATCATAAAACACATATGGGTCCCGCGCTCCCCCAGGGTAAGCAACTTTAGGCAGAAAGGTTGTCACAAAGTTTTCGTCGACGCCTTGTCCATCCTCCCAAACTAACAAATCCTTACTTTTTGAGCCAAAAATAACACTGTTACTATATCCAAAAAGTGAACGATACTCATCTTCTTCTTTTGTAATTCCTAAAACATAATAAGGCGCTACCGGACCGTTTGTTCCATCTTTTCTAAGGCCTTCGTTAGGAATAAAGTTAATCATATTTCCGCTATCGGTAAGCAAGGTGTCGTAATTACCATTAGTGGCTAGATAATACATATACATTTTTCCATCAGCATAATATGGATGTACGTCGCCATAATGCTTAATTTTTCCGTTTTCAAAGTTTCCGGTCAAATCTTGATGCAAAGCATCGAATCCAGCATTCTCGTAACTTAAAATCGGATTAAAACTGATTTTCAAATCGCCTTCTAAAACAAAATCAATCTTATCTCCACTTTGAACGAAGGTCGTAAAAAAGAAAAATCGTCCATCAGATTCACTTCCAATTATCTGCACTCGCTTAAGGACTAAAGAACCTTTCTTTACCAAAAGATAACCACTTTGGTTGGGGGAATCAATTGGTAGAGCACGTCCGAAAATGTTAACCGTTCCATCTCCACCCGCTTTTACGACATAGCGTCTTGTAGCGCTGACCTCGGATGTAGATTTCATTATTTTCTCGTCAATGTAAGCGGCTTTATTTTCCCAACGGTCATTTTGCCAGATCATATCCCATTCGTTAGTCGCATCCATAAATTGATAAAACCAGTTATTATATCCTTGTTGATTATTTTGAATATAACCCTGTTCTGCCATCTGCGGGCTTAACGGTGAAGTATATTCATACTTCGTCGTTCGATAACCTCGATAAATGTTTTCATACGGGGTAGTTGGAATAAATTGACTATCGCTAGTAGTTCCCATAGAACCTCCAAATCCATTGCAAGCTGATAAAACAAGTAAAGTCGTCGCCATTACCGGTAGAATAAATTTATGTTTCATCTTTTCCATTATAAATCTCCTTTCTTAACAAGACTGACGATAAAAGACAAATTCCAGCGTTGATAATTGTTGAGATAACTGAAATATAGAATTCTGCGCTTCTGGCGTCTGTTAAAAAGCAGAATACCAAGGACATTAAACCTATAATTAGTGAGGCTCGAACGACGTAGCTATATATTTTTGTTCGCATTTAATATCTCCTCATAATAAGGGCAGAGAACCTTCATCTTTCCAACAGTTAAATATTCTTTCTTATCATCTTTACAATCTAAATGACAATATGGACAGCGTGCATAAAAAGGACATCCGCTATTACGATTTTCTAGAGAAGACATCTCCATGCCTTTTATTTTTATTTCCTTAATTTGCCGAGCAATTTGAGGATCGGGAATTGGAACCGCGGAAATCAGGGCCTGCGAATAAGGATGCAAGGGCTGTTGAATAAAATCTCTAATTGGACCATATTCAACAATTTGACCTAAATACATGACCGCAACATTGCCTTCATCCGCAATAAACTTTGCCGTTCCTAAATCATGCGTTATGTAAACAAAAGCAATATCTAGTTCGCGGTTGAGATTGGCCATCAGTTTTAGAATCGACAAGCGCATGGACACATCAATCATCGAAACTGGCTCATCGGCTACGATTAACTTAGGTGAAAGCGAAAGTGCCCGCGCCATCAAAATCCGTTGTCTTTGACCACCAGACAATTGATGCGGATATTTGTCAAGAAATTGTTCGGCTGGTAAAAGTCCTACCAATCCCAATAATTCCTCAATACGCTTATTAATTTGTTCGCGTGAATAGTCGTGATGATGGGCACGAATAGGAGCATATAGAGATTGAAAAATTGTTCGAACCGGATTAAGAGCAGCATAGGAATCTTGTTGGATAAATTGAACATCGTTACGAAAAGTTTGAAAGTCTTTTTTAAAAAAGCCATATACATTATTGCTTCGATACTTAACTTCGCCTTTAGAGGGTTTTAGCAAGCCGGTGATAATCTTTCCTAATGTCGTCTTGCCACAGCCAGATTCCCCAACAATAGCAATAATTTCTCCAGCATGAATATCTAAATTAATGTTCTTTAGCACATGAAAATTATGCTCTTTAATACCATATTTGCCCACTTTTGAGAAGACAACATTAACATTTTTTAGGCTTAATATCACTTCTTTATTCATGTTGATCTCCTTTCGTCTTTTCCGAATATAGATGACAGAGTACTTGATGTCCATTTGGAAAATAATGCCGATGAGGACGCTCGATCTCACAACGATGAAAACACTTGTGACAACGAGGCGCAAAAACGCATCCGAGGGGTAAGTTACGAATGTCAACGGGATTACCTGGTATTGATTCTAACTTGCTTACATCGGCGATAATTGAAGGTGTGGAAGAGATAAGTCCATCCGTATAGGGGTGAAGTCTTTGTTTAAAGATATCCATTGTTGTCCCAAATTCCATAAGTTGTCCGCCATACATAACCCCGACATAATCAGCAAATTTGGCTACAATTCCAACATCATGCGTCAAAAGGAGCATGGTTATTCCTTGCTCACGGTTGATTTTTTGGAGAATTTTAAAAATGTAATCTTGCGTTATGACATCAAGCGCAGTTGTTGGTTCATCAAGAATAATAAATTTTGGTTGCAGTAAAAGAGCAAAGGCTATCATCACCCGTTGCTTCATACCACCACTTAATTCATGGGCATACATTTTAAGGACACGATCACTATCGAGATTAACAATATCAAGGACTTCTCGAGAGCGCTTTTCCACTTTTTCTTTAAATTTCTTATAGGGCATAGGTGTATTTTGATGGACGCGCATTGTTTCAAAAAATTGCTCAAAAATTGTCATTAGAGGATTTAGCGCACTTTGAGCGCCTTGAAATACCATTGATGCCTCTAACCAACGGAAAAAATTTAATTGCTGAGTATCCATTTTTTCCACATGAGTGACATAGGTGTGATCATCAATTTGTTTGGCATTGCCAAACTGCTGATTATATGTTCCATCGTGATAATAAAGGACTTCTCCTTCGACAATTTTTCCTGGTTCAGAAATACAATTTATTAAAGCGGTGGCAATTGTTGTCTTCCCGGAGCCTGATTCGCCCACAAGCGCAGTAATACTTCCTTTATGAATTGATAATGAAACTTTATTTACCGCTCTTAAAGAGTATTTTTTCAGTTGATAGTCAATACAGATGTTTTTTGTTTCAAAGACGAATGGATATTCCATGATTAATTTCTCCTTAGGCGAGGATTGAATGTTTCATCAAGCCCATTAGACAAGAGAATGGCACTTAATTGAAAAAGGGCAATACAAACAATTGGGGAAAAGAGCCAGATGCGAGCCTCTGGTACAATTAATGCTCCATAATCTTTAGCGGTAACTAAAATTGCTCCCCAGTTTGTCGGTTCAAAAGCCGCCAACCCCAAAATCATTATTCCCACACTTCCCGTGATTGCGTTTTTCATAGCCAAAATAAAATTCACCAAAATATATGAAGCGACATTAGGCATAATTTCTTTAAAAATAATGTGAGCCTTTGATAAGTTCATCACTTGGCATATTTGAATAAAATCTCGCTCCTTCAGCGTCATAACTTGGGCTCGAATTGATCGACATAAACCCGCCCAGGAAAATAAAGAAAGAATGAGAGCGAGTCCAAGCGAACTTCGGATGGTAAAAAGCGAGGCTAAAATTAGAAAAATTGGTAATGACGGTATCGTCAGGAAAACGTTGGTAATCATTTGAATAATGCGATCTGCAATTCCTCCAGCAAATCCCGATATAAGACCAAATATTACTCCGACCGAAATTGATATAATTGCCGTGTAGAAAGCAATCGCTAAAACATCATTAGTCCCAGCAACTAGTTGGCGAAAAACATCCCGCCCGATATTGTCCGTTCCTAGTAAATGTTCCCAAGAAGGAGAAGCCAAATGGTTTTCATAAACAACTTCGGGATCGTATGGCCAAATTAAAGGCCCAAAAATACCAATCAGTATAAATATAAGCAGAATAATCATGCCTACACTTGATTTTCCATTAGAAAAAAATGTTTGCTTAAATTTCATTAGAATTCTTTTGAACGTTGATTGCACCTGTGAAAGGGCCACTAGGAATTTCTTTGTTGCTTGTTCCATATTTATCCCTTCCTTATCCGCGGATCAATTAATGAATAAATTGAATCAGCTACTAAATTAACGAAAATTACCACCACACTGATAAAGAAAAGAATACCTTGGACCATAAAGTAATCTCTCCGGCCAATACATATGGAAAATTGTTGTCCGATACCCGGATAATTGAAAATTGATTCCATTACGGGTGAGCCACCAAATAAAAAAGCAAAAGTAATGGCTAAAGATGTAACCAATGGTAATAGGGCATTTCGTTTTAAATAGCGGCGAATGATAATTTTATTAGGTAGACCTCTTGCTCTTGCGGCATTGATATAATCTTCCCCCAAAACTCCAACCGCACTTCCTTTGGCTGACAAAGCCCAACCGCCAATTTGCGCCAGGGAATAAGCTAGAATGGGTAAAAAAGCATAATAGCAACAGCTAATGATAAATTGGATATTAAATCCTGGGCTCGCCACCATTAAATCATAAGCCCCATTACTGGGAAAAATTTTATTTTGATAGGCTAAAAAATACAGTAAAATCAAACCGATTAGGTAGTCGGGAATCGAAGAGGTTATAACAATAAAGGAGGAAGAAATAACCTCTTCCGTTCCCTTGCGTTTCCAGGCTAAGCGCGTTCCCATCGCCGTTCCGATAAAAAAGGAAATTGCTAAAGCAATCGTCGCAACAAATAATGTCCACGGAAGAGTTTTCTTGATAACATCATTCGCGGTTAAGCCATCAATATACATCGAACTACCTAGATTTCCCTGTAGCAAGCCCCCGACATAACGGAAGAATTGGTGAATCATGCTTTCATCTGGATTCCAATTTAATATTTGAATAGCTAAACGTCTAGCTTCCTCTAGGGTAATATTCCTTTGTGCGGCAAGTTCCAAAGCGTAGGAATCTATCAGGCTTCCCGGCATTGACCGCACCAAAATAAAAGTTAAAATCGTCGTAAGAAATAAAGTCAAAATAGCAATCCCAATTCGTTGCCACAAAAAGCGATAGCGAAAGAAAAACCATTTGATTCCCGACATTATTGAGTGAAAGACCTTTTTAATCATTTTATTTCTCACTTATAGTTGGATAGAGCATTCCGCTAATAAAACTCGAAGCATAGGCATAATAGAAATTTAGTTTCCCATATGCCATAAAGTCATCATAATTATCACTTTTATTGGGAACATAAGTCATATTTCTACCCGTGTCCCAAAGATTACTGTTAGGTAGTCCGCCGACTTTGGCTTTATTAAAAAATGAGCCGGTTACATTTTGATACATTTGGACACCATAATTTTTTTTGGCAAGTCCTAAAACCAAGTCATCGACGGTTGAGGTTAATTCCTCATCACTAAGGCAATACATTCCATCCAATACGTCGCTAGGATAAAAATAGCCACTGCCATCGGCTTTTTCTAACTGAAGTTTATATTTACCGATATAAGATGAATCAATCGCATCGTCGGCTGTAAACTTTTCTAATTGCAACACTTTGGCCGTAATGTCTTTATAAAAATAAATAAACGAACCCGTTGGATAGGAGAAAGACATATTTAAATCCGTCCAACACATTGACATATCTTGGGCAAATGCAGTCGATGATGCACTTCCTAACCATGAATTGAAGTCACTTGCCTTCTTAAGAGTACAATCGATACCAAAGGCATTTAAGGCTGCTTGAGCAGCAATCGCCGCCCCACTTTGTCCAGGATGAGAACCATCATAATGCAGGGTTAAACTCATTTTTACACCATTTTTATACCACGACTCGCCTTCTTTGTTCCATCCATCTTCCTGCAATAGTTGTGCTGCTTTACTCTCATCATGACTATAACTTGGTAAACGATTAAAGTTCTCATCACTCATGTAAACTTCAGCTTCGCTTGGAGCCATTGACATCATCGAATAGTAAGAAGTAACCGCATAGGGATTCCCGGAATCTTTAATTTTGTCGCGATCAAAAATGTATTCGAATGCTTCACGAACTTTATCAGTCCAAAGCGCTTCTTTTTCTCCGTTAAGACCGGTTTTCTTTTTCGCATTAAGATTAAAAACTATGCCGATTGCTCCTGGATCAAACATTTTATAGTGCGCCATATTTGGATTGTTATTGATAATTGCATTTAAGGTGTTTTCAGGAGCCAAACCATCTTGATAGTCGATTTTTCCGCTTTGAAGCATGGAGTAAATTTGATTTAAATCCGAAAGCGAATTCGTCGCCTTGATATACTTAAACTTTAAATTTTCTCGCGCCCAATAATTGTCATTACGAATAAGAATCATCTCCGTCTCACTTTGCTTATATGGCATATAAGGTCCGGTAGCAACAAAAGTTGAAGGATTAAAAGCTTTAAATTCGGTATAGTTTTGAAGATAAACTGTTTGATCATTTTGGGATGCTAAATGGCCAAAAGGAGCCCACCCAGTATATCCTTCGGGGGCCGAAGGAGAATTATCGAGGACTTCTTTGGCTTTGTCGACAAATTTGTGAAAAATGCTGTATTGAACACTGCCGGAGCGATCCACAGCTAAAAGAAGAGTTTTAACGCGATCATTAGGCTCCATTGCCACTTTCCAATTAATTATAAATTCCTTGTCACTTACTTTTGTAAACGATTGAATATAATTTGTAACCTCGCCTTGATTTAAATAGTAATAGCCAATAACGTCATCCGATACAAAATCTTCTCCCGTCTGCCATTTTGCATCTTCCCGAAGTCGGACGGTAGAAGTATGATTGCTATTATGCGTCACACTCTCTGCAAGAATGTAAAAAACTTCATCAGTTGAGCGTACATACTGGACAAGCGATTCAACGGAGAACCAATTAATTGGTCCCACATTAGATCCGCTATTAAGATGATTTTTCATTCCAACCTTATCCCAGTTGGACAAAATATTAAAAGTTAAAGCCTCAGTGTTTTCGCTTCCTTGATTACAACCACTAACTAATAATGCTGTCGATAATAATAGAATTTTCATCAACTTGTTTTTCATATTACGTTCTCCATTTTTTGATGTGTAATCGTTTACACATTGAGTATATCATAAGTCCTTTCCTAAATAAATATTTATCTAAAAAGCGTTTTAAGTTGCTTATAGATTCCCTGGTAAATCAAAAAATTTTCCTGATAAATTAGATTATTCTCTTTATTAGGAACCACAAAAGTCTTAGGATTAGAGAAAATAATCTCGACCGCTTTAGTGATAGAAGGATAAATACCCGAGGCTATCATAGCCAAAATTGCCGCTCCAAGACATCCGCTTTCATTTACTGACGATAAATCTAATTTTAGGCCTAATGTATCAGCAACAATCTGCCGCCATAGAGGACTTTTTGCTCCGCCACCACCAATTCCAATTCGATTAATTGATTGATGTTTAAGAACGACTAAAGCACAGTCCTTAATGGAATAGGCAACTCCCTCCATTACTGCCCGCGCCATATCCTTTCGATCAACATTGGTATTTAAGCCAAAAAAGACTCCTTTCGCATTAGCATTAAGGTGCGGTGTTCTCTCCCCCATTAAATAGGGAAGAAAAATCACTCCATTACTACCAATTGGACTTTCACTGGCATCGTCATTTATTTTGCTGAGGGCTATTTTCTTATCACTAAATTCAGAATAAAAAGTATCCGTGAACCAATTTAAAGATGTTGTGCAGGTCTGCGTTACTCCGATTGTTAAAAAACTACGCCCATCCACATGCATAAAAGTTTGACTTTTTCCGCTATTATTAAATGTAAATTTATCATTTACTGCTAAAAACACACCACTGCTTCCCATTGAAATTGTTGCTTCTTTATTTTTAATTACCCCGACACCCAGTGCGTTAGCGGCTTGATCAGAAGCTCCTCCAGCCACAATAACATTTGGATTAAGACCCAATTCTTTGGCGATGCTATTTTTTATATTGCCTCCGCTATCATAACTAGCGATTATTTGGGGATAAACATGCCGAGGCAAACCGATAATATGCATAATTTCTTCATCATAATCTTTTGTTGCAAAATTTATAAATTGAGTCCCGGATAAATCACTTAGTTCACTTTGATGTTTGCCAGTAAGTATGTATCGGATATAATCCTTAGGAAGCATTACTTTATCGATTGCTGAGAAAATTTTCGGCTCATATTTTTTTATCCAAAGTAACTTTGCTAAAGTTAAGCTAGCAATCGGCAAATTTCCCGTGCGTTTTAGAAAAAAACCCTTCCCATATTTTGCAATTAATTCCGCACTTACATCTTCACTTCTTAGATCGCACCAAAGCAAAGCCGGCCTTAGCACTTGGTTATTTTTGTCAAGCAAAACCAAGCCATGCATTTGGCCAGTTAGTCCGATAGCAACTATCTCATCCTTTGGTTTTGAAAATGAATCCAAAAGGTGACGCAACATATTCAATGTTGCCTTCTGCCATACAAGCGGATCCTCTTCCGCCCAATTTTTCTTTGAACTAATTAATGGATAATTATCACTTTCACTAGCCAATGCTTTTCCATCGGAATCAAAGATAACTCCTTTTACTCCCGAGGTTCCTAAATCAACGCCAATCACCATTTTCATAGCAATACACCTTCAAAATCTCGATATTCAATGTTATTGACTATAACATCTCCATTTTCAATTTTAACGCCTAAATGATTGCCTTCTTGATTATATATTCGGGTGGATAGCGCTATATGATTGTCCAAGTAAAGAACAAAGATATCATTATCAATAAAAACATCTATGTGATGCTGAATTCCCTCGGACACAACTACTCGTCTTTCAACCCCCACAAAGTTTGCAAAATGCCACTCTGGATTGGGATAAAGATTAAATCTAATTCCCGTATTAGATATTTCAAATTCATATCCTTCATCTTTATTGTCACTAAAGCCCAAAATGGGGGCAACGCTTCCCCCCGCTTTTAAGAACTTAAAGTCAAAAGAAAAACAACCTAAATTGTGATTCTTAGGCGCGAAAAGTTTCATTCCCGATCCCAAATTAATTCGATAATCACCATAAATAATTGGTTCAACTTGATCTATTAATTGCCTCAAAGCAGGAATCGGGCGTTCATAAAGTTCTCCTTCTTCAACAAACAACTCATGAACGACAAGCGTTCCTCCCCACTGCCAATCAGCATTATCATCTTCTTTATTTTTGGTTGGAACCCAACCAAATGAGTATCTTTTGCCGTTATATTTCAAAGTTTTAGCGGCATAATAGGCTCTTCCATCGAGAACTTCCACTTTCCCTGCCTGCCATTTTTTTCCTTCATCGTCCGAATAGACATAACGACTAACTCGATCTTTGCTAAATTCGGAAAATATTAAAAATTGCCTTTGATTTTCAATAAAGGTATCTGGACATTCATGCGTAAAATATAAATCTGGTGCGTAATACTCAAAATCAAATTTCCAAACATTTAAGTCGCTTGAGACAAAACATAATGTAAGTCCCCCTCTTCGAATTGCTTCTTTCTTTCTTGCCGCGATAAGCATCTTGTATATCTTGTTTTTTTCATCATAGAAAACAAATGGATCACGCCAATCATCCGCCGAATAATTTTCAAGATGCGCAAAAGAAAAACTAGGGTCTTTTTGATAATGAATTCCATCTTCACTCGTAGCCTTAAGAATAACTTGAACTGGTTTTTGGCCCAAAAAATGCGGGTTATGCCCAGTATAAAAAATAATATATTGATTGTCTTTTTTTATTGCTGAGCCAGTAAAAACAAATAGATCTTGTTCGTTAATTTTCCCACGAGCTATCGCTTCTCCTTGAAGTTCGAAACGAAGAAAGTCTGTCGAAGTTAAAACTCGCCATGGGGTTCCTTCCCCATATTTTTCGATGTTGCGATAGTCATGTAAATAATATAAAAACACCTTTTGTTCATCAACAAAGGGTATCACATCGCATAGATAGCCATCTTTTGGCCGATAAAATATATGTTGCATAAGAATTCCTCTTTTTATGTATACGTTTGCATTTTGTAAAGAAATGAGTGAAAATATTAATGAGGACTATATAATGATAAATATTAAGGATATTGCTAAGGCATGCAATGTATCCGTTGCCACCGCTTCTCGCGCCCTAAGAAATACGGGCTACGTCTCTAAAGAAAAGCGTGATTTAATTCATCGAGTAGCGAAGGAACATGGCTATATTGTTGACTCAAATGCCCAAAATTTAAAAAATGGTAAATCCAATACAATTGGAATAATCGTCTCTGATATTAAAAATTTCTTTTACAATATGGTTTTAGAAAATCTAATTGTTGAGTTTAAGAGATTTGGTTATCGTGTAATTATCTCTTATTCTTTTGAAAATTCACTGACCGAAAGAGATTGTTTTCAATTTTTACTTTCGAGTAAAGTGGATGCCATTATTTTCACTCCGATTTCTAATACCAATCAAGATCTAGTCGATATTTCCCAAAAGCGAGATATTCCGCTTTTGCAATTATTCCGTTCCGCTTATCCTGAAATCGACTCTATTTGCGTGGATGACGGCTATGGAGCCTACTTAGCTACCAAACACTTAGTCGCCCATTCATATCGGCGTATTATGCTTGTCTCTGTTAAACTTCCTTTTACTCCCAATCGCTCTAAAGGTTATAAGCGAGCTTTAGAAGAAGCCGACATTCAAGTTAATGAAGATTTAATTCAAAGATTCGAAATCGGCAATTCGATTGAAGCTAAATTAACTGAACTTATTGACCGTTTAAAACCCGATGCGATTATCGCTGGCACTAACACTTTTGGTTTAAATGCAATTGAAGCTATGAACTCACTAGGTGTCAATCTACCTTTAGTCGTTTTTGATAATCTCGATTGGCTTAAGCTATTAGGAATAACTACCATCGCTCAACCGATTAAACAAATATACGAACAAACGGTTGAGAATATAATGACTAAATTGGAAAGCGGAAAGTCATCTTTTGAAGAAGCGGTTAATATCAAAATTAAGCCCGAATTGATTGTCCGCCGATCAACTGATTAGTAAGGCTCCCAGGAATTTCCTGGAAGCCTTTTTATTTTTAAATAATCTTAGACAGTTTGAAGTAATCCCAATTCAAGTGCGATCCTTGACCGGCTCCCATTATATGGGCCGCATTGGCGTCAATCTTGCTGACTCCTGGCAAGTAAATTACTGCTTCGCCATCAATGGAAATAGTGACATCCGAATGTGAATCATCCGCACGAGTGACTTGAATACTATAGGTATAATACGTATCGGGATTCAAAGTTAGATTAGGCGCTAAGCCACCTTTTGCTGGATCATTGCTTGCTCCCAAGTTTGTTCCATCTGGTGTATAAACCATAACTCCTGACCATCCGCCCTCTTTTACCCCGATATTGAGTTGAGCATCAAGCGTCCAATCATACGAGATACGAATTGAAGCCACAGCGGTATTGTTTTCCATATCAGCACTTATTGCCTTAACTTTAGTCTCTAAGATAAAGTTGGCGGCATCATGATCGTAACCTCCTGAAACAAAGGTCCAATTATCCGCAGGTCCTTCTTCAAGATCGCCATTTTTTACGGTTGAAGCATAGCCACCTTCCTTTACAACGATTCCTGTTCCTTCCATAAGTGTCGGGAGGGCAAGTGAATCAACATCCTCGAGACTGTCAAACTCATAATCATAAATTCCTTGGAGTTCCACTTCCGATGTTGTTTCTTCAGAAGTAGTCGAAGTAACCGGCTCTTCGCTTGTCACGGAAGATTCCTTTATGGATGAACTATCACCACTTCCTCCACATCCGGCTAGCAACAATGCTGAACTGGCTGCCACTACAAAAATTAACGTTTTCTTCATATTATTTCTCCTTTGTTAAATATGTAAACGTTTTCCTACGACCTTATATTAAAACCAATATGTAAACGTTGTCAATAGTAAAAACATATCTTTTTTTGCTTTTTTAATCATTCTAATTATTTTTACATGAGTAAGTTTATGAGAAAATTATCACATTTAACACATATAGATTAACTATGCATTATACGGGAAGCTACTGACTGCTTTACTAGCGATAGTTGTCCCTTTACTTCCGCCCACATAATAACCACCAGTAATTTGACTTCCTTCATAATTAGAAGCGTAACTTAAGGCATAGGTACCTGCTTGTAAGCCAGAAACAGCATATACAAAATAGTTCATATTACTTTTGCTTATTTTTAAAGCGGCAACTACTTCTTCGTTATAACTAGCTATTAAATAGTCATTTGTGCTCAAGGATGAAGCATATGTATAACTGAATGCCAGCGAACTTATTCCAAAAGCAGTTGGCTTTTGGTTCATACCGGAGCGTCCTGCAGCTAAAAGAAGACCACCTTGAAAAGAAAAGGTTTTGTCGAAGTCCAGAACGCCATTGCCACTATCGGTTGGACCTATAGCGACAACCGTTCCGCCGTTCATAACAATGCTACCATTCGAATCAAGACCATCACCTCCGGCATCAAGAAATACCACTCCATCATTGATTTCTAGATAGGGACTGGCTTCATCTGATGCGGCATTAATTCCATCATCGCTTGAAGTAATATTACTGATTCCGCCATTAATATAGATGCTCGTCCCCTCATAGGCTTCGTATGCTTTAGTAATGGTAATGTTTCCACCACCTATCAAAAGAGTGTTATCGGCATGAATGCCATCATCATTACTTGCAATCGTAAGATTTCCCCCATTAATTGTTACATTTCCACTTCCAAAACTACCGTTTTCCAATTCAACATCTTTATTGGCATGAATTGCATCGTCATAAGCGGCAATATCTATTACTCCGCCCCGAATAATGACTTCATTATCGGATTTTATACCTTTGGTAGAATACGAACCCTTATCGGTGTTGCCTTCATCACTAGGACCGCCAGTCATTCCACCCTGGCTACCGCCATTTTGTGATGAAGAATAAGTTTCCCAACTCCCAAAAATGCTCGTTGATGAAAAGGAACTAATTGTAAACATATCTCGGCTTTCGTTAATTGTTAACTGATCGGTTTTGTTGGTATAATCATTTCCCTGACTGCTCGATTGAGCGGCTGAATAGCGAAAAAAAGTCACATATTGATAGTTATTCGGTCGACTTAATTGATAATAATAATATGTTGTCTGTCCTCCGCGATCATTAAAAGTAAGCGACTTATCATAAGATAAATCGATGAAAGATCCCATATTACCATTACTAAAGTAGGCCGAATAATGATAAGAAGAAGAATATATACTTGATTTCATACGCACATACAATGTGTTTTCATCAACATAACTTACTTCTTCTGAGTAGGGTGAGTATTGGTCGGTGTAAATGTTTATAGTTGGATTTTCATTTATTTCCACGTTATAACTCGCGTCAATGGCATCGCAAGCAGCGTATAAATTAAGAACACCACCATTGATAGCAATTGTCCCCCGCTGATTACCTTTGCTTGAAACATCAGAATTTTCGGTTTTTAAAGCATCACCTTTAGTTGATATGGCCGTCACTATCCCGCTATCGATGGTTAAAGAATCATTGCCTTTAATTGCGTTATTAACGGCGATGACATTTAAAGTTTCATTTTTAATTTCTAGATCATCTTTGGTGGCAATTCCATTATTGAATTTTCCTTCAACTGTAAGTGCACCACTGCCTTTGAGCGTTAAATCACATTGAGCATATATGGCTGCTGGAATTCCGTCATCTTCATCTGAAACTCTTTCATTTCGCTCATCGAAGATAAAGTTTTCCGTTCCGCTTTTTGCTGATATATCAACACTATTAGCGTTTTCAATATATAGAGGCGAAGTAATGGAGGATGTTATGCTAATTCCATATAAATTGAGAGTAACATCTTCGTCATCGCCGACGTTAACAATAATTTGTCCTTCGAGAAGTGTGCCACTAATATCATAATCTCCTGCCGCATTAATCCGAATGGAATCGGAACTTAAGATAATTTCTTTTGGCTCGTTGACATCTACGTAATTATAAACAATTTCTTCGCTACTGGTTTCACTGCTTCCTATTGAAACTGATGTCGTCGCTTCACCTGAGGAAGATTCACTGCTAAAAACTGGTTCTCCGCTCGAGGAATTAACTTCTCCAGCACAACTTGAAAGCATTAAAATCATTAATGATAAAGAAAATAATCGTTTTTTCATAGTTAGCCTCTTTCTAGTAACAATTAGAAAACATAAGGAAAAGTGTTTCAATTGTCGGTTTTTCAACATTAAATATCATTAGTTTATACCAGTATTAATACTAATAACTTAAAAGTTTTGTTGGAAATGGTTTTTAATACCCGCCAATTGAACATTGAGCAAAATAAAAACTCACTTAGTTTAAAAGTGAGTTTTTTATTCTTAAAATATTTTATTATTCAATTATTGGCAAATAAACTAGGGCCATCTTTTAAATTATTTGAAGGGACATCCGCAAAAACATGGGGAAAGCCTTGACTGCCATTATCCCAAAGCAGTTTATCCATTAAAAGGACTCTCCCTTTTGAATGATCATCTTTGTGATAGCCATGATAAAACGTCCAATAATTTCCATCATCATCCATTATTACCGAATTATGTCCAGTAGCTTCCCACTGGGCATTGCCTTTGACAACATAACTTCCCGTATCTGGTGTCTTTAAGTCTCGCCCTTGCGCATCTAAATATGGTCCAAAAAGACTATCGCTGACACCAACTTTTAAAGTATAGGAAAAGGGTGTTCCACAACAGGCTCCCGAACTACCAAAAAACCAATATTTGCCATCTTTTTTTACAATGTAGGCTCCTTCAAATGTCGATCCATCAAAGGCGGATGCGGTGTCCTTACCCGCAATTCTTATTTTATTTTCGCGGGCGGCTTGAACGCTGCCATCATAAAAGCCCAGTCCATCGTCAGTAAGACGGATGACATAATTTCCGCGGAAACTGCCCCATATCAAATAAACACTTCCGTCTTCTTCAATATATGCCATTGGATCGATGGAATTATTAACACCAATTTCATCACTTAAAAACAGCTTACCCAAATCCGTCCACGGTCCCGCTAAATTACTTGCCGTCGCAATTCCAATTCCTGGATTAACATCATCCCAAACCGAAAGCGAATAATACATAACATATTGACCTTGTATTCTTTTAACGTCTGGAGCCCATACATTTGCCCCACTAGTTCCCCATTTCGGTTTGACGGGGAAAATAACATCGGGCGCCAACTCCCAATTTACTAAGTCTAGTGACCTAATCGGGCGATCTCTTGTGCCAAAAATATAGTAATAACCATCCTCGACACTTTTGACAATTGATGGATCGGGAAGATTAGAATCAAATACGGCATTACGATACTTCTTAGAAACGGGAGTCTCGTCCTCTGAGGAAGAAGTGTCAATAATTACGGTTGATGATTCACTTTCAAAAGATGAGGATGAGGTAGGAAAACTCGAGGAGTTTCCTTCTCCACAGCTGGCAAGCATAAGCATTAAAATGCATATTATTCCTTTTTTCATATATCCTCCTAATAATCTACGTAATACGCCGGTCCTTGATGCCGGGTGGATGAAGGAACTTTGCCTTCAACATATGGCCACCCTTCTTCATCAAAAATAATCTTATCTAAGAATAAAACTCGATAGTCATCATCATTGTCGCGATAGCCGTGATAATACATCCAGTAATCACCATTGACATCAATTGAATACGAGTGATGACCTGGCCCGCTGACTCCATTTCCCTTTTCGATGACGACGGATCCTACCCCACCTTGAGTCATAATTCGATTGTTTTTGTCATAATATGGACCCACGGGATATTGACTTCTTCCAACCACTACCTTGTAGGTTGAGTTTACCCCTTCACAGCATGATCCCGTTGATAGCATTAAATAATAGTAACCTTCTTTATAAAAGACATTGGCCCCCTCATAGGTATTGGCTGTCCAGCCAATTGAAGTATCTAGCCCCGCAACGCGGATTTTGTGTTCTTTCTGATAATTTAAACCGTTAAAAAGCGCTAGTCCATCATCGGTTAATTCAACCAAATAATTTCCTCGCATGGAGCCAAAAATCATATACACTTTGCCGTTTTGAGCAATAAAAACCTCCGGATCAATGCAGTTATTGACTCCTATATCATTATCACGAAATAAGGGGCCTAAATCGGTAAAGGGACCATGTGGTGTTGAGGAATAAGAAACGCCAATTCCCGGATTATTATCACCCCATGTTGACAAGGAATAATAAAGAAGATACTTATCTTTAATTTTAATAAATTCGGGTGCCCAATATCCATTTCCAGCTGTTCCCCACGAAGGGACACCATTCATATATGTAGCATTGGCTAAGGGAGAAAAACCGACTTGGTTATAGGAAATAAATCCTTTGGCCCCAGTTGAAAATAGGTAAGTTACATTTGCTTCTTCATCAAAGTAAACCGTCGGATCGGCCACTTCACCCTGACTTACAAGAATCGGATTTTTGTAAGAAACACTAGTTATTCTACGTTCCGAAACGTACTCGCTTGTAACTAGTGAAGAATTAGATGTTTCACTTATACTGCTAGAATTTGAAATTGAGTTGTTTTCACTAGAAGAAACTGAATCCGTGTTGCTATTTATAGAAGAATCATTCGCAGACGAAGGTATTGAATCGGTGGAAAAATAGCAGCCGGAAAGCAGCAACGTCATTGTAAAGATTAGCGATATATTTTTAATCTTTGCCATAATATGCTGGTCCTTTCTCGTTTCCAAATGAAGGGACTTTTCCCTCAACTTCTGGAAATCCATTTTCATCATAATGTAGTGGATCGATCATTAATAAACGTCTATTGGGAGAGTCTAGATTATAGGAATGATAGATAATCCAGTCCGTTCCCTCTGAATCGCTATAAATTGCATTATGTCCCGGTCCTCGGAAATATGCGCTTGAGGTAAGGACAAGATTTCCTCCTCCGCTTATCGCATCAACGCCATTTTCGTCTAGATACGGTCCTTTGAGATTTTTACTTTTAAAAACAACGGTTTCATAACTGGAAGATAAGCCATTGCAGCATCCGCCTCGGCTAAGATATAAGTAATAATCGTTTTCTTTTTTATAGATAAAAGAACCTTCAAAATTACCTGCAATTTTAATTTTGTTGTGATATGCTTCATCAATTCCGCCTAATAAACTTCGACCATCGGCGGTAAGTTCAATTAAATATACCCCAGAGAAACTTCCCCAGGTCATGTAAACCCGGCTGTTCTCTACAATAACAAAAGGGTCGATTGAATTATTGACTCCTATTTCACTTGATAGAAAAAGCTTTTCTCCTAAAGTCCATATTCCTTCATATAAATCCGTCGTATAACAATATCCGATTCCTGGGTTGGCATCACCCCAGGCGGAAAGAGAATAGTAGTAAATATAGTATTCATCTATCTTGACCACGTGCGGTGCCCAAATATGCGCTCCGTTTGATCCCCATAAAGGTGTTCCGCTGGTGAAGAATACATTGCCCACATATTCGGTAGTTTTAAAGTCCTTTGTCCGTATGTAGCCACCTTCTGTTGCAAAAACATACACGTAGCCATCGTCGTCTAAAAAGGCGCTTGGATCAGCAAATTCATAATCGGTAATTGGATTTTGATAAGCGCTAAATCTTAGACTAGATGTCTCTATAGAGGTATTAGCTCCGCTACAGCCAGAAATAATGGCGAAAGCAAATACGAGCATAAAGGATAAAAATTTGCGATATTTCATTATTAAGGAAGGCTGCCCGAAAGGACAGCCTTCACCTTTCTATTAAGCTTTTGCTGATTCAAAAATTCCGTCTTCATAAATATAGAAGGCTTGAGATTGATTGTTCGGTGTATGACCGGCAACAAACCACCAATCATCTCCACCACCAACACCTGTACCGCCACCGCCATAGATAACATCGCCTGGTGTCTTCCAGGCAAATCCAATGCGGACACTGGTCGCCGTTCCATAATAGGCATGCGGTATGAAATATTCAGCGATAGTTTCATAGGCCGCTTCGCCCTCCGTATATTCTCTGCTCACCATGATTCCGTTACCCGTGGTGTGTTCGTTTTTGGAGTTAACATAGTTTTGAGCTCCATTAACAAAGAATTCAAAATTGGTATTTTGATACCATGCGGAGGCATCATTGATGAATGTATCATGATGGGCTTTTACTGCAAGGAACAAGCCCTCATCAATAAGCATTGCATACCAAGTAACATCTTTATGAGCACTGGCATCCGTTCCTTGTAAATAAACTGAATTCGTCGTGTAGGCGTCATAGCCTTCCCAATCTGACAAGTCACCATCAATTGTTAAGGTCGTCGGAGTAAAATTAATACCTGAGTTCTTATGGAACCCATTGACGTCGACAAATGGTTGGTCTGAGTTGTTTGGCCAAGTACCCTTTGGCACCCAGTAAGCATCCTCACCGCCTCCAGCAGCTTCTCCGCCTGTATTAATATCACCTTCTGTTTTCCATGCGACTCCAACTCGGATTTCACCAGCAACGACAGAATTAGCTGGTAAGTTTGCATTGGAGACAAAGGCTTCCATAACCGTAATATAGACACTGCCACCATCTTCATGCTCTGGATTTTCGATAGTAACAATTGATCTTTGATCAACTGTTGCCTTCTGCTGTCCTTCCGGTCCAGCCGTAACCCAATACTGGTTTCCACCATTGATGAAGAATTCAAAGTTGGTATTTTTCCACCAGGTATTTTCGGTTGTCTTCAATACATCGTGATGAGCGATAGCAACAAGCTTTAAACCGGTGCTCGTCAGCGCCGCCGCAAACTTCACACTCTTGTGCGCCGTCTCAGGCGTAACGCCCCATACTCCCCGATAATTTACAAAATAAGCCATCGTATTTTCCCAATCTGAGACATCGCCATCGATGGCAATCTCTTCGGGGGAATCAAACACTTTAAGTTCAAACGAGATATCCGAAATAACAATAATGTTATTCGCGGCGCCTACGCTCTCATCCAATGGAACAACCGAAATCAATAATGAAACGGCTTCTCCTCTTGGAAAGTCAAAGCGACTTGATTGTCATCTCGAACAAACACTTGTTCAACTCCATTTACGCTACCAGTGAAGGTTATGCGGGAGTTTAGTGTCAGTGTGAGATAATAGTAAGATCCTTCCACTCCTTGGGCATTTTCTAAATAGAAATGAATGTCCTGAAGTTCCTCCGACTCGCCAACCTCATATTTGAGAGTATAAACGCCTTCTTCTTGGGTGCGTTCAGTTACCTCAACTTCTGAAGTGGTTTCATAATAGGCTGTCCCCGGATTAGCAATAGCTTCTTCGACTGATCCTTCGTGAATAATGTTTGCCGGGAGGACGGAAACAAAGTAGAACACTAGGTCCGAAGCATGCCCATCAGAAGGGCTAATCGTAACAAAGAATGCTCCTAAATTTGAGTAATCACTCGCAATCGTGACACTTCCTTCATCGGTGACAGTGGCCCGATTATTGTTGACTGCAAATGAAACCTCTTTAATACTTGCATTTGCTGGTAAGTAGCCAATCGTAAAGTCGAAACTAACTCCCGCCTCTAAATATACGGGGCTAGCCTCATTTTCCGAAAGATCGACTGTACTCGTAGCAGAAATAGAAATCAAGTCAACTGGGACTGGAGTCTCAGAAGAACTCGAAGTTTGTGAAGATGGGGTTGAATCTGAGATTGATTCAGACGAACTCTCAGAACTCGTAGTATTATTGCCCCCACATCCCACTAAAACTAGAGCGGCTAAAAGCGATAAAAGTTTAAAGTTTTTCATGGAATCTCCTTTCATTAAACCTTTTTTCAACAAAGCCTCGACGGTTTTATCGCGGTCCTCCTTTCGCGATAGACGAATTAACTTTTCTGACTTTATTAGGTTTGATCTTATACTTACGATCAAACGTTAATAACCCATTTATTTCTTGCTGCACATCGGTTAATTGTGTGTAGCAAAACCCCGCTAAACTAGAAGACTCTTTGACGGCATTTATAATTCTTGTGTATTCTTCCAAGAGTTCGTTACTGTTTTTAACAGATGTATAACCCCAACCAGAATTTGAGTTATAGGCGATACCCCCAAATTCGCTAAGAATTATGGGTTGTCCATTATATGCATATCCATCGGCATATATTTTTTTCTTGGCGGGAGTGGAAGCAATCAATTTTTCGGCTGATGAAATATCGCTAGAAAATTTCTTTTGCTTTTCTTCATCATTTTTTTGACCATGATTATAATTATGAATGCAACATAAATCACCGATGGTTTGTTCCCAACCATCATTGGAAACTACCAGTCGAGTGGCATCCATTTTCTTAATAATATTTACGATATCAACCGAAAACTGCTGTTGAGATTTGTCATGAGAAATATCCGGAACTCCCCATGACTCATTTAATGGAACCCAAGCGATAATTGATGGATGATTATAATCACGAGCAATGATTCGTTTCCAATCGTTAATTTGGCTTTTTACTAATTCATCATTAAATTCATAGCCACTGGCGTCCTCTCCCCATACGATGTAGCCTAATTTGTCGGCATAATATAGGAACCATTCATCGGCGACCTTTTGGTGAAGGCGGGCACCGTTAAATCCCATTGCCTTGGTCATCAAAATATCCATTTTTAATCGTTTATAGGAAGGAGCCGTCAAAAGTGACTTCGGATAGTATCCCTGATCAAGCACCATTTTTAAAAAGTAGGGTTCATTATTCAATAAAATTTTTCCCCGCTTTGGCTTCAACTTTTCGCATTCCAAAGTAAGATTTAACTTTATCTAGTCCATACTGAAAAATAATTGAAAACAAGAAAGGATTCTCAGGTGTCCAAGATTTTCTTTTCCTTGCACTCACGTCTTTAAAAACACTTATCGTCAAGTTAATTTCCTGATTGGTGGCTATTCCCCTGATTGTCTCGCCGGCAACTTTTATCGTATATGATTGTCCCGGCTTGTTGACAAAGAGGTCAACGCTTACCTTCCCCTCATCATAAAGAGGAGTAATCTTTGCTTGGGTTATATGGTAAGCAGGCAAGTATTCCACCCAAACACTGCCCCAAATACCCGTGGTCCGATTGTACCAAATGATTTCCGGCTTTTCTTTCCAGTACTGTTTTCCTCGTGGTTGACTTTTATTTTCCATTTTATCTTCGACATAAACAGAAATAACATCGTTTTTATAGGTTAATTTATCGCTGATATCAATCGAAACCGGGGTTTGACCACCGATATTTTCAGCAATAAGTTCGCCATTTAAGTAATACTTTGAACTGTAGTCGACCGCCTGGAAGTGAAGAATAACTACCGGGTTACTTTTATCACGTTTTAGATTAAGCTCGCGATAATACCAAACGTGGTCATGATGTTCTTGCCTATTAATGCCGCTTAATTGGGTTTCAAAAGTGTAAGGAACATTAATTAGAAGCGGATACTTGTCTTTATTTAAATACCATTGCTCCTTGACTCCGATATTGTCGTCATCAAAAGCAAAATGCCAAGTTCCATTAAGTGAAACCCATTTTTGTCGTAAGAATGAAGGCCGTGGAAAACGATTTAGCATAATTATTTAATTCCTGTTCTAGCTACACCATCGATTATCTTTGATTGAACAAAAAGGAATACGATCAATATAGGAATAATCGATAAGACCGTAGCAGCAATTACAAATCCATAGTCATAGTTGTTTGAGCCCTGCATTGTGGCAAGACCCGTCTGTAGCAAATAAAAGTCGGTTTCACCAAAGATCGTGCCAATAATTGTTGGCCACATATAGTCATTCCAACTACCGATAAAGGCAAATAGGGCAGCGACAAGAATCGCACTTCTTCCTAGAGGAAAAATGATTTTAAATAGTATCTTAAAATCACTTGCGCCATCGATTCGCGCTTGCTCAATTAATTCGTAAGGTATTGAGAGGAAAAATTGGCGCACGATAAATAGGCCAAATGTTCCGCCTAATCCTGGAAGAATAAAATTAAGGAAGACAAGAAAGTAGTTTTGACCGGTATCGCTATATTGTGGAATCCAACCAAACTGATTGATCATTTGAAACAACGGTATTAAATTAATAATTCCCGGTATGACCATCGTAATAAGAATTAAGCTAAAGACTACATTTCTTCCCTTCCACTTCAAAACACCAAATACATATCCGGCAAAAAATACAATAACGCTATATAAAGTAGTAAAAATAGTTGATACCATCAATGAATTGCCTAACCACCGAAAAATGGGATAAGTATCCATATCTTGAAATAGCCGTATATAATTATCCAAGGTTGGATGATAGGGAATTATTGATAAAACATGATTAGCAATATCGCTTGGGGATTTAAACGAGGTTCCAAACATCCACAGCAAAGGCATAATCCAAATTGCGGAAAGAACCAGCAAAATCCAAAATGAGACCCGTTTTCTGATTTTTTTATTTTTTGTAAGTCCCATTTATTTTTCCGCCTTTCGTTGGTAAATGAACTGCGCGACGCTGACTAGCAAAATCAAAAAGCCAAAAATGATGGCTGCGCTGGCAGCAAGACCGCCCTTTGTCGTATCAAAAACTAAGTTATAAATCCACATCGTCGCGGAAGTGGTTGATTTTTCTGGACCGCCCTCGGTCAGTAAAGCCGATTGACCATAAAGATTAAATGATGAAATCACTGAGGTAAAAAGAGCTAAGAATAACTGATTTCTAATTCCTGGCAGAGCAACATGAATAATGCTATCGAAGTAGCCACAGCCATCAATTGATGCTGCATCATAAAGTTGCTTATCGACGTCTTTTAAACCGGCAGAGAAAATAACGACATTAGTTCCTATAGTCCACCAAATAGTGGTAACAAGAATGGCTATCCAAGAGAAAGGTTGTTGATTCAACCATGAAACTGAATCCAGTCCAAATAAGTTCAAAATTCCATTTACAAATCCATTGTTGGAATCAAACTGCCAACGAAATATAAGGCAAACAACGGTTACTGACAAAACAGTAGGTAAGAAAAATATTGCTCTAAATACCTTGTAAAATTTCGGTTCATTATCCAATAAAATGGCGATAAATAAAGGAATGATAATGAGAAGAGGGACACTTATAACAACGAATAATAGCGTATTCTTAATTGAATTAAGAAAGTCCAAACTTCTTTGTGAGCCAGAGAAAAGTAATGTCCAGTAATTGGAATTAGTTCCAAACCCCAAGAAAACACGACTTCCTGGATCAAAGTAATCCCATTTAAAGAAACTAATAAATATTCCGTAAAAGAAAGGGACGATGAAGAAAATAATGAAAGCCAAGAGGTAGGGAGAAAGCAATAGCCCTACGGTTCCATATTTCTTAATGTTTTTCTTTATTTTGCTTTTAGCTAAAGCGGTCATTGAATTTGTTCCTATTCGTTAGCTCGAGCTTCTGCAACCAGTTCAAGTCCTTCTTCATATGCTTCTTGAAGGAGAGAAGGACCATTATAATCAGAACGACTTAAAGCCGTAGTTAGTCGAGAAAATACCGGCGAATAGGCCTCATAATAATATGGAGATGGAGCATTTAATGTAAAACTTTCCACATTGCCATAATGCGCATGATAAGGCAGAGCGGCATATTCTGGCGTTGCTCGCGCTATGTTACTAGCGGGTACGTGGCCACCTTTTTCTGCCCATAAAGAAGCGTGCTCTGTCATGTATTTAATGAAAGTCAAAGCGGCTTTTTGTTTTGCGGCATTGCCTCGTCCATTAGGTAAAATGAACGAATGCGAACGGCTAGCAATTTTGTCAGAAACAGCGGTTGGAGTGTCAACAAACATATTAGATAGCGAGGCCACTCCAAAATTAACTCCGGAGTCCACCACCGAATTAAGCATCCAATCGCCATTTATATGAAACATTGCTTTTCCTTGATTAAATGTCATTAAGTCAGAATCAACACTGACATTTAAAGGTGAGAGATGGTATTGATGAATTAAATCCGTCACCGATTTTAACGCCGCCGCTCCCGCTGCCGTGTTATAAGCCGGATTGCCTTCGGCATCAACTTCGGTACCACCATTTTGGTATAAAGCGGTTGTGTAAATGTATTCGCTTGGCCAAGCAGTTGATAATGGCAGTCCCCACCCACCGCTAGGAGTATTGGGCATAGAACTAGCAGCCGCAATTAATTCCGCCCGATTGGTTGGAACATTGCCACTATAATATTGATTAAGCAAATCTTTATTGTAATAAAGAACAATCGTATGAATGTCTAGCGGAACCGCATAGAGTTGATCGTTGTACTTCATGGCATCAAAGACATCAGGCAGATAATCTTCACGCTTAATATCAATTCCGTTATCGACAATCAAATCATCAAGCGGAGTCAAATAATCTTTAACCGCAAAATTTGGAATTTTATAGGAGTGGATTAAGGCTACATCAAAGGCCCGTTTCATCGGAATCGACAACGAAAGTGCTTGATAGTACTCTGTTTCTGGAGTAAAAGTCTCGGTGACCTTAATTTGCCCAGCATAAGCCGCATTAAAATCAGACACCAACTGACGCATTGCAACTCCGTCGGCACCAGTAATTGGATTTCCGTAGGTGATTAATACTTCTCCTTGCGAAGTTGAATCTCCACCACTACTTCCGTCCGTCGAAGATTTTGCCGTGGTCCCGCAAGACGACAGCACCAGTAGCAAAGAGGCAAAAATAAGTTGTTTTTTCATGATTTTCTCCTATAGATTTATAATTGGATAGCGAGCATTTTCGCTCGTTCCATAATCTTTCGTATGTGGCCATCCTTCGGTCCATATAAGCTTCTCGATTAAAAGTGATCGGCGATTAGTTGTCCCTTCTTTGGCATCTTTAGTCGTGTCATATCCGTGATAGACAAGATAATAATCGCCGGCATCATCCTCAATCATCGCATTATGACCGACGCCAACAAAACGCTCATTAGCGGTGACCACTAAGGTTCCCTTATTTTGTTGCATCGCCATATCATTGCCATTTTGATCTAAGTATGGTCCGCCAATTGATTCCGACCTCGCGACTACTACTTTGTAGGTGGAACTAAAGCCGGCGCAGCAACTGCCAGTTGATAAGAATAGGATAATAGTAGCTATTAACTTTTCTTAGGTATGCCCCCTCGTAGTTTCCTAAATTGAAACTACTAGTCGTCCCCTGCTAAAAGTATTTTGTGGCTACTTTGATACTCAACACCATTTAATAGCCCAAGGCCATCACTCGTTAATTCGACAAGATAAATGCCGACAAATGATCCCCAAGCCATGTAGACATGACCATCATCCACAAAGACACTTGGATCAATCGAATTAGCAACACCAATTTCACTACTGAGAAATAATTTTCCTTGATCAGTAAATGGTCCTAAGGGACTATCGGATGTGGCAACGCCAATACCGGGATCGGCGTCTCCCCAAGTGGAAAGAGAGTAGTATAAGAGGTATTTATCGCCAATTTTGACAATATCAGGGGCCCAAATGCCAGCCCCCATAGTTCCCCAAGAAGGGGTATCTTTTGCTTTTGGAAAAGCCGAATTACGAAACTCCCAATGAACGAGATCGACACTCGACAGAACGGGTACATACTTCAATCCGTAATCAGTCCCCCATCTTGCGGTATCGGATGTTCCATAGGCATAAAACACTCCATCTTCTCCCCGAATAATTGATGGATCAGCTAAAACTGGTTCCCAAACGGGATTGTTATATTCCGTTGGTTGTTCTTGACTTGATAAAGAAGAATACTCTGATGAAGTTGACGACACGTTACTACCTCCGCATCCCGTGAGTAGACAAGTAACAAGCAATGCTGAGAGAAACTTTTTCATAATCAATCCTTGGTAATAACTAATGAATCAACTGTTATTAATCCACTGGCCTTTCCGATCAGCAGGGCTATTTTTCCTCGAGAATAATTTTCTTCGGGAGTAAATGTCAGTGTGAAATCTTGATATTCACTAGTTAATGTCACGGCTTTTTTAGCAATATTAACGTCTCCATTATTGTTAGTTACTTCCATATCAATGCTGGTTGTACCCGAATTAACTTTAGCTCTTAAAGTGAGCGTATAGGTGATTCCTGAAGAGAAAATTTTTCCATCTTGCGCTAATTGAGCATGCCAGGATTGACTTCCAGGAGTGACGACATTTAATGTGACCTCTTGGGAAGAGAGGTTTGTCCCGAATTCAACTAACGCCCCATTGCTCGCTTCCTTAATAAAGCCATAACTACCATACTTAAAATCCGAATTGACAATTTGCCAGTCTTCATAACTTCGAGGATCAACTTGCGTGGCTTCACCAGCAGTTATCTGTTGATTTTCAAATTTATCAATGGTAACCACATTACTGCCCTGACCACCGAGAAGAATTGAATATTTAGCGTTAAAACTAATCGTGGCCCTAAACTCAACCGTAAATGTTTGAAATTCAGTGGTTAGATTTAAGGTTTCTGCTACTACCCGAGCAAAGGAGTTACTTGGATTAGAAACTTCAATAACGACCGTCCGCGCTACATCGGCTTTAGCTATCAAGGTAATACGATAGATTTGACCCGAAGTTATGCTTACGTTCTGTTGCCATAGCTGAATATGCCAACCATCGCTCGATCCCGAAACAATCTCAATCGTCGCCTTAGAATCACCGGATGAGAAATTAGCATTTCCATTTCCATTAGTTTGATTTACGTCTTTAGTCCAGCCCTGGAATCCATTGTCAAAATCAGCATTAATCAAATTGTATGGATGATCTTTGGCAATGACAAATCCGACTCTTCGATTGACAAACCCAAAGTTTCCTTCGCTATCAGAAACACGGTAAGAGATCATCATCCCAGTTTGAGCGTTGACATTATTTGGGACTTCTCCGACGATTGTCATACTGGAAGTGATATCCTGGCCTAAGTAATCTTTGGCCGTGACTTGTGGAAGCGCATCAAATTGGTCTTTAGTCGATACAGTTACTGGTCCGGCATTTTGAAAAGTCGGGGCCTTGTCTATAGGTGCTAAATTGACCTCTCGCACTTTGATGTTATCAATCGTGCAGTCAATCGGGTTAGCGCTAGTAGCTGTGTCATCGATCGAAAGATTGTAGCCAAGATAAATAACGGCTTTAACTAGCGAAATATCCGCAGAAATTGAAGCGATAACCGAATAAGTTTGATATTCACTAGTTAGAGTGAGGGCTTGATATCCGCTTACGAGCATAGCGTAATTGTTGGATACATTTTCAAATCCCGCGGAAATGGCCCGGCCCGACGAAGATTTGGCTTGAAAGGTCATCTCGTATGATTTTCCCGCCTCAAATGAAATTCCTGATTGATACAATTGTATCGCCCAAGCTTCAGTTCCAGGATCAGTGACCGCAATGTAAGCCGCACTATTCTTAATTGAAAAAGTGCCGTTGCCTCCTGGTTTATCAAAGGTCCAGTAAGTTTTGCCGCTAGAAAAATTACCATTATAAACATTAACGCCCCGAATAACTTGAATTGATCTAGTCACGGTTGAAGTTGTTTGAACTGAGTTTGTAGCTGAATAAGTAATCGTATATCCTGCTTCAAAATCGGAACTAAAATAATCATCATCTTCAATTGTTACTTCCAACTCGCCATCTATTCCGTCATAGGCGTGAACACCTTCTAAAAGGTCAAACGCATCGCCTAAAGGAGCGACAGTATCTTCAACTCCTTCCCACGTAATCCCATGCACGGGAATAGTCGTACTAATTGATGAAGAATCTAATGAACCACTTGATGAGGGTTCAAGGGAGGACGAATTACCTGAACTGCAGGCAAATAGCATAGAAGAGCATACAATCGATAGTAATATTTTGCTTATTTTCATAGTTTCCTCCTATAAGCATTTATTGTTCCCGAACAAAGAGTGAAACATCTAAAACTTTACGGGTTAGATTTTCTTTAGTTCCACCGACAATCATTCGGTTAAGGCTTTCGACACTTTCATAGGCTATTTCAGTTGTCTTATGGTTAACGCTTGTAATATTTGGAAGGTAGGTCAAAAATTTCTTGATATTATCGAATCCAACCATCTGAATGCCTTTTATCTTGTCTTTTACATTCTGAATTTGTGAAAGGATGGAGTAACAAATGTCATCATTGAAACAAACAATGCCTGTATTTTCGTCCAGCATCGAGCGGATTTCGCTGATGTTTTCATTATCAATAACGTCCGCATAGTAAAACTGAGGAACGATTTTGGCATTCTTTAATCCATCTTTTAGTCCTTCATAACGACGAATCGAACATTCAATTTCTTTCGGGCCAACATAAATCACTTTTTGCGATTTGTTCTCCAAAAGATAATCGGCGACTAACTTTCCGCCTTTATAATCATCAGTACAAACATAACTGATAACATTGCTATCGCTTTTTCGACCAATTAATAAGACTGGAAGTGATGTTTGTTCAATAATTTCAAGGGCCTCTTCCGAAGGCTCAAGAAATGTCAGCACACCTTCAATTCGCTGTTGAATAATGCTCCGAAGAAGCGGGGGGCTAAGACGCGATGTCGGAGAGGGAATGATTAAGGCATCGTAACCAAAAGTCCGAAGTTTGCTAATCAGTTTATGGGCAGTTAAAGAAAAGTATGGGTTGCGCATATTATCGTATACTAGAGCTACGACGTGCGTGCGACCGTTTTTTAAAGAAACGGCATTCTTATTGGGAATGTATCCCAATTCCTTTGCCTTGTCCTTAACTTTTGTCTTTAGCGATTCGCTGATATCCGGGAGATCTCTTAAAGCATGGGAAACCGTGTTTTTCGATACTCCTAGAGCGTCAGCTAAATCCTGCATGGAAATAAGGTTTTTCATAAGTTCATTTTTATATTACATTACCGATAATGTAATGTCAATAATAAATAATAAAGGGCTTACATAAGGCCAAAGGTAAAAAACTACTTTTGTTAATCGTGAAGCCTAAAAACGAACAATTGTTAAACTCTTTATTATCAATAGTATTAACAATAATTAATCAATAGTACTTTTTTTAGAAAAGAAGCCAAAAAATATAGCGACAAGTTTGTTGCCAAAAAAATATTTTTGCTATTAATTATTAAATTTTTATATATGTGTAAATGAATAGAAAATCAATCAACGAGTAGTAAACATCGATGCTAGTTTAAAGGCCGGCATTGTTTGTAGATATACTCGGCCCGGGCCTCTAAGAATAGTATTGAATATTCCTTCACCGCCAAGAAGTACATTTTTAACTCCTCCAACTGTTCGAATATCCATCTGCACTGTGGCATCCATTCCCGCGACATATCCCGTACTTACAATCAATTCCTCACCTATTTCAAGATCTTTAATTACTACTGATCCATCAATCTCTAAAAAGGCGGTACCCTCCCCAGTCAACCTTTGCATAATAAAACCTTCGCCGCCAAAAACTCCGGCTCCTAGTTTTTTTCTAAAGAAAGTAGAAAGTTCTACGCCCATTTCAGCACAAAGAAAAGCTCGCTTTTGGGCGATAAATGGTTTATCAAAAGTAATATCAATGGGAATTATGGAGCCGGGCATACAGGACGCTAAACTGATTGTCCCCGGAGTGTTTTGTGCAGTATAGTAATTGAGGAAAAGACTCTCTCCAGAAAGTATTCTCCCAAATACCTTGCCCACATCTCCTCCTCGCGTTTCCATCTTCATATTAGGACTCATCCAAGCCATTCCACCGGCTTCGGTAATAATCGTTTCGTTTGCTTCAAGTTCGATATTAACTACTGGTAATTGTCCGCCATCAATTTGATACTTCATATTTTGCTCATTTCTTTTTTGCTACTATTTTTTAATAGTCGATATTTATATAATACTCATTTTATGTTTATTATCTAAATAGTTTCCATATTAAAAAGAATGAAGTTACTCCAATTGCTTGGCCTTTTTATTTTTAAAGTGCGCTATTGCTTCTTATGATAAAAACGATATTAGGAACTAATATACTAATAATATAGATAACTATTATGCCTATGGCATATATTGCTTCGGAACTTATGTTGTTGCTCCCCATAGATCATGTTTAATTTAAAAACCAAGTTTTTTTTAGTTTAAACTGAAGTAATTACTAAGCCGATTTTTCCTTGCCTATCCTTTTTCGACGACCAACGAGAAAACAAATTATAATAATCACTACAACGGCAGCAATTAAAGCAAGAATGTTGTTGGCTAAAATGGCAAGGATATCAAATACAATTGTAAGAATAAGTGAACCGATTAAAGTTATCAAGAAAATAACTCCTCGCGTTAATTCTCTTATGATGGGCAATATTGAGCCTATGACTTCTATAGGTGCAAGAATCATTGATATTGCCAAAAAGAAGAGAGCAAGATATACAATACGCATGATCCATAGAAAAGTTTGGTGTTCGGTATTTAGTTGCTTCACGGCTTCAGCAAGGGTGCTTACTCCCGCAAAAAAACGTATATAAGATGAGTGTCTTGTCCCGAAAATAGTGACTTTTTTAGCATCGGCCTTAACTAGAGAATTATTCTCTAACTTTCCTATCGCCACTCCTTCTTGTCCGCTCATGGCGGCTGTAACTTTTACCCTCTTACTTCCAAGAATTGTTTCTTCGGGAGAAGCATCAATATAAAGCGCGTCTTGAAAAACTCCTTGGTAAGTGTCCGCGTATAATGTGGCATCGATAGGCTGAACACCAAGACCTAGCATACTTATATCTGTATGGGAAATGGCCAATCCATTTATTACGGCGCCTTCGGCACTGAGAGATGCGCTATGAGCATCAATATACAATTGCCAAGAAATCTGGTTGTCATCCACCGAAAATCCACTTGGCGCACTGCGGATTTCATCGCCCGGATCTCCCACTTTGACAAAGTTTGTCCAAGCTTTTGCCACCGTGTAATAATAAGAAGTTGTCTGACCGCCGCCAATAAGATCATCCTTTTTTATTTCGTGATGCGTATATACCCATGCGTAGACCTCAACATTAGCATGTAAAGTAAGAAAATCCCCACCATCCACATACTCATTAATGAGCGGTTGGCCAGTTGAATTTAATTCCCCTTGTGTATAAACTAAAGCGCCTTCAGGCGAAGTGGCTGAATATTCTATCGCTTTCTTAGCGCTATTAGCTTGATTGGGTGTCCCCTCTATATGAAAAGGGAGAAATATTCCAATGATGAGTAGAAGAATCCCAATGAATACTGCGCCAATAGAATGGAGGAATCTTTGAAAAACATTTTCTCTTTTAACTGACATTTTTTTCTTTCCTTTCTTCAAAAAGCCTAATTTGACTTTTTACTTATTTAAAAAACAAAGTCAATTTTGATTTAATCAACCTTTGACGATTTTTAAAATATATATGTAATGAGTTATTTATTTTTAGTAATTAAATTAAATACAAAAGCGCAAAAAAAATGCAAGTCGCTTAACCAAGTAAAAGTTAATTCGAACTTGCATTATTTTTTATAGAAAAACTATAACTAATATATGATTAGGCAACAACTATATTGGTGAAAGCAACTTTTCTTGTCTGAGCTCTTAAACCATAGTATGTTCCTAGGAGCGGAGCGCTATCGGTAAAATCAATCAAAGCGACTTCATTAATACTAACTTGAATTCGCCCAGCGTTTATTGCAATACTGACTGCGCTATTTTGCGTCAAGTAATCTCCCGCTGGCGCGGAAGCAAGAGTTGTCCACCCATTGTCAACTTTTGCCAATACTGCATCGTTATTTACGCTAATAAAGAAGAAATAGTATGAGGCATCTTCCCAAGTGACATTTGGATTATTGAGAGCAAAAATGACTCCATTATCTCCGTGAACGTCTTTTTCTTCCATCGAATAAGCAAAACTATTTGTCACTCCCGGTGTTTTAAAGACCGCCAAATTATCATTGGTCACCGTTTCGTAACCATTGGCGATTTCCTTTGTCCAGCCGTGATTATTGGTATAAGCTTCAGGGATTGGTTGATTACCTAACCCATTGGTTACGATACCGGCACTAGAATAGACGACATCCGGATTTTGAGCTCTTAAGCCCACTCGACTTCCGCTCAAAGGAGCACTATCGGTATATTCGATGACTTTTACTCCATCTACATAACACTCGATAAGTCCGTCTTCATGTAATTCGGCCTTTAATTCGTAAGTATCCAGAGGGTCAAATCTCGTTTCCAAAATTGGCGAATAGGATAAGGTCGTCCAAACGGATGGCATCGTTTTGTCTACCTTGGCTAATAGTAATGTCGCATTGACATTCAGAAAGAAGAAATAATAAGAAACTCCGTCTTCGGTTTCCCAAAACGAACTATTGTCCCCAGTTGAAACTGCAAAGACGATACCCGAATCATTTTTGACTTGGGGAGTAATGTTTGCCTTATAGGCATTCCCAACAGTTATCGCATCCGTTTTAGCTAAAACTAGTGAACCGCCCGATTTAGAAGTAATATTTTCCGTCGTTTCATCAAAAGCTCCTGCGTAAAGATCGTAGTTAACGAGAGTATATTCTGGCCGTGGAGTAATTTCAGACGAAACGGAAATATCCTTATATACTGTGTTGGCTTTTTGCGCCCGGAATCCATAGGATGTTCCGGTTAATGGGGAAGCATCTTGATAAGAAATCCTTTCAAATCCATTGCAATAAACAATAATGGTTCCATCTTCTGACCACTCAACTTTTAAATCGTAATTCTTATTCATTGAAGCGTAGTCTGGCATTGATAACGACTTAAGTTCATTCCAGGCTCCATTACTTACCTTAGCTAGATAAATTCCTCCCCAAGCGGTTTTAAATGCAAAGTAATAACTAGCATCCGCCTCCCAGAAAAATTTATTTTGATAAGATTGATCAAGTCCGAAAATAATGCCCGTATCTCCTTCATCTCCATTTTCAACAATGGTTGTTTCCATTGTGCCATGCGCCCAAGTATCATTGCGGACTACCGCAAGAGAATCGTTGATAGTACTGACTAAATTATCGTTATCATCAAGAGCAAATTTCCCATTAGCAACGTTATATCCAGCGAATAATGGATCAGTTTTAACATCCTCTTCTACTTGGGGACCATCAAAAATTGTTCCTTCACCGCTAGTGCGATATCCTACACTAGTGCCACTTAAAATTACCTCATCATGATAACGAATATATTGCTTATCATTGACAAAACAATTAATGTTACCATCTTCAATCGATACTGCCAAAGAAACAGTATTACCATTGGTGTAGTTTTCAAGTGGTACCACATTGCCTAACTGGTTCCAAACCGACTCTCCATCGGCCGTTATTTTCGATAAATAAGCGTTATTATCTACATTAATAAAGAAGAAGTAATACGCCGTTCCGCTCTCGCTTTCCCAAAAGTGATCACTGGTATGTGAAAGACCAAAAATAATTCCGGAATCACTAGTGCCTACACTATTTTTCGCCATATCAACACTGTAGGTTCCTGTAGTAAAAGACATATCTTTAATTGAAACTAAACTATTGCTTTCACTCGATACAAGCGAACCATCTTCATACCGAAAACCACCTTGATAAACATCATATCCTGCCAACTTATAAATAGCATGAACAACGATATCCTGCTCACCTAATGTATAGTCTTCCCAACTGCCAACATATCCGGTTTTAGTTGGGACGTCCGGTTCGACAATTGATGTATCGCCAATTGTGAAGGTGACTGTTTCTACCACTTCTCCATCTGCTAAAAAAGTAACTGTTTTCGTCAGTAAAACGGAAGAAGAATCTTCTACGGAAGAACTAGTATTTTCACTGGTAGGAACCTCTGTGGTACCACTCGTAGAACTACTAATTGAAGAAGAAATTTCGCCATTACAACTAGCAAGTAGTAACAGCGCTGTTATTGAAAGCGTCAATAAACCTTTTTTCATATTGTTTTCCTTTCCGATATTTGGTTTATGCAATAATAAATCCCTTTTTATTGTTATTTTTCCAATGTTATCCTCCTAATGTTTTTCCATAATTTTTTTGATAGTTGAAATATCAACTTTGACCTTGCGATCAATCGTAACCAATCCATTTTTTTCCTGTTCAACATCACTAAATTGGGTGTAGCAGAAACCGGATAAATAAGGCAAATCATAAATAACCTCAATCAACTGCCGGTAGCGAGTGTAAAACTCTTCAATGCCATCGGTGGCGCCGCCATATCCCCATCCATCCGCGGTATCCTTTTTCAAGGCAGCTCCGCCAAATTCTGAAAAAATAAATGGCTGTCCTTCATACTTGTATCCATCTGCCAATAAATTGCGCATCGACAATGAGGATGTTTTTCCGCTCATAACTAAATTAATATCCTTATAAAAACTCAAAAGTTTATCCGCCGATTGTTCATAATTATGAATAGTAAGAATATCGCTTTTTGTATGTTCCCAACCGTCGTTGCTTATTGCCGGTCGATAAGGATCAAACGCTTTGGTTAATAAGTAAAGTGCATCTACAAAACTCTGTTCTAATCGATTTTCACTGATTTCTCGTATCCCCCATGATTCATTGAATAATACCCAAACAAATATGGAGGGATGATTATAGTATTGATGGAGTATTTCCATCCATTCCTTAAGAACATTGCGATTGGCTTCAAGATTGAAAATATGGGGGGATGGCATCTCGCACCATACAATAAGTCCCAATTCATCACATAAAGCAAGAAATCTCTCATCAATGATTGTTTGATGAATTCGAATACCGTTGAATCCCAACTCCTTCAATAAAAGAATATCTTTTCGAGCGCTCTCTAAGTCAGGCAAAGTCATATTGCTTAGTGGCCAATAAGCCTGGTATAAGCAGAGTTTAGAATAAAAGCTAAAGCCGTTGAGCAACAATTGTCCCTGATGAGCTCGATACTCTCTAAATCCAAAATATGAATCTACTTTGTCTTCTACTATTTGATCTTCACTAAGTGTCAATTTGACATCATAAATCTTCGGCCTATCTGGATGCCAAAATTCATTTTGAAAAGAAAGATAAGGGCTTGCCAGTTCGATAACAATTTTCCCCGATGGATATGCTAAGGAAGTTATAACCCTGTTGGTGGCTATTCCCTCAAATGATATCTCACTACTCAAAGTAAGACCCGGATGAAAGTTATCAATAACATATTCAATTTCAACATTCATCTGCTCAACACGGGGGGTAACTTTTATTTCCCTAATCCGGGTGAAATTAATTCTTTCTAACCATACTGACTTCCAAATACCGCTGGCTTCCTTATACCAGCAACCAAAATTATCATTCATCCACTTTTGTTTGCCTCGGGGCTGAGCGACATTATAAGAGTCAAATGTCCGAACTACCAATTTGTTAACTCCCACTACCATCGCCTGATTAAGACATAGAGAAAAACGCGCATATGCCCCTTCATGACTGCCGATAAATTGGCCATTTAGATAGACGTCTGCCCGGTAATCAACCCCTTCAAAATTAATCATTACATCGTGTAGAAAATCATCTTTACTAATCGTGATTTCGCGCTGATACCATAAAACATCAACGCGTTTCTTTTGATTAATTCCACTGAGCGGGGTGGAATAAACAAAGGGCACCTTTATGGTTTGACTTGCGTTAAAACCACGATAATAGCCTTCCTTTAAGCCTATATTTCCCTCATCGAAAATAAATTCCCATTCTCCATCCAAAAGTTCGAAATTTTCACGTCTTAGTTGCGGGCGTGGATAACTGCTATTAATCATAATTTATTTAACTCCTGTAATTTTTAAATCCTTATAGTATGATTCGGCCGATATCGAATATAATCCAACCATACCATGGGTAAAAGGATCGGGATCGGTATATTCAAAAGCATATTCACCATCAAAGTAAACTTTAATATTGTTGCCTTTGCATATCGCTCGCATTTCGTGATAAACATTAAGTGTAAAGTCGCCCGTTAGCGAGGCAACGGTCATTCCGTTATAATTCATCCGCTCCATCACTAGTTGCATGTTATTAAAGGTGACAAGATATCCCTCGGCACATTCGTTAACTTGCCCACTCATAATGGAAGGATTGAGTGTGCGCAACATAATTCCCGCCGATGCTCCATTGCTTGAATCCATCGTTATTTTAACTTTGACACTTACTTCATAATCGGTCATTCCTTCACTACCGAAAAGAAGCATATTATTACTTCCCGCTTTTGAGTAATGGGCCTGTTCCTGCTCATCAATTTTCCATAACGTCATATATTTAGAACCCTGACTCACATAGTCCGACAAGTCGTTTTCAAAATTGGGAGAAAATTCACTATCGACAAAGGTATTGTAATAAAGACTTTCATACTTACCTGATACCAATTCGAATTTGATTGTATGCAATCCCTTAGTTAAAGGAAGCTCCAAAAGAAGGTTTTTAATATAGGTTAAATTTTCTTCATAACTGCCATAGTTGTTTGCAAAATTCGCTCCTGGAAGTTCAACTAGATATGGTAAATTGTTATCAATTTGAATAGTTATTTTGCTTCCAATCGAAGCCATTGAATAAGTGTTCTCGATACCATAGAATCCATCTTCAAGAACATCGATAGGGAAAACGATTTTATCTTTACTCTTGCTGAGACGAACTCCATTAGCTTCGGAATATATTAGACGATCATCATTAATATCGTGGTCTAGTGTATATTGACTATCAATTGTAGAAATGTCCTTTAAGTAATCAGTTGCAAACCAGTCACTTCCAACAATTTTCGCATCATCGCTCTGACTTGAGTCAAATGCCGCATTGGCAAATGTTGTGGTTCCAATTGATGATTGTTCCATTCCACCGTAACCGATCTTTCCTTTTAAGATTGTTTCAGAAATGGTGCTGTCAATTTTTGTTAGATTATCGAATGCCACTTTAAGTCGTTGATTACCATAGCTTAAACGAAGTGTGTGCAGTTGCGTAAAATCAAATTCTCCAATTAAACTTCCTTGGGCTACAAGGACTTGATTGTAGTAAACGTTGATGCTTTTCCCATCAATTGTTGCGTAGCCACTATTAGTACCATCCACTCCAAAAAGGAATTTGCTACTGCCATCCGACTTTATATCTTTAAAGTTATATTCGACCGAAAAGGTATCCGCCGTTGCTAATGATGAATAATAACTTCCGTTACTTTCTTCAAGCGAACCTTCCTTTTCTCCCAAACTAGTATTATCTGAAAGAACGTAAAATTCCGGCATCATTGGAACCATCGCTCCTTGATAAGTCGGGCCTAAAACATTCATTCTCGTTCCCGAAAAAGTTAAACGGTTGATATTGAATGATCGAACTGGACCCGAAGCTGAATCCAAATTGTGGTATGCAATATAATAACTATCCAAATTGGGCCCCAGTACTGTTGAAGAATGACCTAGCCCGTTCTGCTCGCCCATACTGGATAGCAATAATGAATTATTGCTTGGATATTCAAATCCAGTCCGGGGAGAGGAGGAAAAGGAATAATCAACTCGGTATCCGCGCGACTTAACATGATTTCCCGTATAGGTAAGGAAATAATTATCATCATGTTTTATCATGTATGGGCCTTCTGTCCATTTTACTAACGGAGAATAGAGTTCTTCACCACTAGTGTTATCAATTTCGGTTGGAGAATTCATCTCATAGGAAGTTATCGCCCCATCGCCAGCCGCCATAAAATACATTTTTTCATCATCATCAATAAATACACTGCCATCAATTGAAAGACCAATGTTAGAAGTAACAGCCCTAAACTCACCAAATGGTTGGCGATCAACCGACTTAAAGATGTAATGCCCTTTACCATCCGGAGAAGAGTACATATAAAAGTCACCATTCCAATAAATAACTTCAGGAGCGTAAGCAGTATGAAGACCTGTTGTTGATCCATCAGCTTGGGTAAGAGGATACTCACCTAAATAACTATAGTGAATAAGATCATGTGACTTCCACACCCGATAGCCATATTCAAAATTTTTGGTGGAAGCATATAAATAGTACTCACCGTTAAATCGCATGACATAAGGATCGCCGATTCCATAATTACTCCATTGGTCGGGAATATTTCCTCACCAAATATGTTGTCATATCGATCGCGCTCTTGTAGCTGATAATTTACTTCTGAGAAACCTTTTAAATTTTTCATATCATCTTTCCCTCCACATGAACTGAGCATCAACACAATCGGAAGGACCGTTAATAGAATTTTTGTTTTTTTCATATGGCAACTCCTTTAGCAATTTGGCTATAAATTGTTCCTTGCCCATTAGCACGAATGCCGTAACTTTCGCCCGTCAAGCGATTTAAATCCTTATAGGAAATTAACTTATTATCATTTAAATACCCATCGATGGTCTTCCCATTCCAAACAACTTTTAGACTGTATTGATTGGCTAATTGATAGGCGGAAATACTAATCTTAGTTAATTCAGAATAAGTGCCATCAACAATTTTGCTTAAGACAAGATCGCCATTAATCGATATAAAATAGAAATAATACGATACGCCGCTTTCCCAAAAGTAGGTTTGATTATTAGTGGAAAGACCAAATATGAGCCCATTGTCACTAAAAGATGTTGCTTGAAGATTAACTGCGATAAAACTTCCATCATTAATGAAAGTGTCGCTGTTATTTACAAGAATGGAATAAGCAGAAGAGGCAACATAACTATTATCATTTTTAGTGAAATCACCACTTGCGATATCGTAGCCAACGATTGTGTCATCAATTGGGGGAAGTGATAGTTGATCGCGAATTAAATCTCTTATTAGCTTATAGGCCCCGCGATTAAGATGCAGTCCATCGGCAAAATAACCATTAATATATTGATTTTCGCTATCTAAGAATAAATTTGCCGTATCGATAAACTTGATGTTGGCACTGGCTGTTGCTAGTGATGATAAATAACTATCAATTTCATCGATGCTCGTTTTATATTGATCACGCATTGGACACTTGTGGATTCCGATGATGACAACAACCAAGTCGGGCATTTGCTCTTGAATTTGATTTATGAATAGACTGTAATTATTCTTAATTACTTGGGCGCTGGCTCCCATTGGCAAATCATTAGTTCCCATATCAATAAATAGCGTTGAAGGATTGTATGTTTTTATAATTTCAAGCATCGATAACCAGTAGGTGGTTGTCGTTCCTCCAACTCCTAGATTTGTAACGCTGCCGACGCCATTAAGATCAATGCTGGCATTTGCCCATAGTTCCATAATTGAATCCCCAACAATCAAAGCATCTGTTTGATCATTAGTAAGGTTGGAGTTGCTATTTAAGGAGCTAAAAATTGTTCCTTTAAAAAGAGACTTAATTCCAAATTGATTACCACTAAGCGGATTCTCATCACGGAATAAAATCAGTAATTTGTTTTCAAAATAGCCTTTTATGAGGCCCTCCTCAAAAGAGACCTTTAAGTTGTATTGGCCTATTAACGCTATAACCCGCGGTTAAAAGACGAGTGGAGAGATTAGTGATGGTTCCATTTTCTACTCGATCAAGAACTAGCTCGTGACCGGTATTGATCATTAATTGATAATAACTGGCATTATTCTCATAGAAAGAATCGCTATTTGACGCTAATCCAAAGACGAGCCCGTACTGATTGAGTCGAAGGGCAACCGCATCGATACTTAAGGTGCCTCTATCTAAAGTAGCATCACTTTTTATCATCAGTGATGATTGCGCTGTAGCGACATAGCCACCATCGTTTTTATATCCACCGCTAACCGTATTAAAACCGGAAATAGCTTCGCCTGGTTCATCGTTCGTATCAACAATTGTTGATTCACTGGTAACAAGAGGACTAAAAGTGACTCCTTCTGCTCCTGCTCGTAATCCAATTCGTGTCCCTGTAAGAAATGAACTGTCCGTATAAGTAATATAGACCGTGTCGTCTATCAGCCCATATATCGTATTGCCTACTACAACCACCCTCAAATTAATCGTTTTATTGGTCGTAAAACTGGCGACATTAGATGAAACTTGTATCGTATTCCACGTTCCATTTACCACCTTACCCAGAAAGGCATTACTGTCGCGATTGATAAAGAAGAAATAATACGATGCTCCGCTTTCCCAAAACAATGCATCCGTAGCTGATAGGCCAAATACAATGCCATTATCGGAGAAACTGGGTGTATTCATCGTTGCTGTAATGGTTCCTTGATTGAAACCAACCTCTGATAAAGTCATCAATGAATTTGCACTACTCGATGTATAGTTTCCATCATTGTTTTTAATAAAAGTTCCACTATTGATCATATAATTATCTATCTCCTCGGTTTGGACTCCCGTTTGATTAATTGCCACATATGTATTAGGAATTTGCGGATCAGGCGTCCACCCAAACCAATCTGATGTCGTCAAATTGGTCGTCTTATTCCGACAACCAAAAGCAATGCCAACGGTCGAGGCTTGGTCAAAGCCAAACGTTTCATAAGGTAAAAATAATTCTACCGACCAAGAGATATCATCGTCGGCATCATTATTGAGAGTGCCATCAATGCTGACCGCATAATCAACAACCCCACTCCAAGGTCCCCACCATTTGCCCCCGCCAACTTGAAGCATGGCGTACCCTTCCGGATTAATTAAGAACTCATAATCATCAGTTTGCGGACCATTGCCTCCATCATGTTTTGTATCAATATAAAATTCGACATTGTCGCTATTAATAACAAATTCTGAATCAGAGTAATTTGTTGAAGCGCTGATAAATTGATCTAATAATGTAAAACCGACGGTCAATCCTTTTTCGCCCCAAAATATTTTAGAAGAAACACGGTTGTTTTCTCCAAAATGACAATTAAAAATATCGGGATCGCTCCATTCTTCCTCATCAAGAACACCATCGATTTTTAAATCGCTAGCTACCATATTTCCTGGATACGTAAAGTCGCTATTGCCTGAAGACTTATCATTTTGACTTGCATAATCGCTCGGGTTAATTCCACATGAACTTAATGCCAATAGTCCCCCGGCTAATAAAATTACCCAATTAAAGTGTTTTTTCATTTTCAGCGCTCCTTTTAATTGTCTTTTGAACTTGAAAGCATAAAAGTATTCACAAAATATTTTTGAAACACAACATAAATTGCAATCGTGGGAATACTCGATAAAACCGAGCCCGCCATAATCGTCGGAAGATTCTTCAAGGTTCCACTTCCGGTTTGATTATCCAAATACTTAATCATTACTTGAATAGTTTTATTGTTTAGAGTTTGAAGGTAAATGTCGGGTCCAAAGACATCATTCCAAATTCCCAAGAACCAAAATATTACTTGAGCGGCAATAGCTGGACGAACTAAGGGTAGGAATATATTCCAATACAAACGGAAAAATCCACATCCATCCACCTCCGCCGCTTCGTAGACACTATCTGGAATACTTAAAGCATATTGGCGAAGAAAGAACATCATCGAAACATTGCCGAAAAGTCCCGGTAAAATTAATGGATATAAAGTGTCGACCAATCCTAGATGAGAAAAAGCACTAAATTGAGGGGTCAAAACTGTAATATAGGGAACCATCATTGTCGTAAGTACCATATAAAATAGGAAGTTTTTACCTCTAAAACGAAGTCGAGCAAAAGCAAAGGCTGCCATTGTTGTCGACAATGTTCCAAACGATATTACAAAGGCCTCGATAATTAGGGTGTTAATGAAACCTCGGGCCAAAGGAATTATCGTAAAAATATCAACATAATTACTGAGGGTAAATTCTTTGGGAAATAGATAGAAGGCTAAGTTGTTTACTACTTCATTTCCTGACTTAAATGACATTGAAAGCATATATAAGTAAGGAAATAGCATTAAGAAAGCAACAAATAAAATAATGAACAGAACGATAACTTTAATCGTATAAAAGGAGGCACTATAATGTTTTTTATTTGTTTTTGGCGCTATATTTTTAGCAATATTAACTGAGTTCATTACGCGCGGGCTCCTTTTTTTAATTTCCGAGAACTAAAATTTTTCCGCCCACTTCCCACGTGGAGAAACTTAAATAAGAACAATGTCACAATTAGTAACCCAACAAAAACAAAGAGACTGCCCGCGCTAACTAATCCATAATTACCCTTTTTCATCTCATTCCATAGATAATAGACGATAGTATTGGCACTAGAAGAACTAACAATTATATAGTTATCAGCAAAGGCTAATATTCCCCCGATTACCGAAGTAATAAGGACATAAAAAGTTGTTTGTTTTACTAATGGGATAGTTATTTTAAAAGTTTTATAAAATAGATTAGCTCCTTCAATATCGGCGGCCTCATATAATTCATGAGGTATATTCTGCATGGAGGCAAAATAGAGCAACAAGGTGCCGCCTATTCCTCCCCATACGCCTTTGATTATAAGAGTTATCTTTACAATTCGAGGATCACTAAGCCAGAGAATATGCGTATTAAATATTTGATTAATTGCTCCGTAATCGGCATTAAATAACCATTTCCAAACTAATCCAACGGCGATTGCCGAGCTGACTGCTGGAAGATAATAAATAATTAGATAAGGTTTCTTAATCTTGCAATACTTGGAATTGATTAAAGTGGCTAATACGAATGATAAGACCATTCCCACTGGGATTCCCATCATTAAATATAGGGTGTTAGTAATTGATTTAATAAAATTGGGATCGGCAAACAACTCTTGAAAATTGCCCCAGCCAATATAATTGCCCGCCCCAGGATTGTAATTGAAATCGGTCAATTCATGGAAAGAGGCAAATATAGAATAAAGAAGAGGAATGAAGGTAAACAAAAGAAAGCCGATCACCACTGGAGCTACAAATAAGTAGCCCGCCATTTGCTCCTTAAATCGTCGATTGCTAACTTTGATTTTTAAACGGTTAAGTATATTCATCATTATTACCAAGCATATTTGGAAGTCGTTTTATCTAAAATCGTTTGACACCGGTCTTCTAAGCCTGATAGAAATTCACTATTAATTCGACTATTAGTATTCCAATCCCAAACATTGAGATGACCTCCGTATGAAGAAGTTAACGACCAAACTCGAAACAGTTTATAGTTATCATCGGATGATTCCCACATTTCATCATACCAATCTGCGTTATAGGTGTAGGCTTGAGGCCGCCTTTCACTATTGGCCATCATATCAAGATATACTTGGCGATTTAACGGGCGATTATAACCCATAGTTGCATTTTTAGGGTCATTAATCGTTGCCTCCATAAATTCGCCATTAGCCATATCAATTAGATTCGGCACCGCTTGTCCTAATTGATAATTTATTTTTTGCGCCACCGGTGAAGCGGTTAAAAATTCGGCCAATTTATACGCGCCTTCTGGATCTTTACTACCTTTATAACAGGAAATACCCACTGATCCCAAAAAGGATTTTGATGATGCTCCACTGCGATATCCATCCTGCCAATTATCAAGATTGCCAGTGGCATTGGGAACTGGTGTATATAGAATATCCCAATCAAAATTGCACTCCCATAGTTCTGGTGTGTCCCAAGCTCCAACGAAAGCGGCTCCTGCTAAACCACTGGAAAAGCGTTGTAAGCCCGCTTGTGAGGCTTGACCTTCCGCCGTTGTCATTACTTGGTACTTGTTGGATAAGTCAGCAACAAATTGAAGTGATTCGGCAAAGTTATTATTATCAATGGTAACTGTTTTATTGCTAGCGTCTAAAAAGCGTTGTCCCATTGAAGCCATGGCGCTTTCTAATGGATAATGAGTAATACCTACAATAGAATTAGAGTCACTTAACGACCCTTCCTTTATGTCTTGGCAGAAAGCAACAAATTGTGCCCAAGTCATCGCCACTTTATCATTTAAAGTTTTCGTGGAAGGATTATATCCATATTGACCACTAACATCACTGATAATTGTGACCCCTTTGCTTTGAACAAGCGTTTTGTTATAAGCCAAAACATTAGGTCCTAAATCCTTTGGCAAAGCATAGATATCCCCCGTTCCTAATCTTTTACTTGCCGTGTCATATCGATAGGCATCAATTCCTTCATTCCAAATATTGTCAATTGACATCGCACTTGATTGTTCAATATATGGGGTTAAATCCATCATAATATCCGATGAGTTGATCCATTGAACAAAGTTGATATCCGGCATATAGAAGACATCCGGCATATTACGGGTGTTGTTCTTATAACTGCCTAAGGTCGTTATGTAATTATCGGAAGTAACAGAAGAATATACGACATCATATTGAGGATATTCCTTAGTAAATTCCGCGATCATTGTTTTAAAAATTTGTTGCTCGGCAACTGACCCCCAGCCAAAAAACTTCAGTACTGATTTTTTGTCACCGCTCGAATCAGAAGTTCCTCCGCAAGCTGAAAGTACTAAGGATAAAAACATTGTCGCCATAAATGAAAGGCTGATTTTTTTAGTTTTGCGCATATAAACACCTCTTGCACCCTAATAGTAATGTGGTAATCGCTTACATTCAACGTCAAATTTTCAATTTTTACAAATTAACGTTATTAATTCGAAAATATTCGAAATTCGCTTGCAACCCGAACCAAGTAGTGATTAACTGAAATTAAAAGAGGGATTATATGCGGAAATTAACTTTAAATCTAAATGACGACAATATCTTAGAAAAGATTGGCGATTCGTTCTCCTCACCCATTCGGCGTAAGATTTTACGTTTGGTGGCCAATAAATCCTATTCTATATATGAGATTGCTCAAGAATTGAATTTATCAATGTCAACGACCTCCTTTCATATTAAGATTTTAAAGGAAGCGAAAACTTATTAAAGCTATACCTTCCCCCTCCAAAAAAGGAAATGAGAAAAATGTCTCAATTGAGTGTGAATCAATGACCATATTTGTTAATGGTGATTCGGAAATAAGTAATTTAAGAAAGATAGTCACTATTCCCCTTGGCTCTTTTATCGATTACTGACATTACTCCCCCCTGTGTAATTTGCACTAAAGAAATGGCTCTTCAACCTATTGATGATCGCAATGTTTTTTTGTCACCCTCCCGTATTCAGGCCCAATTAATATCTTTTTATAAAGGGCATATTACTTTTCCTATTCCCCTTGATAAAGAAGAAGGAACCCAATTGGAATCGATAACTATTTTCATGGAACTTTGCTCTGAATGTCCCAACTACAACAATAGTTGGAAAAGTGATATTACTTTTTGGATTAATGGTCAAGAAATTGCCACCTACCTTTCACTAGGAGATTACGGCGATCGCCGTGGTGCTTACACTCCTTCGTGGTGGCCATCTAGTTCAACTCAATATGGCATGCCCGTCAACCTCCGTATTGATATGGATGGCACTTATATAAATGGTGCCAAAGCTAGTTCGATAACCATTAATAGCCTTGGAATAAGAAACAATGAAGTTCTCCATTTTACTCTGGGAGTGAAGGATGATGCAAAATACGTTGGAGGCATTAACCTTTTCGGAAGAAATTTTGGGGATATAAATGAAGATATTACCGTGCAAATTGCCTTTGAAAGAAAAAAATAATGAGCGATTTTCTATCAATGGCTAGCCCAAAGCACTCAATTCTTGCCTATTGATAGTAATTAGAAAATAAAAATAGCTTGCCTAATAAAAGGTGCAAGCTATTTTTTTGTTACATAATAATTAAAACACAATAACGTTTTGCTGTTTATTTGTTGCCTTTATATTTCTTTCGATACATCTTCACTAATCCGCCACCCTTGCTCGCACACGATGCGCACTCACCCGTAGGAAGATGGTGAACTTTTTTATAAATGTAACGGGCGATTAAGGCTAGAAGAAAAAGGGCCGTTAGAACGATAACAATAATTTCAATTGGTTGCATATTATTAAATACCTTCCTTAAATATTCTTTGATCTCGAGCACGATTAACATAATGAATTATGATGATTGCCATAATAAAGGCCGCAAGGAAGATAAATGATGTCCACCACCAAGTCCCAATGAGATATACCATACTTCCAACCAAGAAGGAGGCAATAAGCCAGAAAGCAATTGTCGATATAAACTTTCCTTTTGGTAGTTCAGCTTTGGCTGTAGCAACTGCCGCAAAACAAGGAACCGTTGTCATATTAAAAGCAACAAATGCTAGTAATCCGGGAACGGTAATATTTGTCGCCTGGGCCATAACCATTACCGCTTGAATCCCCTCTTCATCGCCAGCAAAACCGGCGACAAGGCTAGCAGCCAAAGTTCCAAAAGTAGCGATTACGTTTTCCTTAGCAATTAATCCGGTAATTGCTCCGACAACGAAGACCCATCCAAACTCTCCTAATTGAGAGCCAAAACCCATCGGCGTAAAAATTGGAGCAAGAAATTTTCCAAAATTGGCGAGAATGGAAGCTCCCATTTCTTCATCACTTAAAAATTGAAAACTAAATGAGAAATGCGAAATAAACCAAATAAGAATGGTCGAAGCAAGAATAATGGTAAATGCCTTTTTTACAAAGTGCTTGGTTTTATCCCATAAATGAACCATAAGCGATTTAAATTGAGGGATGTGGTAGGCAGGAAGTTCCATAATAAATGGTGGAACTTCACCACGCATTGTCGTATTTCGCATAAATATAATTGCAACAATGGCACTAACCATTCCTAACAGATACATACCAAGAGTTATAAATTCCGCATTGCCAATACCAAACATTTGCACAATTCCGCCGCTTATTGCCGTTAAAATCGGCAATTTGGCTCCGCAACTAAAGAAAGGAATAACTCTGATCGTCGCCGTTCTTTCATTGTCATCGGCTAATGTACGCGTATTGATCATAGCCGGAACTGAGCAGCCAAAGCCCATAATCATCGGCATAAAAGCGCGCCCAGATAGACCAAACTTACGGAATATACGATCAAGAATAAATGCCACTCGAGCCATATAGCCGCTATCTTCTAGAATGGAAAAGAAAAGGAATAAGAATAAAATCTGTGGTAAGAAAGATAAAACCGCAAATAGTCCTCCAAGAACTCCATCGACTAAAAACCCACTGACCCATTGAGGAGAACTTGCTAAGGCCGTTCCGGCAATCTCGGATAACCATCCAGTTACATTATCAAGAAAATTGAAAAGAATAACTCCTGGTGAGTTTATTCCTCCATTGGCAAACAATCCTTCAAATATCGTTCCCGGGAAGGATACAAGTCCGTCAGGACCCAATAAGTGCATCGCATTGAGATAGAATAAATCTTCCGCAAAGGTCAAATGAAATATAAGAAAAAGAATAAATATAAAAATCGGTATTCCCAGCCATCTATTTGTTAGTATTCGATCTGCTCGGTCAGACGGAGTTCCTTTTTTGCTTTTATGATCTTGGCTATGAGTCTTTACTTGTGCAAAATGATGAGAAATATATTTATAGCGCGCATCCGCAATTACCGCTTCAAAGTCATTGCCAAACACTTCATCCCTAAAGCCATCTTTATACTCCTCAACCATCGAAACAAGATTAGGATGATCCTTAGTTTCTAACTCATCTAATTCAGCCAATTTAATCGCATGGAATAAAGCGTTAGGAACATTTAGACCGCGGAAAGCAATTTCACAATCACTTATAAGGTGTCTTAAAGAATTGTTTTCAAGAACCGTCGTTGCTTTTCTTTTTGATAGCGATGCCTCATATGCCACTTTCATCAGATGCTCAATATTGTCTTCACGCAAGGCACTAATTGGAACAACGGGCACTCCAAGTTTCGATGACAATTCCTTTACATCAATTTTTTCTCCCCGTTTATTAACCACGTCAATCATATTAAGAGCAATCACTAACGGAGTATCAATTTCCATCAATTGCGTAGAAAGGTATAAGTTTCGTTCTAAGTTTGTAGCATCGACAATATTGATAATACAATCGGGTTTTTCATTGAGAATATAGTTTCGAGAAATAACTTCTTCCGGAGTATAAGGTGAAAGCGAATAAATACCTGGAAGATCAACAATCGAAATTGGTTCAACTCCCTTGCGGTATGTTCCCTCGCGCTTATCAACTGTGACTCCCGGCCAATTACCCACATGAGCGGTTGAACCCGTTAAAAGATTAAATAATGTTGTCTTACCTGAATTAGGATTTCCTGCTAACGCAAAATGTTTCATAATGACTCCTCAATTTCGACAAAAACGTTTTTAGCTTCCGTTTTCCGCAAAGATAGCTCATATCCGCGAAGCGTTATTTCAATTGGGTCACCTAAAGGGGCTTGTTTCTTTATCAAAACATTAGCTCCAGGAGTAACTCCCATGTCGAATAATCTTCGGCGAATTTTACCTTCGCCTTCTACTCTTTTTATTAGTCCACTTGAACCAATCTTCATCTTGTCTAATTGCACTAATGTGGTCATGTTTAAGCCTCCTGGTTAACCAAAATTCGTGTTGCTATACCTTCGTCAATCCCCAAACGTCCCTCTTTAATCTGACAGATAACGCTTTTCCCTGAGCGACTTAAAATTACGATCTCTGAGTTAATCGTAATGCCAAGACTTTCAAGGTGCTTCTTTATTTTTCCATCCGCCAAAATCTTGAACACTTTCAATTTTTGATTAAGCGGAGCAATCACCAATGGCATACCATGCCTCCTTAGTTAGTTCTAACTAACTCAATCTTAAAAATAAATCAGGACTCGACCTGATAGTAAGTTAGCCTTTGCTAACTCGCTCACTATTATAGTGGTTTCGCTTTTGTTATGTCAACCTAAAATATAAAATAAAACCTATTATTTGAAACCCCTATAGGAAAATGCTAACATTACAATTAAATGAGGTGCCCAAATGAATTCTAAGAAATCGCGTGAAGACTATCTTGAACGGATTTTAATGCTCCAAGAAGAACACGGGAGTGTCCGTTCGGTTGATATTGCTAACGCAATGAGTTTTTCTAAAGCAAGCGTCAGTATTGCATTAAAAAAGTTAAGGGAAGAAAAATTGGTTAATTTTGCTGATGATGGCACCGTCCACTTAACCACTGCTGGTTATTTAACCGCGACTACAATTTATGAACGGCATAAAGTTATATCGGCTTCACTCATGGCGCTAGGAGTTGATGAAAAAACCGCTTTAGAGGATGCCTGTCTTATTGAACATGATATAAGTCCTAAAACCTTTGAAGTTTTAAAAGAGCATTACCTAAAATACCGCGATAAAATTAATAAATAAAAGAGAATGGTGGCAAGCCATTCTCTTTTTTTATCTTAATATATCTATTTAATCAACAATAATTTGAATTGGACATCCACGCCAATATGAGCCGCTGGACTTGAGTTGCAAATTTTGAACACCAACGATTATTGAAACTTGCTGTCCAATATATGGTTCAAGCCAACTGAAATCATTAGCATTGTTTTGCGAATAAAGAGGAAGTCCAACCGATGAATCATCAAGCCCAAAAAAAGTGTATGAACCATATTGTCCCGATGATTTATAAACCGTGCAAGTTACAAGGTACATATTACCCGTAAGATTAGTACTCGGGCGGGTGGAAACAATTGCCTCAATAGAATTAGTGCTATAGGCTGTAGAAGGAATAGCAAAGACATTACGATCAATGCTTAAAACCTCCGCCTCGGATAATTGAAAGTCGCCATCATACTCTTCGGCAGCGGCATTAGTGGCATCTTTAACATAGTGAGTAACTGTCGCCTGAATAACAACCTTATTTCCTTCTTCTAAGTCGATAAGGTTACCTTGAGTTGAGGTTCCATTATAGACAAACATAGACCCCGATTCGTCAGCGATAAAGAATCCTTGCTTAACCATTGAACTCTTGTAAGTTAATTTTGCGACTACGCCCTCAACAGTAACAATTGTTCCGTCGCTTTCTTGTTTGGCCTCCGCTAGAGAAATAGTATCGATATCTGGTTTAGCAATAATAGTGAAATCCTTTGTTTTGGAAACGGAAATTCCATTATAAGTCGCTTCCGCCACTAGCGAAACTTCGCCCAATATTTGTGACTTAATTGAAATATAATTGTTAGTCTCATCCGTTGTAATCGTGATTTGACTGGAAGAGGAAGTGTAAGCTATGGTAAGCCCCGCTACTTTCTCATCATTTTTAGCCATAGTTATAACCGTATCAACATTATAAGAATTTGCGATTGGAAGCAATGCCCGATAAGCGCCTCCAGTGGCCACTTCTTCATCCGATATGGTTGTTTCACCCAAAATATTAATTGGACAAATCCGCCAAAGATTTTGTGATGGCTTGCCGATGCTGACAACAAATTCAATATCAACTAGTTTGCCATTCCATTCATTTGTCCAGGCGTAGTCCTTACCATTTGATTGAGTGTAAGCTAATAGTGTATCAGTAAGATTTGTATCTTCAATTTCGTAATTCACATAGCTAACATTGTCATAGACATGATAGTAAGCCTTAGTTCGATATATTTTGCCAGTAATATCTTCCGTCAATGGTATGGCATTTATATCCGCAACACTAAGGTTTGAAATAACTTCATTAGGAATTTCATTGTCGGTCTTATTGTCATTGCCAACAATGACTGGTGAAGTTAATTGCACCATTCCCTTATAGTTAATAGCCGTGGCACTTCCAACATCATTTTGCGGAATATAATAGGCCTTAGTGCCTTGGACCGTAACTTTATTTCCCGGCTGAACACTCTTTGCAACATCTTCGCCATAGATATATATACTGTCCGTCTGATCTGCTAACCAAAAGCCAGTTATATATGGGGTCGATTGCCCAGTATAATTATAAGCAACAACCACCCCAGTGACAGTAAAACTTTCGTTTACTTCTCCACTACGGGCGGCGGCAATCGAAACACTTGTTTCCTCGGAAGTCGTAACTTCCGATGTGTTTAATGATTCCAAACTGGATGATTCTGACGAAGTCATATCCCGACATGAGGCAGTGTAAATAAAGCAACAATAACTAGAATAAGTGGAAATCTTTTGCGATTCATTTTTTTCTCCTATTTTAACTTTCTTCTTTTTTTGAACATCTTTTCCATCATAAAAAGTAGAACGCCAAAACATTCATCGCTTACCCATCACTCAAATAAAAAATTCACACTCCTTCCAAAGTAAACAAAAGAATGCTTTTTTGGGGGAGTTAGTGAATTACTAACTACCGATAGTATAGCAAAGGGGAAAATATTTTATAATACTTTTATGTAAATTTTTTGAAAACTTTATCAATCGCTATTGATTTCCATCGGGCCACCATGATAGCAAATAATTTTATTTGGATTCAGGCGCAATATCCGATCAAATGATTTTTTTGCGGTCACCGAGTCTAAGGTATATATTGGGTTGGCCACTTCAAGACGGCCATCTTCAATTACCATTGCATCTCCAGCCACGACAACATTGAATTTTTCCAAAAAAAGAGAGATATGCCCAGGCATATGTCCCGGAGTGGAAATAACTTTAACTCCACCAACCCAAGGCAAAATATCACCATCACGCACTGTGATATCTACCGCAACCGGTTCCACACTGCGAAGAATATTTATAAAGTGAATTCCATTAGTTCTTTGAATACCATTTAGTTTAGGCTGTAATTTTTCCGCTTGCTCGAGACGCAGTGATTTCTTTTTTCCAGATATATATGGTTCTTCAATTTCACTGGCCACCACTTTAATGTTAGGGTGACTTTTCTTAAAATCGGATAGACACCCCATATGGTCGTGATCATGATGAGTTATTAAAATATGCGTTAAATCAGCAGCAGTATAGCCTTGTGCGCGAAGGGCTTTTTCGATGAGGGGAAAGAATCCAACATATCCGCAATCAATAAGCACTAAATTATGTTCATCAGATAAAAGCGTAGGATAAATAGCATTATTACCATTATTAAAACTAATGTTTAAAGCGATTACTTTGTCCATATGTTTCCTCTATATGTATATATTATATTAAAAATCATAAATATTAACAAAAGATAAACACAGTAAATATTAGTTTCGAAATCTTCGTTAACAAAAGTGTCATTTTTTAGATTAAAAGGTTTTTAAGCACTGACTTATCAAGTTTACTTAGATTCTTTTAGAACAAGAACGTTGATTGACTGGCCTTTTAAGGTAATTTTTTTCTCATCATTAATCGGTTCATCTATGGGTAATATTTGATTGGGATAATCAAATGTGTTTTTAGCATGCAGTTGGCCACTTATTGAAATGTGTTTTCTAACAATTCCTAAATTACCATTTAAAATAACGTTAAGTTCACTATCTTCAGGTGACTTATTTAAAATAAAAACACGATACTCATTTTCGTTCTTAACAACTGCACAATGAAGACTCTTAATGATTCCATAATGTGTATTGATTGTTTCAGAATCTACTATCGGCTTGATAGCAACTCCTTCAGAAAAAATTCTTGCAAGTTGAAATGGATAGTATATTGTTTGCTTAACCATTCTACCATTGTTTTCAGTCATAATTGGAGCAATAACGTTTACTAGTTGAGCTAAACAGCTTATTTTCACTTTGTCGCAATTATTAATAATAGAAATAATCAGTCCGAAAAAAGTTAGCGCATCTTCAAAGTCAAAGGTATTTTCTACTCTGCGGGGTCCTACTGTCCATTCATCTTCGTAATTGTTGTTGTAGACTTTCTCTTCCTTAATCGGTTTTTGATGCCATATATTCCATTCATCTAAAGAAAGAAAAACGTCATGTTTGCTTCTTTTCAATGCTTTGACGTATTTAATAACTGAAAAAGCTTCGTCAATATATTTTTCTAAATCAATATGTGATGACAAGTAATCAGCTGTTGAAAAATCTTTTTCTAATGAATAATAACGATGAATTGATAAAAAATTAACATCATCATAAAGATGTTCAAGAATAACTCGGTCCCAAACTGGGTATGTCGGCTGCCAAGGTCCGGATGATCCTGAAGCGATAAGCGAAATTTTGGGATCAATCCATCTCATGACTTTAGCTGCTTCGTGTGCCTTACGACCATATTCATCCGCCGTAAGGGAATTGATTTGCCAAGATCCGTCCATTTCATTTCCTAAACACCAATATTTAATATTAAATGGGGATAAGTCACCATTTTTAATTCTTAAATTACTATACTCACTGCCACTGTTTATATTGCAATATTCCACCAACTCGCCGGCCTCTTTGGGTGTTCCAGTACCCATATTTACTGCCATCATTACATCAAAATTGGCTAGTTTGGAGTAATGCATAAATTCGTGAAGCCCAATTTCATTGGGCTCTATTTGTCTCCATGCCAAATCCAATTTTGGCTTACGTTTAGTGCCAATTCCGTCCTTCCAATTATATCCGGAGACAAAATTTCCGCCTGGATAACGTACTAGTGGGAGGTTAAGTTCTTTTATACTAGCTAATACATCTGTGCGAAATCCCTCTTTAGTGATTTCTGAATGAGTTGGTTCATAAATGCCATGATAAACACTACGCCCCATATGCTCAATAAATGAAGAAAAAAGCAGTGGGGATATTTCAGAAATAATGTAGTCTTGATCTATTTTAATAGTGGCCATAAATGTTTTCCTTATAAATGTTCGATAAAACTTCCAGCAAAAAAGTTATTGCTGGAAGTTTTTTTAATGTTTAGGCAATGTAGAATAGTGGTCTTGACATGTTGAAACTACCAGCATAAGTTCCATCGGGTATGGTTGTAGTAGAACAAATATAAAGTTCAATTTTAGCAATATCTTGGGTAACTTTTTGAGTAAAAACGTAAGTGTTTGATTCTTCAACCTCAAAACTTCTAGAATAGATTTCGGTTTCTGATGCGTTTTTAAGTTTAATAAAAATATAGATGGTACTCGCCCCAGTATTTTTAAACCGCATAGCCATCAAATTGGCAGAATCCAAGCTATGATAGACTGTGGTTTTAATATTTTGCCAACTTCCTTTCGTTGCATTAGTATAACTCACCCCTACTGATTGATTGGCTAAACTAGTAAGTGTATAGGTGGTATTCCCTGACCAAGTGGGTGCGTTTGTTAGGTTAATGAACCGCGGGTTGGTGACTATAAATGATCCACTGGATGCTTCAGTAGGAATAGAACTGCTATATGAAGCAATATATAGTTCAATTTTGGTAACTGCACTAGTAACTAACTTTCGGAAGCTATAAGTTTCATTGGGATTAAAACTAATTGTCGACCAAGAAAATTGCTCATTACCGGATTGATCAGCTTTCAGTCTACTAAGAACTACTTGGACGTAAACGGGTGTAATGCCGGTATTTACAAAATCAAGTGCTACCGCATTGGATGTATTAATATCTTGAGTTGTTGCAAGATAAAGATTTTTCCATGATGAAGCGCCAATACTAGAGTAAGAAACGCTCATACGCCCAAAGTCAACTGCTGAATGAACATAATCGCTAGAACCGCTCCACGGTTTAGCTAAATCGACAAATTTCGGACTTGAAACAATAAAACTTCCACTAGTGGCTTCATCCGGAACAGCCGAGCCATATGAGGCGATATAAAGTTCAATTTCTGTTACTTCTACGCTTAAAGCTTTTCGATAGTTATAGCTCTGTTCTGGTGCAAAATGAATTTCTTCCCATGAGAACTGATTGTTTGAGCCGTCTTTAAGAACAATTTGGACATATGCCGCATTGTTGCCTGTATTCGTAAAATCAAGCGCCAATCCACTTTCACTTGATATATCGTGAGAAACTGAAGTAAATAATCGACTATACGAGGTTTTTACAACTCCCGAATAGGTTACTTGCGTATTTCCATAGTCTAAATTGCTTGTTTCATAAATTGATGTTCCCTGCCAAGAATAATATACTGGCGCGCTGGGTTCACTGCATTCATGAATAATGGCGACATTATTTAATTCTGAATCTTCTAATGCTTCAATTTCAAAATAACGGCTGTCACTTTCAAAATTAGTTATACCATCTACAACGACGGGAGTTACTTTTAAATTATCGTAATCATACCCCTCTTTAAGAAGCAGACTTCCAGAAGCGGCAATGGATATTGACTTAATGCCACCAATTGGTGAATCAATAGCATTGCGTAACGTCCCGGAAGTTTTTAATTCGATATGCCCTAATGATGATTCAATGGCATTATCATATTCCATAATTACTGGATTACTCAAATAGGTTAATACCTCATATGAATTGGAAGATGGGGTATTAGTTAGGCCTAAGGCTTGATTATTATGATCAAGTGTAATTCGATAATCCGTATAGCCAGAGTCAGCTTTTAAAAGAATATTTGATGTATTATTCACTAGTGGCCACACAATAACCGAAACAGCTAAAGCAACACTTATAAAAAGATAGCGATAAAGTGACTTAATTTTTTTCATAATTTAATCCTTTCTTTTTGATATTTAAATTAATTTATTAAAATATAGAACATAAAAACAATAATCTTCTTATTCGGTTAAGTTTGAAAAAACGGGTTCAGTTAGTTCAAGTGATCCTGATGTCATTTCACCTCCTTCACCATTATAATTTTCAGCATTTGTCCAGATCATGATAGTTGAAACTTGACGTAATGTTGTAAATACTATTTCTTTGGATTCGGAAACTCCCAGGAAAAAAGACGCATAAGTAATCTCCCCTTCTGCATCATATGCCTTAATGTAATAAAAGTTATCTTGACTACTTTTATTTGTCAGGGAAAAAGAAATTGTGTTAAAAAGAGAAAAATCATAGTTGATGTCAGCGGATATATTTTGATTCCAGTCGCCGTTAGCAATTGAAGAATAATTAAATGTCGTGAAATCTTGGGAAACAATTTGTGAATAACTACTGGTCGCTTTCCATGAACTTACCACATTGGCAAAAAGAGGATTACTCATAATAAAACTTCCCGCATATGTTCCAGATGGAATTGACGATGTTGAACATATATAAAGTTCTATTTTCGTAATTTGGCGATCAACAATTTTAAAGTAATCATATGATTCGCCTTCCGACATTGAAAACTGGTTCCAAGCAAACTGACCACCACTTGCCGTCAACACAACTTGAATATAAACTGTTGAATCACTATTGTTAGCAAAAGACATCTCAACCGAATTTGTCTCTGGATACTGATGAATAACGTTAGCATATATATTGGACCAACTTGCAGACGTTATTTCACTATAATCGACCTTGACGGTTCCGTTTTGAAGATCGATTACTTGATATTTACTACTCCCATTCCAAGTTGGAGCAGGGGTCTCATTGGAGAAAATTGGGTTAGTTATTCTAAATGATCCAGCCGTCAAATCATTCGCTTCCCCAACATAAGAATGCGCATTAACAAAAACAACCATTTTAGCAATTGCTTCGTTTAAAACAAGTTTAATTACTTTCGAGGCGTTGGCATCAAGAGAGAAACCACTGGCTGCAACCTCACCTCCAGATTGATTTTGAGCTTTTACATAAAAGGAAGTACTTATATCGCCTAAATTTTCAATTGTAACTGAAACGACAATATAGTCTGGATAATTATTTCCGACAATTGCACTGATGTTTTGATCCCAGTTTCCATTGGACAAATCGGAAAAAGTAAATATTGATTCTCCTGTTAATTTCTCATTGATAAATTTTCCTGTTCCGCTCCACATTGAGAGTGTGCCTGGATCTACATGCTTTAATTCATAACTTGAAATTTTAAAGGTCCCAGAATAAGTTCCGGCGGGAATACTATTAGTTGAAGAAACAAAAATAACAATTCTTCTAATAGCTTCACTCAAAGGAATAGATACTGCTTTTGTTTCATAAGCGTTAAGAATGATATTATCCCAAGTTAAACTGCTGCTATCATCACTGTTGCTACTTGCTACTGTTTTTATACTCAAATAGACTATCGTTGCGCCTGTATTTTCAAACATGAAAGCAACTGTATTTTGTGTTGGAAAATCCATACTTTCAATTGAAGTTGAAACATATTGCCATGAGCCTTTCGCCACCCCGGTAAAAGAAACGTTTGTTTCGTTTCCTAAAGAGGTAACCATCATTGCGCCACTACCAGACCATGGTGACGCAGATACAAGTTGCGAATCATCTGGCTTTGTGCTTGAAAACCAAGTTTCATGTATTGTTATAACTCCGCTATTAAGCGCGCCTTTTAGTCCTGGCTCTGCGATAAATTCAATTGAATCAACCGCATCAAGCATCCATGCTCGCTCAGGATTGATATCATAGGAATAAGTATTAATTCCATTTTCAAGAGAAATAATCCGATCTGGACCAATAATAAGGTTAGAGGCAGTTTCATCCATTATTCTAAGCAAAACTGTTTTGCCAACTTCGCCCGATAAAGTAATGTTTAAATACCGAAAACTTGTCGACATATTTTGTATTTCTGCAACAAGCGGGCAATATCCATCTAGTGAACCCGATTTCACATAACGAACCGCTGTAGAACCATCATTTTCTACAGTGACTTCCGTATATACAGTTTCGGATTCCGCCTGCCATTTAGCAAAATAAAAATCGCCAGTTCCTTCGTATATATTGGTAATTGGATTGCCAATTAGCGATGAGGTATCTGAACCGATTGAAGTCACTATCTCCGATGATGTTACTGTGTTTGAATTATCAGTAGATAATAATGATGAACTATTCGAAACATTACTACAGGCGACCAACAGTACCGAGAAAAGACCTAATATTGAGCTTGCAATCCGACTTTTCTTCATATGTAATACTTTCCTCCTTGTTTATTAAAAGTTTCTGACTGAAAACCAGAAATAGAAATTTGTTTTAAACCTTTGCAACATCGCATTTATTCACCATACTTATCTAAATCTATAAAAGACCAAAATGCTTGCTTCGGCTCATGAAATTCATCAAATAATAAAGGCCAATTTTTTCTTCCGGAAACAGGATTGTTGTCAAGCCACGTAATGTCATCGGCAACCCCCCACATCGTTACCCCAGTTACTTTTCCATATGCGTCATTTTCTGGATGGGAGTATTTGCGAGCAATACCCATTATTTGACCATACATTGAAGCCTGTATTTTTGATAGTGATTCCGGAATTTCATCATAGGTAATTGGATATGTTGAGTAAGGATATATGGAAACATCCAATTCCGTTATTTGAACGTCTAATCCCCGCTCGACAATTGAACGGATGGTATTCTCAAATTCATCAATATTAAATGATCCTAAATAGTAATGAGCTTGAAGCCCAACTCCTTCAATTGGTGTTCCGTCTAAAGCAAATTGGTCAAGCATTTTTAATAAGGCCTCGCGCTTATTAGGGTAGTTGAGACCATAATCGTTGTAGAATAACTTAAAATTATAATTATTTTCTTGACGAACCCGATAGGCTTCTTTAAATGCCGATTCTATATAGTCAATTCCACAAATAGCAAATAAATCTCCACCCGTTGCATCATTAGTCTCATCTCCTGTCCGATAAAAATCGCCACTTTCAACTTGCGCCAATGAAGGATAGTCACGCAAGGCTTCGTTTACAACATCCCAAACATAAACATCATCTTTAAAATGGTTTATTACGCCTTCAACATGATTTTCAATCCGAGAAATAAGCTTTTCTTTAGATGGATTATCCGATAAAACATAACGCGGCAAAGATTTATACCAAACCAAAGTATGACCACGTACCCCTTTGCCATTTTCTTTTGCATACTCAACCATCGGATCTGAAGAAGAAAAATCAAACTGTCCCTCTAACGGCTCAGTAATCGACCACTTTGCCTCATATTCTTGCGTAATGCTATTAAAATTCGGTAGCAAATCCTCATAAAGAGAAATTTTATTTTCCGTCAAAGCCGCGCCAATAGGAAAGTAATTAGCATAGACATCTTTTAACAAAGGTACAGTTACTTCAGAACTAGATGATCCGTTGTTTGGGGTTGAACATGCCGTTAAAAGACAAAGTCCAAACATCATAAGAAAATTAAGATTTTTTTTCATTTATTACTCCTTTGATCCACCAACTGAGACGCCGCCCACAATGTATCGTGATAAAAGAAGATAGACGACAATAAGTGGAATTACCGTTAGAAATAAACCATTATATATTGCTCCAATATCGGTCGCATACATGTTTGTTTTCAACATATTTACTACAAGAGGCATAGTATAAAGTTTTTCATCGCTGATTAAAATTGTTGGCATTAAGTAATTATTCCATGTGGCAATAAATGTTCCTATCGCAATAGTAGCCAACGCTGGGATAGAAGTTGGAATGATTATGCGATTAAATATATTCCACTCACTTGACCCATCTATTCTTGCCGCTTCAATCATTTCAATATTTAAATTGGCTTTAAAATATTGAAAAAGAAAGAATACGTGCCCGGCACTGGCAATTGATGGAAGAATTAATGGTAAATAGCTATCAATCCATCCCAATTGAAGCATAAACTGATAAAAACCAATGATTCCCAACTGTCCAGGAATCATAATAATGAATAAAACAAACGAATACATAAGTTTGTTGCCTTTAAAGTTATACACCTTGAATCCATAGGCGGTAAGAGCGGAAAAATATACCGAAAGAAAAGTACTTGATACGGATACGATAAGACTATTTAGCATCGCTCTCCAAATATTTAAGCCATGGCTGACAAGAGAATTAAAGTTTTTAAAGAAATAGTTCGACGGCAAAAACGAAACGAAGTTTTGCAATTCTAGGGTTGATCTTGTCGCATTGACAAACAGCATATAGAATGGGAAAAGAGTCAATAGCAAATAAAATATTAATATGCCATATAATAGTGCCCGAATAAATTTGTCAAAAACTTCGCGAGTTAATGTTTTATGCATTTTTGTTTCCTCGCTCCTTGGTTATTCTAAAAACCAAAACACTTAAGATAACGGCAACTATTGTTAATATGACTGAGCCAGGCTGAAGCTCCGCCAAAATTGTTATCACCGGTAAAACCTAGCTTATAAATAAATATAGCAATTGTTGTTGTTGCTTTTTGTGGTCCACCATTTGCGAAGCAAAAATGGGATATCGAAAACCTGAAGCCCTCCCACCATGCTAGTAACAAAGGTATATATTAAAACTGGCTTTATTATTGGAATCGTTATATGAAAGAAACTAGTAAATGGACCCGCTCCATCAATTAAAGCCGCTTCATAAATTGAGTCATTTACTCCAAGCATAGCTGCCATTATGACAATCATTTGAGGGCCTGTCCAAATTAGAAACTGAATGAAACATACAATTAGTCGCGTCCCCCATTCATCAAGTAAAAATTGGTAATCATCCGCAATCCATCCAAATTGATGGGCAATCATTGTTATCGTTCCTGAAGGGTGCGCGAACATTGAAGCAAACAAAGAGGCAATAGAAGCTGCCGTAATAATGTGAGGCATATAATATACGGTCTTAAAAATTGATTTTCCCTTTATCTTTAAACGCTTATTGGAGAAAATCCAAGCAAATGATAGCGCTAGGGTAAATTGAGGAACAAAATTTATAATCCAGATTACAACGGTGTTTCCTAGCGAATACCAAAAATCACTATTTGTTGCCAGCCACTGATAGTTAGAAATGCCAACCATGTTGAATGTTGAGTTAAGCCCTCTTAAATCAGTAAAACTCAAAAATATTGTATAAAGAATTGGGTAGAGTCCAAATATCAAGTAAGCTATAAAAAAGGGCGCAACAAAGTAATAGCCATAACGGCTGTAATTAATTCTTTTTTTACTACTTCTACCAGTTGTCATTTTCATTAGTTTATCTCGATATTGGGGTAAGTATTTCTTACGGTATTTTTAAATTGTGCCCAAGTCTTATCCAGTGTTTCGTAGCCACTATGACGAGTGGCATATGCAACAGCGCATTCTGAGAAAATTGCGCCGATTGATCCATCATATATGGAAACATTTTTCCCTGTAATTGACTCGGTTATTTCTTCAAATAATGGATAAGGATTTTGTCCCTGAAGAAAAGAGTTAGAAAAATCATTTTCAACTGCTTCTACAGTTAGTTTGTTCCCCGAGAAATCAGATTTATCCAATGCCCAGGCCTGAAGATAATCTTGATCGAAAGCCCGATAGTTCAAAAAGTCTTTTACAGCATTGGAAACGGTCGTTCCTTTAATCCCAGCAAACCATGTCCCTCCATCAAAATATGGAGCTGGTCCTTGAATAAATCCCCAATCGTTTTCTGAAGTTTGATCACCTAAAGTTGCATTGGCCTCAAGATGATAATGAAGACCCCATGCCGCTAAAAAATAGCCAAATACATCGTTGCCTGATATGTCGCTAAACCATCCGCCACCTGGATAGTATTCAACAGTTTCATTACTATACTTTTCGTCTTGCATCGTCCTCGTTAAATCTAAATAAGTGTTCCATTGTGGGTCTATTACTAGTTTTCCATCTTCCACCCAGCGTTGTTCACGTGTTCGATTAAACACTTTTTGGGCGGCATTAACATTAGAAACAATTTTCTTATCATTAGCTTTTAATTCAGCCGCTACATTTAAGAAATCATTCCAATTCGACAATTTTGTTTGAACGAAATCAGGAGAATCATCGCCCCATAATTGATCTGCAAAACTCCGTCGATAAAAGAATCCTCCCGGTGAAGCTTGATTGGATATAGCATATAGATTGCCATCATCTGCCGTGCCAACTTCATTTGTATATTCAAATAATTCTTGGTTGGCTCTTTCGGATAACCCTAGTTCGGTCAAATTAAGCAGTCTTCCACTTTCGACATATTTTCGAACGAAACTAATTTCCAGGGCAACCACATCAGGTAGGTTTTTACCAGTTCTAAGTGCCCCATCCAATTGCGTTTGATATGCATCTAATGGTTTAGTTACAATTGTTATCTTCTTTTCGGGGAAAGCCACTGAATAGTACTTTTCAATTGATTCTTTGGTTTCACTACTATATGTCCAAACAACCATAGCGCGGTTTTCATCTTCTCCCGATGAAAGATTTACATTTGTTCCGCCACATGATGCAAGAAGAAAAAGAAAGGCAAAATCAGTAAAAATCAAATTCTTAATTTTTTTCATATAAATGTTCCTTTGAGTAATTTTTCAACTATGTAACCGCTTCTTCAATAAAATGTTACGCTGACCACTTAAAGCAAGTCAAGTAATATTTATTAAATGATGAATTTTTTATTAACATTCATATTTTGTTGAATTTTAACTTGATTGTTTCTATCCTTTGTGTAAAATAATGGTATATGGCAAAATCAGTAACTTACACGCTGGAAAATGAAGAACAAATCGAGAAGATAGCTAGTGCTTTATCTTCCCCTTTAAGACGACAAATAATTCGCCTTTCAACCGAATCGGGTTATTCTATTAAGGAACTAGCCGCGATTCTTAATCTTCCTTTATCTACTATTTCTACCCAAGTTAAAAAACTTAGTGAGGCCGGTTTAGTAACCGTTGCTAAGAATCCGGGAATTAAAGGTAACAATAAGGTGGTCTATCAGTTAATATCCAATGTGAACTTTAACTTGAGTATCTTTCAGAAGACAAAAGCAACGACGCGGTTAGTTGAGGTTCCCATCGGTTCATATTCGGCATTTGAAGTTGAGCCAACCTGTGGCTTGGTTAACTCGCAGGGACTTATTCTTGGCTATGATAACCCCCATGCATTCTATTCTCCTGATCGGTTTTCTGCTGAGTTAGTATATTTTTCACGAGGATTTATTGAATATACCATTCCTCTTGATGATGACAGTCGGGGGCGAGTAACAGCCATATCCTGCAGTTTGGAATTATGTTCCGAGGCGCCTATGTCCAATTCCGATTGGAAAAGCGATATAACTTTTTGGCTTAATCAAAAAGAAGTGGGAACCTATCATTCTCTAGGCGACTATGGTGATCGGATGGGAAAGAATACGCCTGTTTCGTGGCCTTCCAACGCGTCACAATACGGAATGCTCGGTGAAGATAACCATCAATGAGCATGGTTCCTATATCAACGGTTCACTGGTTTCTAATCTAACCATTGATAATCTTCCCTTAACCGACAGCCTTCTTCATTTTCGGATTGGATTTAAAGACGATGCCAAATATGTCGGGGGCGTTAATATCTTCGGTAAAAATTTCGGTGATCATTCGCAAAATATTATCTTCCAAGTCACCTATGATGGATGTAAAGAATAACCTAGAGGTAATTTATGTTTTCTAAAGATTTTATTTGGGGAGCAGCAACATCAGCGGCTCAAATTGAAGGTGCAGAATACGAAGACGGAAAAACGTCATCCATTTGGGATATAGCTTCTAGAATGAATGATGGGCGCTTTTCTCGCTTTCAAAAAACTCCGCTATCGTCATGCGATCATTACCATCGTTTTATAGAAGATGTTGCCATTATGAAAAAAATAGGATTAAAAGCTTATCGTTTTTCCATAAGTTGGACGCGATTGATGAAAGAAGATATGAATACAATCAACCCCAAAGGTCTTCTTTTTTATAATCGGCTAATTGATGCCTTGCTTGAAGCCGGCATTGAGCCATTTATTACTATTTTCCATTGGGATTATCCACAAAGTCTTCTTGATCAAGGTGGATGGCAAAATGATAAATCTGTGACTTGGTTTGCCGAATACGCTAAAACAGTTGTCGAGCTTTTTTCCGATAGAGTTAAAAAATTCATAACTATTAACGAACCTGAGTGTTTTGTAAATCTCGGCTATTTAGATAAAAGGCACGCCCCTTACTACCAGTTGCCTGAAGATGCTGTCTTCAAAATTGCTCACAATGTTTTAAAAGCTAATGGCTTAGCGACGATTTTAATGCGGCAAGTTGCAAAACAAAAAATTGAAATTGGACAGGCTTTTGCTTTAACTGGAGCTATTCCATTTTCTGAAGATGATAAAGATATTAATGCGGCAAAACATTGCTTTTTTAATCATCCAGATAGTTCTTTTTGGGGTACTTGGTTTCTTGATACCATTATGAATGGGGAATATGACAAAAAGCGTCTGGCAAAAATTTCAATATCACCTGATGTTCTAGATAAAGATATGAGAATAATTCACCAGACACCAGATTTTATAGGTTTCAATATGTACTCGGGAACACTGACAAAGCACTTAGGCGAAAATGATTATCAACGCATGCCTGATCCCAATTGATTCCGACTATACAATGATGGACATTCCTATTGCCCCTTCTTGCCTATATTGGGCGGCAAGATTTCTATATGAAAAATATCATCTTCCAATCTACATAATGGAAAATGGCGTCGCAATCACCGATAGTCCCGATGAGAACGGCGACATAGACGATCCAGCACGTATAAATTTCATTCGCGAGCACTTGATACACTTAAGTCGTGCATTAAAAGAAAAAATTGATGTTCGCGGTTACTTCTACTGGTCACTTTTAGACAATTATGAATGGGCCCATGGCTATAGCAGAAGATTTGGGCTGGTCAGAGTTAACTTTGAAAATTATAAAAGGACTTTAAAAAAATCAGCTTACTGGTATGCTTCATTGATAAAAAGTAATGGCGAAATTTTAGAAAAGGAAAGGGTCGATAAAAATTATGGAAACTTATAAAACAAGTGTGCTTGTAGTAGGCGGAGGGCCTTCTGGTTTAGCGGCAGCTGTAAGTTGCTCAAGACTTGGAATAAAAACAACTTTAATTGAGCGCTTTGGTATTGTAGGAGGAAATCTTACTTTAGGACATGTTGCTCCTATTATGGGGGATGTTAGTCATGGAACAATCGTTGATGAAGTAATTAATTTGCTTAACCTAAAATGGGATGTCGCCCATGATATTGAAAAGACAAAAATTGCTCTTTCAAATTGGCTGGCTAACGAAAAAGTGGATTTATTTCTTCAAACAGTTGCCATTGGAACAATTATGGAAGGAAATACGATTAAAGGGGTTATTGCAAACAATCCCTCCTGGTAACTTTCAAATTGATGCGGACATTATTATCGATGCAACCGGCAATGGTTCAGTTGCCGCTTTTGCTGGAGCTGACTATGAAATCGGTCGTACAAAAGGATGGACTTACGCAACCTACAACCATTATGTTTACCATAAGTAATATCAGTCCCCTACAAAAAATTGAATGCCGGCACGAGGAAGATGATACCATTCTTCCTGAAGGCAGTTACCTTGGTCTTTGTCGAAAAGCATCACTTACTGGCGAATTGCCAAAGAATGTCAACATCGTTCGTTTGTATCGCTGCGAAAAGCCAGACGAAAGAGTTGTAAATGCCACACAAGCCAATGGAGTTAATGGCTTAGATGGTCAGCAATTAGCTAAAGCAGAAAATATTTTGCGCCAACAAGAAGAAATGATTTTTAATTTTTTGAAAAAGCATGTCCCGGGATTTGAAGATTCCCAAATCAAAAAAAGCGCTGATACCGTCGGAGTAAGGGAGACAAGACGAATTATTGGAGAATACCAACTTACCGACATTGATTTAATGAATGGGCAAAGATTTAATGATGTTATGGTTCACAAGGCAAATTTCGCCATTGATATCCATAATCCATCTGGCCCTGGGCAATCTGAATCTGATGGATGTCCTCGCCACCCTAAACCATATGACATCCCCTATCGCTGCTTTGTCCCTAAAAAAATTGACAATCTATTTGTAACAGGACGCTGCATATCCGGAACTCACGAAGCTCACGCTAGTTATCGAGTAATGCGCATATGTATGGCTATGGGGCAGTCAATCGGTACTGCAGCCGGACTTTGTTTAAAGGAAAAACAAATTCCAAGAACTTTAGATTATAGAAAAGTTCAAGAAGCGTTAATGGCTGTTGGCGTTGATTTATTCAGCGAATAATAGATGAAATTAAAACCGGAGATTTAACTCCGGTTTTTGTAACTTTAATAATAGTAATTCCGCCATCAAATCATGATAAACTAATGCGATTAATAATTTTTTTTATGCATCGATCACTTTAGCATCCTTAATAAAACGCCTTACTGACTCAATCGCTGAAAGCGCAGACTCTTTACTGCTATAGGTTTCACCAACAACCAGCACTTGATTGATTGAAGAATAGAGTTTAAATTGGTACCGATTTTGCTTGTCGCGATTAACCCGGAAAATTCCTTTTTCCATGACGCTATTTTTAATCGCCTCAATTCCTTTAAGAACGGTGGCTTTACTGGCATAGATATCGGTAACAAACAACACTTCACCATTAGAGGCTTTTAAAGTGGCTTGATATTTTTTACCTTCAATAACTTTTATTTCTATCTTGCCATTACTATTTGTTTCAATTGGTTGCACTTCGACAATTTCTTCCCTGACTTCCGCACTAGGAATATCTTCCAATTGAATAATCTTATCAGTTAAAGCAAATTTCTCCGTAGAAGCTAAAGCCTTTTCTGCGCTGGTTTGCTTATCATAGAATTCACCGGCTAAAATAACCCGGGCTCCATTGGTGGTATATATTCTAAACTGAGCAAATCCATTTTTGTCTACAACTATAACACCTTTACCAAGGGCTATATTCTTTTTTAAAGTCGCAATTCCCGTTTCCGCGCCGTTTCGACTTGTGTAGCCACCGCTTACTAAAAGAATTTCCCCGTTAGAGGCTTTAAGCCGATACTTAAACAAGCCCGCTTCAGGAAATATTTCATACTTGCCACTATAACGATCATTTGCTTTATCATCTTTAGTCAAGGCTGGTTTCTTGGTTTTAATCGTTTCCACCTTTTGTTCATCTGTCTTCTTGCTTGCCGCTACTGAAACCGGTTTTTTCTTTTCGACCGCAACCGTTTCCTTCGGCTTAATTGTTTCAACGGCTGGCTCTTCCTTTTTCGTAGCCACAACCTTTTCTTCTTTTAAAGCATTGGTTTTTTCCGCTTCCGCCTGCTTTTGAGCTAAAGCTTTTTGTTTTTTCTTTTTACGCCAAAAAAAGCACATACAAAGTTCCTCCACTTAATATATTAATTATAACTTAATATTTTATAAAACTGTTAATAAATGCTTATTAAAATCGTATTTCCTTATTCTATTTATCTTGTCGATAAAAGTAACAAATATTTTAATAATTATCTTTTTATAATTACCGATTGCTCTTTGCTGGCTGTAGCAATTTTTAGAAGTAAAAGAATAAATTCACTTAAAAAATAGCAACTCAAAGTAATGGAATTGCTAGTATTCTATGCTTTATTTAATTATTAATATTGGCGCTACTATCATATTTTTAGCAACAAACATTAAAAAACATTTTTTAGTCTTTTATTAGAGTCAAACTTCTGACTTTAACCTAGATAGCTATATTAAGAACAACCGGGCAATGATCCGAGCCTTCAACTTCATCCAAAATAAGTGCATCGACGATTTTGTCTTTGATTTTTTCTGAAACAACAAAATAATCAATCCGCCAACCAATGCCCTTTTCTCGAGCATGAAAACGATATGACCACCAGGAATAACGGATGGTTTCTGGGTATAAAAACCGAAAGGAATCAACAAATCCGCTTTTTAGAAGAAGCGAGAATTTTTCCCTTTCCTCATCGCTGAATCCTGGATTAAAATGATTGGCCTTAGGATTTTTTAAATCAATCTCTTGATGGGCAACATTTAAATCACCGCAAAGAATAACCGGTTTAATCCTATCCAACTCAATTAAGTATTCACGAAGTTTGTCCTCAAAAGTCATCCGATATGGTAGGCGTCTTAATTCTTCCTGCGAATTGGGAGTATAGGAAGTCATAAGATAAAAGTCTTCAAATTCAGCAGTTATAATACGCCCCTCGTCATTATACTCACCATGTATTCCGTAAGTGACATTTAAGGGCTTTTTCTTTGTTATAATTGCCGTTCCTGAATATCCCTTTTTATCGGCCGAATTCATATATAAGTAGTAGCCAGGAAAATCTATTTCTAATTGCTCTGGTTGCATTTTCGTTTCTTGAATGCAAAATGCATCGGCCTTCTCTTGATTAAAAAATTCAATAAAACCTTTATTTATCGCCGCTCGTAGGCCATTAGTATTCCAAGAAATTAATTTCATAAAATAAAACCTCGTTTTTATTATAAACAATATCAACCAAAGGATAAACCTTTTAACTTTTTATAAAAATACGCTTGGTTTAAAAAACTAACTATTATTCGGCTATTTTTTATATATAAAGTGGTCTAAAAATCCACCTTTTGCCTAATTTATTAAATAACACTTTCTAAAGTACACTTAATAATTAATCATAAAATAAACTTGTTATCTCTATTGGATAAGGATACCCATATGGTTCTCCCCAAGCAAATATTCTTCCTAAAGATGTCACTGCTATCGAAAAAGATAGTCCAGCAAAAACATCAATTATTGTTTCATCCGTATCAATCCAAAAGTCTGAAGTTATATCTATAAAAAATGGATAAGAAGGATCCCCTCCCCACTTTATTTGGCCTTGGCTGTTGTCTCCCCACCCAATCACATTACCTAAATCAGTTACCATTAGAAAACAACCTGGGCCAGAAGATAAGTTTGTTATCTTCTCATCTATACCAAGATACGTATAGGAAATTTGTTGCGGTCGTGGGTTTCCATACGTTTGATTATCGGGACTTTCTGGATCCTCATAAAGCACTCGATTTTGAGAAGTTAAGGCCAAAAATTTATCTCCCCAAATCGAGACCTTATCTATATTTTCTCCCATATTAAGGAAGAAACGATATTCCACGGAGGGACGCCAGACTGTATTATTATAGTCATCGTAATTTTCTCCCCAAACAAAAATTGAACCCATATCTGTTAAAGGCCAAAGATTGATTGCCCCCGGAAAATATTTTTGTCACCTTTTCATCTTGATTATAAATATCTAAATCTGAAGTGATATCGGTTGGAACTGGGTAACTATCTATTGCGAGGGGGCCAACTTGCCGGTAGTTATTTCTTCCCCAAGCAAATATTCTTCCAAATGAGGACAAAGCTAAGGAGTGTTCAAACCCAGCAGAAATCATCACAATAAATTCGTCCTTCGCTTAGTCCAAATTGAAACGTTATGTCTCCCGGATAAGTTCCATCATAGGAATATCCTAATTGGCCATAAACATTTGAGCCCCAAATAAACACTCTATTATATGATGTTAAGGCAATGGAATGCTCGCCTCCGACAGAAACCATCGTAACTACTTCATCTTCTTCATACCCGATTCTATCAGTTATATCAATCGGTATCGAACTATTCATACCAGAGCCATCTCCCAGTTGCCCATAGTTATTTTGTCCCCACGCAAAGACTTTTTTATTTGGTGTTAAGGCAATAGAATGTCCATATTTTGCATCCACGAAAAAAGCCGTTTCCTGAGCAAACTCCCAATCGCCAAAATTAATGGGGACTACTCCCGCTTCATCCGTTTCGCCAGCGCGGGCAAACGGGCCAAATTCTGCGTGTCCAACTGCTATATTTCCAAAAACGATAGTAAAAAAAGCCATTAGAATAGTTTTAGATTGTTTTTTCATAGTAACCATTTGTTTAACATTAGGAAGTTTATTTTTCAACTATCATGTAATGCAACGAGGTTTTTTAGTAATTAAATAATTTATTTAACTCTTAATACATTTCTTTTAAAATAAAAAAAATGCCAATGCCTTAACTTTCTTTCTTTTTTTGATATGATTGAAGAGGAAATAAATCACTCATATTATTTTCATATTGAGGATCAAGCATGAAAAACTTTGCGGTAGTTGGAACTAATTTTATATCGGATGCCTTTATGAATGAAATAGTCCTTCATCCTGATTGCAAGGTTATCGGTGTATTGGCTAGTAGCCTAGAAAAAGCCCGACTTTTTGCTACCCGTTATCAAATAAAGAAAATCTACACTTCCATTGAAGAAATAGCTTTTGACCGGAATATAGATGCGGTTTATATTGCCACGCCAAATCAAAATCATTATCCGATGGCTAAAGTGTTAATTAATGCTCATAAGGCAGTTTTACTTGAAAAGCCTTTTACCATCACTTTAGAGGAAGCAAATGACCTCATTGGCTTAGCGGCGATGAATAACACCCTTATCATGGAGAATATGCGCGTCTATTATGACCCAGCTTTTTCGGTTATCCGTGAGCAGATAAAACGAATTGGAAGAATTAAAGTTTTACTTTGCGAATGGAAAAACAGTCCTCACGCTACAGTAAATATCTTCATCATGAATACATTTCAACCTTTGATCCTAAAAAAGGCAATGCCGCTATCTTAGACTTAGGAGTTTATTTAATCGCTGCCACGATGGAATTATTCTCTAATCCCATCAATATCACCGGCCAATCGTTTTTTCTTGAAAATGGAATGGAAAAAAATGGTTTTATGACAGTAAAATTTGAAGATTTTTTGGGTACCCTTTTTTACTCGAAAGTAGTAGATAATACTCAACCTTCCATCATTGAAGGAGAAAAAGGCAATATATATATTACTGATATCGCTAATCCCACTAAAGTGAGCATTAATTGGAATGAAAAAAAAGACGAGGAAATAGTTTTCTATCGTCCGCAAGTTAATTATATGAACTACACGCTTCCAGTTTTTGTAAAGGCACTAGAAAATAGTGGTGATTTTTCGAGTTCGCTTGTGGAAAAGACATCTTTTTGCATGAGCGTTGTGGATTTTTTAATCAAGCACAATGGTATTAAATTCAATTAGTTAAATGTCTTAACCAGTACTAATCCTGTGCTTGGACATTTATTTTCTTCAATAAAGAAATTCTTTAGGTCAAATGCCAATTTAAAATTTTGTTTATGGTAAATATTAATTGCTTGGACCCAGTTTTCATTAACGATGAGCACCGCCTTCTCTAGTTGATGAAATTTATTTTTGATGTCGCTTAAAAAATAGTCGAAAAAATAGGTTCCCAACCCTCGGCCCCTAAATTTAGGATTTAGTTCGAATGAAGAAATGTATAGTACCGTTCCCTGCCGGTTAAAAACATCGGCGATCGAATGATTAATGGCTAAGTGATTATTATCTTTCGTTGGCAAACTCGACCAGATTTCCGAAGTCAAAAATCCAATTACTTGTTTTTGATATAAGAAAATATAGAAGCCATCTGCAAAATGAGTTATCCGTTCGCGATAAACGTCAATACTTTCCTGCGTCACCAAATTAAAAGACTGGCTTTCAATGTCCATAATTATTGGTAAATCGCTTAACTTTGCTTGCCTGACAAGATATTTTTCCATCATATTAAATTAAAGGGACATTGATCTTTTTTAAGATATTATCTTCATCATTAAGAACGCTACATCCTTCTTGATCGCGATATTCATGCCATAATTTAGCCAAACGGAAGACATTAACATAGTACTTTTGACAGGGTAACAATTCAATTTCTTGCACTCGCGCATTATTTATTAAAAGAAAAAATTGATAAGCAAACAAATCATCGATCATCCAAATTTTTATTATCTTTCTTGATATTAACGAATAGATTACCTCAAAAAAGGTCATATAGGCTGCAATCGCAGAAATATCATCTTCGGTAAATGGATTCTTCGTTTTGTCTGTTCGCTCGTACTTCTCCATTTTTAAAAACAAGTCGTATGTCAACTTATTTTCTGTGAACTGCTTGTTGAGATTAACGATAAACTCGCCCTCATTAAGGCGCTTATTCTTGTTCATCTGAAGCCAGATAGCGCAGGCTCCAATAACGGCAGTAATGGTAGTGATCGCCTGGCCAATGAATTCATCGTGGAAAACCATAACCAATGTTCCTGAAGTAATGGAAGAAAGAATAATCAAACCAACAATAATCGGCGTGACAAAATCCTTGTGTGTGTTCATATATTTTTCCCTATTTTATTTATGATAGCACGAATAAGCTTTTACATGAATTGAACATTAGCCAGATTATTCGCCTTTCATATCAACGACGTCGTTTACCTTGTTATCAATGATATCAAGACATAGTTTTACTGAATCACCGATTCGCGCATCAATATCATCAGGTTTGACTCCTAAGAAATCCGCACCTTCTTCCTTGTTAATAAACAAATTGGTGGTTTGCATTTGGGTAAATTTTCTCATATTAAGCCCACCTTCAATATTGTGACGAGCGCGCATATGGTCAATTTGACTTCCCTTCATGCGAAATAGAAAATCGGGGATGGTGATAATCTTCCGCTTAGAGGAATACCCCATATATTTATGGAAGATGGTTAACATTTCTTTCCAAGTCATATTATAGTAACCAAAGGGATAAAGATGCCCACCATTATTCTTTTGTAAAGCTCCTGCTAGTCCTTCGGCAACCTGATGAACAGTCACCATCGTGGTTCCTCCTCGCGGATAAAAAGTTGCTTTTTTCATGGCTTTAATCATCTCTACAAGAAACGTCCACACTGGTTTTCTTCCGGGTTGAGTCCCAAAAATATAGGGTAATTCTAATATAGAGACAGCAAAATTGTCATCGGCAAAAGAAAGCGCCATTTCCTCTTGATCAATTCGCGAGCGAATGTAAGGGGTGAAACTCGGTCAGTTTCCATTCTGGAAAGCGCCGAGCAAAATAAGCAAAATAGGAGCCGCAAATAGCTACGTGTTTTACTCCTGCCTCTTTAGCTAGGCGAAGCGAGCGTTCTAAAGCATCTATATTATACTTTTTAAACATTTGATAGACTGGTGGCTTGCCTTCTACTCGTTCATCAATTCCCGCCGCAAAAACAAAGCCATCCATGCCAACGAATTGATTCCTTAATTCATCGTCACTCATTTCCATATAATTTCCATAACTAATTTTCATAGCTTTTGGCAAGGCCACCCCATGTGGAAGCGGAGGCAGTGCCAACGAACTAACTTCATGTCCTTGCTCCAATAAAACGCGGGCCGTTTCTGAGCCCAATAAACCTGTACCACCGATGATAAACACTTTCATATTCCTTGCTCCTTTGCTTAATTGATAAGCTTAAAGAAATCTAGATGGCCTATTTCTTACTGTCAAAATGTTTTACAAAATCAATAAAATCAGCAAATTGAAGAGGCTTAGCGTAGTAGTAGCCTTGGACCATTTGACACTGTTTTCCGCGTAGAAATTCCACCTGTTCAAGGGTCTCAGCTCCTTCGGCAACAAGCTTAAGATTGAAAAGATGGGCCAAAGAAATAATCGCTTCCGCTACTTTTCCGTCATCGTCCTTTGGATAATCTTTAATAAAACTACGATCGATTTTTAATGTATCAATTGGCATATCACGAATATATCCAAGCGATGAGTATCCCGTGCCAAAATCATCCAAGGAAATTGTAACGCCTAATTCTCGGATTTTACTAAGATAAGCAATCATTTGCGCTCGGTCATCAATCAAGATGCTCTCCGTAATTTCTAACTCTAACTGTTTGGCATCAATATGCGACTTGCCGAGTACATCAATAAGCGTTTCATATAGACGATTTTGCACGTATTGAGAGGCGGTTGTATTAACCGAAAATTGTAGATGCCTCTTATTAAAAATACTATTGATAATAACTAGATCACTTACCGCTTTACGGATGACAAAAGCGCCGATATCATTCATTAATCCTAAGCGCTCCGCTACTGGTATAAAACGCATTGGTGATACTAATCCTAAAGTCGGTGATCTCCAACGTAGCAACCCTTCAGCTCCCACGACTATGTTATTTTGAATGTCGACCTTGGGCTGATAAAAAAGTTCAAATTCATTGTTCTTGATGCCGTTAACTAACTGTTCTTTGATTTTTTCGTCTTCAGTTATTTTTTGCGATAACTCTGGACGATAGAAGATATAATCACGATTGCTATCTTCATTTATTTTCGTCGCCGCAATTTGGGCACTCGTCAATAAAGTGACAGCATTAGCTCCATCTTCCGGAAAGCGGCTGATGCCGCATTTAAAAGTAAAAAGAAGACTTTCTTCATTACTAAAGTTAATCTCCCTTTCTTCTAGACGAATAATTTCCTCCACAAAAGCTGTAATAGCACTTATTTCACTCAAAGGTGAAATAATGACAAGCGCATCATCGCTAATTTGCGCGAATGATTCTGAAGGCATATTCATTTGCGTGGCTAGATGCTCGATAAAACTGACAATACCTCGATAGTACTTCTCCTGTGACTGCGTAATTTGAAGATAACTATAGTTGCTAACCCGTAAGAAAATAATTGAAAATGGTTTCTTATCATCAATGAGCGCATTCATCCGCTGAATCATCGCATTTTGATTAAGAAGATTAGTACTTGGTACATAATCTCTTAAAAAAGTTATTTGCTCTTCGGTTTTACGAACAATAGAAAGATCTTCATGGGTACTAACATAACTAAGCCCAATACCAAACAATCCTCGAATCGCATAAATACTAATACGTTTAGGATAAAGCGTTCCGTCTTTTCTGCGGTCCCACATCTCGCCCGTCCAAAATCCCTTGTTGTGGATATCATTCCACATGTTGTGATAAAAGGTGGAGTCGTGGCGGCCACTTGATAAAATACGTGGATTCTTTCTTTTTAATTCCTTAAATGTGTAGCCGGTTAAGTCTTCCATCGCTGGGTTCACATAAAAAATTCGTCGATGTCGATTGGTGGCAATCACCCCAATTTTTAACGACGAAACGGTAAACCGAGCTAATTTACGACGATGACTGACGTAGGAGATAATAACCGATAATGCCAATAAACCGAGTGCTAAAAATAAGATAACTACAAGTGTTATTAATTCAATGTCATTTAAAGATAAAACTGCGATAAATAGTTTAGTCCCGATAAAGAGTTGTTGCATAAAAGACTCCTTCGTTTATTTGAACGCCCCCAACGCCAAATTGATAAAATTATTTGTTGATATGACTGGTTTCACTCCAAGTTTCATCCTGACAAACAATATGATAGCATAAATGACTAAAAGTTAGAAACAGCCGATGAAAACTGATAAATTTTCGTCTTAACAAAAAGGTTGTTTTCGAATAATGACAACCAATAGCAAATATCCTTCTTTAATGCCATCAGTAAGCTCGTATTTATAAATTATCAAAATATTTTCTAAGAAGTTATTCGCTACCTTATAATATATGAAATTTTTTCCTAAAATAAAAAGAGAATGCTCTTATTTAATAAATTATGTTTTTACTTAATTTATAAGTTGTTTAGAGCCAATTGCTCGCATTTTTAATCGACAATTATGTATAATCATCCTAGATGTTTTTTGTTTTAATGCCTTTTGGTCCATTTAATCAAGTTGGTTAGATGAGATACCTTTTGGGGGAACTAATGAAAGAAAAAATCGAAGACTATGCCAAAATTTTGGATACAAGTTACGATGGAGTCTATTTCGTTGATAAGGACCGAAAGATTTTATATTGGAATAAAGAGGCGGAAAAAATTTCCGGTTACGGAGAAAAGGAAGTCGTTAACTACCACTGCTTTGACAATATTTTAAACCATGTTGATGAGGAAGGGGTATGCCTATGTACGACGGCCTGTCCTTTGTCCAAAACCATGAGTGATGGTATTCGCCGAGAAGCTAAAGTGTATCTTCATCATAAAAAGGGGCATCGCGTCGCAGTCACTATTCGCACAGTTCCTTTGATTGTAAATGGTGAGATTGTCGGTGCTTTTGAGTTTTTCGTTCATAATAATGATAACCTTCCCATGTCCAAGATTGACGAACTTACTTATTTGGCTCTGCATGACCAATTGACTGGTATTCCTAATCGACGATATATTGATTCAACTCTCAAGAATTTTATCCGACAATATAACGATCTAAGTCTTTCCTTTTCCGTTATGATGATCGATATCGATCACTTTAAATTGATTAATGATACTTATGGCCATGATATGGGCGATAAAGTACTAAAAATGGTTGCCACCACGCTTTCGGATATATTCACTGAGCCGACCTTTATCGGTCGGTGGGGCGGAGAGGAATTTATGGTCATATCCGCTTGCCATTCTCCCCATGAATTAGAAGAAATTGCCAATCATGCTATTACTTTAGTGAATAACTCCAGTTTTGTGGACCATGGCAATAATATATCGGTGACCATTCTCCATTGGGATTACCATTGCCCAAAAAGACGATGATGAAGAGGCAATCACTCGACGAGCTGATCAAGGAATGTATGAAATCAAAGCGCAAGGCCGAAATCGGTTTACATTTATAAAATAAAGGACACACTAATGTGTGCCCTTTTTTATTTATTATAGGGCTTCGGCTCCAAAGTCCTCAACGAACTTGGCTCTTAATCTCTCTTGCCAATCGCCATTTTCCTCTAAACGTCCAATAAAGAAACGCATAACTTTTGGCTCTTCAACAAAGTGGAGTCCTCCGATAAGATGACGATTTTCGAAAAGCCAATTTAAGCGATCAGCAATAAAAGTTATTTGCGAAAGCGTAAATACTCGTCGGGGGAGCGCAAGACGAACAAGTTCCATGCTGGCGGGATGTTCGCTGCCATCGGCATTTCGTGTTTCTGATATCGTCCCCCGTTCCATCCCGCGGGCGCCACTGACGATAAATATTGCCGCAGCTAATGCTCCCGCCGGATATTCTTCCGATTTAACGTGAGGAATGAACGCCCGGGCATTAAGATGCAGTCCTAATCCGCCAAATGGAGTGATAACCGGAATGCCATTTTTTTGGAGCATTTGTCCAAAAGCCGCGATAAACTCTGGACCCTGGGATATCATGTCGATATCTAGTGTTTCCTCAATGCCTATAGCCAAGGCTTCCATTTCACGAACGGACATACCTCCATAAGTAAGAAAACCTTCAAATAATGGAATAAGGTTTTTCATCTGATCAAAGAGTTCCTTGTGAGGAGTTACGATACCCCCACCGCGCGCACTACCGAGTTTTCGTCCGGAGAAATAGATGATATCGGCTGTCTTAGCTATCGCTAAAACAATTTCGTGGATGCTCATATTTTTTGCTTGGGGCTCACGGGTTTTAATAAAGAAAAGATTATCCGATAAAAGGGAAGCGTCAATTACCAACATGATTTTGTTTTGGCGACAAAACGCACCAACTTCTTCAATATTTTTCAAGGAAACTGGTTGCCCGCCAATGAGGTTTGTTCCCATTTCTAATCGCACAAAGGGGATCCTATCTTTACCGACACGATCAATAAGCGCCTTTAATTTTTCGATATCCATATCACCCTTAAATGGATTATCGCTTTCTGGAATAATCGCTTTGTCAAAAAAACATTCCTCGACGCTTCCTTTGCACTCCATGATATGTGCTTTGGTCGTGGTAAAATGATAGTTCATTGGAACGATATCATCGGGTTTGACAAATACTTTAGCCAGTATATGCTCACAAGCCCTTCCCTGATGGGCGGGAAGGAAAAACTTCATACCAAAGAAGTCCTGCAAAGCTTTCTCCAAACGAAAGAAAGTCTCACTTCCCGCGTAAGAATCATCGGCGATGGACATCGAGGCTATTTGCCGATCACTCATCGCATTAGTTCCGCTGTCGGTCAACATATCCAGAAAAACATCCCGATTTCTTAAAAGAAAAGTGTTATTCCCGGCTTCCTGAATAGCCTGTAATCGCTCATCAATGGGAAGTAAATTTAACTTTTGAACAACTCTGACTTTGTGCATTTCTAATGGAAATGGCTCGGCTTTAAATCTAGCAATGTGGAACATATAGTTCTCCTTTCTAAACGGGAGAAAATAAAAAACGATTTTCTCCTTGCTTTCACAGGGACGAAAATCGTTCAGATATTCCGCGGTACCACCCTAATTATGGCCATTGCCATCACTTATCGAGTCCAACAACTCTAGTCGTTTTAACGGACAACTACCGGGAGTGCCTACTAGTTTCAGCCTCCGACTCCGAAGTGTATATTTTGTTTCGATCTAATTTCCATTTGCACCGCGACTGGACTCTCTAAATTTAGATTTGAAACTTTTCTCTTCATCAACGTCTTTTAATATTTGGTTAACTATATTCTATCGGCAGCAGTTAATAAGTCAATGTTTTTCGTAATAAATTACTTACTATTCACTCATCGCATCAAATTGGCTGTTGTACAAATCGGCGTAAAAACCATTTTTACTTAACAATTCAACATGGGTGCCGCTTTCGACTACATTTCCATCCTTCAAAACTAATATCAAATCAGCATTTTTAATAGTCGACAAGCGATGGGCAATGACAAAACTCGTCCGCCCATGCATAAGTCGATCCATTGCTTTTTGAATAATAATTTCGGTTCTGGTATCAACTGAACTTGTAGCCTCATCTAAGATTAATAAAGGGGCATCAACAATCATCGCCCGGGCGATGGTCATCAATTGTTTTTGGCCGGCGGAAAGATTTAATTTATCAGTCAAAATGGTCTCATAACCGTTAGGAAGTGTGCGAATGAAGAAATCAATACCCGCAACTTTACAGGCTTCCTTGACCATCTCGTCAGTTACCCCTTTGCGATTATAGGCAATATTTTCCTTAATAGTTCCTTCAAAGAGCCACGTGTCCTGAAGAACCATACAGAATTGGTCATGAACATTTTCCCGCGGAACATCCAAAGTGGAAGTCCCATCAATTTTGATTTGGCCATCTTCAACTTCATAAAAGCGCATTAGAAGATTGACTAGTGTAGTTTTACCCGCACCGGTCGGACCGACAATCGCTATCTTCTGCCCAGCTTTAGCTTTCATTGAAAAGTCGGGAATAATAATTTTGTCACTATCATACCCAAATTTGACGTGATTAAATTCAACATCACCCTTTACATATTGCAAGGTTTTTGTTTTATCAAACTCAGCATTTAACTCTGGCTCATCAAGAAAACTAAACACTCTTTCGGAAGCGGCCGCTCCCGATTGAATACGATTCGCGGCTTGAGCAAATTGCGACATTGGCTGAGTGAATAAACGGATATATAGCATGAATGAAGCAATTACTCCAAATTGAATTTTTCCATTGATCGCCAACAGAGCCCCGACTATGGAAACCACAACATAACCAAAGTTACCGATAAATTGCATAATCGGCATCATTAGTCCAGAGAGAAATTGCGACCTCCAAGCATTGATAAATAAATCATCATTCATGCGATTAAAACTTTTTAGCGCAGCCTTTTCTCCATTATAGGCCTTGACTATGGTATGCCCGGAGTATACTTCTTCTATATGACCGTTTATCGCTCCAAGTCCGTTTTGCTGATTGAGAAAGTACTTTTGTGATTTTTTAATGATGATTATCATTAATAAGAAACCGATTAAAGTGGACGCCACCGCCGCAAAAGCCATAATATAATTGGTAAGAAACATCATAATAAGTGAACCAAAAAACATGGTTATGGCACTAACCAAGGTCCCTAAACTTTGGTTTAAAGTTTGGGCAATCGTATCCACATCATTGGTTACCCGACTTAAGACATCTCCGTAAGAATTATTATCAAAATACTTGAGAGGAAGGCGATTAATTTTATGATCAATGTCCCGTCTTAGTTTATAAGAGAGGCGTTGGGCAATCGTCGCCATAATATAACTTTGAATATAATTGAAAATAAAGCCTAGACCATAGATAACAATAAGAAAGATAGATAGTTTTTTGATTTCGGGTAAATTGATGGTTCCGGTGATTCCATTGACAATATAATTGGTGATGTCACCAATTTTTTGGGGACCGATAATATTAAGTATAGTGCCGGCTATAGCTAAGATAATGGCAATCGCGCCAAAAATTACAAAACTTTTACCATAGGCAAATAGTTTGCTGACGGAGCCTTTAAAATCTTTAGCCTTTTCTCCAGGAGCAAAACCACCATGACCAACCCGTCCTCCCATACCCATCTTCGGATTATTCTTATAAGTGGCACTTACCGCTTTTTCTTTACTATCACTCATGATTTAATTCCTCCTGGGTAAGCTGAGATAAAGCTATCTCGCGATAGACTTCACAGTTTGTTAGCAAATCTTGGTGCTTTCCATAGCCGACAATCTTGCCCTCATCAAGAACAAGAATATGGTCGGCATCCTTAATGGTTCCAATTCTTTGAGCAACGATAATACTTGTCACTCCTTGCGAATACTTGCGTAACGCCTCGCGCAACAGTTTATCAGTCTTATAATCCAACGCCGAGAAGGAATCATCAAACACATAGATTTCCGGCTTTTTATAGATGGCACGAGCGATTGAAATACGCTGCTTTTGCCCTCCGCTAAAATTGGATCCTCCCTGCGCAACTTGTGCTAACTCCTGCTTAGGAAGTTGATGCACAAAATCTTCCGCTTGAGCAATTTTTAATGCTTGAAGGATATCTTCCTTTTCCTGCTCCGCACTACTATCCGTTTTCGAACCATAGGTAACATTGGAAGCGATGGTTCCGCTGAACAGAATCGCTTTCTGCGATACATAGCCAATTTTTTGATGAAGGTTTTCCTGCGAATATTCTTTGACGTTAATCCCGTCAATAAGAATCTCTCCTTGCGACACATCATAGAAGCGAGGCAATAGATTAACAAGAGTACTCTTTCCACTTCCGGTAGCACCGATAATGGCTAAACTTTCTCCTTGATGAAGGGTGAAGCTAATATTTTCCAAAACATTTTCCACGGCATCAGGGTAGGCAAAGAATACATTGCGAAACTCAACATCACCGCTCGAATCGCTAACTAAATCATTATTTTTGCCATCAATAATCCGCGGTTTGGTATCTAAGACTGCCATAATCCGTTTGGCCGAAACACTCGCTCGCGGTAGCATAATGAATATCATCGTCAACATCATAAAAGACATAATAACCTGCATAGCGTAAGAGGAGAAAACTATCATATCGGAAAACACTTGAATACGATTGCTAAAGGAAGCGTTATTAATAAGAATAGCGCCGATCCAATATATGGCCACCGATAAACCAGAAGCAATGATTGTCATTGTCGGTTGAATGATGGCCATTAACCGGTTGGTAAAAAGATTAGTTTTTGTAAGTTTGATATTGGCACTATCAAATTTATTCTCCTGATAGTCTTCAGCATTATAGGCTCTAATCACTCGTAAACCCGATAAATTTTCGCGCGTGACGCGGTTCAAACTATCGGTCAAATTTTGGATAATTTTAAACTTTGGCACGGCAAAGATAATGATAACGCTAAGCATTGATACAAGAATTACAACTCCAATTGCCGTTGATAGAGTCCATTCCCAACTCTTGTTATATATTTTGATAATGGCCCATACCGCCATGATTGGCGCACGAACAATAAACTGAAGTCCCATGCCAATAAACATTTGAATTTGTGTAATATCATTAGTGGAGCGAGTGATAAGACTGGCCGTTGAGAAATTATTTATTTCTTCCATCGAAAAAGAAATAGTTTTGTTGAACACTTCTTTTCGTAACCGCATTGCCATTGTCGCGGCAACAAATGAAGATAAAAACCCAATTGCTACCGCTGCAATCACACTTCCGATTGCACATAAGAGCATGTATCCTCCTTGAATGAGAATATCCTGCATTGCGCTTCCTTCGGTCTCAACGAGGGTAGTAATTTCCTGCATATACTCTGGTAGTTTTAAATCGAGCCAGACTTGAGCAACAATAAAAACAATACTTATGAGAATGGCCAACCATTCTTTTATTTTTAAATACTTAAAAATTCTTACCATAAAGGTCTCCTATAAATTTCAAAACGACTTTATTCCAAATTAGCCTTAATCTTATCGATAGTAGCGAAGAAACTATTCATTTCTTCATCGCTAATTCCCTTGCGCATACTGCCTTCAATCCCGTGAAGAATCTTTTCAATTAATAGATGCTTATCCCGTGCCTTCTGTGTGAGGACAATCTGCTTTTGGCGGGCATCATTTTTTGAAGGTATGCGTTCAATCATTCCATTACTCTCCATCAAAGCCAACATTCGAGAAATAGTTGAACGCCGCATCGAGAATTTTTTTTCAAAATCCCGTTGGTATACTTCTTGGTCATGATTACTTGCAATATAGTGAATAATCAATCCATGAACTCCCGTTGTTTTATGAAAGTCTATAGCGGCTTCACTAGCGACTCTCCTTTTAACCAGATTGCCAATATTTCGCATTTCTAATCCAATTGATCGTTCCATAATTTGCCTCCTAATTTTGTTAGCATGCTAACGTTTTATCACTATCGATAATTAATGTCAATTAAAATAAAGCGCTATCTTAATAAATAACAAAAAAGCTCTTTTATAAAGGATGGCAAAAAACAATTGATAGAGTAAAATAACCCTGTTATGGAAAATGTAATTAATAGTCGCCGGCAAATATCAGAATCATTAATTGTTGCCGTTTTCTTAACCCTTTCAGGAGGGTTTATGGATGCCTATTCATATCTTGTCCGCGACCATGTCTTTGCCAATGCTCAAACGGGAAATCTTCTTTTGCTCGGAATTAATTTATCAACTGGAAATTTCTCGGTCGCGACTCATTACTTATTTCCCATACTGGCTTTTGCCCTTGGTATTGCATTGTCTGAGGTAATTCGCCACTCATTTAAAAATAAGGTCCACTTTCATTGGCGGCAGATGACCCTTTTAATCGAAATTGTGATTCTTATTGGAGTTGCATTTATTCCTAAAAGTGAAAATTTGATTGCTAATAGTTTGATTTCTTTTGCCTGTGGCGAACAGGTGGAAAGTTTTCGCAAAGTCAATGGAACCGGCATTGCCACCACTATGTGCATCGGCAATTTACGAAGTGCCACTCAATCTTTTTGCGATTACAGTTTTACCAAAAGCAAAAAATCATTAAACGAGGGCTTTATTTATTTTCTTATTGTTCTTATTTTCGTTATTGGAGCAGTCATCGCTTATTACTTTATTCAATGGCTCGATGTAAAAGCTATTATGATAAGTTCTATTCCGTTAATTATTAGTTTTATTCTTCTTTTTGATTATCGAAAACTCCCCACAAATTCTTCCAAAATATAATAAAAGAGCGGCCAGGCCGCTCCTATCACGACAAATTCATTTTAATCATCGGCATATAATCTACCGGACGGAAACCCTTATGCATATAAACTGCTTTTGCCTGCTTATTATCCATATTTACAAGAAGAGAAATTGCTCGATGATGAGGAAATTGTTTTTCCACAAATTCAATCATTTTACTGGCAATACCCCGCCTTTGATATTCCGGTTTAATATATAGTTCATCAATAGTAATCATCTCTCCTCCCAGCTCATTTGAGTAAGAGAAAGTCAAAAGCATATAACTAGCCACCTTACCATTTATTTCGTAGACGTAGCCTTCCAATAACGGATTGCTCGCAATTAATTGAACAAATGTCGATTCTAAATGCTTGGGATCCTTTGGCTCGATAAGGGCTTTTGACGTATAAAAACTTTTTGACATCGCAAAGTAATCATTGCGATCTTTCTTTAAAATTTTTCGAATCATTATTTCACTCTCCATTCTTTTAATGAAGAATTTGTCGTGACTCTTTATGCCGATTAACTAGAAGTTTTTATTGAGCAGTCTAGCTAATTCAAACAAAATATCTACTCAATATGACATCAACTTCCACCGCATGAAAACATTTTCAAGTTTTCATTTTTTTAAAATCACTTATGCCAGCAAAACTAACTTTTTTTATCCTTTTGCCGCATAATAAAAAACCATTTATATATCATATCTCCTCCTCTACTAACGTATTTATAAAACTATATATAGTATATATTAAAATAGCCTTTTTGCCAAAAAATTGGCTTTTTTATTAAAAAATCATTTAATTTATAAAATTATCAATCGCATGCAAATGTTGGTTTAAGTAGTAAAAAAGAACCAAAATTGGTTCTTTTCTATATGCTAATAAAGGTGATTAAAATCTACTTTTTATTAATCCTTCGGTAATTAGTAAACGTGGAATATCCGCCATTTAAACTATATACATTTTCGAAACCATGATTAATCAGAATATTTTGTGTGGCATTGGCCGTCACACCTTTGGAACAATAGGTAAGGATTGTTGCTTTTTTATCTAGATTTTGAAGATAGTCTCTCATATCCTCTTGAGCGACATTAATTGCCCCTGGAATATGCCCCGCCCGAAATAGTTCTGGACGGCGGTTATCGAGAATTACAATATCCGACGAGGAATTCTCTGCTAAATTATCGACCTCAGAAGCGCTCAATTGCTTACGCCCAAATAGAATAGAATTCTCAAGAATCATGCCACTATATATAATGGGATCTTTTGCGGTTGAAAAGGGCGGAGCATAGGCTAAATCTAGAGCCGCCAAATCACTGGCTGTGGCCTTAAAAGTGATTGCTGTTGCTAAAACATCAATTCGCTTGTCAACCCCAGAAACACCAATTATTTCCGCCCCTAAAATTTGTAGATTATCTTTGCGGGCAATAACTTTCATAACCATTTCTTGACCGCCTAAATATTCTGGCTTCTCCGGCTTAATATTAAAACTCACTTGATAAGGGATGTTTTCCTTAATAAGTTCTTTTTCTGTTAAGCCAGTCTGAGCGACCGCTAGATTAAAGACTTTATATATTGCCGTTCCAATCACTCCTTTAAAGGTGAGTACTGGTCCGCCGGCAGCATTATTGCCCGCGATGCGTCCTGTCTTATTTGCCGTTGAGCCCATTGGTCGATAAACTGGCTTGCCGGTAAGCGCGTGATACTCTTCCATACAGTCACCGACTGCATATATATCCGCTACGCTGGTCTCCATTCTGTCATTAACGGCAATAGCTCCTGTCACTCCTATTTCGATTCCCGAACTACGGGCTAAGTCTACATTCGGTCGAACACCGGTTGCGATTAAAACTAAGTCCCCATTGATGAATTCATCATCCTCTAAAACAACTCCGTTTTCCGTTATTTCTTGAATGTTTTGATTTACGAGAACCCGCACTCCATTTTTCGTTAATTCATCTTGAACAAGAATTGCCATATCACTATCTAATGATGGTGAAACCTGCGGCATTTTCTCAATCAAAGTAACTTTAATACCAAGACGGGTTAAATTTTCCGCCACCTCTAAACCAATGAAGCCTGTTCCAATAATCGCGGCCGTCTTTGGCGATTTATTCTCGATAAAAGATTCGATGTCTTCCATATCTTTTATCGTTCTTAAAGTAAATACATTGGCGTGTTCACGTCCCTTAAACGGTGGTATAGAAGACCGAGCGCCGGTCGCAATAATTAATTTATCGTAGCGGTCGGAAAAAGTGACTTTTGTTTTAAGATTAATAACCATGACTTCTTTTTTTTCTGTATCCAAGTCAATGACTTCATGTTCGGTAAGAATATCAATGTTGTACTTCTTTTTAAAGTAATCGGCATCGCGCGGAGCTAATTCCTCCTCCTCAGCGACTTGTCTTCCAAGATAATAAGGCATGCCACATCCCGCATAGGAAATGTGTTTATCTTTCTCATACACCACAATATCGGCAGTTTCGTTTTCTCTTCTAGCCTTCGCTGCAGCCGAGGTTCCTCCTGCCACTGCGCCAATAATAACAATTCTCATGATATCTCCTTTTATTTCAATTCCATTATAAAATAGTAACGTAAAAAGGTTTAAAAAACGCTCATAAATATCCTATATTAATAAATAAGTTTGCTAAATATAAGCAAAGAGTAATATTACTATTATCTTTTAGCCATTTAAAAAACATCTCTCATAAAAAAACTTCCTAAGCCTTTTAAGGTGAAGGAAGTTTAGTCTTATTTAATCGATGATTAGAGTGTGATTAATATTAGTTCGTTATCAGAACCGATAAAGCCACCAAAGCTTAGGCCAGTTTCGCTCCGCGCTTGAGTGATCGCGGCATTGACATCAAGACCGTCCACATATTGAAAGTTCATTACTTTCTTTTCATCATTAACCGACGGATAGTCAGCGAGCAGTTGAACAAACTTTACAACATCGGCAGCGTTTTTAGCCACTAAATCATGAGTAAAATCATTGTATTCAATTGTCGTATTAGCATAGAAACCATAATCGGAATCGGCTTTTGCTAAGGGGAAACTAGTCTGTTTATAAACAGCATCAATTGTCGCATTAGAGACCAAGAATAATTCCTTATTTCCTAATTCATAAAGTACATCGCTAATTTCTCCCATGGTGTTATTGCTCGTTGGGCAAGCTGCATACCATTCGCCACCTAATTGCACATAATTCCATGCATGCCCTGCTCCTCGACCACTGGCGATAACGTATCCTGTCACCCGTACGGCGGGTATATCCTCGATTGAAGACAATAAAACAAGCGCCTTTGACATGCCATCGCAAACGGCAATATGCCGATTAAAAATACCCTCTAAATAATAGCAGTCATTTTGATATTGATAGCCGACGCCATTATAACCTTTCTCATAGGCAGTATAGTCATAGAGAATGTCGTTACCCAGCCAAGCAAATATTTTTCTTTCCTTTTCAACATCGCTATCATCACTAGAAATATATTCGCGCGCAATGTCTAGCGCCTCTTCGTAAATGACTTCAGCCTTTGATCCAGCAACTGGAATGGGTAGGTATCCTCTACTGGCCGCATACCAAAGTTGTTCGCTAGTGGAAACAGAAATGCTATGTTCCCGTCCATTAATCGGAAAATCACTAAACCCTTCATTTCGCTTTTCTCCGCGATTTAGGAAAATATCGTCAACAACACTTAAGGTTTCGGTCGCATTTAATTCCGTTCCTTGATTTTGAATTCCATAATCTCGATAGTCAATGGTATAAGTGTCGATGTATTTTCCCGCGCGCGGTGTGGTTTTAAAATCAACATCCAAATTAATATTCCATAAAGAAGAATAGTCGTAACGTGCGCTCGAACCACTATCGATGAACGAATAGGCAATTGTAAAACTCGTATCCATATTAAACAGATGAGCATCTAGAAGATCAATGTATTGTTGGATATTCTCACAGACAACATTAAAATCATCGCCTGAAGGAATTGGCAAGAAATAATCTTCCGCGCCCGATGGCAAATACTCCATTTCTTCGGATGAAGACGATGGAATAAAAATCGAAGAACTTCCTGATGAAGTTGTTTCACTCGCGGACGATTCACTACCAGTACTAGCTAAAGAGTTAGAGGAAGAACCTCCCGTTTGGGCACAACTTGCAAGAAGTAAAATAGAAAATAAAAACAATCTTTTTGTTACTTTGAGCATATAACCCTCCCGTTGTTTTAATTATAGTTACGTTTTAAAAAAGCAAGGAAAAACTATAGTATTCTCATGCTTAAAAACGCTTACACCGAAAGCCTTTTTTTCATTGTTATAAAAAAAATAGACACATGGGGGCTTGTGTCTATTTGGGGGAACTACTTAACTTGACCGCTGGCGATGGCTTTCAGTTCTTTGACTTTGGCAATTAGCTTATCTGGTTGTCCATGCAGGTTCATAACTTGCGTACCGATGAACACTCCATCCGCTCCAGCATCACGTACCATTCTTACCTGATCGTAGTCATGAATTCCAATGCCACAATTGATTTCATTGGTAATGCCACGCTCTTCTCGTAGATACTTGATAATCGACTTAAGATCCTTATATTGAGGATGGAATTTACCAGATGGTGTCGCTTGAAGATAAACAAATCCTGTTGTTTGCTTGGCTGTTTCAATTTCGTCTTCAGGCAAATGATATTCAATGTAGGCACTAACTTTTAATTTTTCTGCTAAAAGCCGGGCCCGAACTTCTGGATGCCGCGCTCCGACAAGTAATACTTCCTGTAAGTTATTTCTTCTTAAGAAAGCCAGAAATTTATCCATGCCGATTGCCATAATCGTTTCTTCATAAATCAACATATAAAGATGAATTCCCGGATGTTCCTTCAAAATGGTCTCTACCGACTCCATGTATTTGTCATAATCATGGCATTTTGTTAAGGCCTCATGCATCCGAATTTTGATATTCTCTCCATCAAGATACGGATCATCCGCCGGAAAATCAGTTTCAACCACATCGGCACCACCCTCTACATAACAATCGACGACGCGATGGCTTGCTTCAATTGAAGGTGAGCCATGATTAAGAAAACAAATTAAGCGCATATTCTTCTCCTCCTATTTCTTATATGCTTCAATTAGCTCTTTAGCTAAATCGAAATCAACTGGTAAACTAACTTCGCCTCTATCTTTTAACGAACTGCCAACAATAACGCCACTGGCAATACTCAATTGATCTTTTATGTTTTTAACACTCACACCCGAGCCAACATAAACTGGAACAGTAACGACTTTTTTGACCTGCTCAATATCTTCAATTGAAGTTGGCTTACCCGTCAAAACGCCGGTTACAACTACGGCATCGGCTCCGCTGGCTTCTGCTAATTTTGCTGACTCTTCAATACTCATATCGTTTACAAGCATATGGGTGTGTTTAACCTGTAGGTCAGCCATAATTAGAACTTTTTCGGCGCCAATTTCCCGTCGATAAATTAAGGCGTCGTGCGCCGATGGATAAATAATTCCATTAGCGTAGACAACCGTATCGATAAAAACAGGAATGCGAATAAAGTCTGCCCCGACCGCCTTAGCGATGGCTAAAGCACTACGATAATCACTGAAGGCACAATCAATTCCTAAAGGAAGGTCAACGGCCTCTTTTATCATTTCAGCGATTGCACTCATCGCTGTGATTTGGGCTAAATCCATTTTTTCAGCGTATGGAGCATCACCCATATTTTCAATCATGATTGCGTCATAACCCGCTTTTTGAAGGGTAAGTGCATCGGCTAATGCCTGTGTACGCACTTGACTTAAATCAGAAAACCTAGCTGTCCCCGGCAAAGGCAAACAATGGACCATGCCAATTATCGCCTTCGGATATTTCTTAAAAAAATCATTCATTTATTTTTTCCTCTTTCACAAAATTAACCATTGAATCTAACGCCAATCGACAAAGTTCATCTTCTTTTCGTCTACGCGTCTTTTCATCCAATAAGGCAGAGAGATTTTTTAAAACTGTGACTAACGTCAATGAGGCGAATGGTACTTTCATAAGCGAGGCAACCACCATTAGGGCAGAGGTTTCCATATCCACCGAGATAATTCCTTCTTGTTCTAACTGTGCAAAGTTCTTTTCAATATCCACCTGCCGCATTTTTGAAAGCCGCGATTCTTTCATTTGCGAATAATAACCATCCATGGTTGCACTTTCTCCAGTAATGACTTTTTGTCCTTGGCTGGTTACGGTTTTAATTATGGACTGAAGAAACTTTGAATCAGCTTTCGCTGGATAATCTTCACTAACATAAGTCAGGCTCGTTTTTTCCAATCTTTTGGATGATGACGGAATAATATAATTTCCTAAGTCCGCTTTACTAAGCGCCATCGAAGTTCCCATTCGCAAGGCGACTTTCATTCCCGCATCAAACATTTCTTCAAGAGCAATTACCGCGGAAGGGGCACCAATTCCAGTAGAAGTAATCGTAATTGGTAATCCCTTATAGGTGCCAGTATAGGTATTAAATTCTCGATAAAATCCCACACTTTGTGGATTATCGAGATAACTTTTAAGCACCTCCACGCGCCAAGGATCACCGGAAAAAATTACATATGGTGCTACACTTTGGTCGGTAACTTTTAAATAGAGTGTTGGTTGCATAATCTATTCCTTTCCAAAGAAACGATAATAACGTTCCCATAATTGCTTTTCATCCGGCGCCGAACTCGTGGCTCCCGCGCCCTCAATAATACAGGTTGCTAATGTTGCTCCAAGTTTCGCTGATTGTAAGTAATCCTTCTCTTTAATCAATCCATAAATAAAACCTGCCATATAGGCATCGCCCGAACCAACTGTAGAAACGAATTCATCCGCCGGGACAATTCCTATCGCGGCTTTTTCAATCTTATTGTCATGCCGATAATAGATGGTGCTTCCTTTTTTACCATTAGTGACAACAACAAATTGCAAATTGCTATTAAAAGAAAACATTTGATTGGTATGTTCAATATGAAGAATTTGCTTAATATAAGTGATTTCCACCTTATTAGCAAAAACACCGCTGACTCGTTTCAACACTTTGCGAAGAAAGACTGGAGGAAAAGCCGTTTTATCCATTTTCATCCCAAAATAAGTGGGTAGATGGTATTTATTTGTCATCGCAAGAAACTCTTCATTATCTTTGCGGCTAGCGACAGTCATAAGTGCGAATTTACTTTCCTTGAACCATTCCTCATCGTAATTAAGAAAGTATTTTTCATCCATTGAGCCGGGATAATATAGGGTTATATGATCCATACTTGGGTTTTCAACTAAATAACAAGAACTACAATTTACCCCGGTTACTTTTTTAATCGCCGCTTCGCTTAAGCGGTGGGTTTTAACAAAAGAAGCAAAACCGCTACTTTCATAATCGTCGCCCACGCGAATAACCGGAAGTGTCTTATAACCAAGCGTTGCTAAATCAACAGCCACATTTATCCCACAGCCACCAAATTCAACAACATTATTATCATTATTAGTGATAATTGAAGTTTTGCCGATTTTAGCAAGGCTCGCAATTTTAATCACTCGATCAAAAGCGATATAACCACTGATGATGACATCATATTTTTTCATAATGTTCCTTCCTGAAGACGGGTGAGAATCTCCTGGTCACTCATTACTTCACACAGGTATTTGCCCATATCCCGAAGGTATACGCCATTAGTTTCATAATCAGTAGTACCCACCAATTCTTTTGGAACAAAGGCGTGATAGTTGAGATTATAAGCGTCCAAAACTGTAGCAAAAACGCAGTTGTTTGTTTTTGTTCCGGCCACAATAATGTGATCAATTCCCCGGTTCTTTAATTCCTGGTCAAGTCCAGTTTCAAAAAACGAACTATACTTGTGTTTTTTAATTACTAAATCCTCGGGACGTATTTCTAAGCGCTCATCAATCTGCTCACCCTTTGTACCAACCAAACAACACTCCCTGGTTTTCTTTGGGGAGTCTTCCAGCATCTTCTTCGTTACCGAGTGTTGCATGTAGATAATTTGGACTCCATATTTTCTTACTTCGGCGATGAAATCCTTAATTTTAGGTAATAAGTCTACATTTAAGGGATAGAAGATTTTACCATTGGGATCGGTGAAATCGTATACCATATCAACCACAATTAACGCATACTTCTTATTCATAAATAAACCCCCGATATAAACTTTTTCGATTTTTAATTAAGGCCACAACGAAGAGCACGATGACAATTGTGATATAAGGAATAATTTTCAATAGTCCAGCTATACTACCGATGCGAATAGCAAGATTGACCGATAGTGCTTGCGCAACTCCAAATAGAATTGCATAAACTGAAACTTTTCCCGGATCACCATCACCACAATATATCGCTGCCAAAGCGATGAAGCCCATACCGGCTGTAATATCCGTTGTATACGATGAAAGCTGCACAACGGCCACTTCGTACCCGGCAAGGGCGGTAAAGATTCCACCGATAATAACCGCTAAATACTTTATGCGATTAATATTGATTCCGACGGAGCGAGCGGCCTCTTCTGATTCACCCACCACGCGCACATAAGTTCCAAACTTTGTTTTCTTCATAATAAAGCCAACGAGGAAAATGCTAATGTAGGCAAAATATGTGAGATATGTATGTCCTGAAATAATCGGACCGAGAAAAGGAATATCTTCAATTAATGGAATATTTAATCGACTGGCTCCCGTTGATAAAATGCCGATAACGTTAATTGAAGTGTTATGCATAAGCGCCAAGGCATATTTGCCAGCCGCCGTTGATAATAAGCCAATAGCAAAACCGGTGATAATGAAATTAGCCTTTTTTGTTACTCCAAAGAAGGAGAATAATATTCCTAGTAAGATTCCAACTACGATACCGCCTAGTAAGGCTAAAACCCAACTTTTTGTAAAGTAAAGAATTAAAGTTGAAGCCAATGCTCCAAAAAGCATAAAACCATCGAGACCGATATTGACGATACCAGCTTTATAGGCAAAAAGGCCTCCGAGAGCAATAAGGATAATTGGTCCACTAAAATATAGTGAGTCAAACAAAATTTTAATTATAAAATCCATATTACTTTTCTACCTTTCTTCCATCTTCTAGTTTTTCTTTTTGGGAAGGCGCCGCCTTTGCGTTTACGCGCCGCGGTTTGACGAATGTTTTAAGCGAGAGCATCAAGACGATTAAAGCCTGAATAAGTAAGACAATTTCCGAAGGAACATTAGTAAATATAGCTACGCTAGAAGAACCGGTTTTTAGCACCGCGTAAAATATTGCGGCAACCAATATTCCTAAGGGACTATGGTTTCCTAAAAGCGCTATAAGCATTCCTTCCCAGCCTAACCCGGCCGTTCCCGAAAAGGTTAAAGTATAAGAGAATTTTTCTGACATCATCCAGCCCGCCCCAGCTAAACCGGCCAACGCTCCACTAGTAAGCATGATTACGATAATTTTCTTTTGAATATTCATGCCTGTGGCTTCAGCAAAACTCCGGTTTTTTCCTAAGGCAGTTATCTCAAACCCCAGCTTACTATGGTTCATAATAAAGTAGAATAAACCGAAAACAGCCAAAACGATAAAGAAGAAAATAGTCAACTTGCTATCGCCAATGCGAGTAAAAATTGCGTTGTTTCCAATCATCGGTGTAGACACATATCCACTTCCAGGATCCCGGAAAATATTCGATGTGAGGTATTCAAGGATCAAGGCAATCGCATAATTTAAAAGTAGTGTAACAACCATTTCATTAACGTTGTACTTTGCTTTTAAAATAGCGGGAATGATGGCCATAATGACCCCGGTAAGGGTGCCGATAATAAGCAATAAAGGAATGAGAATCACCGGAGGAAGAAAAGCTAGCTTGTTGCCAAAAATAGCCACAACAAAGCCAGCTGATATAATTTGCCCTTCAATTCCCATATTGAATAAACCGGCCTTAAAACTAAAGGCAATTGCTAAGCCCGATAAAATCAAAGGCGCGGCATAGTGAAGTGTTTTTAAGAATCCGTCCCACTTTAAAAACGAGCGATAAAAAATAGTTCCATACGCTAATAACGGATTCTCTTGCGCTAATAAAATCGCCACTGCTCCTAAAAGAAAAGCAATAATAATCGGGATGATAGCGTTTAAAGTTCCATATCCGAGTTTGGTCCATTTTTCTTTACTCATCGATAACATTTTGACTTTCATGCTCGCTACCTCCTTCTTTATTATCAATAATTCCCATCATCAGATATCCAACCTCTTCGCGAGAGGCATTCTTTGCATCCAACTGTCCGATAATGCGTCCTTTATACATAACTAATATCCGATCGCTCAATGACATTATTTCCGATAATTCACTTGAAACTAAAAGAATTGATTTCCCGTGATTTTGTAAATCGAGCAGGCTCTTATGAATGTACTCGATGGCCCCAATATCCACCCCCCGTGTCGGTTGGGCGGCAATCAAGATATCCGGGTCAGAAGCAAATTCACGCGCGATGATCACTTTTTGCGCATTGCCACCGGAAAGGGAAGATATTTTATCTTTCAATGAATTAAGGCGAATATCATATTTTGTGGCTAAGCGCTCAGCTTTATCCATTTTCTTTTTTGCGGAAATAAAACCCATATGGCAAATATCATCACTGTCATGATAGCCAGCAATCATATTGTCACAAATTGTCATATCGCGGCATAATCCCTGTTCATAGCGATCTTCGGGAATAAAGGCCATATGCTTTTTTCTTAATTTTTCTGGAAGAACATTTGTAATGTCCTGATTGTGAAGAAAAACTTTTCCCTGAGTTGATTGCAAAAGACCACTCATTAAATCTAAAAGTTCACTTTGTCCATTACCCTCGACTCCAGCGATGCCAACAATTTCGCCTCGATGAAGATTTAGGCTAACATCAGATACCACTTCAACACCATTGCGATTAATTGTCGATACATGTTCTAATCGATAAACCGATTCTTGATTGTGGTAATCAGCATAAGTTTTACTCACATTTAAAAGAACATCACGGCCCACCATTAGTTGAGCTAATTGTTTTTTCGTCGTATTCTTGGTAGCTAAATTTGCGACCACTTTTCCTTTTTTAATAACCGTTACTGAGTCAGAAATATCGATTACTTCCTGAAGCTTATGGGTAATCAATATAATGGTTGTTCCCTTAGCCTTTAAGTTTCTCAGCATCGTGTAAAAAACAAGGATTTCTTGCGGGGTCAAAACCGCCGTTGGCTCATCAAAAATTAAAATTTTTACTTGGCGATAAAGCATCTTTAGAATTTCAACTTTTTGCTTAGCCCCAATTGAAAGTTTTTTGACCTCGTCATCCGGATTTATATTTAACTCATACTTATCGATGAGATTCTTTACAACTTCAAGTTCTTTATGACGATTAATACCCGGCAAACGAATTTTCTTATTGCCAATCGTTACTTCTTTATTAATTTCAACACCTAAGAGAATATTTTCAAAAACGGTCAGGCTGGGCACCAACTTAAAATGTTGGTGCACCATCCCGATTCCGCGACTAATAGCATCATTGGGCGAACGAAGAGCAACTAATTCATTTTCAACATATATCTCTCCACTCGTCGGCTTAATCAAACCATAAAGCATATTCATTAACGTGGATTTTCCGGCGCCATTCTCACCAACAATTGCTTTAACCTCATTTTCCTTAACGGTAAGATTAATGTGATTGTTGGCTACGAGCGGACCAAATTCTTTTGTTAAATTTATCGTCTTAATAATATCCATATTAATATAGCTTCCTTAAAAATTTTAACGACTAGTTAGCCTTCGTAATATTATGCAAAGTTGAAAAGTCTAATGTTTCACCTTTTTGGGAATCGACAACCGTAATCGTCCCATCGGCGATATCGTCTTTAATATCTTCAATTTTGCCTTTAATCTCTGTCCATTTTGCTTGTGCAGCTTCCGATGTATCAATATAACTACTAATTGTGGCTAAATCAGTAATCCCGGTCGCGCCACTATCAAGATCATAGTAGTAATCTTTTTCAGTTAGTTTGTTGTCCAAGAATTTTCCAACTAGATCATAGACTGCTACTTCCGTGTTTTTAAGCACGCTAGTCAAAACATATCCGGGAACGGAGGCATCTTGATTGGCATCGACATCAATTGAAAGTTTGCCTTTATTACTAGCGGCATTTTTCATATTCGTCGAAACACCACCAGCGGCTGCAAACACAACATTAACCCCAGCGTCATAATATGAGGCGATAGTGTTGTAATTTTCTGTCGAAGCGCCAAAACCAGCACTATATGTTTGATATAAATTGTAGTTTACATCCGCATCTTGCGCGGCATAATTAGCGCCTTGGGCAAATCCATTGCCAAATACGGTAATTCCATCCGACTGTGTTCCACCGATGAAACCAACGCCCCGATATTGATTTACTGGGGTAAAATGGTAGTCATCAGAGGTAAACAAGACATCATTAGCCTCATTAACCATAACCGCCAACGCTCCGGCTAAAAATGAAGACTGGGCGATATTAAACAACACTTCGACTACGTTATCGTGAACCCGAACTCCAGTACTATCGGTATTAGCGAAAGCATTAAATACAACAAAAGTTGTGTCTGGATACTTCTCGGCAATCGACTTGCCAGAACCATCATTGGTAATTAAGGCATCAAAATTGTACTCTAGGGAGAAGATAAGTTTATATCCATCCTCGGCTAAAGCTTCTAATGAGCCCGGCACGTCATCGGCGCTGTTAACGACTTTTTGCGAGATATTGAAATCACTCGCGGCTTTAGTCAAACCGGCAATCGCCGACTGATTATATCCGTTGTCATTGGCTCCCGCCGCGGATACAATTAACCCCACTTTAGTAGATGCATTGCCACCTCCACAGCCAGCAAGCATCAACGGCAACAACATCGACATCGACAACATCCACTTTTTTTTCATACTTTCTCCTTTCGTAATGAAACAGCGTGTATGTTTCAGCCAATTTTTACTTGGCTAATTGAGAATCGACGATTGTCAGACCGATAATAAGATTTAAATGATTCAATTGGAACTTCTTTGCCATTAACTAAAGCATAGGTTGTTCCTCGGAATAGAATCACTGGTTGTTTTTTAATTTGAAGCATCTCAGCCACGCCTTCAGGAGGATTAATTGCCTCGATTGTTCTTAGGCCGCGAGTAATTTTCACTCCATAGTCTTTCTCTAAAACTTCGAATAAAGAGTTTTTGACAAAATCATATTTTTCCAATCCCGGGAAGTACTTATACGGAATATAAGATATCGTTCGTGTGACCGGTTCGTCATCGCCTAAATACAAACGATCGATAATAATCAATTTGTCATTAGGATTGATTTCTAACTCTTTTGTTCGTTTTGGAAACGAAGGAGCAATTTCCACGCGATTAACAATACGGCGAGGCTTTTTATTCATTGCAATGATGTCCTGTGTAATGCTATTGAGAGTTATTATGTTCTGCTCAAGTAAGTTGCTTTTAACAAACGTACCCTTGCCTTGAACGCGGTATAAATAACCTTCGCTAACCAATTCATCAATGGCTCGCCGAACAGTAATGCGCGAGACGCCATACTTTTGAACCAGCTCGCGCTCGCTAGGAATGAGTTCACCATCTTTAAAGACTTCGTTATCAATTTGATGAACAATTTCCTTTTTTAGTAGGTAATACTTAGGGGCTAAAAAATCTTCCATAAGTGCTCTCCGTTTAACTGGTTATAACATCATAACCACATAAATATTAACACCAATGTAAGCGTTGTCAACACTTAACTAAAAATTAAGTAAAACAAAAGAAAAGCGCTTTCTTTTTGCCATTATTAAAATTAACGAGCTTTAATTGCTTAAAAATGTAGATTTCATCGAAATAAGTTTTATTTTAAAAAACAACAAAAAAACATTTTTTAGAAACAATAAAAAATAATATTTTTGGCTTTAAAGAATCATTTATTCGTAAATTATTTGATATATATCTGGTTTCTTAATGCTTATTTTTCCGCAATTGTTTTGGATTTCAATTGGGCCATATGGAGTGTCAATTTGATAAGAGGCATCTTTGGGAAGAACCTTTTGGCGCATAACTAAATAATGTCCGTGATGATTAATTTCTTTTACTCCTAAATAGGCTTCTAAGAGAATATTCAGCAAACAACTTGTAAGGCCGTGATTTAAACTTGCTGCTGGTGAATCGTGTTCCCATATAGTACCTGTAATTTTTGCCATCTGGTAAAAGTAATCTATGGTTTCCTCTTCAACTTCAGAAAGGAAGGCGTAATCAAGAAGAATAAAAAGACGTAGATAATCGCCAATTAGCACATTTGATTTATAAACTTGCGGATAGACACGTTTATCATCTCTTTTAGGCCCAAATTTTTCTAACAAAAGCGTAAAAAGTTGTGGCCGACTTTTTATTGTAGCCACTTGAAAATAAAAAGCATAGTATTGGCAGGTTTCGCTAATGTGGCCCGTTTTAACTAGTTGATTATTATTATTTCGTAAAAGATTATCCTGGTAAAATTGACCATCAAAACTGTATTTATTAATCGCTTCTTTTATCGCTCGCGCTTTAAGTAAAAGCGAGGGGCGTTTTAATAAAAGCGAAGCCGCTTCCAATGCCGAGGCATAAAGCATATTTGATGGAAAGTTAACTCCAGATACGAAATTATCATCATTAGCCCTCGACCACTCAACAAATATCCATCCTTGCAGATTTTCTAAAAGGCCTAATTCATTTTCAAATTTTTGAAAATACTCCAGTAAGTGTTCAACATTATCTAATGATGCTTTAATCAGTTCTTCATCCCCCGTATATTGAAGATACTTGGCTAATTCTAAAATATAAAACAAAGACCAATTTGGAATAAAAACCCCATCTGGAAACTCACCCGGGTAGCACATGGGTATCATCCCTTGTGGCAAGGAAGGGTATTGCTTAAGAAGCGCATAATTTTCCAGAAAGTTTCGCTCGACTTGATTATTGCCCGTCAATATATTTTCCGTCATGGAAGTGAAGAAAGAATCAAAGAGCCAACCCGCACGTTCACGAGAAGGACAATCGGTCAAAATATCCACCGCATTTTGAGCGAAGGTGGCGATTGCCGCCTTGCTAATCGTGGTAATCTTTTCGTCGCTAAAGGCTAAGTTAGCCTTTATGGAAGTATTCTCATATTTGATTATATTAATGTCCTTAACGCTTACTTTTCCTTTACCCACAATCAAGCGTAAGTATTTCATTGTATATGGTTCCATACTTACATGATGATAATGCCCGGGGCACAAATGATATGAAATAATGTTATGGGTCGTATTTCTAAAAAATGATATATCCATCAAATCTTCGTTAGGATTTTGATTAATTTCGTCAAAAACAAAATAGATATCGCATTCCTGTTGGCAATCCAATTCAAAATCAAGAAATCCCGTTTTTGAATTTTCTAGTTGATATGTGAAAAATGTTCCCGTTTCTAAGCATTTAATATCCTCTTTCTTAAAACATAGAGACGATATGAAATCATTAGGATTAACTTCCCATTGATCGACTGGAAATATCTTTAAAAACTCTAAATCCATATAGCGATCATGGTATTTTCTTTTGTTAAGATCGCTGGTAAATATCCCCGTCTCTTTCAATATAAATTTTTCATTATTAAAAGCTGGGTAAGCAACATTTCGCGGTAGATACTTCTTACTAGTCAAAATATTATAATCAACCGGTGGATAAACTTCTCTATCTTGAAGTAAGAACAAATCCGGACTTTCCACCAACCTGTACGATTCTGAAAATGTCCGTTGAAAAGAAAAACGAACAACTTTTTGTATCCGAGATAAATTACGGAAGCACATAAATTTATCATCGCCTGTGTAAGCGACTATTTCATTCCTTTCTTCCACTTCCGCTTGCAAAAAAGGGTCTGTATTTAAGCAATAATAGGAATTACAATTGTAGCCCACTAACTCAATAACAATTCGATGATGCCCCGTTTTTGAGAGTACATATTCATCAATTCGATAATATTCGTGAGCGGCTCTTGCTGGTCCATAACCAATCATCTTTCCATTATCAAATACGCGATAAATACTATTCCCGGTTATTCGTAGAACACCAGAATAAGAAATATCTATTTCTCTTACAAAGAAAAAAGTCATATTCATTTCGTGAATATACTTTTTAGGATATATCGGAAGGGCTTTAATAAATTTATCGGACATATTGAACTTTGCCTTCTAGCTCCTCTTCGCTAAATTGCGAGTTGTCGTATAGGGGTGAATAATTCTCACCTTGATATTGATAGAAAGGCTCGCCATCCTTCTTCTTTGTTAAAAGCATATCACCATAGAGTAGAATATTATCTTCAATATGGACCTCATAATCTAATTCAACGCTAATCCTGTCATTTTTTGCTATTGATAGTTTTATAAGACCCGATTGATCTTTATCAAATCCTCGGGCCTTTATTCCCTGTGGTAGATAGATAAAAATGTTTTTTCTAGCCGTGATATTTCGCCCTTGAATGAGAATGACTTTATGCGTGTAAAAATCATTTATAAATTCGATTTCCGTTTCGTCTTGATGATAGGTGAAATCCGTCCCAAAAGGAATATATAAATCGCCATTCTTCTCAAATCCAGCAAAAGATACCATCTCGTGCAATCCCTCAGCCAAGCGCATCGTGCAGCAAAAGAAAGCCTCGTAGAGGTGACTTTTAAGTGCATAATGGTTATCAATAGCGCATGTTGAGCAACCTGCCCCTCCATTATCACGTTGAAAGGTGCGTAACGAATTAACATAAACCCGATTATAAAAATGTAAGTAAAAATCTTGGCCCGTAGTTAAGAAAAGATTCTTTGCTAGAATTAAACTGTCGATAATGCAACAAGGTTCGGTCCAACTATCCATATGTTTAAACCAATTAATATTCGCATAGTCGTAAGTAAGACCATAATTAATATATTTGTTAAATATCTCTATAACATAGTCCAAATACTTTTGCTTCTTGTTCACTTGATAAAAGCGAAAAATGCCTCTTGCACAGGATAAAGTAGCGTGAGTTTGACATTCTAATTGCACGCAATCTAAGTCTAAAAAACGGTCGATAATGTTTTCAATCGCAGTTTTTAATTCTAAACTAGGTAACATTTCATATACTGCACTCATCCCATCAAGCATAATAAAAGCACAACCGACATCACTGGATATTTTCCATCCATCGATAATTTGTTCGGTAATATGGCCTCCCACCCCGCCTAATTCCCGTCGCGCATAAATGGGATAGTTTTGATAGTAGGGTGCGATAGCCAAAAGGAATCGATCTCTAATTACTTCAATTTGATGCAGGTATTTAGGACTTTTAGTCAACTTGTAATATTCGATTAGTCCACGGAGATACCACGAGTTTCCCGCTACCTGTTGTTCGTCAATTGCCCTGCAGTCAAATAGTGGCCCAAAATAGCCATCCGCATTTAAATGCTGATCGATAGCGTCAAAAATCTTTGCCAATTGTATGCTGATACTCATCTTTTTTTGATAATCATTCTCATACACTTTGTAAAGCGAGCAAAGAGCCAAAATATCACGGCCTTGAAAATCTCCCGGCCAATTTTCCCCTTGTGAAAATATTTCAAGACTTTGATAGATATCGTCGCTAAGACGTTTTCGATTCAAATCTATTCGACGTAACAAATCACCTGCTATGATGTTCATAAATGTTCCCTATCTAAATTAGGGGCCTAACTAGATTTTAGCTAGGCCCGCTATTTCTACACTTCTTTCAATACTAGTTATTAATACCGACTAATTTAACATTGACGTTAGCAATATAGACCACGCCATTAACATCTTCCGGGGCATAGAACGAGAAGAAATCGACTGTTCTCGTCGCCGTCCAACTGATAGTTTCCTCATGGAAACCAGCGCTCATATAAGAACTGGAACCATTACTACCGACTTCTAAGAAAACATTATTGTCCATGTTGTACATTAGACGAGCTCCTTCACCAACTGGAGTCCAAGAAGCAACAAAGTAGGTCAATTTAATTTCATAATTTTGACCGTTTTCAATTTTTCCACCCGCTTGGAACCATTCCATGGTGGCATTGCCGCCACTAAAGGTGAATTTCGTAGGTGCCGTTCCCATTCTCTCATCGGCAATGGCTTCGGCGTTGTCATCAAAAGCTTCGGTTTTAATTGTGGTCTTATCCTGATTTCCCCACTGACGAGAGGAAACTGTCCAATTATCGCCAACCTTATAGCCGTTTGGCGTTTGATCTTCAATGACGGGATCTGGCTCACTTAAGGTAGCGGTTAATGCCCCGATATATATTTCGAAATTAGCATTTCCCGCCCCGTAAATATTTAATTGACGCCAGCCACTCATAATGACACCCGAATAAGTAACTTTGTAGATACCCGATCCCAAATCTTCTTTGCTAACAGCTAGAGTTGGGTTGCCTGAGTCGCCCATCATAATTAAGTTAAAACCACCATCACTAACCGCATAATAAATAATCTCAATCGTTAATTTTTTGCCTTCGATCATATTATTCTTGGTTAATCCGCTAAATAAATGACTATCGGCGTTGACTAATTTAAGCGCATTATTAGAGAAGTATTCACTTCCGCTCATCGTCGTTTTTGCGGTTTCATTCTCTAAATTATTGATGATGACTGTCTCACCACTACTCGCGGTTGCACCATTGGTCTCAAAATCCCAAGTAAATCCCGCGGCTAAATCTTCCGCTAACGGCTCCACTGGTGTGACTTGAGCCAGTTGGACTGTCTCAATCGTAAAACTATCAACCGCAATTTTAATATCGCTTGTGTCACCTGATAACTTAAAGAAGAAGAAATAAGCATTTCCAGTCGCGGGAACTTCTGTTCCTGGAAAGGAAACCGAATAATTATAAACTTGGTTTTGAACAGCTCCTGAGGTCACAAATTGACTATTCATGCCATTAGAGCCATCCCAAGATAATCCAAAGTAAACATCCCCAAAATTTTGGGAAGGCGTCAATACTTTATAACTAAAGGAAACCTTATATGTGGCTTGTTCTGACCGTTTGAAGTAATCATTGAAAGCACTTAAGAAGACTGAATTGGCCGCACTGCCGGCCGTTTTATTCATATCGATTACCAATGAATTTCCGGCGATAGCTTCGCTTGTGCCGGTAATATAGGTGGCATTATTGGAATCATTTACGGCAGCTAACGGCGATTTACGTCCCTTTTCAAAGTTCTCTTTAAAAACACCATATTCGCTCATGATACTCGGATCATTATAGCCACTAACATCGAAGGATTCCGCCGTCGCCGGAGTAACCGTGACGACAACTTCATCTTCTTGATAGCGACCATCTTCTGTCTCAACGTAGTAACTTAAAATATGCTCACCGGCAATTTTAGCTTGAAACTTGCCTTCGCTAATCGTGCCTTTTTCTGCTAGGTCTTCAATTTCGATGGATGCAGTCAAATCACTGCCATCGTAGTCGGTAGCACTTACGGTCGGTAGCGATATTTCTTCTCCAGCGGCCGCCACTAATTCTTTGTCGCCATCAAAGGCAAATACTGGCATTGATTTTTCGTTTATAACCAGCGTAGCTTCGCCACTAATATCTCCGTCAGTCGCCACTGCGGTAATCACAACTGTCCCTGCTTTTAAGGCAGTGATTTCACCATTACTTTCAATAGTAGCAATCAAAGGATCAGAAGTGTGCAACGTATAAGTCTTAACATCGGCATTTTCGGGTAAGACAGTAACCGAAGCTGTCGGTTTGTCCCCCACATAAACACTCGCGCTTGATAAACTGACTGATACACTATCAACATGAACAACAGGATCAACATAAGAGCTAGAATCTTCGCTGGAAGTAATATCGGATGTAGTCTCCGAGGTTGTGCTTACTTCTGTCGATGGTCCGGAACTGCTAGTTCCTCCCCCATTACAAGCTGCCAGTCCCATAATCGCAGCAACAGCAATAAGAGAAACAATTTTTTTCTTCATTGTTTTTTTCTCCTCCTTGAAAACAATTTAGATGTTTAGTCAAAGATATACTGGGGCATCCGTGCGGTCTTTGTCTTATAGTCCTCCACAAAATGAGGGACATTTGACATTTGAATCCGCTTTAGTCCAAGATCTGCCCGTTCAGCATCGGCAACAACGATGGCAATATCAATAGGGTTCCCTGCATCAATCGCCGTTTTAAACTCCGGAGCAAAAGTAAACGGAATACAGACTTCACCGCGATAGCCTGTTTCAGTCAGCACTAATTTGGCCTGAATTAGTGACTTCTTAGCTAAATAAGTAGAATTTGTTCTAACTTCGGATAATGCGGTGTAATTATCCGTTTCCCAACGGGTTGCGAAGGCGGCTTGAATAACGCCGCCATCATCTTTATAAACTTGCATATCTGCATTGGGCATATCCGTAATTGTCGACATAAATAATTCGATGCAATCGCCAAGCCAGAAATCATTAACTGTCTTAACGTTTATTTCATTATCAAAAATATCGAAACCAAAATATATTCCCGAGACATCATGAGTAATCAATAACTTATTAATCGCAAAATGATCACTTAACTCAGTGGCGGTATGTTTGCCACCTTCGGCATCCGAAATACCATCAATTTCAATTGGTGTCACTTCCGCTTCATTCCAATCAGACAAATCACCATCAATCGTTAATGGAGTACTGATTGCTTGAACGTTAACCACTGGTCCCGCCTCTGTATTTTTTTGAAATTCTATATCGTAGTTATTGTCTAAAACGTTAATATCACTTTCGCTGGTCTTACCTTGAAGAACAATTCCCGATAGACCGTTATCCAATGTGTAATTATTATAATTTCCATCCAAAGTTATGTCCGAAGCGTTATATAAATGAACTAAACAGTTGAAAGTATCACCTGAAGGCTGACTGGTGCTGGCATCATTAAAGAGGTTATCTTTAACAATGGAGTCTTTGCCAACGCCCCGCATCGAAATTGAGGCATTTCCATTATGGGAAATATAATTATTTTCAATCGTGATATCATGTATTGTTTCAGCCGGGGCAACACTGGCATTGCTTGAAATAGCAAAGATGGAAATGTCCCCATATAAAGGTTCGGGCTTAAGATAACAATTATTAATAAATTTATTGTTAGCAATTGTTAAACCTTGAGGAAGCGTCGCCTCGTTATAAACATCCATCGCCGAAGCGGCTTGAATAGAGCCATGGCCAACATTGATAAAGGCATTGTTTTCAATAGTGGCATTAGGGACTTGGACCAATACGCCACGATTGCGCTTATTGCGAACGATATTATTAGCAAAAACAAAATTCGGTGTATCTGATAGGAACGTGACTCGCGCCACTCCCCAATCGGATACATTGCTCATCCGTTCGTTTACGGTTACTACATAACCGGTCCCTGATTTTGTGACTGAAGCAATCGTATAATATCCTTGCGTCGGATTATAACTAGCAAATGTTTGCTCATCATAAACGGCAATTTTATCGCCTACATTCGGTTGGGCAACTTCGCTCGTAATCCGAGCCAAGGTCATTGACTTAGTTGTTCCCCCTTCCGCATCCGCTAACTTATACCAATATCCTTGTTTGATATTTAAGGCGTCATCATGTGAATTTTCAATTAAGCAATTGGTGACAAATACATCTCCATGCATGGAGACAAAATGCATCGCATCAGCGGTAGCCGTCATTAAAGAGGCACTATTTTCTCGAATTGCCAAATTAAAGCGATTGACATAAAAGTTAGTTACTGATGAAGCGGTCAAAGCCATTCCGGCAGCATTGTTCATTGTCATATTTTCTAAATAAACACCTTGCGAGTTTTGAACAGTAAATCCGTGAGCATCATATTGCGAGAACGATACCGCGACAAATGATTCATTCCGGGGACGGCTGATTGCACTGTTAAATATTACTTTTAGTGAATAACCATTCGTACTATCGCCCGTAAATTCGTAACTGGTAAAACTGTCTACTAGGAAGTTACCCCCTTGTAAAGGCGCTTTGGTTTGGTAATTAAATTCCACCCATGAACGGATGGAGGCTTTAGGGGAAGAGGCTAAAACTCTTTCTACCAAAGGATTAAACTCCGCATCAACTTTTATGGTAAGACTCTTATCGACCACGCTGCCTTCGATGATGGTTCCTGTTAAAGAGGAAGGAACATCAAGTCGCATCGTAATATTATTAAAATGAATATTTTGGGAATTTTTAATATTAAAGTACCCTTTCCAGTTTAATGAAGCATACTTTAGATTAATTATCGTATCGGCCCCTTCAAAATAAGTGCCATTCAAGCCATCAGCGACAAAGGCAAACCCGGTGGTTGATAATCCACTATCGACATCAACTAATCCACTGGGAAACTTAATTTTTGCCATCTTTCCATTATCATTAACTGCCTTAGCAAGATAAATTGCTGTCTGAATTTGATAGTAGCTATTAGTTTCTGTTGCTTCGGGAAAATAGGTCTTGATGGAAGCTAGAGTTATTTCACTTGTAGTGATAATACTATCTTCCGCAAGTTCCTCATCACTTAATGATGGATATTTTTCGACGATTAAAGACTCATCAACACCAACGTTTCCACTGCTACTTAAGCCATATTTATCTTTGCCCGATAGATCTGATATTGCATATGGGCTAGCATCCAATTTCTCGACATAGTCAGAAATACTTAAATAACCATTTTCAGAAGCAGGAATAACTTGAAGATCCACCGTATCTTGAAAGTTTCCATCATGCGTGGTAACCGTGACGGTGGCTAGGCCTTCTTTAATGCCCGTGACAACTCCTAGACTCGATACTTCAACGCAATCAGTAGAACTATAGGTTACCGACTTATCCGTTGCGTCAAGTGGAGATATTGTCACATTTAGTTGAAGAGTATCATCAACCTTAATTATCGTTTCTGAAGATGATAGGCTCACTCCCGTTACTTCAATGGCGCTTGAAGAAAAAGAGGTGTCGCCACTAGAACTATTATTGTGATTGCAACTTGATAAACTCATAACTGCAACCATCAAAATGACACCGGAAATATATTTAAATAATTTTCTTTTCATCTTAAATTGACTTCCTTTCACTATTGTTTTCAAGCGTAATTCCAACTTGACCACTGGCCACATCAATAAAAGTGAGTGTCTGAGTAGAATCATTAATTAAGACATTGCCACTTATCGTCAAATTTTCTGAAGCCTGAGCCCGAATTAAACGATCAGCTTTAAAACTGTCATAGTAGAAGAGATTGTTTTGAATTAAGCCCGTTCCAGTCGCAAGTAGATTAATAGCTAATGATTGACCATTAAAGAAGAAATTATTGCTTACTTCCACATTTTTAATTGTCGAAGGGAACACTATTTGCCGACCCCTTTGATCCATAAGCAAATATCGACACATCTTCATAATTAGTCAAAAACTTATTGTTAATAATTTTTATATTTTGAGGAACAATTGCTTCCCGAAAAATATCATAAACTGCGAGAACTTGTATTGCCCCCATCACTACATTTTGAAACGTGCAATTTTGAATAATCGAATTACGAGTTTGCAAGAGGATTCCCCGGTTGCGTTTATTGCGAATGATACAATTATCCAATAACAAACTGGTTGTCTTAGTGGCATTACCCACGTTCGCACCGGAAGGAATATCCCGTGGACGAGAGTCTACGGTCAAAGTGTAATTGCTGCCTAGTTTTACTAAATCGGTAATTGTATAGGATCCAATAAGGCCCATTGTTTCTGGATCATAAATATCGATAGTATCCCCAATATCATAAGAAATTAGCACTTCTGTTTGGGTTTGTTGAACTTCAATTTCTTTGGCTGAAGCATTAACACTCACCACTTTGGTGTAAAAAGTTTTAATATTAAGCGCATCATCGTGCGAGCCTTCAAGTAGACAATTGGAAATTTGTAAATCGCCTTCTAGCGCAGCCGAATGAATAATATCGGCCGTACAGGTCATGATTCTTTTTGAACCGGGCCGATTCATAAAGTTAACTCGGTTGAAGTAGACATTTTTTCCCATATCAATGCGCATTCCCATTCCGCCTGTTACATAAACATTAATGTCTTCCATATAGACGTCTTGGCATTGATAGAAATGAAATCCATGGTTCTCATACATCGTAAAAGCAAAGGAAACATTGGCCCCAATTATTGGCGCTTTATATTGGCAATAAGGGAAGGATTTATTTAAAGTTACTTTAAACTCGCGAGTAGCAGCACTGTAACTTGCACTAGCTATGCCTTTGCTAGAAGCACTTGTCGGTGAATTATAGAATAAATTGTGATTGCGGTCAGGGACGTATTTTTGGGTTACTTCATCGAAATAGCACTCCATGTATGAACCGGTTTCGCCCTTCCAACTTGTATATAACGTGTTGGTCAAATCAAACTCCTCGGGAATTGATAAATAGATATCGGCGGTTTGATCAAAATCGTCGACCCGAGTAATTGTTCCGGAAATTGTCGGTGAATTTTTCATATCAAAGGCAATGTTGCTAAGATGGATATTTTGCGAGGCTTTTGCCTCAAAGTAAGTTCCCCAACCCGAATATACAAATTCGGTACTTCCCTTTCCAACGAGATAAACATCTTTAATACCAGTAACATCCACCGTTCCGGAGAATGGGTAAATAGCATCTTGAAATTGGATAATTTTATTTCCCGAAACGCTGATAATATTCTTAAGCAAAATCGATAACGCGCCGGTATTATTACCTCCGCTTGGGGAAATTCCATAGTCTTCCGCCTTATAGAACGTTCCTTCACTTGGAATGGCAAATTTGGTTTCGTTTGCAAAGCGATCGCTGTCGACGCCTACCCGAGTTAAATCAGCTATACCCAAATCTTCGTTTGTGCGAATATCGGTGCTAAACGGTGTCGCTTTCATATTTTGTAAGACTTCTTCTGTACTCATAAAGTTTTCCTCTTCGCTACTACTGCTATTTGAAGTCTCACTCTCGGATATCGATGAATCGCTAGTTACTATTTCGCTTGTAGAATCACTGGAAGATGATCCGCCATAAAAGCATCCACTTAGAGCTAATAAAGTTGTAAGTAAGACAAAAACACGCTTTTTCATTTCAGGCCTCTTGCTTATATCTTGTCAAAGCATCGTTATAGCATTTGATAAGATTATCCGCACCAAACCCCTTTAAATCCGAAACAAATGACTGCCAACTATTATCATCAAACGGATCTTTGCCGTTATCGCCTCGAATATAACTTGCCTCTAAGTATTTAAGTTGAGGATCAAGTGAAGCTTTTATTGTCGTAATCTGCGAATATTCATTGGAGTTGAGTTTTATTTCACCTGGTTCGGGATTCTTTAAATAAGGACGATAAATTTCCGACATTTCATTTAACTTCATGATAATCGGGTCATTCATTTTGCCAACAAAGTCATTAGCCCAATATAAGGCTGATGCACTGCCGACATTGGGGGTTATCGTCGCACGATATTGCTCTTGGTTTCCCGTCCAATCATCAGGAACATTAAAGGTCCAAGAGGTGTGGTTAGCGTCATCCCACGTCCAGTCCACTCCTTCAACTCCATAGGAAATGAGTTGAGCACCTAATGGGCTATACATAATATCTAAAAGCCGCGCTACCTCACGAACATAAGGGGATTTTTGTGGAATACAGGCTCCGTCCGCTTTAAACGACCCAAAACCCCACTGAAGTGGTGTTCCTGTATAGTAACTTGATGTCAATGGACCAAAAGTCTGGTAGTCGCTTTCGTAATCATAACCCACGGTTAAATAAGCGGCAGCGGAAACAAAACTGCCTAATCGATTTTGCGTTCCGTATTGAGCCATTTGGTTGTCGGTAGTAATAGAAAAAGTACTATTATGCAGTAAGCCTTCACTCCATAGGGTATTCATAAATTGCAGATACTTTCGATACGCCACTGTATATGGAACGTAAGTAAATTGAGATTGATCGTTTTCAATTTCCGCCCCTTGCGAAACGTATCCATAACTAGCCAAAACAAAATTTCGTAAGTATTCTAATGACTTGGATGTAACTGGAATCTCATCATCCGTCTTGCCGTTATCGTTAGCATCTAAATTTTTAAAAGCCCGAAGCACATTTAGATATTGTTCCACAGTTTTTATTTGGTCGGCCGCCGGCAATAATTGTCCGTTATAACCACCATAATTGTTGTTGATATTGTCAATCCATTTTTGGTTGACAAACATCTTAAAGGTTAAATCGCGAGCTACATCACTGACCGATAATGTGGCATACATTTTTCCATCCGATAGCGTGGCAACCTTTTTTGCATCTTCTTTTTCACTATCAACACCAAAATTATCAATTAATCCAGCTTTATAGTTAGGCATATAGTTTTCGATAATATTGCCAACCGCTATTGTCTCGCTGCCCGTTTTAAACTGGTAATTATCATCGTTAAAAGGTACATAGGCATCATAGCCTAATTCTAGATACTGAACCTGCTCAGAAACGGCATTGTTAAATAAGAATAAATCTGGAAGTCCTGAACTATTCTTCCAAACGCTTGCTCGTTGATTGGAATAAGCCGAAGTATCAGGGGTAGTAAATTCGAAATTTAAACCCGTTATTTGTGAAAGATATTTGAACATTGTCAAATCTTTATATTCTGGATTACCCGCACTATGAGGAGCGAAGATTTTAATAGTGACTGGATCTTTAACAATGCGATAAGGATTATCCTCTGTTCCATTTAAAAGGAAATTTTCAGCATCATAGGTGGTAGTTGTGCCACAGCCCGCAAGAAAAGATAAGATAAATGCTAGACTTCCTAGATTGGATAAAACTTTAGTAATTCTTTTTTTCATAGTGTTTAGCCTTTCACGCCACCGATGGTGACACCTTTTTCAAAATACTTCTGGAAGAAGGGATAGATGATTAATAAGGGAAGTGAAGAAACAACGATGATGACATACTTTAGTTGCTCTGCCGTATTGATGTCCGTTACGCCTCCGCCTAACGAGCTTTGATTAGAAATTAGTATGTTATTTAAAATATTTTGTAGAGGATATAGCGATTGGTCTTGCACATACATCATGGCGTTAAAATATGAATTCCAATATCCAACAACCGCGTATAGAATCATCACGGCAATAATCGGGCGACATAAGGGGAGAACTATCCGAAAGAAAATCGAGAAATCACCGCAGCCATCAATCATTGCTGCTTCTTGTACTTCCATAGGAATTGATGTTTCCATATAAGTTCGGATGACGATGATATTAAATACCGATATACATCCAGGTAGAATAATCGCCCAAATTGTATTGTATAGGTTAAGTTGAGTGACCAAAATGTAAGTAGGGATCATTCCTCCACTGACAAACATCGTTAGCACCAAGAAAAGGTTGATAAATTTTCTTCCTTTAAAATCTTTTCGCGATAACGGATAAGCACATAGCATCTGTGCCGTCACTTGTATGACGGTTCCAATCGCAGTATAAATCAAGGAGTTTTTAAATCCCGTCCAAATCGTATTGTTCTTAAATATCTCCTTATAGCCGTTCAAAGAAAATTCCACCGGGAAAAGTCCTACATCTCCCGCCACAACTCGATCGGCCGAAGAAAAGGAACTAGCTAAAACATTAAGTAAAGGTACAAGAAAAGTAATCGCAATTATGCCGACAATCACCATAATTGCAATATCGAAGATTCTTTCTTTTCCCATACTGTTTTTTCCCATAATTGATCCTACCAAAGTGAATTATCACTTACTTTTTTCGATACAAAGTTCGCTAAAATTAATATCAAAATGTTTACGAACGAATTAAATAATCCTATCGCTGTGGCATATGAAAACTGCGGTATCCCTCCAAACTCTGGAAAAGATACTCGATATACATAAGTGGCAATAATTTCCGAAGAAGAAAGATTGGTCGATAGTTGCATCAAATATACTTTTTCAAAGCCAACGCTCAAAATGTTGCCAATTGACATAATAAACATAATCGTTGCTAAAGGAATAATCGCTGGCAAATTGACGTAGATGATTCTTCTTATTCGACCGGCACCATCAATAATCGCCGCATCATGAATATTAGGATCGACATTGGATAAAGTGCCAATATAGACAATCGACCACCATCCCAGGCCTTGCCATAACCCCGAGACAACATAAATCATACAAAAGTAGTCTGGATTCTCCATCAAATTAGCGGCATTGAATCCAAAGAAGGCAAACACCCGCGTAAAGATTCCGCTGTCGGAATTAAAGAAGGCAAATAGCATGCCCACAAGAACGCTTACGGAAATAAAATAAGGCGCGTACATTAAAGTCTGAACTACTCTTTTGTATTTTTTTACTCGTACTTCATTTAACAATAAAGCAAAAACAATTGGGCAAAGGGAATTAAAAAAGATCGATGCAAGCGAAAGGGTTAAAGTGTTTTTTATAATCGTCCAAAAATTAGGCGAGGTTATGAATGTGTAAAAATGCTTAAATCCTCCCATGGATGTCCAAGGAGAATCAAAAATACCTTTAAATGACGAATAATCCTTAAACGCAATCACCAACCCACCGATTGGAAGATAATGAAAAATAAATATATACAAAACCGTGGGAATCGTCATCAAAAAAAGTCCCAAGCCCATTTTGGAATACCATTTTCGTTTTGCTGGAGCTTTAATCAATTCTTTGATTTCGTTGTTTAGGGCATTTGCATCCATGATTTTGTTTCCTTTGAAAGCGCTTTTAGTATAACATTTCTACTTGTCTATTCCATGAATAAAAACGACGTCAAATATATACTTTTTTGACATTGGATTTGCCAACAATAAATATTTATCTAAAAAAATATAATTATTGACATTTTTAAGGGTAATAAATTGCTTTTATGCCAATATTGTTTGTCTTTTTCATTTTTTTCTTATTTTGTAAAATTTACACTTTTTTGATTATGCGCTATGATAAGAGGGAAAAAGGTGGCTGGATATGAGCAAAAAGAACTCCCCTCTAAATAATACATTATATTACCGAATTATTTTTGACGACTATAATCTTGATCTTAGTCCTTCCATAATTGGCTTTGAAAAGTGTTCAAAGAACAAAGGAACCATTAATTTGAAAAAAAGTTGCTATGTTCTTCACTTTGTTTTAAGCGGTAAAGGTTATATTTCATTTAACAATGGTGGGGATATCGAAATTGGCGAAAATACTTGTTTTCTAATTGAGCCTAACTGCGCCGCTTCTTATTATCCCGATCACGATGACCCCTGGTCATACTTTTGGATTGAGATGAATGGAGAGATGGTGACAAAACTGTGTTATGCCGCTTCCTTTAAAGAACATAATATGATGCTCGAAATTAATAATATGCATGCCATCCGCGGAATTATTAATCGAATGTTTGATGAGGAAGCCATATGCCCTAATCAAAATGGAGAAACACTTCGCATCAGCGGGCTTATTTACGAACTATTTTCACTTATTATTTCCGAACATCAACGGACGGACTCCATCCGTCAATTATCAAAAAAAGAAGAGCAGGTAAAACTAATAATTGAATGCATTAATAGCAATTTCACTTCCCCGGGACTCAGTGTCAAAAAGATTGCTGATCAATTTTTCTTTAACCCCTCTTATTTAACGCGGATGTTTAAAGAAACCACCGGGGTTGCTCCAACGAAATATATAAATCTTTTGCGGATGCGGCGCGCGGTCGAATTGCTAAAAATGAAAAATTTTAGCATATCGCAAATCGCCTATGCGCTGGGATATAAAAATCAGTTTTATTTTTCGCGAGAATTTAAACGCCACTTCGGCACTCCACCCTCAAAATATGATCTTTAATCGTCGTGCGTTTTACGCTCGGTGTTATTAAATGAGGAAGAATCGAGAAAATGTTCTCCCGCTAATTCATCGTTTCTTAAAGCCTTTAATTCTTTTCTTTCTTGCTCTTTTAATATCTCTTCACTTTCCGTCGGCGAAAGGTGATAACGCTCATCAATACACATTGTGTCCGTGATGAAATCATGTAGGGCTTTTTTCTTTTTGCTAATTATCATTACTAATAGGGAAACGATTTCTAAAAACAAAAAGATAACCATTATCGAAAATAAAGAGAAACCAATTCCGGTTATTTCAAACACGGGATATAGCCAACCCGCATTTAGTCCACCGGCAAGAAATGTGGGGATTATCATTACTCCAAACATCGACAAAAAGATAGCTGAGTTTCTGCCTAATTGTTGAATAAGCGTCGCTTTATATCCCTTATCATCAATAACCCGGATTGAGAACACTTTTTTGCCTAACGTTTTGCCATCTTTAAGGAAAAACTGCGGTAAAATGTAGGCCCCTAAAAAAGCCACCAAATAAGATAGCGAGATTGCTCCGTCCATAAGAAAGGCACATTTAGCGTAGTTTTCTTTATAGAGAAGATAATGATCTTGAAAACGGGAGGATGCGATTAATTCATCGACTTGTTTATTCCATAAATTTAAATAACCGGTCGCAAGATAGTTATAGTTTGTTAATCCGGCCTGATAGGCATCGTCCACAAATAAGTACTTATATAAATCTATAGCAAAATAAGAATCTAAATGCGGAAGCGCATAGCTTTGTTCATCAAATACCCAGATATCGTTACGAACCATATTATCTTTCAATTGCTTGTAAAAGAAAAACTGCGCATTGTCATCCATAGGAACAACATCATTTTCTTTGCCGTCATAACTATTATTGTCGGCAGCATAATAAACATAGAAATAGGCCAATGTGTCCGTTTCATAACTGGCAAGGGGAAGATTTTTTGGATTTTCAATTTCAATGCCATAATTGGTAAAAGGCGTGGCATCAAGCGAATAAGTATAGAGGATGTGCATCAAGCAATAGTCTTCAAATATCGCTTCTGATGAACGAGGATTACTATATTTATCCTCGCCTTCGCCAATAAATTGATATATTTTGGCTTCTTCTTCAATCTGATAACAAGCTAACATTTCCGTTTTAACCGTTGCGGCATAGGACTGATAACTGCCCATGTTGGATAAAACTGTCATCGAAGTGATAATCAAGCCAAAAGCGACCGCCATTAAAACAAAAGCATCGAGAAGGAAAGCTTTTATTCTTCGGTTACTAGCCGCCGGAAGATCGTTTTTGTAGGCCCGCAAATTATCGTTATTCATGGCTATTATTTTATCAGTTTCTGCGTGGTTACATCAAACAAATGTATTTTCGATATATCGAAAACCAATTTTAGAATATCACCACTATCAACAATGGTTCGCGCGTGAATCTTGGAAACGATTTCGCCATCTTCAAAATCACTATGACAGTAATATTCATGACCCAATAATTCCGCCACTGATACGCTCATTTCAAATTCTTGTGAGATAGCTTCGTCGGTTAATACACGATTCGATTGGTAAATATCTTCCGGCCGAATCCCAAATATAACTTCGACATCTTTGCTGGTGTTAATTTGGCTTAGTTTATCGATAGCGTTAATTAAAAACTGCCTCTGCTGCGAAGCTTCTTCACACGATTTAAGTTCTTTTTCTAATTGATTAAGTTGCTTTGTATGCTTCTCGAGGCGCTGCGGCTCAAGAGTTATTTTTTCTTTGATTGTCTCAATCTGCTTTATGTAGTTATTCCGTTCAATAAAATCATTATCAAATTGATTAAACTGGTTCTTTAGGCTTACCAATTCTTCTTGGTAAAATTTCTTAAATGCTTGGTCGAAATCGGGGGTGAGTTCAATTTTCCTACCTTGAGCAAAAGTAATAACTCCCTTGTTATAGGTAGCTTTTAAAAGATTCATTGAGGGTGAACCAATAAAAGTGGCCACAAACATATTCGCAGGATGATTATATATTTCTATTGGGGTGCCAATCTGCTGAATATGGCCTTTATTCATTACCACGATGCGGGTAGCCATTGTCATCGCTTCCGTTTGATCGTGCGTGACATAGATGGTCGTGGCGTCAAGAGACTTATGAAGGCGAATAATTTCACTTCGCATCGCCACACGAAGTTTAGCATCGAGGTTAGATAAAGGTTCATCCATCAAAAACACCTTTGCATTTTTAACGATTGCTCGGCCTAAGGCTACTCTTTGCCGTTGCCCACCCGATAAGGCTTTTGGTTTGCGATCTAAATAATCTTCAATTTGTAAGATATGGGCGGCCGCTAGTGTCCGTTTCCGTATCACATCTCGCGGAAGATGCCGTTTTTCATAAATTTCGACTGGAGTAACCTTTAAATACTCAATTTTTTCTTTTAAGTTATCAATATCGCCTTTAATAAGGTTTTTTTCTTCTTCAGCAACCGTAGGAAGATACTTTTCTAAATCGCGAAGTTGATTAGTAAGCAGTTTGATTGCCCGATGATTAATCCCTAGAATTGGTTCGCCATTCTCATTTACTTTAAGTGTTGGAACACGGCGAATTCTTAGTCCAAAAGACATATTGCCAGGCAACTGACATATGGGGATATAAAGCGTAGCTTTGGAAAACCATAGCAATATCCCGATCTTTAGGGTGAAGATCATTAGCGTAGGTTTTATCAATAAAAAGATCACCTGAAGTTATATCTTCTAATCCGGCAATCATCCGTAAAGTGGTTGATTTCCCACAGCCAGAAGGTCCAACAAAAACAATAAATTCTTTCTTTTTAATATCCAAGGAAAAATCATAGACGGCTTGAACCTTATTGTCATAAATTTTGTTGATATGTTGAAGGCTGATGTAGGTTCCAGTTGGGGCATGTTTCACCTTCTTTTTATTGATTTTTTGATAAGCGACAAGCTGGTTGTAAATGCGGGTGCGCTGCGCTAATAATTGCTTGTCTTTAAGTTTTTTTTCTTTGAGTAACTGGCGGTTTTTTTGCTTATCAATTCTTATTTCTTCACTCTTATTCATAGAATCAAAGCTCCTTTATCATTTTTATTAGTCAATTATTCCCTTACGATAGTCAATATTGAAAGCATGGGCTAAAAGTTGAAGATTCTCATCACTAATTGTTTGATAAATCTTCTTATCACATATTTTAATATAAATCTCCGCTGCTTTTTCAATTGTTTCAATTAGTCCAAAGGCCTCATCAATTGATCTGCCAGTGCAGAAAAGTCCATGTTGAGCCCAAACAACCGAGCGATACTCTTTCATTTTATAAGCGGTCGCTTCGCCAATTTCTTCACCACCGCAGAGTATCCAAGGTAAAACAGCGATTCCTTCAGGAAAAACAACTATTGACTCCGTTTGCATTTTCCATAAATCTTTCGTCCAATGAGCGGAATCTAAGTCATGAACATGGGTCATACAAATAACATTAGTTGGATGGCAATGAATGACTATTCGGTGTTTAGAGTCAACTTTTAATCGCTCGATATGACATTTTAAATGCGTCGGGGCTTCCGATGTCGGACGTCCTCCATCATCATACCCCCAAAGCAGTGATAATGTATGGGCATCCGTAACTTTCATAATTCCTAAATTATTGCTTGGATCTTTAAGACAATTCTTAAAGTATTTTCCCGTTCCGGTAATGATCAGATACTTACCAATTAACGGAGTAAGATCAAAATTATAATGAAAGGTTTTTAATGTTACTTCTTCTTTAACGATATCACGCACTTCCTCTTCTTCAAGAAGATAGGATAAATTACCACCATTGCGTTCATCCCAACCATGCTTATAAAGTAAATCTAAAATCTCTGCTACATCCATTACGCAACTCATTTTAATTACCTCTCTTTGATAGTACTTGCGTTTCATATTTCTTTATCGCCTCATACCAGCCCTTTTCATCCAATACTCCCTCTTCGCGACAATATTGTTCCCATACATCCGTCCATGGCAGAGTTTTAATTTCTTCTTGTAGAGCCAAAACACGGGTATGATCATATTTATCTTGGGCTTCTTTTAATTGATTCCAAGGTGTCAGTAAAGCTTTGAGCAAGGCTTTTTCCATATTCCGGGCACCGATAACTAAAGCGGCAACCCGATTGATAGATGCATCAAAGTAATCAAGACCGATATAAGATCGCTCAAGTGCATGGCACTTTACCAATTCATCAGCGACATCCTGCAAATCGTCGTTTAATTTCAAAACATGATCGCTATCCCATCTCACCGGTCGCGAAACATGAAAAGCAAGTCGGGGATAAAATAAAAGCATTGAAGATATTTTATCCGCCACACTTTCGGTGGGATGAAAATGCCCTGTATCCAGAAGACAGAGAATATTATTTTTGGCGGCGTAATTCATATAAAATTCATGCGATCCGACCGTGTAGGATTCTACGCCGATTCCAAACACCTTTGATTCAACCGCCACATCGACTAACCGGCGATTATATTTATACTTTAAAATTTCATCCAGTGATGCCTTAAGTCTTTTTCGTGGCCCTTCCCGATCGGCGGGGCATTCCTTTAAGCCGTCAGGAATCCAAATATTGCAGAGCGATTTTTGTTTCAATTCCTGAGCAAAATATTCGCTTACTTTAATCGAGTTAATGCAATGCATAATCCAATATTCGCGAATTGAATCGTCGATAGACGATAAACTCATTCCATCGACCATCTTCGAAGAAGAAAAAATAGTCGGGTTAAAGTCGAGTCCAAGTTTTCTTTCTTTAGCAAAATCAACCCACCTTTTAAATTGACGCCTAGAGATATCTCTTCGATCCACAAGCGCATCGGATTGATAGATTGCGTGCAAATTAATCTTCTTTTTGCCAGGAATATATTTTAAAGCTTCATCTAAATCGGCGGTCAATTCTTCAAAGTTACGAGCCTTGCCTAAGTAATTGCCCGTGGCCTGAATACCTCCGGTGAGAAGCTCTTTTCCTTCAAAACCAGAGACATCGTCCAATTGCCAGCAATGAAGAGATATTTTTACTTTTTTTAGGGTTTTGATCGCTTCATTAACATTTATTCCTAATTCTTGATACTTTAATTTTGTTTCTTTTCTCATTGGTTAATCTCCATTTGATTATAGATATTGCCAATCGCCGCACACTCTAGCGGCCGAGCAATAACTTTCTTCTTTGTAAATTCTTCCGTAAGCGCATTTAAATATTGGTTTTTAGCCCCACCCCCGACAATATATAGACAATCATATTTTTCGTTTGTGATTGCTTCTAACTCTTGCATGGCCGTCTGATAGGATTTAGCTAGCGAACGATAAGTGGCATTAATGATATCGCTGTCGCTTAAAGGCAATGGGCAGTCATGGCGATTAAACCAGTCAATAATTTCTTGTTTCATGTTTATCGCCGCTAAAAAGACAGGATCGTTGACATCAAATACTTCTTGATAAAAACTGCTTTTTGCCATTATCACCATTTCGCTAAAATCCTTATTGATATTTTTTGCTAGTTCTTGAATGATCCAAAGCCCCATAATATTTTTCTGAAAACGAATATAATCAGGTCCATATTCATTGGTATAATTAGCTTCCATCGCCTTTAAAGAAGTAATGCCTTCTTTTCTTTTGATACCTAACAATGACCAAGTTCCACTCGAAATGTAGGGGGCGTTTATGGCCATTTCAATGCCTTCAACCGCAGAACCAGTATCGTGAGACGAACACAATTTAACTAGCATATCACCGCCTACTTCTTCTTGAACTTCTTTTAGCAGGCCTACCAACAATCGTCCCCGGTTTATAGAGTCTTTCTTGGAAAAAGCGGGGGTTTAAAGTCTAGTTTAGAAATAATGTCCACAGAGAATCTTTTTGTTTTTATATCTAATAGTCCAGTCGTGGATGCATTTGTGTACTCATGCACCTTATGGCCTGTTAATCGGAAATTTAAATATTCCGGTATCATTAGATAATCCGTTGCCTTACCACTACGACCAGTAATTTTATCTGCATATTGCTGATATATCGTATTAAATGGTTGATACTGGGTTCCGGTAATTTTATAAAGGGTGGAGAAAGAAATAATTGCGTGAACCTTATCGATCGCCTCTTTAGTTCTCGAATCGCGATAAGCATAAACTGGGTCTATTTTTTCATCGTTAGAAAGTAAAACATAATCAACCCCCCAACTATCAATTGCCATTGATTCAATTTTATGAAACCGAGTGATGGCTTCTTTTATTCCTTTTTTAACTTCGCTAAAAATGTGTTCAATATCCCATACAAGATGACCGCTATCGTTTTTGATTCCATTTAAAAAGCGATATACCTCTTGGGTTTGCAAGTGGTTTTGCTCATCTTTCCAGCCTACGATGTGACGACCAGAAGATGCTCCGATATCAATCGCCAAATAATACTTCATATTTTTTACCCGTTTATATACTACCTTTTTAAAAATGAGCAAAATATAACAATATTGCACTTTTATATAATTATCTTGTAGGGTATATTATTAGTATGCACCAGAGAATTCCCTTGACGAGTTATACCAACAACAAGCTTCTCTATATATCCAAGACGGATATCAGCGATGATTTTAAGGCGAGTTTTCACTCTCATCCCAATTTAGAGATTCTTTTATTTATCGCCGGAGAAGGAAAGATTCTCACTACCCATAAGACAATTCCCATTAGAAAAAACGATCTTGTAATAATCAACACTAACTCTAACCATTGCGAAGTATCCAGTTCAAATTGCCAGTTTTTAGCTCTCGGCGTGAATCAATTAAATGCCTATCTAAAAGATGCATATAACAAGAAAATTCTATACTTGTCATTAACAGATGATGAATTTGCAAAAGTAAAAGCGCTATATGAAATTATTTTTAGTGAGGCAGAAGCAAAAAGTGAACCCAACATCATCGAGTCCACCTATGAGAACTTATTGACCTTAATTCAGCGAAATAGCAATTTGTTTTTTGCCTCCACGGCAAAAGAAAACTATAGCAGCCTAGTAAGCAATGCCAAAAACATAATTGACAATTATTACTACTCTAATTTAAGCATCAATTCCCTCGCTCATCGGTTATCGATTTCTTCTTCTTTACTTTGTCATCGTTTCAAGGAAGAAACCAAAATGAGCATTGTTAAATACAAACTAAAGTGCCAAATTGAAGAGGCCTGCAACTTGCTAAGAATTACCGATATGTCAATTCTTGATATTTCTTCAGCAACCGGCTTTAATAACTCGGCCTATTTTTCAAAAGTATTTAAAGCATTCGTGGGTATAAGTCCGAAAAAATATCGCCTAAATAAATAAAAACTATTTCTTTTATAGATTGACCTTTTTTATTATGAGCCTTCCTTCAGCTAAAAGTTTATGAAGTAGATTTTTCCCTTGGCTCTTGTTATCTAATGTTTCGCCATATTTTTCAATTAAAGAGCAAACACTCTTAACTATATTTGTTTTTATATAATTTTCAATTTTTGTATCATAGATAGAATAGCAAAATATAAGTTTTACTTGGCTATTATAATAAATGTTTTGCCTATCAAAAATAGACTGAAAATATGAATAATCCTGTTCTCCTAATGAGTGACCATAAAAATAGATTTCATGAAATCCAGTGTTTAAAATATCATTTACTCTTTTTACTTCTCCATGTCTAGTGAAATCTTCAACTTTACGATATGTTTTTGTAAAAATGTATTCCTCTTTTTTTACGTCAATTTTTGTGCTATCGATGCCAATGATTGCATTTTTCGTTAATAATCTACCATGCACGTTTTCAACCCGATCCAAAAAACACTTTGGTTCTGTATAGTTAAAATTTAGTACCGAAGTATTTTTTGCATTTTCTTTTCCAACTATTTTGTGGAACAGTTCTTTAGCCTGCTCATCATATGAATAAGTTTTGCCTTTGTTTGATGTTTTCATTGTCTCAGATGCTAAGTATTTTGTAAAAAATTGCTCGAAGTTTTCTATTTGCTCTTTCATAAAATAGCAAAATTTTTCATATGTTTCCAAACTGGACATAATAGGATTGTAAAACTTATTAATAATTTCGGTCATATAACTTGTGCAGTCGTCATTTAATTGATGAGTTCTTTTTTCTTTTAAACGATTATAAATATCTCTTAATTTTGAAGATTCACCATTTGATACAAAAACCGTTTCAAGGGTTTTTTCAACATCCATCCATAATATATTTTTATTTTTAAACCCATTGACATAAGAATAAACTATTATAAACAACAAAAGTAATGGGGTAGCACTTGAATCGATTTTTTCAAAAAACAAATTATTATTTGTGTGTAAATTTCTTAAATCCTTTTCTATGACGCCTAAAATATTGCCAATATTTGGATATTTGTTATTTACAAAGTCGCTAAAAGAGGAATTGAGCCCGCTGGCTTTATCAAAGCCATTGCCGACAATCAATAAACTAAACCCATTACTCATTAAGTAAATCCTTTATATAATTTGCTAAATCCTTGTCTTCACAATATATAAAACAGCCCTTTTGGCCTCTTGATAGAAGTGTTTTATAGGTATTACGAATTATACGATCTGCTAAAGAGTAATTATGCGTTGTTTTTATTCCTTTTAAGGACGTATCAGTACGCGCTCTTTCTGTATAATCGGTTTCTACCTTACCATTACGGTATATTAAATCTTTGCCAATGATTACCCCAACGTAATCAAATTCAAGTCCTTGAGCAGTATGAATACATCCAACTTGATCGAATGAATCCTTATCAATTGCCCATGTTGACGTATTAGAAAAATTCCATTGAGCATTGAAATTATTTATAAGGTGAATGTCATATTCATGGGAGTTTCTTTTACTTATCCAGTCATAACAATAACCTGCAAGCATTCTTGCTTTATTATTAACACTATTTAATTTTCTTAATTCTTCTCGCATATCATTTGGATCATCAAACACTTTAAAAACATAATCTAAGTCAATATCTTTTAGACTATAATTTGCCGTCTCTCTAATGCCAAGCAAATTATCCAAAAAAGCTAAATAACCATCACTTCCATTGCACCTAAACTGTGATTGCAAAACAAAGTCATCGCCTTGATGAACAATGCTATTTTCTTCTTTAGCCGCTTTCTTAATTTCATCTATTGTTCCAAAATCTTTGGTTGTGACAATTTGGTCTTCATCTATAAAAAAAACACTTATTTTACTGGCATGAATTATTTCTTTAATTTGGTTTTGCCCCAAATTACTAAACAATCCAGATTTTTTATTTAGCCGATGTGCCTCATCAACAAGAAGACAATCAAACAGATTTTCTTTTGCCTCATAGTATGATCCTGAACCTTTAAATAAATTTTCTACATATCTTCGAGAAAAATTTTTGCCAATTAATTTCGTGGTAAACACATTTCTAGGCGCTGAATTTTTGCTAACATATTGGACATTCAAATTTAACCTAAGTAATTTAGACAACAAATTAATTGCTATCACTGATTTGCCAGTTCCTGGGCCTCCTTTAACTATTATTGTATGTTTATCGCCACTTTTAATGTTGTTATCAACAATCTTTTTAATTGAGGAATAAGCTACCTTTTGTTCATCGATCATTGTGAATTCTTCATTTCCCATTAATAAAAGTTCAACCGCATCTTGAAGGGCTTTTGAAGGTTTAATTTTCCCATTATCAATTATGTATAACAAATTACCATCATCAGGTTTTTTTATGTATTTTTTAACAAAGTCCCGTAATTTCAATGCATCTTCCTTTAAAAATAACGGCGCCAGCGAAATGGCATCGCTATAAAAATCATTATCTATATTAATTCTGTTTTTTTCCTTGAAATTATGACAAAAAGCACATGGATATAAGTTTATATTTTGTTCCCTAACGTCTTCATTAAATGCTTCTATCGCTTTAGCATAAGAATAAGCTTGATAACAAGGGTGAGTAACCGCCCGATTTGCACTACGAAGATAGGTTACTACAACATCTTCTTTGTTCGTTACTTCACAGTTTTCCCATTGCTTTAGTTCTATGATAATAACGTTGCTTTTGTTATATTCATCTTTGCCTACAATCAAAAAATCAACTCGTTTAGATGTCAAAGGAATTCTATACTCAATCGCAATTTTTACTTCTTGGTCTATTCCAGAGCCAAATCCCAAAACATCTTTCAATACTCTAAGTGAATTATCCCACGAGCGCTGCTCGCTATCATTATTATTTACCAAATGATGTTTTGCAAACTCTTCCAAAATAGCGTCAGAAATCCTACCCAGTAAAACATCATTCCCAAATTTTTCTAGTGTGTTCGAATAAATTATCATAACTTTTCCCGCTTTTCTAATAAATAAATGTTACCACTAATAATTCAAATCAAAAAGGGCTGAAATATTTCAGCCCTATTTTTTATAATTACCCTTTTAATCCATTTGATTGCCGAACCATATCTTCAATAACAATGTCAAATATTTCCCCTAGCGAAGAGCAATACTCAAGTACCTTCCAAGGTTCATTCGTATGATAATGAATTTTAATCAGTTCAGGGTCGCCCACAACCAGTAAACAATCGCCAATAAAATTATCCTGAATGTAGTCGATAATGGCATCTTCAGATAAGTTTTGGCCTTCAATCAATAATTGCGTATCGTAACGAAATTCTGTCTCTTCCATTTTCTCGCACCTCTATCTTTCTAATAATATCAATATAGGACATTTATTCAAAGCAAATAATATAGATATATAGTTTTAATAAGTCCCTTAAAGCTGAAATACATACGACTTTTTATCGTCTTTCTACTCATCATCAAGCACTTCCTTTTCTAGAGGAAAGAGTTAATCTTTTACTCATTTTTTATAACATAAAATCGAAATTCCTGAAGCAATCTTTGTGTGACTACTAGAAACGACGTTTTATTTTGCTTCATTTCCACTTTCTAGAATATCGACATACTTATCGAACCGGTGGGTCACATATCTTTGTTTGCTCTTATCAATGGAAGAAATAATTCCCGTATCAACAAAATTTTGAAGGAGTTTGCTGGCAGTCGGTTTACTTACTTCGAGTTCACTTATCAAATCATTAGAATCAATGTATGGGTGTTTCAAAAGAAGAGTTAATAACTGCACAATTGATTTTCTTCTATTCGACTCGATACAGTAACTTCTTTTTTAACATACACCGAAATAAACAAATCCCGACTAGGCAGAGATGTAATAATTTCATCTAATTGGTCAAGAAGAAGGCTAACTTCTAATAATAAAGAAGAGAGTTCATTGTTATTGTTAATATCAAATAAAGAATTAGGAACAAATCAATCTCGAACTACTTATTTATCATTCTACACATCAACGCTACTGGGAAGTTGAATCAAATAACAAAATACTCTCATTTTTTTCTATATCCGGTGGCCCATTCCTTACAAAAGATTTACGTAGATATCCACTAAACTAGTTTGCCCCCACTATATTTAATTCTTTATTATGATCACGTTCTTTTAACGCCCTTATTCGCAAAAATCTTTTTTCTTCGATAATACTTATTACCCAATGAATCACCATGCCAAAACCAAACATCAAAATGATGGTATCCATGTTAAAAGTAATAGCATTATTTAAATATAGAACAAAGAATGTTCCGTAGTATAGGAAATTAACTATTAAGGAGCAAATAAGTGAGTATATCGTTTTACCCATGCCGATAAAAATCGAATCAGGAATAATCGTGAGCCCATATGCAATATAAAATGGAGTGAGTTTAATGGTAATCGAGTAGATTGCTTGAAAGTTTTCTAATTGTTGCACATTTTGAAAAAATGGAATCCAAACCGGAATTGTTACCGCCCAAAGCAATACTGAGAAAAAAACAATAAGATAATAATTTTTTTGCTTTAACTTAAAGTAGCCATCTTTGCAGTCATGTCTTATCACTTCCGCTAAAGCTGCAATTGGAATTAAAAGCCATCCCCAAATAAAATTGTTTGCCGACCAATAATTGCCTTGCTCCGCCACCATATTAACCATTTTGCCAATCATTAAAGCATAAACAATATTGTCAACAAATTGCTGTCCACCGGAAAACAAACCAACTTTTGCCCAAGTTAAACCATTTGCTAAATCATCTTTTTTAAACCAACTTAATTTTAAAAATCCTTCCAGACGCAAAACGATTATACCCACAACCGCGACTATGGAATTAGTAATAATATTAGAAATGGCTACCCCGTTTACTCCGAAATTTGGAATAAAAATAAAATCCGTTAAAATACCCAATATAATTTGAACAATCATAAAAATATAAACATTTTTTGCCTTGCCAATAACAACAAACACCACATTAATGAAACTCATTATAATGCCAATCATAAAAGCGATTGTCTCTAATCTTAAATAAGAAAACACTTCAGCAATGTCAACTGAATTGGAATTCATAAATCCCACTAAATGAAGGCCATAAATAAAAACAATAATAGAAAAAACGGCATAGATTAAAATCGTTATGACTCCCGTTTTAAAAACATGATAGGGAAAATTCAATTTATCGTTTTTGAATATTTTATTTAAAATCGAATAAAGAGGTATGATAAGGAAAGCACGTATAGTCTCATCAATTAAGTCAAACCATTCCATTTGCCCGATGACATCAATACCCTGAGTTGAAGTATTTACTGAGATCAAAAAAGTGCGGACGGACATATAGACGGCTGGCACTAAACTCAATGCGCATAGTGAAAAAAACAGCGAAAAATTAAAACTTCGAAAATCCCTAAAAATTTTTCTCAATTTCATAATAAATTGTTCCCTTTGTATGGTTTTAGCAGAATAATTTTACCACAATTATTTATTATATTTAACGTGTTTTCTTATTAATTATATTGAAATGAGCCTTATAAAATGTAAGAAAACGTGTAAGTTAACGTGTAAGTTATTGATAGAAAATTTATTGTTAGATATAATTTAGTTACAGGAAAGGAAAAATATATATGCCATATAAACCTCCCTTCGAATTAACTGAAGAAATGATTGATTTAGTTTCCAAGATAATGGAAAACTTGGGTTACTTAAACTCTATAAATGAGCTTGAAAAATTTCCACGACTCAGAAGAGTTTCTCGCCTAAAAAGTGTTCAATCATCGCTTGCAATCGAAAACAACACCCTTTCCTTAGAAGAAATCAGTGATGTAATTGACGGAAGAAAAGTATTGGGCAAACAAGAAGACATCCAAGCCGCTAAAAATGCTTTTGCTGCCTACAAAATGATTTCTAGAATTGATGCGTATGATATATCTAGTCTTTTAAAAGTGCATCGCATTATGATGAGTGGTTTAATTGCAGATGCTGGATCGTTTAGATCAAAAGGAGTGGGGATTTTTGATTTCGCCAATAACCTGGTGCATATGGCTCCTCCAGCAAAAATAGTTTTTGATAATATGCGCAATCTTTTCGTGTGGCTCAAAACGAGTGACACCAACATTCTTATCAAGTCTTGCGTGTTTCATTATGAGTTTGAATTTATTCATCCCTTCTCCGATGGAAATGGAAGAATGGGAAGACTTTGGCAAACGGTCATTCTTTCCAAGTGGAAACCGATATTTGAATGGATTCCTATAGAATCGATTATTAAAGACAATCAAGAAGCTTATTACAAGGCAATTGAATGCTCCACTAAAAAATCAACATCTACCCCTTTCATTGAATTTATGCTTTTGTGTATCAATGATGCCATCAAAGATATTGTTATGAATTCAAGAAGCCATTATAAACATATATCAAGACAAGTAAATGCTCTTATGGAAGTAATTGATGTTTATCCGCAAAGCACTAACGAATTAATGGAAAAGCTTCATCTTAAATCAAAAGACTCATTTAGAAATCATTATATAAAACCCGCTTTAGAAGCGGGATTAATTGCAATGACAAGTCCTGATAAACCAAGATCAAGAAATCAAGGATACTACAAGATATAGTAAATTATTGTTCTATTAATATTAGTATTTTGTATAAAAAAGCATCTTATCAATGGTTATTTTAGCCCGCCACCAAGTACGAGCAAGTTCATATTCAGTGTACGGAGTACCCCACTTCCAGGAAATATCAAATCCTCCATCTTCTTTTTGAAGATGGGACAGTATTTCTTGCTCTTTTTTAATTAAATCGATAAAATCATCGGAAGAAATACTAGTGTATGTTTCATTAAAAAAATCTGAGGGCAAAGCGACATATTCAACGCCATATTTAGTGACATCCGTGCATATCGTGCTTTGAAGTCTTTTCTTGATTAATCCAATAAGTTGATTTAAGTCAACGACGGCGGTAATTCTGCGACTTAGTAAAAGTTCATACGCTAGTAAATAGGATTTAAGTGCATCGCCGCTAAAATCATTGTTCGCTTTTAAATAATTGAACGCCTCTATCAATATATTGGTGTATAAATTTTTGTCTTTTTTCCCATAGACTAGCATGAATGCGGCAAGTGAAACGGTAGGATTAAAAGCATTAATTCCATTTCCATCTTTTTCCCACCAAATAGCATGGGGATAATTCTTATTACTTTCAATCGCAAATAGCCAGCGTTTTTGTTCCTCGTCAAAGCTATCACGACTGGCTAAATAGGCGACCATCTTTTTTACAATATCACTCTGTGGATCTAATGCTTTAATACGAAATAGAGTAATTAAGGCATCATTTGTGGCAATTGGATTTGAATAAGGGTTAAAATTATCCGCCTCTAGACCATGGGCAAATCCTCCATCGCTATTTTGATACTTTGCCAATTCATTAACTACATCTTGTTTATTTCCTTTTTCGAAGAAATATGAGTAGATAGCTAAATCAATTGGCCGCGCATTTTTCTTGATGAATTCTTTGGCTTTTTCGATTCTCATCTTTTGGCTCCTTATTTATTAATCGCCTCTATTTTTAAATATAACAAAAAAGGCTTTAAGTTTGAACTTAAAGCCCTTTTGTGTTGATGAATTGGAAAAAATATCTTACTTTAAGTTAGCTTTAAAAAAGCTCTCTATTTTATCAAACGGAATAAATTCATAGTTATCGTATAAATCCGTATGCACCGCACCTGGAATAATCATCAATTCCTTATTGTCTCCTTTAAGGAGTTTAAATGCTGACTGTGAAAAATAAAGCGAATGGGCTTTTTCACCATGAATCATTAACACAGGATTACGAATTTCACCCGCAAATGAAAGTAATTTTGTATTGAGCAATGACATATTTGCCGTTGCTAAAAATCCTCCATTGGCATTTGGGCATCTTTTATGATAGCCCCGTTTAGTCATGTAATACATTACATAATCTTTGAGGAAGCTTGGCGCATTGTCAGGTAAATCTTCCACTTTAGGAAGTCCGCCAGCTGTTTGATAAACGCCATTCTTAAAATCTTCGGTTCTTTGCTTATTAAGCCTCTGTCTTAATGCATACCGGCCATCTTCATCTAAACTATCGAAGTAGCCATAAGCAGTAACCCGAGACATGTCGTACATGGTGGAAGTTACTGTCGCCTTAATTCGAGTATCGATAGCGGCCACATTAAGCGCAAATCCTCCCCAACCACAAATACCAATGATACCGATAGCTTCCGGATTGACGATATCGAGTGTAGACAAATAATCAACCGCAGCCGAAAAATCCTCCGTATTAATATCCGGAGAGTTGATATTGCGGGGTAATCCTCCCGACTCTCCAGTAAAGGAAGGGTCAAAAGCAAGGGTCAAAAATCCCCGCGCGGCCATTTCTTGGGCATAAAGTCCCGATGACATTTCCTTAACTGCACCAAAAGGTCCGGCTACGGCAAGAGCGGAAAGTTTTCCTTTATAGTCCTTAGGCATATAGACATCCGCGGCCAAAGTAATGCCAAACCGATTGGCAAACGTTACCTTTTGGTGATTAACGCTTTTGTTTTGCGGGAAAACCTTATCCCAATTTGGCTCTAAAACTAAGTTTTCAACTTTAAACATATTTATTTCCTTCTTTCTTATATGGAAAGGGTAACTTGAACGTCACCAGTTCCAAGTATTTTTAATAGTTCATCCCGAGAAGTATTATTTATTTTCCCAAGACGGGTAAATGACCAAGAATTTTTTCCGTAATAGATGACTAGATATCTTCCCTGAAAAAGAATGACATCCCCCGGTCCCGTGGTAATTTCCTCGTCATTCCTCGGTAGGTCATAGCCTATATCGCCAACTTTCTCAAAATGCTCATAATCTTTCATTTCAATCACCAGCGATTTTTGCTTTAAAATATCGATTAACTTATCAGTCGAAGAATTGTCGACTAGATCAACATTTAAACTAAATCCATTAGCCTTTATATTCATAATAGAATTCTCACTTCCTTTATCTTGCTTATTATCCGCACAGCCACTAAGTAATAGCCAAAAAACTAATCCTAACTTAAATGGAAAGCTGTTTATACTCTTCTTCATTCACTGGTTCTAACCATTCATTACTTGTATCTTCGCCTGGAATCTCAATTGCAATGTGAGCAAACCAAGTGTCTTTTTTTGCCCCATGCCAGTGTTTGATTCCCGGCTTTATTTCAACGACCATTCCCGGTTTAAGAGATATCGGTTTTTTTCCTTCTTCCTGATACCACCCTTCGCCTGCAATGCATACTAATATTTGTCCACCGCCAACTTTAGCATGATGAATGTGCCAATTATTACGGCATCCCGGCTCAAAGGTTACATTGGCCATAAATAGAGCGGTCGTATGTGGATCGGTCAGTGGGTTAAGATAGGAATTACCCACAAAATATTGCGCATACTTAATGTTGGGCTCCCCCAGTCCAAACAAGTTACTCTGTTCAAAATTAGCTTTAGTAAATGATTCCATTTTAATGTTGCTCCTCACTATATATTTTTTTGCCGATGTTAAAAGCCGCCCAAGCTTTAGGCCATCCAGCATAAAAGGCGATGTGCGTGACAATCGCGGCAAATTCGCTTTGGCTTACCCCACTATTTTTCGCATTAATTATATGATACTGAAGCGAAGAATCGGTTATACCTTGACTTATCAGACTGCTCAAAGTGACAATACAACGCGTTTTGTTATCAATTCTTGAATCATTCCAATTTTCACCAAAAAGAATATCATCATTATAATGGGCAAAAGCAGGAGCAAAATCTCCCAAATTTTTCCGACCTGCATCTTGTTTAATCATTACTTTTTCCTTTAACTTGCTTTCCTTTCCATTTCTACGATAATTTAAGTAATAAGGGGAAGCAATTGCCAATTATTCCAATGTGTGAATTATGCCCCAGTTATATAAATCTGGTAATTAAAAGGAGGTCAAATATGCTAAAAGAGGATAAAACTGACTTACGGGTAATTAGAACTAAGGCAAGCATCAAGGCCGCGGTTAAAGCGTTAATTATGAATCTTGATGCCTCAAAAATAACTGTTCAAGGAGTGGCCCAAAAAGCGATGATAAATCGCAAAACCTTCTATTTGCACTATAGCTGTATAGAAGATTTGTTTGATCAAATATTTCAAGAATTAGTAATAGACTACGCTTCATTTATGGACCAATATCCCCTTATTCATTCATTTAAAGATACCAACAAAGTGTTTTTTGAATTCATGGCTAAACAAGAGCCCTATATGGAGAGATTAGTTTGCTCTGATTCATATCAAACTTACTCTAATCGTTTCTTTGAAGTAATGCTTAAGCGCAATCGAAGCCTTTATAATCCTTACAAGAAATATAATCAAGAAGAACAAAACATCATCAACACATTCTTAGGTATATCTTCGGTAAACATTTATCGACAATGGGTAAAAGATGGGAAGAAAATTCCCATCCAACGTTTAATTGATTTGACGAGCAATCTATTTACCGAAGGAGTTAATTCCCTCGATTTAAACTAGATACCATAACTTTTTAATTAGAATTATTATTGTGCTTAACACAGTTGATTATCACTTCGATTACTTCATCAATTGGTGTCATGCATCCTTCCTTAATCCATTCTTCCACGATTGCCATCATGCCGTGAATAAAATAGGAAATGTAGAAGGGTTGTTTTTCAGTCGGTATGTTAAAACGGCTGAGAATTGGCATAAATATTTTCTCGCTTAATTGACGATAACTTTTATCCGCATTCATGGTTTTAGGACGACCAAGAAAAGCTTTAAACAATTTTTTGTTTTCTTTAACATAGGCTAAATACGGCGTTAAATATGTTGGGGTAATTAAATCCAGTTTTGCAAATTCTATCGTCGAAATTTGATTAACGAAGTCGCTTTGTTGGTCTTGAAAAGATGAAAAGAACTTATTCTCGTAATACTCTATCGTTTCTTCTAGAAGATCATTAATCGTTTCATAATGAAGATAGAAGGTTGAACGATTAACTCCGGCTTCTTTGCATATTTCTTTAACCGTAATATATTGGTATTCCTTTTTATTCAAAATGTTAATTAACGCTTCGTCAAAAAAACGAGCAGTATTGAAATATTTCGATTCAGATTTATTCATAATACTGCTCCTTTCTTATTTAGTCGGTGATTTCATTAGCTAAGGCAATGATATCCGCGGCATATTTTCTTTTTGATTTTTCTAAGATCTTGCTATAAATTGGATAATTGAATCCACAGCCAACGAGTCCTAGTAATCCTAGTATAATACCAAGAACAAACATTGCGGGAGTTTTAGGCCCAATTACTTCCATTGATAGACACATACCAACTCCTAAAACCAGTGAAGAAAAAATACCAAAGGTGTAGGTGAAGATGCTCGCCGGAAGTTTAGCCCGGTTGTCTAACTTCTTAAGTGCGATTACCTTGGAAGTATCTTTGATCGAATATTCTTGAGCGACATGTTCGGCATAAATTTTATCTGTATTCATTTTCTGTTCCTCCTTAATGACTACACCCTTAATATAGAATGAGTCCTAAGTAAACCGAACAACACAGAATAATGTAAATGTTGATTTAAAGGCTTTTTGCCATTAATTAAATTTTGCTTGTTTATATTCCAAAAGTAAGTTCATATCTAGTTCCATTACTAAAAAGAACCCCGTTATTTAATTTAATACAGAGAATAATGGTGTTTTTATCGGCAAAATTATTATGTCCATTATTAATCCACGAATAAAAAACTTTCATTAATTTATCGGCTATTTTTTTATTTTCGTCTTTACCGAAATACCCTAGATTAATGGCCACTCCTTGCGCTGAAAACCACTCTCCCGATAAGGCAACATGTGGATTATGGTCAATATGTTTCATTTTATTAGATAAAGCATGAGTAATAATATAAAAACACTCATCTTCATAATACGCATCAACAGTTCTAACACTTGGGTAGGCACCATTTATGGTTGCTAAAGCCATAAGAGCGTCTTTGTTAAATCGTTCGTTTAAAATAGTTTTTATCTGTTCACTCAACATATGTTCTCCTTTTTTACATCAATAAATTCATTGAAACATGACTTACGTGTACAATAAAAAACAAAACACCGGTAATGGCCAAAACATAGTTCTTTCTCCATAACCCTAAGAAGACATAATATAAAGGCACCGCTGCAACTAGGCACACTATCATTAGGGCCTTACTTTGATAGCCAACAAAATAAAATATCCAGCCGCCAAAATTTATAAGTAGCATCATCATTGCTACAGTAAAGAAGAAAAGCTCTTTTTTTGACGATAAGGAAAACCACTTTGCATCTTTTTCAACAATCAGGATTAAAATTGCGATAGATAATATTCCCAATATCTTTTCTAACCCATTTAAAAACGGGGATACCTCTGGCATTTCCATAATTGGATTAGAAGTAAGATTAAATAAGGGCATTACCATATAAGGCAATTCTTGAACAAAAAATAAAATAACCCCCAATGCAAAAAAACCCAAGTATTGGTTTTTATAGAGCTTAATCCATTTGACCATTCTATCCACTGCTTTCTATATAAAATATTTAATATCTAATTACCACGCTCAAACATAGATTGATTAAGAATCATTTTTTCTGCTTTTTCCACTGACCAGGTAAGATTTTCTTTTCTAATGGCGGAAAGAAACTATTGTACTTCTCGACCTCATTTCGATTTAGACTAAAAAACACCGATGCCTCCTGAAATACACCTGGATTATTATCAAAGAATCCTTTTTCTAATTCTAATCCCATTAAAGCTGGAAATTGTGTCCCATCGTCCGTTGTAATTCCTAACTTATAGCAATTTTGAAACCCAAAGCGTGGGTAATACTCAGGTACTCCCGTTATCACAATAGCTTTATAGCCCATTTTTTTGGTTTCTTTGATAAATTCCTGTACCAGCATTTCCCCAATACCTTGATGCTGATACTTTGGATCTACACCTAATGGGCCAAAGGTAATGATATCATCGCTATTATACTTAGCTACACTCCCGTATATTGCTCCTACAACATAACCATCATCTAGAGCAAGAAAAGATAAATTAGAAACATATTCAGGCGAACTTCGCATTTTATAGACTAGGTAATGCTCTTCACATCCCGGCATATAAACATTCCAGAAGGCTTTTTGAATACATTTCTCCGCTTGATGATAATACTCTTTCGTCTCTTTAATAATTCTTAACATAATACTTATTCTCGATTTATTATATTCTTATTTGTCTTTAACAAGCACGAAAAAAAGCATCTCAAATAAAAATACTTGTCCAAAATTATTTTTAAAATTTAAAAAAATTTAAGATATTTCTTGTTCAATCATTATCATCGTCCTTTTTTACACCCTAACTCTTCTCATATATCCGTTGAAATCGATAAGTAAGCTGGCTTTCTTCGCAGCATCGGCTTCTATGATATCATCAAGGAAAAGCACAAACCTTATGTTTCTAAACCCTACCAAACACTTGCTCATCTAGATGAAAAATGACGAATGAATGATCCTAAAACAACTATTTTGAGTTATTGCAATCTTTAAAAATAAAGAAATATCTAATGTCCATAGTTCTTTTAAATCATGTTAGCCACCATCTCGACGTGCGAGAATATGGTAAATTATCCAAATCACATATTAAATAAACATGCGAGAGAAAGAAGCAAACGTATATCATTTTCTTTTGTATCTCGCATCTTTAAAAGAACCATATTTTTCTATTTGCCCATCTTTAAGCATATTCGCTAAAACTCTTTCGATGGTTGAACCGCTGATATCGGGCACGATATCGATGATTTCTTGTTTCGACATTGGAAGGAGGCTGTTTAACAGCACCATTTTTATTCGTTCTTCTTTCTTTATTTTTTTAAGCCCAACTGTCGCTAATCGTTTTTCTAATTCCAAATAGCAATTATAGAGGGTGGTGATAAAGTTTTTAATGAAGTGCGAGTAATTATTATTGCCTTCTTCCCAGGATAGCGAAGAAAGTCTTAATGCTTCGTAGTAAGATCTCTTGTTCAGGTTTATTTGTTGTTCAAACGAGATGTATTTCCCAACATCATAATTGCTTTTGTACATGAGAAGCAAAGAAAGAAGTCTCGACATTCTTCCATTTCCATCGTCAAAAGGATGGATGCACAAAAAATCTAAGATGACACAAGGGATAAGAACAAGTGGATTAATATTGGAATCTTGTCTAGCGTCCATGTATGCCAAAACGAGTTGATTCATTGCTTCTGGGGTCTCTTCCGCATTCATTGGCTTAAATCTAAGTTTACGATTTCCGTTTTGTTCAATCTCAATAATAGCGTTGTCTTCTGTTTTATAATGTCCTCGAAATGGTGATCCACTTTGGGCGAGCATGATGTTATGAAGGCTAAGAATATCTTTCTCATCAAAGGATAAATTTTGATAATTTGTATGAACAATATTTAAGGCGTCTCGATAACCGGCAATCTCTTTTTCATTATGATTTAATGGCTCGGTTTTTTGTTCCATCAGTGCTTTAATTCTTTTGTCTGTTGTAACGATTCCCTCAATCGCGTTGCTTCCTTTAACCGATTGAACTTTGGCAATAGCGTTCAATTTATTAAATAACTCAGAATTAAGTGTTTTCTTTTCGTCTTCTTCTTTTTTCACCTCGTGAATGTAATTAGTAATATTTAATAGTTCAGATGGTAGATTGTCGTTTTTTAAGAAGGAATAATCAAATTTTCTCATTGGTTTCTCCTTTTACTGCATTTATTTTACAATATTTGATGCAGTATTTCAACGGCGTGGGATTGTTTACTGCATTTTAATTAATGTTTTTGATGCAGTATTCAATGTTGAAATGAAGAAACAAACATATCGATTTGGGAACGAAAGACATATCCTATTCAAACTATGAGATAAAAAATAACAAAAAAATTGTCTTAGAAGGTGAAAATCTGATATGAAGGACACTCCAAAAATGCAGGTTTAATTATTACTTGGGACTTTTTTAGTCTTCAAACGGATCTCATAAGCGGAAGTCATAAGGATTATTTCCAATAAGAAAGTCAATACGTTGCATTTAAAAACATTCTGGCATACAAATTTTCTTTTGTTGAATATGAATGATTTCTAAACCCATCAATTATTTGGGGAATTAGAGAATAGAAAGTATAGTTTTTCGAAAACATTCCTTTATCAAATTCCGCCTCAATAAAGTCGGCAAGGTCACCATAACTAACAAGTATGTAGACAGATTCCATTTTTGGATCTTCGACAATTATTTCTCGCTTTATTTCATTGATTCGATAATTTGGAACAACAGCAAAACATAAAGGATCAAAGGATTTCTTTTTAGCCCAATTGAAATAAGTTGATAATTGATTCGTGTTATCTTCAGGTCGAATTCCATTAAGACCGCTAAGCACTTTGTTTTCAATTACTATTCTTTGATTTTTGCTTTCAGCACAAACATCCATTCGACCATTAACTACTTTTGTTTCCTTAAACACCATAAAATGGCCCGTTGAGTCAAACGGCTTGCTTATTTATTAGTGCCAAATAATCATCAGGGTTCTTGTCATCGTAGATATATCCTTTATTTCTTTGAAATTTATAAGACAAACCACTAATTCTAATTGGACTATCAGCTTTAAAAATTTTTGAGCCAATAAAAGTTAGGTAGAGGAATTCAACGCCATAGATTTCGTTCAAATATTTTCCATTATATTTAATATCTAAATTCTTCATCATCTGAATGACTTCTTTTTGATGAGAAGTATAAATATTCTCGTCTTTGCTGGTATGAAATCGATGAAGTTTTTCTTCCAATTCGATGACATAGACAATGTCGAAATCATGTCCTTTTGTTGGCCCAGTCAAAACCATATATTTCCCGGTATACTTCTCCTCGCTATTTCTTTCTAACATTTTCGTGCCATCAATCCAAATGTCGTTAGGACAAGCACCCCAAGGGTTGTTGTAGACGAAATACTTTCCATCATCAGTCAACAAGAAATCAATAATCTTATGGCCAATATGACCGTCTTCATCAAGCCATCCGCCTGAGAAAAGTTTATTTAAAAGAACAACATTACCATTAGTACCAGTGAATGTATCGAATTTTGAACCAAAAGAATTAGTTTCTTCTTCGGCGATTGTTAAGTTGAATGTCTCATCAATTAAGTAATATTATGAAGGTCTTGATCCAACTCGTTTAACATAGCCAGTATTGACTAATTCCATAAGGGAAGAATAAATATGTGGCATATGCTTATTGTCACCATACATTTCTGCCGACAATTCGCCTTGAGTTCTCGGCGATTTAGTTTTAAGTAAACCCACTATCTGCTCTTTTTGAGTCATCGCATCGTCTTCCAAAACAAAATATATTCCCAAAGTCGCACTTTTTGCAAATTTCATAAACAAATTGCTTATTTAGTCAAATTTTACTGCAAAAGCCTTTTGTTTACAAAATTTTCAATGGTACCAACATACAACCAATAAGACAATGAACTACTTTTTCAGCACTAAAGCAACAACCGTCTCCAAGTGCGCCCAAAGAAATTTATGGCTTGGCATCTAACTTTATTGACGGTTGAAGTTCACTATTTTCAATTAGTCGACTAGCGAATGTCACTAGTCAATTTATCAAGTTCACTAAGTCGAATAATACAGTAGTTTAACAGTCTCGGGGTCGAAGTTGAGAGGGTTGGTTTGCTTGAATTTCTAATTGAAGGGGTCGAAACGACCCCCCATATTTCAACATGGTCGAATTCGACCAGTTTAAATCAAAGAATATCCTTTAGCATTTTCTCTATGCACTTTTTCTTCTCGGCGTTATTTGGATGAACATAGAGATTAAGCGTGGTTGTAATATTTGAATGACCTAGAATAACACTAACGGTCTTAACGCTGTTCTTCGCCTCAATACACCTTGTCGCGAAGCTATGTCTCAAACCATGAAACTTGAGATAAGGGATTCCTAATTTCTTGATTGTTGCCTTGTAATAATTTCGATATGTTCTTGGTTCGATTGGCTTAACATCATTGCTCAAGATAAAAAAATCCGAGTTCACGACTTTCATTAGTGGCCTAATTCTTTTCGTGAGCTCTCCACTCATAGGGATATCTCTATTCGATTCCTTGGTTTTTGGCTTGTCAACCAACACTTCTGTATATCTTTTTTCCCCATCAACATGGTAGATCCTTTGCACAGTATGCCTAACTTTGATTAAACCCTCATCCATGTCGATATCGCACCACTTCAACGCGCATAGTTCACCGATTCTCATTCCTGTACACAAGCAAATAATCAATCCTAAATTTTTGAATGAGAAGTTTTCTTCAGCGTAAGTCAGTAGAGCCTTCTGATTGTCCTTGGACATAACCTTCAGTTCTTTCTTTTCAGATGTTCGTGGATAAACAATGTCAATTGGATTTAGATTCATTAGTTTCTGCTTGTTCCCGTACTTTTGAATCATCTTGATTACAACAACAATGTCCTTCACCGTTTTCTCAGATAGGCCCTCTTCTAATGCCTTCATGACATAATCCTGGACATCCGATTCGACAAATTCTTCTTTTTCGCCAAAAAATGGAATAATGTGATTGTTTAATAAAAGGCAGTAAACAGAAAATGTCGATGTTTTCACAAACTGCTTTTTATTTTCCTTCCATAGATTAGCAACTTCTTTAATGACCATATTTTTTCCTCCTTATAGTCACCTTATATTTTAAAAAAAATATAGATACTTTTTAGGCTTTTTGGTCATTAATGTTCCTAATTTGAGATTTAAGTTTGACGGTGAGTGGAAAAGTTATTGCCTATCCGATGTCGTTAATAGAATTACTAGGAAAAACAAAAACCAAGCATGCAAACTTCCTCTTACTATATCGGCCCAGTACGGTCTAATTGATCAAACCACATTTTTCGATAAAAAAGTGGCTAGCCAAAATCTTCAAAACTATTATTTGCTTCTTAAAGGAGATTTCGCTTATAACAAGAGCTATTCAAAAGATTATCCCTGGGGCGCTGTTAAAAAATTAAATTTTTACGATGCTGGAGTAGTTTCAAACTTATATATTTGTTTTAGACCAAACGACAAAATTAATTCGTCTTTTTTAGAAATATATTTTGAAAGCGACAAATGGTATAAACAGATTTCAGATATTGCCGGCGAAGGGGCGCGAAACCACGGATTACTTAATATGTCCACGCCTAATTTTTTCGAGACTAGGCACAGATTTCCTTGTGTCAAAGAACAAGTGGAAATCTCAGCATTTATAAAGAACATTGATGAGCGAATTGAAGTTCAAAACAAAATCATTAATGAATTAAGTTCTCTTAGCATCTCGATTAAAACAATCGTTTTTTCAAGGTGGATTCATTGTCCGAAAATTGCTATTGCTCATGTTGTTAAGGAATATGACGAAAAGACCGTTACTGATGATATGTATCCAGTTCTTTCATCAACGTCATCCGGACTTTACTTGCAAACGGATTATTTTAATAAAAACGCTTCGAGCGATTGCACTATTGGTTATAAGATTGTGCCATTTGGTTATTGCACATACAGATCAATGAGTGACACTGGAAATTTTAATTTTAACAAGCAAAACATTATTCAAAACGGCCTCGTCAGTCCTGCATATCCTGTTTTTTTGGTAGAAAAATGCTCGACAGATTTTTTGTTGGAATTGCTCAATAACAATGATGAAATAAAAAAACAAATAATGAAGCTTAAGTCTGGCGGAACAAGATTCTCGCTATCTTTTAAGAAACTATCTGAACTTAAAATTCCATGGCCGGACCAAAAAGAGAGAGAACAAGCAACTAGATTATTTGATTCAGTCAATAAACAGCTAATTAATGAACGTATGCTGTTAGAATCATTAAAAAGAGAAAAGAGCTTCTTGCTAAGAAACCTTTTTATATAAACAGGTTTTTTAAGAAATACTTTTTTTGTTCTTCTAAGCAGTTGAGCAGTTTGTTTTCAACGTCAATTATCTTGATGATTTGTTTTTCACAATTCACTATCTTTTCTTGAATTTCTTTGGGTGCAATAAGCAATTTGAAATTCTTAATGCTTTCGTAATAAAGATGGATAATTGTACTTCCTTGAGCAAATCTTGCCAGTTGTTTTCGATACTCGAAATTTATAAGTAGACTTAAATAATCGCAATTAAAGCCTTCGTTCAAAGCAATGAAAAACATATCGCCTCCAAGAGATATATCCACAATCGATAGAGATGCCGGAGAAATTAAAGATAATGAATCAACTGTTGTGGAAGACGGAAACAAAAGATCATTTCCCTTACTTTTCGATGATATTTGTTTTTTTGTATGGCCAACAATGTCTTGAATAATTAGTGAGTAGTCAGTAAATAATTGTCCATAAATAATCGCTGGATATCCTTTAGAGGACATTTCGTCCCAGGATAAGGAATCGCAAGAATAATAAGTTCCAATTTCATCAATACAGAATTCTTGTCCGCCTCCATCATTCATGCATTCAAATAGCGGTTTCATTAGCGATTTATAAGCACTAATGATTTTGTTTTGAACCACAATTCGTTCATCAATTAACGATAAAAATAGGGCAGTTTTCTTTTGCTCTTCTAAAGGAACTATTGCGATTTTCTTTTTAAGCATCCACCCTTTATCCCCTCGTGGCATTTTTGATCCTTTAGCATTTAGCATTATGTAATTGATAAACTTTTCGTTAGCCAAACAATAGAAGAAATAAAGCGGAAAAACTTTCTTGGGTTGGAAAACTAAAACGTCAGAGCTTGCACAGCCATCAAAAGCAGCAAAAAATACCTTTTTTAAGTATGGACGAATGTTTGCTACAAGAGTATCGCCTCTCTTGAAATATGTCCCTTTTATTGGGATGTTTTCTGAGAATTTCTTACAACCTCCAAAGTCAGAAATTAAATTCTCAGTGCTAATGTAAAGTGTTTTTGGGAAAACTTTAGTAGTTTTTCTTAAGCCAGAAACGTCACTAATAATCGGCATTGAGATTAATCCAGTTCCAAATCTCAAATTAGGAACATTAGCGACTTTCTTGTCTTTAGAATTCTCATTACTCATAAGCCAAGTTCCTTCATATACTTGTCTATTTCCTTGTCAAGTTCATCGCGCTTTGATTCAAGCTCTTTGATTTCGGCCAGAACAGCGTGGATATCAATAGGCTCTTCCTCTTCAAAGGTATCAACATATCTAGGAATATTGAGGTTGTATTCGTTTTCTTTGATTTCCTCAAGTGTTGCCACGTGCATAAACTTGTCGATGTTTTTGCGATCTTTATAAGAATCAAGAATTCTTTGGATATCTTCTTCCCTAAGGTAATTCTGATTTTTTCCATTTTCAAAATATTTAGAAGCGTCTATGAAAACAATGTTCTCAGGATTCGTTCTGCATTTCTTTAATACCAAAATACACGTCGGAATGCTTGTTCCAAAGAATAGATTTGCAGGAAGCCCGATAACAGCATCTAGATAATTGTAGTCTTTGATTATTTTCGTTCGAATAACGCCTTCAGAGGAGCCTCTAAACAAAACGCCATGTGGCAGAACCACCGCTAATGTTCCGCTATCTGAAAGATGATAAATCATATGTTCCACAAATGCGTAATCAGCTTTAGAAGAAGGAGCGTATTTGCCATCATAGCCATTGAAACGAGAGTCCTCTTCTTTTCCAGCTGGCTCCCATTTCGCGGAATATGGTGGATTAGCCACTACTGCATCGAATTTTAAAGGTTTATGTCTTTCCGCTGGCTTTTCCAAGGTATCGTCATTGGCTATGTCAAACTTCTCGTAGTCAACCCCGTGTAGAAGCATATTCATTCTGGCCAAGTTATAAGTCGTTGTGACCATTTCTTGCCCATAGATTTTTAAGGCTTGTGGGTTTGCAACATTGCTTCTAACTCTTAAAAGAAGGGAGCCGGAACCACATGTTGGATCGTAAACAGTTTTTAAGTTATTATTTTCCAAGGTAACAATTCTTGCCAACAATTCAGATACTTGGGCAGGAGTATAGAACTCTCCAGCCTTTTTGCCAGCACTCGCTGCGAACTTGCCAATAAGGTATTCGTAAGCATGCCCAAGCACATCGAAATTGGTTTCAGACAAGTCAAGATTAAGGTCATTGATTTTAAGGATTATCTTCCCGATGAGTTTACTTCTTTCGGCCTCACCCTTCCCTAATTTGTTGTTATCTAAATCCATGTCTTCAAATAGATCAGCGAAATCCTTTTGAGATTCAGCTCCAATCGTTGATGAGGTAATGGCCTTAATACCTTCTTTGAGATCTTCGACCGTAAAGTGATTAATGTTTATTTTTTCTACGAAACTCTCAAAAAGGAATGATGGGTCTAAGAAATATCCAATCGTCCTAATTGACAGCTCTTTAATATCGTCTCTCATGCTTGTGTCTTTCCAAGCAGAATCAAAAGTCAGCCCATCATCTTTGAGTTCATCGTTGATGGTTTTCACAATCTTGTTTGACAAGAATTTATAGAAAATTAGGCCAAGAATATAGTTTTTGAACTCACTGGCTTCCATTGAGCCTCTGAGCTCATTCGCCATCGCCCACAGTTTTGTGTCAACTTCGCCTTGTTGCCTTGCTAGCAACTCGTCTTTATCAATTTCTGGCATAATTTAACCTCCTAGTTATGCATGGAATATTTATCAGCAATTTCGATGATGTGGTTTTTGATTTCTTCCATCAGTTCGTTGGTCGCTTTAATTGGATTTAGATCAGGATGTTTCTCTCTATACCTTTCCTTTACTCTCTTGTTTAGCAACGATTTGATATCGGTATAGTCAATCGTCATAAAGTAGTCGTATCTGTTGAGAAGTTTTTCAAGAGCTTCGTAGGAAATGAGCAAATCATCCGATATTGTTGACAAAGTTTCTTTTCGTTTTTCTTCAATATATTTTGCTAATTCATCATCTACCGACGCTCCCTCGGCAAGAGTTGGGAACACGTTCGTTATAAACGATTCCAACAATTCTCTTTTACTAACCAATATTGGATCAGTGGATCTTCGAAGAATATTAATAATCGCCGATATGTCAACCTTGGTTCCTCCGACCGTTCCAAGTTTCCTAAGCAGATTCAGAATGTAATCTACATCTACCTTATCGGTTTGAACCAATTCAATGTCAAACGTGACCTCACCAATAACAGAAACCTTCTCAGGATGCTTCTTAAAATCGTTATAGATTTCCAAATACCTTGATTTAAATGAATTGTATTCGTCTGGAGTAATATCATCCTTCAATGTAATTGGGAAAGAAAATTCGCAAAAGTTTTGAAGGCAGATTAAATATCTCGCTACTTTCCTGAATCTATTTACAAATTCAATCTTTGCTGTATCGCCTTCAAGAGAGTCGACGTCATCAGGCGTTATTGTGTATGAACGCAAATTCTTTAAAGTGTCTCTAAATAGGTCTAGATACTCCTCAAATGATTTCATGAGGACAATTCCGTGGTCTTCTTGAGAATATAATGCCACTGCTTTCTCAACGTCTTTAGGAGTTGTGCGGTAGCAGATAATGTTTCCAAATTGTTTTGCTGAGCAATCAAGTCTGTTCGTCCTTGAAAAAGCTTGGATTAATCCATGGTATTTAAGTGACTTGTCTAAGAACAATGCGTTGATTCGTTTTGAGTCAAAACCGGTCAGCATCATGTTAACAACAAGAATCAATTCAACCTTGCCTTCCCTAAATGCGTCTCTTACATCCTCAAAATACTCTGAGCAGTTGGCAATCGAATAGTTTTTCCCAACCACTTTTGAATAGTCGTCCATTACGTATTGAAGCGATTGCTGAGCCAGCCTTTCGTTTGTTCCTACTTCTTCGGTGTCAATGCTGTTTGGCGAGTAGGTAAATATTGTGGCAATCTTTATTTTCTGGTTCTCTTCAAGTGCTTCGTTTTGTTTCTTTAACTCATCATAATATTTCATCAATAAATCGATGCTTGAGACGGCAAATATCGCGTTGTACTTTCTGTTGACGGTAAGCTTATCAAAATTATCTATAATGTGCTTTGATATATTAGTTATTCTTGTTGGAGAATTAATAAGCTCGTCTTCGTCGATTGCTTCCACTTGTTCGTCTTTTCCAACCTTTGTGACGATATCAATTGTTTTGAAATACTGAACATTAAAACCCAATACCATGTGGGCGTTAATCGCATCTTTGATTTTATATGAATGAACAGGCTTCCCACCAAATATTGCTTCAGTAGTCAATCCAGTTGCATTCATGTTTTCGGCAAAAATTGGCGTTCCTGTAAAACCGAACATCTGAGCAGAAGGGAAAGCTCTCAAAATATGCTTTCTCATTTCACCGAAATTACTTCTGTGGCATTCATCAATAATGAAGATTGTTGTGTCTTTATTTTTTTCAACTGTCGATTCAAATCTAGGATTCGTACATAGATTAGACATTTTTTGGATGGTTGTTGTAATCATCTTCACTGATGAATCCCCGAAAAATTTATTCAGTTTTCTTGAATCGCCGACATTTACAACAGCGTCTTTTTCAAACGAGTTAAAATTTCTTACTGTTTGTCTATCCAAATCTCTTCTATCAACAAGAAAAACAACCTTTGAGAACTTTCCTGTATCTCGGAGACACTGAGCCAACTTAAAACTTGTTAAGGTTTTTCCACTTCCAGTTGTGTGCCATACGAATCCGTTGTTTTTTGTATTCAGGGCTCTATCGACTAGGTTTTCAACAGCCCAGATTTGATATGGCCTAAGAATCATTAAATCACGCTCGGTTTGATTGATGACAATATAATTTGAGATGGTTCTACAAATATTGCATCGCGTCAGTCTATCCATCGCAAATTCATTTAGTCTGTTGACCATCACATTGTTAGGATCGGACCAAGTAAAAACATTCTCTTTTTTGAATGCTCTATCGCTGTTGGCAAAATATTTGGTCATGGAACCATTTGAAATAATGAAGAATTGGATATATTTGAATATTCCTTTATAAACAGTCCTTCTATATCTTTCAATTTGCCCAAACGCCTCTGCTAGGGTTATACCATTTTTCTTTAATTCTATTTGAACCAAAGGAAGTCCGTTGACGAGAATCGTAACATCAAACCTCCCGGCAAATTCGTTTGTTTGGTTTATTTGATGTGCCACTTGAACGATATTTCTGCACCAGTCGTTCTTCTCAAAAATCTTTATGTTTTTCTTTTCGCCATTGTCCATGGTTATGGTTTGCATCTGACGAAGATTAATAGCGCATTTATATACCGTATTGTATTTTTCCAGTTCGTTAACGAATCGCCTAAACTCAGTATCGCTTAGACATATTCCATTAAGTCTATCTATTTGTTTTCGTAAATTCTTATATAAAGAAGAATCGTCGTGAACGCTTACAAAAGCATCCTCAGATTCCGAGGAATGAAATTGTTGACGAAGCTGTTTTATTAACTCGTTTTCAAGTTCTAATTCGGTTTGTTCGCCGGTTATGTTAGGCATCTTATTTGTCCTCCACTATTCCGTTTTCGACAAATAATTTCATTAGAGCGCGCTTTGCTTTCATGGTTGGTTCAAAATGTCCGTTTTCCCAACGATTAATTGAAACGTAAGATACGCCAATCATCTTGGCTAATTCCGTCTGTGTGATTAAAAGTTTTTGTCTTAAAAAATGTATTTGTTCTGACCAAATCATATTAATTTTGCCCTTATTAATAAATATATCACTTTTATATCTGCAAAGATATAATTTAAGAAAAAATGTTCAAATAGCAATAAAAACTGATATTCTTTGACTTTTTTTGACCCACCAAAACTAGTGCATTCAAGAAAAGTAAAAATCGACTACGATGAGTCTTCTCAAACAATTGCTATTACGATATTTTTTAATGTGCCAAAGTAAACTGTCTTATGGCGTCAAAAACTATTTTTTATCGTCCAAATATTTCATTGAAAAAATATTGGCCAGAATATATATAATTATTTATTTGATAATAAGCAATTCAAATATCGATATAAATAAACTATTTTAAAAAGTATGACCATATATTTATTATACTCTTCATCTTGTTATCCTCTATTGACATAAAACAAATGAATGCTATGGTATCTGCACTAGCCATATTGCTTTCATTTGATTTTGCTATCTAAATATTCCTCAGCGGTTTCCTTATCTACTCCCATTTCTTCTAATCCATTGATCATAACGCGACGATAGTCAATACTTACCGGACTGATATCAATAAAACGATCCTTGTTCGTAAATGTAACTGTTTTAATTCCATCTATTTCGCCTAGAGAAATTTCATATTTATACCAATTTCCTTCACATTTTTTAATGTGGTTATATTGCGCTTTTGATATTAAATAAGCTCTTCCATAAGTTTTTCCTTGTTTGTCCTTGTCCAAAAAGGCGACGGAACCACCCCAAACACTCGATAATTTAGCAAAATATAATTCATATGGGATTTCCGTATTTTTAATATCGCGGGGATGAGTTTTGTCAGAACAAATATTCCGAGGGTTTGCTGAGATATTAAATTTTGAAGAACCATTACCAGTTAAATAGCACATAAATCTTTCTAAGCAAAGATTGCTTCCATAGCAAACGTACCAAACCAAATCGTTGGAATTAGACTTTATTGATTCCATTAGCATAAGGAACCCATTTTCAAAAGCACTCGGATATTCAAACATTTTTTCCTTATCGAATTTGTCAAATTTAATGGTTAAAGAATCACTAAAAATATCGATTATTTTTCCATGGCCAAACGCTTTATGAGTAACTTCCATTCCAATGGTAATTTTTGAATAATCACTTTTTGTTTGGTCCTTTTCAATATAATGTCGTATAAAGGAGTTTGGTTCATCGTTTGTCATAATTACCTCCGTAACCCAAAGAAATCAGTCATTAAAATTTTTGAAGTTTTCGGCCTGATTCAAAACCTTGATGTACACATTTTTGAACATCATTGGCGGGCATTCGTTCTTGTTCCGCAGCCTGATGATGTCGGATTGGAGACTGGACTTGATATTGCTATTGGATGACCTGTCGGTATATTTGGCTCTGTCGTCCTTCGTCGCTTTTACTTTCTTAGCCAGTTCAATGATTACGTAATCATATTTAAAGCCGTATTTATCCCTGATGGCCTTGAGAATGTCACAGAGCGCCTTCTCCTCGAACATGATGCCCATATCTTAAAAGTCATTGTCATCTTCTTGGAGGTCATCCAGTATCTTTTTAGCCTCTTCACTCAGCAAATCGATGAACTTATTGATCTCGTCGTCGTTGGAAATCAGGATGGCTCCGTCTCGCTTGCTATATTTGTAGACCAAGTTCTTCATCTTCTTTGAGAATTCTTCGGCCTTATATTTGTAATTTTTATTTTTTCTTGGAGTTGTTTCAATCATTCATCCATAATACATCATCCAAATATGTTCCCAAAGTCGCACTTTTAGCAAAATTAATTGCAAAGGTGTTTATTTGCCTCAATTTTACTCCTAAAAGCCCTTATTCACAAAATACCCAGTGCCACCAGCATACCGTCAACAGGACAATGGACTGCTTCTTTAGTACTAAAGCAACAACCGTCTCCACGTGCAAGGACAGTCTCTATTATTCAAATCGCACGTTAAATAAACATGTAAAGAGAAGAAACAAACGTATTAAAAATTAAAATCGTCTTGCTTTGATGATTCAAATAAACCATTTTCACCAAGCAGTTTTGGGTTATCAGAATTTGGTCTTTTCTTTTCTTCCACTTGTTCAACATACATAAATGTTGGCATTTGAAATGCGGTTCCAGAGACTATACATTCCCCTGGCGCTAGAATTGAAATAAAATTCAGTGAGTTTTCATCCATGTATGCCACCGCTTTTCTAATCATCTGAATATCTGAAGGGTTTACCAATTTATGGATAAAATAGTTGTGAAGTTGTGAAATTATCGTTTGTGAAATATCGCTCGGTCTTTGGCTGGCCAGCATTAAGTAAAGACCAAACTTTCGCCCTTCTTTAATTACTTTTTCAAATGTTTGAAGCACGCTGTCATGAGCCAAAATGTCATTTTTTGCATCATATAGAATGGAATGAGCTTCATCAACAACGATATTTATTATTTGTTTAACACCTTTTTCTTCTTTGCTTTCTTGAAGACGATTAAAAATATTTTCTGAAATTATAGAGGGAACGATTTCCTTCATATCTTTGTTTACATTGCCCAACTGGATTATGCAAACATTCTTTCCTTGAAAAATATCTTTAAAATTTTCATCAAAATCAAAAATTTTATGAAAATCGTTTATTAATTTTCTCGCTCTAGAAATTAACGGCATCATAAAATCTAAATTAACACCATTTTCATTTTCCTGAGCAACAGAAAAATATAGTTCAAAAAGAAAACGTTCAAGTGGGTCGCCTGGTATTGTTACGGTAATTTCATCTAATTTTGAAGCAAACGATGGATCTTCTGGATAGATGTTAATTGATCCATCTTTGTAATATATTTTCGTTTGGACTGAATGATAATGGAAATTATCCAAATGTTGGAAATAAGATGCTAGGTAATGCCTCATTGAAAAGAAAAGCGCCTTTCTAGAATTCTTGATAATGCTTTTAATATAACTTAAATAGAATCCTTCATCTTTTCTTTCGTCGTTCTTTTTCATTGATTCGCGAAAAGCATTCTTCACCACAGGTGCTTGAGTTTTTTGCGATGCATTCATGAGTACAACAAAACTATCTTCAGTTAAAGAGTCAAGGTTCAAAGGAATCCTTTTTTTCGACTCTTTTCTAGTATTTAATTTATACAGTTCCTTGTTTTTTGCATCGCAAATTGAGTCTCCACTATATTCGTTGTTTAAATCGAAAATAATGAATTTACCACTTTTGGTAGAATAGTCAGCGACAATTTCAAAATATGATGACAGAATTTTCGCCAGTGTATTAGATTTACCGCTGCCAGTATTACCAAATATGCCAATATGAGATGGGATTAATTCGTTAACATTTACATTTACTTTTTTATTTTCGTCAAAGAGATTTCTTCCCAAGCACATTGTTGTTTTAGATGAGGAACTATATATTTTATTGAATTCTTGATCTTCTAATAATTCAATATTTGCAGACACAATAGGAAGTATTCTTAATCCTTGAATAAAGCTGCCATTTGATAAATATCCCTTTACATCTAATTGTAAATAATGCCCACTAACAGCCCCTCCCACTTCTTCACTGAATTCACCGACGACTTGACAAATAACAATGTCTAACCCAATTCTAGTCTTGACAAATCCGTTGATTTTTGGGGCAGATTCTCTAATTCCATTGTGTACTAAATATGGTGGCAACAAAGTAAAGAGTTTAGCTTTTACAGAAAGCCCTTTTACTTCAATTATTCTTCCAATGATTTGTCCCATAATTGATCAATCATCTTTCCACAAACTAATGTAGTATCTAGTTTATTTTCGTTATCAATCACAAATACTTTGCCTTCAAGATCGCTTGGAATTACATCATTGTTTGAATACTTAAACCAATAGATTGTGAGGCCACAAGTTACGCAATCACGAAGAATGCGATTTATGTGTTCGTCGTGGCCAGAATATCCAATAAGAAACAGAACAGAATTAAATCTTGATAATTTTGCTTTCATCTGAAACAAAACTTCAAATTTATTTGCCATCAAAGCCTGATTATATTTATCTCCACCCGGAAGAATTGGGTTGTATATATCGCCATGAATTTTAGAAACAAGGTATGTCGGAATAAAAGTTTGAATTTCGGAATTATATCCAATTAAGTTAAAAAATTTATTGTGGTTTTCTAAATTCGAAGAGGAAATTACGTTAACCAAAAATCCAGATTTCTGAAGAACTGTTTCAACTATCACGTCATAATTTAAAGTATAGATATTGATTTGCTTTGTGGTTTTTGTTCTATTTTCTGAATCACCAACTAATTTGTTCACAGACATAAATAGTGAATCTATGTTTTTGAGGGAAATATTTGAATAATCAATATTTTTACTGAAGTGCCGAAATTCGTCTTTAAAACATTCTATTGCTTTTTTTCTTATCGGTTTCTTCAAGTTCCTCGATAGAGTTTTCAAAACTTTTCACATTTGTTCCTAATAACTCTGAAATAAATTCTTTTGTTTTTGCAAACCCGTTTAGTTGAGGAAAACCACTCCCGTTAACACCTGCGCCAAATAAAAAGTTAATGTGACACGAGGATAGAAGTTTTGAATCTAATTGAATCGTCATAATGCCTCCTTTTATTGCTAAGCAAAAAATCTATAATCTTGTAGGGTTCTGGTTTTATTTAAAACTTCACCATAGTTTTTTATAAGAGCCTGGCTTTATGAATTTTATCAAACCAAGATCTCTCAAATGTTGAAGCATTTGACGAATCTTTGGTTTAATGTTGTTATTAAGTGGGTGTTTTCCAGCAAGTTTCCGTGAGAAAAAATAGATATCAGAAAGCAAGAAATTATTTTTTTGCAAAGAATCTATGCATTCAAAAACATCTTTTTCCCATGGAGATAAATGCTTCGTCAATCTTTGAATAGATTGAATAGATATAATGTTGTCGCCCAAGGGATCAATTATTACTGGTAATCTCTCGTTGAACTCTGATACAATTTTTTCAATTTTCAATACTATTTTTAAATTAAATATACCGCAGAACTTGCTATCCATCATAGCGATGAAGTCAGCATAAATTTGATTAATGATTTCATTTTCATTTTCTATAAGAACACCATATTCATAATTTTTAAAAAGGCCATTGTTAGTAAGGTTGGCAGATGTAATTAATGCTCTATCGTTATCAAACAAATATATCTTGGCATGCAGATCTTGATAATTTAAAACATTGCAACCATTTTTGATTAACTGTTTTATTGCGCCGATATCTAAAGATCCATTAATAAAATTTGCAATGTTTGATGATGTAATTACCTTAATTTTTACCCCTTGCTTTTTAGAATCTAGAATTTTTTTGATGATGTCTTGTTTAATATATGGTGCGCACAAAATCACTTCATCATTTGAATTTTTAACAAGATTAAGAAAAGAATAATACGTGGGAGTTTTTACTATATTTATCATTTTATCCTCCATTTATCGCATTTGCGAAAGATTTTCATTTGTTTGAATCTCAAAAATAAAATCTTGAATGGTTTTGGTAACAATCGAAATATGGTGTTCTACACATGCTAGATTCATAAAAATACTAGTTTGGTCGTGAACGATTGGAGCAATAAAGACAGAAAAAGAATCTTTGTTCTTTGCCAACTCATTTTTAAGATGAACGATGACCGAAGGAGTCTCGCGAATATTTTGTTGCGTCGAAGTAAGCATTGTCACTTCAACCAAAATAGATGCCCCGTTTTCTTTACAATATATATCAGGAACATTCCCTCCAGCCGTTGATGTTGGAATCCCTTCATCATCAATTGGGTAATTTGGTGCAACCATTAAATCCTTAAATGTTTTCTTTAATAACAATGCAGTTAAAAATTCCAAGCGGGTTGGTGCATCAATATATCTAAACAATTCATTTGTAGATTTACCGTTCTTTTGTGAGAGAAGAAGCAATTCTTTTCTTAGCGTCTCAATGTCAAACTGACTAACCAAATTATTAAACAGGGAAAGATATTCGCTTTTAGGAAGTGTTTCAACTTGCCTTGCATCAACGAGATTCTCGTCTACCGTTGATGCATATTCGAAATATTCGTGTTCATTAGAAAAGATTGGGCATGACGAATAGGTTCTCACAATATAATCAATCTTTTTGGAATATTGAGCATTAATGTCTAGATAATGTCCCATTCCTCTTAATGAAAAGACTCCAGTCAAACGCATTTTCCTAATAAAATCGTCTGGCATTTCATGTAAAAGATTTGATATTTTGAATCTCTTTTCATCTTCTATAGAAATATTCAATATATCTTTGCAATTATCGTACACCACTTCTTCACTTGGCTTTAAGCCGTAGCGCTCTCTGTTAGTAAGTATATAGCTTGCCAAAGCATTAAAATCGTCATCCCTCCACGATAAAAAGTATGGAACTTCGAAAATATATATACCGGCTTCACTATCGTGCTTTAGTTCCTTTAACCTTAAAATAGTCCTAAGCAAAAGAATGAATGGTTTGTTGAAATTACTAACTCTTCGATAGGGATTGTTTCGTTGGTATTTAACAAAGGCATTTAAAAAGGCTTGGGATTCAAATTCAGATCCACCATCTTCATTTGCTTTTAGCAGTAGCTTCCCAGTTGGTGAAATAACAATGGCTTTGTTCATTTCATAATACAAAAAGCCAAGTTCTTTTAAAAACTTAAACCATGTGTCAAATCTAGAAGGCCAACCTTTATCAAAACCAGCTTCTTTATGGTTTTGTTCTGAGTGAGTGAGAATGTCAGTTATCTGCCGATCATTATATCGCGCTCCTTCATTTAAATAGATGGCGTTGAGTCTAGAATTATGTTTCTGATAGGCTGTGACATATAATTTATTGCTAATTAATGTGCCACAAATTTTCAAAATTACTTCATTTGTTAGAAGTTGCCCATCAAACATTGAAACAACGCCAAGAAATTCCTTCATTCTTGAAGGATTCCTCAATGTAGTAGTAAATAGCAAAGGCTTGTATTCGTTTTTTCTTTTCACATCCCAACCCCCTTGTTTAATAATTAGTTATCAAGACTTCGGTAGTATCTTCCTTGATTGTATTATCGTAATAACTTATATAATTGCTTTTCACTGGCTTAACTTTATATTTTTTCGACCATTCAATTACCATTTCATTGCTTCGACCTTTATGGTTAAAGACATTAGATAAAGCAAAGTTAATTCCTTTTGAATTAAGCTCATCTAGAAGATTCAAAAGAGCAGATTCACACTTTTCGTCCCAACCTTTGTTATATTCACACTTGCTAATTAAATATGGTGGGTCTAAGTAAACAAAGTCTCCACTTTCGAAAGTAATGCCTTTTACAAAATCAACGAAATCTAAACAAGAAAAAACAATTTCGTTTGATTCAATAAAATCAAAATACGCATCAAGAGCTGTCCGAACATTTTTATTGTAATCTACATTGCCAACAGGAAGATTAAAATCGCCAGACGAGTTAAAACGAAGCATATGGTTGAAACCATAAATAAGTAAGATATACAAAAGAAGCAAATCGTTTTTATTCTTATTAAAATCATCTTTAACTGCTTTATAGGCATTTTTATTGAATACTGCATAATATGTTTTCTTATGTTTGGATTTTAATTCGTCGCTAACCATTATTCCTAAATAAGATGCAGATAATCCGTAATGTTTTATTTGCTGTTCCAATTTCTTATAAAATGAATTTCGGTTATTTGCATATGATTTCAAAAACTTGTGAAGTTTTATCATGTGCTTATTTTTATCATTTGCCAAATAATTCTTCGCATGAAAATTAAGAAAAACACTCCCACCACCACAAAATGGCTCAATAAGCCTATTAACGTCGTGTGGGAAATATCCTGATAATTGTTTCATTAATTTGTATTTATCGCCGACATAGAAAAATGGAGATCTATTCATCGTGCTCACCAACCTTCGTTAGAAAGAGGAGTTCTTTATGATTTTTTAAATCAGTTTTGCCCGCATTAAATGCTTTGTGATTTATATCAAAAATCGTTGTGTGTCCTTTTAAATCCAATATTTTTTTCATATCTTCTAATTCCATTTTATTCTTTGATGAGTTACTTTTGGAATCATATGTGTTGTTATATGAAGCAACTATGTATTTGCAATGAAGATCAGCTACCAATTCTCTAAAAGCGTCAATAGCCTTCACCGTGCAATAATCACTCATGTTTTCTGGAGCTGGTTTTAAAGCAGTCCCATATAACTTGGGCTTTTTCCATTCAGCTATGTTTTCGATCACATGATAAAAACGACTATATTGACGAGAAGAATATGGGGGATCGATATATACAACGTCGGGTTGAATCTCTCTAACAAATTGATTTGAGTCTTTGCATGAAATAAAAAATTTTTTTTCTTTCTGATTTGTTATGACGGGATTGATTAATTCGAAGACAAATGTATCTTTAAGAATTGGCTTCTTTATATATGCATCATAATGGCCAACGGTGTTTGCGCACCTATCAAATGAATAGATTAGTGAAGAAAGAAGTATGCAAAATTCACGAAAGTTAATTCTATCAGTTTTTTTTTCGTTTTCCAGCAGTTCTCTGATCTCGCCAATCACCAGTGAATCATTCTTAGAAAAGAACTTGCCTCCAAAATTTTTAGAAACATAATTGGATTTAACATTACGTGGATCAATAGTCTCAATTTGCCTTTTTAAAACAAAAAGTTTTTCTTCTGAATATGAATCAGATGAGAAAAAAGCATTGTAAATGATGAAATTGGAATATAAAAAATCGTTAATATAAAACGTATTAAAGTCATTAATAAGAGCATTCGTGACAACGCCAGTTCCAGCAAATAAATCACAAAAAGAATTTACGTTATCACATTTCTTTGTGATAATACCCCTAATCCATTTTACTAGTTTTTGCTTGCTCCCAGTGTATCTTCTGTTCTGAATGTCAAATCCCATAATTTCACCTTTTTTATATTATATCGCAAATATGTGAGTTTTGTCCATCGAATTCGTCCATCTAATTTAATTTTTTCAAATTGAACTTTGATGTGAACACGAGAGCTTGTACTTATCTTATTTGATAAAATATTTGAGGTGATTTTATGAAAAAGAACAAAATGGTTCGTGGAATTTATAAAAATGTTCTAAACGACATCAAAATTAAGGTCTGTAAAGATCATTACGATAACCACATGTGTTATCAAGAATTAGGTAAGAAATACAATCTCTACACAAAGTCAGGTGAACTCATATAAAGCACGATACTCGGATGGTATAGGCTTTATCGAAAAGTGGGTGAAGCTGCTTTCTTAGTTCATAGACCCTTATAGTCAATCATAAACTAGTTAGAAAAATAATGAAGAAATATGGCTTGGTTAATAAGGCTAGATGACATAGAAAATATTCTTCATATCGAGGCACTGTTGGTAAGATTGACCTAATGTTTTAAGAAGGAAATTCGCCGCTGATGGGCCGTTTCAAAAACGGGCAACTGATGTCACTGAATTCAACATAAATGGTTCCAAAATATACCTATCCCCAATCATTGATATGTATAAAGAAGAAATTACTTCTTATTCAATCAGTGCCTCACCAAACATGAATCTCGTTCTTGATATGTTAGAGAAGGCATTCAAGAAGCTGCCATCACATTAAAATCTGATATTACACTCAGATCAGGGATGGCATTATCAACATCCTGAGTATCAAGCTCGTTTAAGACATCGAGGAATAACTCAATCATGGAGAATTTCTTCGGGAAGATGAAAATGGAAATAATTTATCTTTATCACATTAGGTATATGTCTTAGCTGATTGATGAAATCAATAAATACATTTCTTATTACAATTTCTGCCGAATAAAAGAAAAACCGGGAGGTTATAGCCCTCTCGATTATAAAAAAATGAATCAGAAGAATTTATAGTTAATTAAAATAGGCCCAATTTCTGGGGTGTACTATAAATTTTCTCCGTTCACCTGACCTTTGTCATGTATCGAAGATTGCTCATAAAGTATATTTTATTTCTTTGTTTTTTTCAATTTCTGAGTGAGCAAAATTTCTGTGTAATTCAATGTTTTCTGGAACATTTCGCAATATAATTGAATGTGGTCTGATATTATTCTCATATTAATAAATAGTAAAATTAATTTAATAACATCGTTTTTGCCGATATCCATTTTTTTAGAATAATAATCTCCATGCACAATTGCGTTTCTATCAACAAAGGAATTGGATTTACTATTCAGAATATCTCTATACATCGGATTTACCATGTCCCAGACTTGTGAATAATATTCTTGAGTTTTAAGGCTATCTAAAAGTTGTTGAATTCTTTCAGCCCTTTGCTCCCCTTTCCTAAATTTCTTATCTAGAGTGAAATAATTATCCATAGCAGAAGAGCAATTCTTGTGTTCGCTTTCAAGAAGAGCAAATATGGTTCTTGCTGCAGAGCAATATTGTTCACATTCCAAGCAATCAATGACACTATAAACATCAGTTATTTTTCTCGACATAGAGGGAGATGGATTCTCTACCGTTAAAAATGCACAAAGAAGAGTCTTTAGTGATATAAAATCATTAAAACTAAATGATTCAATAGTATCATCGAGAGTTATATCATTAGATAATATTGGGGCATCTGGGGTTTCTAAAAAATATAGCAAAACACCATTATTTGCATATTCTTTTAGTTTTGCTTTATATTCGGGTGAAAACAATTTTTCTCTAGATTCATTAAGAGCAGAATCCAACTTAATCATTGCCGTAAAAAATTCAAACAAAACTTTTCCATATTCTTCTTCAAGCTTGCTAATTTCATCTTGTTTACCGCTTTGTGACAATTTTTCCTTCATGGCATTTATCCTAGGATCATCAGCTGCCCACAAAGCATTAATTTGCATTAATCTTTCATGTTCGGGTAATTCATTAGAATCAAAAATAGACTTGTCAAATCCATCGACGGAAATCGAATAATAAAGTTCTAATAACTTATCTTCAATTTCATACCTTTTGCTCATTAAAGCCTTAGTTTCTTTTGATAACTTAGTTTGATTATCAATAGCAGATTCGATCTCTGGAGTTTTTCTTATTTCCATGGCTTTTAAATAGTAATCGAAATATTTTTTGCCGTCCATTTTTAGTACCCTTTTACTGCAATATTTTATCACGAATAAGCAAAGAAAGTAAACGAAGTATTTCCTATGGCACATGTTCCCTAACACAGGGTATGCAATAGAGAGTACAGCCAATAGATTTGACCATTTTTAGTGATTTTTAATAAAATTACAGCTTTGTAATTGATTTGATTTATTCGCAAAAAGTTCTATAAAATCGAACTATTTCCGCATTTTTATTATTTTTTCAAAATCAAACTAGTCACTGTTTCCACATGAAATGTTTGAGGAAACATATCCACTGGAGTAATTGATTCTATTTTATAACTTTTTATTAAAGTAGCAATATCGCGCGCTAAAGTTGCTGGATCACAACTCACATATATTATTTTATTTGGTTTCGCGGCTAAAACACTCGCAAGAAATCTTTCATCTGCCCCTTTACGTGGAGGGTCCATAAAAAGCACATCGAGTTTTTTGCCACTTTTAACAAAATCGACCATAAACTCACCGGCATCATCAACATAAAAAGTGGCATTATTGATATCATTGCGGCGAGCATTATTCTTTGCATCAATAATTGCTTCTTTTACAATTTCGACTCCAATGACTTCTTTAGCTTTTTTAGCCACGATTAAAGAGATTGTTCCAATGCCACAGTAGGCATCTAGAACCACTTCATCTCCAGTTAACTGAGCCTTTTCAATTGCTATTGAATATAACTTTTCCGTTTGAAGAGGATTTACTTGATAAAACGATTTAGCGGAAATCCGATAACGAACACCTAAAATATCGTCCTTAATAAAGCCTGGGCCAAAAAGAACATTATCTTGATTGCCTAAAATAACATTTGTATCGCGCTTATTAACATTTTGAACAATGGTGGTAATCTCTGGATGAGCCTTTTTCAACGCTTTAACAAAATTACCTCGGCTTGGAAAACTATCCGCATTGGTAATAATTACTACCATCACTTCGGGGTAATGAAAAGAAGTGCGAATAAGAACATGACGAATGATTCCTTCCCGAGTGTCTTCGTTATAAGGGAGAATTTTCATTGAGGTCATTAGGCCCTTAATTGTCGTTAATATTCCCGAAGCTTTTTTGTCCTCGATTACGCACTTATCAATAGCGATAATATCGTGACTCTTAGCCCGATAAAAGCCACTGATAAGTCTTCCCTTGCGGTCTAAGCCTAACGGCATTTGGGTTTTGTTACGATAAAAGTAAGGTTCATCCATTCCCACGCAATCGTCAACTGGAAATTTAATATGCGCAATATTATGAAACGCGTTGATTACCTTTTCCTTTTTAAATTCCAATTGCTTTTGATAATTTAAGTTTTGAAACGAACAGCCCCCACAGGCGGTTGCCACTGGACAAAGCGGAGTAATTCGATCTTGAGAAAGCAGAGTGATTTTTCGTATCTTCGCATAGTTGGCTTTCATTGAAACGAAAGTGACTTCAACATCGGCTTCCTCACCTTTAATCAAGCCATTAACAAAAAAGCTTAGGCCTTCCTTAGTGTCAAGAATGCCTAAGCCATCATAAGTATAGCCGTGACATACCCCATGAAATAAAGAACCAACTCGAATATTACTCATCTTTTCTTTCATTGGATACGCCCCGCTTTACTTATTTTTTATTTGTCATTAAATCTTTGATAAAATTAACTTCTACTTCCACATCAAGACGCGGAAACAAAGGATCGATTTTTTTCACTTCTTCACCACCTAAAACTCCAAAGGTGCGAACATGTTCATATTTACGTTTTTCTTCACTCACACCTAAAGCATCAAAGAGCTTCTTCGGAGCATGCGTTAAGACTGGCTGTAGGAGAATGCCTGCCTCATAAAGAACATTAGCTAAGTGATTCATCACGCTTGCTAGTTGTTTGTCTTCGCCATTTTTCTTTAGATTCCAAGGCTCAGTATTATCAATGTATTTATTTGCCGCGCTAATGAGTTTAAAGACACTGACAAAAGCATCGGTGATTTTTAAATCAGCTAAAAGTGTTTCATAGTCTTTAACCGTAAATTCAGCTAATTCACGTAAGTCTTTATCAAAAGGAGTTACGTCACCCTTATATTCTGGAACAACTCCATCAAAATACTTGATAATCATCGCAATTGTCCGATTGAGAAGATTACCAAAATCATTAGCTAAATCAACATTAATCCGTTCGACAAATTGCTCGGGCGTAAATTGACCATCACTGCCGAAAGTTGTCTCGCGAACAAGGTAATACCGAAGGGCGTCCACCCCATATCGTTCTAACAATGGATATGGATCTACCACATTACCTTTGGACTTGCTCATCTTGCCATCTTTCATCATCAATAGGCCATGGACAAATTCACGGTCGGGAAGTCTTAATCCTTCACTCATTAAAAACATCGGCCAATAGATTGTATGAAACCGAGTAATATCAGCTCCGATCACATGAATAATCTCCGTATTTTCATCGGTCCAAAACTTTTTAAAAAGGCCATCATTATCGCTGTCATATCCCAGTGCCGTGATGTAGTTAGTCAAAGCATCAAGCCAAACATAGACAACGTGGTCTGGATTTTCTAAAACGGGGATACCCCACTTAAAGGATGTTCGCGAAACGCTTAAATCTTCAAGTCCGGGTTTAATGAAAGTATTAATCATTTCATTTTTCCGACTTTCAGGGGTAATAAACTTAGGATTCTCATCATAGAATTTTAATAGGCGGTCAAGATACTTGCCCGTCCGAAAAAAGTATGCCGGCTCACTATCGCGCGCTACTGGGCGACCACAGTCCTGGGCAAAGATGATTCGGACCTACCTGCGTATCCGTCCAAAAAGCTTCACAATGAGTGCAGTACCAACCTTCATATTTACTTAGATAGATGTCATCGCGGGCTATCATCCGCGAAAAAATTCTTTGCACTACTTCATAATGTCGTTTCTCCGTGGTTCGAATAAAATCATCATTAGTAATTTCAAGAGCCGACCATAATTTATGGAAACCAACCACGATACCATCGACAAATTCCTGAGGGGTTTTACCCGCTATTTGGGCATTCTTTTCAATTTTTTGCCCGTGTTCATCAGCCCCTGTCAAAAAGTAGGTTTCATAGCCTTGCATTCTGCGAAAGCGAGCATAAACATCGCAAAGGGTCGTGCAGTAAGCGTGACCGATATGAAGTTTAGCACTCGGGTAGTAAATCGGGGTTGTAATGTAGAATTTGTTTTTCATGATTCAATCTCCTTTAAAGAATAGAAAAAACCGCCATCAAATCGATGGCGGCGTTCCGTTTACTTTTTTAATCCGTATTTCTTGTTGAAACGATCAACACGGCCATCAGCTTGGGTAAAGCGTTGTTTACCGGTGTAGAACGGATGGCAATTCGAGCATGTATCAACCTTGATTTCTTTGAGGGTTGAACCGGTTTCGAAGGTGCTACCACAAGTAACGCATGTTACTGTGCACCGATGATATTCGGGGTGAATTCCTTTTTTCATAAGACTATCTCCTTCCGCCTTGAGCCTCTTTTGAGCCCAAAGAAAGTATCGCTAGAAAATATTACCATTAACAAAGTTAATACGCAACCATTTTAATGCTGTTTTCGTTTTATTTTGGCTACCATTTTAATAATTTTCCCAAGTGGCGTGAAAGTCCCAACCAGGGGCCATAGAATTGAAGAATAACTATGCTCGATAGTTAGTGATGAAATCTCTTAGACCGGAATTTATTAATAACAGCCATTTATCGGCAAACTCCAAAGCGCTAAATCTATATCGTCCCCCTACCCATTCGTTAACCAAATAGGCAAAGGCGGATGAAAAATAGTCGCTTATATAGCATTGATCATTATATAGTACTCTTTTCCCCGCAAGATAAGCTTTGGACAGAATGTCAATTTGCTTCTCAATGAGAATATCAAACAAATGCTTTAGTTTTTGCTGCTGCGCAAGCGGAAACACATTGGCATAAAACTCCTTATTCTTATTCAAATAAACGGCTAAAGAATGCATTCTCTTTTGATAATTATCTTTATCCATTTGATAAATGATTTCTTCCATTATTTCCTGCTGAAAAATAGTTGCCACCAAATCCTGCTTGCTAGGGAAAATTTTATAAAAAGCATATTTTGAAAGTTTAACCTCATTTAGAATGCTCTCAAGGGTAACTTCCCGATATTTTTTGGTTTTTAGCAATTTCTTATATGCTTCAATTATATTGGCCTTATTATCTTCTAAAGACAGCATATTATCAGCCTTTTCTTGGTATCGGCAACAGCATGCGGGTTTGTTTTTTATATGTGGCAAAATCGTTTTTATAAGTTGCCATATGATTTTCCGCCATTGGGACAGAGATAAAAACAAACATAAGGTTATTTGCTATCGCTCCCACTCCAGTCCAATAAAGGGAAGGAGCCAAGGCAACCGCGATAAAAAATAATCCCCACCAAAACAAAATTTCACCTAAATAGTTAGGGTGGCGAGAATGCTTCCATAGACCAACATTGATAATTTCACCCTTACTTTGCCGAATCTTTTGAAAGTGGTGCATAGCGATGTCGCTATGAATTTCTAAGTAGATACCGAAGATGGAAACAAAGGCGCCAATAAGTGCCAACGGATTAAACGCCAAATTGTTAGTAATTAAATAAATAAACGGAAGCATCGCCAAATAGACAATTAAAGTTGGTGTTAAGTGAATCCCTAAAAAATTAACGGCAAAATAAAGTTTGCCACTTTTCTTTTTCAGTTCGTCATATCGCCAATCCTGATGGGTAAGGTTTTTAAACGTTATTATCCAGTTGATTGTTAGTCGCAGTCCCCAAATCCAAATAATAGCTAAGGTGAGGAGTGAGCCCAGTGAAAAATTCTTATTCAATATGACCAAAAATAACGATACGAACATCGGTTCAACACTCCAATAGGGATCATAAACCGTCGCGTTTTGAAAAATAGTTCCTACTAGATAAACAAAAAATGTTGCGATTACATCCACTAGAAGAATAGAAAGCCATATGGGATTAGATTGAATAAAAAGAAAATATAAGCTCGCTTGAAGCCCAAAGGAAAGCAAATAGGTTAAACCGATAATTAATAGGCCGATCTTTTTCGAACTTTTCATTGCTTAGTTCTCCTATTTTGTCTTTGAATCGCTTTGGCTTTTTTTATTCTCGCTTTTCTCGTCTTTAAAATATTGTCTTTATCGTTGATAACTTTGGTATAAAAATCAATCCAAATCTTTAACACATGCTCTGCTGTATAGTACGAGGCAATATTTTGTGAATATCCTTCAGCCTTTGCAAAGTAAGCGGGATCAGCGGCCAGCTTATTCAAAATAGAAGCAAAATCCTCATTGGTATTGCCTGAAAGGTAATCGCCAAAAAGAATATTCTTGTATAAATCTAAATCTCGCAAAAGCAAAGGGGTGTTGCTATTGACCGCTTCAAGAATTGCCATCGGGAAAAGTTCATTATAGGAGGGCATGAATAAAACATCGGCTAAATTATATATTTCATTCATATCCTTTCTTGGAACAATACCAAGAAATTTTACGTTGGAGGGTGGATTGTCCATTATTGCCTTCAGCTCTTTATACCCATCGGTGATACCTTTAAAGGAAAAACCACCCGCCCATACAAATTGCATTGTTGGATTCATTTTTGCCACTTCCACAAAATCTTTTACTCCCTTGCGTGTTTGCACTTGTCCAACGCCTAAAACAACAAAAGCTTTTTCCTTAATTGCATACTTTCTTCTAATATCATTTCTTTCATCATCGGATAAGCGCCGAAAGGTATTGTGATCGACAAAATTTGGAATATAAACAACGCGATCACTAGCTACACCTAGTTTAATCAGCGGTTCGATAAAAATGGGGTTAACTACCACTACATAATCGGCATGGGTATAAAAACTGACCAAGTATCGTTTAAAAATGCCAAAGAAAAGTTTGGGCAATTTGATTGATCCATCAAGCGTATCTGGCAGCACGTGACAGTACATAACTGTCGGGCTTTTAGCGTGGGCAAATGTATGATAAAACTCGGGATTTACGGTATGAACATGGATTAAATCCGCTTTCCCTTTTTTGTTTATTCGCATTTCAAAAAGATCACTGGCACCTTTTTGCAATAGATTTACCTGTTCCACATAGGCACTGCCAACTCCTTGACCATCAACTGAATCAGCTCGACTTAAGACACTAATTACCTTCTTGCTCATGTTGTTTATTACTCTCCTCATGATGATAGAATGCTCGATATTCTTCCGTCCAGTAGCGGCGCGGCAAATAGATAGCTTCCTTAGAAACTGCGGGATGAATAAGTAGCAAATTAATTCCTAGTGAAAAATCATAAATATGTTGTTCTTTCACACTGACGTATTGTAAATATACTAACTGATTGTCGGTTAATTCTAAAGGGAGGGTTACAAAAGCCGGTTCACTAAGTTCACCTTTTACCATCGTTTGTAGACGGCGATTCTTGAGCCCTTTTTGTGATTCATCTTCGGCGAATTCTAAAAGACGTGATGCTACCTTTTCTAAAAGAAGTGGCTCCGATTCAAATTTTTTGGCGGGAGAAAACAAGCACCAACTTGGATATGGTCGTGATGATTTTCCCTCAGGAATATAGGTTTTATAAGTGTAACAATAGACTATTTCTCCCTCGCGAATCAGTTTTTCCCGTTGGTAATAATCCCGAGTAAAAACACCGATAAGTCTTCCTTGTCGATTATCCTTATTCGCAATAAATTTTACTTCATCTAGAGTCAAACGAATTTGTTTTTCATGATAGTCCGAACGAAGTGACGACAAAAGTTCTTCCCAGTTCATATTTACCTCACCGATATTATACTTTATCAACTTATTATTTTGTAATATAATTCAAATACTACGTAAATCGTAAAAAATGGATTAAATACGGGAGGAAAATTCATGATTTCCAAATCATTAGCGCTCCAAGTATTGAATGCAGGTCTTGCAACCGGCGCCGATTTCGCGGAAATTTATCTTGAAGAGGTAAATAGCAGCGTACTTCGGGTGGAGAACGGTAAAACGCAGGGCACGAGCACCGATACAACATATGGCGCAGGGATTCGTCTATTAAACGGATTCAAAAGTGTCTACGGCTCTACTAACGATCTTAGTAAGAAGGGCTTAGTTGATTTAGCATCAACTCTCGCCGCTTCTTTTAATGAACAGCAAAAAGTATCCGTGAGTCAAATTAAGAAAGTTCGCAGTAAGACTCATCATCTGCCCAAAAGGTCAACCAAAGACGTAAGTCGAGAAGAAAAAATTGCTTTGCTCAAAGAATGTTCAAATATCATGAGTGAGGTTGGAAAAGAAATCGTTCGAAGTATCACTTCTTTAGTTGAAGAACATAAAGAAGTTACTATCTTTAATTCCGATGGAAAGGAACTATCCGATTCTCGGGAAAGAAATCGTTTTACCATGGCCGCCGTCGCCGGTAATGCTGACGGCATGGAGACTTCCTTCAGCGGGCCGGGCGCACAAGCCGGCTTCGAATATTTTACCGATGTAGTAAAAGTTAGAAAATTAGCCAAGGAAACGGCTGAAAAAGCGATTAAAACATTAAAAGCCGTCGATTGCCCCAGCGGTAAAATGCCGGTGGTTATTGGTAATGGTTTTGGTGGCGTAATTTTCCACGAATCCTGTGGCCATCCTTTAGAAGCCACTTCGGTTTCGAAAGGATTTTCAATTTTTGCCGGTAAAAAGGGCGAGCAAATTGCTAACCCAGTAGTTACGGCTATTGACGATGGCACAATTGAAAATGGTTGGGGAAGTGGAAATATTGACGATGAGGGAACTCCTTGTCAAAAGAATGTCCTTATTAAGGACGGAATTCTTACCAGCTATATGGTCGACCCCTTCAACGGGCGGAGAATGGATGCCAAATCAACTGGCTCTTCCCGTAGAGAAAGCTATCGCTACGAGCCGACATCAAGAATGACAAACACCTATATCGATAGTGGTAAATCAACCCCAGAAGAAATCATTGCTTCGGTCAAATTAGGCCTTTATGCCAAATCACTCGGCGGTGGTTCAGTGAATCCCGCAACTGGTGACTTTAACTTTGCGGCGGATGAAGCCTATATCATTCGTGATGGCAAGATTGCTGAGCAAGTTAAGGGAGCTACCTTAATTGGAAATGGCAGTGATATTCTCAAGCATATCGATATGGTCGCTAATGATCTTGAAAGGGCTCAAGGAATGTGCGGATCAGTATCTGGGTCAATTCCTGTCGATGTTGGTCAACCAACAATCCGAGTTAATGAAATAACTGTCGGTGGTAATGGAGGAGAGTTAAAATGAACTTCAAGAAATTTTTTGAAATCGGCCAAGCCCAAGGGCTCGAAGCCTTAGAACTCAATTACCATGCTGGACGGGATTTGAATATTTCCGTTTTCCATGGTGAAGTCTCTCAATTCTCCGTTGCCGATGCAAAGGTAATTGCTGCTCGAGGTATCTATAACGGCAAGTTTGGTTCGGCGTCATCGGAAAAAATTGAGCCTTGCACGCCCGCTTACCTAGTTGAAGAAATAAAGGAAAACGCTAAAGTTAACGAAGAGGAAACTCCAGCGATTATATTCCCTGGATCAAAGCAATATAAGCGGAAAAATATGTTTAACCCCGCGATTGAAGCGTGGTCAACCGAAGATAAGATTGCGCTTCTACTCAAAATTGAAGATCATCTTAAAAAAGCCGATTCGCGGATCAGTGATGTTGAAGAAGTTCAATACTCCGAATCAATGGATGAGAGCATTAAAATGAATTCCTTTGGTTTGAAACTTAAAGAAAAAAGAAATTACTTTGTCATTTACGCTTCGGTTATTGTCAAAGATAAGGGTGACACTAAAACTGGCTATAAGATTCACCTTGGTAACAATCCTCAAGAGTTTGATCTTGATAAATTTGTGGCCGAAGTAGTCAAAAATGCTGTTAGTAAGTTAGGTGGGGCTCCGTGTAAGAGTAAAAAATATCCGGTCGTTTTAAACCCACGGGTAACCGCAAGCCTTCTCAGTGCCTATATGAGTAATGCCAGTGCAGAACTTGTACAAAAGCACACTTCATTATTTGAAGGTAAAATAAACCAGGTTGTCGCCTCCAAAAAAATCACCATTATTGAAGACCCTTTAGCCAAAAATGTCTTCTACACCTATTTTGATAGTGAGGGCGTTGCTACCTATAAGAAAACTTTTGTGGATAAAGGTGTTCTTAAGCAATTTGCCTACAACCTGGGTACCGCGGCCAAAGATGGGGTTGAAAGCACCGGTAACGGTCAACAAGGTGGCGCCAAAATCGGAATTGGATTCTTTGGCTTAACCATTAAACCTGGTCGAAAGAGCGAAGATGAGGTTTTAGGCAAAATCAAAGAGGGTGTTTACTTGACTGAGGTTCAGGGACTACATGCTGGTCTCAACCCCCGGAGCGGCAACTTCTCTCTTCAAGCAAGCGGATTTATGATTCGGGATGGTAAATTGGCTGAGCCGGTTAATCTTATTACCGTCGCCGGCAATTTAGTGGATATGTTTAAGAATGTCAAAGAGGTAGCTAACAATAGTGAGCTTCAACTCAGTTCGACCAACACTCCGTCAATTCTTGTCAGCAAATTGGCTATTTCTGGAAAATAATAACTTAATCCCCGTCTAATTTTAAGACGGGGATTTTTCTAATAATCGAAAAAACTATACGCTTTATTTATTAAAAACAGATGACTTTTGATATAATACTTTTATCTTGAGGAGCGGATCTATGCGAAAAATTAAAATCATTACTGATTCTACTTGTGACATTCCACCTGAGCTTATTCAAAAATACGATATTACTATCGTTCCCTTATATGTATCATTCGGTGAAGAAACCTTTGCTGATGGCGTAGAAATAACTGTACCCGAATTATTTGCCAAAGAAAAAGCAACGGGAGTTATGCCCAAAACTAGCGCTACCGGTCCGGAAATTTTCAATCAGGTATTTAAAAAGTACATTGATGAGGATTACGATATTTTTTTCACCGGGATTGGATCGGGATTTTCTAGCACATTTCAAAGTGCGACCATTGCTCAGCAAGAATTTCCTGAAGGACGAATCGCCTTGGTGGATTCAAAAAATCTCAGCAGTGGCAGCGGACTATTAACTTTAGAGGCCGTTCGTCTTCGCGAAGAAGGAAAAACTCTTTTTGAAATTGCTTCCCTGGTTGAAGAGTTGGTTCCCAATGTCCGTGCTCAATTTATCGTTGATAATCTTGACTACCTTTATAAAGGCGGCCGTCTAAGTGGAGCAAAGTTTTTCTTTGGAAGAATGCTGCGTGCGCACCCCTTCATCGTCGTTAATGATGGGAAGATGGATGTCGCCGCTACCCCAAAAGGAAAGATTATTCGCGCCCTTGATCATCAGTTGGACATTTTTAAAAAGCATTTAGCGGAAGGAATTCGTCCTGAGCGGATAATCATCACTTCGGTGGTTGCTGAGGAAGCGGAAAAATACTATTTTGAAGAACTCTCTAAATTGGTTGATCCTAAGACTATCGTTTGTTCTAAAGCGGGTTCGGTTATTGCCAGTCATTGTGGAGTTGGTACAATTGGTATCCTCTATATTCGTAAAGTTAAAAACGGTTTAGACAATTAAAACTAAATTAACGCGGTCAAAAATATGAAACCGCGTTTTTTTGTGTTTTTTAAAATGGAAAATTAAAGTAAAATTATTAGTAGTAAGTGAGGAAAAATTATGAAAAAGTTTTGGTCGGACTTTAAAGCCTTTATTTCGCGGGGGAATGTATTGGATATGGCTGTTGGTGTCATTATTGGCGCTGCTTTTAAGGCTATCGTTTCTTCATTTGTGACCGATATTATTACCCCCTTAATTTCGCTATTGGTAAAAGCGGATGTCACCGATTGGTCAGTGACGCTCCGTCCAGCAATTACCCATCTTGAAGGAAGTGAAGTAATCATCGATAAAGCGGCGGTGGTACTCACTTATGGTATTTTTATTCAGTCGATTATCGACTTTTTAATGATTGCTTTCGTTTTATTTGTAATCATAAAAGTTGCCACGGCTTCGGCAAACAAACGAGCCGAACTGATTGCTAAGATCAACAAGAAAAAACAAGCTGGAGAAGCGCTCAGTGAAGAGGAAGTTAAAGTTGATGTTGCCACGGTTTCTCAAGACGTTATTCTACTTCAGGAAATACGCGATTTACTAAAAGAAAAAGCGGATAAAGAATCCGCTTCTAGTAAAGATCAAAGTAACGTCGAATAATCGCTAAAGACAAACGCGAAACTACTTGTATAAAAGACAGTACTACTCTCTTTGAAAGCGATGCTCATATTGAAGTCATTTTCTTCAATCGCTAACTCGCTTATTTCGTTGTTACTTTTTGTTTGGTAACTGGTCGCATCATAAGAGAAGGTAGCTGTCGCCAATAATGGCGAATAGAAGTCAAATACGAGGAAATACTGACTATCTTCTTTTGCAAAGTATAGACTTACGTAAGTATCGTCCTTTTGCGCAGTATAAACGGGCTTATCTAAATACGTCTCAAAATTCATTGCTAGATATTGACTGGCACGCGAAGAGGCCATCGGTGTGGGAGCAAAAGCCTGCCCGAAAATAAAACCACCCGCGAACACTCCGACTAAACTTGCGCACGCCAATCCAATTTTTCCTAGTAAAGGCCAAGTCTTTCTTTTGCTCGGAGGATTAGAAAAAGTCATTCCTTTTTTTACCGAATTCAAATCCGGTTCAAAAGTAAAAGTCTTATTGTAATCATCGAGAAAGTTCCTTACTTTCTTATTCATAAATTTTTTCCCTTTCATTGCATTTTTTAATCTTCTTAATCGCCCGATCATACTTGCTTGTTATTGAACTAAGCGTTGCATTTTTTACCATGGCGATATCCTTAAACTTCATGTCATCGCTTAAATGCAAAACCACGATGTCAATTTCATCATCCGTCAGCACTTTCCGAAACTTATCCATCATTTCATCAAAGGATTCGTAACGCTGTATGCCGCTTTCCCCATCCTCAACCTCTTCCTCATTGAGTTCTTCTTGTTCACGTCGACTTTTCACCGTCTCTAAGGCTAAATTCTTAGCGATTGCTAATAAGTAATACTTAACATTCTTCTTTGGATTCAACAACTCGCGCGAGGCATAAAACCTAGTGAAGGTTTCTTGAACCAAGTCTTTCGTTAGCTCATAGTTACCCACGATGGGAAGTGCCACGTGGAAAACCAATCGACTATATTCAAGGTAAATGTAATCAAAGGCGTTTTCGTCTCCTCGTTTAATATCATTTACCAAGCGTGCGTTCGTATATTTAATCATGCCAATATTATAGTAAATAATACCGACAAAATAACCACTTATGCTAAATTTCGCTTAAAAACATTGGCAATTGTGCATTTGTCTATCTTCCTAACTGATAAAATTGATACCAAAAAGGGGATAACCAATAGCAAAACGAAAGTTAGAAGGAACGAAAATAAACTGTTTGTAAGCACCGAGAATGTGAGGAAGTAGGTTTGCGCGAAATAATTTGCTAAGTGGACGGTAACAAATGAACCTAGTAAAGTGGCTAGAATAAACACCACTAAGGAGATTAGAAGATTCATCGTAACAAATATCCCGCGGATAACCCACTTCTTCACACCCAAAGTCTTTAGTAAGCAAATATCTTTTTCACTCGTTTTAATGTTTCCATAGGAGTAATTTAAGATAATAGCAAACGATAAGGTCAGCAAGGCAAATCCTATAGAAATAAAAATATCTGATATGTTGTGAAGAACTCCCAAGACATACATTCCATTTTGAATAGGATCCGCTGATGGAGAGTTCAAAATAATACTTCCATGATAAATGTCCGAAACAAGAAGCTTTAAACTTTTATTACGAATAAAAAACTCTGTTTCACCATCATATAGCAATGGTATTTCAATTCGATTAAAAAAGTTTTCGCTGACCAAGAATGCATCTTCTGATGCCCCATCATATACACCAACAACCTCCAATTTGGCAAAATAAGCACTCAAATCATAATTAAAGGTTAATTCTGTGTCTAATTTAAATTCACCATTAATAATCTTCGTGCTATCTCCTTCTAGATACCGATCAACATAGGCTTTGGAAACGGCAACTTCATGTGAATCAACTGGGGCTCTACCTACCAAATAATTTTCGTCTGCTCGCAAATTATAATTTGCTTTATGGTTAAAAGCTGCATCGAGAAAATAATCCGAAGCATAAATACCCTTATCTTTAATAATATCTAAATAGCAATTGTCATTTGTAACCACAAAATTGTAATTTGTATCTGCAAGGTTGTCGAAGGTATCCTTATCATATTTGTCTTTCATAATTTGGTAATCAGTTGCAACAATCTTGCTAATTCTTAATGACTTAGAATTTAAATTAACATACTGATTTATCGAATAATTACCTTCTTCAGCCAAAAAATCGGAAATTGCTATTTCATTGTCTTGAACATAGACATTTTGCTCATATAAGTCGTCAATATCACCATATAAATACTTAACCGAATTACCATTTAAATTTGCATCGATAACTTTTATTGGGGCCTCTTGAATCTTATCGGTTAAGTTTAGATAAAAATCCCGGCCATTCCCCAAAGGAACGCTATTATCTTTTTGATTGTATTGGAAAACCTGATATAGATTAACATCCGATGCATCTATGGCTCGTTTTAAAAGTCCTTCTTGATCATAAAAAACGACATTAAAACTAACAAACAAAAGTAAAGAAGAAATAAATAAACTAAGAAAAGAAAAAACTAATTTATATTTTTTTTGTCCAAATCTACTAAAAATATATTTGAACATTATTCGCTTTGAGAGCCGTCCGTCGGTTTTTTCCCCCCATGGACTTATTCCAACGTCACGGCCTCCCTTTTGGTGCAAGACCTTCTCTTCCACCAAATGACCATCCTGTAGGATGATGACTCGATCACCGAACTTCATTGCCGTCGCTTCATCATGAGAAACGACGATGATTATTTTCTCTTTGGCTAAGCCCCGAAGAATTTCGTATACTTGACGCGAATTTTCCGCATCAAGATTTCCTGTTGGCTCATCAAGAAGAATAATCGGTGTCTTTTGAAGAACGGCTCTTGCGATTGATAATCGGGCACGTTCACCTTTTGAAAGGAGATTAACATGCGTACCAAATGGTTTGTTAAGTCGAACTTCTTTAAGAACTTTTTTTATTTCAGCATCCGAACCAGAAACAATGCGCAAATTGTCAATCAACGATAAAGAGAAGACTAAATTCTCATCTTGAAAAACATAGGCTATTTCCTTGGTTGGATCGAAATCAGATCTATCAAACACGACTGTTCCGTTCGTCGGCTCCTCTTCGCCACCAATGATATTAAGGAGAGTCGATTTACCAGAACCCGACTTGCCGGTGATGAAATATAGTCCAGTATCATCGAACAAATAACTTACATGGTCAATTGCTTTAACAATACCTTCACCATCACCGAACATTTTTGAGATATCATTAAGTTTTATTTTCATAAACTTAAGATGCCAAATTTAAGAATGTATTAGAGACTGCTAATGGCGTTTGAGCATTTAAGGCAACAATAGGATTAAGCGGCATACTACGATACATATATCCTTGTGAAGGAACATAGACACTTTTCCATGCGTCCACACCAAATGTGGTTTTAACTTTTTCTTTTAAAACTACAACATCGTTGTAATTGCCACCCCACCCGTAATTGGTAACAAAATAGTTTTCCGATTGACCATAAGCAATTACGGCATGATCAATGCTGGCTGTTAAAGCGAATCCAATTAGTTGTGGACTTCCCCAATTTAGACGCTGACTAGCCCGTTTATAGGCGTTCCCAGTTAACGTATCCCACAAATTACCTTCAATATATTGATAATCGAAATAAATTGATGGAAATCCAACCGTTTTAAGATATGCTTCAAAAACCTTTGGAACTTGTTTGCCAGTCAAACTATAACTATCCGTAGAGCGATCGGCATAACCTAATGAAACACCAACATCAATTAGTCGTTGATGGAAAGCTTCGTTTGAGCCTGGTGAGTAACTATAAGAGGCAATGGAAAAAGGCATATATGCAGTAAAATTTTTAAATGTGTTATAAGAGTTAGGAATAATATTATCGTTATAGAACGTATCAAGATAATTTAGATACATCTGAAGAGCCACATAGGCGCATGATCCCTTAGCGTTATATCCATAATCATCAAGTCGCTCAAAGTATAGATAATTAGCAACATAGGTATAGTAACCATCCACCACGACTGGATCAAAAACATCATTTGCTGGAGCAATTAATGTTGCATTCATTGATGGTAAGTCTTCGTCGTCCGTGTACTCACTAGGAGGCACAACTCCATCCTCAATAATTTCGGCATTCTCTTGTTCACTTTGATACCGATCATCTATCCATTCCCGATCAAAATTCTCGTTAGTTAATGGATTACTATATTCTTCATTGTTAGCGGAATGAAGGTATTCTGTCGGACCAAGATAGACAAAAGAACCAGTATCGACATTAGTATAGATATAAGGATTATCCGCGGTAAGCGAATACTCGGTAAATAAGCCCTCTTCCAAATCGAAAATGGAGTATCCTCCATCTTGAAAGCCCGTGGCCACATATCGAGGTTCATTAAGGCTAGAGTCTAAAAGCATTTGAAAGCATTCTGGTTTACGAATGCCAAATACATCAGTTGTCGCTGCAACATATTGTTTTATTTCGTTCGTTGTCATCTGCTGAAAAATATCTAATCCTGTAGGTACTGTTCCCCAGAAAAGACGCGATATGACATTCGAACCAAGCATGATAAGCGTAAATAAATCCATTATGTTATCCTCTCTATCCCCCTAGAAAATAATATTGTTTTTTTCTCGTTTTTTTTCGGTAAAAATTAAAAAACTTCTCAATTTTTACTTTGAGAAGTTTCAATTATCAATAAAATCAATATTATCTTACTTTTGCACCTTATTTTTGATGAACAATCCAAGAACAATTATCTCATGAACTATTAACGGCGCACTAGAAATAAGGGCTAAAATTAACCATTCAGTAATACTAAGCTCAACGGTATTAAAGGCTAAGGTTAAGAAAGGAACTTCAGTAACCAAGATTTGAAGTCCAAGTCCTAACACAAAAGCGAACCAAATAAGCCATTCCCGCGGACGGAATAAACGAAAAGCGCTCTTGCGTATATTCGCCATTCCCAACATATGGAATAATTGGCTAACCCCTAAGACGGTAAAAGCAAAGGTTTCTGCTTTACTCAAAGCCATAGGATTATTGTTAAAGTAGGTAATAATTGCCGATAGTGAGGTGGCTCCGCCATTAATAACCGGAACATAAAGGAAGGCCAATAAAGTGGTAATGGCAATTAAAAGCCCATAGCCAATTGTTACATGAAGCCCTCCGTGAGCAAAAAGTGATTCTTTGCTGTTACGAGGTTTATCGCCCATAATGTCGGGATCTTTGTCATCCGCACCCAGGGCTACAGCCGGTAACGAGTCAGTAATAAGGTTAACAAAAAGAATTTGAACGGCCACTAAAGGAACAGGAAGACCAAGAATAATCGCCAAAGTCATGACAAAGACTTCACCAAAGTTGGAACTTAAAAGGAACCAAACTGTTTTCTTGATATTCGAATAAATACCTCGTCCTTCTTCTACGGCTTTTTCGATTGAAGCAAAGTTATCATCGCTAAGTACCATATCGGCAGCGCCTTTAGCCACATCGGTCCCGGTTATGCCCATTGCAATACCAATGTCGGCAGCCTTTAAAGACGGGGCGTCATTCACTCCGTCGCCAGTCATTGCCACAATTTCACCGTTAGCTTTTAATGCTTTTACAATCTGTACTTTATTTTCTGGCGACACTCGCGCAAAGACACGGACACTCTTAACCTTCTGCTTTAATTCCTCAAATGCCAATTTATCAATCGCTTCGCCCATCATCGCTTGAGTGGCTTTCTCGGCAATTCCCAATTCTTTAGCAATGGCAAATGCGGTGTCGACATGATCTCCGGTAATCATAATCGTAACGATACCGGCTTTCTTTAATTTTGCCACCGCATCCTTTGCTTCTGGGCGCGGGGGATCAACCATTCCCACCAAGCCGATAAAGATGAGATTTTCCTCTTCAATTTCCTGCTCGTTATACTCGTGCTTTGCTAAGGCTAAAACACGTAAGGCGCGATCCGACATTGCCTTATTTGCCTGCATAATCGCCCGTTTATCCGCTTCTTCGATTATTCTGATCTCGCCATTAATTTCAATACGATTTGCTCTTTTTAAAATCGAATCCAAGGCGCCTTTGGTATAAATTATTTTATGGTTTTTAACCACGTGGAGCGTCGACATCATCTTTCTAACACTATCAAAAGGAAGTTCCCCAATACGCGGGAATTCTTTTTCTAAATAAGCTTTCCGATATTCAAAAACATTAGCAAATTCCACCAACGCAATCTCCGTCGGATCGCCATAAACCCCATTGTCAACACTGGCGTTACTCGCCAAAGACATTCCAATCGCTAATTCGTCTAATTCCTTTTTCTTAAACCCATAAATATCTGCAGCCTTATTATTGACATAAGCTTGAACGACCGTCATTCGATTCTGCGTCAATGTTCCTGTTTTATCTGAACAGATAACACTCACGGCCCCTAAAGTTTCTACCGAAGGTAGTTTTCTAACGATGGTATTCACCTTAACCATCTTTTGAACCCCGAGCGACAAGACGATAGTTACCACCGCAGGTAGACCTTCAGGAACCGCCGCCACCGCCAAAGAAATAGAAGTTAAGAACATATCAAGAACGTCTCGCTTTTGAATAATCGCCACAATAAAAAGCAGTGTGACTACACTAAGCGCCAATATTCCCAAAATTTTTGAAAGGTCAGCTAAGCGCTTCTGTAAGGGAGTCGCTTCGTCCTTTTCTGCGGAAATAAGTTCCGCAATCCGTCCAATTTCTGTGTCTTTTCCGGTTGCCACGACGACGCCTTCGCCTCGTCCATAAGTCACAGGAGTAGACATATAGGCCATATTTTTACGGTCACCAAGTGGAACTTCTTTTATAGGAAGAAATGTCGCATCCTTTTCCACCGGTACTGATTCACCGGTTAAAGACGCTTCCCCGGCTTTTAAATTAATCGCCTCAATTAATCTTAAGTCAGCGGGTATTGTCCTGCCCTCTTCCAAAATAACTATATCGCCGACAACAAGATTCTCGGCTTTTATTTCGTTTAGTATGCCATCCCGCCGCACAATACACGTTGGGGCCGAAAGTTTTTCCAATGCGGCCAGCGCATTCTCGGCTTTCATTTCTTGAACCGTACCGATAACCGCATTAACAATTACCACAAATAAGATAATTATCGTATCAAGATAATCGGTCTCTTTCTTTAAAATGCTTATCACTAATGAAATAACTGCTGCCGCTAACAAAATGTAGATAGTGACATCCTTCATTTGTGAAAAAAAGACGCCAATTAAGGTTTTCTTTTTTTTCTTTGGCAAAAGGTTTGGCCCGTTGGCAATCAACCGTTCCTTTGCCTCTTTTTCACTCAATCCTTGTGAGGGGTTGGTCTTAAATTGATCAAATACCTTTTTAAGCGTTTCTTGTTCAAACATATTTTTCTCCTCTGGACTAAAATAAAAACCTTTAGTCCCAAAAAAACGGTACTAAAGGTCTGGTTCCCGAAAGATGTCGCGGGTCCTATCAACCAGGAATTGCTTCCGTAATGTTGGCGATAAGATGGTAACTACTCCCCTATTAGGAAACTCAAAAGAGTTCTTTGTAATTATAAGGTTTCTATTTTTGTTTGTAAATAAGATTGAAAAATGAATGCTCTCATCTCTTTATGACTAATAAATAGTTAAGAATGCGCTAAAATCATTCATTTTAAATTTGTAAACTAATGCACTTCAAATTCCCAATCAGGGTTGGCCGTCTTTATTTGGGCCAGGGCTTCATCAAATAAAACATTCTCTTTTGTTAAACGTGCGTTTGTCTCCAAACGTTTTACCGCTCTTGGACGCCGATTAATTGCATACGCACACTCAGTTGCACTTTTAGCCACTATTCCTGAATAAAGAAGATATACCCGTATCGTTTCTAATGCCCAGTCCGATCCAATAAGTCTTCTAATCTCATTGGTTTGACTGAGCCAATACTTTTCAATTTCTTCAGCCGCAACTTTATTATTTATCATGATATAAATTTTTTGCGCCGTTGCGCGGGCTAAAGTGGAAGTGTTGATTTTATCTTTGTTAGCTATAATAGCGTCGACAAGTTTGTCCGCCTCGATAATGTTTTTTTGATCTTCAAAGTCATACACCTTTAAGAGGTTAACACTAGCCGTAAGCGAAGTAATCTCTTCAAAAACACGAATATCTTTAACTTCAACTCCTTGGTAATTTAAGCCTTGGATCCGCATTATTTCGTTATAAGCTTCAACATTGATTGGTTTAGAAATCAAGACCAAACGATAACCGTCATTTAGCGTATCTAACTTGAATGGCATGATATCATATATCGCTAACATCGCGCCGACTGAAGCCACGACCATTGCTCCTTGCTTGATGAAGCTATCATTAGGAAGAAAACTATAAACGCCAAAAATCAAAACCGCAAATTCAATCACAAACAACATGATTGGTCCCCAAATGTATGGTTTTGGGTTCGATTTAGCTGTTTTGGGCATCACTTTTGTTTCGCCAGTTAGGCCATCAAAACTTTGAAAACGAACTTTCCATCTTTTTTCCGTCCGATAAATACAAATCCCCGCAAAATTTACCGAGATGATTTGATATTTACCGAGTTTAGCTCCAATAACATGGCCTAACTCAAAAAGGAAAATATTTAAAATCGCGCCGATAAGAATCGTGATGAGCGCAAATCCCACTCTTTCACTCGTCGCTAATAGGCCCAAATCATCCAAAGCGGGTCCGATTACTTGAATTCCAATAAAGATGGCGGCAACCATCATAATGGCATATACCATTAAAGTTAATAAATCATCTTTTGTCATTGTTCTTTCTCCTATAATGCTAAAGAATATATCTCTTTAGCTACTTCCTCATCCATCGGCTTTAAAAAGTGAAAAATCGGCGTTGTTCTTCCTTTGAATAAATGTTCAACTAGAACATCAATTTCCTGGCTAGTAATCTTAAAATCCTTTAAGCTGGTCGGCATTCCTAAATCACGGAAAAAAGTAGTGAAAAAATCTACCGCGGCTAAGCCATCTTGCTCGATATCCCCCGTATCTATACTTAAGACGTTATGGGAAAATTGAGCAAACTTTTTACCGTCGATTTTTTGATAGTATTTTGCCCAAGCCGGGAATAAAACCGCCAAACCAGCACCATGAGTAATATTTGGATCATAAGCGCTCAGTACGTGTTCCATTTGGTGAACCGGCATTAATGGCAGTTTGCCCATTGAGGTAATCCCATTATGAGAATATGAACTCGCTAGCATCAATGTCCCTCGAGCGTTGTAATCAAACGGATCTTCCATAGCTTTTCGACCAGCAACAATCACCGATCTAAGCAAGCCTTCCGCAATAAAATCCGAAAATTCAATTTCGTCCGATTGATTAAAATACCGTTCCAATGTATGCATCATAATATCGGTGATGCCGGCAGCCAACTGATATCTTGGAACTTTGTAAGTCAACTCCGGATTTTCAATGGCGAATAAAGGGCGATTAAGCTGCGAGTTAAAGCCCATTTTAATACCTTGCTCACGACTAGAAATAACGCACGATGTGCTCATTTCACTTCCTGCCGCGGCGATGGTAAGAATTACTCCTAAGGGTAGACTTTTTTCGGGCTCCACCTTATGAAGACTAATATCAAAAGGGTCGCCATCATAATAGATGCCGACGGCAATGAGTTTGGCCGAATCAATGACCGACCCTCCACCTAGAGCTAAGATAAAATCGACCTGTTCTTTTTTTACTAATTGGATGGCTTCGCGCACCAAAGAAACATCGGGGTTAGGTTCAACTCCCCCCAATTTAATATAATCGACTTCTGCTTCTTGAAGCGAATGCTCAACCGAAGCCAATAATCCCGAGCGAATTACCGATCCCTGCCCATAATGAATTAAAACCTTATGGGGATGGTAGTCTTTAATAATCCACCCGACTTCATTTTCTTTTCCCCGACCAAATATGACACGCGTCGGAGTCGAAATTTCAAATTCCCGCATCTTCATCCTTCCTTTTAGAGGTAAATTTCTTGATCGCATCCTCTAAGTAGTTATCGGCAATGACGGAACATTCCCGGACCAACGTCTCGGGGTCGTCTTTCATTCCTCCATCAATCCATCTGACTACCATATAAACGAAGCTTGGGGCATAGAAATTGGAAATAAAGCGTTTTTGTTCTTCACTTAATAATTCATTTCCGGGTAATTTATTGATAACCTCCAATTGAGTGGCAAATGTGGTCGAATAAAGAAATTCAATAAATAACTCACGACCGGCACTACTGAGTGTGTTCTGCACAAAAGATGAATTTTCTCTAACATATTGGAAGATGAATTTTAAAGCATCGTCCCAATTGGCGACTTGGTCAAGATTTTTAACCGATTCATTAAGATAAATCCACGTCAGCAAGTCATAAATATTTCGAAAGTGATAATAGAATGTTTGCCGATAGACATGACAATAGTCAGTCAAACGCTTAACGGTAATCTCATCCAGCGGCGTAACCGCCATCATATGTTTTAGCGCTTCGCCTAATTTCAATTCCGTCTTCATTTATTTTGCTCCTTTGCTAGAGCAAGTGCAACTTCGGCGCCTAATTTGGCATTATTTTTAATCAAAGCAATATTGGCCTCCAGCGACTGTCCACCTGTAATTTCAACAATTTTCTTTAGTAAAAAAGGTGTTGTATCTTTACCTTTTATCTTGTGTTTATCCGCCTCATCCAGTGCTTTTTGAATAGCTGTTTCAATTTGATTTGGATCCATGGAATAGGCCTCTGGTACTGGATTAGTTAGCAGGATGCCCCCGGCTAAATTATTTATTCTTTTTGCATAAATAATCGCGGCCATCTCCGAAGGAGAATCAATCGCAGCATCCACTTTAAAAGGCGATGTTCGTGTATAAAATGCCGGCAAAATATTTGTCTTATAGCCATATACCGGTACCCCGTGGGTTTCAAGATACTCAAGGGTTAATCCTAAATCAAGAATAGCTTTAGCTCCCGCACAAATTACCGTTACTTCGGTCTTGGCTAGCTCCTCTAAATCTGCGCTGATATCAAAGGTCGTTTCCCCATGACGATGAACGCCGCCGATACCGCCAGTAACAAAAACTTCAATGCCGGCTCTTTTAGCAACCATCATTGTCGCCGCTACCGTCGTAGCTCCCCACAATTTATGAGCGATAACATAGGGAAAATCTCGCCGCGAGACTTTAACAATTCCTTGTCGCTTACCAAATTCTTCAATCTCTTCTTTATTCATGCCCACAACAGCTACGCCATCGATAATTCCAATGGTTGCTGGAATCGCTCCCGCTTTTCGGATAACTTCTTCTACCTCTAAAGCGGTTTTCACATTTTCAGGATACGGCATTCCATGCGAAATAATTGTCGATTCTAAAGCAACAATCGGTTGATGATTTTCAATGGCTAATTTAACTTGGGGATTAATTCTTAACATAATTCACACTCCTAATAATATTTTCGACTTCGAGCTAAGCGACCAAAGACAAAATCCAATAATAAGTATACTGGTATTGCCCCGATATTTATAAAGAATAATTGCTGAATATTTATTGTTTCTAAATAACGGAAGTCGACGTCAAATAAATTCCAGCGCATATAAGCACTCAAAGCCACTACTCCGCTGGCTAACACAAATAGAGTTGAAAAGAGAATCACTCGATAACGATTAAAGGGAAAGCATACACGGAAGAGAATAACAAAACTAAAAAAGTCCATTGTCAAAAATGACATTACAACCGCTGTTTGTTTGTATACGACATCCGTTGTTCCGTGATAAACTCCCTCAAAGGCATACATCGCAAAAAACGCTAAGACCTGCAGTATCATCACAATTGCAGCCGGAAAAGCCCGCAATATAACATTGCTCATGAACGTCCCCTTAACCTTTGCATAATTCGGCTGCATGGCAAGGAAGAAAGCGGCAACTCCAATTGTTGCAATTTCCCATACATACATATTTTGCGTTGAAAACGGGTATGAAACTTGCGTTGTCCGAGGTGAAACCACGGCTGCGATAAGAAAGGTTAAAGTTAAAGCAATGGTAAATATAGTCTTAACAAGAAATAGCGACCACGTTCTTTGCAAATTATTTATTACCCGGCGACCCTCTTGAACAACCGAAGGAAGAGCGTTGAAATTAGAATCAAGCAGCACCATGTGGGCAACGTGGCGGGTTGCTTCTGAACCACTGGCCATTGCCACTGAACAATCAGCATGCTTCAAGGCCAAAATATCATTGACGCCATCACCAATCATCGCCACCGTCTTATTATCGCTTTTAAGCTTATTGACAATTACTTCTTTTTGCTCGGGAGTTACCCGTCCAAAGACGGTCTTGGTCATTGCGAGCATGCCGACATCTTCATCACTTAATCCCGCTAAAGACACGGGATCTTCCGCGCCTAGCACGCCCACGCTTTGGCAAATCTCGCCAACGGTCGTGGGATGATCGCCCGATATAACTTTAATTTGTACTCCATTATTCTTAAACCATTCTAGGGTTGTAGAAACGTCTTCTCTTATTCGATCCTTGATGATAAGCAAAGCCACCGGGAAGACCTTTTTTGGAAGGCGGCTTCCCTTAATTGCTTCATCGCTATGAGCGAGAAGTAGGACACGAAGTCCCCGACTCATATATTCACTTTCCAAGTCGCTGATTTTAGCATATTCCTTCTTATCCAGGACAAAGTTTGCCGCTCCTACAACAAAACTACCAACTCTCTCAAAGGAAACCGCTGAAAGTTTATCGGCACTATTGAAAGGAATAACGCCTATCGATTTATAGGTCTCATTTAAGGGGCAAGTGTCAATAATCGCTTGAACGGTGCTTGATTCATCTTTTGTTGCGTAGAAAAAACTGCCTAGTAAGACTTTGATTTTTTCCTTATTAAAATTTTCATCAATTATTTTTATTTCATCTAATGCCATCGTGCCATCAGTTATCGTTCCCGTTTTATCGATGCAGATAACGTCGGTTCTTGCTAGCATTTCTATCGCATACATCTCTTGGACTAAAGTGCGTTTCTTGCCAAGATTAAAGACGGCAACTGCCAAAGTCATCGATGTCAATAGATACATACCCGATGGAATCATTGATACTAATGAACCCGATACCGCCTTGACGCTCGTAACCACGTCAATTCCCTGATAGATATTACTCAGTATCATCAAAGCCCCAGTTAAAAACACAAAAGCCCCGATTGTCTTAAAAAGACCATTAATCGCGCCTAACAATTTTGACTTTGGCCGCTTGAAAGCTCTAGCTTTTTCCTGTAACTGATTAATAAATGTGTCCCGACCAATACGATTGACTTGCACATAGGCTTTACCTGATGTCACATATGAGCCTCCCAGGACCTGAAGACCAACACTTTTTTTTACCGTATAGGATTCGCCAGTAAGTAATGATTCATTGACGCTTAATTCTCCGCTCATCACAATTCCATCAGCTGAGACTTGGTCGCCATTTTGTAAAAGTATAATATCGTCCAGAACAATTTCGCTGACCGCGATGGTCGTTTGCTTGCCTTCGCGTATCACCTTGGCCTTGGGTGAAGTCACCAGTTGAAGTTTCTCAACCATTCTTTTAGCCCGAATATCTTGATAGAGGCCAATAAACATATTAGAAAATAATATAACGAGGAAAAATAGTCCGCCAAAATAGCCGACAATTATCATTGCCGCAGCGATAATATAAAGGAGAACGTTAAAAAAGGAAAACACATTGGCATAAACTATATTCCAATAAGACTTGCCAACTCGTGTTTGGGAAGTGTTGACAAGCCCACTAGTTTTTCTTTCTTGCAGCTGTTCTTGATTGAGGCCATAGGAAAAATCGACCGTGTAACGGATTGCATCGACATTATTTTTATATTTACGTCGATTGGAAAGTCGCTTCAAATTCATACACGAGGCCTCTTCTGTAATAAATTTATTATATAATAAAAACTACCACCATTGGTGATAGTTTTTTTAATTCACTAAACAATTAGGCACCTAAAATCAAGTTTTTTATCAATTTAAACTCAATTTACTCTGTACGCAAGGCGACAACTGGGTCTTTACGCGCCGCAGCCCGAGAAGGAATAATCCCACACGCCATTGTCAGCAAAATATTTAAACCGACCAAAATAAGAGCATGGAGGGGATTTAGCGAAGCGATGGCTCCCAATCCGGCATCTGCATATAAACTGTTCAAAATAGCATTGATTGGGAAAGCAAAAAGGTAGGTTATACCAATACCGATTAGCCCAGCAAAAATGCCAATGATGAATGTTTCTGCTTCAAAAAGGCGCCCCACATCTTTCTTTCGTGCTCCCAAAGCACGAAGAACTCCGATTTCTTTGGTCCTTTCAATAACCGAAGTATACGTCAGTATTCCAATCATAACCGAAGAAACAACCAAGGAGATGGAAGAGAAGATAATTAGAACAATGCTAACGACATTAATCAATGTGCCAATGGTGGCCGTTACGCTAGAAATCAAATCCGTATAGTAAACATGATAGGGAGAATCACCCGTTTGACTGGCATCTAGCCATTCTTGATCCTTAACTAGGTTATAGCGGTCAATTGCGTCTTTAATCGCATCTTTTCCTTTTGAATCTTTAGGAAAAACCGCCACGCTATAATACGGGGAATAGGTCATATCTAAATAGGTTAAATCCGTAAGGCCTGTCGGTAAGAACTCCTCAAACCAATTGAGAAAATAATGGTTGGTAAATGTCGCACCAAGCTCTGTTCCTTCATTAAGATAATTAGTAAACTTAATTTTGGTTGGAACACCATCCGCTTCCGCGATCGGACTATAGAAAGTAAAGAATTGATCCACCAAAGGAGTTAAAAATGTTTGAGCATTAATCCCTTCGGGAATGCTACTCACTATTGCCTGAAATTCCGCCTGTGTTTTATCAATTGTATAGTTATATGCTAAATCCTGAGCAATTTGACTAGAACTATTTTCCGCAAATATATAATCACTTAATGCACTGGTGTAGCCGATACCGTTATCCATCAGGTTGCTATAAGGAGCATCTTCGCGAATCCGAAGAATACCGACGATGGACAAGTCCAATCCACTACTATCATCGTTATAAAGCGTTGCTAGTTGTGTGCTTGTTGGAGCCCCATACTGGGTTATTTCTTTATTCTGTCCGGTATAAGTGTCGCTTGCGCTCACCGAATCTTTCTTGGTGTAATATTCATCATTGGTAAAAACTTTATATTTCTTGCCAATTAAATCGGTAAAATCAATTTTTTCAAGGTCTTGTTCCTCGCTGATAATTCCTAATTTTACAAGTGTAGATTTGTTAATTTGGTTATACTTATCGATAATTAAAACCACTTCATTTTTAGCGGTTGGATAGCGTGATTCGTTACCGATTGGCTCATAGTACTCCCGAACAAAGTTTTCATCCCCCAAAAGTTCATGGAAACTCCCAGCTGGGACCGCGGACAAATCTGAAAGACTCGTATTTCCCGCCGCAATAACATCCCCATCTGGATCTTCCGTTGTAAGATGAAAATCTACTTGGTAATTCTTAATCACACTAGAAGCGTAACCCGGATCCAAAATATCTGAATTGATATAGTTAATTAAGTCGGTTGTGATGATGTTGCGCTTAATGGTAATCGCTGGTGATACTTGATTGGTATCATCTTTGACGATAACTTCTTCATCCGAAGGAAAAGGATTGGGCGTACTCCGATCAAAACTGGTATTGATAATCATCGCATTCGTGTATATTCCTAATGGATAGACGGAAAGAGTCCCCGATTCCACCCGATTAACATAGTTTTGAAATCCGTTACTTACTGAAAGAACTAAAGCGACGCCGATTATGCCAAACGAAGCCGCAACCGAAGTCATAATGGTTCTTCCCTTTTTGGTTCTGATGTTCTTCCATGAACTCTTCAGGGCACTATAAAAAGACATTGAAGTCCGCTTATTCTTTTCTTTACCGGTCGCAACTTCATTCTCTATCTCGGGTTTACTATCGTCGGTGATTACTCCATCCAACATCCGAATAATTCTGTTGCTATATTCTTTAGCTATTTTTTCATTATGCGTAACCATAATTACAAGGCGGGACTTGGATATTTCTCTTAAAATGTCCATCACTAAACGACTGGTTTTAGTGTCTAAGGCTCCAGTCGGTTCATCGGCTAAGATAATATCGGGGTTATTTACCAAAGACCGAGCAATCGCCACTCTTTGCATTTGTCCACCTGACAACTGGTTGACCCGTTTATGAGATTCGCTTTCAAGGACCTACTTCTTTTAAAGCTTGGAGGGCTCTTTCATGGCGTTCACTGGCACTTACTCCTGCTAATTGCATCGCCATTTCAACATTTTCCACGACATTTAAATGCGATATTAAATTGTAGGATTGAAAAACAAAACCGATCCGCCGGTTGCGGTAAGCATCCCAATCTTCATCATTGAAATCCTTAGTGGATTTTCCATCAATGACCAGATCGCCATCCGTGTAATGGTCAAGTCCGCCAATGATATTTAACATTGTGGTTTTGCCACAGCCAGAAGGACCAAGAATAGAAGCAAATTGCTGTTTGGGAAAGGACAAAGATACATCCTTTAAAACATGTAGTGGGCGCTTATCAACATAATAGTCTTTAACGATATTTTTTAACTGTAACATTCTATTTCCTCCTAGAAAAGAAACATATTGTTCGCTTAATTATAAGCGATTCAAAATAAAATACAAATAAATACAAAAAAATTATATTTATTGAAGTTTTCCGTCCCAATTAGAATTATATTAGAAAAGCTTTTAATTTACATTTTTTTGCGTTTTTTTTGGAAATAACCACTAATGATAGCGCTACACTCATCCTCGAGCAGTCCCCCCGTCACCTCGGGGCGATGGTTAATTCCCGAAACTTCATATAGATGAGTGGAAGAGACTAGGGCGCCGCCCTTCGGCTCTTTTGCTCCAAAATAAACATGACGAATTCGCGACCAAAGGATGGCGCCCGCGCACATAGCACATGGCTCAATAGTCACATATATATCAGCATTTTCAAGACGCCAGGAATGAACTTTTTTATTTGCCTTTCGTAGGGCAATAATTTCTGCGTGTGCGCTCACATCCTGGCTTTTCTCTCTTAAATTATGTCCACGAGCAATTATTTTATTATCAAGAACGACCACCGCTCCAACCGGTACTTCATCCATAAGTTCGGCTTTTGCGGCTTCTTTTAGGGCTGCGCGCATAAAAAACTCTGGTGTTCTCGTCATATATTGCTCCTTTGTTTGAAAAATAAAACCACCGCACATGAAACCCGATCTTAAGGCTGCTACGTTCCCGTCCTGACCTGGTTCGAAAGTTTTCCATCGCGATGGCGAAGTAATTATAACAATGTTTAGTAATTTAGTCTATGTAGATAAGTAATTGTCTAATTTATCAATTCATTAATATTCTATAACCCCAATGTTCTTGCCGCTTCAATTAGTGCAACTATAACTACCACATTCCAAGTTAAGGCGATAATCCCACAAACTAAGCCCGTGATTGCCATCCCGAGTTTAATTCTTTTTTTTATACATACTGCGCCAAATATTGTCGCTAATAGTCCCATTATGCCGCCAAAATATGGAACCCATCCAAACGCAACTGCTAATATACCTAAAACCAATGCCGCTATTGCCATCTTTCTCTCCTTTCTTATATGATTTATTCTTCACATAGACAACCATACAAAAAAAAAAAAAAAAACAACTTCTATGTAATAAAAAGGCTAATTTTATGTAATAGAATTGATAAAAAAATAGCCATGCAAATATTGCTTTTTTAGCTAAATTTATCGTGTAATTTAATGGCTTATAAAACTATTTTTTATTACTAAAAAAGGAAGATGCATCAACTCCATCTTCCTTTGTATTTAATTACTTGTGATCTTTCGATTTGATTATGGAAATACCACCCATAAAAGGCCGAAGCACTTCTGGAACAATCACACTTCCATCTTCTGTTTGAAATTGCTCAACAATTGCCGGGATTAGTCGACTAGTAGCTAAGCCACTGGCATTGAGCGTATGACAATACTTTGTTTTGCCACTCTTTTGATCCCGATATCGAATCATGCCTCTGCGGGCTTGATAGTCACGACCATTAGAGGCACTACTAACTTCCTTATAAATACCCATGGAAGGAATCCAAACTTCAACATCATAGGTCCGAGCCATCGAGTGCGAGCAATCGCCGGCAGCTAATTTACTAATTTGAAAGTGCAGGCCTAACTTATTAACGAGACTAGTAGCTTTATTGACTAACTCCTCAAATGCGACGTCACTACCCTCTTCGGTTGTGTACTGAACCATCTCAACTTTATTAAACTGATAGCCTCTAATCATCCCCCGCTCCTCTGTGCGATAACTGCCTGCCTCCAAACGATAGCAGGGGGTGTAAGCAAAATATTTTTTGGGTAATTCATTCTCCGAAAGAATTTCATTGCGGTGCAGATTAACCAGGGCCGTTTCAGCAGTTGGAAGCATAAACCGATGGGGCTCTATTCCATCAAGCCAAAACACCTCGTTAGAAAACTTGGGGAACTGTCCTGCCGTATATCCCGATTCATAGTTTAATAGGTGGGGCGGCAAAATCATCGTATAGCCATCCTTTAAATGTTCACTGACGAAAAAATTCAAGAGTGCCCATTCCAGTTGGGCCCCTATCCCCGTATAGACCCATGTGCCAGAACCGCTTATTTTCGCTCCTCGTTTATAATCGATAAGTCCAAGCGACTCACATAATTCAACATGGTCTTTCATTTTGAAACCAAACTCCGGTTTAGTGCCGAAAGTTTTAATAACCCGATTATTTTCTTTTCCCCAGGAAGGAGATCTTCGTCTGGCGTATTGGGGAGAACTTCGATAAACTTTTGAATTCGCTCCTCAATGTCCTTTAAAGAGTTTTCTTTATCTTCGTTAGCTTTTTTAAGCGCCTTAACCTTTTCAAAAATAGCGTTTATATCGCCTCCGGCTTTTTTTACTTGAGGAATCGAAGCAGAAAGCTTGTTTTGTTCAGCTTTATTAGCCTCTACTTCCAAAAGAAGTTCTTTCCGTTTTTTGTCATCGTTAAGGAGTGGCGTAAAATCAACTTCCCATCCTTTACGTGCCAAAAGTTCTTTAATATGGTCTCCGTTTTCACGAATTAAATTGATATCTAACATATGTTTTTTCCTTTCAATAAAAAAACGTCCATAAAGGACGTATTTAACGTGGTACCACCTAAATTATCAATGAATATATTCACCGATATCTCATATTGCTAATAACGCTAGCCGCGGAGAGATTAATCTCGTTCTCGCAGGTGGAATTCATCCCTTCTCAACTGACGCTTACACTATCCGTCATTCGCTTTAATTGATTCAAAGATTACTAAGCCTGTTCATCAAACATCCATATTTTATCTTAGTCCAAACTTTTTTTCAATTAAAGACGGCATTATTGTTTTTATAAGAACTACAAAAAGCAAATTACAAACGATTGGTATGAATAATATTATTTATATATGTTAGAGAAAGTAATCTATAATACTTGTGTATGAAAAATGCTATTGATGTTACGTTATTTTATATTGCTGTTATTTTAATCGTTGCCTTTGCAATTATTATTTTTGATCGCGAATTAAAGAAACATCGCCGCAAGGTCAAAATGATTAAAAACTATCGTTTAAGTAAAATGCTGGTTTATTATCGTCAACCAACTAATGAAATTACACTACCGGCTTTAATAGTAAACTTTTTTTATTATGGTTATGCTCTCTATTCGTTGGTCACTATTATTCTATATTGGGTCAATAATGACTCTATTTATTACAATCATCTTGCCGTTTATTCGACGTTGGCACTTTTGTCTTTCTTACCATTACTCCTTGTCATTAATTGGTGTCTTCCAAAAGAAAAGTAGTAATTACTTATTGACTAAGGTTAAATTTATATCCATTTCTTCACTTAATAAGCCCGCATGATGAGCTTTCATAAAAGGCTTTTCCTTTAATGAACTATAATAGAAACCATATTTATCCGTCGCAAGCGCAACATACTCCCCTAAAAAATCTTGAATATCCTTTTTCATCGGCTTCGGCCCAAAAATATTTTCCTGAAGAACTTCACTTTTGCTTTTTAAAAGAAAATATTGACCATAATATTTTTTAAATAAACGCACAAACTCTTCTTCGTGATGATCTTTAACAAAGAAAGTGGCTGTTCGTGATTCTAGCGCAAACGGACGCTTTAAAGTAGAAAAAAAGTCTTCATGTTCTTGAATATCAAAGAAGTGAACATCGGTCAGTCCATGATCGGCCATTAATACAAAAAGTGTGTCTTTATTGTGCCTGGTTAAGTTTCGAAGAAAAAAATCAATTCTTCGAATAACTCTTTTTGTCTTTTTTCCCGAAACCCCATCCATATGAATTGTATGATCGGGTTCTATCCAATAAGCATAAACCAAAGATTGCTCTTTGTTTTTAATTGCTCGACTAATCTTTCGAGTGAAAGAAAAGATGTTTTTAGCTCCATTGGGTCGAAAAGATGGCCAAATTTCCTCAACGTCAACCTCTGGGCAATTCGCTTTAACAATCGAAAAAACATTTTGGTACCCATAGCGTTTGCTCATAATGTTTTCACCTAAAATTTGTCTATTCTCCCATGGATCATAGTTTTGAAAGACATTCAAAGCCCGATTGTCTTCCGCAAAATATTGTGTCCAGCCTAACCACCCCGTTTCTGACGGAAAGCGACCAGATAAAAAAGCGTTTGTTGCCGCAACCGTCGTTGGTGGATAAACCGAAGTAATTCCGATAATATCATTATGAGTAAAAATAGACTTTCGCTTATTAACATTAAGATCAATTATCGATTTTCCTAATCCGTCCAAAAGAATAAAAACCACTTTTTTATGTTGGGCAAGGATGGTATCCAAATCTATAAGTGAGTCGTTAAATTGCGGTTGATTGAATCTTTTTAAGATTGAATTAGAAACCGCAACCAAAGAACGCTTAGGATCTAGCCACTGGATAGACATTGCTATACTCCCTTAATCTCTTATATAAATCACCAAGTCGCGGATAAACTTTGCGATAGACTTTGTTATATAGATACTCATATTGTTCATGATTCTTCATATTTGGCTCAAAGCGATCAGTCGGGTGAACCATCGACTTTATTGCTTCCTCATAACTATTGAAATCACCGTGCGCAATAAAAGCCGCCATAGCTGTTCCCAATGATGCCGTTTCATAAGTTTGGATTCTTGAGACTGGAATGCCAAAAATATCTGCGGTAATTTGACATATGGCATCGCTTTGTGAGCCGCCGCCGGAAACGCGAATTTCTTTAACCTTATGATGTTGCCGTTTTTCAATTCCTTCAAGTCCGTCGCGTAAAGCAAAGGCAATGCCCTCGACAATCGCCCGATACATATGCACCCGCGTATGGACATCGCTAAAACCAATAATGGCTCCTCGCGCTTCTGGTCTTCTTAATCCTGGGCCCCAATAAGGTTGAAGAATCAATCCTTCGCTGCCGGGAGGAATAGCTAACATCTTGCGATTTAACACTTCTTCTACTGCTAGATGCTCGATTTCCGCTTCCGCGGTTTCCGCCCCCGCAAACTCTTTCATATACCAGCCGATCATCCAATATCCGCGATATATTTGAACTTCCATTTGATAGAATCCCGGAATTGGCGCTGGGTAATCTGGTAGAAATGGCTCCGGCTCAATATATTTAGGATTATTTACTTCAATGGTTGAGGCTGTTCCATAAGAGATGGAGGCCATATCTTTCATTGTGCAACCAGTGCCGATGGTTTCCGCTCCTTTATCGGTTCCTGTAGCATAAAATTCAAGTCCTGCGGGAATGCCGGTGTCTTTGCTTACTTCCGGGCTAATCTTGCCTATTAATGAGCCAATAGGAACCAACTCGGGTAGCAAACGATGAGGAATACGAAAAATTTGCCCTTTTAATGCATTGTCCTGATAAAATTTCCGCTTTTTAAAATGTATCGGATAATGTCCAGTATAGTTAGCCGGGCTATCTACTAATCTTCCCGACAACTTATAAGTTAGGTAGGTAGATAGGGCTACATAGTGATGTATACGGGCCCAATTCTCCGGTTCATTCTCCTGTAGCCATATGGCTGGCGTCCTCTTCATGTTCAGACGAATTGTTTCTTTCATGCCAACTAGCCAAAATAAAAACCGCCGCGGCCATGAGAGTTTCTTCTTCAACTCAGCTTGACGTTGATCAAGCCAAAGAATTGAAGGGCGCACTACTTCACACTTCTCATCGAGAAAAACCGGCGTATCCCGAAAGGCGGTTATCGAAAACGTTACCACCCGCTTAAGCAATTCGGGTTGATTTTCACTCAAAGCAAGAGTGGCTTTCTTCATATGTTCCCAATAGAAAGTTGGGTCCTGTTCAGCATATCCAGGAGCCGATGAAAAATATGGTTGTCCATAAGGGGATTTCTCCATAGCTAGAGTCTTTCCCGCTTGATCAAAAATAACTGCTCGGACACTCTGCGTTCCAAAGTCAATAACTAAGGCTAAAGGATTATTTTTTTCCATAACAAAACTACCTCGGCTTTATTTTAGCATTGTTTGCTCCTTTTAGCGGATAATCTATTATTTTTCGTCCGTTTTTTCTTGCACCTGATATATTTTATGCAACTCTTCAACCGCAAAATGAATTTTGGTTACGATATCTGGCGTAACCTGGGGAAAAAGATAGTAAGTATCATCATTATCGGATATGCTGACAAAATTTCCTTTATTGGCATAGTTATATTCAATATGAACTGAATAGTTGTCCGCGACTCGCCGTCTAAATACAAAAGGCTCTCCACGAAAATTCCCCGAGAGCACAAATCCATCCTCGCCATGCGTTAGCCTGCCTTCGCCAAAGCGATAAAAGCCATTAGCACTGGGTAAACTATCAATGACAACCGGAATATCAATATAGTATTTTCCTTTAATTATCTCTTGACGAACCATCTCTCGTTCCCACTCATACCAATCAGGTATGTGTGTGAAAGTATTTGCCCCATCGACGGCAAGAAGTTCGCCATATTCACTCATAATATATTCTTTGTGGCAATGGTTACACCATAGCCGATCATGATCGCTTTCCATCATAAATTCTGCCCCACAGGTTGGACATCTATAAAGCACATGCTCGAGTCCTTCCGCCCGATGAGGATCAGTGATAGAAATCTTATTTGCTTTTTGATAAGCAAAATCGTCATAGAAAAAGGCTTCCTTAAGTTTGGCATTAATCTCATCAACACTCATTTTTTCAATTTGCTCTAACGAGAAAAGTCCCGTCATGGTAGCTTCTGTTTTTAGTTTGCGTTTATGACTTTGATTCCAAAGTGGTTGGCGAAGATGGTTGCCATTTGTTATTAATGTTACAACTGGCATTTTGAGCATTTTAATCATCTTTCCTAACGATTCTGGAAGTATCGCCGTGGTTCCAACTAAGGAGTAACGAGCTTCCGGATAAATTGTGCAGTTAACACCTAACTTTTTTAATGAATAAGCAATATGACGAACAAGAACAATATCATTAACGAACTTTCGTTTGCCAAAGCATCCAACCTTGCGCATTAGTTTTTCCAAACCAATGAAGCCATCGATGGCAACAACATAGGTTGATGGATGAGGAAAAATTGCTTTAGTCAACACTTTAAAATCAAAGAAGCTATTGTGATTGCCTAGTATTAAATAAGGCGATTTAAACTGTTCCATATTCACTTTATGAATTTTTCTAACAATATGGATAGCTTCCGGCAAAGCTAATAACCATTCAACCGGTAAAAGATACCATGGGCAACGGCGGGGATGGCTCATCAAATCAAAGTGAGGAACCACCTTTACTTGCGATGGTGTCGCATAAACAATATCCGTTTTTTTCATAAATTTAATTTTGTATTTCTTTCGCTAATATATTACTCTATTTTGACACATAGACAATAGTGTATAAATTGTTTATTTTCAAAAGTTTTATTTGATATTAAAAAAGCATCAACAATTTCACAAAAAGAGCAATCTTTATCATAAATAAGTAAAAACTAATCTAATTATTTGATTATTTACGCTTGCCTTTCTCCTACAGGGGCAAAACGGTATCTTTTTGTCGTTATTAAGCCTTTTTTCTACCAAAAAATATAATATCTATGATATTATTATAGTCGCGAGTGTGTAAAACCATTCACACACGAAATATTTCAGGAGGAATAAAAATGGCAGAAAAGAAGTATGTTTACCATTTTCAAGATGCTTATGGCTTAGGCAAAGAGCTTCTTGGTGGTAAGGGTGCTGGCTTGGCTGAAATGACCCATATTGGGGTTCCGATTCCGCAAGGATTCACAATTACAACCGATGCTTGCACGCTCTATTACGAAAGTGGAAAGAAATTACCACAATTCATCATTGACCAAGTGTTTGCCGCTGTCAAAGATGTCGAGAAGGAAACCGGCAAAAATTTTGGCGGTGACCATAATCCTTTATTAGTTTCCGTTCGTTCCGGCGCTCGGGTTTCGATGCCTGGTATGATGGATACAATTCTTAATCTTGGCTTAAACGACGTTACCGCTGCCGCTCTTGCGCGCGAAACGGGAAATGAAAGATTTGCTCTTGATTGCTACCGGCGGTTTATTTTGATGTTCACCAACATTGCTAAGGGACATCCAAGAACCGAGATGGACAAGATGCTTGAAAAACTCAAGGAAGAAAAAGGTTACAAACTTGATACTGAAGTCACTTCTGAAGAGTTAAAGGGATTAGTTAAGAGATATAAAGAATATTACAAGGGTGTCTTTGGTGAGGAATTCCCTTCCGATCCAAAAGTTCAACTTACCGAAGCGGTCACTGCTGTCTTCCGGAGTTGGGATAACCCCAGAGCTAACGTCTATCGGAAGATGAACAATATTCCCTATGACTGGGGAACCGCCGTTAATGTTCAATCCATGGCCTTTGGTAACAAGGGTGAAACCTCTGGTACTGGCGTGGCCTTTTCCCGTTCACCATCGACTGGTGAAAAGAAGATTTATGCTGAATACTTACCGAACGCTCAGGGAGAAGATGTCGTTGCTGGTATTCGTACTCCGTTACACATTGAAGAACTTCAAAAGAGAATGCCGAAAGTATATGAAGAATTCATCAAGGTTATTACCACGATGGAAGGTCATTACAAAGACATGCAAGATATGGAGTTCACCGTTGAAGAAGGAAAACTTTACTTCTTACAAACACGTAATGGCAAACGGACGGCTAATGCGGCTTTAAAAATTGCTTGCGATTTAATTGATGAAGGTTTAATTGATGAAAAGGAAGCTGTGCTTCGGATTGACCCACGGACGCTTGATACCTTACTTCACCCTTCATTTGATCCAGCCGAACTCAAGAAATTAACCCCAATCGGTGTTGGCTTACCTGCCTCTCCAGGTGCTGGCTCGGGCAAACTTGCCTTTACCGCTGAAGATGCTGAAAAGCGTCATGCTTTAGGTGAGAAAGTTGTCCTTGTTCGGGCAGAAACTTCACCGGAAGACATCGTCGGTATGAATAGTTCTGAAGCTATTCTTACCATGCGTGGTGGTATGACTTCTCACGCGGCGGTTGTGGCTCGTGGTATGGGTAAGACCTGCGTTGTTGGTTGCTCAGCTGCTGTCATCAATGAAGAAGAGAAAACATTGACCTTAGGCGGAAAAGTCTATGGCGAAAACGATATTATTTCTGTGGATGGCACTACTGGTAGTGTTTATTCTGGATTAATTAAACTCGTTCCTGCCGATTTAAGCAGTGGTTTCTTCGGCCGGATTATGGGCTATGCTGATAAATACCGGCGGTTAAAAGTTCGGACTAATGCTGATACTCCTCGTGATGCCAAGCAAGCTCTTGTCTTCGGCGCTCAAGGTATTGGTCTTTGCCGGACTGAACACATGTTCTTCGATACCAATCGTATCTTCTTTATGCGGAAGATGATTCTATCAGAAGATGTGAAGGTAAGAGAAGCGGCCTTAAATGAACTTCTTCCTTTCCAACGCGATGACTTCTATCAACTATATATGGCAATGGGCGGACTTAATGTTAATATCCGTCTACTTGATCCACCACTTCATGAATTCTTACCTCAAGAGGAAGAGAAGATTGAAGAATTGGCCAAAGCTCTCAATACCACAGTTAAACATATTAAAGAGCGGATTGAGTACCTCCACGAATTTAACCCAATGATGGGACATCGTGGATGCCGTCTTGATGTTACCTATCCTGAAATCGGTCGCATGCAAGCAACCGCGATTATTGAAGCGGCCTTACAAGCAAGCAAAGATTTAGGAAAAGATATCGAACCGGAAATTATGATTCCATTAACCTTTGGTATTAAGGAATTCCGTTTCGTTAAGAGCATCATTACTGAAACCGCTGATGCGATTATCGCAAAAGCCGGCAGTAAGATGAAATATCATGTTGGTACCATGATTGAAATTCCAAGAGCCGCCATTACGGCTGGTTCCCTTGGAAAAGAAGCTGAATTCTTCAGTTTCGGCACCAACGACTTAACCCAAATGACCTTTGGCTTCAGCCGTGACGATGCTACCAAATTCCTACCTGACTACTATGCTAATAAGATCCTTGAACAAGATCCATTTGCCACTATTGACCAAGAAGGTGTTGGCCGGTTAGTTAAACTTGCTACCTCCGAAGGTCGGGCGGCCAATCCTGAACTCCACGTTGGCGTCTGTGGTGAACATGGCGGTAATCCTGACTCCGTGGAATTCTTCCACAATGCGGGATTAGACTATGTCTCCTGCTCACCTTACCGGGTTCCAACTGCTCGTTTATCTGCAGCGCAAGCCGCGATTAAAGAAGAGCGGGCTAAGGCTAGTAAATAGTTCATTGTTAGTCTAAATAAAAAGGTCACGAGGTTTTTCCTCAGTGACCTTTTTTTATTTGACTGTCTCTACATAATTAACTTGTCTATCGTTTTACCATCAAATACTAAATCACGTCGCGCATTGATTTCTCCAGCGTGAACATCGCCTAGAAAGATATCCATTTCATCTTGAATATAACCGACATTTTTCCCTTTTAAGTAGATATAGCCTTCATCATCAATAGTTGCGACAAGTTTGCCAAGCATGTATATGCCACCTTCATGGTCAACATATCCAACTAGGCTTTTATCAACATAAACATTGTGGCCGCGAAAATCTTGGGGCATTTTTTAATTTCCTTTCTATAAAAAATAGGCCATAAATATGGCCTATTAGTCTTTCTTATGATACTTCTTCGCGTATCCGGGTTTATGAATCTGACGCGCGCGAGCAATACTTAATTCATCCTCAATTACTGGTTCGTTAATTGTCGAACCTGCGGCTGTGATTGAACGATCACCGACTTCAATGGGAGCTACAAGAATTGTTCCTGAGCCCAAGAAGACATCTTTGCCTATTTCGGTATGAAATTTGTTTTTTCCCATCATAGTTAGCGGTTATCGTTCCACATCCCACATTGGTATTGTCTCCAATTGATGTATCACCAAGATAACTAAGATGCGCCGCTTTAACCCCATCATGAATTACCGCATTCTTTAACTCGACAAAGTTCCCGATGCGTGTGTTGGAACCGATCTGCGTATGGGATCTAATTTTACTATATGGGCCGACTTCATTTTTGTTTACCATTGATGTATCGGTAATATAGGAAGAGACAATACTATTGCCCTCTCCAACCGTGACATTTTCAAGATACGTCGCAGGTCCAATTTTATTGACTGGTCCAATAGTTGAATAACCGAGTATTGTCGTGTTGGGACGAATAATCGTATCCTGACCAATGGTAACATTGGGTCCAATATAAGTGTTATCTGGATCTTCAATGGTAACGCCGCTTAACATCAACTTACGGTTTATTCTCAATTTCATTACCTTGGCGGCCTCTGCTAGCTGAACTCGATCGTTAATGCCCAGCATTTCTTTTTGGTCCTCTAAAATTGAAGCTCCGATGACATAGCCCTTCTTACGAAAAAGAGTTAATACATCACCTAAATATAATTCTCCCTGTGCATTATCGGCAGTTAAATTATCTAATTCTTGAAAAAGCTTCCGGTTATCAAAGGCATAAACCCCTGTGTTAACTTCCCGAATTTTTCGTTGATCGTCAGTAGCATCCCGTTGTTCGACAATCCCTTCCACTAGATTTTTTTCATTGCGGATAATTCTTCCGTAACCAAAAGGATTGTCCACTACGCAGGTCATAACCGTTGCGTCATGGCCTTTCTTTTCAAAATCTTGGATGAGGTTCTCCAAGGTAGCGGTGGTAAGTAGGGGTGTATCGCCACATAAAACTAAAGTGACACCATCTTCATCCTTAAGAAAGGGTGAGGCTTGCAAAACGGCATGCCCCGTTCCTTTTTGTTCCCTTTGCCAAACAATACCAGTTAAATCTTCTACGATAGCTTTGGTGGCATCGCCCCCATAACCGACGATTGTATATATTTTTCCATTCACCAGGGGTCGAACAGCATTTACCACATAGCGAACCAGTGGTACTCCAAGAATGGGATAAGATACTTTTGAATGCTCCGGATCTAACGACTTCATCCGTGTGCCTTTACCGGCTGCCAAAATAACAGCATTGATTTTCATAAATGGCTTCCTCCATGTTTACATTATAAACGAAACGACATTAATAATTTACTTTTTTGGCCCTTTAGTCGCGGTTAAGATAACAAGGTGTCCCTTCTTTTCCATTTTTGCCGCTACATGGGTCAAGAGATGGTGATTATCGCTCAAAGCATAGACGACTGAACCTGAACCGCTCATCATAACTTTGTCTAATCCCATGACTTTTAATTCATTCTTAATTTCTTTTACAATCGGTAAAAGGCGAAAGGCTGGTTGTTCTAAAGCGTTAAATAAGTTAGCGGAAAGAAGTTCATCATCACCTTTGGTTAAAGCCAAAAGTATGTTGTCTGGTTTGGAGTGCACTGGCTCTTCACTATCGTAAGCACCAAAGACCTCTTTAGTAGACAAACCGGCTTCGGGCTTAACAATTAACACGTCATAGCGTTTAGCAACCTTTATCGGTGTCACCTCTTCGCCAATGCCTTCGACATAGGCCGGCTGTTCGAAAAGGAAAAATGGTATATCTGCACCGAGTTTCTTGGCTAAATCGACCAATTCCTCTATCGGGCGATGAAGCTTTAGCATGTTTGAGACTCCTAAAATAACCGCTGCTGCATCGCTAGATCCACCGCCAAGTCCAGGCCGACATAGGAATAGATTTATGAATTTTAATTCTAAATTTAGCTTTAAAATTATATTTATCGCGCATTGCCTTCAAGGCTCTAGCCGCTAAATTATATTCGCTAACACTCAAAGAAAAATCATCACATGTAATTAAATCATCGTTATTTGCGGGTATTTGAATAATTTCTAATGAGTCGTGTAACTCTAAAGGTAACATAACCGATTCTAAGTCATGATATCCATCGTCTCGTTTGTTAATTACGTCCAAATATACATTGATTTTGGCCGGGGCCTTGACAATCATTATTAGTTCCTCTTCTAAGTAGATATTTTATATCAAGTAGTTATTCCATTCAATTTATAATTCACGAATAGTGTTGAATAGTTTTTCCCATTGCTGTGGAGTAATAGCTTCCGGCCGTAATTGCAAGCCAAGACCATTTTCCATAAGAACATTTTTCGTTCTTTCTTCATCGTGAAGATAACCATAAAGGTTATTATAAATAGTTTTACGGCGATTATTGAATAATTGTTTTAAAAACCGAAAAAAGTCCTGAAGGTATTTTCTTTCCCTGTTTCGGGTAAACGAATATGCGAATACGGCTGAACCTACATGCGGTTGCGGAAAGAATTTATTTGGTCCAACTTTGAAAGCTCTTTTTCCTTCACCAAACAAGGCAATCATAATCGGCAGTGGCCCATAGTCTTTGCTTTTAACCGAAGCTAACAGTCGATCGATAACCTCACTTTGAACCATCACCACAAATCCTTTAAGGGAGGGACCAGCTTTCATTAATTCTTCTAGAATTGGGGTCGTAATATAATAAGGTAAATTGCCAATAATCTTCGTTGGCTCGGCTAATAAAGAAAAATCGTATCGCAAAATATTCATCGTACTAACTTTAACTCGAGCATCTTTTTCGTAGGTGGAAGCTAAATAATTAGCCGTTGTACGATCAATTTCTATCAATTCCACCCGTTTAACAGAACTGCTCACTAGATAATGCGTTAAGGCTCCTAATCCCGGGCCAATTTCGAGGACGTTGTCCTGTGGAGTTAGGCCTAATTGCTCAACTATATTTTCCGCCACTTCTTCATCAATAAGAAAATTTTGCCCATAACGCTTAAGCGGGCGGATCATTAACGTAGATAGAAGATTAATCACAGTCTCTTTTTTAGCTACTTGCATATATTGCTCTCCTCAACCATTCTCTTTAGTTCATCATAGGTAATTCCTAGCGAATTAAGACGATAAAGAAAGGTCTTTCCGTTTGGTACCCCTAGATGAAGTATCTGAGAAATATGGTCGCGTTTAATTTTGGCTTCCTTACCCGCTAATAGACCCAAAGAAATCAACTCGCCATTAGTCAAATTGCCACGCTTAATCGCTTTGGAAGGAACTATATTTTTTAGTGCCTCTTGAATTGCTTGGCGATTACTTTCCGCAATACCTAACTTATGTTTCCCAATACATTGCTTCCGTTCGACATAGGCATGTGAGACATTGGGAATGGCATTTTCAATAATGCTTCTAATTCTTAATCCTGGGGCATCTGGATCTGTCATAACAATTATTTTTTTCAGCTTTGAAGCCACTTTTAAATACTCGATAGTTTCCCGTGAAACCTCGCTGCCATTAGTAATAACGAACTCACTGCTGATGAAACTCCGTAAAAAATTGACATCTGTGGTTCCTTCCACCACAAACACACAACCTTCATAATTATCCATTTTGTTTCACATGAAACAGTCTTGTCACGTTGTCCATAACTATCTGTTCTATTTCCTTGTTGCTCAAATTTCGAAGTTGGGCAATCTCCCTAACAATAAAGGGAATATTTTTCGATTCATTGGTCGTGCCTCTAAATGGTTGAGGCGCTAAATACGGCGCATCGGTTTCTACCAGCAAAGTCTCACTTGGAATGTTGGCGGCAACTTCCTTGGGTTCGTGAGCGTTTTTAAAAGTAACCGGTCCAGCAAAAGATATGTCCATTCCTAATTTAATAAACTCCTTTGCCATTTCTAAGGAGCCAGAGTAACAGTGCATTACACCTTTAAACACTGGGGGGTGCTCCTTTAAAATAGCCAGCGTTCTCGCACTTGCATCCCGACTATGAACAGAAATTGGCAGTTTTAACTCATTAGCTAACGCAATTTGCTGAATAAATATTTCCTCTTGTCGCCGATGAATATCTAAATCTTTGGTCCAATGAAAATCGAGTCCAATCTCTCCGATAGCAATAACTTTACGATTTTCCTTCTGTAGTTTTCTTATCTGGTCCCATAGATCATTTGAATAAGAATCAATGTTCTCAGGATGTAGCCCGATAATGGCATAGACACCGTTAAACCTATTGGCTAATTCAACCGCGCGAATAGAACTTTTTAAATCCCATCCGACAACAAAAACAATATCAACTCCCGCCTGATGAGCTTTGTTTAAATATTCTTCTTCCTTATTAATGAAGGCTTCGTCATTAAGATGACAATGAGTATCAATGTACATTTTTATTTCCCCAAACAAAAGCGAGCAAAAATTTCATCAGTAAAATCTGGTTGAATATTCTCGCCTAAAATTTCACACACCGTTTGATAAGCGTTTTGAAGTGAAACGGCAACTATATCTAGAGGTAATCCATTTTGAGCATCACCTTGCGCCTGCTTTAGATCAAGAGCCACCTTTCTTAATAATCCTAATTGTCGAGCGTTATTAAGCGAAGGCCGCGCATAAGATGTTTCATCGATAGCAAAAAGATTAAGAATCGCCTTTTCAAGACTGCTTGTATCCTTTTGAAGCGCACTAATGTAAAGCTTATCGCCATCCTTATTTTTAACGAGATCACCCTTATTATAAATAATAAGATGTTTTTTATCCTGAGCCAGTAAAAGAAGCTTTTTGTCTTCATCATCAACATTTTTACTCGCATCAAGCAACACAAGAACCAAATCCACTTCATCGATAAGTTTTTTGGCTTTATCAATGCCGAGATTTTCAACAAGATCACGAGCATCGTGAATACCCGCTGTGTCAAAAAGATGAAGAGCGATTCCATGGAGATTAATTTCTCCTTCAACAATATCCCGTGTTGTTCCAGCAATATCGGTTACAATTGCTTTGTCCTCACGCAGTAAAGCATTTAAAAGTGATGATTTTCCCACGTTAGGTTTTCCAATGATTGCCACTTTAATTCCTTCGCGAATAATTTTCCCTTGGCGACCCTCTTCAATTAAGTCATTGGTGATGGCAAGCATCGTTTCAGTATCCGTGACTATTTTATCTTTACCAGCCTCTTCAATGTCGGTATATTCCGGATAATCAATATTAACATCAATAAGCGCAAGCAAATCTGCGATTGATTTTTTTAGGGGCTTGATTTTAGCGCTAGTCTCTCCCTGAAGCGAAAAAAGCGATAACTTCTTAGCTTCACTTGTCGTAGCATTGATCATATCATTTATCGCTTCCGCTTGGATTAAATCAATTTTGCCATTCATAAAGGCACGACTCGAAAACTCTCCTCGCGTGGCCATGCGCGCGCCATACTTAATTAACAAAGATATAATTTCATTGGCGATTAAAAGTGAACCATGGCACATAATTTCCACCACGTCTTCACCTGTAAACGATTTTGGTGATACATAAGTTAGAACAACAACCTCATCAATCAGATTCTCATCATCGTGAATAAATCCATGCCAAACGTTTCGTTCCCGGTAAAACGGAGTGGACGAATTAAAAACATTTTGTAAGCAACTAAAAGCGTTCGGTCCTGAAAGCCGAATAACTCCTAAAGCACTTTTTATCGGCGCTGTTGCTAAAGCAACAATGGTATCTAGCATTTCTATTTCTCCCTAAATGATTTTAACATAAAAGGAGCCGACAAGGGCTCCTCTTTACTTTACTAGTTCACCAATACAAATTAGTCAATATACTTGACCATAACCTGACGATGATGCCCGTTACCAATTGATTCGGTCTTAATATGTGGCATCTTGCTCAGCGCATTATGCACAATCCGTCTTTCATCTGCAGGCATGGCTTCAAGGGTTGCGTCCGTATGTGTCTTTTGAACTTCACGGGCTGTACGTTTAGCAATTGATATAATTTTATGGTATTTACCATCCTTATAATCATTAATATCGAGGAGGATTCTAATCCGCTTTTTAAATTTGGTTGAAGTGGCAAGTTTTACTAACTCATTTAATGCCTGTAATGTCCGGCCATTCTTACCAATCAAAATTGAATTATGGTTACTATCAATCGTAATTCGAACAATATCATCCTTCAAGGTTGGAGTGAATGTAGGCGTAATTTCAAAAGATTCAATTACGTCTTTTAAATATCCGGTGGCAAATTCGATTACATCGCTGACTTCATAAACGCGAATAGTCGCTTTTTTGGAAAATAGTCCTTTCTTCTCTTCTATAACTTCGTAGATGATATCCTCAACGGATTGTCCACCTAAATCAAGAAGCGCAAGGCTAATCGCCTCATCAACTGTTTTTGCACTAAATGTCTTCATACTATTTCTTGGCCATCACTTTCTGCGTAATTACGGTTTGAACAATGGAAATAAGCGCTCCAACAAACCAATAAACTCCCATTGCGGCTGGCAAACTCCAAGACATAAAGATGATAAAGATGAACATAACCATCATCATCATTTTCATCTGACTTTGTTGCTTATTCTCAGCCGGATTCTTACCCATACGGGTAATTTTCTTTTGCTTACTTGCCGTCATCCATTGCGGTAGTTTCATCGAAATAAACTGTGCCGCCGCCATTAGGACGAAGAGACAGACCGCTACCCACCATCCAGAACTAAAGAAGTTTCTTAACATCTCTGTGCCTAGTGAAGCATTAAGATTAAGTCCCATGACACTATCGGAAGCCAAAACCGCACTTCCTGTCATAGCTCCCCAAACGGCAATGAATATTGGGAATTGGAAAAGCATAATAATAATTTGGCTAAACGGATTAATCCCGTTCTTTTTATAAAGCGCCATTTGCGCTGCTGCTAATTGTTGTTTTTCATATTGGTTAGTATTAGAGTTTGGATATTTTTGCTGTAAAGCATCAATTTCCGGTTTAAGAAGTTGCATTTTTTGTTGGGCCATTGTTGATTTAAAGGTCGCAGCAATCAATACGCCACGAACAATAAGCGTCACAATAAGAATTGCCCAAACCTGGCCCCAACCATTGGCACCAAATAAATTGGTGAAAAATTCAACAGCGGCCGCAACTGGATATACTAATAATCCTTCGACAATACCTTCATTAAAAGCATCGCCCCAAGTTTTTCCTTCAACAGGGATTTTCTCACCAGTTGGTCCATATTCGCCATCTTTAAGCGCAATACATGCCCGTTGAGATGAAATTTCTTTTTGAAGTTGCGATTGATAGTAGGAAGAAAAATCGCTATCCGGTACTTGGCTCACACCAAGTTCAATGGAAAGTTCACTGACCCAGTAATTCCAGTTTCCAAAAAGATACTTGTCTGTGGACAAAGTATCACTGTTTTGAGAACCAAGAAATTTAACGTAACCAAATTCTTTTAAAAGCACGCTATCATCACTGGGTAAGGCCGTTTCTTCTCCATAAGTCTCGGCGAAAACCACTTTAGCATAATCGATAACTTTCGCATCAAGCTCCACAAAAAATTGATCGCTAGGAATTGCATATCCTGCTTTAGCCGCGTTAGTTAAAATTGTCTCCATTCCGCTTGCAAAAGTAAGCGAAGTGTCTTCGTTGACAGTAACAACTCCACTGTCTTTTTGGTAAAGCATGTAAGCTTGGTCTTTGGGAGAACAAAAATTAGCCGTACATGAAGCGGCAAAAATGGTTACAAATAATCCCAAACCAGCAATTTTTAATACTTTATTTTTCTTCTTTGCCATGAATGTTCCTTTCAAGTATCGCAACAAGAGCCAATAGTTGTTCTTGCATTCCTAAGAAATTCTCAAGATCATAATCTTTACGGACGACAATAATCAAATCATAACTTTGATGAAAATCTATTTTCTGTTCACAAATGCTTCTAATCTGCCGACGAATATGATTTCTTTTAACGGCATTGCCACGGCGCTTCGAAACCGAAATTCCAACTCGAACAAAATCGAGTTTATTTGACTTGATTGTCGCAACAAAACAACTGTTCTTGCGGGTAATACCCTGGTCGATGATTTCTTCGAAGTCACGATTCCTTTTGATTCGATTTTTTTTCTTCATCATCGACATCTCCTTTTAAAAAAGCCACCTCAAAAATAAGAGGTGGCAAACAAGTGCATTAAGCCGAAAGTACTTTCCGACCTTTAGCCCGACGACGTGCTAAGACGTTGCGGCCGTTTGGTGTTGCCATCCGTGCCCGAAACCCATGAACTCTTTGTTGATGGATGATACTAGGTTGATACGTTCTTTTCATATATATTCCTCCGCGATATAAAACATTTTTATTTCTATTACGCGATAGCAATTATATTATGTAATAATATCTAAAGTCAAACAATTACTGACTTTAATATCTTTTTAGGAGGTATTTTTATGGTTGAAACCGCAATTTTTGCTGGAGGTTGCTTTTGGTGCATGGTAAAGCCTTTCGATCGCTACCAGGGTGTGATAAAAGTAGAGTCCGGCTATACAGGAGGGCATACCCCCAATCCTACCTACGAGGAAGTCTGTTCAAAGAAGACTGGCCATGTCGAAGCAGTAAGAATCACTTTCGATAATGAACAAATTACGTACTCAACTCTTCTTGATGTTTTTTGGCGACAAATAGATCCAACCGATGCTGGAGGTCAATTTGAAGATCGAGGCAGTAATTACATATCAGCAATTTTCTATACTTCCGAAATTCAAAAAGAAATCGCTATTAAGTCAAAAAAAACTTTGTCAGATATGAATCTATTTAAAAATTTGATTGTAACAAAAATTCTTCCTGCCAGCGTTTTTTATCCTGCGGAAGAATATCACCAAGATTTCTACAAGAAGAACCCCATTCGTTTTGAAGAAAATGAAGCTTTTTCCAGTAGAAGTAGTTTTATTAGTGAGCACTGGAAAAAGAAATAAAATGCATATACTTATTTGTTTTTCACATTTTTAGCGGATTTTTCGAGTTTTTTTGTCTAAAAGTTACATTTTCGTGGTAAAAAGCCACGATATAAAACATAAAAGTTGTTTTTCCACAGCTGGAAGAAATAAAAAAGTTTTCCGGTGGAAAACATTTAATTTTCTTTTAATGGCCTGCGTTTTATCTATGTGGAAAATATTTTACACTGTGGGAAAAATACAAATTTTACCACAAAATCCCCCGTGCAAAAGTTTTCCACAAAGTTTTCCACAACAAAATTTTGTGGAAACTGTGGAAAAGTGCTTTTTTACTACTATTTTTACATGAATTTTTGTGGACAAAATAATCTATTGCCAAATGAATGCTTTTTCTTATTGTGGATATGTTAGAATTTACCTGCAAACAAAGAGGTATGTATATGGTTAAATCAATCAGTGAGATTGCCCAACTTTGGGAAAGAATCTTATCCCACATTCAGGCAAAACTGAGTGACCGACATATTTATGACTCGTTTTTTTCTGGGAGTTATATTTATCGGATTGATGGCGACGCAATGCTTATCGTCGTCAACAGCGGTCTAGCAGCAAATCTTCTAAGCACTCGTTATTTAGATTTGATTAACGAATCGGTTTCCGAAGTTACACAATCGACTTTTAAGTTGAAATTTGTTCAAGAAAACGATATTCCTACCATTAATGAAAAGCCCGTTGAAGAAAAATCGAGTTTTTTTTCGAACTCTTATGTTAATCCGAAATATACCTTTGATAATTTTGTCGTTGGCCCATCTAACCTTGAAGCCTCACAAGCCGCACTGATGATTGCTTCTAATCCGGGAAAAATGTTTAACCCTTTATTCATTTATTCCCAAAGTGGCTTAGGAAAGACTCATCTTTTACATGCAATTGGAAATTATATTCGGGAACATGCTCCCGTTTTAAAAATTTTATATATAACAACCGACGATTTTGTCGATGAATTTATCCGCTACGTACATGGGGATAAAGAGTCTGAAACGCTAAAGGATTTTTTCAAAGGAATTGATGTTCTTCTTGTTGACGATATTCAGTTTTTAGCTGATAAAACCAAGACCGAAGAAATGTTTTTTCATATTTTTAACGCCCTAGTAAATTCCGATAAGCAAATTGTCTTAACAAGTGACCGCCATCCTAGCGAATTAAAAGGCCTTGAATCGCGGCTTGTATCCCGTTTTGGTAGCGGACTCGCAATTAATATTTCACAGCCTGATTTAAACACCTCACAAGAGATACTAAAGAAGAAAATTGAGGCAAACGGCTTAGACCTTAATCGGTTTGATCCTGAAGTCATACGTTTTTTTGCTGAAAAATTTTCGTCGAACATTCGGGAGTTGGAAGGAGCTTTAAATCGACTTCTTTTTTACATCATCAACATTAAAGAAACCAGCAAAATTACAATGGATGTCGCCTTAGAATCCGTTCAATCGCTCATTAATGTTAGCGATGCAAAAACAAAGTTGAGTGAAACCAAGGTAATCAACACTGTCGCTGACTACTACAATCTAACCCCAGCTCAACTTATCGGCCGTAGCCGAACCAGTCAAATTGCCATGGCTAGACATATATCCATGTACTTGATCAGAAGCTTGCTTGATGTCCCTTTTCAAAAGATTGGACAATCGTTTGGGGGAAAAGATCATTCGACGGTGATAAACGCAATCGAAAAAGTGGAGAAACAGTTGAAAAGTAATAGCGATTTTTCTTTAGCTGTTAACGAATTAAAAAAGCGCCTAAAAAACTAGTCTTTATATAATAAAGACTGTATCAATCAATGCTTATTTATGGTAAAATAAGAGTATTAAATATCGGGTAGAAAAGTAAGTTTTCCACATAATTCACACCCCTTATTATTATTGTTATTTCTTTAGGAGGAATACATAAATGAAACTGACGATTAATCGCGAGCAACTTTTAAAAGGACTCAATGTAATCTCAAAATCGATTAATGATAAACATCCTATTCCCATTATGCGTAACGTTAAATTGGAATTAAACCATGAGGGATTGGGACTTATCGGAACGGATAATGAACTTACCATTAAGACGGTAATACCCTTTATGATCGGTAGCACTGAAGTTATTCGTAACTACCAACCAGGAGCAACATTAGTAAGTTTTAAAATTCTTTTTGAAATAACAAGACGACTTGATGGTAACGAAATTACTTTAGAAGTAATTGACGAAACCATTGTTGAAATAAATGACGGAAGATCTAACTTCCGCTTAAATTCAATTAAACCAGAAGAATATCCAGACATTGATTTAGATCCTACTGGTGTTACTTTTAATTTGGCTGGCAAAAAATTAGCTGAGATTGTAGATCAAACCGCGTTTGCGGCTTCGCAAAAGGAACAACGCCCAATCTTAACTGCTGTCAATTTTTCAACCGAAGGCAACAAATTGGTGGTTGTAGCCACGGACAGCGCTCGACTTGCACACAAAGAGGCAACAATCGATGATGAAGTTAAGTTTAACGCCAATATTCCGGCTAAAGTTATTTCGGAAATTTCTCGTCTTTGCTTGGATGAAGAAAAAGTTACTATTTCAATTTCAGAAACAAAAATTTTGTTTGCGTTCAATGGAACGGTTGTAAATTCTCGTCTCATCGCGGGTGAATATCCATCCACCAAGAATATTATTCCGAGAAGTTATAATTATTTCCTTGAAGTCAATTCAGAAGAATTGCTTAAAGCGATGGATCGTGTGGCATTACTCAGCAGTAGCGACCGCGAAAATGTTGTAAAATTAACAATGAGCGAGACGGATGGAGTTCAAGTTTCAACCAAATCAGCCCAAAACGGAAGTGCGACCGAACAATTGGAAACTTTCCATTTTACCGGTGAAAGACTTGAAATATCATTTAACGCTGCATTTGTTGCCAGTGCTGTTCGGGCTTGTAAGAGCCAAGACGTTATGTTGGGCTTTTTAGGCGAAATGAAGCCGTTTAGTGTTCGCAACGATAAGGATGATTCGCAAATTCAAATCGTCACGCCAGTTCGCACGTATTAAGCCTTAAAATTGATTTTGTTGGGGTGATTACCAAGGGAATATTATATATTCCCTTTTTTGTTGAAAAATGGTAAAATATTAACAGTTGGGAAATGAGGAAAAAATATGGCTGACAATACGCAAAATGTCTTGGTTAAAGGCGAGTATATTACTCTCGGTCAACTGCTTAAAAAAGTTAATCTGATTGCGACCGGTGGAGAGGCAAAAACTTACCTTCAGGGGCATTCTGTTTTTGTTGATGGAGTTATTGATGCACGCCGTGGTCGGAAATTATTTCCGGGTATGAGTGTTAGAGTTGATTCCTCAAGCTATGTGATAACAGCGGATGATCGTTAAAACTATAACTCTTCATAAATTCCGCAATTATGATGATTTGACTCTTGAATTCCCTTCTGGACTAAACATTATTGTTGGTCCAAACGGAGCTGGCAAGACCAACATTGTCGAAGCTATTCAGTATCTATCACTGGCCCGAAGTTTTCGGACTAGCAACGATCAAGAATTGATTAAAGAGGGCGAAGATGGAGCAAGCATTAAGGCGATTCTTTCAGATGACGGGCCATTTAAAAAAACACTCCAAATTGATTTTGTAACTAGCGGAAAGAAGATTTCTCTCAACGGAACTCCGCTGAAAAAAATCAGCGAACTGAAAGATGTTGTTAACGTTTTAGTCTTTGAGCCTAAAGATGTGCTTTTTTTTAATGATTCACCACGGATTCGAAGACGTTATCTTGACACCTCGCTATCCAAACTAACAAGCAACTATCTCGATTACTTTAGCCGCTATGAGAAACTTCTGGATGAAAGAAATCGTCTCTTAAAGTTTACTCATCCCGATCTATTGGCGATAGAAGTCATTACGAAACAAATGGTTACGTTTGCTAAACAGATCTCTCTCTATCGGAAGAACTTTATCGATTCTTTGAATGAGACGCTACCTTCGCTTATGGCAAATCTTGAAGTTAAAGCGAAGGGCGAGTTAAAAATCGAGTATCTGCCTTTTGTTGAAGTAAGTAAAGATTATGAACAAAAAGCAATAGAGGCTTATAAGAAGAGTTTAGATAACGATTTACGATATCGAACAACTGGTGTTGGAATCCAACGCGAGGATATTGTAACTTATTTCCGTGGAAAGCCGATTGATCGCTTTGGCTCACAAGGCCAAAAGAGGCTAGTTGCGCTGGCGTTAAAACTTGCACCTTATTATTTGACCGAGAACAAAGAAAAACGGCCGATTGTGGTCTTAGATGACGTTCTAAGCGAACTTGATGGTGATCATCAACAGCGATTGATAACTTTGCTGAAAAATTGGACACAAGTGTTTATTACCGCCACTACTTTCAATGGTCGTGACGCGAATGTATATGAAGTAACACCCACTCAAAAGATTGTTAGGAGGAATTTTCTATGAGTACTCAAGAGAAGAAAAAAACCGAGAAAGAATTGGCGCTAGAAGCGGAAGAAGAGCGGAAAGCATCAGAAGCCAATGCAAAGCGGGAAGCTGAGCAGCAAGAAGAATTAAAAAGAGAAAAAGAATTAGAGCGGGCGGATGAGAATTACACTGCGACTAACATTCAAGTTCTCGAAGGCTTGGAGGCTGTTAGAAAGCGTCCAGGCATGTATATTGGAACGACGGCTGCGGCTGGGCTACATCATTTGGTTTGGGAAATCATTGATAACTCGATAGATGAAGCTTTAGCGGGCTATTGTGACACAATTAAAGTGAGCATAAATAAAGGGGATACCATCACTGTCAGCGATAACGGAAGAGGTATTCCGGTTGACGTTGTTGCCAAGACGGGAGTAAGTGCAGTAGAAACGGTTTACACCGTTCTTCACGCGGGCGGAAAGTTTGGCGAAGGCGGAGGCTATAAGGTTTCAGGCGGGCTTCACGGTGTTGGCGCAAGTGTTGTCAACGCTCTTTCCGAATGGCTTGAAGTTAAAGTAGAAAAAGATGGCGGTCTCTACTTTATCCGTTTTGAAAATGGTGGACATCCGACTGAGAAATTAAAGCAGACCGGGAGTTCAGTTAATCGCGGAACAACGGTTACCTTTAAACCAGACTCTACGATATTTACCGAAACGACTACTTTTGATTATGATACGATTCGTGAACGCTGCCGGCAGATGGCTTTTTTGAATCGGGGAATTAAAATTGTTGTTACGGATGATCGCGGCGACGAACCAATCGTCGCTGAATATTGCTATGAGGGCGGTATTAAGGAATATGTTTTAGCGTTAAATAAAAACAAGGAGCCGCTTTTTCCTAATGTCATATATTGTGAAGGAAGAGAAGAGGCGGAAATTGGCGCAGGTAAATTCGGTAACATATTTGTCGAAGTAGCCCTTCAATATTTTGATGGCTACACGCAGAATGTTTATTCGTTCTGTAATAACATTCATACGCATGAAGGTGGAACTCACGAAGAGGGGTTTAAGCTTGCAATCGGTCGGGTTTTAAATAAGTACGCTCGAGATAACGGATATCTCAAAGAGAAAGATGATAATTTTAAAACAGAGGATGTTCTAGAAGGTTTAACCGCGATTGTTTCGGTTAAGCACCCCAATCCTCAATACGAAGGCCAGACGAAAACTAAATTAGGAAACTCGGAAGTCCGGAAGATTGTCTCTGGAATTGTTGGCGAGCAATTAGAACGTTTCTTACTCGAGAATCCAAAGATTTCTCGACAAGTGATGGACAAGGTTGTTTTAGCCGCTAATGCTCGGGTTGCGGCTCGAGCGGCAAAAGAGAACATTCGACGTAAAGGGGCACTTGATATAACGACGCTTCCTGGCAAACTAGCCGATTGTTCGAGTAAAGACGCGAGCCGCTGTGAACTCTTTATTGTTGAGGGTAATTCAGCTGGAGGCTCAGCCAAAAATGGTCGTGATCGGGAAACGCAGGCTATTCTTCCTTTGCGAGGAAAAATTCTCAACGTTCAAAAAGCCCAGGAAAAGCGAATTTACGCTAATGCCGAAATAGGCAACATGATAACGGCTATCGGAGCTGGCATTGATCCAGAATTCGATGTCAGCAAAATTCGTTACGATAAGATTGTAATTATGACCGATGCTGATGTGGACGGCTCTCATATTAGAATTCTTCTGTTAACTTTCTTCAATCGATTTATGAAGGAATTGATTAGCGAAGGGCATATTTTTATTGCCCAGCCTCCGCTCTATAAGGTTGAGTATAAGGGCAAACCCTATTATGCCTATAATGATGGGCAATTAGACGATTTGAAAAAGCAATTAGGATTACGGCCTGGGTATCCATTCCAACGCTACAAAGGTCTTGGCGAAATGGATGCGGAGCAGTTATGGGAAACGACTATGGATCCATCCAATCGAAAGCTGGTTAAGATCACGCTTGAAGATGCGATGGAGGCCGACCAAATATTTGATGATTTGATGGGCGATAATGTTGAACCACGGCGGGAATTTATCCACGCTAACGCTCAATTTGTCAAAAATCTTGATATTTAGAAAGGAGCGCTATAACAATGGATGAAGATAACAAAAAGAAACCTCTAACGGACGAAGATGATGAAAATTTAGAAACGCCCGTTCAAGATGAGGAAGAGATTAAGGACGAAGAAAATAACGATGAAGACCAAAATGAAGATGTTGAAAACGTTAATGAAGAACATCTTGGAGATGCGGTCAGCAATGCAATTCGTAGTGGCATCGTCGGAGGAATAAGCAATGTGGAAGTGAGCGATGAAGTTCGTTCCGCCTTCCTTGATTATTCAATGTCGGTTATTGTTTCACGGGCGTTACCCGATGTCCGTGATGGTTTTAAACCGGTTCATCGGCGGATTATTTATGGCATGAATGAAGTCGGAATGACTCCGGATAAACCCTACAAAAAGTCGGCGCGTATTGTCGGTGACGTTATGGGAAAATATCACCCGCATGGTGATTCAGCTATCTATTCAACTTTAGTTCGTCTCGCCCAACCCTTCTCAATGCGTTACCCACTGGTGGATGGCCATGGTAACTTTGGCAGCGTAGATGGCGATGAGGCGGCTGCTATGCGGTATACCGAAGCGCGTCTAAGTAAGATTGCGCTAGAAATGGTAAGAGATATCGATCAAGATACGGTCGATTTTATGGATAATTACGATGGTACAGAGAAGGAACCACAGGTATTGCCATCACGCTTTCCTAACCTTTTAGTTAATGGTTCTAGCGGTATTGCGGTCGGTATGGCGACCAACATTCCTCCTCATAATTTACGGGAAGTAATAAATGCGGTTATCGCTATTGCTCACGACCCGGAACTTTCCCCATTAGAGATAATGACGACCTATTTATTTGGTCCTGATTTTCCAACTGGGGGTATTATTCTTGGTAAGGGAGGAATTAGAAAAGCTTATGAAACCGGACAAGGAAGTGTTGTTATTCGGTCTAAAGCCCATTTTGAGGAATTAGATAATGGTAAACACCGGATTGTGGTGACGGAAATTCCTTACATTGTTAACAAAGCGACAATGATTGAAAATATCGCTAATCTTGTCAAAGATAAAGTTATCGAAGGAATAACCGATATTCGTGATGAAAGTAATAAAGAGGGAATTCGAGTTGTTATTGAACTACGGCGAGATGTCATTCCCGAAGTTATTTTGAATCAATTATTCAAGAATACACAATTACAAACAAGTTTTGGCATTATTATGCTTTGCTTGGTGAATAACGCACCTAAAGTCCTACCAATCAATGAAGTGTTAAAAGAGTATTTAAACTACCAAATTGAAATTATTGGCCGCAGAACCAATCATCAATTGCAGGTGGCAATGGCGCGTAATCATTTGGTCCAGGGCTTACTTCAGGCCATCAATCATATTGATGAAATCGTTAAAATTATTAAAGATAGCAGTTCTCCCGATGAAGCCACTTCGGCCTTAATCGGTCAATTTGGGTTCTCCGAGCTTCAGACGAAAGAGATTCTTTCCTTGACCCTAAGACGGTTGACAGGATTAGAAGAACAAAAGTTGGAAAACGAACGCAATGGCTTAGAAGCTAATATTGCCAAATTCCAGCATATCCTCGAAAGTCGCGATAACATTCAAGAAGTTGTGATTAGTGAGTTAGAAGAAATTAAGGCTAAATATGGGGATGATCGCCGTACTGAACTTAGCAATGATCTTGCTAGTATCGACGATGAAGATCTCATACCAGTTGAGGACGTTATCATTTCCTTGACAAAGAACGGCTACATTAAACGGTTGTCACCAGACACCTTCCGAACCCAACATCGTGGTGGACGAGGAATTAAAGGCATGGCTACCCAAGAGGATGATGTGGTAGATATCATTATTCATACCATTACTCATTCGGATGTACTTTTCTTCACAAATCGGGGAAAGGTTTACCGACTACGGGGATATCAAGTTCCTGAATTTAGTCGGACATCTAAAGGCATACCCGTTCAAAACTTATTACAACTTGAAAAAGACGAAAAGGTCCGTTCAATTATAAGCCTTGATTCGGCTAATATTGGTGAAGGAGATCACCTCTTCTTCGCAACGGTTAATGGAACCATTAAGCGGACTTCCATTGCCGAATTCGCTTCAATTCGCCAAAACGGTAAAATAGCCATAAGCTTAGCTGATGGCGATGAGTTATTAGCGGTTAAGCACACAAACGGGGAAGCGGAGATTGCTCTTGCCTCCAGTAAAGGAAAACTTTGCCGGTTTAAGGAAAGCGATGTTCGTTCTATCGGGCGTAACGCGATGGGTGTGAAGGGAATGGATGTCGATGGCGGAAAGCTTGTCGGATTTACCACCTCACTTGAGGGAGAATATATTCTCTCGGTCACCAGTCGTGGATATGGGAAAATGTCGCCTCTTGTCGACTATCGGGAAACGAAGCGTGGGGCCAAGGGAGTTATTACCATTAACGCTACCGAAAAAAATGGCGAGCTTGTTGGAATTAGAGCCGTTCATGGCAACGAAGATTTAATCATCATTACGGAAGCGGGAATCGTTATTCGAATTTCGCTTGAGCAAGTGGCTCGTACGGGCAGAAACACGCAAGGAGTAAGAATTATTCGCCTTGAAGACAATGAAGCTTTATCCTCATTTGCGGTGGTTGATCCAAGCGATGAAGAGGAAGTCGAAGAAGTAGAAGAGTAAGAGTAGAAGAATAAAAAAATAAGTCTCAATCGGCGATATATCAAGTAAAGTAGAACTTAACTTGACGCGATCAAACGATTGAGACTTTTTTATAACTCTTCTAGATGAAAACTAAGATTCGACTTCTTCGTTAGCTCCTTCTTCTTGTTCCATAGGATTGGTTCCAAGGAACTGAGCATTATATAAATCAGCATAGAAACCATGCGCGGCGAGAAGTTCGTTGTGGGATCCAGATTCAATAATATGGCCTTTCTTCATCACTAGAATGGTTTTAGCGTTTTTAATAGTTGATAGACGGTGAGCGATGACAAAACTAGTTCGTCCCTCCATAATTCGATTCATCGCGCTTTGAACCAGGGCTTCGGTTCGTGTATCAACGGAACTGGTAGCCTCATCAAGAATGAGAATTTTTGGTCGAGCAAGCATTGCTCGCGCAATGGTAATCAACTGTCTTTGTCCTTGAGAAATATTAGTTCCATCTTCATTCAAAACAAAATCATAGCCTTCAGGTAAAGTACGAATGAAGTGATCAGCATGAGCGGCTTTGGCGGCTGCGACCACCTCCTCGTCACTCGCATCTCCACGGCCATAGCGGATGTTGTTTTTAATTGATCCGGCGAAGAGCCAAGTGTCTTGTAGCACCATTCCAACGCTGGTGCGTAAAGCTCCGCGTGAATAGTTGCGAATATCGACACCATCAAGGGTTATTTTCCCTTTGTTAATTTCATAGAAACGCATAATTAGATTGACGATTGTGGTTTTACCAGCTCCAGTTGGGCCGACGATAGCAATCGCTTCACCTGGAAGAACATGGAGATTCATATCTTCAATTAAAGGTTTGTCTTCGCTATAGCTAAAACTCACATGCTCAAAGACAACTTCGCCTTTTACCTCACTATTATCACTTATGGCATCAACAGCATCAGGTTCCATCTCTTTCGCGTCTAAAAGCGCAAAAATTCTTTCCGCCGCGGCGATGGTTGCTTGGAAAATGTTGACGATGCTTCCAAGGTTTTGCAAGGGTTGACCAAATATATTTAGGAACATTAAGAAGGCGATAATATCGCCAATTTGAACTGCCGAGATTAAACCTCCAGCGACGGTTACGGCGACATAACCAAGATTATTTACAAAACGAAGCAAAGGATGAATAACCGCACTAAAGAATTGAGCTTTGTATTCGGTTTTTTGCATTTCGCGATTAACGCCTTCAAAATCGTTGATGACAGCTTTCTCGCGATTGAATAACTTAACAATTGTGTAGCCGGTAAAGCTCTCTTCAGCTTTTCCTTCCAATACGCCAAGTTTGTTTTGATACTTGATAAATTGCCGTTGAGAAATAACGGCGATTCCACCGGCAAGGGCTAAAGAAATTGGAATAATGCAAAGAGCCACCAGCGTAAGTTGCCAGCTCACAATCAACATGGCGGCGATGCTTGCCAGTAATAAAGAAACGCCAGAAACGACTTGGGTAACAATATCCTGAAGAGAACGGGATATCGTATCGACATCATTCGTGCCATTGGAGAGGATATCGCCAACGCTTCTGCCGTCAAAGTATGATAGGGGTAAGCGATCCAGTTTTTCTTTAACAAGTTTCCGCATGTAATAGGTATAATCAGCGCTAATACGGACAATAATCCAACTGGTAATCCAACTTAATAGTGCGGACACAATATAAAGAATAAGAATAATACCAAAATCAAAAAGCAAAGTTGACCATTTGACTTCGATAATCATCTCACTTGTAATCATGAAATAGGGATTATTAGTAGTCAATTGTGCTTTATTCATTATATTCCTTAGAAGAATAGGAGAAGTGACGGTCAAAACAGAGGAAATAATTAAAAGTAATACAACGACTATTACTTTGGGGAGAACCGGCTTAAAAAACTTTATTAGACGTTTTAAAGTGGGCCCCGTTTTTGTTGGCGCTCCGGCATATGACCGTTTTGGTCCATTGTTCATCCGTGGTGGCATTAACGGTCACCTCCTTCCGCAGCTAGTAAATCCTGCGTCATTGATTTTGTCTTTTCAACCTCATCAGGATCAAGTTGAGAAGCCACAATTTCTTGATACACTTTGCACTTTCTTAATAGAGCATTATGCTTTCCAATACCGACAACTTTTCCATCATCGAGAACGACAATTTGATCTGCGTCCATAATTGATGAAACGCGTTGACCAACAATAATGACGGCACTGTTTTCGGTATAATTCTTAAGCGCCGAACGCAAGCGAATATCGGTTTTAAAATCGAGAGCACTAAAGGAGTCGTCAAAGATATAGATTTCAGGCTTCTTAACTAAAGCCCGAGCGATGGCTAATCTTTGTTTTTGACCACCGGAGAAATTCTTACCGCCCTGAGCGACTTCACTGTCAAGACCTTCCGGTTTTTCCTTTACAAAATGTTCGGCCTGAGCAACCTCAATTGCCCGCCAGATATCTTCATCGGTAGCATGGCTATTTCCAAAAAGTAAGTTTGATCGAATGCTTCCTGAGAAAAGGAGGGCTTGTTGTGGGACAAAACCGATTTTATCCCTCAAGACTTCAATGTTATATTCTCGAACATCCACCCCATCAATTTTAAGTGAGCCGCCGCTTATGTCATAGAAGCGCGGAATTAAATTAATAATTGATGATTTTCCACTGCCTGTTGAACCGATAATAGCGGTTGTTGTTCCAGCCGGAACAACGAAATTAACATCAACCAGTGTCGGCTCTTGGCTATCGGGAAACTGAAAGGTTACGTGTTCAAATTCGACTAAGCCTTTAACTTCGGGAGCACTATCTTTTGGATTAATAGGGTTGGTAATGGAATTCTTAATTACAAGGACCGAATTAATTCTAGTTGCGGAGGCACTTGCGCGCGGAACCATGATGAATAAAACGGCCAACATTAGCATACTCATCATAATTTGGCTTACATACATAGAAACGGAAATAGAAGAGGCAAACCCGTTCATTGTAGATTCAGATATAACTTGTTTATCGATGACAAAGAAACTTACAAGGAAAACAGCCACGAACATAACATTCATTACGATCATTACCACCGGACCTAAGAAACTCATAGTCCGTCCCACTTTTGCAATGGTGTCAGTCATCGCGTGATTAGCTTTGTCAAAAAATTTATTTTCACGTTCTTGTTGATTAAAAGCCCGAACAACTCGAACCCCAGTTAAGTCTTGACGTAAAAGAAGAGTCACCCGTTCAAGTCGCTCTTGAATCTCAGAGAATAGGGGGATGGCAAGATGAAAAATAATACCGATTGCCAAAAGAATAATGGGAACTCCCGCTCCAATTAGCCATAGATATCCAACGTTTAAGGGAATAACTTTGATAATAGCAATAATAAGAATCATCGGTGATTGAATAATAATCCTAATTCCCATTTGAACAACATCTTGAACATTCCTAACATCGCTAACAATTCTGGTCAGTAAACTTGCAGTTCCGAATTTTTGATACTCGTGCAATGATACTTCCTGCACATGCTTAAATATATTCGAACGAAGGTTAGCACCAAATTCGGTAGCCACACGTGTGTTGAAAAAAGGAGCTAGTACAGCAATAATCATAAATCCAAAAGTAATCGCAATCATGATTAATCCATAATGCCAAATATTATCAACCATAACTGAACGAGTAATACTTCCGTTTTGAAAAGCGTACATTTGTTCACTAATTCTTTGCATATAGTCAGGAATTAATAGTTGAAGGTAAGCTTGCCCTGCAACAAGGGCAACGACAATGATAATTCGCCACCACATTGGAGCGAGAAATTTTAAAATTTTAAACATAATTATCTCCTTTATTGAACAAATATCGCCATAATAACTTCGACTGAAGGATAAGCAAATCGTTTTTGACCAAGGGCGATTCGATTACTGATAAGACCGGTCATTAGATTTAGATAGAGCATTGCCAAATCCTCAGGACTAAAATCTTCTTTCAACTCATGAAGATCTTGCCCGCGAACAAAGGTTTCCTTGATAATCTCATAAGGAGATTTTATATCCATTTTTGTTAATTGATTGTAGAAGCGCGTTCTTCGATCAGTTTTGAAAGAATGCAGGCTAACGTAAATATTCAATTCATGAACGAAGGAACGATTACGGTCTTTAGAAACAATCTCAAGCAAGTAACTTGTCAAATCTCTTAATCCATTCCGCGGTTTTTCCTTCATTCCTTCAAGATAGGGAAAGAGTTGTTTCATGTCATTTAAAGTCATGTTTATGACAGCTAAGAAGGCATCATCCTTATCGCGAAAATAATGATAGAAAAGACCATGTGAACAATCGGCAAGATGAACAATGTCATTAATGGTAACGGCTTCAAAGCCTTGACGAGAAAAAAGCTCCAGGCACACATTTAAAAGGTCCTGGCGACGTTGATCGCGAATTTTGGCATTTTCTAAAGCAGTACGTGGCATAAATTCTCCTTGCTGTAATGGAATTATAGACTAATTTTGCCACCTGGAAAATGCTAACGCAGAAAAAGAAGTAATTTATTTACTTCTTCTGGATTTAATTCGCGATATTCTCCTTCTTTTAAACCCGTGCAATCAAGAAATGCAAACTGACTTCGATTGAGAGAAATAACATTGTATCCACAGGCAATAAACATTCTTTTTATCTGATGGTATTTTCCTTCATGAATGGAAACTCGGGCATGATAATCATCAATGATTTCCAGCCCAGCAGGAGAAGTCACATATTCATCATTGATGTTCAATCCCTTTTGAAAATCATCAATCAGTTTAGTGGACAGGGGGCGATCAACAACCGCATCATACACTTTTTCTACGTGAAAGCGGGGGTTGAGAAGAGAATGGGCTAATTTTCCATTGTTGGTAAGAAGAAGCGTTCCTGTTGTATCAACGTCAAGCCGCCCGACAGGAAAAAGGCGAAAAACATCCGCTTGAGGGATTAAACTTGTAACCGGTGGATAGCGTTCTTCGATAGTTGAAGACATGTAGCCAACTGGCTTGTTAATCAAAAAATATCGAAATTCTTTATATATAACTGGCTCCTCATCAAATGATACGCGATCAATGATAGGATTTATATTTAGTGAGATAGATTTAATTGTATTACCATTCACCATTACTCGTTTATCCATAATATAGCGATGAACTTCTCTTCTAGTACCAACTCCAGCATTGGCTAAATAGCGATCAATTCGCATTTTTTTGCTCCTTAAAATGAGAAGTAATTTTTTTGGATATAGTGACCACTAGAAAAGACACTAAAATACCGTATATTAAGCCGGCAATCACGTCGGTTGGATAATGAAACCCAAAGTAGATACGAGAGAAAGAAACCAGGGTCGCAAAAGTAATTAAAAGTGGAGTTAGCCTCCGATGGAAGATGCTTATTGTGGTCGCAAAAATAAAAATGCTGACGGTATGTCCACTCATAAACGAAAAACTGGAAGGTTTAGGAATAAATGAAACCAAATTTCCAGTAAAAAAGTTTTGCGCATAACCCAATAAGATTGAATCGGAATAAATCGGACGGGGCCGAGCGATTATGTTTTTAATTAGTAAATTGTTGCCCACAATTCCAAAAAGCAAAAGACCGATAGCGAGGGCAATTCCCATTGGGCGAAACTTACGTTTAATGACAAAAAAGATCACTAGTGGACCCATCCAAATAAATGCCCACCATCCATCGCCAATAATAGTAAGAAAAAGCATAATTTTATCAATTATTATCGAAAAATGGCCATACTCCCATAGCCATCTAATAAAATCAAGTTCCCAATTCATAAATCTATCCTCACTCTTTTATAGCTGGAGCAAGGCCGGTTTCGGGGTCGTGATCGCTAGCGTATTTGAGGGTAAAAAAGGAAATGGCAAAGCCGATGGTCAAGGCGAGAATTGATAAAACAAGAGTGATTAAATCAAAATTTAAGTAACTAGAGCGGATGTCACCGTTAAAGTAACAGGCAAATATTGATCCAATAATAAAACCAAGAATGGCGTAGTAGGTTGGAACGCGGAACTTGGCTAGGCACCACTTCATAAAAATAGAAATGACAAAGAAACCAATGATGATTCCAATGGCAAAAATTCCCAAAGCTAAAATATTGGTCAAAGCATTTACGCCTTTAAATATATCGGTTATGGATTGAAGCAGACCGGAAAAATAGCCGATAGCTAGTAAAAATTGGGTTCCGCTAATACCGGGAGCGACCAGAGCGGCAGAAGCAAAAAAACCAATAATAAAAAGCAGAATAACCTCTTTAAAATCAAGAGGAATAAACGTAGCTGAAGCATTTGAATACCAACTAATAACCCCGATAGAGGCTGCGATTAAAATTCCAGCGATGGCCAGGAAAATGTTTTTAACATTGGCGTGACTTTTAGTAATGGAAGTTAGTTCACGAAAACCGCCAAGGGTTAATCCAACGACAAAGGAGGTTGTGATAAAGGGAAAACGATCAAGTAAAAGTTTTAAAGGTACGATTAATGCCCCAATGCCAATAATCATTCCGACAGCCCACGGCCATAAAACTTTCAATTCTTTCTTGGGATTTTTGGGAAAGTTTGCAATCGAGGCAATAAGTTCATCATAAATGCCAATAAGAACAGCGACGGTTCCGCCGCCCATGCCAGAAATAAGAGCAAATCCAAGCAATAAACCTTGGACAATTTTTTTCAGATACGATTTCATAAAGCAATCTCCTGTCTTTCTAGTATAAGCATTTTTCTAAAAGAAAAAAATGCTATAATTACACCGTTATGTGAGGTGTGAAGATGAAATTGATTGTCGGACTAGGAAATCCAGGGAAATAAATACGCTAAGACAAGGCATAATATGGGCTTTATGGCCATTGATCTTTTAGCCGATATTTGGCGGATAGATGTAGACAAAGAAGATTTTAAGGGCGTCTATGGAAGAGGAAAAATTCTTAATGAAGATGTTATTCTTTTTAAGCCTCTTACATTTATGAATCTTTCCGGTGAGGCGGTAATTCTTATCGTCAATTACTTCCGTATACCCTTAGAGGATATAATTGTTATTTTTGATGATATGGCTTTAAATCCAGGGAAAATTCGCTTGCGGGATAGCGGAACAAGTGGTGGCCAAAAAGGAATCCAAAACATTATTGATTTACTTCATACAGAAAATATACATCGTATTCGCATTGGAATAGGCGAACCACCACAGAAAGATGCTGTTAATTACGTTTTAGGAAAACCTGATGCAGAAGACGCAATCAAGATTCAATCAGCATTGGATAATGCTGCAGCGGCGATTCGCGAGACGATTGAGCATGATTTTCATCATGCAATGAGTAAATTTAACTAGAGGTTGATATTTTGCAAGATTTATTTCCCTATTTAGCCAACAATAAAGCCGTTGAACGTTTCTTAAAGCAAAGTGGATCGCTGGTGGTTGATGATTCCATCGGAGCCGCTCTTTTAATCGCGGTAAGTTTTCAGAAAAGGCCTAAGGACTATATTATTGTGGCTCCGAATCTTTATAGTGCTCAAAGCATTTATGACTATATTTCATCGTTTATTGGTGAAGATAACTGTCTATTTTTCCCAGCGGATGAAATGCTCCGTTCGGAGTCTTTAGCGGCAAGTAAGGAAATGCTTTCGCAGCGATTATATGTTTTGGAAAAATTGCTTGATGATTCTAAACCGCGGATTGTTGTATCTAACCTATCTGCTTTTCTAAGATATTTGCCCGACCCTCAACTTTTTAAAAATCATATTTTAACAGTAAAAAAAGGAATGATACTTAGTCTTGAAGATATTAAAAAAACTCTGATTGAAGCAGGATATTTACGAGTAAACAAGATTGATCAAAGCCTTCAATTTGCTATCCGAGGAGATATCCTTGATATTTATTCAGTTAATGCACCGGCTCCGATTCGAATTGAGTTTTTTGGCGATGAGGTGGAAAGCATTCGTTATTTTGACATTGCTACCCAAACGAGTTATGAAGAAATTGATGAAGCAATTATGATTCCCGGCAGTGATTTACTGTTATCTTTGGATGAAAGATCACACATAGAAGCAAAAATTTCTTGCCAAATGAATGCGGACAAGAGTCACTTTACACCGCAGACGATGATGGAATTTAAAGAATCGATTAAAGAGGATATTGATCGATTACAGCATTTTGATTATCGGGCAAGTTTATATAAATATATGGCTTTTCTTCAAGATAAATATTTTTCGCTTCCCGATTATCGTTCACAGGCAACAATTGTTTTAAGTAATCGTGATCAAAATCAAGATTCGGAGATTCTTTTAGCTACGGAGGCCTTAAATTTTCTGGATGAGCTTCATAAAGAAGGACGAACCATATCACATTTAGGTCTATATCAATCAATGGCAAGCGTTACAGCAAAAGGTAACGGAATGATAAGTCTCCATGAACATCACGAAAAAGAAAATGAAATCATCTTTAACGTTCGACCGCTTCTTGGGCAATATGGCAATTTAAAATTAGCTTTAGGACTGGTGGAAAGTTATATTAGAAATGACTTCCGGGTAGTTTTGACCTTAGCGAGCGCCAATCAGGTTAATCTATTGAAATCGGCACTAGAAGAAAAAAAGATTTCTTATTCCTTAGGAACAGACTTAATGCTTCCTGAAAAAGGAGTCGGTTTAAATTTATATAATTTGGAAGCCGGATTTGAAATTGTCGATGAGCGAATAGTATTTATTTCGGGCAAAGAAATTTTTGGCGTTCAAAAACACAGTTCGCGGTTTATGACGCGGTATAAAGAAGCGACAATTCTTCGCTCCTATGAGGACTTGAATCCGGGAGACTATGTCGTTCATGAATATAATGGTATTGGCAAGTTTCTCGAAATTAAGACATTAGAAGTCGACGGTGTTCATCAGGATTTTCTTCACATTGCTTACGCGGGAACGGACGCACTTTATGTTCCATTATCGCAATTTCGGTTAGTGAGGAAGTTTTCTGGGCGCGAGGGTGTGGCTCCAAAGTTAAATCATTTAAATTCCAGCGAGTGGGAGAAAACTAAAAAGCGCATTCGTGAACGAGTGAATGATATTGCCGATAAATTAATTGCTTTATATAGTTCCCGTTATCAAGCCCAAGGAATTGCTTTTCCAACGGATGACGAAATGAACGTAGCATTTGAAAGAGAATTTCCTTTCGAGCTGACTCCCGATCAAAAAAAGAGTTATCAAGAAATTAAGAATGACATGGAAAGTAATAAGCCGATGGATCGACTTCTTTGCGGGGATGTCGGCTTTGGAAAGACAGAAATTGCTTTTCGTGCAGCGTTTAAGGCCATTAATGCCGGCTACCAGGTGGCCTTTTTGTGCCCCACTACTCTTTTGGCGCGCCAACATTATGAAAATGCTCTTCTTAGATACCAGTCATTTGGGATAAGAATTGCCATATTCTCGCGCCTGATTCCAGAGAGCATCCAAAAAGATTACATTAAGCAAATAGAGCGCGGTGAAATTGATTTAGTTATTGGCACGCATCGTTTGCTCAGCAAAGACATTCGTTTTCAAAAACTAGGGCTTTTGATTGTGGATGAAGAGCAACGTTTTGGCGTCGAACAAAAGGAACGAATTAAAGAGATGAAAAACAATATTGATATTCTCACTCTTTCGGCGACACCAATTCCGCGAACTTTACAAATGTCATTAGTGGGAATCCGTTCGCTTTCGGAAATTAATACTCCGCCAGAAAATCGGATGCCTATTCAAACCTATGTTTTGGAATATAAGGAAAATGTGGTTAAAGAATTAATTGAACGTGAATTAGCCCGTCAAGGACAAGTATTTTATCTACACAATCAAGTGGCAACGATTTTTAATGTTGCCAATCGCTTGCAACGAATGATACCCAAGGCGGTTATTGGCGTTGTACATGGAAAAATGGATAAGGATGCAATTGAAGATACCATGATGCGTTTTTATAATGGTGAAATTAATCTTTTGGTTTGCACATCGATTGTTGAAAATGGCATTGATGTCCCGAATGCTAATATGATCATTGTCGAAAATGCAGAGAATTTTGGTTTAGCTCAACTCTATCAAATAAAAGGACGAGTTGGCCGGGGAAATCGTATTGCTTACGCTTATTTGCTTTATAACAGCAAACGGAAAATGAATGACACCGCCCGAAAGCGGCTCAAAGCTATTGAAGATTTTACCGAGTTAGGCAGTGGCTATAAAATTGCTCAACGCGATTTGATGATCCGTGGAGCGGGGGACCTTTTGGGACCAGAACAGGCGGGTTTTATTGATACAGTCGGCATTGATATGTATATTAAGTTGCTCAACCAAGCTATTGAAGAAAAAAAGACCGGTCGAGTAGTGGAAGAAGCGCCAATTAAACCAGCGCCGGCTCTTTCAATTGATGCATATATACCCGCTAATTACGCCAACGCTTCCGATAAAATTGAACTATATCAAGATATTGAGAATGCGAAAAACCGCGATGATTTAACAAAGATAAGTTTGGAGATACGCGATATATATGGACGGCTTCCCGAAGAAGTTGAGAAACTTTTACGGAAGCGAGCGCTCGACATTGATTTACAAGGGGAAGAGTTTAGTGAAATTATCGACGGCAGTAGCCAAGTAACAATTAAACTATCCGACAAGTATAATCAAATAAATGGCATTGGGACGGCTTTATTTCAAGCGCTTATTCCATTATCCAGAGTTTTACGTTTTCGCTATGCCAGTCGCGAATTGAGAATTCAATTGTTAAAAGAGGGCGATTGGTTTACAAACTATGAGAAGTTGATTGAAATTGTAAAAAATGTTTATATTGAGTATCAAGCAAAGGAAACGGAATAATATGCGACTAGATAAATTTTTAAAAGTTAGCCGACTTATTAAACGGCGAACAGTCGCTAAGGAAGTACTGGAACACGGGCTTGCTGACGTCAATAATCACAAGGCAAAGCCAGCTAGTGAAATTAGAATTGGTGACATCATTCACATTCGTCTTGGCCGGCATTTATTGACGATAGAAGTTATGGATACAGCTGATACGCCAACAAGAAAAAGTGCCGGAGATTTGTATCGTATTTTGGAAGATAAGGTAATAGAAACTGATGGAAATTCAACTGGACAAGAGTAAAAAATATCTTTTGGCCGCAAGCTATGGACCAGATTCAATGGCTCTTTTGAGTTTGCTTTTAAAGGGTGGATATCGCTTTGAGATTGCGCATGTAAATTATCATGTTCGGGAACCAGAGGCGGATGAAGAAAGCACGGCTCTTTTTCGTTATGCTAAAGCGAATGAGCTTACGTTTCACCGACTAGATGTGGACGGCAAGGCTTTTATTGGCAATTTTGAGGCGCAAGCACGAAGGGTTCGCTACCATTTTTTTTCGCAAATCATCAAACAAGACAGTGAATTATATGCGGTTTTAACAGCACACCATCAAGATGATTTATTGGAAACATATCTGATGCAAACTAAACGTCAAAATTATCTTTCTTACTATGGAATTAAGATAGAAACAATAATCGATGGGGTACGGGTAATGCGACCATTACTTGCTTTTTCTAAGAAAGATCTTTTTGATTATGACTTGGTAAATAAAATTCCTTTTGCAATTGACAAAAGTAATTTTGATTTGCGATATACCCGTAACTATATACGGCATAAGGTAGTGGCGAAGATGACAAGCACGGAAAAAGAAAAATTAATTGATACAATTAATCAACTCAACCAGCAGAGACAGCAAGAGTTTTTATTAGCTAAGGAACAACTTATCGATGGACATAAGTATTCAATAAAAGCATTGTTAAAATTAACTGAAGAGCAAAAATCTAGTTTTTTATATTTTCTTTTAGCAAAATACGAATTAGAAAAGAAATTTTCATCTAAACTAATGCGGCAGTTGGAAAATTTTATTGTTTCTAGAAAGCCTAATGTTCGTCGGTGTCTATTAAATGATTACTATCTTGCTAGAGAATATGATTACGTACTTATATACCGCGATAGTGAATTAAAACCCTACGCGTATACAATTGAAAAACCAGGGGAATATCATTTTCCTCAATTGAATGTCAATTTTGATAGTCTGGATAAAAGGCTTCAGTTTCCCTTATCTTCTTATCCACTAACCATAAGATCGATAAGAAATAACGACTTTTATTACATTGGGAACAAGCGCAAGTCAGTGAAAAGGCTGTTTATTGATTGGAAGGTTCCTTACCATCTTCGTTTACAGTGGCCATTATTTGTTGATTGTAAGGGAAAAGTAATCTTCATCCCTCGTTTTCGTTCTCAATATAGCGAGAAATCTAATTCGACATTAGATGTTTTGTTAAACTAAATTTGAAATTTTTAACTAGAAAATAAAACAATGTATTCAAAGGTTGTTTTTTGGCAATGAAATAAGTGGCAATAATGTTTTCTTTCATGTTAAAATTCAAAAAACAGGGATTTTATATGAAAAAAATTGGATTGATGAAGTTTACTACTATACTTATGATTCCTATAGCCATTTCTTTTTGCAATTGGGGGAATCCTGAGAAAGACCCATTTATAACTGCTAAAGTTAAACCAGTGGAGACAACATCTCAAGTTTCTGCAGATGACTTTTCGCGTTTGATAAGTTCGGAGCCGTCTTTTTCTAAGCAATTCCACTTTAACCATTTAAATCGCGGAACAATCTATGATACTTACCGCGGGGATGGGGTTACAGTCGCAATTATTGATTCAGGATTAAACACTTCGCATGTTGATTTTTTTGATGGTAGTAATACAAACATATTAGATACATCAGCGTATATTGAAGAAACGGGATCAACCTATTCGAATATTAAGATTCAAAAAATCGCCACCTATGGCCGTTCTATAATTGAAGATCCATTGGATAATGGGCATGGCACAAATGTTGCAGGAACAATTGGGGCGATGGTAAATGGTGTTGGCACGGCTGGGGTATCCCCGAATGTTAATTTGATGATTTTAAAAACAAATTATTACTTTACCGAAATAGATAGTGCAATTCGTTATGCTGCGGATAATGGCGCAGATGTGATTAATATGTCAATTGGAGCTTATGCTGAAACATTTACTGATGGTTTTGGTGATCGTCAAGAAGGAATATCAGGAGCGGACACATATTTTCAGGCGTCAATTGACTACGCGTATAACAAGGGCGTAACCTTGGTGGCTGCGGCAGGGAACGAAAAAACAAATAAAAGTTCTTATCCTGCCAGCAACAATCATGTTATTGGTGTGGGAGCTTTAAGTCGAAATTCGAGTACATCAATAGCTTCCTACTCAAATTATGGAACAAACAATGTTGATTTAGTCGCCCCAGGCTCGGTCTATGTTGCCGATATTGGATCATCTACAAGTTACGTTGAAACCCAAGGAACATCATTTGCTTCACCAATTGTTGCCAGTGCGGTTGCTCTTTACAAAGGAAAAGACGCGAGTGCAACGCCCTCTCAAATTGAAAACCGGTTAAAAGAGAGCGTCTTTGATTTGGGAGAAGTTGGCAATGACGCTACCTATGGATATGGAAGATTGGATTTAACCAATTTATTAGTTACTGATGATATCCCAGTAACGGGGGTAACTTTAAGTCCGTCCGATTTAACTTTAAGAGTAGGAGAAACCGCAACAATTGTAGCTAGTGTATCGCCATCAAATGCAACCAACAAAGATGTTATATATATTTCAAATGACGAAAGTGTTGCTATTGTTGATGAAAACAGTGGTGTTGTGACCGCGACGGGTGTGGGAACAACTCAAATTGGGGTACTGACCGATGATGGCAGTTTTGAAGATGAAACGAACATAACGGTCATTGGATTGGATGAAAATATTAATGTTGATAGCATTGTTATAGATGAAGACAATGTCGACATAGCAGTAAATAGCAGCCATACTTTGTCACTTTCATTAAGCCCTAAAAACGCACTTTTAAGTGATCTTTCATTTGCAAGTAGCGATTCAAGCATCGCATCTGTAAGTGAATCTGGAGTAATTATTGGGCACGCTATCGGCAGTGCCACGATAACAATAAGCGCAAAAATTGGAACCGCTAGTGCCTCAATTCTTGTCAATGTAAGCAACTATAAGGAAGCGAGTCAAACCTATTCCTTTTCCTCATCAACTTGGGGAGCAAGACCGGAAAATTGGCAGAGTGTAAAAAATGGCAATGATTATAGTAACTCAGGAGTACAAGTAACAACAGGAACTACAGGAGCAAGTGCTATCTCCCCTCATAGTTTTAACAATATTCAATCGTTGACGATCGGATATGCCACTAACTCTAGTAAGGGTGCAGGTAGCATAAGCGTATACTTGTTAGATGGAACTACGGCTAGCGCGATAAGTAATCGTGTTTTGGTTGGAACATATTCTGTAACGACAACTGGTGGAACAACTAAACGCGACACGAGTGCATATATTCCTAAAGACATTGATGATGGATACATTCAAATTGAGGTCAAAACAACAACTAATAGTATTTATATTTGTGATATTGATATTGAATATCAAGAAGTAGTTGAAGCACCAATTGAAGTTACCGGAGTAACTTTTCAAAGTGAAAATATTAGTTTGGTTGAGGGAGAGACGCAGCAAGTTATTTATGAAGTTTTACCCCTCGATGCAACAAATAAGAATGTTGATTTTTCTAGCAGTAATGAGGAAGTGGCAACTATTTCCTCTAGCGGTTTAATTAGCGCTCACAAGCAAGGAACAAGCGTTATTACCGTAACCACAGCCGATGGTAGTTATATGGATAGTTTGACTTTAACCGTCAATGTTCCAATTACTTACGAGCCTATGTTGACACTCCAAAAAGATGATTTTAAAGTCAATTACACTTTTAAAGAAGCGTTAGATTTGGAACACTTGAGCGCAACATATCGTAGTTCTAAAGGAGAAATCACATATTTAAATGGATATGATTTAACCGTTGCTAGTGGCGGAACTTCAATTCTAGGAAGAAGTACATTAGTGTTTGGTTATCTTGAACAGCGGGAAGCAGTTGAAATCACAGTTACCAATGTTGGTTCAACAAGTGGCGGGGAAGTGACAAACAGTGAAATTGCTTTAACCGCGAATGCTTTTGACATAACTTTGACAACAACGGGAACTACTTATTCGGGAATAAAAGCCAAAGATATGGTTTTTAATGCCGGGGGTTTAAGGCAGAGCGCAGGTAATCTCTTTATTTATACTGATGGTTATTTATACAACACTAACGATTTAGGGAATATTCAAACAATTAAGTTTAATTATTTGGAGGGAGGATCGGCCAGTTCTTATCAAGATATTCGTTTTGCTTCAAGTGCTATTTCTTCTACTAGTGGCATAAGTATTACTCAATCGATAACATCTTCGTCTGGAAACACCTCTATGACAGTGAATGCGCCAGCCGGATCAAGTTACTTCCGCTTGGATGTGTCAAATAAGAATCTTCAGGCGAACATTACTATCACCTACCAATCGGGAATAGTCTTACAGTTTACCCCCGAAGAACAAGCTATAGCTTATGCCGATTATTTCATGAATTTAACCGGTGTGGAATGTGCGGCTGCCAATGTGCAAGCTGCAACTTGGCATACTTTACAGGTTGAGTATCAGGCAATGACCTTAGAAGCAAAAGCGTTAATTAAATCATCAACAGATTATGAGGAGTTATTAGCGCGATACAACATAATTCTTGGTACTTATTATTACGACGATTTTGTATACGATGATTCTTCATCGACGGGAAAAATTATAACCGAATCGCCAGCCAACTCGAATATTATGTTTTTGATGGTTTTAATATCAGCAGGAGTTGTAGTTGGCGGTCTTTATAGCAAAAAACGCAGATATCGGTAGTTGTACCAAACTAAAAACGATATGAATTGTAAAAAACCGGCGATTTTATAAAAACCGGTTTTTTTAATTGTGACTTTAATGGCGAATACTTAGCGAGTGATGAACAAAAAAGATGGCAATGGTTTTGAAAAAAATTAATATTTGCTATTTTTTGCCATATATTGTTCTGGCAATGACAAAGATATGAATATTTTAACTTTGTGTGAAAAAAGTGCGCTTTTATATCGATGAAGGCATAAAATATAGTGTATTGCCGTTGTGAATAAAGGGCGAAGTTTGTATAATTGGATTATCTACCGTCGGGGTAGTTTTCTTTAAGTGTCAGGTAAATGACCTTATTGATTAATAACACTAAAAAGGAGTTTAACATGAACGAACAGCAAAATCCCCAAAATAAAGGAAAAGGCGTTCTCTCGTTTCTATTGCCATATATCATCATGGCGGTGGTAATCGCTCTTTTTGTCTACATTGTTTTTCAAGGTAGCAACAGTACGATAACCCAAAAAGATCAGAGCAACATTTTAGCCTTTATTGCGGATAACAATATTACTTCAGTAAAAACAACCACCACAACAAGTGTAACCTATATTGAAGGCGTATATGGAAATAACCAAGCCTTTTCGGCGGTTGTTGATAATGCCTTCTATAATAACTTTGTTCTTGATGCTTTAAAAAATGAAACAACGTTGTCGAGTTGGCAAATTGTCAACGCTTTTAAAACCAGTTGGTGGGATTCATGGGGACCGACCATTATTCTTCTTGTGGGGACGGTTGTTTTAGTATTCTTCTTATTTTCAAGAATGTCGAACTCGGTTAATAATTCCAACAGCAAAGCAATTGAATTTAACAAGTCAAGAGCGCGGATGGTCAGTGATTCAAAAACCAAGTTTGCTGATGTCGCCGGCTGTGATGCAGAAAAAAACGAAATGATGGAATTGGTTGATTACTTAAAGACCCCTAAAAAGTATTCAAAGTTTGGAGCTAAAATTCCTAAGGGTGTGCTCTTAGTCGGCCCTCCAGGAACAGGTAAAACTTTACTTGCCAAGGCGGTTGCAGGCGAAGCTCATGTTCCTTTCTTCTCGATATCAGGCTCTGATTTTGTCGAAATGTTTGTCGGCGTTGGCGCAGGCCGCGTTCGGGACATGTTCCATCAAGCAAAGAAAAATGCACCATGCTTAATCTTTATTGATGAATTGGATGCAGTTGGTAGACAAAGAGGTGCCGGTTTAGGCGGCGGAAATGATGAACGTGAACAAACTTTAAATCAATTATTAGTTGAGATGGATGGTTTTGAAGATAATTCAGGCATTATCGTTATTGCGGCGACGAACCGTGAAGATGTATTGGATCCGGCGCTTTTACGGGCTGGCCGTTTTGATCGTAAAATTACAGTTGATTTACCCGACCGTGAAGGACGAGCTGCTATTTTCCGCGTTCATGCCCGGAATAAGAAAATTGCTCCCAATGTCGATTTTAATAATTTAGCACAGCGGACAGTAGGATTTTCCGGTGCGGATATCGAGTCAATTTTGAACGATGCCGCGATTCTTGCGATTCGTAAAGATGAAGATATGATATACCTGGCAGATATCGATGAGGCGGTTGATCGGCGGATTGCTGGACCAGCCAAATCATCTAAAGGGATGAATGAACACGAACGTAAAGTGGTTGCATATCATGAGGCGGGACACGCAGTTATTGGTTTGTTCCTGCCTTATTCAGATAAAGTTCGGAAGATAACGATTATTCCTCGTGGGCGTACGGGCGGACATGTAATGATGACTCCGGAAGATGATCGTTTCTTAATGACAAAGAACGAATTGGAAGCGCGCATCGTCGGTTATCTAGGTGGCCGTACTTCAGAAGAGTTATTCTTTAAAGATGTTTCGACGGGCGCGGCTAATGATATTGAAGTAGCAACCACAATTGCTCGTTCAATGGTAACGGAGTATGGAATGTCGGCATTAGGACCAATCCAATATGAAAAAGACACAGGCTCAGTTTTCTTGGGCCGTGATTATGCTAGTTCGCAGAAAAATTTCTCTGCTGAGGTGGCAGTTGAAATTGATAAGGCTATTCGAAAGATTATTGAAGACGCTCATGATAAAGCACGTAAGATATTAACGGAACATCATGATGACGTTGTGCTAATTGCGGAAACACTTCTTTCAAACGAAACAATAACAGCAGAGCAAATCGATTACTTGATGAAAAATCATGTCCTTCCTGCTGAAGAAACAAATCCCAATTCTTTGGGCTTAAGTGAAGGCGATTTACCGCCAGAAGAGAAGAAGGAAGAAAGTTCAGACGATAAGGAAAAAGGAGAAGTGAAGGAGTAACTTCTCCTTCTTTTTTTGCGATGTGGAAAATTGGCGATACTGAAATTCATGGGCAAGTTGTTCTTGGACCAATGGCGGGAATTACGACTGCAGCCTATCGTGAGTTTATGCGGCCTTTTGGAATTGCTTTAGCATATACAGAAATGATTAGTGACTGTGGATTAATATATGGTAATGAAGAAACATTTTCATACTTAAAAAAGGGTAAAGGCGATCGACCATTAGCGCTCCAATTATTTGGTGGCAGCAAGGAAACCCTTCTTCAAGCAATTGAAATTTTGGAACAAAGCGGGGCGGAATATGATTTTCTTGACATTAATCTGGGTTGCCCGGTTCCCAAAGTAACTCGGGCCGGTTCGGGAAGCGCCTGGTTGAAACGACTAGATGAGCTTGAAGAAATGATGAGGGCAGTAACCGAAAAATCATCTAGACCGGTGACGGCTAAAATTCGTCTTGGTTGGGATGATTCATCAATCAATTTCCACGAAACAATCAAAGTATTAGAGAAATCAAATGTAAAAATGGTTGCTCTTCATTTAAGAACGCGGTCAGCACTTTATTCGGGCGATGTTGATTACCATGTCGCAGAGAATCTTCAGTTGCAAATGAAAATACCTTTAGTTATAAGTGGCGATATTTTTACCTACGAAAAAGCCAAAGAAGCTTTAGATATAACAAAAGCAACCGCGGTTATGGTTGCACGTGGAGCGTTAGGAAATCCCGGATTAATTCGACAAATCAACCAAATTATTGAAGATAAAAAAGTGGATTCTCCGGTTTCCTTAAAAACACAGATTGAATATATGCGAGTTTTTTCTCGCCTCTTGATAGAAGAGAAGGGCGAATTAGTTGCGGTTCGACAGCTGAGGGGATTACTGCCAAAGTTTCTTAACGGATACCCCGGAATGAAACCATACAAGGCAATGATAGTAAATTCGATCGTTTGCTTTAAAGATATTGAGGCGATTTTAGAGCAAATTAGTAAAAGCAGTTAATAAAATTGCCTAAATATAGTAATATATTAGCGATTTTACAAAAAGTAGAATGATAGAAGGAGAAGGGGATTTATTCCCCAAAAGTAAGATGGAAAAACAATATTCAGAACAAGAATTAGTTCGGCGGGGAAAACTTGCCAAATTAATTGAAGCCGGTGTTGCCCCTTTTGGAGAACGTTTTCAAAGAACCGATACATCCAAGAGTATTCGTAAGTACGCCGAAGGCAAAACGCGCGAGGAATTAGAAACTAATCCGCATATGGTTAAATTTGCGGGACGAATTATGTTTATTCGTAAAATGGGTAAGGCCTCTTTTTTCTCTTTGCAAGACCGTGATGGTAAAATGCAAGCCTTCATCCAAAGAGATGTTGTTGGTGAAGAGACATATACGCTTTTTAAAACGGCCGATCTTGGCGATATTGTCGGGGTAGAAGGTCTTGTTTTTAGAACCCAAACGGATGAAATTACGGTGCGGGTAGAAAAATACACACACCTCACTAAAGCACTTCGTCCATTACCGGAAAAATTTCACGGACTAACAGATATTGAGGAACGCTTTCGGCGTAGGTATGTTGATTTGATAACCAATGATGAGGCTCGGAGAGTGGCTTTTCTTCGTCCCCGCATTATTCGTGGCATTCAAAATTATCTTGATAACCAAGGATATGTTGAAGTTGAAACACCAGTTCTTAATCCCATTCTCGGTGGCGCGTCAGCCCGACCATTTATCACACATCATAATGCTTTAGATCGTGATTTTTATTTAAGAATTGCAACCGAACTTCCATTAAAAAGACTAATTGTCGGGGGAATGGAAAAAGTTTATGAAATTGGACGTTTATTCCGAAATGAAGGCATGGATACACGGCATAATCCAGAATTTACCACAGTTGAGGCATACCTTGCTTATGGTGATTTGGAAGATATGTTTGACTTAGCTGAAGGAATGATTAGAACTTTAGCTCAAGAAGTGGTTGGCACGATGAAATTGGAATATGACGGTAAAGTAATCGATGTTGAACCTGAATTTAGAAGAGTGCATATGGTGGATGCAATCAAGGAGAAAACCGGCATTGATTTTTGGCAACCTATGGATTTAGAAACGGCCAAGAAATTAGCGGCTGATCATCATATCGAAGTTGAGAAACACTTTACAGTTGGACATATTATCAATGCGTTTTTTGAGGAATTCTGCGAAAAAGATTTTATTCAACCGACATTTGTCTATGGGCATCCAATTGAAATCAGCCCTTTAACCAAAAAGAGTCCTGACCCCCGCTTTACACTTCGGTTTGAACTTTTTATCAATGGTTCAGAATTGGCTAATGCATATAGCGAATTAAATGATCCGATTGATCAACGGGAGAGATTTGAAGAGCAGCTTAAGGCGCGAGAAATGGGCGATGAGGAAGCTAATGAAATTGATGATGATTTCCTTGAAGCTCTAGAATATGGTATGCCTCCAACTGGAGGTATTGGTATCGGTATAGATCGCTTGGTGATGCTTTTGACCGGGATGACCAATATTCGGGAAGTAATCTTGTTCCCAACGATGAAAACTCGTTAATTTTTAGACAATATTGCCGTTATTATGCAATTTATATATTGTTGCGGATAACGGCTTTTATTTTGGACTTTTCTTTACAAAACGTTGCTCACATATTATAATCACACTGATATATAAGACATACTTATATATACATTACCGCTCTGCTACCGCGTCCGTAGGTAGCCGAAGGTCCATAGGGAGGTAAAACACATGGAAAAGTACGAAATTATGTACATTCTGTCCGCTGGTCTTGATGAGGAAGCTCGCAAGGCGGAAATTGCCAATTTAGCAAAAATTCTTGCTGATAATGGCGCGGAAGTAACCAAAACAGATGAGTGGGGTCTACGCGACTTCGCTTATGAAATTAATGGTCAACTTAAAGGATATTACGTAGTGCTCAAAGTTTCCGCATCGGTCGGTGCAACTGCTGAATTTGAACGTTTAGCAAAGCTCAACGCCAATGTGGTTCGTTATTTAGTGACTGTTGATCAAGAATAACTAACTAGGAGGCATATTATATGATTAATCGGATTATATTAGTTGGACGTCTTACCCGTGATCCCGAGTTACGTAAAACTCCCAATGGAGCTTCGGTAGCTTCGTTTACGCTGGCGGTAGATAATCGTCCGACCAAAGGTGGCGAAAAATCAGCCAGTTTTATCCCTTGCATCGCTTGGAATTTGACGGCCGATAATGTTGCTAAGTATACCCGCAAAGGCTCATTGGTTGGTGTCGATGGTCGTCTAACGCAACGGACTTATGATCGACGTGACGGCAGCGGCAAGGCTCAGGTCTTTGAAGTGGTAGCCGATTCTGTTCAGTTCCTGGAACCAAAAGGAAGTGGACAACCAAATGTTACTGACGCTGATATGCCAGAAGAAGATAATAGTCAAAACCTTGATTCTGTCGATTTAGTCGGTAACGATCTACCATTCTAAGAAAGGAAATAAATACATCATGGCTTTTAAAAAAATGAGACCTCGGAAAAAGGTCTGCTACTTTACCAAGAATAATATCAAATGGATTGATTACAAAGATGTGGAGTTACTTAAGCGATTCGTTTCGCCTAATGGTAAAATTGCTCCTCGTCGGGTAACTGGCACCAGTGCTAAATATCAACGTCAATTAGCCCGGGCAATCAAGAATGCTCGTTTCATGGGACTTCTTCCCTACTTCGTTGATTAATTTATATTAAGGTCTTCACAAGAAGACCTTTTTTAATTTTTAAAGGATTTACTAATTGAATAAGCGAGTAAAACTACGGAATTATGCTCGATTTGTTTTTTCCTAAACTCGTCAGTTAATTGAAGTTAATAAAATTACAAATAATCAACGAATTATAGTAAAATATAGTAAATAACGAGAGGTGAGAGACTGATGTTAAAAACTATTCGTCGTTTACGCTATATCATTCTTGGCCTTTTTGCAATTGAAGCCATTTTTATCATCCTCGTCGGAGGAGGATATCTATATAATTGGTTTAATCTTCAAGATGTTTTAACCTTGCCGATTATATTGCTCGTGGCAACAATGGTTATTGTTTTGGATGCCTTAATGGTTTTATTAGGCTTATTTTTCGTGCAAAGAAAACATTCATTGAATGAACTTACCTCGGCTAAAATTATTGGTAGTGATGTTAAGGAAGCTTATGACTTTGGAATGATTGGGTTGGTGGTTGTCGACAAAGACTTTCAAGTTATTTGGACAAGTGAATTATTCGTGACACGAAAGATTAACATTCTTGATCAAAACATTTTGGAATGGCAGCATTCATTGGAAAAATTAGTAGATAATGCCGAAGACGAAGATGGAGATGAAGACTTGGCTGTAAAGGTAGACATTAATTCTCGTAACTACGCGGTTAAGTATCTTTCCGACGCGGACCTATTTATTTTTAAAGATATTTCTGAGAATGAATATCTCTTTCAGACCAACCTAAACCAATCGCCAGTAGTTGGCATAATAATGATAGATAACTATACGGATTTAAGCGTCAATCGGGAAATTAACAATCCAGTAACAGCAATGGCAACATCGGCTATTTTTGAATACGGTCATAAGTTTGACTTTCTTGTCCGTCGATACCGCGATGATGCCTTTCTACTTATTGGCAACTATAAATCATTTAAAAAAGTCTTAGAAGATAAGTTTTCTATCCTTGATAAAGTGCGAGAAATGGAAGGCGATCAGGATAGTACATTAACTTTATCGGCGGGTTTTGCCTATAATTTTCCTGATTTTACCAAATTGGACGAAATGGCAGTTAATGCGATTGACCTAGCAATGTCACGTGGCGGTGATCAAGTGGTTGTTTCTAAGTACGGTAGTGAACATCAGTACTTTGGTGGGGCATCCGTTGCTTCTGAAAAGCGTAACAAAGTTAAAGTCCGCCTTGACGAGCGATTCGCTGGCGGCGATTGTTAAGAACTCATCTAATGTTATTATTATGGGACACGCAATGGCTGATTTAGATGCTATCGGCGCCTCACTAGGTCTAAAAGTTCTTTGCGATTATATTAAGCGCAAAGATACGGAAACAAGTGGTAAGAAGTTTATTGAAGCCAAGATAGTATACGATCCTAAAAACGTTGAAAAGAAAACCAAGGGTGCTTTACTTAACTCCTTTAGTAAAGATGAAATGGAAGATATATTTGTCAGTCCACAAGAATTAGTAAGCGAACGGATATCCACCTCTTTAATTAAGGCTAATACCTTACTTATTATCGCTGACGTTTCGCGACCAGCAAACGTCATGTATCCACCGCTTCTTGACAAGATATCTTCAATCGCGGTAATCGACCATCACCGGCGGGCGGAAGATTTTATCAATGATCCCGTTTTTCAATATATTGAAACTAGTTCATCTTCCACTAGTGAACTTGTTACCGAATTATGTGAGTATGGCAATTTTCCTTACATTGATATTCCAGAGAAATATGCCACCTTAATGTTGGCGGGCATCTTCCTTGATACTAACTATTTCCGTAATAATACCACTGGAATGAGAACTTTCGAGGCATGTATGATTCTCAAGGATTATGGCGCGGATAATGGCAAAGCGGATGACTTTTTAAAAGATGAGTATGAAGAGTATGCGCTAGTTACAAAAATAATGGCAACATTAAAAACTCCATTCTATGGAGTGGTAGTGGCTAAAGGTGATGCCAAAGATATCATTGATGCGGCGACTATTGCTAAGGTTGCCAATCAATGTATTCAAATAAAAGGGGTCGATGCGGCTTTCGTTATTGGACGTACGGGAGAAAAAGAAATTCGGATCAGCGGCCGAAGTGATGGATCAATTAATGTTCAATTACTTTTGGAAAAATTGGGTGGCGGTGGTCATCAAGCGGCCTCTGCTGTCGCGTTAAGTGATATTACGGTCGATAAGGCTGAAGAACAGTTAATTCAAGTATTATCACTATATTTGAATGACAGTCGAATAAAAGAAAACTAATGGAGGAAAAATTATGCGAGTTATTTTACTGCAAGATGTGCGCAATGTGGGGAAGAAAGATCAAATTGTTGAAGTTAGCGATGGATATGCAAACAACTTTTTGATGCCAAAGAAACTGGCGGTTCTTTATACTGATCGCTCGATAGAAATATTAAATAGTCAAAAAGAAAACCGCGCTAAAGCGGTGGCGGAAGAAAAACAAAAGGCCGAGGAGCTTGCCTTGAAACTTAAGGATATTACCGTTGAATTTACGGCCAAGGTTAGCAAAGACGGACGCATGTTTGGAACGATTTCTCCTAAGCAAATTGAAGGCGAACTTAAAACTAAATATAATATTGTGATTGATAAAAGAAAATTCATTGATCATTATCCAGTTAATGCTATCGGTTATACTCGTTTGAGAATAGAATTATATAAAGACGTAATCGGTGTGGTTAATGTCCATGTCAGTGAGGAACAATAATTTAGCCATGAGTGTCAAAATGCCTAATAACGAGATGGCAGAAAAGTCTGTTCTCGGTTCAATGCTTTTATATCCTGAGGCGGTTGCTTTAGCTCTCGGGTCTTTAACGATGGATGATTTTTATGTGGGCAATCGTCCCAATCAAATTGTTTTTGAGGCAATTACTAATGTTCATAATCAAAAATCCTCGGTAGATATCCAAACCGTCTATAACGAATTAGTGAATATGAAAGAGATTGAAAAAGTCGGTGGGATTGATTATCTTAAAGAACTAGCTGACTCTTCCTTTGGCTACACTAACCTTGAACACTATATTAAAATTCTTCAAGACCATACAGTTTTAAGAGCGTTTCTATCTACAATGGAAGACGTACTAGATGAATATTCGACTCGCCAAATTGAAGATATAAGTGAATTCGTTGCTATTGGTAGTGATCGAATTGCTCGGGTTGCCGAAAAAAGACGCATCAGTGATTTCCGCTCAACTAAGCAGATTACGAAAATTATTTCAGAAACTTTGGCGACAATGAAAGCTAGCGGTGACAACCATCTTACTGGAGTTACAACCGGCTATCCACGCCTTAATGAATATACACATGGTTTCCAACCGGGAAATATGATTATTATTGCGGCTCGCCCTTCGGTTGGAAAAACGGCATTAGCCATTAATATGGCGATGAATGCTGCTGAACGCGACAATAAGACGGCAGCAATATTTTCTATTGAAATGCCCGCCGAACAATTGGTTTTGCGACTGATTGCTAATAAGAGCAATGTGGATCTAGGAAAAATCCAGACCAATAGTCTATCTTCAACCGAACAGGCCAAAGTAGGCGCGGCAATAAATACGATTGCCTCGCTGCCACTTTTTATCGATGATACTCCTGGAATTCGCCTTTTGGATATCGTGGCGAAAAGCAAGAAGCTGAAAGCGGCCCACGAGGACCTGTCATTAATTGTCATCGATTATATTGGACTTATTACTACGGGTAAAGATAGCGTTGAAAGTAGACAGTTAGAGGTGAGCGAAATATCGCGAACTTTAAAAGAGTTGGCGCGGGAATTGAAAATACCAGTCGTAGTTTTATCGCAACTATCACGGGAAGTTGAAAAACGACCCAATAAGCGCCCGATGCTTAGTGATCTGCGTGAATCAGGATCAATTGAGCAAGATGCCGATGTGGTGCTAATGCTATATCGGGATGATTACTATACAAAAACCGGCCAAAAAGGAACTCCCTCAGCCAAGTATGGCGAGAGTCGAGAAGATGCTGAACGCCGGAATGCTAAGCAAAAAGAAGATATGGAAAAGAATGGTCCCGAAAATGGTGACTACTCGATGGTCGAAGTAATAATTGGAAAAAATCGAAATGGAAAGACAGGCGTTGTACCATTGATTTTCTTTAAATCATATGGCCGATTTGACACTCCAACCCAAAATTTTGAGCAAGAGTATATGGGGGCTGGACAACAGCAGTACGACGAGTAATGAAATATTATATTTTAGCCAGCGGTTCCAAAGGGAATTCGACGGTTGTTGTTTCGCATGGTCGAGCAATTTTAATTGATATGGGACTATCTTTGAGTGAATTTCGCAAGCGCTTGGCGAAAACGCCAATCAGTGAAGAAGAAATTGAAGCGGTATTTTATACTCATTCCCATGGAGATCATCTTCGTCCATTGAAATTTTTTGATGATTCAAAAATTTTTGCAACCCAAGGAACGATCAATCGCGATACCATTAACCATCTTGATTTTTATGCAACTTATCAGGTTGCTGGTTTTTCAATCATGGTTTTGCCGACGAGCCACGATGCGCGTGATTCGGCTGGATTTGTCGTTGATGATGGAGAGAAGCGTCTCGTTTATATGACGGATACTGGTTACATAAGTGAGCATAATCAAACTTTGATGAAGGATGCAAATTTTTATATTTTGGAAAGTAATCACAACGTTCGCATGCTGTTAAAAACCAATCGACCATACGATCTTATTCAGCGCATTCTAGGCGATGAAGGTCACCTTTCTAATGAAGATTCAGCGATGTATGCCAGTGAATTATTAGGATCACATACCGAGGAAATTGTTTTAGCGCATCTTAGCGAAGAAGCGAACACTCCAGATGAGGCGCTTGGTGCCTATGAGAAAATTTTACGGCGACAAAGAATTGATGTTACAAACCTCCACATTCAGGCGGCATCTCAATGGGATGTAACAGTCGGGGGCGACGATGAAAATTAACTTATATTGCGTCGGCAAAATTAAAGAGCGAGCTATTACTCTTTTAATATCCGAATATATGAAGCGCCTTCAAGGATATGCCGAGGTCAATATTATCGAGGTTCCGGATGAGAAGATTCCTAATAACGCTTCCTTATTGGAGGAAGAAAAGGTCAAGCAAGTTGAAGGTATGCGAATATTAAAATTAATAAGTTCGAGTGATTATGTTATTACTTTTGATTTGGCGGGCAAAGAGATGGATTCAATTTCTTTTGCTACCTATATGAGCGAGGCCTTTGAACGTGGAAAATCGACAATAAACTTTATTATCGGCGGTTCTTTGGGATTATCGCCGGAAATAAAAAAGCGGGCTAACTCCAGTCTGAGTTTCTCCCGCTTAACATTTCCTCATCAATTAATGAGAGTTTTTGTTTTAGAACAAATTTATCGCGCTTTTAGAATCAATAATCACGAACCATATCATAAATAAACATTTATTCGATGTGACTTAAAATCAAATCACCTTTCTTTTTAACGTGATGATCAAAGATATAGATTACTAACACGGGAACAGCCACCATAATAGCGATAGAGTATAAAGCGCTATACCTTCCAGCATAGAGAAGGACAATGGTTCCTAATCCGATATATATAAGAGCGGCTACCCATCCGACTAGCATTCCTAGGAAGGTGTTTAAATTCTGTTTGGTAACGATTATTTCGTTCGTCCAATGAAGCATGGGTCGTCTTAAATCGATAAGAACCATCGCATAGTTAATCATTACCACATTTAAAAAGCAGATAATCGCTAGCATTATTGAATATAGCCAATTGAAGTTTAATATGAAAATACCCGCCAATATGATTAGACCAAGAACGATGCTCGAAAGAAGGATGCCTTCAAACATTTTCGAGTAAATTTGCTTTTGGGGAGATACCGGCATTACTTTCATTAAATACGCATTTGGACCTTCTCTACTTACTGCCGTTGCAGAAACAAGGACAGTTGAACCAAAGAAACCGGCGATTGCCGCTCCATAAAAGGCAACAGCACCACTATCGATGGTGGTTAAACTACCGCCCACTTGCCTTAATGTTTGGATGATGTTATCACTTTGGCCGGCCGTAGATGAATCGCTGATGATAATGATCACGAAGGTTGCAAGAGTAATAAACACCATAATAAAGATAGGAAGAATAAGTTGAGAAAAGTAAATTCCGCTCCGCCATAAGGTTCTCCGTTCCTTACTTATAAGAGCCATTAAAGGCGTTTTGTCCGGCTTTTCTAATTTGATTTCTTCATCAACCCCTCTACTTTTGTGCTTAGAACCTTTATCATCGCTTCCAACGATGACACTTGAATAAAATAACTGAGCTAAAAGTAGCGAAACAGCAAGAAAGGCAATCGATATTAAAATATAAATTCCAGCATAACCAAGACTAGTTATGTCTTTGCCTTGCATTGCAAAAGCAAAAGGATTTCTAAACCAATCTAAAAAGGCAGTCGATTTGACAATCATGGCAATATTATTTGCTAACTGTTGATAGCCTTCGGCAGTAGGTAAACTAGTCGTTGGATCAATTAAGTCAGTTGTTCCAAGAATAGAGGTAGACATGCCGGCTCCGATAAAGAGGATAAACATCATTGCAAACATGATGCCGCTGACCATTTTGCGATGTTTTTGAATATTGAAAACTTTGGCTATAAGCAAGAAAACAATAAAGATAAGTCCCAATGAGATTAAGGGGTTAAAGGTAAATAACAAAAATTGATTAACAATAGCAAAAATTGTAACGCCCATTATCATATCGTAGGCGATAAAGACCGGAAGCAAGAAAACCACTTGTACTAAGTAGGCGCTTATCAGCGTCGCAAACAAGCGAGCAAAGAAAATGTGACTAGGCTGGATAGGTAATGGTAAATAGGTATCGTTATCCGTGCTAAGGAAAAAGAATGAAACAGTGAAATTAAGAGTAAAGGCAAAAGTCCATATAAAACCAACTAGGGAAATTACTTTTGCAAAGTCATCCATATAATTTCCATTTTTAGCCAATATCATTTCACTATAATAAGAAGCTGTTAAGCTGGCGGCGGCAATCAGAAGAATTAATAAAACGAAAACAAGAGAAAGAGGGCTGTTTTTCTTGGCCCGCCCATTAGCCCGTCTCATGCCTCCGGTTCCCGCAAAAGCGCCACCGGCTTTAAACATGACTTTCGTTAATGCCCAAATTTTACTCATGTTTCACTAGATCAAGGAAGAGATCTTCCAATGATTTCTCGCTTTCATCGGCGTGTAAATATGCTTTTAATTCTTCAATTGTGCCTACAAACAACAATTTTCCTTTATTAATGATTCCAATGCGATCACAGACTTTCTCTGCCACCTCCAAAACATGGGTAGAGAAAAAAACGGTTTTTCCTTTATCAGCGTGCTCCCGCATCATTTCTTTTAAGGTAAAAGCTGATTGCGGATCTAATCCAGTTAATGGTTCATCAAGAATCCAAATATTCGGGTCGTGAAGAAGAACGCCAATAACGATTATTTTTTGGCGCATGCCATGACTATAATCTTCAATACGGCTTCCAAGCGCATCCGCCATGCCAAACTTTTCGGATAAGACTTTAATCTTTTCATCTCGAACCGATTTATCGACATCATATATCGAGGCGATAAAGTTTAAGTACTCAATGCCTTTCAAACGCAATAAAACATCGGGGTTATCAGGAACAAAGCCAAATTCACGCTTTGCAACAAGAGCATCAAGTTTTATTGATTTGTTGTTTAAGTATATCTCTCCTTTGCTTGGTGAGGTAATTCCGGTTATCATCTTAATAGTCGTGGATTTACCAGCGCCATTTGGCCCAAGGAAGCCAAAGATTTCCCCATCCTTAATGTCTAGACTTAAGTCATTGACAGCAAGGGTATTTTTGCCATAGACCTTGGTCACATTCTTTAACTCGATCATAAGTGTATTTCACTCCGTTCTCTATATATAGCATTATAACAAATGCTTACATATTTTATCACACATTCATAAAAATACAAAAAAATACAATGCTATCTGTGCCATTATTTTTAACGTTTTTTATAGAGAATTTAGAAATAAATATAATGGCATTCCAAGTGATCAATAATAAAGGAAAAATCATTAGTTCCAATCGTTAATCTAAGGGAACATTAATGGATAGTCCGTCATCATTAGCGCTAGAAAGAATCTTCTTTTGATATGCGCGGGGAGAAATTCCATTTTCCCGAGTGAAAACAGTTATAAAGTAATTATAATCACTATAGCCACATTGTGAGGCAATTTCCGAAAGCGACAAGCCATCATCCTCAGCTAAAAGATCTTTAGCTAGATTCATTCTTAATTCACGAATTTGCTCAGCAATACCATGTCCGTATAACTGATTTGATAGTGCGTAGAGCTGTGTTTTTCCAATGGATAATGCTTGGCATAGTTTTGAAGCACTAATTTTTTCCATGTAATTCATAGACAATAGACTATCCAGTTTAACTGCCAATTTATCTTCTTGTAGTGTGGCCATCCGTTCCATAATTAAATAAGAGGCAACGGCATGTAATATATGAGCTGCCGCGTTAATATGGCTTTCATCAATGATAGGAGCATTAAATATTGCAGATTTTAGTTCACTTTCATCAACGGCAAGCCGTAGACAGTTCTTTTTAATTAAGGACCATCCTTCCTCGTGCGTATTATAGGAAAACACATGTCCAAACAATAAATAGCCAACCAAAAGATCTCCAACGTAAAGAGGAGTAACCGCTTCAGTTAGTCCAGCATGACAACGATAAATATAAGGCTCTTTTTTTTGAGATGCGACAAGGCAGGCTTTTATATCACATTGAGCACAGGCTTCAAATCCTTTTTGCGTATCACGAATTATTTTACAATAAGGGGCCACTTCATTTGGATAGGAAACAAGTTCGTTCATATTTTCATCAAAAACAGTAATGCGAATGTGACTTATTTCATAAAAATCTTTTAATAGTCCATAAAGTTTATCTATGTCAAATGCAGAAATCATATGCCACCTCTATATAATTGATTCCACTTAAAAAGTTTACTATTTTAGCGAACAAAATCAAAGTATTTTAGACAAAACTCTATATATTTAAAAAATTTTATTTAATAAAATATAGCCAGAAAAATGAAATCGAGGTGAGACCGTGCAGGACTTACTCAAAGAAGGCTACATTGGAAACTTTTCGCAACTAGTTACTGTTCGACGTTTAGTTATAAGTGAAGGAACGGCTAAAGGTTGTGAAATTATGGAAGTAAAAACGGCAGGTGGATTAGAAGCTGATATTCTTTTGGATACAGGACTTGATATTGGTCAATGCCGATATCGAGGAATCAACATGTCTTGGTTAAGTAAAAATGGATATGATAGTCCAAGCAAATTTTTTCCCTATGAAAATGAGTTTGTCAATACGTTTCCAGGCGGCTTACTTTACACTTGTGGACTTCGTTCAGCCGGTCCAGCTAATCGTGATAACGGGGAATGGTATCCGCTTCATGGTCGTTACCATAGTTTGGCCGCTGAGCATATTGGAGTGGACATCCAAAACGAGGAAATTATTATTCAGGGTGAAATAAAGGAAACAGCTCTATTTGGGCATTTATTACAAGTAAAACGTACAATTCGTATATCCGTTTGGGGTGCCTCAATTGAAGTGGAAGATCAAGTTAGCAATCTTACTCCTCGCGATGAGGAATTTATGATAATTTATCACTGCAATTTTGGTTATCCTTTGCTAAGTGAAAATGCCCAATTAATTTTACCCGCTGCTCGTAGAACAATTCCTAGAACGGATTTTGCTCAACAAGGATTGATGAGCACGGGCACTTTTGAAAAACCAGTAGATGGTAAGGAAGAACAAGTTTTCTTTCAAAAAATGAACGATGAATTTTGGGCTAAAATTCAAAATTCACCGCTGGGAATTGGAATGAAAATTTCTTGGAGTGGAGATACGCTTCCAATTTTATCGCAGTGGAAGAGCATGGCTAGTGGTGACTATGTTTTGGGTTTAGAACCGACAAATTGTTTCATAATGGGCCGTCACGAAGAGCGTAAAAATGGAACTTTGCCGGTTTTAAAGGCTTTTACCAAAATAACAAATAAAATCAAAATTGAGTTTATGGAGGAAAGAAAAGATGAGTAAAAAAATAACTTTTGCCCTGGCCTTTTGCAATCGAGGATTTATGCCAGGAGAACTAATCTACGGCGCGCGTGAAGATATGGTTAAGGCCTGTCACGGATGCCGGTTATGACTACATTATTATGGATGCAAATTTAACTCGTTACGGAGGAATCGAAACACGTAATGAGGGACTTCTTTATGCAAAATGGCTGAAGGAACATGCCGGTGAATATGATGGAGTAATTTTCTCCATGCCTATTTTTGCTGATGAAAATGGAGCCATTACGGCTTTGCAAGATGCAGGAGTGCCGATTTTAATGCAAGCCTACCCAGACGAAATCGGCAAAATGGATTTTGCTCATCGGCGGGATGCTTATTGCGGTAAATTTTCCGTCACCGATGTATTTACTCAATATCAAGTACCTTTTACGGTTTTAAAACCGCATGTGGTTCATCCGTTGAGTTCAAAGTTCCAAGAAAACTTGCGCGACTTCGCAGCAATTTGCCGGGTAGTTAATGGTATGAAGAGATTTAATCTTGGTTGCATTGGAGCGCGGACTACCGCTTTTAAAACGGTGAGATTTGATGAGCTGGCTTTGCAAAAACATGGTATAAATGTTGAAAGTTTCGATTTAAGCGAAGTTTTTGATAAGATTGAAGCTAAAAAAGATGATGATGCCATTGTCATGGCAAAGATTGAACACCTTAAGAATTACACCGATTTTTCGCATGTGCCGACAAAGAATATGTTAAATATTGGTAAGCTGGCAGTTGTTTTAGATGAGTACATTAGTGAGTATCATTTAGATGCGATTGCCGTTAGATGTTGGAATGAAATGGAAAGCCACTTGCGAATTTGTCCTTGTGTTATTTTATCGGAACTAAATGATAGAGGAATTGTGGCGTCATGTGAAATTGACATGTGCTCGGCAATTTGTATGCGGGCAATGAATTTAGCGACCGAAAAACCAACAACGGTTTTAGATTGGAATAATAATTATGGAGATGAAGAAAATAAGGTAATTTTATTTCATTGCGGGCCAGTGGCACAAGGCCTCATGACTTGCAAGGGGACAGTGACTAATCATAAGATGTTTGACAAAGTAGATCCGGGTTCAGGTTGGGGATGTAATGAGGGGACGAATTAAAAAGATGCCGATTACGATATCTAATTGTCAAACTATTGATGGAAAGATTGTTATTTATGCTTCTGAAGCTCAATTAACAGATGATTCAATTGAAAATGGATATTTTGGTTGCGCTGGGGTTGCAGAAATTCCCGAACTTCAAAATAAGATGATCACCTTAGCAAAAGGGGGATTTAAACACCATACTGCGATTGGTGAAGGACATGTTAAAAGTATATTAAAAGAAGCCTTTACAACCTATTTGCATTACGATTGGGTGGATATTGATTGATATGAAAATAGGCGGTTTGGATATTGGAACGACTGGATGTAAGCTAACCATCTTTGATGCAAAAGGAAAACAGATTGATGCGGCCTACCAAAGTTATACTATTATGCGAACAGGGGACAAACATGAAATAGACGCTTCAGCACTAATGAATGCCGTTTATAAGGTAATTAGGGAATTGGCATTAAAGTATAATGATATCGCTGGTATTGGAGTTACAAGTTTTGGCGAGTCATTTGTATTAACGGATGAAAAGGGAATTCCTTTGTCGTTATCAATGCTTTATACCGATCCTCGAGGAAAAGAAGAATGTCAAAAGTTATGCAGCCAACTCACAATCGATAAAATTACTAGTATAACGGGTCTATATCCGCATGAAATGTATTCAATAAGTAAAATTATGTGGATTAAGAAACATCAACCTGACATTTATGCTCACACAAAACATATTTTTTTAATTGAAGATTTTGTTGTTTTTAATTTAACGGGAAATGCCCAGATTGATTACTCCCTTGCGGCACGCACTATGGCTTTTGACATAAATCTGCTTGCGTGGAGTGAAAAAATATTTTCTACGGCTGACATCGATGTTTCATTAATGAGTAAATCTGTGGCCAGCGGCACAAGCGCAGGAAAGATTACCCCTGAGATTGTTGAGATGACCGGACTCAATTGCTTATGCGAAATAATAACAGTTAGTCATGATCAAGTGGCAGCAGGTTATTGGAACAGGAGCATTTACTGGCGGTATCGCTATCGATGGTGCGGGAACGGTCGAATGTCTCACTCCTATTTTTGATTCTTTGCCTAACATTCAAGCTCTAAGTAAGGGATCATTTGCCGTTGTTCCATACGTGATGAAAGGTAAATATGTCGCTTATGCCTTTTCTTATACGGGTGGGGCTCTGCTTCAATGGTGTATAGATACCTTAGCCAAAGATGAAAAGCGAATAGCAGAAATAAAGAAGACTAGTGTTAATGAACTTTTAGAAAGTCAGTTGTTAACTAACGAACCAACGGGAATATTAGTTCTACCCCATTTTGCTGGAGCGGCGACACCATATATGGATACAGGCTCAAAAGGAGCAATTATCGGGCTAACTACGACCCATACACTTGCCGATATATATCGGGCATGTATGGAGGGAGTTGGCTATGAAATGTATCTTAACTACGAATTGATGGCTTCTGCCGGTATTAAATTTAGGAGTTTGAATGCCACTGGTGGGGGAGCACATTCCAAACTTTGGATGCAAATGAAAGCAGATATATTAAATCTACCGATCACGGCCCAGGAAAATGTTAATGCGGGGACTATAGGTAGTGCGATGTTAACGGGAGTAGCAATTGGAATTTATAAAGACCTTTCGGAAGCGGCTAATTTGTTGGTTAAAAAAGGTGAAACTTACTATCCGTGCGAAGAAATGCATAAAAAATATATGAAAATATACCAACGATATAAGGGCGTATATAATGCAATACGGCCTTTGGTATGAGGTAAAAATATGATTATTAATTTAATAGATATATTGAAATTAGCAGAAGAAAAGCACTGCGCAGTTGGAGCGTTTAATACGCCTAATCTAGAATGTATTAATGCGGTTTTAACCGCGGCGGAAAAACTAAATGTTCCTGTCATTATATCCCACGCGGAACTTCATGAAGAAGTATCGCCGTTAGATGTAATTGGACCAGTTATGGTCGAAGCAGCTAAAAGAGCAAAAGTGCCCGTCTGTGTGCACTTAGATCACTGCGAGCATCTTGATTATATGGCTCGAGCCTTAGCTATTGGTTTTACGGGAGTAATGTACGATGGTAGTATTCTTTCCTACGAAGAAAATGTGGCAAATACAATTAAAGCTGTTGCCATGGCTCGTAAATATAAAGCGGGAGTTGAAGCGGAAATTGGAACTTTGGCGGCACGCGAGAATGGCGAGCAATCGACAAGTGGACCAATATATACTTCGCCAGAATTAGCTGTTAGTTTTTGCAAGGATACGGGTATCGATGCCTTGGCCCCAAGTTTTGGAACGGCGCATGGAATTTATAAGTCCAAGCCAATTCTTGATTTAGCTCGTGTAAAAACAATTGCCGAGTTGACAAAAATACCGCTGGTTATGCATGGTGGCAGTGGAGTTTCTTGCGATGATTATCGAACGGGAATCAAATATGGATTACGAAAGATTAATTATTATAGTTATATGTCAAAAGCGGGAACTACGGCTGTTAAGGAACTTCTTTCTAAACAAGATATTACTTTTTTCCACGATCTAGCCTTAGCCGCAGAAAAAGCAATGGAAACAGACGCTGAAAAGGCAATGCGAGTTTTTGCCGGGCTATAAAAAAGTTAAATATAAATATTAAAATATAAATGACTAAATACATAAAAAAAACAAATATACTATTTTTTGCTACTTATTGTATAATGAAATCATTAAAAATCGGGGGTGATGATTTTTATGTTTAGAAAACTCATTTGCGGACTCTTCTTCGTTGTTTCGTTAATTGCGCTTGTCTTCGCGGGATTTGCTATCGGCGATTTATCATCAGCAATGGGAGTTACCATTGACTTTGCCGCTGTTAAAGACGCGATTGGCGCGGGCCAAATCATGCCAATCATTTCGTCACTTGGAGTTTTTGTGATGGCAATCCTCAATGTTTTTGGATTACCTTTACTAGTTTTCCTTGTGAGTTTGATTGGTCTCACATTACCGAGAAAACGGGCTTGAAGTCAAAATTGCCAGTGAGCAAAAAGAAATGCTCCGAATTAATCGGAGCATTTTTTATTTGACATTTTCTTTTTTTCTATGATGTTTTACAAGATAGTAAATCCCAACACTAGCACCAACTATACCAGCAATGCCTAAATAAAAATAAGCCGAAGTCGTGACTACTTTCACTCCATTGATAAAATCAGCGCTAGGAATCAGTTGACTATAAACACCAACTAAATCTTTTTCGGTAACGTAATAAGGAGTGGATTCAGTTCCCCAACGGTCATATTTAGCGGGATCATCCGCATTATAGTTTTTCTTTTCCTCGCTATAGGTGAGAATGTGACCATCATCATCTATATATCCAAAGTAATGAATAACAACCACCCGTTCAGTGACGGGGATACTGGTCAATTGGGCATTGGCTTCAAAGATGATTATCTCGCCTTCGGTTAGATTTTCAATTTTAGTTTTTTTCACTACGACGTAATCATTGACGCGAATTGATGGCTCCATTGATGGAGAAGTTACCCGGTAATAGCCGATGCCAAATACTTTAATCAATCCGTTTGGAACCACGGTTGTAAGAAGGAAAATAAAAACAATAAAAGACAAAATGCCAACATAAATGGCGTTGGCAATTCGTTTAATTATTTTCTTCCTATTTGGTCTGGATCAGTTTTCATCATTTAATTTGTTCGCTTTAATAACTTTCATACGAACAAACTCCTCACGATCGCGCTCTTCTAGAACTTCGCCGATATATTTAATATTGGCAGTAAGATTCGGAATAACGACGTTTTTTAAAGCATTGGCTCGTTTTTGACTATGACGAATTGCATTAGCAAGTTTATAAACCGCATTATCAATTTCTGCGAGAGTAATAGTTAAATCGCGCGCTTTTTGAAACATTTGGTAAGCATAATCAAATTTCGTATTAGTGGCCCTTAGGCCGTAAGAAAGTTTAAATTTTTGGGTTTCGTGGCTTACGACAGGAATATCAACCCCCATTACATTGCGATAGGTAATATGAACGTTTTCATCGATGGGAATTGCTTTGGCAATGTCTTCCACAATACCAAGGGTAATGTTAGCTTCTTGAAGTGCCATATAGGCCTTAGCATAAGTAGAGCTTATCTGATCACGAATTTCCACCACTTTTGGCAATAGTAAAAGCATTTCCCGGACAAGAATATTTTTCTTCCGGTCCATGAGTGACTGCCCAACAATCGCTAAATTCTGCGATTTTTTGAGCGCCATTAAATTACCTTTGGTTGGAATTACGTTGGTGTTCATTATTTGGCCTGTTGTCCTTGATTGATAATTTTGCTTACAAGGTTGGAATCGGTGATTCCAAAACGTTTGCTAGCACGTTTAGGGTCATAGTATTGAGTAATATATTTTTCATCTAGACGCGACAGTTCACTGGTTGGAAGGATACTAATTAAATCCCAGCCTAAATCAAGTGAGTAATTAATATCGCGGTTTTCATCTTTTTGGTTTAAGAAAAACTGTTCAAAAAGATTGCCAAACAGCATATAGGTTTGATCGGTTTCATTTAATTCATCTTCCCCGATTACCGCAGCTAATGAGCGAATCTCCTGCACTTTGGCGTAACTAGCGAAAAGTTGATTAGCCATGGCTTGGTGATCTTCACGAGTATATTCGGCACCGATACCATCCTTCATTAAGCGCGAAAGGGAAGGTAAAATAGAAACCGGCGGAAAAACACCTTTTTGGTATAGTTCACGGTCCAAGACGATCTGACCTTCGGTAATATACCCAGTTAAATCGGGGACAGGGTGCGTAATGTCATCATTGGGCATAGTTAGAATCGGAATTTGAGTAACGGAGCCTGGCCGACCATGGACCATGCCCGCCCGTTCATAAAGACTGGCAAGATCGCTATATAAGTAGCCCGGGAATCCTTTTCGTCCAGGAATCTCGCCTTTGGAAGAAGAAAATTCTCTTAAGGCCTCACAATAGGCGGTCATATCAGTAAGAATAACCAAAACATTGTACCCTTTTTCAAATGCAAGATATTCAGCCGCGGTTAATGCACAACGAGGAGTAAGAATCCGTTCAATAATCGGGTCATTAGCGATATTGGTAAACATTACTACGTGGTCCATAACATGAGCATCTTCAAAAGCTTGCTCAAAGTATTGGGCGACATCGTGCTTAACTCCCATCGCAGCAAAGACAATACAAAACTTCTCGTTATTTTTATCAGCAATTTTGGCCTGTCGAACAATTTGAACGGCTAATTCATTATGAGGAAGACCGGTCCCGGTAAATATTGGAAGTTTTTGTCCACGAATAAGTGTCGTAAGAACATCAATTGAAGAGATACCGGTTTGAATATAGTTTCGAGGATAAACCCGAGATACTGGATTGAGTGCCTCACCATTGACATCGCGGCGAACACTAGCAAAAACGGGTCCCAATCCATCAATTGGTTCGCCAGCACCATTAAAGATACGCCCGAGAATTTCCTGAGATAACGGAAGTTCTAATGGACGTCCTAAAAACTTTACTTTGGCTTCTTTTAATCCTAGTCCCTGCGTTCCTTCAAATACCTGGATGGCAACTTTATCACCATCGATTTCAATGACACGTCCATTTCGAACTTCGCCATTATCAAGTCGTAATTCGACGACTTCATCATAGCCGACGCCATTTACACCTTGAAGAAAAACCAATGGACCATTAACTGCAGTTAAACCAATATATTGTAATGCCATGTTTTCTCCTTACTTAATGGATTCGATAGTTTTGGTGATTTTTTCTTTCAAATCATCAAAATGCTTCAATTCATTATTTTTAATATCGTATTTCATCTTAATTACTTCATCAAAAATGCCCGTCTTCAAAAGCAAACTTAAAGCATGACTGCCGTTAATAAATTTGGTAGCCGAATCGTATAAGAAAAGAATTACATCCATCATTAAGAGTTGCTTCTTAAGTGGGACATAGGTGTCTTCGGGGTGAAAAGCATTTTGTTGAAGGAAACCGACCCGAATAACGCGGCCGATTTCAATAACTAACTTTTGATCGTCGGGTAAAACATCTCCGCCAATTAAGCGGACAATTTCCATCAGTTTTTCCTCTTCGGCAAGCAAAGTCCGAATACGAGCCCGATCTTTTAAGAAAAGCGGACTCACATGGCGATTATACCAAGGGGATAAGTCATTAAGATATTCACTATAACTGATATTCCAGTTAACGGCGGCATAGTGCCGTTGGTAAGCTAAGTTCTTATCAAGCGCCCAAAAACAACGAACAAATCGCTTTGTGTTTTGAGTAACTGGCTCACTGAAATCGGCTCCTTGCGGAGAGACCGCGCCAATGATTGTGACGGAACCTTTAGTGTTGTTGAGGTTTTCGACACTTCCCGCCCGTTCGTAGAATTGAGCAATACGAGAAGGAAGATAGGCCGGGAAGCCTTCTTCGGCTGGCATTTCTTCTAAGCGACCAGAAATTTCTCTTAAAGCTTCCGCCCAACGAGAAGTCGAATCGGCCATAAGGGCAACGTTATAGCCCATATCCCGATAATATTCGGCAATAGTCACTCCAGTGTAAATACTAGCTTCACGAGCAGCAACCGGCATATTAGAGGTATTGGCTATTAAAACAGTTCGCTCCATTAATGATTTATGGGTGTGAGGGTCGATAAGAGCTTGGAATTCTTCCAAGACCTGAGTCATTTCATTTCCTCGCTCGCCACAACCAACATAAACGATTAAATCGGCGTCGCACCATTTAGCCAATTGGTGCTGCATCATTGTTTTTCCGGTTCCAAATCCACCCGGAACTGCCGCTGCCCCACCTTTAGCAAGGGGAAAGACGGTATCAATGATTCTTTGTCCGGTAATCAAAGGAGTATCCAAAGGAAGTTGCTCTTTAATGGGACGAGGCTTTTTAATTGGCCATTCTTGAACTAAGGTAATGTTTTCTTCTTTTCCATCGATACTTTTAATCTTAGCAATGACGTCATTAATATGATATTGGCCATCGCTTACGATACTAGTTATCTCTCCTTTAACGAACGGAGGAACCATTATTTTATGAATAATTGAATCTGTTTCCTGAATGGTAGCTAATATGTCTCCACCCTGTACTTTAGTTCCGTTTTCGCCAACAATCTTAACATCCCAAAGACGATTTTCATCAAGCGGATTAACATCACTGCCCGGAGCGATAAAAATGCCTTTAGCCGAAGCGATTTCCTTTAAAGGGCGTTCGATACCATCAAAAATATTTTTGATGATACCCGGGCCGAGTTTGACTGAAACTAAACTGTGGGTACCGATGACTTCATCACCTTTTTTTAAACCAGTGGTGCTTTCATATACTTGAATTACTGTTTCGACATCAGAAATAGAAATAACTTCACCCATTAATTTAAGGGGTCCAACGTAAACTTTTTCTAGCATAGAAAAGTCACTGGTATTGCGTACCTTAATGACGGGGCCATTAATTGAATAAATCGTGTTTTTCATTTTTACTTTACCTCCCCTTCATTAAACCAGGCAGCATTATCATAGAACCAAGCATGAGATTCACTTATTCGATTCTTCAAAGATTCATCAGAAAGCGTTTTTTCATCCTTTGAATAAATAACAAAGCCTCCGATTAGGTTATCTTCTAAAACAAGCTCCAGATTCGTATCCTTTATTATTTTGGCAGCCACCTTATCGCTTTTATCAATAGCAATCTTGTGGTAATCGGCAAGCGTATAACTACTAAGACGCTTTTTAAACCATTTTTCATAATCTTTACTGGCAACAAAAATATTTATTTCATTGATTAAACGATCGAAAATTTCTTCAAGTAATTTTTGCCGATGATTCATTACCTCAAGATCTAGTTTTCGTTGATAGGAAGCAAGCTTTAATTGATACTCACGTTCCAAATCACTTTTTTTAATATTTATGATATTGTCTTGCTCTTCTTTAAGTTCTTTTTCAATCGATACCTGAGCTTGTTGTTTTAAAGAGGCAATCTCCTCTTCGAGGGCCTTAACTCTTTTATCAACCTCGGCATCGATAGTTTTCTTAAAGTAAAAATATAAACTATCCTTTTTTTGGCCGTCCATCATTTACCACCCTCCAAACTTACTCCAATCGCTTTACTAACATATGCATCAATTGACTCGCCAATTTTGCTATGCCCGTGGCGGTCGGGAATTTCGACTAGTAAAGTGTGCCCTGCTCGTAACTTAAGTTCACTAATGACATTAGGAGCCATTTCGATTAACTTTGTCGTGATTAAAACAATGCCGATGTCATTATCGCGCATAACCTCACCGAGACGTTTCAAAAGTAACGGCCGATCATGGATGACTTCGCCTTTGATTCCCACTAAACGCATACCGATTAAAGTATCGTCGTTATCACTTAATACGTAGAACTTCACTTTCATCAACCTTCTTACGCTAAAGTTGGGATATTGTTGAGAATTAAAATAGAAATAAGTAAACCATAAATTGCCACACCTTCACCAAGAGCAACGAAAATTAAGGATTTACCTAAATTCTTAGGATTCTCAGAGATTGCCCCAATAGCTGCAGGAGCAGCCGCGGCGACGGCAATACCAGCACCTAAGGCACTTAAGCCCGTGGAAAGAGCAGCCCCTAAATAACCAAAGCCAGCAGCCTTGCTATATAGTTCAAGAGCGGCACCATCAGTTGGGCTGACAGTTGCACCGAGTACATGCGGTGCTGAAACAGCGGTAATCACGAGCAAGGTGAAGAATAGGGCGACATGAATCACGACCCGCTTCTTAGCCGAAACAGCAGCAACCTTACCTTTAAAAACTTTGATAAGGGGTAAACAAATAAGAGCAATACCAGCGATAATAAACGCTAAAACAATCCATTCCATCTTAATACCTCCTAAAAGATTGGATTAAATAGTATTCCGTCACCTTCAAAGTAACGGGAGAACATCTCATAAAATTCAAGCCGCAAAACCTGAATACCAACAATAAGACCTTCGAGTCCCATAACAAACAGATTGCCGAGAACCGAAACCACAATACTACCAGCCCCGCTTGCCATATTCATTAAGGTGGCAACCACGAGCATCATCCCAGCGTGCGATAGGACGAAACCTCCAACCCGAAGAAAGGAGAGGGTGTTAGTAACATAGGATAATAAAACTTCAAACAGTTCGAAGAAACCTTCAGTAATGAATCCGCCAACGCCTTCGGGAAACATCGCTTGATGAGCTAGTTTGCGCTCAATCGGTTCTTTGAAGAAGATGAGGATAATCGGAATAACAATAAATAGGATAATAGTTACAGGATTAAATACATTTTTGATACCAAGAAGCATTTGTAAGACAATGCCGATAAGTACAAAGCCATACAGGAGCAAGCCGCTCAATCCATTTGAGGAGAAGAGAGCATCGGCGTATTTCTTAACGCGGAATTTCGTCACGGTATTAATTATAATAGAAGACAGTATTATCGCCGCACCAATAGCTACTGTGGCGAGCAACAAATTCATTGTCACCGTGTTATCCATTGGATGCAGCGGATGAATCTCCGTATTGAATAGTTTGCTTAACCATTCGTAGAAGGGATCGAGGAAAGTTTCGTTTCCGAAAGTCTCACCATAGACGATTCCAAAGAAAGCGCTAGAGAAACCAATTCGGGTTAATATTGGCGCAAGAGAATTCTTCGTTAACTTTGAAAGAATAAATCCAATGAGCGCAACGGCCAACCCCTGCCCGAAATCGCCAAACATGATTCCAAACAGAAGAGAATAAGTAATACTTACCATCAATGTTGGATCAATGTCGTGATACGAAGGAACACCATACATTTCCACAAAGAACTGAAATGGTCGTGTAAACCAATTATTCTTTAACTTAGTCGGTGGTTGGAAACGCTTGTCGGCGTCAGCATCTTGAACTTGTATTTCAATAGATGGCACCCCCGCGAAATGCTCTTCAAGTTTTTTGACGCTTGATTTATCAATATATCCAGTCAAACTCACCCGTTCGCCTAGACCGACAGCATATTGCTTAGCCTTGTAGATATCACTGAGAAATTCAAGTTCGCCTTTGACTTTATCAAAGTCATTTTCATTACTCTTAACGTATTCAATAAGCTCATTTTTCAAGGATTCGAGTTTAGCTTTGTCCTCATCAATTTTATTGCTGAGAGTAACTCGCGCCGTTTGCGGAGCACCATGAACAAATTCGGGAATATAAACTCTTTCGAAAAACATGGAAGAGAATATGTTGTCAATTTCCCGTTCGTACTCTTGAGTAGTGAGATATAGGCACCAAACATAGCCATCTTCTTCCGTAAAAGGAACGAAGATAAAGGGTTTTTGCTCGTAAAAACGCAAACGCTCAACAACATCGCTTGGAAGTTTTCCAAAGCGAATTGACACAAATTTTGCATTGAAGAAATCTTCAAAAGCAATGTTCATATCTTCAACTTTTTGTACTTGAAATAAAGCCTGTTCATAGGTCTTAATCTCATCTTCGACCACTTTGATTTCGTTATAGCGATCGCTGACCTTTTTATGCTCATCTTCAATATACTGATGAATTTCATCTAAAGAAGATATAAAGCAAGATATTTTCTTGGATTCAAATTTAAGGCCGATTTTATTCTCAATTTCCTTTATTTCATCAAGCAGTGGGTCACAAGGATTATTGCTTTCAAAGGAGCGAGTACCATGAACGGAAGAAATAATCGTATTGGGATCAACCGGATGAAAGCCGGAGAAGGTAACAAAATTGTTCAGCAAAATCTCGAAGTTTTCTTCTTTGACCGTTAGACTGATTAGTTTTAATTTACTTATCATGGGCTTACCTCCTTAATAGACCAACATCGTGCGAATTTCACTTTCATCAATTTGGTAGCGAATACCTTCGATGATATAAGTTAGGTTTTGCACTTCTAATTCATTTAAAAACGTATAGGCAAGAAACACTTCTGGGGCTTGAGTAGAAAAGTACATAAAGCGATTAGCAATTGATAGTCGCATATGATCGCGATAATACTCCAGATTTATTTGGTTCTTGTTCGTTATATAAGGACCAACTCCTGAGTCGATGATTACTTTCAAGATATCGTCAGGATTTTTGATGGCAATTATCTCATCAAGTTTTCTTTCGGAAATTCGCGACGAAGGAATCAGAATAGCCTTAATATCGCTGTCGGCAACCCCGTAGAATTTCTTTAGACGGTAGATCTTAATCATATTCTCCATCTCAATACGCGCTCTAAACGCATCTAATAGTTCTTTTCGCAATTTGCCGCGATAATTTTTTGTCGTTTGTGTAAAGGCAAAATTGTAATAATCGTTTTCGAACAAAGCTTCAAACTCATAATAACGGATATCGTCGTTTTTAACCGCTGCATATGGTTTTAGCATCGCCGCATAACGGGTATTGCTCAAAGCCGCAATCATCTCTTCGACATTTTCTGTTTTAGTTAAAGCAACAAAATCAATTTTTGAGTATTTATCGAAGTAATAGGGAATTTGATCAACAACATCATAGTCTTCGTGTGAGATATAACTCCGAATTACCGCTAATATAACTTCATGTTCCATTTTTATAAGACTGAGCATATAAAAATTCTTATCTTTAAGACTGATAAAATTAACAAGCTTGATTGTTCGGTCAAACTTTTGCCTTCTAATCAGTCCTTCAAGACGACTGCGATTAAGGGTGACTTCACTAACATTGGCAAGAATATCTTGATAGGCTGGATGCTTTTTTAAATAGGTTCCTATATCCGGTATAGTGTCTCTACGAAGCAATTCTTGATAATCTTGAGCGGTTAAATCGGTCGCATGTAAATTTTTAATTTTAGCAATTAATGCATTACCTACAAATGACATGATGTTTTATCTCATTCGCCTAAACAGTAGGCCACTAACTGCTGAAGCCATTCTTGATTACTCTTTTTATAAACATCGCGAATATTCTTTTCTTTTTCCTTAGATTCAACGTCGATATTTTTTTGACGGAGCAAAAAATCGTCTTTAATTTTTTTCTCGATAGCAGCTTCTTCTTTTTCAGTTGCAATCGCATAGCGATCGGCTAAATTTTTGCGCATTGTTTTAAGGACATTTGAAAGTTCATCTTTCTCTTTTTCAAGAGCGGAAATTTGGGCTTGTCCTTCTTTATCGAGTTCAATTACTTTACGGACTAAATCATCCATATTATCATCCCTTCCTCTAAGGTAAATCACTTTAGGCAAAAAACAAAAATGACTGTGCAAGTGCACGGTTTACTCTAGCATAGCCTTGCGATAATCAACTGTCAAGGAAGGCGCGGGCAAAGGGGTTAATGCATAACCAAATTATTTTCGTTTCCTACAATACTATTATTCTTTGAATAATACAATAGCCATAATTTTGTCATTTGTCATATTTTTATCAAGTTTAAAGGCTAAAGCCTTAAAAAATGTAAGCGTGAAACCCGTTACAAAAAAACCATTTTTAGCAATGCCGACGATATAGGCAAAAGAAATTGCCTATTTAGCAGAAAAAAATGGTTTTTGCATATTAAAATATTCCACAATTGCTTCGTATATAAACGCTTAAAAATTTGCTTGAAGAATTTCCTCTATACTCAGTGGTTTACTGAAGTAATAGCCTTGAATACTGAGGTGTTTCATTTTTGGGAGATAGTTGAGTTGGCTTTTAGATTCTAACCCTTCAATTACAACCTCATAGCCAAGGTTAATAAACAATTTTGGTAGATACTCTAAAATATTCGGATAATCGATATAACGATCAGTCAATGATTTGTCGATTTTGATTTCATCATAACGGATTTTTTCCAAGCGATAAAAATTGTTGTAGCGACTTCCAAAATCATCAATAGATAATTTTATTTTGCTCTCTTTAAAATTTTCAAGAATGGCTTTTATCAAAGAAAAATCGACAATATCTTCATCTTGGGTGATCTCAACGTAAAGTTTTTCTAGTGGAAAATGCTTTTCTTCCGCATAACGTTTTAGTAAGGAAAGGTGATAATTTTGCTCTAGTTCCTTGATGGTAAGATTAATAGAAATAGAGGGATGATCATATTTTTGAGCGAGCAGCGAATAATCATCAGTGACTTTATTTAAAAGAAATTCATCTACAGCCCGCATTAAATTAAATTCTTTTGCTACGCGAATTACTTTCTCGGTTGAAAAGCATGTATTATCTTCGGCTTTAAGTCGCAAGAGAGCTTCAAAACCCTGAACTTTGTGGGAGGTAAAATCAACTTTTGGTTGGTAGAGAATAAAAAGCGCTTGTTCATCAATGGCTTTTATTAAAGCATTACGAATAGTCTCCTTCTCATTGATATATTGCTCAATGACCGGACTTGATAAAGCGATGCGACGTTGTTTTTGAATAGCGGTGTCTAAGGCATGAATAGCCTTATTAATTGCTTCTTTATCATCACCTTGAGCAATACCTTTATAAATAGTTAACAACGCCTCAGGTTGTTGCTTGGATATTTTAAAAAGGATTTGGTCAATGCATTGGTCACAATTTATGACACTATGAATGCTATTGACGACAAGATAAAAATTTAGGTTGTCTTTAACGACCACCGAGCAATATTTTCGACATTTTCCTAGTTCACGAATTAATTGATGATAATATTGTAAGTATTTTTTTTCGCCTAGATGACTTTCAAGCATACGCTTATTTACGACTTCACAATAAACTATGTAACTTTCATTCACGATAGAAGACTCCCTTTTAAATAGGTTATTAACCTACACCTTTTTGACACTTAAAATTTTATCATATAATTAAATAAAATCACCAATTTTCATTAGTAATTAGCGATTGGTAACTGAAATTTAATGAATTTAGAAAAAAATATATAAATTTATCTCTTTTTTTCTAATGTAAATAAGGTGTACCATTTTTACGTAAAGTATAGAATAATAAGCGGATTTAGGCCGCTTTTTTTATAATTTAAGGGTTTATAATAGGCTTAATTTTTATTGGAGGCACTACCTATGACTTATGGCTATGTTCGCGTATCAACAATTACCCAAAATATTGACCGCCAGATGGATGAAATGTATAAATTAGGACTTGAAGATAACCAGATTTACATCGACAAGCAAAGCGGTAAGGATTTCGAGCGAGTTCAATATCAGATATTAAAGAAGAAACTAGTTTCAAAAGACTTAGTCATCATAAAATCAATTGATCGTCTGGGGCGTGACTATTCGATGATAATTGATGAATGGCACTATATTACGAAAGTCATTGAAGCGGATATTTTGGTTATTGATATGCCTCTTCTTGACACGAGGAATGACTCGAATAACTTGGTTGGCAAATTTATTAGCGATATCGTCTTGCAAATCTTATCTTTTGTCGCCGAAACGGAACGGAAGAATATTAAACAAAGACAGGCGGAAGGTATTAAATTAGCTAAAGAAAGAGGCGTCCATATGGGACGCCCAAAGATTAAGTTGCCAGATAATTTTTCGAAAATTCGAGCCGCCTATATTGAACGGTTAATTACTTGCACAGAAGCCGCTCAAAGTCTCAATATATCGCGGGGAACATTTATGAAGTATGTAGCGTTAGATGCCAACAATCACGTGATTGCGGATCAAAAGGTACAAAATGCCAACATGCAATGCCAAAAAAAGAATGCTCAAGCCCAAAAAGAGGTGGGAGTTTAATGAGTCTTCCTTACGGATCGGCTTTAAGAAAATATAGGATAATATTAGCCCTATGCTGCCAAAGAGGGCGCCGATAAATAGTACTTCGGGTAGGTTAACACGGTAAGTGGGGTTATAATTTGGATCGTAAGAGTGCTTCAAGTCTACCGCATAGCGAGATGCTAAAAATAGGGTAGCCATACTCTCAATAACGATAATAATAATTGCCCAGTAATAATTCATTTTGTTTTCCTTTTAAATAGATGAAGAAGATCCTATTTCCGGCAAATAGCCAAGTGCTCCTAAGATTACGATGGCAAATATAATGGCAACGGCGATAAACACCAAAAGGTAAATATAGATATTTTTCGTTTTGCTTGCCGTATTTTTTGACAAGAAGAGCCAGCTCTTTTCAGGAGTTGGTTCAATTTCTTTTTTATGGTCGGGAATTTTATTATCTTCGCTCATTATTTTTTAACAATATATTTTTTCATATCAAGCGCAACAGCGACTAGAATGATGCTGCCCTTGACAATATTAATATAGGCGGTGGAAACACCAAGTGCAAGTAAACAACTATCGATTACTTTCAAAAGCAGTGAACCCAGTAAAACCCCAGATACTTTACCGATACCACCGGTAAAGGAGACACCACCAATGACGGCGGCAGTAATCGGATCTAGCTCACCGCCAGTACCGGTTGAAAGCTGAGCACCACCATTAATTGGGTTATATTGGAAGCCACCAACACCATAGCAGGCACCAGCAAGAACGAAGGTTAAGAGAATTGTCCGCGAAACGTTAATACCACTGACGTTCGCCGCTTCTGGATTACAGCCGACCGCAAACATAGCCTTACCGAACTTTGTTTTATTCCAAATAAACCACATGGCGACAAGTAAGACAATTGCCATGATGTTGTACCATTCTACCAACACGTCGCCAAGATAAAAACCGCTGCTTACAAAGTTATAGTATGATTGGGCAGTAGCGTTATTCATCTTATAAATAACAGACAGGTTGTTTAGGCTAGATCCTAGTAGAAGGATGACGCCATAAATAATTAGTTGAGTGGCCAAGGTGACAATAAATGGATGAATAGAAAACTTAGCTACGAAGAAGCCGTTAATCCCCCCGGCAAAACCGCCAACCCCCATAACGATAATCAAAACAACAATAATCCAGATCCAAGGCATATTTTGTGTCCATTCGAGAATGACACCGTTAGTGCTGCCATACCCGAGGAGAATTCCGGATATTAGAGCGGTTAAGCCCCAGATTCTACCGAGCGATAAGTCCGTACCAGTTAAAACGATAGTCCCGGCAACGCCGAGAGCTAGAGGCAATAATGAAGAAGTATGCTTAACAATGGTAATTAAGGTATCAAAGGAAAACCAAGCCGGTTTAACAGCAGCGGTTATAATGACCATCAGTAAAATAATCAAGTAAACAGCACTTTTTATAAACCAGTTGGAAAGACCGGCTTTCGTCGTAAATGCTACCTTTTGGTTATGAACAAAGTTATTACCAAACTGGACAAACTTACGACCGATTTGGTATTGCAAAGGAGCAACGGGGGAGTAGTTTTCATTAAGAATATTTTCTTGTTCTTTTAAAGCCCGAATCTTCTCTTTTTCTTCCGCTTTTGTATTCTTGATGAGCGTCCCCACATGATTGGTTTTTAGATGAAGATCATTTTCGATGACTTTAACTTGCTGAGCATAATTCTTTTTCAATTTGACAATCTTGTTTTTCAAATCAAGAATATCTAACTCGGCAGTTCCAGTATTGCTATAGATTTGGCCTTTTAAATTATCGAGGGCATCCTCTTTATCGCTTCTTTTCATCGCCGCTTTTTTAAGTTTGTGATATTGAGCGCGCAAAACTTTATCTTTTCTTTTGGCTTCAGTTTTGATTTGAGAAATACTATTTTTATAAGCATCCAGTTGAGCGAGATAATCATTTTTGGCATTAGTAAGTTGTTCTTTAGCAAGAATTCTAGCCTGATTAACTTCATCTAACGGAAGGGCGTGTTCATTTTTTCTAATATCCTCAATTTTTTGGTGATAAAAAGATTTTAACTCAGCAATTGCTTTCTTTTTATCAAGCAAATCTTTTTTCACTTCCGCAACATGGGCATAATAATTGTTTTCTTTTACTTCATAGTCCTTCGCCACTTGCTCCTTGGCCTGTTTTAAGGCATCCGGATCTAAGTCTTCAAATTGCAAATCATAAAGGCGTCCTTTTATTTCACGCTTTTCAGCTTTTAAAGCATTGCGTTCAGCAAAAAGACTATTCTCAATTTCAATTTCGTTGGTGACTTCTTGATTTAATATCTCTTCCATGCTGTTTCTCCCTACATATATTTAAGAGCCAAATTCATTAGTTTTTCTTGGTTGGCCTCTTTTTGATCTAAAATACCGGCTAAACGGTGATTGCTCATCACAGCAATACGGTCGCATATCCCAAGCAATTCAGGCATTTCGCTTGAACAAACAATAATGGTTTTGCCCTGGTTTGCCATATTTATAATTAACTGATAGATTTCGTATTTAGCACCGACATCTATGCCGCGGGTTGGCTCATCCAGCAAGAGTACATCAGGATCGGTTAACACCCAGCGGCCAATAATCACTTTTTGTTGATTACCACCAGATAAAGATTTGATTTGCGTTTTTTGCGATGGAGTTTTAACGTTCATCGCCTCAATTGCCCAATTGGTATCTTTACTCATTTTATTACCATCTAGGCCAAACATTGAATTGTAGTTATTTAAGGAGGCAATAACAGTATTGTCCTTGATGCTTAGTACACCAAATATACCGGTTGTTCGCCGCTCTTCGGTGAGAAGAGCAAATCCATTTTTAATAGCGTGTTCAGCCGAATCATTTTTAACTAGCATTCCATCTTTAAAAATTTGGCCTTCACTTTTTGTTCGAACACCAAAAATGGTTTCTAATAGCTCACTTCGTCCGGCTCCAACGAGTCCGGCAAGACCGAAAATTTCTCCTTTACGAATATTAAAGGAGACATTTTTAATAGCATTGTTACCATATAAAGACGAAAGGTTTTTGACCTCTAAATAATCTTTTCCGGGCTTATTAGTTTTAGGCGGGAAACGATTATTTAAATCACGACCAACCATCGCCTTGATTATTGAATTAAGTGTGCAATCCTTCGCCGGTTTGGTTTCAACCCATTTGCCATCACGCATAATGGTAACCTCATCGGATATGCGAAGAATTTCATCCATCTTATGAGAAATATAGATAATTCCGCAGCCCTTCTTTTTCAGCATTTTAATAATTCTAAACAATTGTTCAACTTCCGCGTCAGATAGTGAAGATGTTGGTTCATCAAAAACCACAATCTTGGCATCGTAAGATACCGCCTTTGCAATTTCTACCATCTGTCTTGTAGCAACCGAAAGAGTGGAAATAATGGCCTTGGGGTCAATATGAATATCAAGTTTTTGAAAAACGCTTTGCGTATCGCGATACATTTTTGTTTCATCAATAGCAAAACCGAAACTAACTGGATAACGTCCAAGCCAAAGGTTGTCCATTACTGTCATTTTTTGAGCTTGGTTTAATTCTTGTTGAACCATAGCGATGCCATCTTCAAGTGCTTCTCGCGTGGAATGGTATTCAACAGAACGGCCTTGAAAAATAATATCGCCTTCATCGCGCTTATATAAACCAAAAAGACACTTCATCAGTGTTGATTTTCCGGCTCCATTTTCGCCCATTAATGAGTGGACTGTTCCTGGCCGAACTCTTAATTGAGCGTGATCCAAGGCTTTAACTCCAGGAAAGGACTTGGATATATTTTTCATCTCTAGGAGATATTCATTGGTTTTGTTATCTACATTTGTTTTTGCCATAGCTTAATTCCTAACCTTAATAATAGAAATTAGGGGTGGTGGAAAGGAGCACACCACCCCTAAACAAGAAGACTATTTACTTGGTATAACTACCGTAAGGAATACGAATCTTATGAACCGTCTCGCTATCCCAAGCATAACTGGTTCCATCAAGGAAATCCTTACCAGCTAACTTGTTAGCAGTTAATTCGGCGATACATTGGGCCATAGCTTCGGCATCTTGCTTAACAGTACCATACATCTCACCCGCATCAATAGCGGCTTGGGCTGCGGCGGTAGCATCAACACCGACAACGAGTAAGGCGTTTTCTCCACCCTTATTATAGTTTTGGGTTTGTAAGGAAGCGACAGCTCCTAAAGCCATATCATCGTTGTTTGCAATAACACATTCAATCGCATTTGCGCCAGTTAATCCATAGGTAGAAATAAAGTTATCCATCGCTTGTTTAGCGTTGTCTTTACTCCAGCCTGCATTGTAATCTTCACCTAAGTGAACAAGAGGATCAAGTCCGGCTTCAGCTAAAAGTCGATTAGCTTCTTGCACGGAGTATTTTGTACGGCCATTTGCTTCAGCGTTGGATTCATCAGCTCTCAACATGACGTAGTTGATTTTTCCATCACCATTCTTATCCCACAATGGATTAATGGCACCATCTTTAATCAAGGCGCCAGCAAGAATTTCACCTTGCATATAACCGGCTTGATCAGGATCGGTACCAACGAATGCGTTGTCAGGATAGGTGGCTGGATTCACGGAACTATCTGGAACTTCACGATTGAAGAAGATGACTGGAACATCTTTAGCTTTGGCTTTTTCCGCGACCGCATCTCCAGTAGCGGTTTGCTCAACAAGGTTTGCTAGAAGAATCTGGCTACCAGTTGAAAGGGCTGATTCAATTTGTTGAGTTTGGGTAGCTTGAACACCACCTGCATCGTAGAACTTTGGCGTAACACCTTTTTCTTTGAGATTGGTCTCAAGCGCAGTTCTAACAGTACCGATATAAGTATCGGAGAACTGGTAGATGAAGACATCGGCGGTTAGCCCATTAGTATGAGCACAGGAAGTGATAAAGCCTAATAGACCTAATGCAACAGGAATTAATTTCTTTTTCATGTTTCCTCCTAATTCCATGGCTTAATTAAAGCTTTGTCGAAATGACTAATGCTTTTAATGCCACATGTATTTTCGCTTATTAGGAAAGCAAAAAAAATGTAAGATTTTACATAAAATTTGCATTATTCTCTATAAAAAGTTTAAAAGTAAGCGCTTAATGTGTATTTTTTGTTATTTTTTCGCCTAAGACATGATAGGCATTTTTCGTAATTTCAATGTTGGAATCATAATCGGGTAAAGTAGCGCCATCTAGAATATTTTTGATTATATCAAAGATTACTTCGGCTTGCTTTTCGCCATCGTTTAAAACCGTCCCAGAAAGAGTTCCATCCTGAATGGCTTCCATGGCCTGGGTGGTGCCATCAACCCCGATAATTGGGAAGAACTCCCTTTCAAAGGGAAGGTTAGAATTAAGGCTTGAAATTGTTTTTAAGTAATCAATTGCCCCTAAAGCCATATCATCATTGTTAGCGAAAAGAAGTTCGATGTTATCACTATAAATGCTTTCCATCATTTTTTTGGCGGTCTCCCGCTCCCAGTTACAATAAGATATTTGAAGAATCTCCACCTGATAACCAAGGGTTCTTAATTCGGCAATACAATTTTCACTTCGCTGTTCGCTGTCTTGATGACCTTCCTCACCCTTTAAAATTGCCACCTGAACAATTCCATCGCCGTTTTTGTCATAGACGGAATGAGCATAAGAAGAAGGACCATCAAAAATTTCACTTGCAATGTCACCTTGAAGAATACCTTCGTATGAAGAGTTTGCTCCCACATAAAAGCAATTTTCTTGTGACCAATCAGTCGCTAAAAGATCACTCATCAAAGGTTCGCGATTAACGAAAATAATTGGAACATTTTTTGTCTCACCCTTTTCAATTATGGCACTGGAGGCAAAACGGTCGACGGTATTCATTACGACAACACTGGTTGACTTATCATCAATCGCGCTGATAAAATCATCGTTTTGAATGGTTTGTTTTCTCTTTCCGTCGTAACTCTTATAGTCAATATAGCCGCTTAATTTTGATTCAATATTGGCAAATAAAGATGAAATAAAAGTGTCATTTGCATCGTAGGAAAAAAGTTGCGCTGTTCGTGAAGGGCGACTACAACCGCTGAGGCAAAGGCCACTTATCAACAACCACAAGGTTTTTTGCTTACTCCTCATCTTTGATACCCACTTTCGGAATAATGATTTTTATTGTCGTACCGATATCTTCTTCACTAGTTATGACGACATCGGCGGAAGGACCATAATAAATGCGAATTCGCTGATATACATTTTTAAGTCCGACACCCTTATAGGTAGAGGCATCGCGCATAGCGGCGGATAACTCTTCTACTTTTGCTTTTGTCATTCCGTATCCATTATCTTTAATTTCAAAAACAATCATGGCATCTTCAGAATGAACATTGATACTAATGAACCCCTCCTCGCCTTCCTTAATTCCGTGGCCAATTGAGTTTTCTACAATTGGTTGAAGAATAAGTTTAATGACGGGATATTCATCCAGTCCGTCTTCGACGTTGATTTTATATTTAAAGGAATTACCAAAGCGCATTTTTTGAATTAAAAGGTAGTTACGAACATGCTCTATTTCTTTATTTAAGGGAATGACGTTTTTTCCACTGGAGATTGAGATACGGAAGAAACGCGAAAGGGCAATGATCATCAGTTGAGCGGTTTCATCATCTCCCTTTTCAATTAGAGCAATGATACTATCAAGAGTGTTATAAAGAAAATGGGGATTAATTTGATTTTGAAGAGCTTTTAATTCAGATTTTCTTTGTTCTTCTTTTTCGGTAATCAAAGAAGTGTTGAGTTTTTTAATTCTTGTCATCATTTGATTGAAGGAACGGTTTAACTCAGAAATTTCATAAGTGCTGGAAAAATTATGATGAAGATATCCTTCGTAATTAAACGATTCAATCTTTGCCATTTCCTTTTGTAATTCCTGTAGAGGGTCAGTGATGTTATTGGCGACGATGACCATCAGAATAAAGAAAATTGCGATTACAAAGATCATCAAGACAATTATGTACACCGAAAAGGAATAGATTGCACTAGCGATGGCATCGTTATTAATAAAAATAGCCAATCTCCATGAAGTATTTGATATGGAAGAGCAATAAAGATAAAGCGAGTGCTTATCGACACTGACGATGCTATTACCGAGAACCAAGTGCTTGATCAAAGGTAATTCACTTTCAAGATAGGTTGAGTCAGAGCAGTAGACAATATTATAGTTCTTGTCGTAGATAATAAAGCTTCCACCTGCTCCCAGCGTGGTAGACGAGATGGACTCGACGATTTTTGTAAAATCAAAATCAACCCGCAACACACCATCAAAAGCACGATTCTTTTCAAAAAATAAAACTTTTGAGAGTAAAAAATGATAGGTGTTTGTTGATGATACGGATGAAGGCGAAAAAATATTAATCAAGGGATTTTCTTTGGCGTCAACAAACCAATTCTCTAGTTCCACGTCATTCGATAAATCAACATAATTACTACTAGAGGCGAGCAGAGTACCGTCGCTTTTGCGATAGATGGATATATCCTCAATCTCATGTTTAATGGACATGATTGAATCAAAATAGTTTTGCATGTCCGAAGATATATTGTCTTCATTTTCGTTTGAGTACTCCCCTAAAAGAGCATTGCTAACCTCAATTACTGAATCAAAATAAGTCTCGTAGTTGTTTAGGACCTGCTGAGAAGTTGCATGCAATTGTTTTAGTGAATTGCTTCGAACATTATTAGAAAAAAGCACATAGGCGGAGAAAACAATCAAAATTGTCAAACTCAAAAACATTGCCGAAGTTGGCACTAAAAGTTTTGTTTTCGCCCGCATTGGTTTTCTCATAATGACTTACGATATTCCATTGGCGATAGGCCAAAGTGTTTTTTAAAGCAGTGGGAAAAATAAAAGGGATCCTCATAGCCGATTTGATCAGCAATAGTCGCCATCTTATTTCCCGGGTCGGCCAATAACTCTTTTGCTTTTGTCATTCGAGCCTCGGTCAGCATCTTCGTGAATGACGTATCTTTTTTCTTTAGAATAGCCGAAATATAGGAAACGGAATAATCCAATTCTTTCGCAACATCACTGAGTGAAATATCGGGATTAGCATAATTCTTTAAAATAAAGTGAGCGATGTGACTATATGCATCCTCAATCCCCCCGCTTCTTACTTTCTGATTAATCTTAATGACTTCATCGATTAGACTATTAAAACTTACTTTAATCGCCTCGGTCTGCTTTGAGCCATAAATTAAATTAACAATATCGATGTAGGAATGATAGATGGCATATAATTCATCAATAGCGATACAACTTTTTATTATGGTATCGATGAGGTTGTTGAGGATTAAAAAATAGTTTTCCTTATATTCGATTGAGGATATAGTGTCAATTAAGTGTCCGATTTGTTTCTTAGATTCACGACTTTTACCATAGAGTAAAGAATATGATATCTGTTTATATTCATTATCATCGACTTTACCAATGTTGCTTGCCTTCTTAACTAGGTCATTATAAAAGAGAACCACATTGGGACCAACCACCACCCGGTACTCAAGAGTCCACTTTGCATGGCGATAAAGTTTCCGATATGAAATAGCGGTGTCATTTTTAATAATGTCTGAAACACCCACCGATAAAGAGTACCCGCAGGCTTTGCGAATTTTTGCGGCGATTAGTGAGAGCCGTCTTTGAATATCATCTTTGATAAAGGGCGCATTGGACAAGACGAGAACACTTTTGTTTAAATCATTTTCAAAAGTATAAAACTTATATCCTTTAAATATTTCCTTTAAAAATTGATCAACATAGAAAGACACGATCTCGCTATCTTCAAACGATAGTTCTTCCGCTTCTTGATCAGAGTCAAAAATAGCGAAGAATAAGTTTTGCCCTTCCAAAGCGATTCCATCAGTTACTAACTTGGCTTTAAAGTTATCAGGGATTTTCTTAAGAGTAATTAGTTTGTTTAAATCATTGTCTTGAACGGCTTTTAAGGCGGATTCATTTTGAGCTTGCAGTTCATGAATATTCTTATTAACAAGTAGATTTTTGTCCATTTTTTCTTTGGCTTTACTTAAAACCATTCCGATTTCATCACCAGTTACCGGCTTACTAATATATCCAATTACTCCTAGGTCGATTGCTTGCTTGGCAAAATCAAAACTATCAAAACCAGTTACGATTATGGTCTGAACTAAAGGAAGTTCAATTTTTGCTCGGCGAATAAGTTCCAATCCATCAATGAACGGCATCTTAATGTCAGTAATAATTAGATCCGGTTCCAAGGGAATGCCAGTTTCTAAGGCGTCATAGCCATTTTCAAAAAGTCCGAGAACTTCAAAATCATGCTTTTTGGTTTCCAAAATGGCTTCGAGGCGCTTGCGGACATTGGGCTCATCATCAACGATAATTACTTTGTACATAATAATTTTATGATAGCACTTTCAGTGTTAATAAAAACACACTTTTATCTTTTATGTAAAGAAAGATTTGTTTATTTTTTTGAATGCTATAAAATATCAAAAGGGAATGATGTCTCCCTTCAAGTCCAACTTGAGAACTGTAATTGTTTTACTAATGACTTCTGTGTTTTTTGACACAGGAGTCATTTTTTTAGGAGAAAAACTATGTTACTATCACTTTCATTAATGTTATTAGTTGGTCTATCTGTCTCTTATATTTTTAAGCTTTTGAAAATTCCCAGTATTCTTGGTTATATGATTACGGGCATTATTTTGGGACCTTACGTCCTTAATTTAATAGCTCCAGAAATTCTTAACATTTCCGCTGATCTTAGAACAATAGCTTTAGTGGTAATTCTATTACGGGCCGGTTTATCTTTGAATATTAAAGATTTAAAACAGATTGGCATTACCGGTGTATTAATGGCCTTTATTCCTGCCAGCTTTGAAATCGTCGGGGTTGTAATATTTGCTCCTATATTACTAGGTCTGTCATTGATTGACTCGCTTATTTTAGGCACGATATTGGGGGCGGTATCCCCAGCAATTATTGTTCCCAAAATGTTGAAGCTAATGGAAAGTAAAGAAGGAACTAAAAAATCAATACCGCAGCTCATTTTGGCGGGAGCATCAATGGACGACATATACTGTCTAGTTTTATTTGCTTCAGCAATAAGCCTTGCACAAAATCACACCTTAAACTTTGCTACTTTTGTTCATCTTCCCGAGTCAATAATTTTTGGTATTGGGCTCGGTATTGGATTGGGATTTATCTTTAACTATTTGTTTAGGAAAATACATATGCGTGACACTTTAAAGGTGATAATTGTCTTGACCACGGCGATACTCTTGACTGTTTTTGAGGATTATATCAAAAAATATGTCGGTTTTTCTTCTTTGCTAGCAGTTATTGCTTTGGGAATTACTTTATTGACTCTTTACCCTAAACTGGCGTCACGGATGGTAAGAAAATACGAAAAGATATGGCTAGTGGCGGAGATACTTTTATTTGTTTTAGTAGGAGCGGCGGTAAATATTCTGACTATAAAAGAAGTTGGATTGAATGCGATTATCTTAATCTTAATTATTTTGCTATTTCGCACATTGGGAGTTATTTTTGCCACTTTACCTTCTAAACTAAAATTCAAAGAAAAGGTGTTTGTGGTTTTTGCCTATTTGCCTAAAGCAACGGTTCAAGCATCTATTGGGGCTATTCCCCTTGAAATGGGCTTTGCATCGGGTGGAGTAATGCTTTCAGTTTCGGTTCTAGCGATTTTAATAACGGCAACACTTGGATCCTTTTTGATTGATATCACCCATAAAACACTTTTAGAAAAAGATAGTGTTAGTCTTGAAAAAAACGAGAATAAACTGGCAGTTTAAGTCAGTTATAGCGATGAAGATAAGTCGCTTTTGCTCTTGCCGTAATTCGTTTAATAAAATCAGTTTTAGCGGAGGTGTAACCATCGCGATCATGACGAAATCTTGGTTCTAAAGAAAGTTTTAGCCTTTCATAATCTTTAGCTATAGAAGGGTTATCTTTTAGATAATCCCGAAAATACAGTTCGTCTACATCGTTTGGGTGACGGACATGAAGATGATAGACCTTTGAGGCAAAGCCCTCTTCTGTGTAACCTTTGTTAAATGCTGCCCGTCCGTTTTCAGAATACATTAAGATGTAATTATTGGTTTTTAAAATTGCAATCACCTTGGCAAAATTTTCATCGCTTACTTCGATGAGAATGTCGACAATATCTTTGGCGTATATATCGGGTATGGATGTACTTCCAATGTGCTCAAGACGAATAAGTGGCACATCTTTTAAATAGGATAAAAGTAATTTTTTTTCTTCCTGATAGTACTGCTCCCAAATATTTTTATGAGGTACCAGGACGATTGGAAATAATTCCCATAGTTCTTCTAAAGACATTTCACTGAGTTTTTTCTTCATTTCTAGCTCACTTTCAAAATGGGACTGTAGGGAAAAGAATAGGTAACTATAATCATACAATAATCAGCGTATTCAATATAAAACTATTTACCAAATTGCCGGTTGGCTGTCAACATAGTGCCGGTGATTTTAATGGTGTGTAAGGTATATTTCTTGATATTCAGATATTAAATTTTTAAAGAAGGTTCGCTTATATGCTTATTTACTTTTCTAATTTTTAAAATAAGATTAGTGTTCCTTAAAGTTAAAACCAAACGAAGCATTAGATTATAAAATGTTTATTTCGTGGATTAACTTCATATTTTCACCGCCAAAACCATAAGTGAAGACTCTAATTTTGCCATCTCCAACGGCAATCCCAAAACAAAATCCCCGGGTGGTTTCTATTTGATTGGCCCAATAATCTTTTCCTTGGTCAAGGTGAAGATATTCCCCGGGTAGTTTGTTAAGAGAGTTTATTTTCATAAATTCGGGCTCAAGACTTCTAATTTGATCAAATAATTGGGGATTATCTTGGTAAAACAACTTATCGATGGTGGCTTCCTCCCCAATATATTTATAAATGAGATTCCGCATTTTGGCGGACTGAACAACAGAATTAACTTCTTCCTTTGTTATGGTATATCCATCCATTAAGTATTGAATAATAATTTCAGTAATTAGAACTTCTTTTGAACTTTCATCTTTCATGTATTTTTCAAAATCGATATTCATTTTTTGATTAATACCTTCAATTGCCCCTCGGTAGAAAGTCGATTTTTCTCCAAAAAAGTTGCGAAGATTATCTAGAGCCTTTAGACCTTCTAAAATATTATTAACATTAATTGTTTTATTTTTTCTTAAAACAAAAACGCCACCCGATAAAATCTTATCCACTGTTGTTTCTAAAACATCAGCTAGGGTAAGAAGCATACCGGTATCAGGGAGGGTTTCACCCGTTTCCCATTTGGATATAGCTTGGGGACTAAGCGATAATTTATCGGCGAGATCTTTTTGCGTAATGCTCAACTCTTTTCTTTTTCTTTGGATAAATTGGCCGACTTCATGGTTACTTGTCATATTAATCACCTTCCTATGTTCATATTATAAGAAACAAAAAAGCAATTAACCATAACTTGGTATTTGTTTAAAAACCCGTTTTGGTTGATTGCCCTATAAACGTATAATCTTTGACGATTAGTGGAGATGTCTTGTTTTCTTAAGAGGCTTAAATTTATTTACGGGCATATTGGCTTTAAATATTGCATTTAACTCATCAACACTACCCTCAATTATTTTATCTTTAAAAACAACAAAGCGCTGACCAACACTAATAAAAAGTGACCACGACGCCACTTCCTCTTCAATTCGATAAATAAAACTATAATCGGCTTCTATATGATCTTTAAATGATTCTCCCATATTGGAATCGATAATTACTTCCTTATCGTCAAAGCAGAAGGACATTTGGGCGCCACCATTCATTAGAGGTTGCTTTTTATTTATTGATTTTTGAAGAGGACGAATAATAACAATTTTTGCCAGCGGCGGAAAAAACAAACAGCCAAGAATGGTAAATATTATGCCAAATATAAGCGTACTGGTATCTAGTGGCGCTCCTGAAGATTGTTCGATGACATACTCATAAATATTAGCAATTCCACACACAAAAAGAATAATACTAAAAACCCAATAGACCCAACCCAATTTTTTAAGGGTGTTATTATTTATTTCCTTCGTTATCCGTGAATCAAAAGATTGCTCAACTCGCACCATATTGTTTTCCTCTTTTCCTTTTATACATAATAACAAGAAAAAACAAAAGAGAAAATTCTTTTTATAGGCGCTTTTCATCTAAACTTTTTAAAGCATAATATGAAACCGATATAGATGGGGTGATTTTGATCGCCAGCATGCACTCTTGTGCCAATTAGCTTTTGTTTTAAAAAACTTTTTGCTTATAATTTTGAAATTTCTAAAAGCTTTTTTACAGTATTTGCGTTCCGTATGGTGATTGTATCTTTGACGCTACCTTGGGCGGTTTTTGACCACCAATTTGTCTTCTGATATTCGCTTCGCTTATAGGACCAAAATATATAGTTCTTGTAGCCTTGTACTTTTTCTAGTTCATTTTTAGGTGTTTTAAGTTTATAAGTTACTTCCTCAAAGGTAGCGGGTGGAATAATAAAAATTATATTGTCGTATATTTCCTTATCATCCTTCCCCCACCAAATAGGCTGATTACTCAATAATTCTTCTAGATTTTTCCTTGTAATAATTAACACGGGGATATTAATGCTAAAGTTCTTTTCAATAATATATTTGATTTGTTGGTTGATAGTCTCTTGGTCTTCAATATCACTTTCCAAAACAATATTTCCACTATTTAAATAGGTCGTGACTTTCTTATAGTTAATTAATTCCAATTCGCTTTTAAGAATAGGCATTGATACTTTATTTTTTCCACTTACATTTATACCACGTAATAGAACTATATATTTTGCCATTTTTCTTTCCTCACTTATATATCTATTTTGAATGTATGCCTCTTTTTGCATATAATATCACTCTCTGCTGATGGTCAGGTAAAACCTTTCATAGCCGAGTGAAACAAGATAATTTTGGCGTCTCTTTTCACTAATATGGTAGCAATTTTTTGTTCTAAATAAAGTAATACTGCAAATCAAAGTTTGTTTTTTGATAAATATGAGTAACTAGTGGTGTCAATGTGTAAACAATAGAAAAATAGATTATTTGTAATTCTACTAATTTCAAGTGTTTTTTAGGGAAAATCCTGTAAATATTGTAAATATACAATTAAAATTTATATACTGCTTCTATTTATTTTTACTATTTTTTCTTCCCAAAGTTTAAAAGTTGTTTGCAATTTAAGTGCTTGTTCTCTTGTATTACAATTAATTTCGAAATAAGGTAATTCTATATCATCAATATAAAATTTAAAGTAAAATTCATTCTTATTTTTCAAAGTAACGTTATTGTTTTCACTTAAAGATCCTACAACAGCACATATAGGTCCAAAAAACAATCCACCAGCTAAAGTTTTTGCAATACTTCTTGTCGTTTTCACTTGAGTATAACCCTCAATCACTAGTTCATATTCTAATATCTCATCATAATTTATTTCTCTTGCATAAGTTGATTTTGCCCAATAACTATATTTTAAAATCTGAAATGAACAAGTATCGACAGATACTACTACAGTTGTACCACCACCATCGATTTTAATTCCTTGTAGTTCATTCCAAAAATCTAAGGGTGCCATTTTTATTGTTTTTTTATAATTTTATCCAACATAACTCTGGTGAAGTTCTATCAATTTTAATCAATAATCCAAACTTATACGCATATCCACCAGATGGTTTCATGAAAGCTTTAATCTTTTTTATATCAAAATTTTGATCGGGATTCCACCATGTTTTAAATTCGATTACTAATAAATTATCAGAAGTTCCTCTTCTGTGTATTACTAAATCAGGATATACATTTTTTAGTTTATCATCTATCATGATACGTTTTATATCATATAGATTTCTATTATATTCAGCATCCACTTGATATAATCTTAAATCCTCATCTCTCTCTAGCAAGTTAATCATATAGTGTCCAAATCTAAAAACTATTGAACGTTCAGCGTTGTGTACTTCAATTAAATCACTAATGTCTATTTTGATTAAATTAGGTTCTTCTGAATAAAGTTTATCCAAAGATGTTTTAATAAAATTATCAAGTTTATTTTTCATTTAATATTTATATCCCTTTCCCTATATTAATTTAATTTTTTTATTTTATTGTTATTGTAACATTTAATTACAAAACTCGATTCACATATAGTATATTGTAAAAAGTTAGGTAATCGTGTAAATTGTTGTCGAATCGTTAAAAGGGTGAAACTGTTTTTTTAAACTTCATTAAAAAACTATCTATTTTCAATATAAACCAGTTCTTACAAATTTACATATAGGGAAAAATCTTTTTTTTGTAAGTAAAAAAGGTTTGATACATTTGTATCAAACCTTTGCTTCTTACGTGGTGGAGATGCGGAGAGTCGAACTCCGGTCCAAAGATAATTCTACACCAACATCTACAGCTTAGACGATGTTGAGTTTTAACTGATGCGACGTAATCGACAAACGGGTCATCAGCGAGGTTATAAAGTTTTCTTCGATAAACGCTAACTAAATTTATCGCCTATTCTCTTGTTATGACACTTACCCTATGCGTGAGAGACGAAACCATAGGAAGCGCGCTTCCGGCAATGCCGGCCTCAGTAAATTGGGAGCTTAATTAAGCTAAAGCGTAAGAAGAAGTTCTGTTGCCAGATACTTTTTGTTTGGTGATAACGTCACCACTCGGCTGCAGTTGATGCCAAATCGAATCCCTGTCGAAACCATGACATCCCCATGTCATATCGACGAAAATATTTTATCATAATTCTTTTTAACTACAATGAAAATGATTAAATTTGGTAGATATTGATATTTGTTTGCCTAAGTTAAGTTAATTATATATAATTAAACTCGCAGTTAGAGGAAGAAAAAATGAAAAAAACAAAAAAAGCACCGCGTAAACAAACTTGGAGAGTAATATTATCTTCACTTTTTAGTAATAACGCCGTAGTTGAGGGCGGAAGACATCGGGCATGGTATATCGCACTTATTATGTTAGTTCTAGGAACAACCGCCGCTCTAGCCCCATCAATGATTAGTATTGGCAAGACTAGTGGCGCCGATATTATGTCATCGCCACAATATAGTTTTGAGAACGGAAGACTGGAGTTCGCTAAAGAATTAAACACTAAAAGCGTTAGTTTAAAAGTGGTTTCTGAAGAAGAAGATGGAGTTACTAATTATCGTTTGAAGAATGTTGGCGATAATTGGAATTCGGTTTTCGAAGATAAGACAACCGTTAATAGCACTGACTATCACTATTATTCATATTCAGCAAATGACGGTGAGAAATTAAGAGTCTACTATGTTCCATTAGGAACGGATGATCCTGCTACTACTGATGATGAAGGTTTGTCTGGATATTCTAATCTTTTAGAGTATTTAAGTGGGTTAACTTATGACAGTACCAATGAAGAAGCACCAGGAACCAAACCGGTTAGTTTTATTGTCTTTGGCGAATCGACTTATCGGGTGACGCTTTATAACCCAACCACAGTCACCAAGGGAAGCGAATATGAAAAATCACTTGCTGGATTATATACTAAAAAATTGGTTGATTTAGATTTCAAGGATTTTGTCATCAAGGATGTAAATGGTAATTCAATTGTTGGCTTAGATGAGAATGCCGCTACATTTTCTCAATATCGTGCGGGCGTTGATAGTAACTACAAGAATTTCTTTATTGAATCATATCGAACCGTGAAGACAATGACTTTTTGGACTAATGTTGGTGTATTTGCTGGAACATATGTTTCAATCTCATTGGCAATGGGGCTTATTATCTTCATTATGACTAGAGGTAAAACTTCTCCGACCCGCGATTGGACTTTCTGGCAATCAATGGCCATTTCTTTTTGGGCGACATTATCACCAGGCTTATTGACATTTATCATTGGCTTATTGATGCCACAATATGCTTCTATGGCCTTTATTATGCTTCTTGGAATGCGGATTATGTGGATGTCAATGAAGCAGATTCGTCCGCCGGTCACGCGATAAAACTAATATTAAAAGGCTAGATAGACTTATCTAGCCTTTTTGTTTACAAAATTTAGAGAAAAATAAAAACTAATTTTTCTTCTTTTTTCCTGGAACCTGGTGACAGTGACGGCAACGCGCCTCATAAGCTTCTGTGGCTCCAATAAGAATAATGGGATCATCATAATTCGCCGGTTTTCCATTAACGAGGCGTTGGGTTCTAGTCGCTGGAGCGTGACATTTAACACAGACAGCAGTCAATTTGTCAACCTGATCAGCAAGCGCCAGCAGCCGTGGCATAAAGGAAAAAGGGTCGCCTCGAAAATTGCGATCTAATCCGGAGACGATAACGCGAATTCCTTGGTCGGCCAAATCCTCGCAAATATCGACAGCTTCTTCATCTAAAAACTGAATTTCATCGATGGCAACAATATCTGTATCGTCGGTTATGAAATTCCAAATATCTTTTGCTTTCGAAATATTAATTGAACGTGTGTGCGATTTATTGTGAGATACTACTTCACCTTCTGCATAGCGATTATCAATAACGGGTTTAAAAACTAAAATGTTTTCTTCGGCATACTCTGCGCGCCGAACTCGCCTTAATAATTCTTCGGTTTTTCCAGCATACATCGGGCCCGTTATGACTTCAATTCTTCCTGTTTGATTGCGCATAAAATTCTCCTTAATCGCCGTAGTCGCTGCCTCGAGAAATGTCATCAACAAATAATTTCAAAGCATCGGTAATGTCGATTAATTCCCGTAAAACATAGCTTTTGTCATTAATTGGACAATTTTCATAGTCGCTACAAAAAATTACCTGTTTATTTTTTTTGACAGTTGCCTTCATTTCCTTTAGAATATCGGCAATGTGCTCCGGGTAACGGTCAAAGAAACGAAGTAACTGAGTGTAGAAAGCAGGCTCTAAAATAAATTTCGAGCCATCTTCAAGCAGGTATCCTTTCATTAGAGGATACGGGGAGTTTGGTAAAGTCTTTAAATCAGCAAATTCTTCATAGTTCATGTTTATCACCGTTATCAATAGTAGCATAATTATAGAAAGAAAGGAGAAAAAAACATTGATGGATAAAATCAAAGCAGAAAAAATCAAGGTTGTCATTACCGATATTGACGGTACACTATTTTCACATGTTTCCAACCAAGTTCCACCATCGGCAGCGGAAGCTTTTCATAAACTTCAACAAAAGGGTATAAAGGTTTTCATTGCCTCGGGTCGTAATCGTTATCTTATTCGGAAGTCGGGAATACTCGACTATGTTAGTCCGGATGGTTATATTACAATGAATGGCGCCAACGCGATTATTAACAACAAAGTTGTTTATCGCTATCCGATACCATCGGAGACGGTTGATGCATTGATTAAGTTTGCTAAAAGACTGAAGTTTGGATTGACTTTAATCGAAGAGAACGAAGGACATATAAATATGGTTGACGAACGCGTTATTTCCGCTCATGAAAAATATGGAACTCGGTTTCCCCAGCCTCGCACCTTTCCTAATCACTACGATCGCATTGTTTATCAAGCCATCGCTTTCTGCGATGAACTTGATGAGTCTTTATTCCTTCCGCATTTAAAGGGTTGTAAAACTGCGCGGTGGGATGAATATGCCGTTGATATTATGCCGCAAGATAGCGACAAATCTAAAGGCGTACTTGCTGTTTGCGAGTATTATGGCTATGAGCCAGAAAACGTCCTTTGCATTGGTGATGCATTGAATGATGTAGAAATGCTATCACTAGCAGGTATTAGTATTGCAATGGGCAACGCTCGTAGCGAAGCAAAGGCAGTAGCGGATTTTGTAACCGACGATATTGATCAAGATGGTTGGTCAAACGCGATGAAACATTTTGGACTAATCGATTAAGGGCATCCTCGATGCTCTTTTTTTAATGGCTAAAAAACTAGCATTTTTATGGTTTTATTTACTGCTTTAAAAATATTTATTTTTGTTATAATCAATTCTATTTAACTGTGGCATAATAAAAAGGGCACCCCCAAAGAAAAGAAATAATGTTTACTATTTCTTTTTTATTTTAGGAGGCTTTATGGAGACTAAATATATTTTCGTTACTGGCGGAGTTGTTTCAAGCTTAGGCAAAGGAATCTCGGCTGCTTGTCTTGGAAGATTGCTAAAAAAACGTGGCCTTAAGGTTTTTATGCAAAAATTCGATCCTTATATCAATATTGATCCAGGCACGATGTCTCCGTATCAACATGGTGAGGTTTACGTGACCGATGATGGTGCTGAAACCGATTTAGATCTCGGTCATTATGAACGTTTTCTTGGGGAAAACCTCAGTAAAGAATCAAATGTCACTGCGGGTAAAATATATCAATCAGTTATCAATAAAGAGCGCCAAGGCAAGTACCTAGGAGCTACTGTGCAAGTGGTACCTCATATCACTGACGAAATAAAAAAACGGCTAGTTGATGCGGCAAGTGTCAGCGGAGCCGATGTGGTTATTACGGAAATTGGGGGGACGGTTGGAGATATCGAATCGCTTCCTTTTTTAGAAGCCATTCGTCAGGCAAGGTTAGAGTTCGGCTACGATCGCACACTTTATATTCATAATACCTTGGTTCCATTTCTTAAGTCTTCAGAAGAAATTAAAACCAAGCCAACTCAGCATAGCGTAAAGGAATTGAGTAGTTTAGGCATCCAACCGGATATTATTATTCTTCGCAGTGAAGTCCCAGTTCCTCTTGCGAGTAAAGAAAAAATTGCCCTTTTTTGCAATGTTTCAAAAGCGGCGGTTTTTGAATCGCGTGATGTCAAAGTTCTCTATGAGGTGGCACTTAGTTTTCAAAAGCAAGGGTTAGATGATTTTGTCTTAAAACATTTTCACCTAGATTATCCACTTGCCGATATGAGCGATTGGGAAACACTTGTAGCAAAAATCAACAATCTTCACGATGAAATACACATTGGTTTAGTTGGTAAATACATCGGACTTCATGATGCTTATCTTTCGGTCAGCCAAGCATTATACCATGCGGGTTATTTTCACAATAAAAAAGTTATCATCCATTGGATTTCGGCGATTGATCTTGATCGAGCAGACATAGGAGAAGAGTTTACACAGTTAGATGGAATTCTTATTCCCGGTGGCTTCGGTGTCCGAGGCGCAGAAGGAAAGATGAAGGCTATTCATTATGCACGCGTAAAAAAGATACCTTTATTAGGAATTTGTTATGGTATGCAATTAGCGGCGATTGAATTTGCCCGCGATGTTTTAAAAATGGAAGATGCAGATACGACGGAAAATAATCCAAATACCCATTACCCAGTTATTGATTATCTTCCCAATCAATATATTGGTATTAATTTGGGAGGAACTCTTCGGTTAGGTCTATACAATTGCTGTTTACAAAAAACAAGCAAAGCGTATATGGCATATGGCAAAGAAAACATTGCGGAACGCCATCGTCATCGATATGAATTTAACAACCGGTATTTAACCGCATTTAATGAGGCGGGATTATTGGCATCGGGTTTAAATCCAGAAACAGGCTTGGTTGAAATCTTTGAGCTAAGAGATCATCCCTGGTTTGTAACTTGCCAATTTCATCCCGAATTCTTATCGAGGCCACTAAATCCACACCCTTTATTCCGCGATTTTATTGGCGCGGCATCTAGGTTCAAAAAAACGAAAACAAAATAATCTTTCACTATGGTTGCATAGCGCCGAAGAGTACGAGCCAAGCTAGTAGAGTCTTAGCAACAAGGCTCAAAATAATATATACACGTTCGCCATAAAGATAGTCCTTCCATTTACCAATCTGGCGATATTGAAGAATCATATTGATGGGGAAGGTGTTGAAAGTAACGAAGTAAGTTCCGGCGATAAGCCATACAAACCAAGGAACAAGACTTAAGTCATTAATGCCCCCCATGTAGATGAAAATTACTAGCCAAGGAGTTATGCCGGCTATCGCCCCTAAAACAAAAGGTAACCAAGAAACTTTTTTCTTGTTCTTACCACTATTCATCTTTTCCATAATAAGACCGAATAAATTCATAATGGCATTAAGTACAAAAATAAGAATTAGAGAAGCAATATCATAAACTCCAAATAGTGTGGCAATTAAGCAAATCATTATCGATGAGCTTAAGGCGTATTCGAACCATCTAAATTGATTGATGCCCTTTTCTAAGTCGCTTATATAACGTTTTTTAAATAGTACGACAAGAGCGTGGGCAAGTGCCGATAAAAGCAAAAACACGCCTACCAAAGTGGCAAAAGGAAGCTCGAATAACGAACGCTGATTTAAAAACAATGATTGAGTAATGAAATCATAGTCGAGATAGTACTGAACAATAGTGGGCCTAAATTGGGCGATATTAACCAAAAGCGCCGGAATCAAAAAAATCATCAGTACCCCTTGGACAAGGTGTAGTCCACCCATGATGAGGTTAAAACGGAGGAGACTTTGGGTCTTAGTTTTATCCATATGTTCTTATCACTATTAATAGTGCCTTTCTATTTAAATTATATCAATTTAATAAAAAAACAAAATTAAAGTGTCATATAGGCAATTGGACAAAACAAAAACATGTATTTAAATTTTTTATAGTTTAAGCAAAAAATTAGAATTTATCAAAGCAAATTAAGTCTCTTTTTGGAAATAATAAACTTATAGAAGATTGATCATTAGGAATAACACCGATGGCGTATTTTGTGAGCGTGGCAATATCTAAAAAAACGGTTGGTTGTTTGTTGCTTATCCCCAAAGTCAGTTTATAATCTTCGACACTTATTTCTAAGGTAAGATTGTTCTCTTCAATTAATGAATCATTTATACGGATAGTAAAGGGAGAGATGGTCTTTACTGAAGGATGATAATTAGCCAAAAGTGTGCGAACACTGCTTATTCTTATCATCTGACCAGTAGGATTTCCAGTGGGGAAGGAATTTTTAGTTTAGAAAAATCAAAGTGAGAATTAACGGGGAAAATAGGTTTAAGAAGAATCGCTTCATCGGCTTCTTCGCCATTATGAGCCAAATATCCAAAAACCTCTTTTTCATGCTTTATCAAATCAAAGGAAGTTCCATCTTGGGCCAGTGAATTCATAAAGTATGACCAGCGTTTCGATGAGCGCTCCATATAGCCTTCTTTGCCCGTTGTCGCCTGCTGATAAATATCGGCCAGCAGTTCAGGAACAACGGCTGCTTCTAGCGTTACTTCAATATGAGGCCAATTTATGTCTAAAGGAGCCTCGAGAATATAATTTATGAACCCAGACGAAATATAGTATTGAGAATCAACAGGATAAAGGAAAATAAAGGCATGATTAAGATTAATTGCCTCTTTAATTGCTTTTTTTACTACTTCCTTTAAAAGCCCTTGACGGCGATAGGCATGAGCGGTAGCCATACCGACGATGAGCGATATTGGCCAATTTTGACCATTATAGTGCATATTTCTATCGACCAAAATTAATCCACTTACCATCTTTTGGTCGCGCTCGACACTTACAATGTTGTGCTCGCGGGCATCATAAAGAAAGATATAGTCGCGATAGGCAAAAGAATCGGAAAAAGCACTGGCGTATAATTCATAAAAACTCTTAATTTTTTGAGAAAAAACAAGGGCATACTTTTTTTCTTTCTCAGTAGGATGCCAACTGAGTTTTGCCGCTCGTAATTCGGTGATACCCATATCTTCCTGCCGGGTGATTACCTCTAAATTCTTATATCTTTTCTCATATGAAAGTTTGGCAATAGCGACAAATGAACCAATATAGTTATAATCGGCCTTTTCAAAAAGAACAACCCCATAATTTCTTTTGCTGATTCCACCAATACTAATAGCAACTAAAATCTGATTAGCGTAGAGTAAATCGGCAAAAAGTGACAACTCCTTTAAGTGATCAAGGGCATAACAAATAGCGGACAAATCATCGTCAGCACCCCCTTCATTGGTGTAACGACGTAAAAACGATAAAACTTCATCTTGAAGTGAACTTTGATAATCTTTTAATTCATAATTGTATTTTTTTTCAAATTGATGCCAAAGATTGCGCTTACGATAAAGTTTATTACCTTTTAATGTGATGAAGTTTTGAGGTTCGTAAATGTATTCCGCATAGTCGTCATCATAAAGCGATAAAGCATATGGAATATCAACCAAAGAGAGCATCTGTTCACTAATTCCCAAAATAAAAGCATGAGGATCATACTCATGAATAATCTTTATTCCTTGTTTGAATTTGTCGTTACTATCGGCAAGAGGAGGCAAATAAACATATCCACGCTTGTCTAGGCTACGTAGAATAACAATATCTTCTATCATGGCAATCTCATTATCGCCTTGATAGTTCCAGGCTAGAAGATTGAAACTTACTAGTTCTGAAGCATGATAGTCATTAAGATACGGGGCTTTAATAAAAAGATCATCGATTAATTTTTGATCAGCGAGTGTGAGTTTGCGAAAAGTAAGCATAAAAAAATTCCTTTATCATCATTATAACGATAAAGGAATTAATTGACTATTTTTTATCTTTTAACGATGAGTTCCGCGGAAAAAAAGAGCGATGGTTCCCGGCCCAGAATGAGCTCCAATGACGGGTCCAATATGGCCATAAACTATTTTTTGGGGATGGAAGGTTTCCATAAACTTATCTCCAAGGAAATGAGCCATTTCCTCATCATCGGCATGACCGATAAAAATCACTTGATCCTTAGCGAAATCAGTTGTAAGCCGTTCTTTAGATAGTTCTACCATCGTCAAAAGTGATTTTTTTCTTCCCCGTGTCTTTTGAAGACTTACAAGCCGGCCTTCATTGTCGGTGTATAGCACGGGTTTAATATCGAAAAGATTAGCTAGAATGGCCGTGGCTCCACTAATTCGACCGCCACGTTTCAAGGTGGTTAGATTTTCTACCGTAAATAAGTGGACGAAGGAAAGGCGGTTGTCCTCTACCCATTTAGCGACTTCCTCAATACTTGAACCTTCCTTTTTCATATTAGCCGCATAGTAGACTAAAAGCCCAAATCCCATAGAGGCCGATAATGTATCAACAACGACAATTTTTCGTTCAGGGAATTCTGTTCTTAATTCATTGGCGGCACTGAAAGCTTGCCCTACTGTTCCGCTGAGAGTTGAATCAAATCCAAGGTAAAGTAAATCTTTTCCACTAGCAAGAATTGGCCGAAAGGCCTCAAGAAAGCGATGCTCGTTAATAAGTGAAGTTGATGGCATTGATCCAGCGCGCATCATGTCATAAAACTCTTTTAAATTTAATTCCCTTTCGTCAGGGTAGTTATAGTAAGTTTTGTTATTAATGGTAACAGTGAGGGGTATAACCATCACTCCAGTTTCTTGGACTAATTCAATAGTTAAATCGGCACAGGAATCGGTAACAATAACATAATTTTCCATGAGTAATATCCTCCTTTTTGTATTTTAACATGGCACTTTATCAGAGAACGGCTTAAAACTTTGTTTGTAAACACTCTGTAAATTTATTTGGCTTTTATCGCGGTCAGTGGGGGGAAGGTACTGGGAATTGGCTCTTGATAAAAGTTCTCATACTTATTTACAAACGCATTCCAATTAGCCTTTTCGAGGTAATCTTTGTTTTCTTTTAAACTAAGTCTTTCATCGGGAAAAATCGGCGGTAAGATGTTGACGACAAATTTCTTTTGCATAATGCCATCGTATCCAATTCGATTGGAAGATAAAAAAGTAATAAAAACAGGAATGATTGGTACCATATTTTTGGCGGCATAATGAAAAGCACCACTGCGAAAAGGGCGCGGCAACTCATATTCCCACCATTCAGAGCCTTCTGGAAAGAACAAAACATAGTTTTTCTTTTCTAGCAAACTGGAGAGCTTAATGTCAAAATTTCTCATCACTGAAAGGCGATTCGATAAAGGCATCGTGCGAGTGGCCCGCATATAATCTCCCAGTTTCCCTTTTTGATTATTAAAATCGCCCACAGTAACATAAAGCCGATGTCCGCGAAGAGCCTTCCTTACGGCTAAGGCATCAAGCTTATTAACGTGGTTACAAGTAATAATTGCCCGCTTTATGCCTTTTAAATTTTCTCTTCCTCGAACAGAAGTCATCAGATAATGACGATTGCTAAACCATGAGTAGGGATTAATGACAAAGAACCGAATTAAAGCATATTTAATTCGGTCACGGAGTGAATACTTATAATTGTAATCATCAGTCATTGGAATAGCATTATCGTAATTAATCGGGTCCAAGTGATCGTTAAAGCGACCTTCCTGTTCCGCTATTTTGATTTTTTCGAGAACCTCTCGACTTGTTTCAGAAAGATGCATAGTTATTCGCCTCTATTTTCCGTTTGAAAATTAACGCGATCAATGCTTTCCCACGTTTCAGCTTTATGACTGAAGAGGGCTTTACTGACAATTTTAATATATCCCATGTAAAACAAAGGATGAACAAAGAGTAAGACTAGTTTGCGATACCAAGGAAGGGGATTGCGTTTTCCTTCCGCAAGCAAAATGGCAAGTGTCAGGAATAAAAAGGCGAGATAGATTAATCCAAAATGAATCAACCCCAAAGTAAGAAAATCGGCTGCTATTGGGTTGGAAAATCCAAAGAACGTGAGAGCCGCAAATGAGTAGGCCATTCCTCCAAGCAGTAAGTAGCCAATATACCAATAAACGATGTAGAGACTATATATATAATAGTAATTAATTTTTTCTTTCAAACTTTTGAATGAAAGGTTCTTAATCTCCTCACGATAAATCCGATCGGACTTAATTAATCCACTCATCCACCTTTGACGTCTTTTATTAGTAACATTAAGCTTTTTGGCTTCTTCTAAATAAAGAACAGCATCTGGATTATAGAGAGTAGAATAGTGGTTTAAGGCGGCATCCCGTTGAAGTTCCATGTCTTCAGTCATTGTCTGGTGGTAAGGCCAGCCTTCCCACTTTTGAATGAGGGACTTATGAATCATTACTCCAGTAGAAATGGTCATAATTGTTAAATTGTGGGCGGACTTATAACGGTTGCCAAGTTCATCAATGATTGTCCAAATCAAACCATTGCAATCACCAGACAATGAAGAGGCGCCCTTTTGCTTTAATAGATAATTTTTAACCAATTTTTTACCACATATAATATCTTTCTTGGTTGCTAAGGCATCATTCATCGCACTGACAAAATGAGCATCGAGCATACAATCGGCATCAACGATAACGTAACTCTCGTAAGCATCAGGATTTTTACTAAGAATATCTTTTAATGCGAAGTCAAGGGCATCGGCTTTGCTTTTTTGCTCGTTTGCCACATATGTAAAGCCATTGATCATATCCTTTGTAAATTTGATTGCCGGATCATTTTTATCTTTAACGATGACATGTACATCAAAATAGTCATGATCGTAATCTTGTTTTTGTAAGGAGGCTAGAAGAGGAATAATGGCTTCGCCTTCATTACGGGCAGGAATTAAAATGGCAATTTTATTTTTTATTGGGTTATGATAGTGCTTATTTTTTCTTAATGCCCCAAACCATCCAATGACCCTTGGTAGGTAAAAAGCGACAAATACAATGGAAACAATAATAAGAATTTTATAGGCAAGATTTAATATTTCGCGATCCATAATTAATATATTCCTTTCAAGCGAAGATTGGCGACATGAGCAAGATATTCATAGAGTACGCCATCATAAGCATTGAGATGGTAGACATCATGAATTTTGTCCACTTGCCAAGGTTTAATGTTTACTGTGTGATAGAAGGGGAAGAAACGAATTGATTTTGAAAAGTGCTGTATGACAGTATCTTTACGAAGCTTGTATTGTTCGTTATAGCAGCGGGGTAAAAAATACTTCTTTTTATTGAGCTTATTGAGTGCAGTTTGATCGGGAAAGGCCATCTTCTTGTTGTTGCACATTTCCCGCGCTTTTTTAAACAATCCGGTTTTTCTAACCTCTGCAAGATTAAATAGAAGCACGCCAGCATTCATATAATTGGGAGATATGAAGAAGCGACCGAGATTGTCTTTTACGCCAGCAAATTCGTACCCAGTTATATCCTTATTAAACAAGGGAGCAATATCACCATTCGCCATTGTATCGGTATCAAGATAGAGAACTTTGTCTGGCAAAGGTAAGGTATCAGCAAATAAACGAAGGAAAGTATAAGGAGTATAAAAACTTTTAATATTCTTGGAATGGCCCATTTCTTGACGAAATAAATCGGTTATATCAAGTAAAGTAACTTTGCTTTCGATGTTTTTTCTCTTGAGTATTTCTTCTAAATATTCTGCCCGAATATTGCTTATTGGCTGGTTGCGCGATTCAACATCGCTTAAGTTCATCGTTAGAATAAAGACATTTAATGGTTCTTTGGTATTATTGGCGATGGAAATAAGAGAAATCATCATTCCGTCGTAGGCTTTTTGGTTACCACCATAGAGTAAGTTAATCATGGATAATCTCCTTTTTTTGATAAGTAATGTATTCGTAGTTGCTGTTCTCGCTTCTTTTACGCATTGCATCTATGACTCCGTCATGAAGAATAATTGCAGCATCTTTTTTATTAACGTTAGGTGTTGGATAGAAAGGACCATCTAAATAAATCGTAATACGAGGTGTCTTTCTCCAATGTCGTTTTTGATAAGTTACAGTAAAGGCAAATGTTGGTATATTGAAACTAATCGGATAGGAGAAGGAGCGATAATCAAATGGTCGAATCTTGGTGTAATAGGGCCAAATATGAGCTTCGGGATAAATGGTAATAACACTCTTCTGTTTAAGGCGCGTCTCTATTCCATTTATAAAATTTTTCGTGGCGTGGAAATCGCTAGGAAGGGGATAGGCACCAATCATTTTCATAAAAGTTCTGGTGCCCTTTAAGGCTAAATTCTCTGGGCTCACAATCACATAACTTTTTTGGGGAAAGGTAATCATATTGGGAATATACCCATCACCAGGCACTTGAGTGTGGTTACCATAGAGGAAGTATGGTTGTTTTTTTATTTTCTTTAATACAGATTTGTTTTTAATTTTGTAATTAAATTTTAATTTTAAATAAATATAGGCAACCGGTGTCATAATTAAGCGATAGACAATAAAAGCGAAAAAGCGATAAAAAATATTATTATTTATATAGCGGAAATGCTCATCAATAGCAATTTTATTTCTGGTTATTCCAGAGAATTCATCATGAATTTCATCTTCATAAATAAGAATCTTTTTTTCTTTCTTCATCGCTCTTTTCCTCGCCCTAATATTAATGGTTGGCTTATAAAAAAGCACCCTACTGACAAATATTAAAATTATAAAGTTAGAAACCCGGATAATAGAGCCAGTTCTCTTCATTTGAGATAGGCATAGAGTTCTCTACTGGCAGTAGAATTAGGCCGTATTTTCGTGTATTGCATTAAAAAAGCATAAATATTACAATGTATCTAGTCGAAACAGTGGAGAAGAATTATGGAGAACTTAAAATCAATTATCGCCACCAATCTCGTGGAATTAAGAAAGAAACATCATTGGACTCAAGCAGAACTAGCCCTTAAATTAAATTATTCAGATAAAGCAATTTCAAAATGGGAGCATGGCGATGCCTTACCCGATATTGAAATTTTGGCTCAGATTGCTGAATTATATGGTGTCACTTTAGATTATTTGACACATGTAGGAACTTTTGAAGAAAAAAAGCAGTATGTGAAGGTTAAAGAGAAGAAAGCGAATAAGCTAATTATTTCGTTGCTATCGATTACTTTAGTATGGTTTATAGCAATGATTCTATTTGTTTTCTTTCAAAGCCAATTTCCAACAGGCAAAATGAATTGGATTGTCTTTGTTTGGTCGGTTCCTCTATCTTGCATTATTGGTGTTATATTTAATTCAATTTGGGGAAGGACCCGTAATAATTTCTTCATTCTTTCAATCTTTGTATGGTCGCTTTTAGCCGCGGCCTATCTAACTCTAGTTCAATATAATATGTGGTTATTATTTCTTTTGGGCATCCCCGCTCAAGTGGCAATTATTCTTTGGTCGCAAATAAAGGGAAAATAAAAAGTAAAGCAACCGCTATTGTTATGGTAATTTTTTGATTAATGACTCGATTTGCGCAATCGAGTTTTTTTCGTTAAAATATAAAAGTAAGGTCGATTTCATAATCATTGAGTAAATTCCATCTTTTTATGGATGTCGTGATCTTAAAAGGAGGTTGTTTTTTATGTTAATTGGAATTATTGCAAGTTCGACAAAAAAGAATGAAAAAAGGTATCCTCTTCATTACCAGCACATTAATGAATTAAGTGAAGAAGAACGCAGTCATCTTATTTTTGAAGAAGGATATCCGCACTTAAGTAAAGTTAAGAATCATGAAAATTTATTGACTGCAAGTCGAAAAGAGGTTTTTGCAAAGGCCGATTTGGTTATTATACCCAAGCCAACCAAAAATGATTTTCCTTATTTTAAGGAAAAACAAATTATTTGGGGATGGCCGCACTGTGTCCAAGGGAAAAAATATTACCGAGGAAGGAATTAAAAAACAGCTTACTTATATCGCTTTTGAAAATATGTACCAATGGCGAAACAAAGAAAAAGGAAGACATATTTTTGCTCGAAATAATGAATTAGCTGGCTATGCATCCGTTATACACGCCTTTTCTTCCTTAGGACTAACCGCGGGAATTTATGGTCCGGCATTTAAAACGGCAGTTATAGGTTATGGATCAACGGGAAGAGGAGCTATTAGTGCGCTACGCGGACTGGGAGCTAATGATATAACTGTGTTTACTCGTCGTAGCAAATTTGAGATTACTGATGCTTTGCCAGGAGTTAAGTTTAGACGCTATCGGGTAGATAGAAATGGGAAAACGATTATGGATGAAAAGCCTGCTAGTGAGTCTTTGGCTGAATATGATGTCATTGTTAATTGTATTTTACAGAACCCCCTTCATCCAATAACCTTTTTAAAGCGAGATGACGCTTTAAAAATGAAGCACTCTTTACTGATTGTTGATGTCAGCAGTGATGAAAAAATGGGATTTGATTTTGCACATCCAACAGGTTTTGACCAGCCTTCATTTGAAATTGGTAAAGTGACTTATTTCGCCGTTAATCACTCACCAACGTACTTTTATGAATCGGCATCATATGAAATCAGTGGAGCTTTGTTTCCATTTTTAAAGCACATAATTAATAATGGAACATATAAGGGCAATATCACTTTGGAACGAGCCATTGATATCGAGGAAGGCAAAATAATTAACAAGTCAATTATTGACTATCAACATCGAGAAAAAGAATATCCATATAAAGTTACTATTAAATAATTGTTGGTTATCAAAAATAAAAAGGCTTAGGATTTAATTCCTAAGCCTTTTAAAAATTTAGTCTAAGAAGCTATTAGGCCTCTTTCTTCTTATTTAAGATATAGAAACCAACTAGAGCGGTGAGACCAAGTGATCCAATAAGAACAATGTTTTGCAAAGAATTACCAGATTTATCTTCCGTCGGTTCCATAGTTGAACTTCCATTCGTAGCCACATAAGCTTCAATAAGATCCATTCTAGCCCGGGCATTAACAAATAATGTATCAGTGCTGGTACCGAAAATGTTTTTTGAATCTTCAATCATATAGTTATATTCAGTTTGTAGTAATGGATACACAGTTTGGCAACTGCCAGCAGCATTGCTTCCGATGCCAGTCATAACATAGTCGGCAAATGCAGTAGCTTGCTCTAATGCCGTAACATTAGGAGAAGACAGGTTCATGATATGTGAACCTAGATGTTCGATATTGTCTTTTGGGAATACGGCCCATTCCGAACTATTGTATGTACTAGTTGGAGAAGTAACAGATGGATTCCTTACTAAAGTCATATCCTCGGCAAATTTAACTGCTGAGCCAATCTCTCCTACCAAATCAATTAATTCATCATTATGGAATAAACCAATAGCATCATCTCCATTAAAGCCAGTCAAATATTCTGTCGAGGAGCATATATGATTAGCTATAGCCTTAATTGCATCACTAGATCCCGAATTAACAATCACGTAAGTGGAATTATTGCTCAATGTAGAGTTTATAGTTAATTTATATGAATCTGGTAGTTCATCAAATGTTTTACCATTATTATATTGCACAAGCATATAGTTAGATAAATCAACATCATTCCCAGTTCCATTATATATTTCTATGACTTTATTGTTTCCCGAGCCTTCGACATATTCGGATATAATCAAATCAGAAGCATACTCGAATGTATCTCCGACACTAGCATTTTCGTTAGTTACAGTCACTTGATAAGTTGTCGATTTGTCTTCTAAAGATATTGTTGCTGTTTGAGCGCCTAAAATCTTCGTATCAACGCCTGAAACGGTAAATCCTGAAGTTAAATCTTCGCTACCGCTATTATAATTTGCTGTTAAAATTAGTCCATCGAAATTAAACTCTTCACCAAGAGAAAATGTCGTTTTTGTGGCTGGAGACTTAATTGATACTGAATTCAACTCTAAAGCTTCAACTGTTATACCGTTTATAGTGGCCGTTTTTTCAACTCCATCAAATGTATATGTCAAGGTTATAGATGTAACTCCAACCGACATAACAGAGGGCGAGATAGTTACTAATTCAGTAACATCGCTACTTGTATTGTCATCAAAATTAGCTGTTACCACAAGGCCGCTTTTATCAAAAACTTCTCCTTCAAAATATGCGGTTTTTGTGGGTTGAGAATCTACCGATATAGAAGATAAAACTTTCGTAGAAAGCAATGCATAGGTTATTTTAACGCTTGCCAACCTTAATTGTTTGTTTGATGTGTTAGCATTCTGCAAGTAAAACGTCCTAAACCCTTCTGATAAAGAAAAACTATATAAGGTTCCAGAAAAGGCTGGAGATGAAACATCAACATCCGGAGAAGCTGTGCCATATTTTGCATCTATCGCAGTAACATAACTAGTACTTGTTGCTGTAAAATCAATTGCGGTAATGTAATAGTCGGTGTTGGTCGCTTGAGGTTCTATAGTAATCGAGCATCCGTCTCCTGATTCTGATAAAGAATAATAAAGACGTAATTCGCTTGACGACAAAGGAGGATTAGTACCACTGTTTTTTGCAGTTGTAAATTTCCAATTATCACCTAAATTTCCAGATGTACCCAGAGAGCCAAAATTAAATACCTCTTCAGTTGCGGCAGCTTTAGCACCAACCACCTCATTGTCGTTAGCTCTTAAAAAAGAAAAGCCAGCACCAAAGAGCAACATGGCACTAGCAAATAGAAAAAAGCCTTTTTTGAATTTAGTTCCCATCCTAAATATCTCCTTTTTTATTCAATTTTATTGTATAGGCCGACTTCTTTAACAAGATAATATTATTACACATGTATTTAAATTACAACTTAATTTTTATTTGCTAGCGCTTCCAAAAATGTAAAAAATCGGTAAATATACATTGATTTATGCAATTCAATGAAAAAACAGATACTTAACCTCTAGTAAAAAAACAAATAATTATATTAATAAAAATTGTCATTTTTTTTAGAAAATTTCATTTATAATAATGCGATTGCATTAGATTTTTATTGGGATAAAAGGCTGATGTAAAGGACGCTTATTCAATATAAAACAAACACATAAGTTGCCATCTATTAAATTTTGTAAACCATGTGCATTTTAACAAATATAGAAGCTTACTCAAAGCATTTTTTTCCTCTCTATATTTTGAAACCGCTTTTGCTTTTTAATATTAAAAAAAACTGCAAAAAATCGTCAAAAAAAGCATAAAACCCCTATAATTGATAAGGAATAAACTTCCAGGAAGTTGGACATAGCTATGGATAAGTATAATGTAATTGTTGTCGGGGCTGGACCGATGGGTATTTTTACGGCTTATGAGTTATCCCTACTGAATAAGGATGCAAAAATACTACTTGTTGATCGCGGCATGGATATTTATCGTCGGCATTGTCCAATTCATGATGGCAAGATTTCTAAATGTCCAGTCAATCGAGACGGAATTCTTGGCTGCTACCCGGCTTGTTCTATCACCAGCGGCTTTGGCGGTGCAGGAGCTTATTCCGATGGCAAGTTTAATATAACAAGTGAGTTTGGCGGATGGATGACAGAGTATCTTAGCGATGATGACGTCCTTGATCTAATCCATTATGTCGATAGTGTTAATCTTGCACATGGGGCACCAGAACAGTTGACCAATCCTTACACCAAGGAAATTGAAGAAATTGAACGTCGCGGTTTGGCACATGGCTTAAAGTTATTGCGAAGTCAAGTTCGTCATTTAGGGACGGAAGTAAATTTAAAAGTACTGACAAGTATCTATGAAGATTTAAAAACGCGAATCGATTTTCGCTTTGCAAGTAACGTGACGGATTTAATAGTCGAGAATGGTCAAGTTAATGGAATCGTAATTTCTGATAAAGAAAAAATTTATAGTGACTACGTTGTTTTAGGTGTTGGTAGAAGTGGAGCAGAATGGCTTGATCACACCTTAAGTAAATATGGGATCGAGTTCAAGCACAATAAAGTTGATATTGGTGTAAGAGTTGAAACTAACGATATTGTAATGGAAGAAATAAATCGCTCATTATATGAAGGAAAATTTATTTACTCCACTAGCATGGGAACGACGGTAAGGACATTCTGCTCTAATCCTTCAGGGCATGTTGTTATCGAAAATCAAGATGGGGTAGCGGTCTGTAATGGCCATTCCTATAGTGATCCGCGTTTAGGGTCGCATAACACAAATTTTGCTTTGTTGGTCTCTCATGGATTTGATGAACCATTCAAAGACCCTAATGCCTATGCGATAGAAATATCACGCTTAGCCAACAAACTTTCGGCGGGATCGGTTATTGTGCAAAAATATGGCGACATAAAACGCAATCGCCGTTCAACCCCGAAAAGAATAGCGGAAGGATTCGTAAAACCGACATTGAAAGAAGCGGTGCCAGGCGATTTAGGGCTCGTGTTGCCTTATAAAACGATGCGTTCAATTATCGAAATGATTGAAGCGCTGGATAGCGTTACTCCCGGCATTGCCAATGATCATACGCTTTTCTATGGAGTCGAAGCGAAGTTCTATAGTGCCCGTCCCAATATTAATGGTGAATTTGAGATTGCGATTAAAAATCTTTTTGTTGGTGGTGATGGTGCGGGTCTTACACGGGGATTGGCTCAAGCCGGAGCTAACGGAGTTTATGTCGCACGCGCGATTGATAGGAGAATGACTCGTTAACTTGCTAATTACTTTTTGCTTAAGTAAAATAATATTGTTGATAAGAGGATTAAAAAACATGGATAAAAAATTAAAATCTTTTTTCTTTTTTCTAATCTCCGCATTTTCTTTGGGCTTAGCATTGATGGTTATTCCATCAAGTCAGCCTGTTTTGGCTGATACTGGTCCTAAGCCACAAATTAATATAACTATCAAAAACTCCAATCCGCATGATGACTTATATTTTGGATTTTTTTCAAACACAAATAGCGGGCCAAACTTGATCATGGACGAGGAGGCCGCTAGCAATGAATTTTTTAGTACCTATTTAGAAGACCCCATCATTCAAAAGTTTTATCAAGCCGGTTTAGATAACAATGGATATTACTTTATGAAAATATATATGTTGGAAACTGGCTATTTTCATGACACTAATTATCTAGGGTTTTCTTACTTTGCCCCGAGCAATTTTAAATTGGGAATTTTTGAAGCCAATAGTGGAAGTCTAATCATAACCAATCCGGAATTAACTAAATATACCTTTCAAGCGGATTATGTTTTAGATTTACAAAACATAGATTTTGGAGCCTTATCTTCAACTGAAACTAATTATATTACAGCGTCTTCTGTTTTGACCCCCGACCCCAACATAATTAATAACAATATTTTCCGTTTGCTAGGAAGAATGATACTGACGATGGTTATTGAACTTGCAATCGCCATTTTATTCAAGTATCGGAAATTTATTCCGTTGCTGACAATTGCCATCACCAATTTAATCACACAGATTGGATTGAATTTTTTTGTTTTCAATGCCTATAAAACATCGGGAGACATTGGCTATACCATAAGTCTTATTATTGCTGAAGCAATTGTTTTCTCGCTAGAAGCGTTAGTATATTACACTCTATTCAGATTCTTTAAGCGTAAAGAAAAAATGGATGACATTGGTCATCCCATTCTTTATGCTTTAGTGGCTAACGCAGTTACACTAGCCATCACATTTATTCCTTTGCTGGCATACCAGTGATTTTTTCCAAGTATTGTCTAATAACTAAAGCCGTTTCCTTGTTACGGGCAATCATATGATGAGAATAAGGTGATTGATAAGTCTGATACATAGTTGTGTAGATGGGCTCATCCTTGTACTCGGGGTTAATCTCTCTTCCTTCAATAGCGTCAAACCCTCCGTTTACCATCGCATTCATTAGATCATTTGGTGATTTCTTTTGCAGTAGAGCCTTGACGAAAAACCGCCCTTTCAGTTCTGGCATGCCGCATTCGTGGCAAACTAGACACCGATCGAAGACCGTATTCATTAGAAGGCTGTTTTTTTCACAGGGCAAAGCGTGTTCCCGAAGGAAAGTGACGTCATCATATTTAACATCCATCTGAGAAGAAACGGGTATAAAACCATCATATGATCTTCTCCAGCCAAGTAACGAATCGTTATAAACACCACAGGTGCTGACTACAAGTGACAGCCGAGGACGGTCTTTGGTTTTATAGAAGTTCTTTTTAAGCCGTTCTAGGTAGTTGGGCGTTAAATATACTTTAGCATTTTCAATCAAGTTTTTAGTCTGTTTATCGGTGATCTTTCCACGGATAATCTGCCGAAAATAATTTCTAAAAGCATCATCGCCAAGATGAAGTAATTTAATCATTGTAAAAGCATCTTTTACTGGTTGAACTTCACTATAAGGCGAATTAATGGATATTATTTGGCTAACCATGCCTTTAGCCCGAACGGCGGTTAATAAATTAACGACACCACCTTGACTATGGCCAATTAAAACAATCCGAGCCGAAGTTTTTAAATCCCGTTTTAAATAACGAAGGCAATATATTAGTCGCGAGACTTGAAGTTCAATCGTAGCATCGACGTGACGGCCGCAAAGACGAGGATTAACTAATATATATTTTCCTTTGCTTTTGATGGCCAATTTATTTATTTTTGACAAACGATTTTGAATATCCGCTTCGGCGGCTTCATTTTTAAATGCGATAATTCCTTTTTTGGGATCAGTACAATCCGTGCGGTCAAGATTAAGAAGAGGGCCTCTTATATAGCGACGCGGCGAATCAAATTTTAGATTATTGGCGAGAGGAAAAAGGGCTTTTTCGTCAGCGGCATAACCAGAGACAAAAAACACGATGGTTGAAGGAGCTATCGGAGTGGTTTTAACCGGTAAATTAATTTTTGGCATATATCTTACTCTTTTTCTTTGATTTGATTATAACGAGTTTCAATAAGCCCAGCAATACGGCTTATTTCGTTTAAATCTTTTAAGTCCCCGGCTTCAATTATGAGAATATTATCTTGGGAAATGCTAAATTCGCGGTAAACCTCTTGAGCGACAAGGTAGAAGTTATCAAAGTGAAAACTCAAATAATTATCTTGGCCTTGTTCCATCTCTCGATTACGATGATGAACATTTTGAAAAAGTACGGTTTTTGGCCGCCAAATAACTATCTCTAAATCCAGTTTGGGTAAATGAGAGATATGTTCCTTAGCAATTTCAAGCGATAGTTGATATTGGTGCTCATTCATATAACCCTCAAGATGGAGTAATTTTGTATAGATAATATTGCTATAAAATGTTGAATCAAATATAACATCTTTTTGGTCTTTATGATTCCACATCAGCGTAAACATTGCCGCATAGAAAGCATTTTGACCTAAATAGGAAAAAAGGTCCTTGTTTTCGTAAAAGAAACTTAGATACTCATTATTTTCAATTGGTTCTTTTATTAACTCATAACCGAAAAAAGCCGCTAGTTGTCGAGCAAGCAGCGATTTGCCAGAACCATTGGGGCCGTTTATTCCTAAGCGCATATTTTTCCTCCAAATGAATATCCATATTATAATCAAAAAAATGATGTTTTTGGCGATGTAAGCGTTTTATTTATTTTCCGGTTTTTATCAGTATTCATAAATGCTAATATGGGGAAGGAGATAGTACGCATGAGCAAGGTATTCGTGATTGGAATAGCTGGCGGTACCGCTTCGGGCAAAACCACTTTGGCCGAAAATTTATTTACCCAATCAGAATGTGACACCACCCTCCTGCTTCGACTTGATAATTATTATCGCGATTTTCCGGATATGCCTCTTGAGCAAAGACAAAAGCTCAATTATGATACGCCGGAATCTTTTGATGTACCTCTTATTGTCAAGCATTTAAAAGCCTTAAAAGCAGGCAAGGAAGTTGAAATTCCTAGCTATGATTTTTCTTTTCATCGACGGAAGGAAGAAACTGTAAAAGTGAAGACCACCCCAGTTATTATAGTTGAAGGGATTATGGTTTTTGCTATTAAGGAAATTAGAGATTTACTTGATTTCAAAATTTTTGTTGATACTCCAGCCGATGTTCGTTTGCTAAGAAGAATTCAACGGGACATCAACGAACGTGGCCGGACATTAAGTTCAGTCGCCAACCAATATCTATCAACCGTTCGGCCTATGCATGATCTGTATGTGGAACCATCCAAAGTTTATGCCAATATAATTATTCCTGAAGGGGGATATAACAAAGAAGCTACTGATTTGCTGGTCGCTCGTATTCGTCAAATGGTTGAAGAAAATCATTAACATCTTTTTTTCAGACATTCCCAATTCGTTTTGCCACCTTAAAGGAGGTTCAACCAAAATGAGACTTGGAGTTATTGGCCCGACTGGTGCGGGCAAGTCGTTATTATCTCAGAAAATTGCTGACTATTATCACGCAACATTAATCGAAGAGCCGGTTGCTAAATCACCCTTTCTTCCGATTTTCTATAACAACAAAGAGACAATGTCGTTTATCGCTCAAAATGCCTTTTATAGTGAATTATTTATTCTTCTTTATAAGGAAAGAAATAATGAAAACATGGTCAGTGATTCAACGATGTTCTCCAATTTGGTATTTAGTGAACAACTTCGTGGGGAAGGTTATATGGATCAGCATGAACTTGAACTTGTTTATCAAATCGCCGAGGAAGGATTAAAGGCGCTTCCAGAAGTAGATGTTCATATTGTCATAATGCGTTCCAATGAGCAGTTGCTCGGGAACGTAAAAAAAAGAGGCCGAGAAATTGAACAGGGACAGGAAGCCTATCTTTCAAAACACAACACGAATTATTATCCGGTTTTAAGAAAAATATTTGATTATTATAAGGTTAATGACAAACATATCCTCTGGCTTCCAATTACTGATATGGAAGATCCCAAGGAATTTGCTTCGATAATTGAAAGAATAAATCGGCAGTATAAGAAAGCACTCGACTAGGCTAGCAAATTTAAAAGAGGCGATTAAGATTTGAAAAACTTAAGAAGCCTCTTTTTTTCATGGCTATCAATTATTTATAGTCTATGTAATTAACTCACCGATAGAATTGACCACCCATGTTGGTTGACTGGAAGATTCCTTTAAGTCATCTAAAGAAGCTTCTCCGCTTAAGACTAGAATAGAATCAACTTTGGCGTTGATGGCGCTTTGTATATCGGTATAAAGACGATCACCGATAACAACAACATCCTTTTTTTGTATTTGATATTTGTTAGCGATAATCTCGATCATATCCGGCTGAGGTTTACCAATAAAATAAGGCTTTTTGCCGGTGGCTTTTTCAATCATAAACGCAAAAGAACCACAGTCGGGAATATAACCAAAATCAATTGGGCATACCCAGTCAGGATTAGTGGCCAAGTAGGGAATATCTTTGGTTGATAATAGTTCGCATAAGTCAATGAGCTTTTGATAGGTCAGTTCTCGATCATAAGCGAGTAAAGCACAATCGGCCTCAACGGACGATACCAATTGGATTCCTTCTTTTTTGAGCGCCTCAAGAAAGGAAGTTGTTCCAACGGCAAAGACTTTAGCCTTCGGATAATGCTTTTTTAGAAAAATTATCGTGGCTTCAGTCGAAGTAAAGAAATCATTCGCGCTAGTTTTTATACCAAAGGCATTCATTCTTTGCATATAACTTGCCACCGATTGAGAGGAGTTATTGGTAATAAAAATATATCTAGCTCCCAACCCTTTAATATAATTTAAGAAATCTTTAGTTTGCGGAAAAAGAGCGGAACCATTGTAGAGCGTTCCGTCTTGATCCAAAAGAAATAACTTTTTTGTTTTAATAATATCGAGCGAACGATTAAAAATATCGAGTGTCATATTAATCTAAATCAATTTCCACAACCTCATCATCGATTTGTTTGCTATCGCCATGACGAACAAAGAGCATCGTGACAAACGCTAAAGCAGCAAAGACAGCACAATAGATGAATAGGACGCGCCGATCAATAAGATCCATAAGAATGCCGCTGAAAATAGGAGTGGCAATTTGCGCAGCCATTGAAGCGGTGTAGTAGTAGCCGGTATAAACGCCAATATTAGACCCATGACTCATTTCCACGACCATTGGGTAGGAATTAACATTGATTGTTGCCCAACCGATACCGGCTAGAGCCATTGTAACAAACATAAGGAAGTTGGTTTCTTTTGTCACAAAGTAACCGAGAATAAAGGCCACGAGGAGAATAACGATTCCGCCAAGAATGGTTTTTCTTCGACCTAGTTTGGTGGAAATTATTCCCACTGGGTAGAAGGAAATAATCGCTGCCACATTGGCAATCATTAAAGCCAATGCCCACGAGGAGAAATCCACCACCATGGTAGCATAATCACTAAACTTTGAAGTTGCCGCATTATAAGCCATAAACCAAAGGATAACGGAAGCTAAGATGAGCAAGAAAGATTTTTTGACATCCTTTGGCATTTTTTCCTTATATTTAGGATCGGCATCTTCTTTAGCGATAGTTTCTTTCTTTTCAATGCCATAACGGATGGAATCTTCTTCCATCGATTTTGACCAAGGAACCTCACGCACTAGAATCATAAATACGGAAAGCATCACTAGCATTAGGCCACCGATAAGGGCAAATAACGGGATGTAGTTTTGATAATCCTTACCCAAGAAATGGGTTGCGAGTAAAGCTATGAGACCCCCAACCGCTCCCATTAGGTTTATCACCGCATTTGCTTTTGAACGTAAAGGTTTAATCGTTACATCAGGCATCAAACTAACTGCCGGAGTTCTAAATGAAGCCATAGCAATTAAAACAATTAGAAGAATGCCGATAAAGGCCACGAGATATCCAGAATAGTTGGTTGTAATTACTTGGAAAATATAGGTACTACGAGCGGTAGCGACAACGCTTTTTACGGCATCAGAAGTGTTTATCTCTCCATTAACCGTAAAGTAGAAGTTTCCCGAGTCTTCTAGGACGCCAGAAATAGCTTCTTTAGCAATAACAGCTTGTTGGAAAAAGTCGACGGCGGCCAAGCCAACAAAAATAACAGCGGCAACAATCGTGCCGATAAGAATGTAAGGCATACGTTTTCCCATTTTTGTACGCGTCTTATCCGATAAAGCACCAAAAAGAGGAAGTAAGAAAAGGGCGATAATATTATCCAATGCTAAGAGAACTCCTGACCAAGTTTGGTTGAGTCCAAAGTCATTGATTAACATCTTCGCCACGATATTGTCATAAACCGACCAAAACATTGAAATAAGTAGGAAAGCGAAACCGACACTAAATGTCCGTTTCAAATTAAGCTTAGGCGCAGTGTGACCAGCATCCGACTTTGTCATAAATTATGCTCCTTTATGTTTTAAAACGACTTTCATCACCATATTATCACTTATTTGGTGGCTAAGCATTAAAGTTTTATCGTCTCAAAAATGATATTGTCGCTATATTTGCGCCCTTTTTGCAATTTTTCTTCACTATTGATAGTCCAACTTAAAATTGGCATTCCTTTTTTTCTTAGATGACGTATACGCCAGAAAGGAAGAAAATTAATATCGTAAGATACGAAATCAGGATGTGAAATTTTATTTACGAGCAAGGTTTTAAAAACAAAGTGAACCATTTTGCTTTGTCCGGGCAAGTCCTTGCTGATTAATTGTCCATAGGGAAAGCGATTTGGATATTGCTGGCGTATATACTTAATTGCATAGGGATTGAATGATTGAATGGCAGTATTTTCCAAAAAGGGATACTTCTCAAGGGATTTCATAACGAGATCAACCAATTTCGGATTAAAATCGTTTTCAACTTTTAGTTCAATAAGTAGGGGCACTTTACCATTAACGATGGCAAGGACATTATCAAAAGATGGAATCAGTTCTCCACCAATTAATAAAGGATATTCCTTTAATTCTTCATGAGTTAAATTTTCCACGAGGCCATCTTTACCTGTCACCCTTTTTAAATTGTTATCGTGGACAACGACTAAACTTCCATCCTTTATTAAATGGACGTCAAGTTCAATTCCATAGCCAGCGTTGATAGCGTTTTGAAAAGCTCCAAGGGAGTTTTCTGCAAATTGTTGATTATGTAATCCACGGTGAGCCAACGGCGTTTTCAAAAAATTAGTGAATTTAGTCATAATAATTTACCTGGACTTTCTTTTTAATTGTTTATTTTATGCCTATGTTTGTCAATTGTGTTTTGCGATTGATTAGTTATATTTAACTTTATGGTGATAAATAACGAATTACTCTTAATTGAAATTATTAGTTAAAATCATCTCTTTTAACCCAATAAAAAGAATGAATGCTTAATATAAAGGAAAAATAATAACATTAATGTTTTTTTCAAACTTCATCTATAATATTAAAATAAAAGTGAGGATTTAAAAGTATGGACCCAAAAATTAAAGAGTATTTACTAGCTGAAACCAATCGTCAAAATGATGGACTGGAACTAATTGCAAGTGAAAACTTTGCATCTAAGGAAGTTCGTGCACTTTGTGGCTCAATTCTTACAAATAAATATGCTGAAGGCTTTCCTGGACATCGCTATTATGGTGGCTGTATCAATATCGATTTAATCGAAAATCGGGCAATAGAATTAGTGAGTAAAATTTTTGATGCTAAGTACGCTAATGTTCAGCCTCATAGTGGTTCACAGGCTAATATGATTGCCTATTATGCCACTTTAAATCCTGGGGACAAAATATTATCGCTCGGATTAGATGAAGGCGGGCATTTAACTCACGGATCGAAAGTTAATTTTTCTAGCAAGTACTATAATTTTATTCATTACCATCTTCTAGATGACGGACATATTGACTATGCAGGTCTTTTAAAACTTGCTCAAGAAGAAAAGCCTCAGATGATTTTAGCGGGATTTTCCGCCTATCCATACACCATTGATTTTGAAAAAATTGGTGACATTGCTCATAGTGTCGGGGCAGTTTTTATGGTTGACATGGCTCACATTGCGGGCTTAATTGCTGCTGGACTGCATCCTAATCCTCTGCCTTTTGCCGATATTGTAACTTCAACCACGCATAAAACATTGCGGGGACCACGGGGCGGAATTGTACTTACTAATAGCGAACAGATAATTGCCAAAGTAAATAAAGCCACTTTTCCCGGACTTCAAGGTGGACCTTTGGAGAATATAATTGGGGCTAAAGCTCAGTGCTTTTTTGAAGCTAGTCAACCTGAATTTAAAGAATATGCGCGCCAAATTATTGCTAACACAAAAGCGTGTGCAAATGAATTTGCGCACCTAAGAGATGTGGTAAGCGGAACAGATAATCATTTGTTTTTATTAAATACTAAGGTAAGTTTTGGTCTTACAGGCGACAAAGTGGAAAAAATGCTTGAAGAGATTGGCATTACTGTCAATAAAAATATGTTGCCTCATGATGATGAGAGGCCAACTGTTACCAGTGGAATTAGAATTGGTTTCGCTGCTCTCTCAACTAGAGGAATTAATGAGGATGGGGCAAAGGAAGTCGCCCGAATTATCGATAGTTTCTTGAAGAATAAAGTTACAAAAGAGGAAGCTTTAACGCAAGTAAAAGAATTGGCCGGCAGTTTAAAAAATATTGCTGAGTTATAGAGAGAATTAGATGTTTTAGAATGAAGATATAAAAGTTTTTATGCGATTAATACTGGGGATGGATAGGGCTATAAACTGCATTATTTATCAAGTTTAATTAGTTTCAAACTATAGCGGGTTATGTTATAATTTATTCGTCGTCATCGACCAATTATCGTAAATATGGAAAATAAATCATTTAATCAACATGCTCTTCTTGTAGCGGCAATTATTTCCGCTTTAGGGACTATCGTCTTCGGAATACTTTGGGCACTCATCGGCACGATGAGTTTGTTTTTGGGGTGGGTGCTAGGAGTAGTTGTTGGGTTTATAAACTATGGTCTAATCGCTTTTCAAACTTCGATGACAATCAGTGGAGATACTCGGCCCTTTGCTACCATATTAGCAGGCGGAGGTTTCTTTATTAGGATTCTGCTTTATGGAGGAGCGATGTTTCTTTCCTTGCTACTATGGAAGAAAGGATATGATGTCTTTAATGTATTCGCTGTATTTGGTGGCTTTTTCCCCGTTCGTATTGGGCTATATCTTGCCGAATTCTACGAACGTAAAAAGCGGAGTTCAAAGTCTTAAGGTAAAGTAATATGCAGGCAATTATTGATTGGTTAACCGCAATAAATCTACCGGGAGAGATAATTACTTCAATTATTATCGTTTTTATTGTGCTAATTATTTCATTAATCATCTATTTTAAAGTAAAACACACCGATCCACTAAAACGGCCACGAGGTATTGTCCACTTGGCTGAGTTAATGGTTTCTTCGATTGATAATATGGTAAAAAACAATATGGGCGCTAAGTACCATCGTTATGGTGGGTATTTTCTGGCCGTGGCAATGTATATGTTCTTTGGCTTTACTATCGGCCTCATTGGTTTACCGACTCCAATGACAAATTATATGGTGCCTCTATCTTTAGCTTTGATTACTTTCATTATGATTCATGTCACAGCTATTCGAGCAAATAAGTGGAAATACTTTAAGCGGTTTTTAGATCCGTTTGCCATCTTTTTGCCAGTTAATCTTATATCGATGTGGGCCCCACTTATATCGCTTTCTTTCCGTTTATTTGGCAATGCTTTAGCGGGGTGGTCGATAATGACTATTGCTTATTGGGCAACGGAATCGCTCTCAACTGCACTTTTCGGTTGGCTAATACAAGGCGGAGTATCAAGTATTTTTGTGGCTCCATTGATAACGCCTTGGCTCCATATGTATTTTGATCTATTTTCGTCAGCCGTACAAATTTATGTGTTTATTATTCTCTCGATGATTTTTATTTCACTCGAAGATCCAAGTCCGGATACGACCAGTGCAAAATCGTTGGGGGAAGTTAATAAAAAAGAGAGAATTATAGTAAAGGAGAACTAATATGTTATTGGATTTATTGAATTCTTTTTCTCGGATTTTAGCAGATGCCACAGTCGGCGATGGCCTTATTGCTTTAGGCGCAGGCATTGCTATTTTAACGGGTGCCGGTTCAGCTATCGGCGAGGGCAAAGTGGTTGCCAAGACGATTGAAGGCGTCATGCGGGCCCCTGAATTAGAGGGAAGACTGAGAAGTATGATGTTTATCGGCGTGGCTCTAGTTGAGACCACCGCAATTTATGCTCTTTTAGTTGCCCTATTATTGATTTTCGTTTTCTAAAATATTTTGTTAGGGAGATGGTTTTATGTGGATTTTTTCCAGTGGTTCGCCATTTAATGCCGATGATTTTTATCGCAAACTGATACCAGAAAATATCTGGTCTTTAGTCACGCAACTGTTGGCTTTTGGTGTGCTTGTTATTATCGTTGTTAAACTCGTGTATAAGCCGGTAAAGAAGATGCTTATAACTCGAGCGGATTACATTGAAAAAAATATCAAAGATGCCGAATCCCAAAAAAAAGAAATGGAAGACAAATTAGCCGCCGCCGAAGCGCTTGTTCTTGAAGAAAGAAAAAAAGCCCTTAATTTAGTTATGGAGGCAAAGGCGCAAACCGAAGTGGCCAAAGAGAAAATGATGGCGGAAGCTAAAGCGGCCGCTCGGCAGGAAAAACAGAAGGCATTAGAAGAAATTAAACAAGCTCGTCAGGAAGCAGAAGCGGCCATTCATGATGAGATTGTTAATGTTGCCCTTTTAGCTTCTAAAGAAGTCTTAGGCCGCGAGATTAACGAAACGGATAATCGTCGTCTGGTTGATGATTTTATCAAGGATATAAAGAACTGATATGGAAAGCATTGCCGAACGTTATGCGACAGCCCTACATGGTATTGCAAAGGAAGAAAAGAGAACTGATCAATATTTAGAAGCAGTTTCTTTTCTGCTTCGGACTTTTCGTGAATTTCCCGATTTTTATGCGGTTTTGACATCGGAATTTATTAGAAGAGAAGATCGCCATCGCATCATCGATAAGGTTTTTAAGCAATTTGATATGCCGCTTTTGATTAATTTTATCGATTTATTGATTGACCGTCATCGACTTCGGGATATCAAAGAAATAGCAAAAAAGTTTCGTTATTTAGTTAATGCTGATAAAGGAATTGAGGAGGGAATTGCCTTCTCATCGCAACCATTGACCGATGACGAATTGATAAAACTAAAGCAGGCACTATCTACCGTTCGCGCTCATCAGGTGGAGTTAACGAATCGGTTAGAGCCAAATTTGATTGGCGGAGTGAAAGTTACTATTGGTGATGAGGTTTATGATGGCTCGGTCAGTCATCAAATAAACGAGTTATTACTCAAGTTGCGCAAAGGAAAGGCGGAGTAAAATGACAATCAATACAAATGAAATTAGCGCTTTAATTAAAGCGGAAATCAAAAATTATAAAACTCAAATTGTCGCTAGTGATGTAGGGACAATTGTAAGTATTGGCGATGGTATTGCCATTATCTATGGATTAGATAGTGCGATGCTCGGCGAATTGCTTCTTTTTCCTGGCGATGTTTATGGTATGGTGCAAAACTTGGAGCCGGATAATGTGGGTGCCGTTCTTTTAGGGGATGATTATGAGATAAAAGAGGGCGACACCGTTAAGCGAACGGGTAAAGTGGTAGAAGTTCCCGTTGGCGATGGACTAATTGGCCGAGTTGTTAACGCTATCGGACAGCCCATTGATGGATTAGGCCCGATTAAATATTCTAAGACAAGACCAATTGAGCGAATTGCACCAGGAGTTATGCTCCGGCAACCCGTCAACGAACCTTTATTGACCGGCATTAAAGCCATTGATTCAATGATTCCAATTGGTAAGGGGCAACGGGAATTAATTATTGGTGATCGCCAAACAGGAAAGACGGCAATTGCCATCGATGCGATAATTAATCAAAAAGATAAAAATGTCCTTTGTGTATATGTTGCTATCGGCCAAAAACAGAGTAGTGTTGCGAACATTGCCGATCGTTTAAGACATGAAGGGGCAATGGAATATACGACGATAGTTTCGGCTACGGCCAGTGAACTGGCCCCCTTGCAAATGATTGCTCCATTTGCTGGAGTAAGCATTGCTGAAGAGTGGATGGAAAAAGGAAAAAATGTCTTAATTGTCTATGATGATTTATCAAAGCATGCTGTTGCTTATCGTACTTTATCATTACTATTGAAAAGAGCTCCCGGACGGGAAGCTTATCCTGGAGATATTTTTTATCTTCACTCGCGGCTATTAGAAAGAGCATGCCGTCTATCAGATGAAAATGGTGGCGGATCAATTACCGCTTTGCCAATCATTGAAACTCAAGCTGGTGATCGTTCGGCCTATATTCCAACTAATGTCATTTCTATTACCGATGGGCAGATATTCCTAATGTCTTCGCTTTTTGCTTCCGGTCAAAGACCAGCTATTGATAGTGGACAATCCGTCTCTCGAGTTGGTGGTTCAGCCCAAATAAAAGCGATGCGCCAAGTGGCGGGGTCATTAAAAATCGAATTGGCAAACTACCGTGAGTTACAAAGCTTCTCCCAATTTGGTAGCGATTTAGATGCCTCCACAAAAAGAGTGCTTCGACATGGGGAAGTGCTGATGGAAGTTCTTCGTCAACCCCAATATACCCCCTTCAAGTTGGAGCAAGAAATTTTTGAATTGCTGATTGCTAAATCGCGTCTTTTAGAGGATATCCCTCTAACTTCGATTCACACTTTTTTAGAAGAGGCTTATGGAACCTTGACTATACAACATCCAGAATATTTAGCTTCGGTTATGCAAAACAAAAAATTCGTTGATGATTTAGAAGAAAAAATAGTGACATTTGTAAAAGATTTATTAGCCACAAAGACATTTACAAATGATGAGGCCGTATAACTATGTCGGTAGCAATGCAGGTCACTAAACGTCGCATTACTTCAATTAAGGCCACAAGTAAAATTACTAAGGCGATGAAATTAGTGGCGATAACTAAATTAAAAGTATGGCAACGGCGCTATGAGGAAAATAAGCATTTTTCGGATGACTTTATTGAACTCATGCAGAATACGGTTAATACTGATGAGGAAATTACTTCGCCATATTTTGAAGAGCAAGTAGAAGCTGAAGGCGATTTGCATGTTATTATTACCTCGTCACTTGGATTGTGTGGATCGTTCAACAATGCTATTTATGCGAAAGTGGAGTCTCTTTTGCAACCGACGGATACGCTTATTATTGTTGGCCGACGGGGACATCGTCATTTCCAAGATACTTCATATGCTAAAATTGAGAACTTTATTGATTTGGGCATTGATTTTGATGAAACGAGATTTTTAGCTTCCTTTATCCGTCACGCTTATGCCGAAAAAAAGTATAGGCGAGTTTTTGTTCATTATACGGAATATCTTAATTCCTTAGCAAGCCGCGTAAACAGTGAACAATTGCTTCCTTTAAAAAGGAAAAAAGATGCTAATTTAACTAGTGAGAATCTTCATCCTGGGGCAATTGTGGAACCAACACGAGAAGAATTCTTTATTAGCTTACTTCCAATATATATAAATTCTCGTTTATATTCGTTCCTCTTGGCCTCGCAAGTTTCCGAGCAAAGTGCACGAAGAAACGCCATGGAGCAAGCAACCAAGAATGCTGATGATTTAATTGATCGATTAATGATTGAATATAATACCGCCCGACAAGCAGCAATTACCCAAGAAATAACGGAAGTAATTGCCGGCGGAAAGTGAGGATTTACCAATGAATAAAACAAAGCTAGCGGAAGGCAAGATAATTCAGGCCATCGGACCAATTATCGATGTTCAATTTCCGGAGGGGCAACTCCCCAATCTTTTGACCGCTTTAGAGATACCATTATCAAAAAAGGATCCTTTGGTCGTGGAAGTAGCTCAACATATTGGAGACGATGTGGTACGAACTGTTGCGATGGGACCTACGGATGGCATAGTTCGGGGAATGAAAGTATTGAATACAGGTGAACCAATATCGGTTCCGGTTGGAAAGTGTACCCTTGGTCGAATGTTCGATGTTTTAGGGCGCCCAATTGATAATAAGGGTGGAGATTTTTCTCACGAGCTTCATCAGCCAATTCATCGCAATCCTCCGTCTTTTAAAGATCAAAATGTCAGTCATGAAATTTTGGAGACAGGAATTAAAGTCCTTGATTTAATGTGCCCGTATTTAAAAGGGGGTAAAGTTGGACTTTTTGGTGGAGCCGGCGTAGGAAAAACAGTTCTTATCCAAGAGCTGATTCATAATATTGCAACAGAAAAAAGTGGCATTTCAGTTTTTGCCGGTGTAGGTGAGAGAAGTCGTGAAGGCAATGATTTATACCTCGAAATGACAAAGAGCGGAGTTCTTGATAAGACAGCTCTTGTCTTTGGTCAAATGAACGAGCCACCGGGTGCAAGAATGCGGGTAGCTTTAACCGCGCTTACAATGGCGGAGTATTTCCGCGATACGGCTCATCAAGATGTATTGCTATTTATCGATAATATATTTCGCTTTTCACAGGCGGGTAGTGAGGTATCGGCTTTGCTAGGAAGAATGCCTTCGGCAGTCGGTTATCAACCGACTTTGGCAACGGAAATGGGTCAACTTCAAGAGCGGATTACTTCGACAAACAATGGCTCAATTACTTCCATTCAAGCGATTTATGTTCCTGCCGATGATCTTACTGATCCGGCTCCAGCGACCACCTTTACGCATCTTGATTCTAAGACTGTTCTCGATCAAAATATTGCCGCATTGGGCATTTATCCGGCCGTTGATCCACTGGGGAGCAACTCACAGGCACTAAGCCCAGAATATGTTGGCGAAGAACACTATATGGTTGCGCGCCAAGCGCAGGAAATTCTTCAAAAATATAAAGAATTAGCGGATATTATTGCTATTTTGGGAATGGATGAACTATCGGAAGAAGATAAAGGAGTTGTAAATCGGGCACGGAGATTGAGAAACTTCCTTTCACAACCTTTGCATGTGGCGGAGGCTTTCAATAACCAACCGGGTATTTTTGTGCCAGTCAAAGACACCGTTCGTTCGGTGAAAGAAATTATTTCTGGCAAGTATGATAATCTTCCCGAGCAGGCTTTCTTATACGTTGGAACAATTGAAGATGTATTGTTAAAAGCGGAGACACTCAAGTAGTATGGAACGATTAACACTGGAGATTCTTACCCCAGAAAGAAAGAAGTTCTCGGGAGAAGTAGATCTTGTCCATGTACCCACTAAAAGTGGCCCTTACACAGTGTTGCCTAACACCTATCCTCTGCATGTAGTTATTGAAACGGGAGAACTTTATTATCAAGTTGATGGTCAACAGATAAGTTTTGCTATCAGCGGTGGCGTTTTAATGGTAAAAAAAGACATTACAACTGTCTTAGCGGAGACGATTGAAAGGTTTGATGAGATTGATTCGGAACGTGCGAAAATGGCAAAGAAACGGGCTGAAGAAATTATTGCTAAGCAAGAAAGTAACAAGGATGTTAAGAAGGCAACAGCGGCTTTAATGCGAGCCTTAACTCGACTTAAAGTTGGTGAATATAGTGGTAGTTTTGATAAAAATCCGTCTGATTCCGACCTAAGTTAATGGTTTAAAAGAGAGTTGCAATGCTCTCTTTTTTAATTATTTAAGTAATTTCAGTTATTGTTAACGCTTTCATTATGTTTATAATAGTAATTAGCAAAGAAATATTAGAGGAAAAAATTTATGAAACGAGCATTGCTTTATCTCCAAAGCGGAGGGCCAACGGCGGTTATCAACACTTCTTTATATGGCGTCATTAAAGAAGCGAAAAAACACCCCGATTTAATTGAAGGGATATATGGATCCCTGTATGGAATTGAAGGATTATTAAAAGACCAAATTATTGACTTAGAACAAGAAGAGGATGAACAAGTTGAGCTACTGAAGCAAACGCCAGGAGCAATACTTGGTTCGACTCGTTATAAATTAAGCAAGGATATTCAGCATGATGATTATCAAAAGATTCTTTCGACCATAAAAAAACACAATATTGGATTTTTGCTTGTCAATGGCGGCAATGATTCCATGGATACTTGTCATAAGTTGAGTTGCTTCTTTGGACAGAGTGACTACGACTGTAAAGTTATTGGAATTCCAAAAACCATCGATAATGATTTGTATTTTACCGATCATTGTCTAGGCTATCCTAGCGCGGCTAAATATGTTCTTCAAACGTTGCAAGATATTCAAATTGACAACCATTGTTACGACAAAGGAAAAGTTGCTATTGTCGAAGTCATGGGGCGGAATGCCGGCTGGCTAACAGCGGCAGCTGCGCTTTTACCACCGTCTCTTCGGGCGGATGACATATTTTTGCCAGAGGAGAGTTTTGATTTAGAAAAATTTCTAGAACGAGTAAGAAAAATCTACGAAAAAAGAGGAAAAGCTTTTATTGTCATCAGTGAGGGTGTTCAGGCTTTTTTGCCCGGGAAAAATATTTCGGTTGATGCTTTCAACCATATTCAATTAGGTGGAGTTGCCAATATGCTAGGAGAAGAACTTAAAGAGCGGTATGGGATTCCAGCTCGGCCAATTGAGTTTTCTTTAATGCAAAGAGCGGGAACTCGGCACATTACTCCCACCGATCAAAAAGAGGCGATTAAAGTTTCATCAGTGGCGGTCAAGCGAGTTATTAGTGGGCATTCAAATGCGATGGTAATTATTAAGCGCAATGTGGATAAAAAAGGTGCTTATCATCCAACGTATGGTCTAAAGCATCTAAGCCGTATTGCTAATGCGGAAAGAAAAATGTCACCAGAGTTAATCGCGGATATTCATGGTGATGGCAAACTTATGCGCGAGTATCTTTTGCCTTTAATCCAAGGCGAAATAAAACAAAAATTCCGGGATGGTATGACGCAATATGCGTGCTTTAAAAAGATTAAAGTAGAGTAGTTTTTGCAGTATATTCTACCATTGTATTATATTTAATATGGGACTATGCTATAAATAGATGAGGTTCCCATGTATAAATTACTAATAATTGACGACGAATATTTAGTCCGTGAAGGACTGAAAATGACAATCGATTGGGCGGCTAATGGTATAGAGATTGTTGGCGAAGCTAGCAATGGACTCCAAGGTTTTGAGGAGGCAATGCGACTAAATCCCGATCTCATTATTTCGGATGTTCGAATGCCGGTTATGACTGGAGTTGAGCTAGCGGTTAAGTTAAAGCAAAACAACTTTACGGGAAAAATAATCATTTTATCGGGTTATCGCGATTTTGAGTATGCGAAATCTTCATTTGAAAATGGTGTTGTCGCCTATGTTTTAAAGCCAGTTGATAATGATGAATTAGTGGCGGCAATAAAAGGAGCGCTTCGCCAATTACAGCAAGAAGTAGCCCATCAAGCCCTTATTAGTGAACTCAGCGAGCAACTGCCGGTTGTTAAACAGCAATATATTCGTGATCTTTTTAATGGACATATTCGTAGTTTGGAAGAAATTGAGAAAAAAGAAAAAATTCTCGATTTTCATCTTCCTTCACGAGGATTTTTAGTCAGTATGCGTTCCGATGATGAGGCGGGGACGGGCTTTTCTTTCTCCCTTCTTCAAAAATGCATTAACGATCATATTGATAATGAAGATAATGTAACGCTTATTTTGGATCAGCGACTCTATATTTTCATAGAGAAAACATCAAATGAGGTGGTGGCTGACAAAATAAGGATGGTTCTTGAGGAATATGAACGGTTAGAGGATGAAACGGTCTCGGTATCAATTTGCCAATACAGTTCCCTTTTGTCATTAGCCAGTGCCCATAAAATCAGTGAAGACCTGTTAAATAGCAAACTTATGATTGGTCTAAATACTATCGCATTGGAAAACTCACCTATCGGGCGTTATCGGAAAACGATTACCGATGCTTTAGCTTATATTAGTCATCATTATGCGGATGACATCACCGTTAAGCGGGTCGCCGAGGAACTTCAGGTCAGTGAATCGCATCTTATGCATCAATTTAAAGAAGAAACCGATAAAACTTTTAATGAGATTCTTACCGACTATCGGCTTTTAGTCGCGCGCAAACTCTTACGTAATGGCTCCTACCGAGTTAATGAAGTCAGTTATCTTGTTGGTTACCATGATGTAAAGTATTTTTCATTGGTCTTTAGTCGAAAATTCAATATTCTTCCTAGCGCATATATGGAGCAATATCGATGAAAAAAACCAACTTAAAACGGACCATTTTATGGCGGTATATTACAATTGTATTTACCGTTCTTATTGCCGATGCGTTGGTGATACTCGGAGGCTCTTTTTTGGCTTCCTCAATTTTAACGGATGAATACCTTAAAACGAGCATCTATGTTCAGCAGGAACAAGTTGGGAGTTCCTTGGATCAAATTGTCTATGAAACACTGGCAACCTATGCACGTATTTTTACAACCGACAATCTGGATGAACTGTCCGATAGCAGTGATATTGACGCCAGTTATGATGAACTGATTAGTCAAGCGCATATTAATACGATGATTTATGCGGGGGTAGTTACTGAATATCAAGGTTATGAGTTATCCAGTGATGAAAATCTTCCAACACCATTAGCGGTCGATCAAGAAAAAGTTATCAATAGTGAAAATTGGATCAATTACCTTCGTACTTCACCCAGTCAAAATGGGGAAGAGTTGTATCTGATATTTGGAAAGAAAGTCATTAACCCTCTTCAACCGGATGTTCCGGTGGCAACGACTTTCTTTTATGTTCATCATGCCTTAGTCGCGGATATTATCACTAATATTACCGCTTCAACTGGTTTCTCCTTTTTGATGGACAGCGAGCATTATATCATTGCTTCTCAGCAGCAAGATAGCGCCGGAACTTACTTATATAGTCCGAATGATTATCCGATTAAAAACGACGCTCATCATGAAATTATTCAAATTGATGGTAAGCGGGAGGTTATCGCTATTACGCCGCTATCAGAAATTACCTCATCATATGGTTTTAATTGGCATTTGGTTTCAGTTCAACCCTATCAAGTTTTATTTTCTGAATTACAAAGCATGCAGACGCTTATTTTTATCACGGCTTTTATTGTTTTACTTTTTTCTGTTGGCCTATCGATTATTATGACGCGAAGGCTCGTTTCGCCAATAAAGAAATTATCCCAGAAAATCACCGGTTATGATCCATCATTACCACCATCATTTACTGCGATTACGGTTGAGGATGATGAAATTGCTCAATTAGAGAGAAGTTATGATGAAATGATTACGCGGATATATTCGTTGATGGAAAAAAATCGTGAGGACGCTGAGTATCAGCGAAAGCTAGAATTAGACTCACTTCAAGAACAAATAAACCCTCATTTTCTTTATAACACGCTAGATACGATTGCTTGGATGGCTAAGATTAAGAAGGAACCGGACATTGAAAAATTAGTTTTAGCCCTAGCCAAGTTCTTCCGCATATCACTTCACCGAGGCGATAAGTTTATTACAGTTGAAGAGGAAGTGGAATTAATTCAGCACTTTATGGCCATCGAATTAATACGTTTTCCAGATAAGTTTTCGGTCACTTACAATTTGAGTGAGGAGGTAAAGCCATATAAAACACTAAAGATTCTTCTTCAACCAATTGTTGAAAATTCAATAAAGCATGGTATATCGTCGCTAGAAAGAATGGGGCATATCGAGATTAATGCTTACCTAGATAAAAAAGATGTGGTTTATGAAATAATCGATGATGGTATTGGTTTTGAGCCCAAAGATGATCTTTTTAAAAGAAAAGAAAAAACCGCCCTCCATAAAGGGGGATATGGGCTTTATAACGTTAATGAGCGAATTAAACTCGAATATGGAAATGGCTATGGTCTAAAGGTAAAAAGTACTGTAGGCAAAGGAACGAAAATAACTATTCGTATTGCCGCTCGCCTATAATTTTTGTGTTTTTATTTTATCGACTAATAAATCGAGAGGCGAAACCAACTTTTTCACCATCCTTTGTGCCAAAATAAAGGCGAGGGTTATTAGGCCGATGTTAATTATTCCTACGGATAAAAATAGAATTAAATTGGCATTATTGTAATAACTATCGCTCGTAATTAAATAGAAGTCATAATCCTCAATAAGTGTAGCTCGATATTGATGATAACCGCCTTTAAGCGCAACTAATTGAGAATAATCTGAATTGAGATTGTAACGTTGAGCATAGTCTTCGTTTCCACTATAGCGAAGATATTGCTCATCGCTAATAATAAAACTAGCCAACGGATTAATTGAACGATAACTATTAAAGTTAAAGTAGTCGCGATAGATGGTTTCAGAATTAACATCAGCAACAATAATTCCTTGCACCTGATCGTCCTCATAGATTTTAACAACTATTGACAAGACGCCATAACTATCATCATACGAAAGAAAAATGTAATTATCGGGAATGTTGGTAAAACGTATCCAAAAGAAGTAGGCGGTCTCATCATTATCAATAAAGTCTTCTAAGCGACCGTCTTCAAGTAACGCCGAAAGGGAAGAATAGCCACTGACTCCATTAGAGGCAATTTGGGTTGGAACATTCAAACTATAAGCGGCGACGCCTAATAGTCCGGATGATGAGGTCAAAATGGATAGTTTCTCCTGTGTTTTCTCAATTGAACTTCCATCTTTAGCAAAGCTAATAACGGCTTGATCTTCGCTTACTAAAGCAACATCTTCGGCCATAAGCGAAAGATGAAAGGAAAAATTTGTCTTTGCCATATTAACGGCACTGGCGGTAGTTGATGAGTAATTTCCCCGTAAATAGTTGTTGGTAAAAACGATTGTCAACGAAGAAATGGTCAATAAAAAGAGGCTAGGGATGACGAAGATACTAAGATATATTCGGCGGGTTAATTTGGGAAACATGAGTTTTTACCTAACTTCATATAGCATTCTATGCTCCTCGTGCATTTTTGTCTAACTATCTTGCAGTTTTGCTCCGTTTATAGCATTTCAATGGCGTTATATAATGCTATTAGCAAAAGCGCTTTCAGAAGGAGGGCTCACCATGAAAAAAAATAAGTTTCTTTGGCTTATAACTGGTGTTTTTACAATGTCACTAATGAGTGGTTGTGGATCAAGCGGCAAGATTGTCGTTACAATTGGTATGTGGCCGGAAAGTCAGCAACTAAAGGATATCGCAATGTTTAATATTTGGAAAGAACGGTTTGAAACAGATCATCCAGAATATGAAATTGTTGGCGAGCCCTACACTTATTCGGTTGAAACCGTCCATGCCAAAGCGCAAGCCAATAAACTTCCAACCGTTTTTCAGACGTGGTTTACCGAACCTTCAATGTTAGTTAGCAATCACTATATTAAAGATGTGACTGCTGATTTAAAAGAACTCGGCTGGTATGAAAAGATGGATCCCGAAATGCGAGCCAATTTGACTTTTGATGATAAGGTCTATGGTGTCCCTCGGGATGGTTATGGACTTGGATTATTCTTAAATCTTGGCCTTTTACGCGATTATGGAATTCTTTCAGATAACAATGATGATGGCAAAGTTGATATTTATGATGAAGAAGGTAAGCCGTTATATCCTACGACATTCGAAGATATATATAATGTTTCATCCACGATAGCTGAACTTTCAGAAGGTCAGACTCAGGGAATGCTGATTCTTACTTCTAACAAAAATGGTGGATGGCAATTTTCTAATATTGCCTGGAATTTTGGGGCTGAATTAGAAAAGGAAGTTGACGGTAAGTGGGTGGGAACGCTCAACGATCCAAAAGCAGTTGAGGCTTTAGAGTGGATTCAAAAGATGAAAGCGGAAGACTTATTACCGCCTAATACAACAATTTCTTATAGTGATTGGTACACAAAAATCACTTCTCAAGTGGCAATGGCCTTTGTTGGGAGTGATGTTATATCTTTAGCTGTTACTAATGGTGGAATGAACAAGGATGATATTGCTTTTGTTCCGATGCCCGCAGGACCATATGGAGATCGTTATTCTTTATTTGGTGGAACACCATATGTTTTTTCTTCTTCAAGCAGCGATGAAGCCACAAAAGGAGCCATCATGTTTTTGGAATATATGGGCCGATCACCAGAGACGAGTTCGGCTTCGCTTAAGGCAATGCGTGAGGGCAATAATGTGGCCTACGAAAAAGGCAATCCGATTATTCCGACGATTAAGCCTTGGATAAATGATGATTATTTAGAAGCGGCTTCTGCTCTAGAAGACGAATTTGTAAATGTGGATATGACCTATTTCCATGAATTTTTTGATACGGTCAAAACGCTTCGTCATTCAGAAGTTCCTTATTATGCACAGGAAATGTACACACTTTTAGATACCGCTATACAAGCAATTTTCGTTGATCCATATACGACTTCAGCTTCGGCTCAATTAACAACTGCGAATTCAACCTTTAATAAACAATACATGTCAAAATTATCCTAAAAATTAGCTGGAGTTAATTATGAAATTTTTGCACAAAAAAATAAGTCGCGCCAAAATAAAAAAGAATTTGATTGGCTATTTATTGATGATACCATCACTTTTTCTTTTTGGCTTTTTCGTGTTTGCTCCGCTTATTAGTAATATTTCTTTATCATTTTACTCGACTATCGGTTTTGAAAAAGATCAATTTGTAGGGTTCGCAAACTATGCCGCCGTATTTAGTGATGCAAACTTTATTGCCGCTTTAAAGAATACTTTTCTTTATGCCTTTTGGTCATTGCTTATTGGCTTTTTGCTTCCGATTTTTCTTGGCTTACTATTAAGCGAAGTAACGAGATTTAAGGGCCTTTTCCGGGTAACTTTATATTTGCCAAGCATCATTTCGGGAATTGCCGTAGTTATTCTTTGGACTTTTCTTCTTGACCCTGCCGCCGGGGCCCCGCTAAACGCCTTGATTAAAGCATTTGGTGGTAAACCATTGCTCTTTCTTGACGACCCCAAAATGACCATACCTTTGATTGTCATAACTATGACATGGCGCGGAGCAGGCAGTAGCGCATTAATTTATTTGAGCACGATGCAAACAATTGGCACGGACTTATATGAGGCTGCTCGCTTAGAGGGAGCAGGCATGTTTGAACGTATTCGTTACGTTACACTACCTCATCTGAAACCATTAATTAATACGATGTTTATTATGCAGATGATTGCCGTATTACAAGTTTTCTATGAGCCATTAGTAATGACGGACGGAGGAGGACCAGGAAACTCTTCGCTTTCTTTGATGCTCCTTAGTTATCTATATGCTTTCCGTGATAATGCTCCCGCTAAAGCGGCAGCGGTGGGAGTCATTCTCTCCTTTATTATTATTGTTTTGACGGTTGTCTATTTTGTGGTCACTAACCGTCAAGTGAAAGGAGAAAATAAATGAAATTTCCATTTTTTAAAATTGCTTCCAAAGAAGAACGGGCCGCAAAAAAATTACGGAATAAAAAGGCCGGCATTCTTACTTGGATCGACTATCGCTATCCTTGGGCACATGCAGTTTATACGTTTATCATCGTTATTTTGGTCTTCTTCGCTATATTAGCGGTTGCTCCAGTTCTATGGCTTTTTATATCAAGTTTTAAAAACCCAGCCGAATTATATCAAGTTCCATATGTGTTTTGGCCTAAAGATTTTAATTTTAACAAAATTATAGAAGTCTGGAATTACATAAATTTTGGCACCTATTTTTTAAATTCGACTATCGTTGCTCTTGGAGCGGTTATTTGTGCAATCGTCTTTAACGGCTTTCTTGCGTACGTTTTAGAGATTGTTCGTCCGTGGGGACACAAGGTAATATTTGGCTTGATTCTTCTTTCCTATATGATTCCAACTGCGACCAATATTGTTCCGCTATTTAAACAAATAGCGGCCTTAAATTTAATTGATAGTTATATTCCTCTTTGGTTTGTTTTTGGAGCGAACACTTTTTATCTTGTCATGTTTAAAAGCTATTTTGCCTCGATTCCTAAGCCTTTATTTGAAGCGGCACGAATGGACGGCGCTAACGATATTCAAATCTTTACCAATATTCTGGTTCCTTTAGCCCGGCCAATTATTGGGGTTGTAGCCATCTTCGCTTTTACCGCAAGTTGGAGCGACTTTTTACTTCCCTATTTGACTTTGCAAAAAGAGAGTATGCAAACAATTATGGTCAAGATATATTCGATTCAATCGACGATGGCCACTAGTTCAGACTTTGGCCCCGATAAACTGTTGATGCTATTAGTTATTTCCATCATCCCGCAGATAATTATCTTTGCGCTTTTCCAAAAACAAATTACGGGAACTAACACTAATTCAGGAATTAAGGAGTAAGAGTATGGGAAAAATTGCCAATCGTTATTTAGAGGTTTTACCATTTGCCATCCGCGAAGAAGGTTTTCACTCTGATCGCAGTAGTGTCAGTGAATCTATTTTTGCTTTGGCTAATGAATATATGGGAGTGCGAGGAACATTTGAAGAAGGAGTAAGCAGCCTTGATTCATTACGAGGCTCTTATTTTAATGGTATATACGATTATGCTCTTGAACCCACGCCAATTCATTATAAAGGAATTGTTCAGCGGACACATTTTATGGTTAATGCGATGGACTGGCTAAAAGTTACATTAATCATTGATCAGGAGCAAATTGATTTAGGCAAAAAGGCTCCTCATAATTTTGTTCGTAATCTTGATTTAAAGAGCGGTTTGTTAACACGTGAGTTTAGCTATACTCTCGATAATGGCAAAGAAGTTAAACTATGTTTTTCGCGTTTTCTATCGATGAACCACGCCCATCGTGGATATCAGAAAATATCCATCCGCGCCAACCAAGATGCAGAAGTTAGTTTAACATTCCATTTAGATTCAAATGTCCTGATGTGGAAAAGCGATTGTTACTTTACTGATCAAGATCATTTTGATGCGAATAAAATAAGCGGGCTGGGAGTTAAGACGCTCACAACCGAAGGAAGAGTTTATTCGGTAATGGAAATTGATTCTCCTTATGAATATGAATTTGTGCACACCAATCGCGAAGTTAAGCGTCTTTATCATTTTCATTTAAAGGGAAATGAACAAGCAGTTTTTACTCGTTATGTGGTTAACAATATTGCTAAACAAGGTGAAAAAACATTCGGTGAATTGAAAAAAGAAGCGATTCAGGAATTAGAACAGGCAGTAAATGAAGGATATGACTTGGCATTAACCGATAATTCCTTATTTTGGAGTCGGGTGTTTGATCAACGGGATATCGAAATATTTGGCGATGAAGTAAACCAACAAGGAATTCGTTACACCATTTTTCAGTTAACTCAAACATATCACGGAGTAGATCCTTCCGATAATATCGGAGCAAAGGGGTTAACGGGTGAAGCCTATAGCGGACATGCGTTTTGGGATTCAGAAACCTATTGTCTGCCATTCTATTTATTTAATGAACCGGAAGCGGCGCGTAATTTATTACTTTTTCGTTATCATACTTTAAAGCAGGCTAAAGCTCGGGCAAAGGATTTAGACTGTGAAGGTGCCTGTTATCCAATTGCCACTTTAAATGGAGAAGAAGGGTGCAATCTTTGGCAGCATGCTTCAACCCAATTTCAGCCATCGACGGGTGTAGCTTATGGCATTTTCCATTATGTGAATGTCACCAAAGATATCGATTTTATCTTTGACTATGGTATGGAAATGCTTTTAGAAATAACAAAGTTTCTTTTAACTCGCGGGCAATGGAACAGCCGCCATACCCACTTTGGATTTTATGGAGTAATGGGGCCCGATGAATTCCAGTTAATGGTCAATCATAACACTTATACAAATTACATGGCCAAGGCGACCTTTGATTATACGCTGAATCTTTTGAATGAATTTCGTACGCAAGAAAAAATTATAAAATTATGCAAGCGATTAGAAATTAATGAAGAGCTAATAACTAGAATTAAGGAAGCTAGTGCAAAGATGCTTATTCTATTTGACTCAACAACTAATCTTTTTGAGCAGCATCTTGGCTTTTATGATCTTCCTCACATTGATCCCGATTCAATTCCGGTGACGGATTTTCCACTTTACTCACATTGGTCGTATGATCGAATATATCGAAATGATTTGATTAAGCAGCCAGATGTCTTAATGTTTATGTTTTTATATAGCAGTCGATTCTCCTTAGTGGAGAAAAAAGCAAATTATGATTTTTACGAACCCAAAACGATACATGAATCATCCTTGTCACCATCGGTTCACTCTATTTTTGCTTCGGAAATTGGCTACAAACAAGCGGCATTGGACTTTTTTGGATTTGCAACTAGAATGGACTTAGACGATTACAATCGCAACACGAATGAAGGACTGCATGTCACTTCCATCGCTGCTAGTTGGATGAACATTGTCTATGGCTTCGCCGGGCTAAGAAGTGATGGTGAACATTTAGCACTCAACCCGCACTTACCGACGTATTGGCAAGGATATAAATTTCATTTGCTATATCGGAATAAGCGGTTGGTAATTACTATTAATAGCGCAGGAGTAACAATCGACAGTTTAGATGACAAGAAAGTAACGATTGTCATCTATGGTCAAAATTATGAGGTGGGCAAACATTTTGTTTTGCCTTTGCAATATGAAGAAGAATAAAATTTCTTTTTCTTCCTTTGATGTTGATAAGCAAGATTACTACGGCAACCTTTTGCTTATTGGCAATGGTCATATTGGTTACCGTGGAAGTTTTGAAGAGATGGATAAGGATTCGAAGGTTGGATTTAATCTTATCGGTAAATATGATCAAAAAGACAATTTTTGGCGGGAATCAATTAATTTGCCCAATCCACTTTTTGTTCGTCTTTGCTTTAATGATCAAAAACTGAGCGTTCTCTCTTCTTCTAGTGATAATCATCAAATGGGGCTACTTTTAGATAAAGCCATATTTTATCGGCATAGTTCGTTTTCGAGTCTAAATATTGATAGTGAACGCTTTATCGTTGATGGCGATACGGACGAACTTATTTCTCGTTATGTTATTGAAGTAAAAGAGGCGGGACAACTAGCGATTAATTATGGCCTTGACAGTGATGTTTGGGAACTTAATGGTCCCCATTATCAGAAGCGGAGTTTTTCCAATGAAGGACAGGGGCAAATTCGTTTTGTCGGGACAACAAACCAAGAAGCGATTGTTATAGAAAAAGTCAGTTATCATTTTTCCGTTAAAGTCGGCGATCAAAATTTTAATGAGAATTCTAATCGTTACCTAAATAAGATAAGTATAAGAGTTAAACCGCTTGATAAGATTACCTTAACCATTAAAGCGGTGGTATCAATAATTGAAGATGAATCTTTTATCAATGAAAAAGATTTACAGATGAATGCTCAACTAAAAATTCCTTATCAAAAATGTCTCAATAAGCATATGCTGGCTTGGAAACATGATTGGGAATTAGCAAAAATTGAACTCAAAGGGCCAGATAATGATGTTCAAAAAGGAGTGGCTTATTCAATTTATCACCTTCTGACTCTAGCACCTCATAAATATATAACTTCAATTCCGGCACGAGGACTCAGCGGACAAACCTACAAGGGAGCCGTTTTTTGGGATACAGAAATTTTTCTTGCCCCCTTTTACAATTTGCTTTTCCCAAAAGTGGCGAGGAATCTTGTTATTTATCGAATAAATGGATTAGCTGAAGCTATAAAAAAAGCCCATAAGTATGGTTATGATGGGGCTTTTTATGCTTGGGAAAGCCAGGAAAATGGTTTTGAGGCATGTTCAGAATATAATATTGCGGATGCAAAGACAAAGAAGCCAATTCGCACTTATTTTGTCGATAAACAAATTCATATTAGCGGCGATGTAGCTTTAGGCATGTTTAACTATTACGAAGCAACCAAGGACACAAGCATCTTCTATTTAGGAGGCATTAAAACACTGCTGGAAATAATGCGGTTTTACTATAGTTATGCCCATCATGACATCAAAACCAACCAGTATTTTCTGAATGATGTAATTGGACCAGATGAATATCATGAGCGCGTCAACAACAATGCCTTTACCAATTATTTAGTAAAGATTGTGGGAGAAAAAACGCGGGCAATCATATTTTCTCTTCATCAGGAAAACAAGCAAATGGTAGAAGAAGCACTTAAACCATATCAGGAATTCTTTTATCAAAAACTACCTATTTTTCTCGAACATCTTTTCTTACCGGCGGCGCAAAAAAAACATTTGATTCCTCAGTTTGATGGCTACTTTAAATTAGAGGATATCACTGCGTACGAACTAGTTAAAAAACGGATAACGCCCAACGAATATCTAGGGGGAAGCACAGGATTAGCTAATAAAACGCGGGTTATAAAACAAGCCGATGTCGTGACTTTACTCGCTTTATTTCGTGATTTTTTCTCAGCTCGCATTAAACGAGCTAACTATGATTTTTATCTTCCCTATACTGAACACGGATCTTCCTTATCCAATAGTATGTATTCCCTGCTCGCCTCAGAAGTTGCAGACCCAATTAGAGCCTATGATTTTTTTAAGCGAAGTGCACTGCTTGATTTAAAAGGTGATAGTAAGAATTATGCTGGAGCAACCTATATAGGAGGGCTTCATCCTGCTAGTGCCGGAGGAGCAGTCCTCGATTTAATTTATGGATTTGCCGGCTTAAGATTTACCGACAATCAAGGAATTATCTTTAAACCCCACCTGCCGGCAGAAATTAAATCAATTAAGTTTAGGTTCTATGAACAAGGAATTCTATACGAGGCGTTTATTACAAAACGAAAAATATTAAAAAGGAGAATATTATGATAAAGGCAATTATTTTCGATCTTGATGGCGTGCTCGTTTCGACGGATCACTTTCATTACTTGGCGTGGAAAAAACTAGCCGACCGGGAAGGGATTGAATTTGATGAAAAGATAAATAACCGATTGCGCGGAGTATCACGGATGGCTTCGCTCAACATTATTTTGGAGAAAGCCAAGCGCACCTATACCCCATCTCAAAAAGAAGAAATGGCGCATTTTAAAAACGAATATTATGTTTCTTTAATCAGAAGAATGACACCGGAAGATGTCGAACCAGTAGTTCTCCATACGCTTGAAACATTGAAAAAGCGCGGTTTAAAACTAGCGGTTGCTTCCTCATCAAAAAATGCCCCTTTGATTTTAAAGGTAACTGGATTAACTTCGTTTTTTGATGTTATTGTCGATGGCACAATGATTAAGAATTCAAAGCCCGATCCAGAAGTTTTTCTTTTAGCCCAAAAACTTTTGCAGGCCAAAAAAGAAGAAGCTTTGGTGGTGGAAGATGCTGTTGTTGGAATTGAAGCTGCCCATCAGGGAGGCATGAAGGCCGCTGCGATTAAAGATGCAACCAAAGACGAACAGGCGGATTACCTCTTGAGCAATCTTGGCGATCTTTTAGAAATATCCGGGAGTGTTGTATGAAGAAGAGGATATTGCTTCTTCTATCACTGCTCAGTATTTTTGTCGTTGGCTGTTCTTCCCATAATGACTCTTCCGTTTCCACAATAAGCACAACTAGTGAAACTAGTAGCGAAGATGTTTTACCTTCTTCCCCCGTTGATGTTATGGATCTTCCAACCGGAGTAAATCAATATACCTACTCGCGTTTATACACGATTGATGGACAAGAGATTCCTCTATATGCAACCAAAATTAATGATTCTCAAGTTTGGAATGGTCTCGCCCCTAATCGCTATGATAGTGGCCTTGCCATTGTTGGATTTCATGGACCATTTACGTTGCGTTTAGTTTGCCAAGAGGCAATGGGCGACAAAACAGTTATTCGCCCATTGTCGAGCGGGGTCAATTTTCAAGTAAATGCTCTAGATCGGCATGAAATGACATTTGTCATTAAAAAGCCGGGAGTATACGTTTTAGAACCGGATGGTGAAAAAATTCTAGCGGTTCATCTTTTTGTTCGCATAATTGATGATGACAGCGAATATCAAAATAATTCGAATGTTATTTACTTTGATAAAGGACTTCATGATGCGAGCAATGATAGTCGCCTTAGTAGTTCAACGCTAACTCTCAAAAGCAATCAAACGGTATATCTAGCCTTTGGGTCAATTGTCCGAGCGCGCTTTGTTGCTAGCAATCAGCATAATATTAAAATTATTGGCCCGGGAATTATCGATGGCTCGACATTTGAGCGAATAGCCGGGCAAAGTGAAGGCAATACGCAATTCATTCCATTTGATTTCTCTTACTCGTCTCATATTGAATTTGCTGATTTTGTGATGAGTGACCCAGCCGGATGGTGCGTCAATTGGTATTTTGTAACGGACTCATCAATTTCGCGTATTGGCATAATTACCTCACGTTCAAATGGTGATGGGATTTCACTTCAAAGTACACAACGAATAGTTGTCACAGACTCATTCGTCCGCGGATGGGATGATAACTTGGTGGTTAAGAATTATCCGCAATGGAATAATACCAGCCTAGAAGGGTATACCGATGATATTACCTTTTCGCGCTGCGTCTTATGGACGGACCTTGCCCAGTCGATGGAAATAGGCTACGAAACAATAGGCCAAACGATGAAGAATATCACATTTGAAGATATTACCGTACTCCATGCTTTACATAAACCAGTCATCTCCATCCATAATGGCAATAATGCAAATATCGAAAATGTTAATTATCGGCGAATTACCGTCGAAGATGCTTCAATGGGACGAGGCGATAGTCAGGCGAATAGTCAGTTAATTCAGATTCAAAACATCTACTCTAGCAACTGGTCATCAGCCCACAAAGTAACAAGTCTAGGGAGCATTTCGGGAGTTAATGTTAGCAATTTAAAAGTACTTAAAGGCAACTCACTTCTTGCTATAGCCATTTCGGGAATAATCGATCCTCGTAGCCAGTATCCAGATGATCCTCACTATGTTGATGACGTTCATTTGATTGATTGCGATTTTTATGGGGAAATAATTGATGAGAATTATCAGGGGATTAATGTTGGACTCTATGTTCGTGGGTTTTCAATTTCTAAGACTAGCCAAGAAGTTACTGGAGCAACAAGCCTGCCAAACTTTGTTTTGTAAGCAATTTTGTAAGGGTTTACAAAAAATGCTTCATTCTAGCAGTTTTGCCTACTAATTTAGCAGTTTTATCACATTTTTTTAAGTGATAGGTATTTCTATAATGTTATTAGAAATACGGGATGGAGAGAAAAATGAAAAATAGATTAAGAACTTTGTTTGCTTTTATGGCTTGTGCGGTAGCGCTTTCGGGATGTAACGGAAGTGGAAAAAGTAGTGATTTAACTTCATCGACTTCATCCTCTTCGGAAACCGAAGTAATGAATCCAGAAGATTTTTCTTTTCCCGACAATCAAGCCACCACCACCAAACTCGTTACCTATCCAGGACCAGACATTATGGATAGCTCGAGCAAAGTTTCAATTGCCGTCAATGACAATCCCTTATTTGTTTATGAAACCCGTGTTAACCACATGCGCAGTTTTACTTTTACTTACTCGCAACAAACTAATCCAGTTGCTATTTTTGATTTTGAAGGCCACGTTGAAGTGGAAATAGACGTCCATGATGTAGAGGCTGTTTCTTCAGTAAAAATCAGCCCGGAAGCTTATGCGGTTAATGCCAAAATAAGTGGAACCACGATTAAGTTTGGTCTTGATTATAGCGCAAACTATATTATCGAATATAACGGTGATGCCGATAATGTCATTCACCTTTTTGCCAATCCGCTAGAAACCGATCCGATTGACCCAAATAATATTCCAGCAAATGTAACATATATTGGCCCGGGAGCCTATGATGCAGACGCTATCCCTTTAAAAAGTAATTCAACTATTTATTTGGCTGGTGGGGCATATGTGTTTGGCCAAATTAGAGCTGAAGGGGTCAACAACGTAAAAATTAGAGGCCGGGGTATTCTTGATGGCCAAATTTATGATCGGATGAGTGAAAATCAGTTTACACTTCCAATCGAATTACGCAATTCAACGAACATTGAAATAGATGACATTGCTATTCTTGATCCGGCTGGTTGGGCGATAACCCTTTATTTCTGTGATCAAGTAACGGTTTCTAATATTAAGATTATTACCGCGCGCGCCAATGGCGATGGTATTTCTGTTCAATCATCAAGCAATGTCCTTGTAAAGGGTGGATTTGTTCGAACTTGGGACGATTCCTTGGTGGTAAAAAATGTCGATCGGGGAACAACAAAAAACATTCATTTTGACAATGTTGTCGTATGGACGGATCTTGCCCAATCAATGGAGGTCGGCTATGAGACATATGGTCCTTCAATGGACGAAATAACTTTCTCTAACATCACCATTGTTCATAATTTTCACAAGCCAGCGATGAGCATTCACAATTGTGATGATGCCAATATTACCAATGTTACATATGAAAACATAACTCTTGAAGATGGTCAGATGTTAGGCGATGTCCGTGATGATGGAGAAGATGATTATTTAATTGATATTACTATCGCTTATAACGTTGAATGGACTAAATCCGCTGGAACTAGAGGCTCAATCAATGGAGTGACTTTTAAAAACATTAAAGTACTCAATATGGCGGACACGATTATTTCACGTATTAATGGTGAATCCGAGGCATCGATGGTTCGAAACGTCAGTTTCGAGAATATCAATATTGCAGGAAAGACAGTTGAAAAAGCTAGTGATTTAAAATTAGTTACTAACACCTATACCAGTGGATTCACTTTTACCAAGGGTGAAACAGTGCGGGGGGCAATTATTAATCTTCCCTACACCTTAGCCTTGGCGGATAACAACGTTGTAGTTGATAACATAACTGGTATCAAACAAGAGGGTTTGATTGTTCCAGAATTTGCTTGGCTTAAAGGCGGATTGAGCTATGCGGGTGTGCCCGCAAGCGGGGACTTTAGTGCCAAAGCAACACACGGAAGTGGAACATTAGCAGTTACCCCGGATGACGATGGCAGCGGAAATTTTGAACAGAGTGGACATGAAGCGGCTGCAATTTTAAACAGTTCGGCGGATGCCACCTGGATTAGCGGTGAATGGAAAGATGAAAAAGATGAGTTTGCCGCTCTTACTATTGAATTTAACGCGATTAAATATGTCGGACAAGTTCGCATTTATGGATCATCAGACAACATTTTCTCCTATGAATACTCAATGCAAATTTGGGGAAAGAAGCTTAAAAGCGATGGCTCAGTCAGCGATAAGTATGTTCGTATTCTCCCGACTCGAGACTATATGATGACTCCTCAAAATGGGAATGCAATCGACGTGGTAATAACCGCTCAACAATATGCGGGCATTCAAATTCGTTTTTACCGCACGGAAGGTTTCTTAAAGGCTCCTCATATTGAGGTAAGCAAAGTCGATTTCTTCGCCCCATCACTAACATTTGCTAAACCGATTGTGGATAGCACCCCTTACGAAGATGTATATGATGTGAGCAAAATTAACGATGGTAATACCGAAGGTACTTCCTATTATGAGTCAGAATCATTACCAGCCTATGTCGTAATAGATATGGGGGATGTTTATAACATTTCTTATATTGTTCTATCGCTCCCTCCATCCTTACTGTGGGATCCAAGAACACAGAATATTGAAATTCAAACTAGTGCGGATAATGTTGCTTATGATGCTACTAAGACTAGTTTTACCACCTTATTTGCGGCAACGGATTATTTATTTGATCCAGTTAGTGGCAATATGGTGGCCCTTCCTCTTGATAATCCGGTTTCAGCCCGCTTTATCAAGATTATCATTTCATCCAATAGTGCTGTTGGCGGATACGGGGCCCAGCTATCCGAAGTCAGCGTCTATGGAGAATAAATTCATATAATCAGTCAAAGGAGGCAGAAATATGAAAAAAAGCAAACTAGTTGTTTTGCTTGCCGTTACCGGTCTTCTGACCGCATGCGGTACCACTGGTGGTTCTAGCAGCTCATCACAAACGAGCACACCATCATCTAGCGAATCAAGCAGTGAAAATGGTACATCTTTAACATCATCAACATCTAGTACTTCCGAAGGACTATACGTTGATGACCCGGAGCCAACTCCGACCTATGATGATGAAACCCCGGTTGTAACGAGAGCATTCAACCCATTATTTGATAGTTATCTTGATGATTTTTCTTCATCTACACCCAAAGGTACAGTTGAAGGTGATGCGGCTTATTTAGGCACCCCATATCTTCAAGTTAACATTGATAATACGGGAGAAGAAAAAACGGGCAACACTCCAGATGCCGCCGTTTATAAATATGCGACTGGCACCTATGCTCTTCAAGAATATCAGATAGCATTTAAACTTAAACTTATTGCCGGTTCTTTAAATCTCCACGATTTAAAACTAGGATTACGGGGAGACGATAGTTACGAAGTCTATTCTCTACCGTTTGATGAAGTTTATGATGGTGATTTAGAGCCAATGGCGGAACTTTCAACTGAATATCAAGAGTATGTTATTGACCTTAATAACACCATTTCAGATGATAGTGTTGAGTATAAATTATTTAGTGACGGATCAGATTCCGGTGTTCGTGTCTTAGAAAAAGTGCTGGGACTTCATCTTTTTGTGGGGGATGATGTTAAGGCCAAATTAGGAGTGGCGGAAGTAGCCATTTATAAAGCTGGTGTCAAAACAGTTCTTGATGATTTTGCTCGGGTCGATGTCAGTAAAGCTGATGCCAACTGCTGGTGGCGGGGAAGCGTAGGAAGCATCGTTCAACGCAACGTAAAACTAGTTGATGGAGGAACCTATTCGGTTAGTGATGCGGATGCCCTAAGTGGATATAATAATCTTGCCCTTAGTATGAAAGGCGATTTCCGCAGTTTACTCATCTATCCAATACTTAGTGGGGAGCAGGGAAATCCAATTTCCTGGTCAGAAGCACAAGATCCTGATGGAAATGCTCTCTTCTTAACTTCGCATACCTATAAGACGGCGGTTTTAAATTTTGCTAATAGTGGAATTGAAGGTGATGTAACCGGATTTGTATTTATTAGCACCTCACAAATGTGGGTAAATTCTTTATTTGCGACCAATCTTGAATCCAAGACGGCCGAACTTCAATATCCCTATGTCGATTTGGCTAATGCTCAAGTGTTTGACCGTTTTGATGGTCGAATTCAAGCTTCACTAAATGATGATTATGAAGCTAGCAGCACCAATCCAGATATCATCGCCGCTAACCTATATTATTCTTTATCCTATAATAACGGCAGTATGGTTAGTGTTAAAGACGGTGTCTTAACTTTTGATGCCACATCATTACCAAGCGCAGGATACATTCAAGCCAAAGAAGCAAGTAGTGTTGTTAATGGCGCACATTACCAATATATGGTTATTGCTCTTAAAGGCGAAGAAGGCGCAGACCTAAGTGGCTTTAGAATTATGGGTACGGGGTCCAATGCTGTTTATGCAAATGATTGGTATAGCGGCTTTGGTTTAAAAACGCCCGCGCTTGATGTTACTAATTATCCTTACATTGACGCGAATGGCTTTGTCTATATGATTATTAATCTCCAAGAATCGGGCTTAGAAGTGGCTGATACTTTGGATATGTATTATTCTGGAACCGGTAAACTAATTATTAATGAAATTCTCTTTGCCAATAAAGTGGCTCCTTTCGATGAAACAAAGGCAGAGTCAATTGGCGAAGGGGGAGATGTTGACTTCAGCTCTGGAGGTTATAACTATAAATACCTTGGATACAATGGTGATCAATTACCCTATTTAGCTCTTACCTTTAAGGGTGATGGAACTGCCGATTTGGCAAGTTTTAGAATCGGCAATAATGGGGCAATCAGTTGGCTAAAAGATGGGGCCTTAATTGATCCATTTGGAAATCCAATTACTGATGTGAGTTTAACTACAGAATCAAGAACCATTATTATTGATCTTGTGGCAAGTGGCCTTTCAGTGACGGATCCCGATCTTCACGGTCACTTTGGTGATTTTGGAGACAACAATGGTATCGTGACTATTGAGGCAGTCGAGGCGCTTCCGTTAGCATCCTTTACGCGGGTTATTGATGCTTCTTCGCATCCGATTACCTATACGGCTGACGGATATACCTATGGATTTGGCATTGGTGATTTGAACAATCCAGCCCGGTACTTGACTTTAAGTATCGTAGGCGATGGAACGGCTGACTTAGCAAGTTTCCGGCTTGAATTCGCAGGAGCGACAATTTGGAGTAGTGCTTTGGTAGATCAAACCGGCAGTCCAATTGCCAGTATTGTTCCAAGCACGGAAGGAACCATCGTTGTTATTGATATGTTAGCTTCTGGCTTTGATATTGATGCTATGTATGGAGCTATGCATTTCCACTTCGGTGGCTCGGGAGTTGGTGGAACAATTACCATCAATGAAGTTGCTTATATGGATTATAGCCCAATGAGCTATGCCGATCTTCTATAGTGAGTCAAAGAGTTGATTAAAAAAAGTTAGGAGTATTTACTCTCCTAACTTTTCTTTTTGGTTATGAAACAATTACCGTTTAATCAGTAAGCGTTCTTCAATGGGTAAAAAGCTCTTGTCAGAATCAGCTTCGCCATGTTTTTCTCCAAAAGGCATCTGAGCAATCAGTGACCAAGAAGCAGGTATATTAAATACGCGCTTAACCTCCGCATCAATCAAAGGATTATAATGCTGTAGACTGGCTCCAAGGTTCAGATTACTTAGTCCCACCCAAATTGCATATTGAAGCATTCCATTTTGCTGCTCCGACCAGCGGATAAAATTTTCTCGATACAATGGGAAGTCATCACCATACTTTTTGGTAACAGCGTCATCATTAAAAAAGAGCACTGTTCCATAAGCGGATTTAAAGGCATTAATTTTCGTTTCGGTTTTAGCAAAACTTTCCGCTGGAACAATCTTTCTTAGTGTTTCCATAACAATATCCCACATTTGATCGTGGTTTTTGTTTAGAAGCAGAACTACTTTTTGGCTTTGCATATTAAAAGCCGAAGGGACATACTTAATACTTTGGGAAATAACTTTTTCAATCTCGCTTTCGCTGATAGAAACATCTTTTCCAAGGGCGTAAATTGTTCTCCGGCCTTCAAGAAATTTCTTAAAATCATCCATATTTTTTCATCTCCTTATTCTTTAGCAACATCATTATATCGACCTAAATTAGTGGTGACTAATGAAACGCTCATTGGAGATAAAAACTATTTTAAAATCTTTTTTAAGAAAGAAAGTTTCTTATCACTACCCGGCTGATAACGAACGTTCAAATCAGGGTGATAAAACTTTTGGTGAATGCTCTTATAGTGGGAAAAGGTTTCAAATCCCCATCTTCCGTGATAACTTCCCATACCGGAATTACCAACTCCTCCAAAAGGCATATACGGCGAGGCAAGATGCACGATGCAATCGTTGATGCAACCACCTCCAAAAGATACATGCTCAATTAAGTAATTAGCAAAAGATTTCCGTTTGGTAAAAATATAAAAGGCGAGGGGGGTAGGGTTTTTATTGATAATTTCCACAAGTTCATCATCATTATCGTAAGTAATTATAGGAAAAATAGGCCCAAATATTTCCTCTTTCATAACCGCATCTTCAAGGGTAACGTTGTCTAAGACTGTCGGACAGATTTGATTAGTACTCGAATTTGCCGTTCCTCCGAATATCACTTTCTTTTGATCAATCAAGTTAAATATTCGTTCAAAGTGTTTTTCATTAATTATTTTTCCGTAGGCGGGGTTTTTAAGCGGATCATCACCATATTGCTTACGAATCTCTTCAATAATGGCGGCGACTAATCGATCCTTTATTGAGTGCTGAACGAGAAAATAATCTGGAGCTACACAGGTTTGCCCACAATTTAATAGCTTTCCAAAAACGATTCTTCTAGCACTGATGGCAATATCTGCGGTTTCATCGACAATAGTTGGGGATTTTCCACCCAATTCTAATGTCACGGGTGTCAAGTGTACACTAGCCTTTTCTTGTACTAAATGGCCAACGGATGGAGAGCCTGTAAAGAATATATACTCAAATTTTTGATCCAATAAGGCTTGGTTTTCTTGGCGACCGCCGAGAATAACCGCGACATATTCTAAAGAAAAAATCTCCTGGAAAATTTTTTCTAGTATTAAACTTACATTTTTTGAATAACTTCCAGGTTTTAATACGACGGTGTTACCACTGGCAATTGCCGCAATTAAGGGATCGAGAGTGAGAAGAATTGGATAGTTCCACGGGCTCATTATCAAAACATTTCCAAAGGGCGAAGCTATTCGCCAACTGCGGCCACGGAAATTAGCTAAAGTGGTTTTTACTTTTTCCTTTTTCATCCATTTTCTAAGATGTTTCTTAACATAATGAAGTTCATCATAGACCATACCAATTTCACTAAGATAACTCTCGAAAGGGCTCTTCCCAAGATCAAGTCGTAAAGCTTCAATGATATCTGATTCATGGTTATGTAGGCTTCGCTCAATTTTTTCTATAGCTTGCTTGCGAAAAGAATAGGATAAAGTTATACCTGTAGCAAAAAAATCTTTTTGTTTTTGGACTATGTCGGCAATTTCCATAATACTGACCTCCAAATCCATTATAGCTTATTTTTATGTTCTTTAAATAATGGGCAACTTTTAGAATCCAAAAAAGGGTTAAACTTTTACGTTTTTCCTATGACTTAAAAAATAGCCCTAAGCGTTTTTTATAAACCTAAACCGAAGAAAAGCCATACTAAAACATAGGCGGAAAAAGTGGCAATAAGTGTAAACGGAACACCGATTTTCATAAATTGACCAGTGGAAACCGAATAATTTTTCTTTTTTAGCAGTCCAATTGCAGCAACATTAGCCGATGCACCAATTGGAGTCAAATTTCCACCAAGAGTTGCTCCGCATAATAGACCGAAATATAAGGGGGTCGAAATTCGCAATATTTCTGTGGCCGTTGCCCCATCACCAGCGAAAGTAATACCTAGAATTTTAACAACTCCCAACATCATGGCAACATAAGGAATATTATCAATAAAGGCACTGATGATAACCGACACCCAAACGATAATTGTGTAAGCAATAAACAAATTAGAATTAGATACCTTAGCGATACCTTGGCCTATCCAGTCGACAATTCCTGATTGAGATAAGGCGGCTACGATGACGAAGATTGAAAGCAAGATAGTAAGCGTTTGATAATCGACTTCCTTAATGGCTTTTTTAGCAACGGCCCCATTATGTGAGCGGGCAATTTCATATACGAGTCCAATAATCATGATGGCTAAACAGATGACGCCATTAATCAATGGAAATTCGATAGGTAGGAAAGAGGCAACGATTAGTGCGAGCAGTAGTAAAAGCATAAGATAGGATGGCACAAAATCGGTAACTTTAGTCTTTTCCTCAATAACGATTGATTGCTTTTCTTTACGGAAGACAAACAGAAGCACAACCGCTCCTAACACAAGGCCAATTTGATTGTAGAAGAAGAGGGATGGTTCACCTAAAAACCAAAAGAAATCAGCAAAGTTCAATCCCATGTATCCACCTAGAAGTATGGATGTGGTATCACCAACCAGGGTTGCTGCGCCTTCTAAATTGCTGGCAACCGCAATAGCGATAATAGCATTAACTGGATTGGCTTTAGCTTTTTTAGCGGCATCAAAAACAATAGGAGCAATCATTAGAACGGTTGCAACATTGTCGATAAATGCCGAGACAACACCAGCAAACAGGGCCAATGAAATAATAGCAAATCGATAATTGGGCGAACGATCTAATATTTTGTCGGCGATTAGAGCCGGCATTCCCGTATCAATAAAAAGCGATACAAGTCCCATCGTTCCAAACAACATCATAAGAACATTCCAATTTATTCCTTCAAGAAATAAGTACTGGAGCGACATATTAGGAATAAATCCAGTTAATCCCAATACTAGTAAAACAATGGCGCCCCCTAAAGCGAAAAATACTCGTTTTTGAGCAAATACCAACATTAGTGAATAGGTTAATACAAAGATAATAGTCACAACAATCATTGTCGTATCAAAAACGGGCATAAATAACTCCTCCGGTGAAAATGATTCTCCTTATTATATCTTATGCATTAGCGCTTGTCGGCATAAAATTTTGACTACCTATAATTGATGGCCTTTTTCGAGGGAAACATTTTTATCTTGGTGAAAATCTGTTAAATAATAAAATCTTGTTTCACAATTATTTTAATTTTTTTGATGCTTGATTGGCAGCGATTTGAGGTGTTAAATGTCAATCAATTATAGAAATAATCGCCGCCAAACAATAGAATTATTATGCCTTTTTCGTAATATGCTAATAATTTTTAAAAGAAGGTGTATTTTTTGTATGCATATGCAACTATATAGATGATAGAATAAAAAACTAGGAGGTCGTTATGGATTTAATTCTCGAAGTTAAGAACTTAAAGAAGACGTTTATTCTTTCTAGCAAACAGCAAAAAATTGAGAGGATAAAAAGTAAGACAAGGATAGCGGTTAATAATTTATCCTTCAACGCTTACAAAGGGGAAATCTATGGCCTTTTAGGTCCTAACGGAGCGGGCAAAACCACGACCTTGCGAATTGTTTCCACTTTAATTAAGCAAGATGAAGGTGATGTTTTTGTGGATGGCTTTTCAGTGAAAAGTGCTCCCGATCAAGTTCGTTCACGAATTGGTTTTCTTACAAGTGAACTCAAACTGGATGATTTTTTTACTCCCAATTACTTGTTTGATTATTTTTCTGAATTACATGGAGTTGATAAGGCAGTTTGCGCAAAGCGCAAAGAGAAACTTTTTGCTCAATTTGGTATTGATCAGTTTAAAGAAGTCAAAGTGAGCGATTTATCGACGGGAATGAAACAAAAAGTTTCTTTGGTTATTTCAATTGTTCATGACCCTTCAATTATTATTTTTGACGAGCCCACGAACGGGCTGGATGTTATTACGGCTAAAACGGTTATTGATTTTTTGTTAGATCTAAAGCAAGAGGGAAAGACGATTATTCTTTCGACACATATATTCTCGTTAGTAGAAAGAATCTGCGATCGAGTAGGAATAATTATTGATGGCGCGATGGCTTTGGAAGCACCAATGAGTCAATTTAGTGAACCAAACAGTTTAGAAAAAGAATTTTTTATTTTATACGATAAAATCAAAGGAGAACCACATGCGTAATTTATGGACGATTATTAAAAAAGAACTAAAGCGTTTTTTTACCGATAAGCGGATGCTAGTTTCTCTAGTGCTACCCGGATTAATGATTTTTCTACTCTATTCGATTATGGGAAGTGTTATAACGAGCAACTTAGGGCAAAGCGAAGATCAAGTTTACTCGCTTAAAGTTGATTATGAACCAGCAGGATTTAGCGATGCTTTAGGGGAAATATACCATTTAGATTATCAAAATGATCTTACGGAAGATGAAGCCCTTACTATGGTTACTAACAAGGAACTTGATCTTTATGTCGTATTTCCAAGCGATTTTATGGATGAGTACAATGCAGGTAATAAGCCAAACATCGTAATGAATTACAATGGTGCTTCTTCGACTAGCAGCACTATTGCCGAAATTTATAGTTCTTTTTTGAGCGCCTCACTTCAAGGCTATACAGTTGAAACGAACAATCAAGCTACAGATCTAGATATCAGCGTGCAAATTATTACTGGATTAATTCCTTTTCTGCTTATTACTTTCCTATATACCGGGGTTATGGCCGTTGCTCCTGAAAGCATTGCTGGAGAAAAAGAACGGGGAACCATTGCCAGTTTATTGATTACTCCGGTCAAGCGAAGCACGATTGCTCTAGGCAAAATAATAGCCTTAAGTATAACGGGTCTTGCCAGCGCCACCTCAAGTTTCATTGGACTAATGGTTAGTCTTCCAAAACTTGCCGGAACCGACAGTGGCTTTGATTTATCAATATATGGCGTAGGAACCTATCTTTTAGTTTTTCTAGTTATTATTTCAACCGTGCTGGTATTTACTGTTTTAATATCTTTAATTTCGACTTATGCAAAATCAATTAAGGAAGCTAGCAGTTTTGCAATGCCTTTAATGATAATTGTTATGTTAGTCGGGGTTTCCACGATGATGGGAACGGCCTCGAACAACACGGCACTTTATCTAATACCAGTATATAATTCGACAAATGCTTTATTATCGATTTTTAGTTTACAAGTAGATTATCTAAATTTAGCAATTACCATTATTTCTAATCTTTTAATTACAGGACTTGGAGTTTTCGTTTTAACCCGAATGTTTAATTCAGAAAAAATAATGTTTAGAAAGTAAACAAAAGGCCTCTATTTATCAATAATTTTGTCTTTTATCGAATAAATTGAGGCCTTTTTATTATTTCCGTACAAACGATTATAGAACCATTAAAAAATTGTGGTGATTAATTGCTGTTTTTTCTTTGATCTTCAAGTACACAGTCGAGTCCTAAAACAATACCGATAACAAGCACTTCATGATGTTCATCTTTAATGTCAATTTCGTAAGTGTCTGACCAGGCTAGCCATTTCTTATGGACGCTAGCAATTACTTTTCCATTCATAATAATTTCATAATCATGAGCGAGAATTTTTCCTTCTACTTGTACATCTAGGCCGGTGAAGTAAAATCTCGGTCTAAAAGAAAAAAACCTTCTCGATATGCTAACTACTTCCTCACCAGCAATATCTAAAAAATAAGTGTTAACAAAAGACAAAATTTTTCTTTTTAATTCCAAAACAACTTGCCCTTGTAAGTTATACAAGGTGGTTTTATTTCTAATTGAAAAAAATTTATCCTTCGCCTCGTAGACGACGACTTGATTTTCGTCATAAACTTTGAACCGATCGTGAACCAACGAGAAAAAATTCTGCTTAATGTATAATTTCATATAACCATTTCCCTTCCTCTTATCAATACTATACAACGATTTAGCCAGGCAAATAGAAAAATATAGTTAAAAGTAGATAATCAAGCGTATGTGCAAAATTGACTTTATTGCAAAATAAAAAGTTGTTAGTAAGCGAAGTTAAATGATTATAGAAGCATTATTAAAACAAGATATTTTGTGTTGGTGTAAGCCGAAAATGCTTCTAAAAATAATATTTATAAGCATATATTTACTAACTTATGTTAAGTTTTCATAAAAATATGAAAGCGTTTCCAAAAGCGCTTACTTTTTAATAGTTTATATTGAATTCAAAATTTTGCCGTTTTAAAGCCTTTTTTCATATATTTTTGCGTGTATACGCGCGCACGCGCGATTCCAGAATTCTATTAACGGGTTGAAAAAAAGAAGGTTAACAAAAAAGGCGGAAAAATGCCGTTTTTTTGAAAGCGCTTTTACAAAATTATTTTATTGATTTTTTTTGGATTTACTTTTTTCCTATTTATTATTGTTGTATCAATATTTTTGCAATATTGAAAGGAGAAAGGAAAATATGAAAAACAAAAAATTATTTGTTCTTTCACTCTTTGGAGTTCTAGCCCTAACATCATGCGGTGGCGGCGGCGGCTCTACAAGCAGTGGAGGATCAGGCAGCTCAGGCTCGCAAACTAGCGGATCAGAGCTTCGTTTAGCTGGTGGCGAAGAAGGCGAAATTATCAACTACTCGGCCAGTAGCTATGCAGAACGCGCTAAGATTTTGGAACAACTCGAAAAGTATACGCTTGATAACTTCCTCGGTGGTATTCCGATGTATGATAGCGCAAGCAACGTCATGTATTCGACGCGTTTACAAATTCCAAGCGACACTTACATTCCTAACTATGGTTTCGGTGTTGGCCAAGGTACCATTACTACGGCATTAACCTCGGCTCAAGAGCCGGAAACGAAATACGCAATGTATTTCCATAGTTGGCAATCACAAGATCCAGGTAGTTTAAACTACTGGAATGCTAGTGACTCTGTCACCGCTGACTTAAATGCCCTTATCACTTCGGCCTATTACGGAACCGAATTTACAGAAGATAAGAGCAGTTATCAATGGTATGATTCATTGGCGACCGAAAAGCCAATTGCTCTCAATCCAGATGCAAATGGTATGGCCACTAAATGGAGAGTTAAGGTTAAGACGGTTACCGATACTCCAACCCTCGTTTACAACACGCTCTCAACCGCTCCGGATAGAGCTGCTTACGACGGAAGAGGAGTGGTCCTTGCCGACTATTTAACTCCATTCAAGGCAATTCTTGACAATCAACTTTATCGTTCTACCGATTTAGGATCTTCATCCTCAGGTTTCGTTGGCGCTGCTCAATATAGTGCTGATGTCGCTGCCGGAAAGAGCCCAAACTGGAACAGTGTTGGTATTCAACTTAACGAAACCGAACAATCAATTGATTTTGAGTTCGTTACGAAGAAGACTCAATTCTATGCAATGTATAACTTGTCCTCAAGTTTATTCTCACCGATTCCACAAAGCTTCTTAGATCTTATTGGCGGTGCGGCTAACTTCGGGTTACAATCCGGTGGTGTTAACAACGTCTTATCACTTGGTATGTATACCTTAGAGGAGTGGCAAGCTGACAAGCAATTAGCCTTTAAGAAGAATCCAGTATTCTTTGAAAAAGATCGGGCTAACTTTGCTGGCTACAAGTACACCATTCTTGGTAGTGCTACCGTCGCCTTTGATGAATTCTTAGCTGGCAAACTTGACTCAGCTGGTATTCCTTCAACCGCGCTTGATCAATACAAATCAGACCCACGTACCCGTCGGACCCTTGGTGATACCGTTTGGAAACTTCAAACCAACACCACGACTGAAGCGGGATGGGAATCATTATTTGGCGAAACAGGATCAGTATATCCTCACTCCGAGGATTCTTACTGGGATGTTAAACCAGTTATGTCTAACAAAGACTTCTTAAACGGCTTATACTTCTCAATCAACCGTTCTGAATTGGCGGCTGAAGAAGGCAAAAACCCAGCTGCGGCATTCTTATCCGATGCTTACATGATTGACCCAGAAGAAGGTATTTCCTTCCGTTCGAGTGATGAAGGTAAAGCTGTTCTTGAAGACCGTTTACCTGAAAGCAATGGTTATGATACCGAAATTGCCAAGGGCTTATTCCAAAGAGCTATGACGACTCTTGAGGCTGAAGGAAAATATACTCCAGGAACCCCAACTTCGCCAACGCCAATTACGCTTGAATTGATTTATCAATCACAAAGCCAAGTTGATACTGAAGGTATTACGATTAAGAAATACTTCGAAGAAACATTTAATGCGGCTTGCCCGAATTATAAGTTAACCATTCATACTTATGCTACTTCTAACTGGATGGATGCTTACTATGCGGCTATGCAAGGCGACTTCGACTTATCGTTTGGTTCAATCAGCGGTAACACCCTTGACCCAATCTCCTTCATGGATACCGTTTGCTCGGATAACCGTTCTGGATTTACCCTTTCTTGGGGACCTGATACCGGTGCCGTCAATATGGATAGCCCAATCGTCTATGATGAACAAATCTTCTCCTATGATGCCTTATTAGGCGCTGCCAATGGTGGTGCGGTTATTAAAAATGGTGAAGCTGCTAATATGTTTAAACTTACAAACATTGAAGCTGGCGAAGCTGTTGATGGTAAATTCACTGCTACTGGTCATGGTACTTATTTCTACAATGCGGAGTATGCAAGCCGTATTCAAGTTGAAATCGTTGCCGTCGAAATTTGGTACTATAGTGCACCATTACCAGAAGGTGTTAGTGAAGATGGATTCGTTGCCCCAGAACTTGGTGTGAACTTAACCATCAATATGAATACCGATGGCACATTTGAAGTTATCGTTACCTGATCTTCCACTTGATGCCGGAGGTGCTTACGATATGACCTTGTACTTCACGATTACAGTTGATGGTGTCTCAACAAGCAGCTCAACTTACGTTACGTTTCAAGGACCAGCCGCTGCCTAATTATTGTTGCTAAAAATTATTGGTTAGGGTAATCGCACAGGTTACTCTAACCATCATGGTGAAAATTTCAGGGGCATTGCCGGCTTATAGCCGGCAATGTTTCTCTGTATTTATATATTCGTATGGATTAAAATAGAAATATACTTTTTTAGAAAAAAGGAGAAATTGATATGTGGAAATATATTGTAAAACGTATCTTATTGATGCTCTTAACCACTTTCATTATCCTTTCGTTAACTTTTATTCTCATGAAGATGTTGAAGATGCAGACCGCTCCAGGAACGGCAGAACAGCAAAAAGCATTTTATGATAATCAAGTTGCGTTAGGCTACATGTATATAGTTACGGATCATACTGTCACATCAGATGTGACATTGGCGCCAATTGGTGGCGTGGTTTGGCGGTACAACGTTTATCCGGTTATGTACCAATATTTTATTTGGATTCGTAATATTATTACGAAATGGGATTGGGGAACCTCAACAAGAATTGCCTTTAATGATTCAGTTATGACTATTATAGCGCGACGACTTCCCTATTCGATGAAACTAAATGTTTGGGCGATGATTTTTTCTATCCCGCTTGGATTTATTCTAGGTATTTGGGCGGCTTTAAAGAAAAATAAACCAGCCGACCACACTATTTCCACATTAGTTATGGTTTTTATTTCTGTTCCTTCATTTGTAATTATTTCATTTTTAATGAAAATATTAGCTTACGATGCGGGTTGGTTGCCAACCCAGTGGCCATCAGATGGTGCGCCACTTGCTATTAGAATTCAGGGCTATATAATTCCTGTAATGTGTTTGTGCTTTGGAACAGTAGCGGGATTTACTCGTTATACTCGAGCCGAACTTACGGAAGTTATGTCAAGTGAGTTCCTTCTTTTGGCACGGACTAAAGGCTTAACGAAGTCTCAAACAGTAATTCGCCACGCCTTACGGAACTCGCTAGTGCCAATTGTTCCGATGATTATTGGAGAATTCATTGGTATTCTTTCTGGATCAATGATTCTCGAACAATTGTACGGAATTCCCGGAATAGGCTCATTATTCGTCACAGCAATTACGGTTAAGGACTATAACGTCATCATGGTCGATATGGCCGTTTATACAATGATTGGTCTTGTTGCCATTTTATTGGTTGACCTCAGTTATGGTATTGTTGACCCAAGAATCAGAATGGGGGCCCGCAAATAATGGAAAACGAAAAAAAGAAAAATCCTAACATCGAAACAGCAAATGATGGTATTGAAGCCAGCGATTTTCGTTTTGTTCAAAAGGATAAAACTATTCATGATGTTAAGTTTCAAACTAAACCTACAACATTCTTAAAGGATGCAATAACTCGTTTTGTGAAGAATAAATCGTCAGTTGTGGCGGGCATTATTCTTTCAGTTATTGTTTTGATGGCGATTTTTGTTCCAATTTTAGATACCTCTGATATTGAAAGTTCAAAAAAGCCTGAAGCTTTGCTGAGTCCAAGATGGTATGGTTTTGAAAATGCATCTATTTTAAACGGAACCAGAAAATATTCTGGCGTGGTTGTAGATACAATCACCGATCCAGAAAATCCAACTCCAGCTGGGTATAAGAGCGAAGCGGTTAGAAGTATGTCCACCTATGAAGACTATATCAGTAGTCCTTCGCAATACGGATGGGGAGGAATGGTTGCCTTACGTGCGGATACGCGGGATAAGAATGTGGCAATTGCTTCACCGGCTTTCTATGTGTATCCAGATGAAGACTACACTTTTACCTTTAACTTCAATGAAGAGGAAAATGCGGCTTTAGAAGTAAGTGCTAATTATATGATTTCGCTTTGGGTGAGCTATGACAATAATGGTATTTATACACAACTATTGTTAAAACCTTATTCTTCTGATTTTGGCGCAATTTCGATTGACAATGTAAGCCAAGTTATCGAAGAAAATAGACCAACATCCAATACGGAAGCCTTCTTTAATGTGCGTTTCTTGCTGACTTTAAAGACAGCGACATCGGGGACTTATCCGACACTGCTAATTGATTCGATTTCTGGAGTCAATGATAATGATGAAACCGATGGCTTCTTTGATAATATTGGCTTCGTTGACGGCAACAGTTATATGCTTCGCGAAGTAACTGGAAGTACGCAAGCGGCTTATAAATGGGGAATCGCTTCTGGATATAGCGGTTCTAAGAGTCTATATAAAGGCTTAATTTTAAAAGCTAACTTTGTTTATGATCAATATTTAGCTGTTTATGGCGAGCAGAAAGATTTCCAAGTTGGAAAATCGGAAGTCGATGTTTATATTGCTAAGGGTTGGATGAGTTATGACTATGATATCGGGCCATCTTCTTTTGTTCGATTGAGCGAGCATTGCCCAATTATTGAGGTCACATCTCAAAAGACTAGTACAGCACAGGGAATTACTTCCATTTATGTTATTGGTAAAGTCTCAATGTATCGTTATTATGGTTATTCTTCCATGCCTCACTTTATATTTGGAACAGATATCTCTGGACACGATTTCTTCAAGCGAGTTTTTTCCGGCCTAAGAACTTCGTTAATGTTGGGTGTTTTGGCAACAGTCATTAATGTCACCATCGGTATTATTTGGGGAGCTATTTCCGCTTATTATGGCGGCTGGACAGATTTAATCATGGAGCGTCTTACCGACATCTTGGGTGGAGTTCCGTGGATTGTCGTCATGACTCTGGCTATTCTACATTTTGGCAACAATATGTGGACCTTCCTTATGGCTATATGTTTGACGGGTTGGATTGGGACAGCCAGTGTTACGCGTTCTCAGTTTTACCGTTATAAACGCAGAGAATATGTCTTGGCCTCAAGAACATTAGGCGCCAGTGACAGACGATTAATTTTCCGGCATATTCTTCCCAATGCAGTCGGTGTTATCGTCACCTCATCGGTCTTGATGATTCCTTCAATCATCTTCTCGGAAGCCACTATTGCTTACTTGCAACTTGGTTTACAAGGCGTGCCGAGTTTAGGCGTGGCCCTTAGTGAGGCGCAAAATTATTTGAAGGATTCGTCTTATATGACGATTTCCGCTTCCATCGTGGTTTCAATATTAATGATTTGTTTTAACCTATTTGGCAACGGTCTCCGTGATGCCTTTAACCCATCACTGAAGGGAGTTGATTAATATGGCGACAATAAAAAAAGTTCCTGAAAAGGAAGTTGTTATCAGTGTACAGGACTTGAGAATTTCTTTCTTTACAGACAATGGACGCGTCCATGCTGTTCGGGGTGTGAGTTTTGATTTATACAAAGGGGAGATTCTTTGTATCGTTGGCGAGTCGGGATCGGGTAAATCGGTTTCAGCCAAGACGATTATGGGAATTTTACCGGGTAATGCCCGAATTGATTCGGGAAGCATTATGTTTGAAGGCGAAGATTTGACGCAAGTGTCGGAAGAAGAATTTCACCGAATCCGGGGAAATAAGATTGGAATGATTTTCCAGGACCCACTCTCTTCCTTAAATCCGATTATGAAGGTGGGCAAGCAAATCACCGAAGCGGTCATTATTAATAGTGACAAAATGAAGCAGAAGTTCGATGACATCATTGCGCCGACTAATATCAAGTATAAAAACGATCAAGCTAAGATTTTTCATAAGGTAGATGGTATCCAAACGGCGATTGCTCTTAGAAAGAAAGAGACCAAGGATGCTATTGCCAACATAAAAGCTACTTCGAAACGTAATCAAGTCAAGAAGTTGAAGGCGGAATTACGGGAAGAAGAGATCAAGATTAATCGTGAAGCAACTACATTACTAAAGAAATTAGACTCGGTCATTCAGGAAGAAAAAAAGAAAATTAGCTTTGCACAAGCGGAGATTGAAACGAAGATAGTTCTTAAGAACAATGAGCTTAAGGAAGCAATCAGCGCTGTTAAAGCGGATAAATTGCTTAATGAAGAAGAAAAGAGTGTTAAAGTTAAAGCACTTACGGATGCTTTTAAAAACGAGAAAAGCCAATTAGAGGGTAATATCGCTAATTTGGAGACTGGATTAATTCCGTTAATTCAAGATCGGGACGAAAAAGTAGAAGCAGCCAAAAAAGTTTCCCTAGAAAAAATTGCGGTTAAGCGCGACGAAAAAAACAAGCAAATTGCCGCTGTTTTGGCAGATGATTCTATTTCAGATGCCGTATTGAAAGAAAAAATTCGCGAGTTGAAATTAACCTTAAGAGACGACAAAGCGAAGGCAAAACGTGAAATTGCCGACTATAAAATCGAGATGAAGCCGATTTTGCGCGAAGATAAGGCAAAATTGAAAGTGGCTAAAAAAGAGGCCAAGGCGGAAGTTAAAGCCTACAAAGCCGATTTAGTAAAAAAGCGGGATGAGAAGCTTGCATCTTTAAGTGAACATTTGAAATCCGCTAAGGCTAATGGCACTAAAGAAGAAATCAAAAAGACGGAAGAAGAAATTGCTAAAGTGAAAGCCGAATACGTTGATTCAATTAAAATCACCCGTTCAGAAGCTAAGAAAATGGCAATTAAAGTTATGACCGAAGTGGGAATTCCCAATGCGGAAAGACGCTATAAGCAATATCCATTTGAATTTTCAGGTGGTATGCGGCAAAGAATCGTCATTGCTATTGCTTTGACACAAAATCCAGATATTCTTATTCTTGATGAACCAACCACTGCGCTTGATGTTACTATTCAAGCTCAGATTTTGGAATTGGTTAACAACTTGAAGCGGAATCGTAACTTGTCAGCAATCTTTATTACCCACGACTTAGGCGTTGTGGCCAATATGGCGGATCGAGTTGCGGTTATGTATGCAGGTAAAATTGTTGAATACGGATTGGTTAATGAAATATTTTATGATCCGCGGCATCCATATACATGGGCGCTACTATCATCAATTCCTGATATCGATAGTAAAGAACGGCTTGAAGCTATTCCGGGTACGCCACCCAATATGATTTTTCCACCTGTTGGTGATGCTTTTGCCTTGAGAAGTCATTATGCCATGTCAGTTGATTTCAAAAAAGAGCCGCCACTATTCCAGGTGTCGGATACTCATTTTGCTGCCACTTGGCTTCTTGACCCTCGGGCACCCAAAGCGCAAATGCCAAAAATTGTTAGCGAACGAATTCGCATTTCGCTCGCACGGGCTAAAAAAGAGGAGGCGAAAGTCAAATGAGAACAGTAAGTTTTAAACAAGAATTAGTCGATAAAGACATTGTCCTCTCCGTTCGTCACCTCAAACAGTTCTTTACTGTTGGTAGTGGTGCGAGTAAGTTTCGGACAAAAGCCGTTCACGATGTATCATTCGATATAAAAAAAGGCGAAGTATTTGGACTCGTTGGTGAATCCGGCTGTGGTAAAACTACTACGGGACGTTCAATTATTCGCTTATATGACATTACCAGTGGATCGGTTTATTTTAAGGGTTACCGAATTACGGGTGGGACGCGTTGGAACGAAAAAGAAATTAAATGGACCAAAATTCGTGGTAAAAAGCAAATTGCGGAATTAAATCAGCAAATGCGTGACGAAATTAATGATTCAAAAACCGAAAACGAAGAGTATAACGAATCGTTGATTGCGAGTATTAAGGCGCGTTATAATGAAAAAATTACTGCTATTAAAACTCATATTAATGAAGTTAGAACACAAGAAAAAGAAAATATTGCGCAAATAAAATATGATAATCGACATGTTGATCCCCAATTAATGAGCAAGATTCAGATGATCTTCCAAGATCCTACTGATTCGCTCGATCCACGGATGACAGTTGAAGACATTATTCAAGAAGGGTTGCATATTCAAGGCATGCACGATCGAGCCGCTAATAGCAACCGGGTCGTAGAAGTTCTTGAAAAGGTTGGATTGATTGCTGATTATGCCTCCCGTTATCCCCATGAATTCTCTGGTGGTCAACGGCAGAGAATTGGTATTGCTCGGGCCATTATAATGAATCCTGAATTCCTTATCTGCGATGAGCCAATTAGCGCGTTGGATGTTTCGATTCGTGCGCAAGTTATTAACCTGCTTAACGACTTAAAAGATGAGATGGGTTTAACAATGATGTTTATCGCCCACGATTTGTCGGTGGTTAAGTACTTCTGTGACCGCATCGCGGTTATGTACTTTGGAGAGCTTGTGGAGATGACTACGAGTGAAGAATTATTTAGACATCCACTGCATCCATATACGAAAGCCTTGCTATCGGCGATTCCTAAGCCCGACCCATTAAGTGAAAAGAAACGGAAGCGGATTATTTATAACCCACTTACTGACCATGACTACAGTAAAGAGAAGCCAGAACTTCAGGAAATAATTCCTGGTCACTTCGTTTTAGCTAATAATGCTGAAATAGAAAAGTACAAAAAAGAGATGGCGGCAGCTGATGCTGAAAGCGTTGTTGAGGAATAAAAAAACAGGCATCTAGTTAATACTGGATGCCTTTAATTACTATCGAGGAAAACATATGTCGAAAAAAGATATCACAGATTCAAAGAAACTAATTTTATGGATTATTGCCACTGGCATAATGGGAATATTTTTTGCTCTCATATACTTTTTAAGAGCGGATTTTAGTTATCGCGGATTAAGTGACGCTTTCTTCATCCCCGGAGTTACAATGCTCGGCGGAGTAATACTTCTTTTGGTGGGACGTGCTGGTTTCTTTGATAATGTAGCTTACTTCTTTGTCCGCTTGCGCGATTTTAGCCATCGTAAGGGAACAAAATCGTTTGAGGACGCTTATGAGTATCGTGAGTATAAGCATTCGCGACGGGATAGTGATCGTCCATACCTTTTGCCGTTTTTAATTTATGGTGGTGGCTTCGTTATCGCGGGGATTATATATTTAGTATTAATGCTTGCTCAAAGATAAAATAATGTCCTGATTTATTGTTTTGATAAATCGGGACTTTTTTCATTTTGTGACTTCTAATATAATTAGCATTGATAGGAAATAATATGAATAACAAGCAACCTTTAAAGCGTTTCGCCCGCATTATCGGCGACGATAAAATAGATTTTTTGACCAATAGAACCGTGGCAGTCTTTGGCCTTGGAGGAGTTGGCGGGAGCGCCTGCCAAGCGCTTGCACGAGCGGGTATTGGTACGATTTATGCCTATGATCACGATGTGGTCGATATAAGCAATATCAATCGTCAAGCAGTGGCTTTCTTTTCAACAATCAAGGAAAGCAAGGTTGAGGTGATGAAACGGCAGGTCAACGATATTAATCCGGAAATCAGTTTTCGGGGGTATGAGGTTTTTGTTAACAAAGATAACATTGACGAGATCCCCTTTTCATCATTTGATTATGTGATTGATGCCATCGATAGTGTTGGGGCTAAAGTGGCCTTAATTGAAAAAGCTAAGCAAATTAATATTCCCATTATATCTTCTTTAGGAGCGGGTAATAGAATGGACCCGACAAAATTGACAGTTATGGATATATATCAAACTAAAATCGATCCTTTGGCTAAAGTAATGCGGCATGAATTAAGGAAAAAAGGTATTATTTCTTTAGATGTGGGAGTCAGTTTAGAAAATCCAATCGAGATTGTGGATATCGAAAATAAGAGAACTCCAGGAAGTTCGCCATTTGTTCCTAATGCAATGGGACTAGTCCTTGCTGCTTACGCAGTCCAAGCAATGCTTTCTCAATATGAATGATGTAAAAGAACCAATAATTGAAACGGAGCATTTACTTCTTCGCCCATTTCGAAGTGAAGATGCCCTTTTCTTTTACATTAATATTGCAAGTGATCATCGAGTGACTAAGTATTTACTATGGCCGCCTATTCAAAATATGGAAGAAATGGAATTAATGGTTGAGCAGTGGATTAAAGATGACCAAAAACCTTTTTCCTATCGTTTCGCTATTCTAGAAAAGAATAGTTTTGAAGTAATTGGGATGATAAATATTGTTGAAATAGATTATCAGTCCGAGACCATGGAAATTGGCTATATGCTGGCCCATCGCAAATGGAATAAAGGTTATATGCGAGAAGGATTAAAATCCGTGATGGCTTTTTTAATACAAAAAGTAAAGGTGAAAGGAATTACGGCTCGAGTTTTTATTAACAACGTTTCTTCATTGCGGTTATTAAAGCACCTCGGGTTTCAAATTGTTGACCAGGATACTTATGATATTCAGGGCCATGATGAAGAAATATGTCATTTATATTTGAAGGTTTAATAAACTGCGGTTTAAAACGAAGACTATTTGACAAGCATTGAATGTAATGTAAAAACAAAAATATAGGGTGGTCTCACCCGAGTCAATTGGTAGACGATACAACACACAAATACTTTGTTAATGGAACAAAGATATTAATAGAAGAATTAAATACTAATAGTGTTAAGAAGTATTTAAAGTACAAGTACTTTGGTGATAAATTGTATGGCTTCAATTGTAATGAGGTTGATTACTATTACCTAAGAAATACCCAAGGTGATATCACTTCAATTATTGATCGAAATGGTATTGAAGTAGCAAGATATACATATGATGCCTGGGGTAATCATGTAGTAAATAATTTAACCGAAGACAATATTGATGATATCAGTCCGTTTAGAATTGCAGAATTGTTAAAGAAAGAGAAAATACTCACGCCAAGAGCAGAACAATATAAAACCACTGGCAAACCTCTATCAAAAATAATTGATAAATATTCATATGACTGATTTAATAGAACGATCACTGAAATGTTAAGCAAAGAAGTTTATGTTGAAACAATAGTATGCAATAAATGGCAAACCAAGAATTATAAATCAAAAGTACTAGCAAAGAACAATAAGGAAAAATTGTAAAGTTGTAAATGATGTGAGATCAATTTCTTCAAAAAAAGAAGAGTGATTCTTTGGTACCATCAAACTTCTTATTCCATGGCATTAGAAAAGTTTTAAAGATGTGATACTTCCACGTGACGTGATTGATGCAATAGCTACCTGATTAATAAAGTAGAACTGCATGATAACGAGTCTTAATCTCGTGAGGGAAATGCGATAAATTTTGTATGGATGATTTATGAACCTTTCTGTAAAGTTTAGAGGCCTTACAGAGATATTATAGGTCACTCCCTTTTTATTTCTAAGAAAAGTCTCCCATCAAATTGTAATATAACAGTGTAAAGTAACAGGCTCAATAAACCACAATTTATTTATCTTGATGTTTATATTATAATAAAACCAATACTATGAGCAATTTTAGAAGCAAATGGCGATATATAGGCGCCTTTCTTAGAAGTATGCCAGCGGTTATTCTTTACCGCTTATTTCGAATTAAACCGCATTATGATCGCATAGGAAATATTCGTCATATTACCTTTAGTGAAAGTGATGAAGTCATTAAAAACGCAATTCAAGGCAATCAACCCTTTGCCGCTATTCGTTTTGGGGGCACGGAACTGAGCGCCATCAACAATTATGAAAAAATTCGTTTAGGCTTTAAGCGCGGATATAAACGCAAAGTCAAAAAAAGCATGAAAATTAATGGTGGTTTTTTTCCAACGACAAAAGAGCAACTCAATTATTATGGCAAATACTTGCAGGAGCACTTATCCGAAGCCGATATTCTTGGCATCAGTGGTCTTCATATGGAAGATTATTATCATCGCAATTTCACTCCAACTGCCACGCCAATTCAAAATTGGGCGCTTGATCCGCTATTAGGAAGTTGGAGCCCCCTTCTTAAAGGCAAAAAAGTTTTGGTTATTTCTCCCTTTGCCGATCAAATCGAGAGCCAATATAGAAAACGGCTTAAACTTTTTCCTGAAAACAGCAATATATTGCCCGAAATGAAGTTAATAACAATTAAAATGGTATTGAGCAATGGCAGTTCACACCCGAAGGATTACGGAAGTTGGTTTGAAGTTCTTGATAAAATGAAACTGGAAATACTAAAGAAGGATTTCGATATTGCGCTGGTAGGAGCTGGCACCTATGGGACCCCTTTATGTCTTTTCATTAAAGAGTTAGGCAAAAAGGCCATTCAATCGGGTGGAGCGACGCAACTACTATTTGGCATTATCGGAAAAAGATGGGAAAATCGATTACCGATTAAAGAATATCGTAATCAATATTGGGTGCGACCCAATCTAAAACCAGAGGGATATGAAAAAATTGAGAAAGGATGCTATTGGTAAATCGTTATGGATGAAACGAGAGTAGCAAAAAAAGAAGCAAATTCTAGTTCTTTATTTGGTTTCTTTATAATTGAGATTGTTTTCTTTTTAGGACTTAACCTTGATTACAACGGAACATTTATTCGTTTGCTGGGGATATTTATTCTTGCTTATGGACTTTATTTAGCTGTCAACAATCATCTTATTTCATGGAAGCAAGAAAAGAAAATAAACTTAATTGCTAGTGAATTAGTTTTGCTTATATTTGGAATCGGCGTAGCCTTATCGTTAATGTTTTCCTCTTCGGGATTCATAAACATAATTAGTTTAGCGCTCGCTTTTATTAGCTTTTTTCTTTTGGGCCGGCTTTTTCATGCATTTAAAGACTTTACTTTTACGCATCTTATTTTAGCTTTTGCCATTGGAATGGCAATTTTGCTATTAATCTCATTAGCGACGACGTTTATTCGCTACGGCTTCTTATATCGGCTGATTTATAGTGGGAAAGTGGTCTATTTTGATGGCGCTCCCATTCATCTTGATCGGGAGGCCACTTGGCTATATGGTTTTAACCTTTATGAGACGTCAATGGATGGAGTGGGAATGTTTATTGTTCCCTTTGCTTCATTGTCAATTCCCGGCTTTTTCTACGCCCTTGAGACGGCTAAGACAAAAAAGAAATGGTTTCTTTTTGCGATACCATTTGTGTTCTTACTGCCACTGCTGGTTTTTCCCTATATTCAAGGTCTAGTATATTTGCTTCCACTAATCATTATACTTATTATGCTTGAGTTGACTCGGCTCAATCCTCGCGTTATGAAAATTGTATGGATAGCACTAGCAACCATTGCCTTTTGTGGTCTTGCCGTATCGATTCTTTGGGCTAACGATATTGTTTGGGCTGTCAAACTAATCGATAGCACCCCCTTAACCCATTCACTTTTTTCACATCCTTACATTCTTCGCTATAAGGAAGCAATTGCTGAGGTTTTCAAATATCCGTTTGGCACACTTAATTTCTTTAGTGATGGGCATACCTATTCAACGCAAAATATCTTACTTGATACGCTTCGCCAAGCAGGATTAATTCCCTTCTTTGCCCTGATTACTTTGTTGGCAATGATGATAAATGAGAGTGTTCGTACTTATTTCCGTGTGCATGATCCAATTATGAAGTTTACGTATATATCCTTGCTGCTTTCGTTTGTCACTTATGCCCTAATTAACTATCCATTTGTTCCGTTAATGGACGCGAGTAACCAAATATCCTTTCCCTTAGCCAACAATGGCATCTGGTTATTTCTTATAGTAGTATTTGGTTACTGTATGAACCATAGTCAAAAAAGTAAGGAGGTCATTTGAAATGAAAACAAAATTTAATAAATGGAAGGGAATCCTTATTTTACTTCCCATACTAGTTTTATCCTCCTGCGGAACAATGACCCGAGAAATTTATAGCGATGGCCAATTTGAGGATCCGATTTTTAGTGCGAACTACTATACATATCTTCCTTCATCCCTTCAGACAGCAACCGATTTTAGTACTTATCAACTAAATGAAAGTAATTCAAAATACGGGGAAATCATCAACAACACTTTTACTCAGTCTTTAGCGGCGCAGGATGTTATTAGAAATCTTCCTAACGCGGCAACTATTTTTAACAAGTTATATGGTGATAGTTCCACTTTAAATGATTATGAGAAAACCGATGCTTACTATGAGCAGAATGCCCTGGGAAAAATTAATGATAGTTTTCGGTATGGATATTTTTCTAAGTTGACAGATGGTCTTGCCCATTGTGATGGAAGCGGTGCTCGAGTTCGAATTCAAGCTACTGAAAATGGATTTGGCACGATATTTAATCGGCAACTAACCCAGTACTACTCATTTGTTTTGGCTCTTCGGGGAGGAACCGATATCCCCTGGGGAAGCAGCGAATATCCGGTTATGAGTGATGAAGACTCCCAGGCAACGATAGCGTTGACAATAAGTTTTTATATTATGAATAGCGATTTTGCTACCTATAAACGGATATCATTTACTAAAACTATCGAAACTAGAACCGATGATCACGGCTCTAATACCAATATTCTCCAATTTTATTTTAACGATGTAATGGGAAGCAATGTGGGGCAAATAAAAAATGCCGCTGGTTTTTCTTTAAACTATGAAATATTAGAGCATAATGTTCTAAAACCTGGCGGTGTCAGCCAGGATTTACCTTATAAATTTGGACTTATGATCTATGAGATGGAACTCCCATCATCGCGGTGGAATTAATTTATTTTTAACCATTGACCAATTATCTTATCAGCTTGAGGGTTATCAAATCTTAATGTCCCTTTGGCGGGAGTAAAAGTGCATTCGCCAAAGTATATTTTTCCTTTTATTGAGTATAAATCGACACGGACAAATGGAAAGTCCTGGGCAATTAGTTCAGCGATAGAAATCATTTTTTGATATTCGCGCGGCCACGCGATTTGGTTTTCGTCTCGACTTTGCCAACCATTAAACTGAGCCTCGGGGAAGGGAGTTTTATCAATATAATAATTGTTGTACCTTATGTCTTCTCCCCGCCCGGTGACAATATAAAGATATCGAGCCACGCCATTAAAAACATGTATCTTAAATTCATCGGGTAGACGATTGCTTTCACCGATATATTTTTCGATTAAAATCTGGGGTTTTATTCTCGAATAATGAGGCTCCACGGTTTCTTTTCCATAGTTTTTCTTTAGCCATATCGAAAATTTTTTCTGACTCTGAGCATAATTCATCTTGTCTTTGTTAATTACAATTTCGTTAAAGCCAGAAGCATGGGAACACTTTAAAACAAAAGCCGGAGGTAAAGAAGAAAAATCAATATCTTGGAAAGTATGGAAATGGCCATAATCAGGGATAAGAATTCCCTCAAGTCCGAGAGCTTTTATTTCATCACGAACCTGAACCCGGTCGCTAAAGGCAACTACTTTAGGATCTTTGGCATCGACAAAGAGTCGCAAATACTGAAGTTTCTCGGTATATAAAGACGGATGTGAAAGATTTAATTTGTGACCAGTGATGTAACGATATTGGAGTTTTACATAAAGGGAAGAAGATAAAAAACGAATAATCGGCTGCATAAACTTGGCAAGGCCCCGTTTAATGGGATTTTCTTTCAGTCTAGGATTCATGCTCAGCCTCCTTCTTTTTGGTTAAAAAGCTAGTTACCAATCTTTCCTTGCTGACAGCAAGTAGGGATGTATATACAACACCGTCAATCAAAATAATTATCAGTATTTTAACAAAAGGTGTGCCATTAATAATGGTTTGAAGATAATAGGTTAGAGCCCCAATCATTATTCCCGCGATAGCAATCTTCAAACTATTTAAGTTAAATAAAGCGGATTTAATGTATTTCCAGGCTCCGATAATTAGGACGATTAAAACAATTACATCGCTTAATGCAGTAGCGATGGCCACACCAATAACGGGACGGCTTTCAAAAATAGTTTTACCTAGTAAAATACAGCCAAAGACGTTTAGCACGAGTCCAATAACAATCGTCCAAAGATAAATTTTTTCTTTTCCCATTGGCAAAAGAATACTTGAAAAAATTATATCAGCCAGTGAATAGGTAATTACTAAAGATGAAATAATGATAACGCTTAAGGTAGCATTGGCAATACTGCTATCTGTCCAAGTGCCACTTAAATTGCTATTAACAAGAAAGGCGATGATATCTGGAGCTAAAATCACTAATGCAACATATGCGGGTATAGCAATAAAAAGGGCAATATTGGTAGCGTAGCGGGCTAAATTTTTAAAAAAGTATTTATTTTCATTCTGGTAAAGTCGCGTGGCACGAGGAATAAAAACAGCACTCAAAGAGGTGATAATTGTGATGACAATTTCACTGCCTTTAACTCCGATTGCATAGGAACCAACACTTGCGGTGCTGGGGTCCAATATTCCTAAAATAATCGTATCGGTTTGGTTATAGAAAGTTAAAACAATCGTAAGAATGCCCATAGCCAAAATAGGTTTAAAGTATTGCCGAAAATTATAGTTGCCCAAAGGTTTTAAACTTATGCCCGTTTTCTTGAGAAAAGCAAAATTAAAAACGACGGTAAAAATTGTGTTTAAAAAAGCTAAAGCAGCATATAAAATAAGCTGCCGTGAATTATGGACAAAAGATATAATTAAAATACTTCCAATAGTTAAGGCGAAAATGGAGCGGACAGCAATATAAAGATGTTTTTCTAAACTAATATATACCCATTCAAATGATAATGCTCCGAGTAAAAAATTAATTGATAAGATGAAAATCAGGCGCCGAATCAACTCCGGTTCAGCCGTCCAATTAGACGGTAATGAGAAGGCGATGGCCACAAGAAAAACAAAGGATATAAGAGTGGTAATCAGTTGAAGAATAAAGAAAGTTTGAACTTTTCGCGAAAAGGCGACAGGATCATCACGAACTTTTGCACATTCACGAATAGCAAGATTGGGAATCCCTAACTTAGCAATAATTAAAAAATAGTAGACAAAAGTGTTGGCTAACGTGTATTGTCCCATACCGATGTCGCCTAAAGCGCGAGCCGCAAAAGGGAAACTTACAAACGATAGCACGGTGATAGTTACCGTTCGAATTAGGTTGATGACAACCGAACTGCGAATATTAGGGCTGGTATTAAGATTTGATTTCATGAATAAGGTCTTCTTCAATTTTATTAATTTTTAGCAATAAACTCTCTATTTTTTTGCCCGTTACTTCTAATCCAAAAACAGCCACCGTTTGTTGTTGGGCTAAAAGGATAATCTTTTTTCTTTGTCCCCAAGATAAGCTCAATGCTTGGTTAATACCAAAAGCAATTTCTTCTCTTGAACCGCGCCCTAAAGAAATGTAAGCACCGGGTAAACTCGAGGTTAAAATTTCATGATCGGTTGATATCAGCAAGCCACCATTTTCAATAATGCCGATTATTTTACTAGGAAAGGAACGGATGTTTCTTTCATATTGGCGAGGGTTTATCACTCCGATTGAGTGATTGATGTAGCGGTTATTGGTTTGGGGATCAATCGGGCCTAAAAACTCAATATGCGAATTATTTTTGGCGGTCATTTTAATGGTTTCAGTCAATGGACCATAACCGGCCTATAAGTAATTTATCATTTTGTCCAAAAGTAATAAAATCGAAAGATTTTAAGAGATTAACAATCCCGTATTGTTTATATAGTGCGCCGGAAAAATATAGGTTAGAATCCGATTTCTTAGTTGGTTCAAGTATTTTTTCTTCATCAATAATGGTCGGAATAACGATTGTTTTCTTTGGATGACCGATTAATTTGTTTAGGCCTTCACTAATGGTGATGTAGCCATGATGATGTTGGTAATTAAACCAGATAAGGGGACGCAAAAGCGGCTCTATACTTTGAACCTTGAAGGGGTCATCAGTTATTACGGCCACTCGTTTCAAGTGGTATTTTTGCGAAACCTCTTTTGCAAGACGGCAGATAAGTAAGTTTATGGCATCAAAAATAATAATCGGCATTTCTTCCTCACCTTCTAAAAGATGGGGAAAAAGTTTTAAAAACGCTTTTTTAAGAGCTATTTTTCGATTTACACCCTGGTTTTCAATCGGCAGATAAATATAGTTTTCCTTTCGGTGTTCGGGAATAATATCCACCCCTAAAGTTTTAGGAGTGATTGGGCGAAAAGAAACAACACTGACTTTTGCCACTTTCATCAGCGATTTAATCACTTTGCGGTGAAAAAGTTGATTAGATGGATTGGGTTTAACTTTGGACAAATTAAAAAGTTCATTAAAGTCGTCATCTAACATGGAAGTTGTTAAATAAATAATTTTCATAAGCACAAATCCTCAATTATTGCTTTGTGAGCAGAGATCATTTTTTCAATAGTGTTATTTTTAGCAGTTTCTAGCGCTGAATAACTCATATCAGCCTGGATTTTATCGATCCGGTCAATAATATCTTTTTCACTACTCGCATCCACTAGAAAACCATTATTTCCTTCTTTAATTAATGAACGAGCGGATATAATTTTGTTGCTAGCAATTACTGGTAGACCCTGAGATAAAGCTTCATTGATCATATGCCCGTAGATATCTTCTTGGGAAAGGAAGATAGCGCCATCGGCATAGCGGATAAATTTTAGCAAATCACTGTGATTCATAAACGGAAAAATATACACATTGGACAAATGTTCTTTTTTTAATAGTGATTGATATTTTTTTCGTTCGGGTCCATATCCGATGAGAATTAAAGCGTAATCAGGATTTACTTTACTCCATAGCCTCAGTAAGCGAACATTGTTTTTACGAGCAATGAATTGGCCAAAAGAAATGAAAACCTGCGAATGGGAAATGTTCTTTGCTTTCCAAAACATATTTTTTTCTTTATTTGACAATAAAGCAGTAGGAATTTCTTCCGTCTTTATCGTGGAATAGGGATAATGAATTATTCTTTCTTTTTCGATGCCGTAATGCAATAGATACTCATCGGCGATAGGAGAAGGAGACAGATATCGATAAGCTCCTTGAAGCATTTTCTTTTTAAACCACGACTTTAATTTCGATTCTTTTTTTACGATCCCGCCGTTAATAGCAAAAAGATAAGGTATATGTCTTGATTTTAAAAAGTGTAAACCAATCATTTCCGCAAGTGTTGAGTATCCATTAATAATTACTAGATCGTATGTGTTCCTTTTTAACTCTTTTTTAATTCCCCAAGACAGAAAGTTCTCTTTACCAAGCGACATCCCATTTATTTTATGCAACTTAAAAGCATACTGCTTTTCATAGTAAAAAAGAGCCGGACGGTTTTTCGCTTTTAAACGTTCAAAAATAACATGGATATCAAAGAAAGAGGATAATCCATTATAGAGGGCAACTTTATAAGGAGCCGGATGGTTAAAAACAAATAAAATCTTTTTCATAGTTAATATAATTATACATAATTATTTCCGAAAAAAGATGATAAATATGCTACAATTTACTAGGTAAATACTATGGAATGGAAAGATTTTTTTAATATCGTGAAAGAAAAGCCTTATAGCAAAACACTGCATGCTTTTCTCGATGATGAATATCGGCATCATACATGCTATCCTCCTCGGACTTTAGTGTTCAATGCTTTTAATCTAACACCACTAGAAGAAGTCAAAGTTGTGATTATTGGACAAGACCCCTACCATGAGCCCCAGCAAGCGATGGGTTTGGCTTTTAGTGTCCCTAATGGAATCCCACTTCCCCCTTCACTTCAAAATATTTATAAGGAAATTGATAATGATTTAGGACTAAAGATGAAAGGAGAAGGAGATTTGACTTATTTAGCGAAACAAGGTGTTTTGCTACTTAATGCCCGGCTTAGCGTTCGTAGAGGGATTCCTCTTTCGCATGATGTAAAGGAATATCAATTATTTTTGACCGATGTAATGGAACTGTTGGATAGACAAAATCAACCGATAGTTTTTATGCTTTGGGGCAATTTTGCTCGCTCATTAAAAAAACTTTTGCAGAACAAAAACCATCTTATTTTAGAAAGCACGCATCCATCTCCTCTTAGTGCCAACCGAGGCGGATTTTTTAATACTCATCAGTTTTCACGGGCGAATCAATATTTAAGAGATCATGGTTTACCGCCGATTGATTGGCAAAATTAATTGTAGTATAATTACATTTGTCGGGAGCTGGGCATAACCTGGCTGAGAGGACTTGTTTTCCAAGTCGACCGCACCTGATCCGGGTAATGCCGGCGGAGGTAATGAGGTTATATATTTACACTCACTCCTTTCCGCTGGAAAGGATTTTTTCTTAAAAGGAAAGAGGTAAGTATATGGAGAAAAAATCATTCTGGCAGTTGTTGAATAGCGATAAAACAAGAAAATGGTTTCTTGCAATTATTGCTGGTCTTGTCGTCGTTGCATTTTTTATTCCTCCCGTTTTTAGTGCAGGAAAGGCGATTACCAGTTGGAATTTATTGGGCGGAGGAAGTGGTGGTAGCAGCGTTTGGCTAGGATTGGCTGTCTACTTACTACCAATAGTTGGGGCGGTTTTATTTATTTTTAGGCGGAAATCAATATTGTTAAGTTTGGCATTCTTTAGTGAATTGTTAGCGCTCGTTTTAACGTTGAGTTTAGTTTTTATTGCCAACGAATTTAACAGTGATAGTGGTATTGTTTACACATTTGGTATTGGTTTAGGGGTTATTAGTGGTCTATTGCTAGTTGGCACGATTTATGTTTTAGTTCCTATCTTGGATAAATCGCATTTTACGGTTCGAGAAATATCGGAAATATCGGTTTTAGTGGCTTTAGCCCTCGTTTTGGATCGCTTTGCGCGGATTCCAGTCAGTTTTGGTGGTGCCGGCTCAATTAACCTGGGGATGATTCCACTATTTTTGATAGCCTATCGTCTAAATTTTTCTAAATCATTTTTAGCAATCGGAGTTATATTCGGATTGATATCTTGTCTACTAGATAATTGGGGCCTTTATACTTTTCCGTTTGATTATTTTCTAGCCTATGGGGCAATTTCGTTTGCGGGATTATTTGCCAACCTTGCTTTTCCTAAAGACGCCGGCAAAGTTAGTTGGCAAAATTTAGTTTTCTTTGTGCTATCTGTTTTTGTGGGAATTTTTGGCCGTTATATCGGAAGCACTATTTCTAGTGTTGTCATTTATGGAACAACATTAATTGGCGGTTTGGAGTATAACTGGTATATATGGGCTAGCGGTTTAGTGACTTTGGTCATATTGGGAGTGTTATATCGCCCATTTATAACTATTCAAAAGCTGTTTCCAGTTAAAAACCACTAACTTGTTTTAATATCGTCTATGTTATAATAAATTATAAAAGATGGTCAAAGGAGGTTGTGTCCGATGGCTAAATACATAGCGATGGATAATCGAGAATTAGAAAAGCGAATTGAACGGAAGGAAGTTGGGGCCAAACATGAACTTGCTCGACGATTAGTCCAGGGCGAAAACATCGCCGAAGACGATGCGCGAGGATACGCTTTGGCTTTGGAAGCGGCGGAAGAAGGTTATGCACCAGCTAAAACCGTGCTTGGCTATTGCTATTTTTATGGCAAAGGCGTCAAGCAAGATGAAAAACAAGGAGTTGATTTTTTCCTCCAAGCCGCTGAAGGAGGCCACGATGCAGCCCAGTACAATATGGGAATTGCTTATGAGCGAGGCTCGGTAATCACAATTGATTATGAGAAAGCTTATTCGTGGTATGAAAAGGCTGCGGCTCAAAACTTCGCCAAAGCTTTCTATAAACTTGGCTTTTTCCAAGAGATGGGATATGGTCGCCCAATTGATTTGAACAAGGCTTTTGAATTTTATTTGAAAAGTGCCGAACGCGGCTATCGCAAGGCGCAATATATCGTTGGACTATGGTATTCTGCAGGTCGTGGCATAATTAAAGATCTTGATTTGGCCCGCAACTGGCTTACGAAAGCCGCAGTTCAGGGCTTCGGTCCAGCGAGAACAAAACTAAAAGAATTAGGTTAATAATTGACCATCTGTTAAACAGGTGGTCTTTTCTATATTTAATTGAATGCTTTATATAGTAAAAAAAACGATTTTTTGCTAATATTAACATGCATATGAGGAGATAAGAATATGGAAAATTGGTTGGTTGACTTAGAGACAAAAAGACATGAATTTTTAAAGTTTTATAAAAAGTTTCGAACAATTAATACGGTTTTAATGTTTGTCGTGTTAATTGCGATTTTACCGGTCATGATGTTTATCATGCCAATTGAGGGCTGGGGAACGTGGGCAGCTATCATTATTGTTATGGTTTTGTTGGCGGGAGTTTTTGTCTACGGGAACTATATGAAGAAGAAGACAAATGCGGGAGCGGAAAAGTACATTGATGAATATTATCAAACCGTTGACCAGTACGTGTTTGAGAGTGCGGATATTAAGGATTATGAACAATCCACCAGTGCAAAGTTTACAACCGAACAATTCGTCAATGCGCATATCCTTAAATATATTGGGCAATCAGCATCGCGCAATGTCGTGACCTATAAGGTAGACGACAAGAATGTTGCCATTAGTGATTATGTAGCCTATACCTATGGTGCGGGTCGGCATAAGCGGCTTAATGCGCTCTTTGTTGGAAAATTTATTGAGGCGGATAATAGCGTCGAAGATCTTCAGACATTGATTTTCTTAAAGCCAAAGATTAGTGCTGAAGGAGCTACGGGGCCTAACGACCATGATGATCTCAATACGATTATCGATGATCAAGATATTGCTATCTATTCGAATAAGTCAAAATCACAAGCCGTTGATAAAGAAGTTTTAAGTTTATTAGAGAAAATTCCCGTTGGTCAGCATATTGTCGATTTGTCGCTTTCTATTTTGGCGGGTAAGACTTACATTGCCCTTTCCTTAAGTGATCGGTTAATGAATGTTCCACTCGAACAAAGTGTCGGCATCGAAGCCATCAATGAGTACAAGAAAACAATAGAACTAATAAACAAGATTATCAGCAAATTATAATAGCCCTTCGGGGCTATTTTTTATTTTCGATACCAGCGGTGACTATGATATAATCAACTTGAGATTTAATCTATGCCTGCGGGCTCGTAATGCGAAAGAAGAATTTTACTATGGAAGAAAAGCGCCGATGGTTGGCCATTCAGGGCTATAAGCACGATGGTCAACTTCATCGATATTGGGAACACAATTATCTTTTGGAAGAGAATGATGATTTTTTTATTGTGGCTTCAACGCGGACAAAAGTAGTCGAAGCGGATGGGCGATACTGGTATACACGCGAACCAGCGATAACCTTTTTCAGCAAAAAAGAATGGTGGAACACGATTGCTATGATTAAAGACGACGGGATTAGTTTTTACACTAATATTGCCTCGCCCTCCATTATGGATAAAGGCTACATCAAATATATAGATTATGATTTGGACGTGAAACTTTTTGCCGATGGGACAATGCGATTGCTTGATGAAAAGGAATATCGAAGACATCGTAATCAGTATGCATATGGCAAAGATTTAGACTTTGTACTTCGCAACCAAACTAATTTAATCATCAAAAAAATGAAAGAAAAGCAATTTCCTTTTATCGACGAAGTGGTTGAAAATTACTATTGCGAATTTAAGCAACTACAAAAATTAAAGTGAAGACTTTATTTCTTTGATAATCGTTTCGATTTCTTTTAACGCCGGCGCTAATCGCCGGATTTTTCCCTCATAGCCTGCAATATCACCAGCGGCATATAGATGATTGGCAATTTTAAAGCCGTTACTACATTCAATACCAATTCCTAGTTTAGGAAGTCCAAAGTTATCGCTCAAAGGAATATTGCCATAATTCACCATAATATAGTCAACGGGTAATTGTTCAATTTCTTTTGTTTCAACATTTTGAATTTCTAGAGCAGTAAGCTTTCCACCTTCGCCAATTAATCGGTATGGAACGTAGGGAGTAAGTATTTTAACAATGTGATTGTTTTTAAGAGTTAAAATATTTCCTCGAAATTCATTTCTTCGATGAATAAGGGCGACTTTATTGGTTACTTTTGAGCACATGTCAGCCCAATCGATTGCCGAGTCTCCTCCTCCGAGCACAATGACGCGTTTGTCCGTTAAAAATTGATAATCCTTAAGTGAATAACGAATAGCTTGGTATTTATCTTCATCTAAGATACCCATTGGGCGTGGACGATATACCCCAAGTCCAGTGGCAATAACTACATCATCGGCTAAAATATTTGTTTCATCATCGAGTTTAATCTCGATGGGACTGTTTTTATAGTTAATGGCCGTAACTTTATGACCAAAAAGAAAAGATATCGCATCTTTTTTAGATGCTATTTGTTTTAGTAGAAGAGCAATGTAGTCTTTTGCCTTTATTAATTCAATTCCTGGAATATCGGTGATGTCTTTTTCAGGATATAACTCGGTTAACTGACCACCAGCATATTCCCTGCCTTCAACAATTAGCGTGGGAATGTTTTCACTGCTGGCCTTTAGCGCAGTCAATAGCCCAACTGGACCAGCTCCGATAATAAGCAATGGAACTCGCGTTTTATTCATAGTGCACCTCATATTCTTCTTATTTAATGATACCATTATATTGCCTCACTTAGATAAATATGATTTTCGATGTATTTAAAAATGCTAAATGCTATAATTAGCCCGCAAAGAGGAGTTTGCTATGAAGTACACTTTTTTTACAAAATCAGCCGCGGAAACAACCGCTTTTGGTTCACATATTGTCAATTTTCTTCAGGCTGGAGATGTGATAACAATGACGGGAGATCTAGGCGCAGGCAAGACGACACTAGCGCGAGGCATTGCGTCCGCGCTCAAAATTGAGGAAAAAGTCATCTCTCCAACTTTTAACATTATGAAGTGTTATTTTTTTGGAACGATACCGCTCTATCATATTGATGCTTATCGGCTCGAAGATGGGAATAAAGATATCGGTCTAGAGGAGTATATTGAAGGCGATGGCATCTGTCTTATTGAGTGGCCTCAGTATATTGAAGAGTTACTTCCAAAAGAAAGATTAGAGATTCGTATTATTAATGTTGGAAATGACGATCGGGAAATAACTTTGGATAGCGCTGATAGTGAACACTATGCCAAGATTATTCAACAATTAAAAGAGGGATTATAAAATGGTTACGTTATTATTGGATAGCGCTGGTACAAATATGTCGGTTGGGTTGATGGAAAATGACCAGCTTTTAGATGAAATTAATGAGGAAGCTTGGCAAAGACAGAGCGAGAAAATGGTTCCGGCAATTGATGATCTTTTAAAAAAGCACCAACTTAATCGCCAGGATTTAGAAAAAATAATCGTAGGTATTGGCCCGGGTTCTTATACGGGGGTACGGATTGCCGTGACGATTGCCAAAGTGATTGCTGTAGCTTTAAAAATAGATATTTATCCAGTTTCTTCCCTTAGGATTTTAGCTCATTATGAAAAGCCGACGGTTTGTTTATTAAATGCACGGAGCAATCGTTCATATATCGGCGTCTATGAGCAAGAAAAGACTATTTTAGCCGATACAATTATGAGCAATGAGGAAGTTAAAAATTACCTTTCATTGCACCCCGATTATTTGGTTTCAGGAAAAATATCTTATCTTGGACTGAAAGAAACACCGCAGGACCCCTTAGTGACAATGGTAAAACTGGCTCCAAGTTTAAAGGCGGCTCCAGAAGCATTAGCGGTCAATCCAGTTTATTTAAAGGACTGATATATGGAAGAAAAAAAATTATTAGTAAGACCGATGAGCGAAAAAGATCTTTCCGATGTTTTAGAAATTGAGAAACAGGGGTTTATTTCTCCTTGGACGGAAAGTCAATTTTTATATGAGTTAAATGAAAATCCAGTAGCAACACTTATGGTGCTTACATATGGTGAAAAAGTAATAGGCTTTGTCGATTTTTGGATTACCTTCGATAGTGCCTGCATTAATCAAATTGCAGTTATCAAAGAATTGCGCGGTCATAAGTTGGGTAAGTTACTAATGACAGACACAATTGCCCGCATTGAAGGGGTGGAAGAAGTAAAGGCCATCACCTTGGAAGTAAGAGTTCATAATGACGTGGCGATCAACTTTTATTTAAGTTTCGATTTTGATATTGTTCTTACTAAAAAGCAATACTATGATAACGGCGATGATGCATATTATATGATGAAAGTGGTGAAAGAATAATGAGTACGATATTAGCAATTGAATCCAGTTGTGATGAGACAGGAGTGGCGATTGTTCGCGATGGTAATTTGCTGTGCAATATAGTTTCCACACAAATAGAAGTACACCAAAAATATGGTGGTGTAATGCCGGAAATTGCCAGCCGACTTCACGCAGAAAACATTGGAGTGTGCCTCAAAGAGGCTCTTCAAAAGAGCGGAGTTAAACTTGAGGAAGTTGATGCCTTTGCTGTTACTCGAGGGCCGGGATTAATCGGTGCTCTTCACGTCGGGCTTCAAGCGGCGAAAACGCTAGCTATGCTTTATCAAAAACCATTAATTCCCGTTCATCATCTTGCGGCTCATATTTATGCAAATGAGTATGTCGCACCAATGGTCTTCCCCCTTCTGGCTGTGGTTGTCAGCGGAGGAAATTCGGAATTAGTTATTATGCGCGACCACCTTAATTTTGAAATTATCGGTGAAACAAAAGATGATGCGGTTGGGGAGTGCTATGACAAGGTGGCCCGAGTATTGGGATTACCCTATCCAGGCGGAATTCCAATTGACCGTTTGGCGGCTACCGCAAAACCTATTTATTCTTTACCTAACCCGCTTCATAACGGAAATACTTATGACTTATCATATTCAGGTTTAAAGACGCATATTATCAACTTAGTTAATATGGCAAAAATGAAGGGTGAGAGCATTGACGTGCCGGGGATGTGTGCCTCTTTTCAAAAAGTTGCTATTGGACAGATTATAGATAAATCAGTGCGAGCGGCGCGCGCATATCAAGTTAAGCAAGTTGTATTAGCCGGTGGCGTTTCAGCTAACTCTTATCTTCGCAGTCAATTGCCAGAGGAGTTAAAGGCGGATAATATTCCCGTTATCCGACCGCCAATGTGGTGTTGCACGGATCAAGCAGCCATGATTGCTAAATTAGCTGAAAGATTATATGCAGAGAACATTTTTGCGCCTTTAACGCTCGGTGTGGATCCCAATTGGCCGATTGATCATTTTCGTGATTTTTGATGATTTAATGGTATTAATGCAATATAATTATTAAATAGTAAAACTTCGAAAGGAGCTGTTTTATGGCACAACCAGAGGTAATTCGCTATATCTATGAGATATTAGTTAATGGCGAAGAGCAAGACAAGCAAGAATTAGTGACGGAAATTGAACTGAATGGTTGGGTTAGAACCAATCGTAATAATGGCTCAATTGGCTTTATGGAAGTCAATGATGGTACGTATTTTAAGAATGCGCAAATTGTTTACGATAAGGGAAAAGGCTTTGATTTTGATACGTTCAGTAAAATAAATACGGGAGCGGCAGTTCAAGTGGTTGGTGACCTTGTGCTTACGCCAAGCAATAAGCAACCATTTGAGATTCATTTGAAATCATTTACTGTTTTAGGTGAAGTAACGGAGGATTATCCGCTTCAAAAGAAGCGTCATAGCTTTGAGTTTTTGCGAGATATAGCCCATCTTCGTCCGCGCTCAAATACTTTCGGAGCAATTTTTCGGTTACGGAGTGTGCTTTCGATGGCTATTCATACTTTCTTTCAATCACAGGGATTTGTCTATGTGCATACTCCAATTATCACAGGCAATGATGCTGAAGGAGCAGGAGAAACATTTAAAGTAGCTAGCGGCAAGAACAACTCGTTTACAGAATTTTTCGGTAAACCGGTAAGTTTGACCGTTTCGGGACAACTGCATGTTGAAGCTTTTGCGATGGCTTATCGCGATGTATATACGTTTGGTCCAACCTTTAGGGCGGAAATTAGCAATACCGTTCGACATGCTTCTGAATTTTGGATGATTGAACCCGAGATTGCTTTTGCGGATTTAGATGATGATATGAATCTAATCGAGGAATGCATTAAGTATTGTATTTCTTATGTGCTTGATGAATGTGCTGCCGAGATGGAATTCTTTAACCAATTCATCGATAAAAATCTTCTTGAACGCCTACATCATGTTTTAAGTAGCGATTTTAAACGGATGCCGTATACGGAGGCAATTTTGCTTCTTCAAGAGGCCGTTAAGAATGGTCATAAATTTGATAACCCCAATATTTATTGGGGAATGGATTTACAGAGTGAACACGAACGTTATATTACGGATGTCGTAGTTCAAGGCCCAGTTTTCCTTATTGATTATCCATCGGAAATAAAGGCTTTTTATATGCGCCAAAATGATGACGGAAAAACGGTTGCAGCTTGCGATTTGCTTGTTCCGGGGGTTGGCGAATTAGTTGGCGGTTCGCAACGGGAAGAACGCTATGATGTTTTGAAGGCAAAAATGGAAGAACTTGGTAATCTAAAAGATCTTGAATGGTATTTAGATTTGCGCAAATATGGCGGTTGTAAACATGCTGGGTTTGGTATTGGATTTGATCGTTTAATAATGTACTTAACGGGCATGCAGAACATTCGTGACGTTCAGCCATTCCCGAGAACACCAGGTTCAATTCGGTACTAGGAGTTTTTATGGGTAAGCAAAAGCGAAATTTTGACAAAGAAAAAGCCCAACGCCGTTGGAGTGGGCTTTTGATTGCTATTGATATCGTTCTTTTTGCGGCTGTCGTTTATGAAGCCTACTTGTTTATTCAAAAATTCTTTTAATTAAGCCTCAGGTTTAGGAGTATTTATCGTTTCATTTTTTGAGAGATTCTTTGCGTCGGATAAATCGTTTAGCTTTTGCTTCGATAAATCGACAGTAAAAATCTCTTTTTTCAACTTTAAAATCCGATAGATGCGAGCAATATAAGCTTGAATAACCACTAGCATGTAGCCACCACCAATCACATACATTGGGACAACAAAGTAACTCATGATGGCTTCAACTTCAAAGTGTGGCGAGTTTTTGACTGGTGGCCAGTCGCTAGGAATGACAAGCCCAAAGAAAGAAGATCGTGGCTGATTAGCCCAATCAAAGGTATAAAGAATAGTTGTGAATCCTTCGTGGTCAGCATCCCATAAATTAACTTGGTGTCCAATTACAGAATTATAAATGAGATTGGTTGCTAAAGCGACTAGGATTATTAAGAAGGGAAGAGTAAATTGCTTAAAAAGAATCTGACGATTTTTCCGATAGGCTTCATGAGCGAAATCTTTAGGGCCCGTAATCATACCGCTGGCAACAAGCGTATGCATGGCGGTGTCAATACGATGACCTTGATTGCGCATAATTTTCTTAACTAGTTCCGTTACATATCCAATAATGACGAATAAGAGAATAAAAATAATAAAAAGGACGAGTATCAAGCGTTTGTCACTTTCGGTTAACTTTATAAATGTTGATAATTTGTTGCTCATAATCATTCCCTTATTTTCTGTTCTTATCTTCATCTGCTTGATTTTCAATGACGTTCATCGGTCGATTGTTAGCATTATTTTGGGAAATGCCGGGATACATGCCAGTTTGATCTATATATCCAGGTTGACCATTATTTTGGGGATAGCCGTTATTTATTTGACCGCTATATCCAGGAGGGTAAGCCCCATTATAATTTTGAGGAATATTCACACCATTAAATTGTGTATTAGGAGGTAGTTGAGCGCCATAAAAAGTGGCATTGTTTACATACAAGGGTTGTTGAGCATTTTGATTTGGGCCCCCAGCCTGATCATTTCTTCCCTGCCGTGCCAATTCTTCCGCTGCCTTTCGGTCTCGTTCGGTTGGCTCAAAAATTCTTCCGCCCCGGAAAAATATAAAAATAGCCTTTAACAGCATTAATAAATAGGTCAACAAGGCCCAAACAAAACCAACCGCCAAGACAATGACAATCAGCGGTAAAGCGAGAATCGTAAGCACTCCCTGGCCCATCTTCTTGAAAAAATCGAGCATATTTTTTTCCTCTTTAAACTACATTTTAGAAAAAGTATGTCTATTTAGCAAATAAAAACCAAAAAGATACGTCATATTACTGAAAAAGACGAATGAGAAGGCAATTACAATTTTGGCCGTCGCCGGTAAAATGTCACCACTAAGAGCAATAAGAACAAGCGTAATAGGAATACTTACTCCAACACTGACCAGTGTTGGATAATAGTGAATAGTAATACTTATTATGATAGTTAAAATGCCAAAGAAAGTACTTACCAATAGAAGTGGTAGAGTAATTGGTTGGTAGATAAACGATGAAATCAGTGATAATAAATAAAAACCAATAGCAAAAAGAAAATTATATTTATTAACACAGTTGTTAGTTTTAATTCCAATCTTGGGCAAATCTTCGCTTAAAATCATGAAAGTAAAGGTGGTTTGAACTAAAGATATAATAAGAATAAAAAGGGGCACGATATCATTGACGCGCGGAAAAGTCGCAAGATGAAAAAAAGCAAGAAAAGTAGAAACCATATCAATTTCATATATTAATTTGATAATGGGGAGGGAGGCGGCTGTTAGCAAAGTTTGTAAAATGGTCACAAAAATAATGATCCATTGACTGGCAATTTTCCTCTTTATTAGATAACCAAAAAGAAGTCCGACGAGAAGCGACGGAAATATATAAAAGATAGTTATTTCCGGCTCTTGCATGGTTAAAAAGAATGACAGAAAAAGCGTAGCGACGCTATAGATTGGGTAATACTTAATCTTTCCATATAGGGTCACAACTGTTGACACCAACGGCAGGAATAAAAGTAAAAACAATCCCGAAATCGGCAAAAAAGCCGTTATTACGGCCGCAATAACATTGATGGCACTGAATAGAGCCATCATTGACATATTTTCTAGTAAGGTTTCTTTTACTTTCACAAAAACATTTTATCACTTCATTGTTATTTTAAACTAATAGAAAGTTTGGCAACTATCTTTATATTGATGAAGCACATTATTCGCTTTTTTACATTAAGCACCCTATTAATTTCGTGCCACCAACAAACGATATCTCTAGCGGATTATCCTAAGGAGTTGATTATTAGATGGGAGGAACTTTTACTTCAGCAGGAACAAAATTATTTCGGCTATGTCTTTTCTTACCATTGTCCCTACTGTGAAAAAATAAAAATGATTATTTTTGAATATATTTTATATGGAGAATGCCTTCTATACTTAATTGAGTTTGATTCAAGTATTCCCCGTGAAAGTGAAAAAAATAACTTTTACTCAACAAACAATATTTTTGATTTAACAATTGTTGGAACACCTACTCTTTTTGTGGTTGAAAATAAGGCGGCCAAAAATCGCATTACGGGGGCGACCGATATTAAAAATTTCATTGCAGAATAAGCTTACTTTTATTTGGCCTTTGGCTATCAATCCCCCTCTGAAATATGGTAAAATAATGAAGTTATTTAAAGAGTGGTATTAAAGATGAATTTTCAGAAATTATTAAACGAACGCCAATATGAAGCTGTAACCACAGCCTCACAAAATGTGCGGATAATTGCCGGTGCAGGAAGTGGCAAGACTCGGGTCTTAACCTATCGTATTGCATTTTTGGTTGAAGAAATGAAAGTACGACCCTGGAACATACTCGCGATTACTTTTACTAACAAGGTAGCAAATGAAATGCGCGAACGGGCTAAAACACTAATTCCTGAAGACATGGGCACCTATTTAAAAGTTATGACTTTTCATTCTTTTTGTGCTCGTTTTTTACGCGAGGAGATTACCAATATTGGCTATCCATCGACTTTTACTATTTTAGATGAAGATGATCAAAAGCGTCTAATGAAGACGATAGCCAGTGAAGAAGGATATCAAAAATCCGATGAGATTATTAAATTGTCCTTAGCTTATCTTTCTAATAAAAAAATGCTGGGGTTATATCCGGATGATGACATAGAGGGCAAAATTGAACGCTTTCCTCGAGAAAAGGAATGTCGCCACCTTTGGTCATTATATGAATCGCGCTTAGCAGCGATGTTTATGCTCGATTTCGATGATTTATTATTGAAGGCGATTCAAATTCTTCGTGATTTTCCTTCCACCCGCATTAAATGGCAAGATCGCTACCAACATATTTTGATTGATGAGTTTCAGGATACAAATGATGTTCAGTTCCAGCTTCTAACCTATCTACTTAAACCCACTACAGCCCTATATGTGGTCGGCGATCCCGATCAGACAATTTACACTTGGCGGGGAGCAAATCAAAATATTATCCTTGATATTGATAAACGGTTTCCATCATTAGAAACCATTATTCTTGATCGCAATTACCGTTCCACTCAAAGTATTCTTGAAGCCGCTAATCGGCTGATTGACAACAATAAGAAGCGCGTTAAAAAAGACCTTTTTACTGAGAATGAAAAGGGTAACCCTGTGGTTATTAAGCGAACATTTTCTGGCGATGAAGAAGCCTCTTGGGTGGCGGATCAAATCAATGGTTTGAAAGCAATTGACCCAGATTTTTCTTATAAAAAAGTAGCTCTATTATATCGCTCGAGTTATTTGACACTTCCATTTGAAACGGCTTTTACTAACCGGCATATTCCCTATGTCATATATGGTGGTATTCGCTTTTATCAGCGGAAAGAAATTAAAGATGTAGTTGCTTACTGGCATTTATTAATTAATGCTAAAGACGATATATCTTTTGAAAGAGTGGTTAATGTTCCTCGTCGCAATGTTGGTGAAAAGTCACTTGCTTTACTAAAAGATGAAGCCAGAAAGAATGAGTATTCTCTATTGGAATATCTTTTGTTTTATAAGGATGAATTTCAAAGTTCATTAAGAGAGAAATTATTAACGAGCCTGACCTCTCTTGCTAAGACGATTGATTTTTATGCAAAAAAATTGGTTGCCAATCAAGAAATATTTTCTGATATTCTTCGTGAATATATTCGGGAAGTTGGATATTTTGATTACTTAGTTGAGGATAAAGAAGAGGGAGCTGAACGTTTAGAAAACATAGAGGCTTTATTTAGTGATGCCTTAAACTATATAAAAAATAATCAAGATGGCACTTTTATTGATTATCTAAATAATATAACTTTACAAAGTGCGCAAGACGAAATGGGAAGCGGAGATTTTGTGTCATTGATGACCGTTCATACGGCTAAGGGACTTGAATACCCATATGTTTTCGTAGTCGGACTAAACGAAGGTGTTTTTCCCAGCAACCGCAGCTTAGAGGAAAATGGCTATATTGGACTTGAGGAAGAACGACGTCTATGCTACGTGGCTTTTACTCGAGCAGAAAAAAGATTATATTTATCTTGTAATGCCGATTACTCATATGTTCTTCAGGCAAAAAAAATCCCCAGTCGTTTCTTTAAAGAAGCGAAACTTGACTTTGAAATTCACCGTCACTATCACTCATCTTTGAGCGATGATACACCATTATTTACGGAGCGAAAGTTTAATGGCGTTTCTAAGCCAGAAGAGAAAAAAGTTAATGGTGAAACCTGGCAAAAAGGTGATTATCTTTATCATAAAGTCTTTGGCCGCGGGCGGGTAATTGAAGTTATGGACAATAGTATTCTTGATGTCGATTTTGAGACTGTTGGCCGCAAGCGCATGATGGCCAACCATCCGTCTTTAGAAAAGGTAAAGAATGAAGGTGATCTTTCATGAACGATTTACTCCGTATAAAAGAGTTGCGCGAAACATTGGAAAAATTTAATTATGAATACTATGTGCTAGATAATCCATCAGTTAGTGATGCCGAATATGATCGGCTCATGAATGAACTTACGATGCTAGAAAAAGAACATCCGGAAGCCTACGATGCGCTTTCACCTTCCCAAAGGGTAGGTGGGCAAGTGATAAGCGAGTTCAAAAAAGTAAAGCATAAGCGGCGGATGATATCGCTGGCTAATGCTTTTAATGAAGACGAAATGATTGACTTCGATCATCGGGTAAAAGAATTATTAGGCACAGATCGGCCAATTAAATATATGGCCGAAATGAAGATTGATGGCCTGGCAATGAGCCTTGATTATGGGAACGGGCGACTTAATTATGCTGCTACTAGAGGCGATGGCGATGTTGGTGAAGATGTCACTAGCAACGTCATTACAATCAAGTCCATACCAACCAAAATATCTGTAAGCGCCCCCTTGGAAGTTAGAGGGGAAGTCTATATGCCGAAAGCCTCTTTGAACGAATTGAACCGGCTTCAAAGCAACGATGGAAAACCTCTTTTTGCCAATGCTCGTAATGCTGCAGCCGGAAGTATTCGTAACCTTGATAGTTCTGTTGCGGCTTCAAGAAAATTAGATGCTTATTGGTATTATTTCGTTAATGCTGACGAATTCAAAATTCATTCGCATAGCGAAGCCCTTAATTATATTCAAAAACTTGGTTTTAGAACAAACCCTGAGCGAAGAATCTGTAATGGAATTGAAGAGGTTTTAGATTATATCAAAGAATATACTTTAAAGCGGCCAACGCTTGCTTATGATATTGATGGCATCGTTGTTAAAGTCGATAACATTGATGATTGGGATGTCCTTGGATATACCGCCAAGACTCCTCGGTGGGCCATTGCTTATAAATTTCCTCCCGAAGAGGTCACTACCACCTTAAAGGATATTATTTTTACTGTGGGAAGAACTGGAAAAATAACTCCTAATGCCGTTCTTTCTCCCGTGCGCGTAGCAGGATCGCTAGTTCAAAGAGCAACTTTACATAATGAGGACTTTATTTTAGAACGTGAACTTCGAGTTGGCGATCAGGTTATTTTAAGAAAAGCCGGCGATGTTATTCCCGAGGTGGTTGGAGTTTCCTTGGGAAAAAGAACAGGTGATGAAAAACCTTTTGCGATGATCAGCCACTGCCCAGAATGCGGCACACCATTAATAAAAATTGAAGCAATGCATTTTTGTCCCAACGAACATTGCCCGGCGCGAAATGTTGAGGCGCTAATACATTTTGCATCTCGCCCGGCTATGGATATTGATGGGCTGGGAGAAAAAATAATCGAGCTTTTCTTCAATGAGCGGTTTTTAGTTGATATTCCAAGTATTTACCATCTAAGTGATCACCGCGAAGCCATTATTGAAATGGATGGTTTTTCTCATAAATCGATTGATAATCTTCTTTTGGCTATTGAAGCATCTAAGAATCAGTCACTTGAGCGGCTTATATTTGGCCTCGGAATCCGCGAAATAGGGGAGAAAACCGCCAAAATTCTTGCAATTAAATATTTATCACTTAATCGATTGTTGGAAGCGGAGTATGATGAACTATGTTCGATTGATGATATCGGACCAGTGGCTGCCCAATCAATTATTGACTATGCCCATGACGAGCATAATAAGGCAATGATTAAAGAACTTGATAATGTTGGCGTAAATATGAATTATTTAGGGCCAACCGTTCGAAGCGACTCCTTCTTTTCAAATAAAACGGTTGTTTTGACGGGAACACTTGAAAAATATGGCCGACGGGAAGCAACGGAAATGTTGGAAAATCTCGGGGCTCATGTCAGCGGAAGTGTCTCCAAAGCAACTGATGTTGTCATTTATGGAAGTGAAGCAGGAAGCAAGCTGGACAAGGCACAAAAATTAGGCGTGCTTACGATGGATGAAGACGAATTTATATCTCATTTAGGAATGTAGAGGATTTTGCATGAAAGAAATTACAATTGATGTTTTAAAAGATGCCGCTCAAAGATTGATGTTTGATATGAGCGATGAACAATATGCTAAGCTCTTTGAAGAGTTTAAAATCATTACCCGGCAGATGGATTTAATTGGACATATTGATGGGGTAGACGATGCCCAGCCGATGACCTTTCCTTTTGCAAGTGAAACCGACTTTATGCGGGAGGATGAACCTACGGACCCGCTTCCCGTAAAAGAGGTGCTTCGTAACGCAGCCGAAGTACTTGATAATCAAATCAAACTTCCAAAGGTGGTAGGCTGATTATGGAAAAATATTCACTTTATTCTGTAGCCGAACTTCACGATTTACTGGTTAAAAAGGAAGTAACTCCCTTAGAACTTGCTCAAGAAGCAATCCGGCTTTTAAAGGAAGATAAAAACAATGTTTTAGAAGCCTCTATGGAAGACGAAGCACTGGAGGTGGCATCAAGCCTAGGTGAACCTCAAGTGGATGCTCCTTTTTGGGGAATTCCGGTTTTAGTAAAAGATAACTACTCAACAAAGAATGTTGAAAGTACGGCTAGTTCAGATATATTAAATGGCTATCGTCCCGTTTTTGATGCGGAAGTGATCGCTCGTCTTAAGAAACAAGGAGCGGTTTTGATTGGCAAAACCACGCTTGATGAACTAGCGATGGGCGGTAGCGGAACAACGGGTCATAAAGGCATCACCTATAACCCATGGGATCAGAAGCATGAGCGAATAATGGGTGGCTCTTCTTGTGGTTCGGCAGCGGCAGTTGCTGCAGGAATAGTTCCTTTTGCTTTGGGATCAGACACCGGTGATTCAGTTCGTAAACCAGCTTCTTTTGGTGGCTTGGTCGGTTTTAAACCAACATGGGGACGGATTTCCCGTTTTGGTCTTTTTCCGTTTGCTCCCTCCCTTGATCATGTCGGATATTTTACCCGCTCCGTACTTGACGCTGCTTTGGCGCTGGAAGTTTTAGCGGGTCGTGATGAGAAGGATGCTACTTCCTCTTCAAGAAAAGTGGAAAAATATAGTTCTTCTTTTTCGGGAGTTAAGGGGAAAAAATTAGCTGTTATCGACAATATAGTTAGTTCAATTAAAGATAAACAAAACCTTAATGATTTTAATTCCTTGCTGGATAAATTGGTGGCTGAAGGAGCGCATATTAATCATGTCAAAATGGATGCTAAACTTCTCAATGCCATCTATCCGACATATATTGTTATTTCCTGTGCGGAGGCCACGAGTAATAATGCCAATCTTGACGGGGTTAAATTTGGCCCCCGTTTCGGCGGAAACACCTATGAAGAAGTTATGACCAATGCTCGAACAAAAGGCTTCTCCGAGCTTATCAAGCGACGCTTTGTCATCGGCAGTTTCGCACTGATGAAGGAAAATCAAGAAGTACTGTTCTTAAGGGCACAAAAGGCTCGAAAATTAATTGTGGATGCAGTTAATTCGATTCTTGTCGATAATGATTCAATTATTCTTCCAGCCGCGCCATCCATTGCCCCACTATTTCATGAGGATGCTGATAAATTATCGGATACTTATCTTGTTGCTGACAATCATTTAGCATTGGGAAATTTTGCTGGACTACCATCAATTACTATCCCCTTATCAATAGAAAAAGGGATGCCTCTAGGCATTAACATTATGGGACGTCCTTTTGAAGAAGGAACTGTTTTGTCAATTGCTTTAGAGGCTGAAAGATTAACTGGCCTTAAAGGACTGTACAGCGGGAGGGATAAGTGATTATGAATTTTGAAGCAGTGATTGGTCTAGAAATTCACGTTGAAATGAAAACTAAATCGAAGATGTTTTCATCAGCGCCAATTGATTTTAACGCCGCGCCAAACTCGCTAGTAAATGCAGTTGATATGGCTTTCCCGGGAATTATGCCCGTGGTTAATAAGCAAGCTGTAATTAATGCGATAAGAGTTAGTAATGCTTTACATATGGCGATAGATCATACGATTGTTTTTGATCGCAAAAATTATTTTTATAGTGATTTGCCAAAAGGCTATCAGATTACCCAGGATAAGCATCCCATTGGTCGGGATGGCTATTTGGAAGTAAAGGTGAATGATGCGGTTAAACGAATCGGTATTGAACGTTTACATATGGAAGAAGACACATGTATGCAGCACCATTTAACCGATTGCACGCTTCTTGATTATAACCGGGCGGGCATACCGCTAATTGAAATTGTTTCTCGTCCCGAAATTCGTAGTGGTCTCGAGGCGATGAAGTACGTCGAGAAGATCAGAGAAATTGTCACTTATTCCGGAGTGAGCAACGGAAAAATGGAAGAGGGATCATTACGTTGCGACGTCAATGTTTCCTTACGTCCAGTTGGTAGCGAAACATTTGGAACTAAAGTTGAAATAAAAAATCTCAACAGTATTGCCAATATTGAACGGGCTCTTGATTATGAAGTCAAACGGCAGGAAGAAATTCTTTCCGCCGGCAAAAAAGTGATTCAGGAAACGCGGCGCTATGATGAGACAGAAAAAGCTACTATTAGAATGCGCCTTAAAACTGATGCGGTTGACTACAAGTATTTTACGGAACCGAACATCACCCCCATTGTCTTATCAGAACAGTTTGTTAAAACGGCGATTGATACTTGTCCTGAATTATACGATGAGAAAGTTCAGCGTTTTACTACAAATTATGGCTTGAGCGAGTATGACATTTCAGTTTTGCTTTTGGATCAAGGAATTGCCGATTATTATGATAAAGCCGCTAAATACACTAAAAACTATAAAGTTTTGGCCAATTGGATTATTGGCGATGTGAGTGGCTATCTCAATCGTGAGATAATAAAAATTGAGGAATTCTTAATATCACCTGAGCGCTTAGCCAATTTGGTAAATATCATTAATGACGGCAAGGTTTCCAACAAACAAGGGCGTGAGATATTTGAAAAGATGCTTCTTTCTTTGGATAGTCCGGAAAAAATTGCTAATGATAACCATATGATTCAAATTAGCGATGATAGTTTCCTGCTACCAATCGTAAATGAAGTTTTGGAGGCCAATGCTCAATCTATTGATGATTATCGTAATGGAAAAGATCGGGCACTGGGATTTTTAGTTGGTCAAGTTATGAAGAAGAGTCAAGGAAAGGCCAATCCGAAATTGGCCAGTCAGTTGGTTTTAGAGGAGTTAAAAAAGCGCATTTAGCAGCATTATATTGTTGACATTCGCTTGATAGTTGCTAGTCTTATTTCAGACGAAGGTGTTGTCCTTGCTTAACCACCTTCAAGAAAACAAGGAGATTTTTTTATGAGCAAAATGACAATCCGTGATTTCACGGACAACGCGATGATTGCCGCAGCCTATGCGGTCGTAACCATCGTTACTTCTGGTTTCTCTTATTTAGGAATTCAATTCCGAATAGCCGAGATTCTAGTTCTACTATGTTTCTTCAATCCGAAATATGTGATAGGCGTAAGCCTTGGATGTCTTATTAGTAATTATTTTTCACCCATGCAGATTCCGGACATGATTTTTGGGACGGGAGCCACAATTGTCAGTTCACTTCTGGTCGTCTATTCAAAGCGATTGTGGATTGCTAGCATTTTTCCAGTGTTAATCAATGCTCCGGTCGTTGGATTAGAACTATATTACGTACTGGGATTGCCCTTTTGGCTTAGTGCCGGTCAGGTGGCAATTGGGGAAGCGACAGTAATGGTCATCGGGTTACTAATTTTTTATCCTCTTAGTCAAAATCAATACTTTCACCGTTTACTACGTTCTCGGCGAATAAATAAATGAGGTTTAAATGAAGGATTTTTATTTAGAAATACTACATGTAGACAAAAATTCGAAGGCTAGATATGGTCTTTTGCATACTCCGCATGGTGTGGTAGAAGTACCGATGTTTATGCCGGTTGGAACTTTGGCGACTGTAAAAACGATATCTCCAGAAGAACTTAAAGATATGGCGGCAGGCGTAATTCTTGCCAACACATATCATCTGTCAATCCGGCCTGGGGAAGATATAGTTGCTCAAGCAGGCGGACTGCATCAGTTTATGAATTGGTCGGGACCAATTTTAACCGACTCGGGTGGTTTCCAAGTATTTTCACTTGCGGAAAATCGCTCAATTAGTGAAGAAGGAGTGGCTTTTAAAAATCATCTCAATGGAGATAAACTGTTTTTTTCGCCAGAAAGAGCTATCGAAATTGAAGAAAAACTGGGTGCGGATATTATTATGTCATTTGATGAATGTATTCATTATCCGGCTGATTACTCTTATGCCAAGCAATCAACCGAACGCACTCTTCGTTGGGCGCAACGGGGACTTGATGCCCATAAACGTCAAGATCAAGCTCTTTTTGGAATTGTTCAGGGAAGTTCTTTTCCTGATCTTCGTCGGCACTGCGCCGAGGAACTGGTGAAGATGGGTTTTCCAGGCTATGCCATCGGGGGAACCTCTATCGGCGAACCCAAGCAAGTTTGTTTTGATATGCTGGATATGACGCTTCCTTACTTACCAGAAGACAAGCCTCGCTATCTTATGGGAGTAGGTTCTTTGGATTATATTTTGGAAGGTGTTGCTCGAGGAATTGATATGATGGATTGCGTTCTTCCTACCCGCATTGCCCGTCATGGAACTTTGATGACCTCCCAAGGAAGAATTAACATTCGCAAAGCCCAATATAAAGACGACTTCACTCCGCTTGATCCAGAATGCGATTGTTATACTTGTCGTAATTATTCTCGTGCATATCTTCGCCATCTTTACGTTACGGATGAAGCGTTTGGAAAAAGACTTTTAAGCATTCATAATTTGCGGTTTTTAATTCGAATTATGGAGGGAGCTCGTGAAGCGATAAAAAATGATTGTTTTCTTGAATATAAGAATAAAATTCTTGCCCAATATGGCGACGAAAGAGGCTTTTAAATATGGATATTGATTTGTTTGACTATTATCTTCCTGAATCGCAAATTGCGCAATTTCCTGAGCAGAAACGCGATGAATCTCGATTATTGGTAGCTAATTTTTTTGATAAAACATATGAAGATAAGCATTTCTATGACATCATCGATTATTTAAAACCGGGAGATGTATTAGTCCGAAATAATACAAAAGTCATACCTGCGCGCTTAATTGGAACAAAAGTACCGACAGGTGCTCGAGTTGAGGTTTTATTGCTACGGCAGCTTGATCATTCGACTTGGGAGTGCTTGTTGGGAAACGCCAAAGCGGTAAAAGTGGGAACAGAATTAGCGTTTGGCGATGGATTGTTACTTACCGCCAAATGCATCGGCTCATTTGATGAAGGAATCCGGCATTTAAATTTTAAATTCGATGGGGTGTTTATGGAAATTCTCGAGCACTTGGGAACGATTCCTTTACCTCCATACATTCAAGACAGTGCGGAAAAGTACGCCTCCTATCAAACCGTCTATGCTAAGGTTGAGGGATCAGCGGCCGCGCCAACGGCAGGTTTTCATTTTACAAACGAGTTATTCGCGCGCATTAAGGCGAAAGGGATCGAAGTTTACGATATTACACTTAACATTGGCTTGGGGACTTTTCGCCCCGTAAAAGTTAAGGATACTAAAGACCATATCATGCATTCGGAATACTATTCGATGGAAGAGGATGTGGCGGAAAAATTAAACAAGGCCAAAAGCGAAGGACGAAGAATTATTGCCATTGGAACGACCTCAACTAGAACTTTAGAAGCGGTGATGCAAAAATATGGACGTTTCGTTGGCTGCAGTGGATCGACCAATCTTTTTATAACACCGGGGTATAAATTTCTTGGCATTGATGCTCTTATTACAAATTTTCATCTCCCTAAGTCAACATTAGTTATGCTCGTTAGTTCACTAGCGGGTCGGGAATTTATTTTGGAGTGCTATAATCATGCTGTAAGGAGTGGATATCGTTTCTTTTCTTTTGGAGACGCGATGTTTATATATGGCGGGAAAGATTAATTACTATCAAAAATCACTAACTATCATTGAAAAAATCAAAAACGATCATAAACGGCCGCGTATTTTAATGCATGTTTGCTGTGGACCTTGCTCCACCAGCCCGTTAGTTTTTTTGACGCAGTATTTCGATGTAACGGTATATTTCAATAATTCAAATATTTATCCCCAGTTTGAATTTCAAAGACGACTAGAGGAATTAGAGCATTTTTTGCTCGATTTTGAACGCAATTTTCATTATAAAGTTAACATTGTCGTTCCCAAATATGACAATGTTAATTACACCGAAAAGTTTCTTGCCCCGCTTGCAAAAGAAAAAGAGGGAGGAAGGCGTTGCTTTGTTTGTTATCGGGCGCGAATGGAAGAGACTTATAACTTTGCCGAGAAGGAAGGCTATGATTTCTTTACAACGGTTATGACTATATCCCGCCAAAAAGATTCGCAAATATTAAACGCCATTGGGGCTGAACTTGAGAAAGAACATAGCATTACCAAATATTTTTTTAGTGATTTTAAAAAGGCAGGCGGGCAAGAATTACGCGACAAGATGGTTACTGAATACAACCTTTATCATCAATTGTATTGCGGATGTATTTATACGTATGGTGAGGGCGAAAAACGCCGCAAAACACTGCTAGCCAACCAAAAAGAGGAAGCAATTAATTCATCATCAAATGCTGTTTTTGAACTAGAATCAGACAATAAATAACGCTTTATGGGCAATTATTTTTATTTGTTAACTCGGCTTCGGCGGAGTTTTTTTAATATAGCAGCAACCATAAAAATTTTGATTTTATTATATAAATAGGCATTTTTGCTTGACGCATAGGTGTCTTGAGCGTATGATTTGACTGTTGCTTCACGTGTTGATTTGCGAGGTTGCCGACACACCCACGAGCGTTGTCATGAATGGATGTCGGGGAATTCGCAAAGAGCGTAAGAGGCAAAGCCAGTTAAGTGTAGGAGGAACAAATTCATGGCTAAAACGAAAAAAATCCGTGTTCGCTTGCAAGCCTATGATCATCAGCTCCTTGATGCGAGCGTTGAAAAGATCATTGACTCAGCGAAAAAATCAGGTGCGACCATCGTCGGACCGATTCCGCTTCCAACGGAGAAGCAAGTCTATACTATTTTACGAGCAGTTCACAAATACAAGGACGCTCGGGAACAATTCGAAATCAGAACCCATAAGCGGTTAATTGACATCGTCAATCCAACCAAAGAGACCGTCGACATTCTTCGTCGGCTCGACTTACCCAGCGGTGTTGATATCGATATTAAACTGTAAGGAGGCAGGACATCATGAAATCAATTCTCGGACGTAAAATGGGAATGACCCAGGTGTTCGCCGAAGACGGAACGATGTATCCAGTAACGGTCGTCGAAGTCTTACCGAACGTTGTCACCCAAATCAAGACTATTGAAAAGGACGGCTATGAAGCTGTTCAAGTCGGTTATGAAGAAAAGAAAGAATCACGTGCTAATAAGGCGGAAAAGGGTATCTTTGCAAAAGCGAACACTACTCCAAAGTATGAACTTGCCGAACTTAAAGGCGATGAGTTAGCTAAATTTCAGGTTGGCGAACAAATTAATTGTGATTTATTTGCCAAAGGCGAAATCGTTGATGTTACAGGCGTGAGCAAAGGCCGCGGATTTACCGGCCGCATTAAGCGCTGGCACTTCACAATTGGACCTAAGGGTCATGGATCAGGCTTCCATCGCACCAGCGGTTCCACCGGAACCAACGGCCGTACTGATGCTAAGATTCACCCTGGAAAGAAAGCTGCCGGACATTCTGGCAACCAACAAACTACTGTTCTTAATCTGTTAATCGTCGATGTACTCCCAGAGAAGAACGCCATTCTTATCAAAGGCGCGCTCCCAGGACCAAAGAAGTCACTCGTTACAATTCGCAGTGCGGTTAAAGAACAAAAGGGCAATCCAAAAGTTGCGAAACCGATTATCAATCGGTCCGCAGAGTAATTGAAGGAGGACACCAAGATGGCAGAAGAAAAAATTAAAACCATTTCTTACCCGGTTGTTAGTCAAACGGGCGAGAAAACAACAACTGTCCGTCTGGCCGGCGAAGTATTTGGTATCGAGCCAAATAATCAAGTTATGTTTGATGCCGTTCAGACCTATCAGTCAAATAAACGCCAAGCAACAGCCAAAACCAAGTACCGGAGTGAAGTTTCCGGTGGTGGCAAAAAGCCTTGGCGGCAAAAGGGTACGGGTCGTGCCCGTGCTGGCAGTAGTCGTTCAACCATTTGGGTCGGTGGTGGAAAAGTCCACACTCCAGATGGCAATCAAAACTATGCTTTAAGCCAAAATAAATCTGCGCATGCTTTAGCACTCCGCAGCGCCTTATCGCTTAAAACGGCGGCTAAAGACTTAATCATTGTTGACAGTGTCAAATTTGAAGATAGCAAAACCAAATCGGCGGTTTCCTTTCTAAAGGCTATCGCTGCCGAAGGCAAAATTCTTTTAGTGGCGGAAAACGACAATCTTGCCTTAGCCGTTCGCAATCTTCCCTTCGTCAAATTAGTCGACAAGACCAATGTGGCGGTTTATGACCTTCTCAATGCTGACAAAGTTGTCTTCTTGAAAGAAGAACTTAAAGATCTCGAAGGAGGGCTTAAATAATGGCAAAAAAGAAAGTAGAAGTTGCTGAAGTTGTTAAAACTTCCAAGGCGACTATTAAGCAATTCGATACGATTGTTCGTCCGGTTATTACCGAGAAGACTATGGCTTTAATGCAAGCTCAAAACAAGGTTACCATTGAAGTTCCCGCTTCCAGTAATAGAACGGAAATTAAGTTAGCTTTTGAGGCGGTATTCGGCGTCAAAGTTGAAGGCGTCAACATTGCTAATGTCCGGGCGAATAAAACTCGCCGGGGTGGCCGTTATGAAGGCCGCATTCCAGGTTATAAGAAAGCGATCGTGCAAGTCGCCGAAGGCGAAGCCATCGATCTCTTCAAAGAATAAGCCATAAGGCAAATATAGGAGAAAAAAGAAATGTCAATTCGTAATTATCGGCCGTACACTCCGTCGCGGCGCAATATGACCAATTCGACGTTTGAAGAAGTTACCAAACGCGCTCCTGAAAAAAATCTTACCGTTTCTCTTTCGAAAAGCGGTGGCCGGAACAATACCGGAAAGATTACCACTCGTCACATCGGCGGTGGCCATAAGCGCAAATATCGGTTAATTGACTTCAAGCGCAATAAAGATGGAATCGTCGCTAAGATTGTTGCAATCGAATACGATCCAAATCGTAATGCCAACATCGCTCTTGCTGTTTATGCAGACGGTGAAAAGCGCTATGTTCTCGCTGCTAAAGATATGGCGGTTGGAACGGAAATTATCAGTGGCGAGGCGACTGACGTTAAAGTTGGAAACGCCATGCTTCTAGTAAATATCCCTGAAGGTACTTTAATTCATAACATTGAACTTGCTCCTGGCAAAGGCGGACAAATGTGCCGTGCGGCTGGAACAAGCGCTCAAATTCTTGGTAAAGAAGGAAAATATGTTATTCTCCGTCTTCAATCAGGCGAAGTTCGTAAAGTATTGGGAGCTTGCCGGGCAACTATTGGCTCGGTAGGCAATGAAGAATTCAACCTTATTAATTTAGGTAAGGCTGGTAAAAATCGTTGGAAAGGTATGCGCCCAACTGTTCGTGGTTCAGTTATGAACCCGAATGATCACCCTCACGGTGGTGGTGAAGGTAAATCACCAGTCGGTCGTGATGCTCCTCGGACTCCTTGGGGCAAGCGTGCCTTAGGTGTTAAGACTCGGAAACAAAAGAAGTCCTCAACCCGGCTAATTGTGCGCCGGCGTAATGGCAAATAATCGTAAAGGAGGAAAATGAAATGGCTCGTAGTTTGAAAAAAGGCCCGTTCGCTGATGCCTACTTATTAAAGAAAGTTGATGAACTCAACAAAGCGAACAAAAAAGAAATTATTAAGACTTGGTCCCGTCGTTCAACCATCTTCCCGTCATTCGTGGAACATACCTTTGCGGTTTATAATGGTCACGAACATATCACCGTGTACGTCACGGAAGATATGGTCGGTCATAAACTTGGCGAATTTGCTCCGACGAGAACCTTTAAAGGACATACTGGACATACAGCTGAAGATAAGGCCGCCGCGGCAGCGACGTCTAAGAAGTAAAGGAGAATGACACATGGCAAAGAAAGAAAAGAAAACTGAAGCCAAAAAAGTGGAATCCGCTCCGGAAAAAACTCCGGTTACGGAAGCTACAGCAACAGCTAAAACTGTGCGGATTACCCCCCGCAAGGTCCGTCTTGTTATCGATTTAGTTCGTGGCAAAGCGGTCAACGAAGCCCTTGGCATTCTCGCTAATGTCAATCGTTCTGCTTCCTCGCAAGTGGCAAAGGTCATCAAGAGCGCAGCAGCTAACGCAACCAACAATTTCGAGATGGAAGCCGACAAGCTCTACATTGCAGCGATTTATGCCAATGAGGGAGCACGGCTTAAAAGATTTATGCCTCGGGCCAAAGGATCGGCTTCGGGTTTAGTGAAGAGAACATGCCACATTACCGCTGTGGTCAAGGAAAGAGAGTAGGAGGAATAATCAATGGGACAAAAAGTTAATCCAGTTGGAATGCGGATTGGTATCAATCGGCAGTGGAGTTCACGTTGGTTTGCTAACAAGCAACATTTCGCTTCCTTCCTTGCGGAGGATATCGTCATTCGCCGTTATCTTACCAAAAACCTTAAAGACGCTCTTCTCTCACATGTTGAAATCGAAAGAGTCAACACTGCTGAAAGTGGATATTCAGTTAATGTTAGTGTTTTCGTTGCTCGTCCTGGTGTGGTAATCGGACAAGATGGAGCTAACATTAATCGCATCAAGAAAGAACTTGCTAAACTAGTCAAAACTGGAACTCTCCGGATCGACGTGGTTGAAGTCAAGAATCCAGATTTTGATGCCAATTTAGTTGCCCAGTCGATCGCCAAGCAATTAGAGGAGCGTGCTAGCTTCCGTATTGCGCAAAAGAAAGCGATTCAACGGGTTCGTAAAGCTGGAGCTAAAGGTATTCGTACCTTAGTTAGCGGTCGGTTAGGCGGAGCGGAAATTGCTCGTAGTGAAGGATATAAAGAAGGAGTTATTCCTCTTCATACTCTTCGGAGCGATATCGATTATGCTTTAGCCGAAGCCCACACAACTTATGGACGTCTCGGCGTCAAAGTGTGGATTTGCCGCGGTGAAATTCTACCCAGCAAAAAAGAGAATAAAGCGAAAGGAGAGTAATCGAAATGTTACAACCAAAACGCGTTAAGTATCGTCGCCCGCATACTTTGTCTTATGAAGGCAAGGCAAAAGCTGGCACCGAAGTCAACTTTGGTGAGTTCGGTCTCCAAGCTTTAAATGGTAATTACATTACCAACCGCCAAATTGAGAGTGCTCGTATCGTTCTCAGTTCATATACCAAAAGAAGTGGCCAGATTTGGATTAGAATCTTCCCACAACTTGCCAAAACGAAAAAACCTGCCGAAGTCCGTATGGGTTCCGGTAAAGGTTCACCAGATAGCTGGGTTGCCGTCGTCAAACGGGGAACAGTAATGTTCGAAATTGGCGGCGTTCCGGAAGAACAAGCTCGCGAAGCACTCCGCTTAGCTGCTTATAAACTTCCCGTCCAAACCCGCGTTGTCGCCCGGAAGGAGGGTAAATAATTATGAAAATCAGCGAAATTCGTGAATTAACTGATCAAGATTTAGCCGCGAAGCTTTATTCCTTAAAAGAAGAATTATTCAACCTCCGGCGGAAGCAAGCAGTTGGCCAACTTGAAAATGGCAAAGAAATCACTCGGGTTCGGAAAGATATTGCCCGGACCAATACCGTTATTAGAGAACGGGAATTGGGTATTAAATAGGAGGACCGGTTATGGAAGAAACACGTAAAAGTCCCCGTCAGATGATTGGGGAAGTCGTTAGCGACAAAATGAATAAGACCATCGTGGTCTCCGTTGAAACCCACAAGCGCCATCCTAAGTACGGTAAGCGGGTGAAATACGGAAAGAAATATTATGCTCATGATGAGAATGGCGTAGCCAAAGAAGGCGATTTAGTCTTAATTGCCGCTACCCGCCCTCTCAGCGCTCTAAAGCGCTGGCGGTTGGTCAAGGTTCTTACCAAAGCTGATATTTCAGTTAAAGAAGCCTTAGCGGAAGAGCAAGCCGTGGATGAAGAAATTGCTCATGAAGTAAACGAGTAAGGAGGACAGGTCATGATTCAGAAAGAAACAAACTTGGTGGTTGCGGATAATTCTGGTGCCCGGTCCGTCCGTGTCTTCAATTTATACGGAGGCAGCACTCGGAAATCATCAACCATCGGTGATATCGTTCTTTGCGCAGTCAAAGTCGCTTCACCAAATGGAAAAGTTAAAAAGTCGGATATCGTTAAAGGTATCATCGTTCGAACAGTTAAGCCAATTCAACGGGCTGACGGTTCAACCATCGGCTTCGATGACAATGCTGTTGTCTTAATTAATGACGATGGCACCCCAGTGGGAACCCGGGTCTTTGGTCCGGTTGCCCGCGAACTTCGAGAAAAAGGCGAAGGAGCAATGAAGATTATCTCTTTGGCTCCGGAAGTTCTATAAGGAGAAACGCACATGATGAAAATCAAAAAAGGTGACAAAGTCATCGTTATCGCGGGAAGCGATAAAGGCAAAGAAGGAATCGTTCAACGCGTTTATCCAAAATTGGAGAAAGTTGTTGTTGAAGGTGTTAATGTTCATAAGAAACATAAGAAACCAACTCAAAAAAATCCAGAGGGTTCTATTCTTGAAATCTACGTTCCGCTTCATGTTAGTAATGTTGCGGTAGTTGATCCCAAGACCAAAAAAGCCACCCGGGTTAAAATCAGTGTTGATAAAGACGGAAATAAAGTTCGGGTCGCAAAAAGCGGCGCGAAATTGGATTAAGGAGGACCGTTAATATGGCAGAAGAAAAAGAAGTAAAGACTACCGCCAAAAAAGCGGCCACCAAGACCACCGCTAAGAAACCGGCTGCTAAAAAGGCGGCGGCTCCCAAAGCGGCCAAAGAAGTTGAAGTAAAAGAAGCGGTTAAAGAAGTGAAAAAAGCAGCTCCTAAGAAAGCGGCTAAAAAAGCAGCTCCTAAAGCGCAAATCGTTAATCGCCTTGCAAAGCGTTATAAGGAAGAAGTTGTGGCTGAATTAGTGAAGAAATTCAACTATAGTTCGGTTATGAATGTTCCTGCGCTAGAGAAGGTTGTTATCAATATCGGTGTCGGCGACGCTACGGTTAATGCCAAAGCGCTTGAAGATGCCGTCCGTGAATTAGCGGATATTACCGGTCAAGCCCCAGTAGTGACAAAGGCAAAGAAATCAATTGCCTCCTTCAAACTACGTGAGGGACAATCAATCGGATGTAAGGTTACTCTTCGCGGTGTTCGGATGTATGACTTTATCGACAAGTTATTCTCCATTGCACTTCCTCGAGTCCGTGACTTCCGAGGCGTAAGCAAAAACGCTTTTGATGGCCGTGGTAATTATACTCTTGGTGTTAAGGAACAATTGATCTTCCCAGAAATTAACTACGATAAAGTAAGTAAAATTCGGGGTATGGATATCGTCATCGTCACTACGGCGAAGACCGATGCAGAAGCGTATGCCTTGCTTGAACAACTAGGCATGCCTTTCCATAAGTAAGGAGGAACCACAGAATGGCGAAAACATCAATTAAGGTTCGGCAAAGCCGGCCACAGAAGTTTAAAGTTCGGGAATACACTCGCTGCCAACGCTGCGGGCGTCCTCACAGTGTCTATAAGAAATTTGGCCTCTGCCGGATTTGCCTACGCGAACTTGCGTACAAAGGCGAAATTCCAGGCATGAAGAAGTCCAGTTGGTAAGGAGGAAACTGAGAATGAGTATGACAGACCCAATCGCGGATATGCTTACCCGGATCCGGAACGCGAACGCGCTCCATTATGAATCGGTTTCCATGCCGAACAGCCGGATGAAAGCACAAATTGCGAAAATATTAAAAGAAGAAGGCTTCATCGTTGATTACAAAGTCGAAGGTGAAGTGAAGAAGAATTTAACCGTCGGTCTAAAATATGGCGACGGCGGTATCCGGGTTATCTCCGGATTAAAGAAAATTTCTAAGCCAGGACTTCGTGTCAATGTTTCGAAAGAAAAATTACCGCGCGTCTTAAAGGGATTAGGAATTGCCATTATATCTACATCACAAGGTTTGATGACCGACAAGAAAGCCCGTTCCTTAGGAATTGGCGGCGAAGTCATTGCCTATGTGTGGTAAAGAGGAGAAACTCACATGTCACGTATTGGAAACAAAGTCATCGATGTGCCGGCGGGTGTAACCGTTAGCGTATCGGACAATGTCGCCTCCGTCAAAGGCGCCAAAGGCGAATTGGTTGTGCGGATCCCGGAAAATATTTCGGTGGTTGAAGAAGGCACACAAATTTATGTCAAACGGGCCAATGACGATCAGCAAAATCGCGAGAATCACGGCACAACCCGGGCTCTCTTACACAACGCGATTGTTGGTGTCAGTCAAGGATTTAAAAAAGTCCTTGAAATTGAAGGTATCGGTTTTAAAGCGACTCAAGATGGAAAGAATGTTCGACTTGATATTGGCTTCAGCCATCCAGTCTTCATCGCTCCCAAAGAAGCTACAACAAGCATTATCGTCAAATCTGCAACCGAAGTTTGGGTTGAAGGTATTGACCGTCAATCAGTTGGTCAAACAGCAGCGACAATTCGTGGTGTTCGGCCACCAGAACCTTACCTAGGTAAGGGAATCCGTTATCAAGGCGAGTATATCTTACGGCGTGAAGGAAAACGCGCCGGTAAAAAGTAATAGGCGAGAGGAGAAAAATTAGGTATGATTAATAAAGAATCTAAAAATGTCATCCGGATGCGTCGGCACGTTCGTGTGCGGGCGAAAATTTCGGGAACGGCTTCGGCTCCACGCCTATGTGTTTTCCGTAGCAACAAGCACATTGAGGCTCAGTTAATTGACGATGTTAAAGGTGTTACCTTAGCAGCGGCCAGTTCACTCAGTTTAAAACTTGAAAATGGCGGCAACGCGGAAGCGGCTGAACTCGTCGGTGAGGCAATTGGAAAAGCTGCCTTAGCCAAAAATATTAAGAAAGTGGTTTTTGATCGGGGCGGCTATGTCTATCATGGTCGCGTGAAGGCGCTCGCAGAAGGCGCCCGAAAAGCCGGTCTTGAATTCTAAGAGGAGGAACAACACATGGTAGAAGACAAAAAAGAATTGGTTGAAGAAACCGAAGTTGCCGGTAGTGAAGAAGTTGTTTCTGAAACTAGTGGCGAAGAGGCTCCTAAAGCCAACCGTGCTCAACATGGTGCTCCTCGTGGTGATCGTCGCTCACGCGGTGACCGCCGTGGTCAACGTCGTCCTCGTCGGGAAGTAAAAGAATACGAAGAGCGGGTTGTTTCCATTAATCGTATTTCGAAAACCGTTAAAGGCGGACGTCGGCTTCGTTTCGCAGCCGTTGTCGTCATTGGTGATGGCAAGGGCAAATTCGGCTTTGCCAATGCGAAGGCGGCGGAAGTGCCGGATGCGATTAAGAAGAGTTTGGAGTTAGCAAAGAAAGACATGCACAAAGTCGAAATGGTCAAGGGCGATACTATCGCTCATGAGATTGTCGGCAAATTTGGCTCTTGCCAAGTATTCTTAAAACCAGCTCCTGAAGGAACTGGAATTATCGCTGGCGGACCTGTGCGGGCTATCTTGGAACTTGCAGGTATTCGTAACGTCTATTCAAAGGTTTACGGTTCACGGCAACCGCTCAACATTCTTCGGGCGACAACCAATGGACTTGATAACCTTAAATCCTACGCGCAAGTGAAGGCGCTCCGGGGGAAATAGTCCTTAAGGACTTTCTCTCATTTACCTAGGAGGTGCAAATCATGAAACTAAATGAACTCGTTTATAACGATGGTGCGCGTAGTAAGCGTACTCGCCGTGGCCGGGGTCCGGGATCGGGCTTAGGCAAAAACGGCGGAACTGGTAACAAAGGTCAAAATTCACGTGGTAGTAAGTCATATACTCGTCTCGGTTTTGAAGGCGGTCAAAATCCTTTATTCCGGCGGTTACCAAAGCGTGGATTCCACAATGCGGGAACGACCTATGCGATAGTTAATCTTGTTGACTTAAACCGTTTTGCGGATGGAGCAACAATTACTCCAACCGAACTTGTAGAAGCGGGATTAGTTAAAAAAGAATTTGACGGTGTCAAAATTCTTGGCAATGGAAAAATTGAAAAGAAATTAACCGTCAAGGCCAACAAATTCTCGGCCTCGGCCGAAGCGGCCATCAAAGCAGCCGGTGGTTCGACTGAGGTAATCTGATATGAAAAAACTGGCAGCCATTTTTAAGAATAAAGAAATTGTGGATCGAATTTTTTTCACAATAATGATTTTACTTGTTTTCCGGATTGGAGCGGCGATTACCGTTCCTGGGGTGAACATCGATAATTTCTCTTTTGCGAACAGTGACGCTTTAAGTTTGATGAATATGCTCGGTGGTGGAACTTTGCAGAATTTCTCGATTTTCGCCCTTGGCGTTTCGCCTTACATTACGGCTCAAATTATTGTTCAACTCTTAACCATGGACGTGCTTCCCGCGCTTACTGAATTGAGTAAGCAAGGGCAATACGGCCGGAAAAAATTGGAAATGGCTACCCGTTATCTGACTTTGATGCTCGGTGCGGTTCAAGCATATGGCATTATTAAAACGATGGAAAACAGCAGTTATATTACGCTGGCTGATACATCGTTCTGGGGCTATGCCTATATTGTGACGGTCATGTTAGCAGGAACAATGCTAGCAATGTGGCTTGGCGATCAGATTACGACAAAAGGTATTGGCAATGGTATCTCAATGATTATCTTTGCCGGTATTGTTGTCTCCTTGCCAAATCAAATTCGGAGTGCCTATTCACAATGGCTGGCGGCTAAATTTGGTCAGACGACGGAAAGAATTCTAACCGGAGCTCTTCAGTTTGGAATCTATCTATTGGCCTTTCTTATTATTATTGCTTTTATTACATTTATTGAAAGTTCGCAACGTCGTATACCAGTTCAGAATGCTGGAAAAGGCGGACAGATGGCTAAATATGCCAAAGCTAGTTTCTTACCAATTAAGGTAAATGCAAGTGGGGTTATTCCAGTCATCTTTGCTTCTTCAATTATGACGGCTCCCCAGGTTATTGTTAGCTTCATTACTGGAGCGGACACCAGCGCTGAATGGCTGAAGGTCTTCTCGACCTCTTCGCTAGTTAAAATGCCTTGGTTTAACGATACTACTTGGCAGATGCCATGGGGATTTATTATTTATATATTCTTAGTTGTACTATTTACCTTCTTCTACGCGAAGATTCAAATCAACCCCGAGAAATTGGCGGAGAATTTTCAGAAGAATGGTTCATATATTCCGGGAATTCGTCCTGGAAATGAAACCGAACGCTATGTTGGTAAAGTGGTCAACCGGATTACGGTTATTGGTGCGATTTCACTTGCGCTAGTCGCAGCGTTACCAATTGCTCTTGTTTTACTGAAAATTGTTCCCGACCAAAGCATGGCTTTAGGTGGAACGGGGTTAATCATCGTTGTTGGTGTTGCAATTGAACTTAACACCCAAATTGATGGACTAATTGCCGGAAAGAGCTTCGATGAAGTTATCCGTCCGGGAGGAGGAATATTCTAATATGCTAAACATTATCTTGATGGGGCCCCCAGGAGCCGGTAAAGGCACCCAGGCCAAAAAGTTGATTGCAGCTTACGGAATCCCTCATATTTCAACCGGAGATATGTTCCGGGAAGCCATCAAAGCCGGTACTCCGCTTGGAAAAGAAGCGGCCGGCTATATCAACGAAGGACGACTTGTTCCCGATGAAGTGACGATTGGCTTAGTTAAGGAACGTTTATCGAAAGCGGATTGCCAACATGGATATTTACTTGATGGCTTTCCCCGGACTCTTCCGCAAGCTGAGGCTCTTAAGGAACTAACTTCCGAGTTACATTCCCCAATTAGTGGCGTCATTAACTTTTCCTGCGATAAGGATGAACTTATTCGTCGGATTAGCGGCCGGCGGGTATGCCGCAACTGCGGAGCCCCCTATCACGTTGAAACTCTAAAGCCAAAGGTTGAAGGAGTTTGCGATATCTGTGGCGGAGAACTATATCAACGCAAGGACGATACCGTCGAAGCGTTAAAGACCCGTCTCAGTGTTTATTACAAAGATACCAAACCGCTCGAAGAATTCTATCGCCAGGAAGGGCTTCTTCATGAAGTTGACGGCCTACTTGGTGTCGACGAGCTGTTTAAGAAAATCAACGTCATTTTCCGCGAGGTGGATCAGCGATGATCATACGCAAATCGATGCGTGAAATTGAGTTGATGCGGGAAGCCGGACACATTGTCGCTTTGGTGTTCAAAGAACTCCAACCGCACTGTGTGCCTGGCGTAACAACCGCCGAGTTAGACAAGCTGGCTGCTGAAGTCATTAAGAGTAACGGAGCCATCCCAACTTTTAAAGGCTATGGTGGCTTTCCGGGAAATATTTGCATATCGGTAAACGATACGCTCATTCACGGAATTCCAAGTAAAAAGATTGTTCTAAAAGAAGGGGATATTGTTTCCTTGGATGTTGGAGCGACCTATAAGGGCTATTGCGGAGATGCCTGTCGTACCTTCCCTGTTGGGAAAGTGACGGAAGAAACAAAACGCTTAATACTTACGACAAAGGAAAGCTTCTGGACCGCAGTCCGAGAAAATGCGAAACCGGGAAACCGGCTATCAGATATCTCTCATGCGATTCAAAATTATTGTGAAGAGCGGGGGTACACCCTCCCGCGCGACTACACCGGTCATGGTATTGGCCGGGAGCTCCATGAAGATCCGTACATTCCTAACTATGGGGAAGCCGGACATGGACCCATCCTTCGTGAAGGCATGTGCTTGGCGATTGAACCGATGGTTAATCAAGGTTCAGTGGGCACGCGTACTATGGCGGACGGATGGACGGTGAAGACGGTAGATGGCAAATTATGCGCCCACTACGAGAACACCATAGTAATAACTGCGGACGGCTTTGAGCCGTTGACCGTATTACCTGATGAGGAGTGGTAACATGGCAAAAAATGATGTAATTACCGTCGAGGCAGTCGTTGTCGAGTGTTTGCCGAACGTAATGTTCAATGTGCAACTCGAAAACGGCGTCGTAATTCTGGCCCACGTTTCTGGTAAAATCCGGATGCACAATATTCGCATTCTACCAGGTGATAGAGTTACGGTTGAAATTTCGCCTTATGATTTAACACGGGGCCGCATTACTTACCGGTTCAAGTAGCAACCGGAACGAGGAGGAAAAATTTTATGAAAGTAAGACCCTCAGTCAAACCTATTTGCGATAAGTGCAAGGTTATTCGTCGTCATGGCAAAGTCATGGTGATATGCTCTAACCCAAAGCATAAGCAAAGACAAGGTTAATTTAGGAGGAAAAAGAATATGGCACGTATTGCAGGTGTAGATATTCCAAATGAAAAACGGGTTGTGGTTTCTTTGACCTATATTTATGGTATTGGTTCATCCCGCGCCCAAAAGATTCTAAAAAAAGTAAATATCAGTGAAGATATTCGGGTAAAAGATTTAAGCGATGAGCAATTAACGGCGATTCGTAATGAAATTAATCACGTCAAGGTTGAAGGTGATCTTCGCCGTGAAGTGGCTATGAATATCAAACGTCTCGAAGAAATTGGTTGTTACCGGGGCATTCGCCATCGGAAGGGATTGCCGGTTCGCGGACAATCCACCAAAACCAATGCTCGGACGCGTAAAGGCCCACGGAAAACCATCGCCAATAAGAAGATGGCTACCCAAGGTTAATGAAAGAGAGGACAATCTAATATGGCACAAACAACTAAAAAGAATAGTGTCCGGAAAAAGAAAGTCAAACGTAGTTTTACCAAAGGTATTGCCCACGTTCACTCGACTTTCAATAACACTATCGTCACTATTACTGACGAGGCCGGAAATGCGATTGCCTGGAGTTCAGCTGGAGCCTTAGGCTTCAAGGGCTCCAAGAAGTCCACTCCTTGGGCGGCTCAACTCGCAGGTGAAGCTGCAGCAAAGTCAGCTGTCGACCAAGGAATTAAATTCGTCGATGTCAATGTTAAAGGCCCAGGTCAGGGTCGGGAAGCTGCCGTCCGTGCGCTACAAGCAGCCGGATTGCAAGTTACTTCGATTACTGACACCACTCCAATTCCCCATAACGGTTGCCGTCCACCAAAGCGGCCCCGGGGCTAATAGTTTGGCTACTTTAAAAAATAGGGAGGAAAACTAAATGTCAAAAATTGCACACCCTTTCGAAAAACCGGAATTTAAAGTTGCTACTTTCGATGATACAACGAACTATGGAAAATTCGTCATTGAACCACTAGAACGGGGATTTGGCTTAACCATTGGAAATAGTTTGCGGCGGGTATTACTGAGCTCTTTACCGGGCGCCAGTGTATACGCGGTTGAAATCGAAGGAGCGCGCCACGAATTTGCGGCTCTTGAAGGCATTGTTGAGGATGTTACGACCATCATTTTAAATTTAAAAGATTTAGTCTTGAAAATTGATGATGAGGAAAATGTTAATAAGCGACTTGAAATTGATGTCATGGGGCCAACCACCGTCCGTGCGGGCGATATTAAAGTTCCAGGTGGCGTCACGATTGTCAATCCCGATCTCGAGATTGCCCACATTGCTGAAGGCGGTCATCTCAAGATGATTATGCACGCCCATAATGGTCGTGGCTATGTTACTTCTGAAGGAAACAAAGCGCTTCATCCTACCTTACCGGTTGGCGCGATTGCGACAGATAGCAATTACTCACCGATTACCAAAGTATCGTATACGGTCGATGGAACTCGTGTAGGTCACGATACCAACTTTGATCGTTTAACACTTGAGGTTACCACTAACGGCGCTATGCGTCCGCAAGATGCGGTGGCCCTTAGTGCTCGTATCCTTATGGCCTATTTCGATGAATTCGCTTCTTTGGACGAAAAAACTAAGGATATTAATATTCTTAAAGATCCAGTGGAAGAAGAAGGTAATAAATTCGAAAATATGACCATTGAAGAACTTGATCTATCTGTTCGGAGCTATAACTGCTTAAAGCGGGCTGGCATTCAAACAGTTCTCGAGCTCACCCAAAAATCTGAAGAAGAAATGATGAAAGTTCGCAATCTAGGAAAGAAATCGCTCAAGGAAGTCAAAGATAAATTGGCTGAGATTGGCCTTTCCTTCCGCGACTTTGAGTAAGGAGTAACAATATATGGCAACAATTGGACGTAAAAACGTTCATGGTAAAGGCGGCGTAAGGTTTAAGGCTGGCTATACTGTGAGTAAAGATAAGTCGATGCTTCGCAACGTCGTGAGCCAACTTATCGTTAGTGGCAAAGTGGTAGTTACTGCTAAAGTCGCTAAACAATTACAAAAGGAAGCCGATCACCTCGTAACTTTGGCTAAGACTGGCGATTTACATAGCCGGCGTTTAGCGGCGGCCTACGTTCGTGAAGGTATTAAGAATGCGCAAGGAGTGGCAGCGCTTGAAGTTCTCTTCAACGAAGTCGGACCTGCTTATAAAGACCGCAAAGGTGGATATACCCGCATTCTAAAACTTGTCAATCGCAAAGGTGATAATGCACCGATGGCGATGATTGAGTTCGTTAAGTAATTAAATTGAGCACCGCATGGTGCTCTTTTTTTAAAAAAATAGTGGCGTCTTCTCCATTAATTAGTATAATCAAAATATAGAGTTTCTAAGAAAGGATATTGTTTATGGGGAAAACAAAAAGAGTAATCGGGCCAATAAGTCCGTTGACGGGAATTTCAATCGCATTAATTATTCTTGGCGCCCTTTTAGTTTGGCTAAGAACTTCCGCTTTGAATATTATTATTTTTGTTATTGGCGTTGTAATGGCTTCCTTTGGCGCCATTACCGTATTTGATTCGCTGAAAGGCCGCAATAAAGATAAGTTTATTTTTCTTTTAGGTGGCTTTGAGATGGTCGTTGGCGTGCTAATGGCGGTCTTTTCTGACCCCTTGGTGAAAGTAGGATTTGTTTTACTAGGAGTGGCAATGGCTATAATTGGCCTTTTACAATTAATTGACAATTATCGCTTTCATACTGGATCGCATCAATTAGCCTTTGGAATAATACGGATGGCTATTGGCGTTTTGCTTATCATTGCTCCTTTTATTAGAAGCAATATCAATGATATATTTATTTTAGTCGTCGGCATTATTGCCATTAGTGCGGGGGTTTTCTTCTTAATGTTAGAAGATTGAGTAAATGGTTAGTCTTCAAAATAATAAATATGGTAAAATAATTTTATTAGAAATAGGAGGAAATCTGTATGGCAGCTTCCAAAAAAGGTAAAGGTTATTGGTTTGGCTCAACTTGGATTGTCTCTCTCATTATCTCGATTATTCCAATCGTGAACTGGTGGGCGGGGGTCATCCATAGAGTAGTCAAGAAGAACTACCTTGGGGCGATTGTCTATGTATTCTTTGGAGCAATCCTGGGATTCGTTGACTTTGTTACCATCTTATTAGAAAACAAGATTGTTTTCTTAGCCTAAGTAAAAAAGCCCGACGGCGAATTAGTTATCGCAGTCGGGTTTTTATTTGCTCAAAATTATAGCAAAAACAATCCTTTTGCATATTAGTTATCAACAAAAAATCTTGGGCAATTTTTTCTACTGATATTTCTTAAGAAAAAGAGTAAAATAAACATGTTTCGCGGAGGCTCTTATATGTTTAAAAATGTTATCTTTGACCTTGATGGCACGCTAGTTAATTCCATCGGAGATTTGGCTGACTCAATTAATAAAGCAATTTTAAAAATGGGTTACCACGCCTCTTTTAGTGAAGAGGAAACGATGGCATTAGTTGGGAGTGGAACGGACGTAATGATAGCGCGCGCGCTAAACAAATGCGGCTTGGATCAACAGATGAAAAGCGAAGTAAAGAGCCATTATTTAGAGATTTATCAACATAACAACACAAACTTTTCCTATGCGTATCGAGGATTGTTGGATTTAATTAAAGAGTTAAAAAAAGGGGGCATTCGCATTTTTTGCTGTACCAATAAACCAAATGATATCGCTCAAAATGTTGTCAACTTTTTTTATCCAAACTTGTTTGATGCCATTGTTGGACAAAAAGCCGGAATGCCAGTTAAACCCGATCCATATGCGGTCAATTTGCTTATTAACAAATATGCCTTGGATAAAATGGAAACCTTATTTGTTGGTGATAGCGATGTCGATGTTAAGACAGGAGCTAATGCCGGATTAGATGTCTGTTGGGTTGGATGGGGATTTAGAAAATATTCGCAGATTCAAGCTTTGGAACCAAAGTATATAGCGGCTTCTATTTCGGAGCTGAAACAAATAATTCTTAAGTAAGTATTTGCTTCTTCTTGTCTTTGTTTTTTATTTATTTTGACCAAGTCTAATCTTGGCGTTTTTAGTAAATAAATCGTATTTTTTCGTATATATATCGTTTTATTTTCATGTTATAATTTTCATAGGGTGAGTATTTATGAATTTGCAATTTTTCAATTCTTTAAGTAAAAAGGTTGAACCGTTTTTTCCGCTAGAAGAGGGAAAAATTTCAATGTATGTTTGCGGTCCAACCGTATATAACTATGTTCATATTGGCAATATGCGTCCAGTTGTTGTTTTTGATACGCTTCGGCGCTTTTTTGAATATATTGGCTTTGAGGTTACTTACGTAAGTAATTATACGGATGTTGATGACAAAATTATTGCTCGAGCGCTAGACGAGCATACGGATGAGCAAAGCATTGCCCGTAAGTATATTGCTGCTTTTGAGCAATCTTTAGCTGGTATTCATTCACGGAAGCCAAATATTGCTCCTAGGGTAACCGAATACATGAATCAGATAATTTCTTTTATAGGAAAACTTATTGAAGTTAATGCGGCCTATGAGGTTGATGGTGATGTTTTCTTTAGAGTTCAAAGCGATAAAGACTATGGGGAACTTTCAAATGTTAAAGTTGATGATATGCTGGTTGGGGCCCGAGTTGAGGAAAACGAAAAAAAAGAATCCCCGCTTGACTTTGCTTTATGGAAAAAAACCGCCACTGGAATCAAATGGGCATCACCATGGGGCGAAGGTCGTCCTGGTTGGCATACCGAATGTGTGGTAATGATTGATTCTATTTTTCCTAGGCGCTATATAGATATTCATGGTGGAGGTTTTGACCTGAAATTTCCTCATCATGAAAATGAAATTGCCCAATCCTTAGCCGTCAACCACAATCATTTAGCTCATTTTTGGATGCATAACGGTTTTATCAATATCGATAATGAAAAAATGTCTAAATCACTTGGAAATGTTGTTTTGGCTCAAGATGCAATTGCAAAATTTGGTGGCAATACTCTGAGAATGATGTTATTATCTACCCATTATCGAGCTCCGGTTAATTTTACGGAAGAAGTCGTGAAATCAAGTCGAATTGAAGTTGATAAAATTACGCAGGTATATCGTCAATTGGCGGTTTATCTCCAAGAAAATAATAAGTTTGATGCGGGCAGGAAAAGTTCTCAGATGGATAGTTTCTTAGCGGAATTGGCTAATGACTTAAACACCTCGAATGCAATCACGGAACTTTTTAAAGTCGTCAAGGACGCAAATCTCGCTTTGCGTCAAAAAACTGATATTGAGCAATTACAAGGATATTTCTTAACGATGAGCGATATGATTAATATTCTCGGATTTGAGATTGATTATCCTCGTTTAAATGCCGAAGACAAGAAGTTACTCGCAAAGTATCGTGAAGCGAAACAAAAAAAAGATTTCGAATTAAGCGATCAATTGAGAGCCTTACTTGGTCAACGTCACATTCTATAAAGAAAGCAGGTGGAAAATATGACGTTACTTAACAATACATTTACCCTTTTTGCCTCTGTTAGTCCCTTATCGGTTGATAAGGTTATCGTTGATTGGTTCAACAGTTTTGGCATGTGGGGAAATACGGCTTTAGTGGCTGTTAGTCTTCTTATGACGTTTATTCTTTCAGGCATCATCGGATTTGAGCGGGAGTATCATGGTCACGCGGCGGGTCTTAGAACCCATATTCTTGTAGCGATGGCCTCATGTCTTGTAATGATTATTTCCGTCTATGGATTTGATAATTTAATTTCCCCTAATCGCGACCCCGCCCGTTTAGCGGCGCAGGTTGTCAGTGGCATCGGCTTTTTAGGAGCTGGGACAATTATTCAAACCGGAACCGATATTAAGGGACTTACTACTGCAACCACGATTTTTCTAACCATGTCCATCGGTTTGGCTTGTGGTGCGGGAAGATTTGTTTTTGCAACGATGGCAACGATCCTCTCTTTCTTTATTCTTGTTAGCCTAAGAAAGATTGAACATTATGCCAACCGTCGTTCGCCAAAAATCACTATCGTTGTTCCTAGCGATGTTTCGGTTCTTAAAGATGCTCATCTTATCGCCGCTCGTTACGGAGTCAATATCCGGGATATACAGTCGCAAATGGTGGTTATTAATGGTTTCTCATGCTTACGCGTGACATTAAATTGTGCTTTTGCATCTAAAGCAACGGTTACCGCCTTCAGCGAAGAACTGAAAGATCGATTAAACCGCTTGAATTTAAGATTTCTACGGACTATTAATAAATGGGAAAAATGTACATATTTGGGCGTAATAGTGTAAAAGCTGCGTTGCACGGAACATCAGGTTCAACATCTATTTATAAACGCATCTTTGCACGATATTGAAATTGATAAGCTTATTTCTTCAGCAAAGTGCAGTTTCGAACGAGTGGATAGCAGTCTGTTGGCAAAATTATCTATGGGGGGCAATCACCAAGGTCTTGTGGCGGAAGTAAATACTTTTTCTTATACTTCTTTTGACGAAATAATTAAGAAAGCTAAAGAAAAGAAATATCCGCTTATTTTGATTTTGGCGGAGTTGAATGACCCGCATAATTTAGGAGCGATCATTCGCACCGCCGATGCGTTTGGCGTTGATGGTATTGTTATTAAGAAGACCAATCAGGTGGGAGTGACGCCCACGGTGATAAAAGTGGCTACTGGCGCACAACAATATGTTCCCATCGCTCAAGTCACTAATCTTGCAGCCAGTATTCAAACACTTAAGGAGGCTGGATTTTGGATTGTGGCTTCGGATGGAAAGGCCAATCAAACGTATGATATGGTTCGCTATGATACCCCAACCGGACTCATCGTCGGCAGCGAAGGATTCGGGATTCCGGAGCTTTTGCTGAAAAAATCGGATTTTATCGTCAAGATACCGATGGTGGGACACGTTAATTCACTTAATGCCTCAGTAGCGGCCGGCATTCTTATCGCCGGAATTCGCTTTTTGCAAACTAATTATTGAGGAATACAAGGAGGTCTTTATTTTATTTGAAGATGAACAAGCCAGTATTAAAAGAATAGTCGGGCAAGTAAAAGATGAAAACGAGTCGGCGATAAAAGAGTTGTTAGAGCAATTTGCTCCTCTTATTCGCAATACCGCTTTTACGGCCTTTGAAACAACAGGCTTTTCGGGCCTGGAAGTTAATGATTTGATATCGGTTGGTAATTTTGCCATTTATAATGCCGCCAAAAATTATCAGGAGCAGCGGGGACCATTTCCCGCCTATGCTAAACTTTTGGTTCGTCGCAGCATATGGAATTATCTTCGCGAAAATATGGCCAGCAGTCACTCGCTGTTAAATGAAGCCCACTCTTTGGATGAAGAATTAAATTATGGGGAAGGTTTAACACTTATGGATAGCGTAGGTGATGAAGACCCTTACATAAGTAAGCATCTGCTTCGTGAAGATGATATTGAAAATATGGAATCATACCTGCCGTTTTCGCTAACTAGGCAAGAAAAAATGATTATTCTTTATCGCCTGCAAGGCTATTATCCGCAGGAAATAATGCAGGCAATGGGTTTATCAAAATATCATTATTACTTATTGATTGAAAACATTAAACTTAAAACCAAGCGGGCTTTCTAATTATTTATTATGTGGATACTTGGCAACAAATAAAATATACAACAATAATTGTCGTAACGGATAGTATGCTGCGTAATGGCGAACCATAAATTTAAAACGAAGACTATTTGACAAGCATTGAATGTAATGTAAAATAAAAACATGGGGTGGTCTCACCCGGGTCAATTGGTATTCGTATCAATTGCTAAAAACGGCCTGTGTGGGGAGAGAGATTCTTCTGCTCAGGCCATTTTTGTTGGGAAACAAAATGGAATATAATCATAAAATCGATTATTTGATGTGCAAATGGCTAGTTCCCCCGCGGCGAAATCATCGGGAGTTTAGACTTCGGGCTGTATTTTGTGAGAAAATAAAAGCTAAGACCAAAGACGAGATACGGATTAGAGTTTTCAAATCCGTTTTTATTTTACTATGTGCAAATAAGATTGAGGAAGCGGTGGCCAAGATTCAACTTTTTGTCAAAGTAAACTTTGGACAAGTTAAAACGGTTTTTGATGAGACCAATCAAAAAAAGCCAGATTACAATTTATTTGCCTATCTTTTATTAAAAAAAGCATTGCCATTTCCATATGTCGTTCTTTACTTTAATTCGCTTCGGGTTAAAAGAAAATTATGTCCGATTATTTTTAGAAAAGATCAAATAGAAAAAATTATTATGTTTGCTAAAAACGGTGATTGGGATGCTGCGAATGAAACATATAGGATATGTCTAAAGGCCAGTGAAAGATATTTAATTAAAATAATCCCATATAGGCGGGAAGAAATTTTTGGTATAATTAAATCAATAAAAGAAAAACTTGAAGCGTTCAAGATTGTGGAAGTGCAAGTGTTCGGCTCTTACGCTAGAGATGAAGCGAACGCATATAGCGATTTAGATATCATTGTTGTGACGCGGCAAAGCGTGATTGATAGCGATTATTTATTCAATCTACAAATAGTTTTGGAAGAGGCTCTCAAAATTCCCCTTGATTTACATCTTTTCCAAAACCGAATTGAATATTCAAGTTTTGACCGTAAAATACGTAACGACATGGTGAAAGTATTGTAAGGGTAAGGGTATGAGAACCACGAAAAGAGAGCCGGTAATTATTTGTGCTAATCCGATCGTTGAAACTAAAATTTTAAAAAAACGGGCAACAAAATTAAGAGGCGCTCTTTTTCAAATTGGTGAGGGGGATAGCAATATCACTATTCCTGAAGTTATCAATAATAATAGTCCAATTAAGATTAATTGGGCTATGAGTGATGGCAATCTTATTTTGCCAAAAGACATTGAATTTAGTTTTCAAAGTAGAAAAAAAGACGAACTTTTGTTTAAAGGTGAAAATCAAGAGGAATTAAGTTTTAAGCCACGTGGCAAAAAGGTTGAACTATGTTTAAAAATCGGAATTGAGGAATTAGAAAAGAAATTCCAATTTAAGTTTATCCATCAAGGCAAGCTTGAGCTTAATAGCGATAACACATTAGTACTTACTAGCGAAGACCGAATAGTTTACTTTTTGTCTGGTTTTACGTTGATATCGGAATTTGGCACTTCCCTTGACTATCAATTAAATTTGCAAGATACGGCGGAAAATGAGAGCTGGTTATCGGTTAAAATAATTGAAGACACAATTGAAGATCAACAGGTTTCGCTTTCATTTACGGTTTCAACACCGAGTTTAGACCCAATAGTCGATATGATTTGTAAAAATATGGCGGGGACAACTATTCCTTTAACGGGACAAAACACATATGTCGTCGGAAGATATGTTGACACCAGTCGAGTCAGTAAAAGCAATGCTAACCAGGTATCGATAATTATTTCACCAGAGGCAATAAAAGAACAGGTTAATTTTGATAACTTGATGAATTTTAATTTAACTCTTCGCTTGTATTATTTGGCTCCAGTCGTTTCGGCCTATGCCAAGAAGCGCACTGGACTTGCGGTTTTTATTGAGCATATTGAAGGCTTTCGCACGGTAATTCCGACAAAAGAAGGGGAATTATTAATTGATTTGACCTCCATGTTAAGATATTGCATCGCCCATAATCGGTGGCAGGATATTGCGGTAAACATCAGATCAGCCAATCCCTGGTACTATGGTATGAGTGGCGGTAGTCAAAGCGGGATTTCTAACGTCCATACCACGAATGATTATGCGGAAATTTGTAGTTTATCCTATGGGGAAGAGAGTAAAAGACCTCGCCTGATATTTTCTTATACAGACAGTGAACATTTGGAAAAATCAACGCCTTTTACCGAAATTGAAAATGGAAGATCAGGTACGGCCAGAATTAATTTATTTTCAAAGGAATACACTTTCACCCATCCGGATTTAACCATTAATTCAGGAAATCTTTCCGTTGGTTTGTTTCATTTTTATAGCTCATTGTTTTCGCGAACCATAAGGGGAACAAATAATTCACTCGGCTGGGGTGTCGGTTGGAAAACCAATCTCCATCAATGGCTTTATAAGTATAAATATGCCGCTGATGCCGATGAACTTAAGGTCGTTTATACCGATGGATTGGGTAGCGATCATATTTTCCTTGAGCGATGGTATTACGAAAAGAATGGTCAAAAAATCTGCATCAAACGCAGCGAAGTATACATCAATACCCTGGGGGAATTGGCTTATTTAGATCCGACGGGAAAAGAGTATTTAGTAAAATATAAAGTTAAGTCGGACGATGGGCTAACTTTAACAACTTCAGCGGGGATGTTTGGTTATCGCGACAAGACAAAATTTAAAAGTATCAATAGAAAATATTTTGACGAACACAATAACGAAATTGCGATGCAAGGTGCCGATCTGAAATTAAAGCTGTATAGTACTCCCGGCCCGACATCGACACCCGGTTTTGCTAATGCAGCGGAACTTTCATGGCTCAACGATAACGGGTTAGCCATAACCAGTCAGGATTTTAGGAATGATTTCGCCGATAATCTATGGAAATACTCTTTCGATATTAGTTCTGCGCTCTATTATCCCCACTTATGTAAACTCGCCACTTTTATATGACGGAACGGATTATTTTTCTATGTTTGCCAAAGCCAAGCATGAACTTCAAATTGTAAACCAATATAAAAATTCGTCTGTGAATCTACTAACGGTCAAAGATAAATTGGAAAGCACCAAGATTACAGGTGAAAAAGTCGGCTGTGTCTTTGATACAACCCTTGACCGACTACTACGAAACGGAGGAGATTTTACAACTTAAGAATCAAGTAGAACAATACGAGAATGCCATAGTCGAGGCAAAAGAAAATGCCTAAAAATATATCCGGCAGTCTCGAGAGCGCAATCAACGGTTTGGAAGAACTAAAAAAATCCAAGGCGAGAATTCATGTTTCAATTAATCAACAAAAAATAAGTTATGATCCAGATAATGTAAATTCAGACGCTTTTAAAATGGCATGTTATTCCCTCCAAGGCAATCTAGACCAAATTGAGTTGCAAATTAAAAGTGCGGACGGACAAATAGTCTCAACTAAAACCAGTTTGGCACGAGCGCTTAGAACGGTTGATGAATATGAACTAATCAGGGATAATCTTCAAGCAAAATTAGCGGGGCTTATCAAGAAACAAAAGGAAGCCCCCAATGATTTTATTACTGATGAAGAAGGAAATATTCTTGGCTTTGACTACTATGGGCGGCTTGTTTTAATCGCGGATAAATACGAAAAAGCGATACGGATTAAATTTAAGGAAGACAAGGATTTGTTTGAAGAGATTCAAACCGAAAATGGAATAATTAAGTTTAATTATGACAGCAATGAACTATTGAAAGAAATAGTTGATGTGAATGGAAAAACAATTTGCTTTAGTTACACCAACCCAAAGTTTTTATCGACAATCAAGTATGACGATATAAGCGCGCATAATTCGACTTTTGCCTATCAGAATGATCGGTTAACCAAAGTTACCGATGCGGCGGGTTTCAATCTAACAATCAGTTCTTCGACCAATAGTTTATTTGTCGTTCAATCTACGACTACGAAAAAAATCAACAACGATGGTTTAGTCGGATTTGCTGAACAGCAAACAAAAAAAATAATCGATTTATCATTGGTAAAATCGGGATTGAACACGACATTAACCAACAACATGAATAACGATGTTGCCACCTATTCGTTTGACGAATTAGGTCGGCCGTTAAATGTTATCAGTTCACGCGGTGCGGATAGTGAATATAACTATGCAAAATATAATGATCATGGTGATGTTCTCATTGAATCAACTTTTTCTAGTCGGCACATTCTTCGAAAGTTTATCGAAAACGGAACATCGACTGGTCTTAGCCGAACCGTTTTGTTCAGCGATACGGACGATGTAAGTGATAATATTTGGCGGGGTAATCTCTTAAATACCGATACTTTAGTTTATTATTTTGAGTTTCAAAGTGATAGTGGCCAAGCAAGTTTTATGGCTACGATTACGATTACAAATAGAGATGGCAGCAGTAATATAAAGCAAATATCAATTACCAACCAAACCAAGGTCTTGTTGCTACCGATAATTTGCAACAAAGACAACATTATTCAAGCTAAAATCGAGACCACATCGGTATCGCAAGTGAAAAGTTTTGGTATTGCCACCGGGGATGGAATATTTAGCGCATATGATGATGATAATTTAATTGAAGAGCGACAGGGACTTAACACAACCTTGTATTTAGACTTCAACCATAAAAAGCCGACCAAAATAAAAACGATCGATCGATATAATAATACTAAGGTTAGCGTTTTATCATATAATGACAAAGGTCAATTAACCTATAACGAAGATCAAGATGGCAACATCGAGGAAAGATTTTATAACCCCGAGGGCGAACTATTAGAAAGCGTAGCTTATAACAAAAAATCGGCGACCGATAAAACCATCAATAAATACGAGTATGACGAAGATGGCAATGTGACCGAACTAAACGGATTGCTTCCAAATAAAGAAGGAAAGATTAATCCGACAAAAAACCAGTACTATCCCGGAACAAAAAAAGTCAATTATCAAACGGCACCGAATGGTTTAGTCACGAGTTATGGTTTCGATTTTTATAATGGTAGTTTACTTTCGAAAAGTGCTGAAGTAGATGGTATAGCCAACACCACCAACTATCACTATCAATTTGGTTTTTTGACGAGTGTTTCCCATCAGGAATTTGATATTCACTATGAATTTGATGGGCAAGGTCGCAAGACAAGCGTCGATGTTGCATGCAATAATATTGTCAAGTTTGAATATGACGACAATTTTATTGTGGATGGTTACTTAGGAAGTAAAATTATTACAAAGTATTTTAATCACGGAATGCTTGACAACGCCGTTACGGTCATAAGCGATATTTACGGTAAAACAAAAAGCGTCGCCGACACCGCAGGAACAAGCATTGCATACAACTACGATAGTTTTGATCGTTTGACGTCAACTATAAGTAACAATGAGTCAACGCATTTTGAATACGACAAGCGGGGAAATATCAAATATAGCGATATCGTTTATAATGATTTCGGCAAGGTGGATTTTAATTACACCTACACGATAAAAGATCAGGTTGAAGAGAGTATAACGACGATTAGCGATACCGCAGAGCTTTATAAGTATAAAACCAAATTTATATATGATCCCTTGGATCGCCTGATACAAGTACATAATTATTTTAATGTTAATAACCTAAAAAGTGATGATAAGTTAACTGATGAATACGACTTTTCCAATCGATTAATTAAGGAGCGGATTCACATTAAGGATGATGATGAACCAAGCGAAAAGCATCAATTGCTGGCTAATGAATATTTATATCTAAAAAGTGAAAATCAAGCGACTAATTTGATTAAAAAGAACGTGACAACCCTACTTGACGATACTCAAGATGTCACAACCTATAACTATGATGAGATGGGAAATATTACCCGTATCAAAAACAGCGATAATGATATTACTTACGAATACGATAAGCTTAGTCGCCTCACACGGGAGAATAATCGCAAATTAGAATATAGCCAAATATTTGAGTATGATGAAAGTGGCAACATTTTACGGAGCGAAAAGTATGCATATACGAAAGGCGAACTCACCATCTTCATTAGTGGCAGCACATATTCGTACAATCAAAGCAACTATCAGGATCAGCTTGTTGACTTCAATGGAGAAGAGATTATTTATGACGGACTAGGTAGACCGACCACATATCGAAACAAGACCTTAGTATGGTCCCCGCGGAGCACACTACTTAATTACGATGGTTATCAATATCAATATAATGAGCAAGGAATACGTATTAGGAAAGTAGTCGGAGATACAACCCATAAGTATTATGTTTTGGGAACCAAAATATATACCGAAGAACTAATTCGTGATGGTATTAGTAAACTCATTAAGTATCGGTATTTTGGTGATAAACTGTATGGCTTCAATTATAATGATATTGATTATTACTATATCAGAAACACCCAGGGTGATATCACATCGATTATTACTAAAGGCGGCACAGAGGTTGCAAGGTATACATATGATGCTTGGGGTAACCATGTAGTCAGTAATTTAACCGGTGACAATATCGGAGATATCAATCCATTTAGATATCGTGGATATTACTTTGATCAAGAGACTGGACTATACTATCTAAATGCAAGATATTATGATCCCGAAACAGGAAGATTTATCAGTCAAGATAACATCAGTTATTTAGAACCGGAAATGATTAATGGTTTGAACTTGTATGCTTATTGTGGAAATAATCCTGTTATGAATGTTGATCGAAATGGTACCTCTTGGTGGAAAGATTTTTGGGGTGGTGTAAAAGACTTTTTTGATAATCCAATTACACAAGCTGTAATAGGAGGTTTAATAATTGTTGGACTAGGAATAGCAACAATTCTTACTTTAGGTGCTACGGCTCCTATAACTGGACTTGCTGCTTCAATGGTTGTGGGTGCTTTCTGGGGTGCAGTTGCGAGTGCAACGTTTGGCGCTATATCTGGCGGAATTCAGTTTTCTGACGGAAAAATTGGATGGTCGTGGTCTGGTGCAGCAAATGGGTTCATGTGGGGCGCGATTACTGGAGGTATAGCCGGTGCTGCTGGAGCATGGTTAGGAAATATTTCTTTTATGAAAGCAGCGGTAGAGAATGGTTCTAAATTTGCAAGAGCAATAAATTTTGGTTTTCAAGTAACTAGTAATTCAGCATTATCTGCTTCAGTTACCACAATTCAAGGATTGATAACAAATAATTTTTCTTGGACAGATGTGGCTTTTTCTGCGGCTTTTGGTGCACTGGGGGGCGCGCTTGGGAATTGGTTGTCAGGAACAAAATGGGAGAAAGGTATAAGAGGATTTATGATTGGTTTTGGCTTAACTGGTTTAGAATCAGTCACAGCATTCTTGTACTATTTGTATGGAGATAAAGAATGAAATATTTAATTGGATTTCTATTTATATTATTTTTAGTCTTGTTTTTCACTGTTCCTCTTGCTTTTGGCATATATGAAAGTGATAGAATGCACAAAAAATGGAACAAAAATAATAAGATTATTTATTTAGGAAAGATGAACTTCATGTTTTTAAACTATCCAAAAACAAGCAAAGAAATGAGCAAGTTTGCTTTTACTTGCAATGTATCACTTTATTCATATGTTTTTGTAACTATTATTATTGCTGGAGTGTTTGCTTTCATAATTCCAAACTTGAATATATTATTGTATTGCACATATTCGATTATAATTTTGCCTATTGGAATTTTCTTGATATCTATGATTGAAGGAACGAGGTTTTATAAGGAAAAACATCTTGAGAAAAAAAATAAACTTGAAATGTCGGGCATTGTCTCTATTGTGAAAAGAGCAGTCAGAAGCGTGCTTCAAACGTATGTCGATTCGCTCAAAAAAGAAGGCAAGTTTGACAAAGAAGCGCAAGCTAGAGCTTTGGAACTTGCCCGCACACGGATATTGGCTGAATTAAATGTGGAAGCAAGAGAATTCATAACTGCAAATTATGGTGATCTGAACGCTTTTATAACAAACCAAATAGAAGCTACTATTAACTTGTTAAAAAAATAACTTAGGAGTATTTATTGGGGCATAAAAATCCGATTGTACTATCGTCATCAAAGAGTGATTGTTTTAGGTTACATATAGTAATAATGCGGTTGGAAATTTGGCATATGATTGTAATGAATGATTTGGAAAATGAAAAACACACGATTTAACACTAATTACATGAAGCAAGCATAAATCTATAAAACACTATTTAAGTAGAAAAACCATAATACGAGTACGTATGGTTAAAAAAGTGTTTACTATTGGATTATCAGTATTATTAGTGATTTGCGTGATTTCCACATTAACACACGTTATTCTAGACATCGGACTATCTTTCTATATATTCAATGGTGAGTTTTTGGTTAAGATATCGAATGTGTTTTTCCGTATTATGTGGCTATCCCTAGTTCTTTTATATTTATGAATTCAAATATAAAGACAAAATTATTTTTATAGGAATGATTGAAAAGGGGAGACTTAATAAAAGGAAAGTATGGCATTTTGTTGTCAACAATCTAAACAATAATGACAAAGTAATATACTCAGAATATGGTACGGCAGAGTTACTTTTAGAAAATGCATGTATTGAAGGTAAAAAGATAAGAGAATTATGGGAAGATTTAATTATAGAATAAGTTTTTGATGGATTAGGTAGACCAACAACATATAGAGATAAAACACTTGCATGGTCACCTAATAGTACCTTGTCTGCATATGAAAGTTTTAATTATACTTACAATAATCAAGGCATTAGAATTGAAAAAGTAGTTAGTCATGCAACGCATAAATATTTCGTTAATGGAACGAAGACATTATTAGAAGAATTAAAAACCAACAATGTTAAGAAATATTTTAAGTACAAGTATTTTGGTGATAAGCTGTATGGCTTCAATTATAATGATATTGATTATTACTATATCAGAAACATCCAGGGTGACATCACATCGATTATTACTAAGGATGGCACAGAGGTTGCAAGGTATACATATGATGCCTGGGGTAATCATGTAGTAAATAATTTAACTGAAGACAATATCGGTGATATCAATCCATTTAGATATCGGGGATATTACTATGACAAGGAAACCCAGTTATATTACCTCAATGCTAGATATTATGATCCGGAAGTCGGAAGATTCATCAGTCAAGACAATATTAGTTACCTTGCACCAGAAACAATAAATGGACTAAATCTTTATGCTTATTGTGGGAATAATCCGGTGATGTACCTTGACAGAGCCGGACATAGCTGGGAAAGTTTCTGGAGTAGTGTTGGAAATTTTTTTGCTAATGTTGGTAAAGTTATAGGCGGAGGATTACTAGCAATAGCCGGAGCTGCATTTACTATAATAACCCTTCCGATTGCTTTGATAATTCCTGGTGGAGGATTTCTAACTCAAATAGGATTTTCGACAGCAATGTATGGAGGATTTGTAGCTGCATCTGTATTCGATAGTCAAGTTAAGTCAGACATGCAAGCGATAGGATGGAATCCTTTTAATTCTAGTGAGAGTGCCGTGCTTAATTCCAATAGTGTGTCTTTTTATAAGGGTGTTCCAGTTTTTAGAACGGCTCCTGGTAGCAGGTCCGGATCTTTTTTAGGAATTTTCTTAGATAGTAATGAAAAAGATGACGCATATGGAAGAGACACCGTTCGACACGAATGGGGACACAATATACAGCAAGGTATAATGGGACCAGCTAGATTTGCTCTCATGATAGGACTTCCTTCTTGGCAGGAATGGAGTAACAGAAGTTATTACACAAGACCGTGGGAAATAATGGCTGATATTTTCGGGAACGTCCATGAAACAAGGAATCATAATAAATCGGATGTTTCAAGAGGAATTTGGTATACGATAATATCCACGATGTTTGGTCCGTTTGGCTATTTTTTTCTAATCGGTGAGTACTAATTTATATTGGAGGTGAAATCAATTGAAAAAATCAAAAAACATAACTATTTATATTTATTTTGTTATCTCAAGTCTTTTCTTGACGGGATGCAGCGATTTATATAAAGGGTATACAGGAGAGCATCCTGACCTATATTCTGTGGCAATCAACAGCAAAGAGGATTTTTTAGGTTACATTAGATCGGAAGTGCGGCATCAACCCGTCGTCGAATCGCTTGAAGAAGATCACTACGGAAGGCAGCTTTTTGTCTATTCCGAAGGTCAAGGCACCTCCGGCGATGTTTATTTGATTATTTCGCAATATGCGACGGATGAAAATGCTTATTTCTATTATGGAATCAATTACATTTCGGAAGAGATTATAGAAGGAAACTATATTCATCTTTATGGTTCAAAAAAACCGGCGACTATCGATAATCCTTATAATGAATTCGCCATAGATGAGATCAATGAGCTTAAGCAGTCAAATGACTGGGGCGAGGAAATTGATATTTCCAAATGTACACAAGTGGAGATTGTCAATGAAAAAAACTAGTAACATCATAGATTTTCTAAATAAGACTAACTTGTTATGCTAGTTCGTTTCTTTTAATCCATTTACAAATAATTCTTGACGCCACCTAATTTCATAAACTTTTATTTTAAGAAGAAAGTATGCTATTAAAGGATAGCTTAAGTCATCAATTAAAAATAAAACATACTCATACGGAAAATTAATTATCAGTATTAATATCGACATAATGAGCAAGGTATACATATGATGCTTGGGGTAACCATGTAGTCAGTAATTTAACCGGCGACAATATCGGGGATATCAATCCATTTAGATATCGGGGATATTACTATGACAAGGAAACCCAGTTATATTACCTCAATGCTAGATATTATGATCCGGAAGTCGGAAGATTCATCAGTCAAGACAATATTAGTTATCTAGAACCGGAGACAATTAATGGATTAAACCTTTATGCTTATTGTGGCAATAATCCAGTAATGATGACAGATAGTACCGGATGCACGCCTTGGTATGATATTTTAGGTTGGATAGGTCTTGGTCTTGTTGCAGCAGCAGCTATTGTTCTTACAGCGGGTATGGCGGGTGCCGTTATCGGCGGAATTGCAGGCGGAATAATTTACGGAGCCGCGATAGGAACTCTTGCAGGAGCCGCAATAGGAGCAGTCGGCGGTGCCGTAGTCGGAATGATTTATGACGGCGTTAATGGAAATGCGTTTGGCACGAGTATTTGGAGCGGTGTAAAAGCAGGATTTGGAATCGGGGCAATCGCAGGGGCAATAATTAGTGGTGCGATTGGTGGTGCGGCGGCTTCCTCGGTTACGGGAATGACTAATACATCGTTTTGGACTGGATTAGGTTCGAATGGATCAAGCATTGCTGCCAATGCTGCTGGACAGCAAGGGCTTACAACAATAGGGCAAACATTTGGTGGAAAAGTTGTAGCGGGGGTATCAAAATTTGTACCCAAAGCTGTTTCAAGGGTTCTATGGGCTTCATTGTCCAAAACTATGGCCTCTACTGTAGCCATGTCGAGCGTTTCAGTCTTTTATGGAGGCACAGTTTTTGCAGGTTCAGTGTTTGCTATGTATGAATTACCTTACTTGGCAGCAAGGGGCATCGAAATACTTTATCATCTTCTTGGAGGTTAACATGAAACAAATTGAGGGTTTTATATCTGATCAAATAAATAATGATGAGATTGGTGAGTATGTCGTATATCGTACTTATAGAAAAATGATGACTAAATACTCACACTATGATGAGCTTGATCCAAAAACTTACAAGGAGCCACAATTATATATCAAAGAGGTGCCTTCTTTTGATGAAACTTATGAAATGTTTATGTCGTATAATAGTTTAAATTTGACAAAAAATAGAGCTCAAGATATTTGTTTATCATTATTTTATAATCCATATTTTGAGGAGATATACGATAAAATAAGAAAGAACTATAAGAATATTCCAAAGAATAAGTTAAGATATTTAGCAAAAAATTTGTTTGAATGTTTGGCGGATCCAGTTCAATATCGAATAATTGTCGAAATCAATATATTTGATAAACCCACTAAGAACTATTACATTGAAAAGGATATTTTCAACAAAAGCAATGAATTGCTAAAGCTAATTAATACTTAAAAACAGACAATTAAATTAAAACCACAGCAAACAAACAACTTGTTAAAAAACGCGGTAGTCAGGAAACTGGCTACCGTTTTTTGTTTAGATAAAACCTGAAACAGATATATTGTCAAAATTTTTAATAGAAACATTAAATATCTCTTAAGGCGTTCACAAACATTTGAAATGTAATCTATTCTATTTAATTTATTTTTTACATTAAATTTGCTATAAGTACGGATAACTTTGAGGGGATTTATGAGGATGGAATTTAAAGATAAAGTTAAAGCCGCAAGACTAAAAGCTTTCATGAGTCAGGAAATGTTTGCTAAGGAAATTGGATTAGCTTTCTCAACTGTGAACAGGTGGGAAAATGGCTTAGAGGTCGATTACTATTACCTAAGAAATACCCAAGGTGATATCGCTTCAATTATTGATCGAAATTGTATTGAAGTAGCAAGATATACATATGATGCCTGGGGTAATCATGTAGTAAATAATTTAACTGAAGACAATATCGGTGATATCAATCCATTTAGATATCGTGGATATTACTTTGATCAAGAGACTGGACTATACTATCTAAATGCAAGATATTATGATCCCGAAACAGGAAGATTTATCAGTCAAGATAACATCAGTTATTTAGAACCGGAAATGATTAATGGTTTGAACTTGTATGCTTATTGTGGAAATAATTCTGTTATGAATGTTGATCGAAATGGTACCTCTTGGTGGAATCCATTCACTTGGGATGCTAAAACATGGAATATTATTGGTGCGATTGCGACTGTTGCCGTTATTGCTGTAGCTGTTGCAGCAACTGCTGCACTTGCTATCGCTACTGGAGGTATTGCTGGTGCAGCTATAATGTTCATTGCAATTAGTACGGGTTTTGGTACAGCAATTGGTGGAGCTTCTGCAATTGCCAACGGAACAAGCATAACTGCTGGTGTTTTAACAGGGGCATTTAAAGGAGCAGCAACTGGTGCAGCAGTTGGTTTGGGTATAATGACTGGTGGCGGTGCCTTTTCGGTTATGGGAGGTGTGGCAGCATTTGGTGGTGCACTCGGTATTAATTTTGCAACTGGTATGTTAAATTATACTATTGATAATAGTTTAAATAATCGTGGTTTAAATTGGGGCGATGCTTTAGGAAGCGGCAGTATGCAAATGTTATCTGGAGCAGCTGCATTTGCTTCTGGATTATTAATTGGTGCTTCTGGATTCTACAATGTTCTAGGTACAACAAAGATGTTTTCTGGTCAATGGTTTGGAAACATCGCTGTTGGACAACTATTTAAAGGTATAATATACTATCCTCTTAACTTCGTATTCTCTATGTTGCAAAGAAATAATTTTAGTGGGAGTTAATCAATGGAAAAAATTAAATTACAATCGAATAGGAAATGGATATTTATAACTATATTACCTGGTGCAATTATTATATTAGCGGTCATTTTATTAATATTGGTAATGCTAATAGTTGATTTTGAAACAACTCGGAACCTTGGCATACCGATTGTATTACTTTACATACTGATTCCAGCAGAATGTGTCTATATCGCAATACTTTTAGTAACAAAGTATAAAAAAGGTATGAGTTATGTATTTTATGCTGATAGAATTGAAATATACAAAAAAAATATATTTCAATATGCAATTAATGTTTCAGATATTGACACAATGAACTATTATCCGTTCAGATTTCATTATATACTAACAATATATGCAGGTGCTTTGCCAGAAGGTGGAGCTTGGAAAATTCATATTGCAACGAGTGATCATGAAAAACATTCCTTAGGTTATATCAGTCAACACGATGCTAGAAAGATTAAAGAAATATACCCACATCTGATGAAGATTATGTACGACAAGAAAGATCAAACTACTAATGATTAGAGTATTAGATATTTTCTATCAATGCTTTTATAAAGATTACCGAACAAGTATATTTGACAGATTTCAAACCACAAGTTGAATTTATAAAAAATTTATTAGACTATTTATCTGATGATATGCAATGCGAAATAATTGTAAAAAGCGGAATGGCAACAAATGATTTAAAGCAGTATCATTTAGCGAATGATATTTATAACAGAAGCAAAGAATTGTCACGCCTAATCTTGATTAAATAGAAATTCGATAATAATAAAACAATAAAAATTTTAATTTTTTAGATAGGGTTTTTGAATAAATTCTTTCTTTTTTATTAAAATAAATTTTTTGATAGCCAGAAGTCGCTGATATGTGTAGAGTTGTAAATGATGTGAGACCAATTTTTTTAGGGAAAGAAGACTGATTTGCTAATATCATTTAGGCAAATATTTCTTTAATTATTAATTATTCTCTTTTTTTTAAAGGCGTGATTCATTCAAGCGAAGAACTGCAGATATTGTTCAATTGGATTAATTTTTCCTTCTTTTTGTTTTACTAAACTTAATGATTGCAATATCGACTTTTACAAGTTATAATTCTATCGATAAAATTATTACATAAGGATGTGATTTTAGGTGCGGGAAAAGGTTCTTTTAATTTGCTCAGAATGTCTATCACGAAACTATACAACCACACGGCGGAAAGACGCCAGCGTAACAGAGCGTCTTGAGTTAAAAAAATTTTGTCCAAAATGCAACAAGATGACGATCCATAAGGAAAGCCGCTAGGAGGATATTATGTCAGCAAAGAAATATTTTGGCGAAGTCGTCAAAGAAGGAAAAAGAGTTCGGTGGCCCAAGCGGGAAACGATTATTCCTCTTATTGTCGTGGTTGTTATTATCACGGCGATTTCGGCCTTGATTTTAAATTTAGAGGACTTGGCGGCGGCGCGCTTATTAGGCGCGGTCGAAGATGCCTTTAAAGCGATCAAAGGATAGGGAGTTCTAAATGGAAAATAATGAAAAAGATGTTCAATGGTATGTTGTTAATACCTATTCTGGACACGAGAATACAGTTAAACTAAATCTTCTACGGCGTGCTGATTCGATGAATTTGCATGATTTTGTCTTTCGGGTCATTGTCGCAGAAATTGAAGTTGATGTTCTTAAAGATGGTCTCCCCACGGGTAAGAAAAAGATGAAGAATCTTTATCCCGGTTATGTCTTTATTGAAATGATTATGTCGGATGAGGCATGGTATATGGTGCGTAATACCCCAGGCGTCACCGGATTCGTCGGCTCCAGTGGCGGCGGCACCAAGCCATTCCCGGTTCCCCGCGAGCAGATTGAACCGATTCTGAAACGGATGGGTGAAATTGATGCGAGTATGTATGACCGGTACACGGTTGGAGACTTTGTTAAGGTTATCCATGGATCTTTTGAAGGAACGGAAGGAAGAATTACTTCCATTGATAAAGATACGGGCAACGTTAAACTTGAAGCCGTCTTCTTTGGCCGGCCGACGGTTCTCGAAGTTGAATTCGCGCAAATAGAGAAGATTTAAAAATTATTCCCACGTAAAAGTGGGAATTTTTTTGTTGACAATATGAATGCCCGTTCATATAATGTAGACGATATATGAATGAATATTCATATTTAGGAGATGCGCTATGACAAGAAAAATATTGCCTACCGAGGATGTATTAGAAAAGATGGAACATTTATTGAGCATCACCGCGGATTATACGCGATTAAAAATTTTGTGTGCCTTGCTGGACGGCCCCAAATATGTCGGAGAATTGCAAAGCATTGCCGATGCTTCCCAATCTCTTATTTCGCATCAACTGAAGGTATTAAAAGACGCCTCGCTGGTAAAGAATGAACGTGCAGGCAATCATGTAAGTTATTCGTTGAGTGATGACCATGTCGCTTCACTCTTGTCAGTGGTTTTTGATCACGCATCCGAGTAGAGGTTTGAATATGAAAAAACTATATGATATTAAAGGCTTTGATTGCGCCAATTGCGCATTAAAAGTATCTCGTCATTTAAGTAGTGACCCCAAGATTAAAAGCGCTAGCATCGACTTTGTAAACGAAAAACTATATGTTGATTACCAAAAAGATGAACTTTCGATTGAGGAATTAAAACGGAAGGCCGCCGAAGTAGAAAGCGACCCGTTAGAAATACGCGAGCACCGAAACTCGCAAGTGGCTAAGACCCCCATTTTAACAAGGGCAATTAAAATAAAAATATTGCGCATTATCATTAGTGCGGTTTTGCTTGGCTTAGTCTACTTTTTTGATCGATATCCGCTCTTAACAACTGCGATGAACGAAGCACTAATCATCGCCGTTTCAATTATTAGTTATTTGCTCATTAGTTACGATATATTATTTAAAGCGGGAAGAAATCTATTTACAGGACGAAGCGTTTTTGATGAAACGGTTTTGATGAGTGTGGCGACTTTGGGAGCATTTGCCATTCAAAGTTATGAAGAGGCAGTCTTGGTAATGCTTCTTTTTCAAATCGGTGAAATTTTTGAGGATATATCAATTGAAAAATCTCGTCGATCAATTGTTGCCGCCCTAGATTTAAGGAGTGATATCGCCCATGTATATCGCAATGATGAATATATGGATGTCGATCCTTCAATATTGGTAAAAGGTGATGTTATCATGGTGCGCGTTGGGGAGATTATTCCGGTAGATTCGACGGTAATAAGCGGAACTGGATCATTAGATACATCGTCATTAACTGGCGAATTTTTACCTCAAGGCGTGGTTGCGGGGGATGTCGCTTTAAGTGGGACAGTTGTGACGGATGGCATTCTGATTTTAAAAGTCGAAAAAGCCTATCAAGAGTCGACAATTAGCAAAATAATTGAGCTAGTTACAACTTCGGGAGAACATAAAGCCAAAGCTGAAAAATTTATCGCTCGCTTTTCTCGTTTTTATACTCCAATTGTAATGGCCTTAGCTCTTTTGGTGGCAATTATTCCTCCCCTTTTTAATGGTGATTGGCGCGGAAGTGCCTACACGGCTTTAACTTTTCTTGTCGTATCTTGCCCTTGCGCCATCGTAATATCGGTTCCGCTTGCTTTTTTTACAGGAATTGGATTGGCAAGCAAAAAAGGCATTGTGATAAAGGGAGCCAATTATCTTGATCGACTCAATGAGGTTAAAACAATAATTTATGACAAGACGGGGACTTTAACTACTGGAGAATTTTCTGTTACTAGCTTTTATTTTGTTAAAAGCGATGAACAAATTGCTCGGCAATTATTGGTATCTCTTGAATCGCTGAGCGGACATCCATTAGCAAAAGCCATAACTGGACATTTCAAAGATATTGAAATCTTAAATGTTGACCAGTTTCATGAGGAGACTGGCCGGGGATTAAGGGCGTTATATGATGGGAAAGAAGTTTTAGTGGGCAATAGTCAGTTTTTAAAAAGCAACCATATTACTCTCGGCGAGACCATTCAAAGTGGAGTTGTTGTGTATGTTGCTTATGATAAACGGGTCATTGGCCGAGTAGAACTTAACGATACAATTAAACCGGGAGTCGCCGATATGGTTAGTAAATTGCATCGCGAGCATGTCCGTTTAGAAATGTTAACGGGCGATCGCGAAAGTAATGCGGCGCATATCAGTCAAAAAATTGGTATTGATGAATATCATGCTGAACTACTTCCTCAAGATAAAATTCGCTACCTTGATGAAAAACTGGCTGGATCTAATTCAAAGCAAGCTGTGGCTTTTATTGGCGATGGAGTTAATGATGCCCCATCCATTGCAAAGGCCGATATAGGAATTGCAATGGGAGGAATTGGCAGTGATATTGCTGTCAGCAGCGCAGATGCTGTGATTATGAACGATGATCCACGGAAGGTGGCCACAGCGATAAAAATAGCCCGCATTACCCGGCGAAGGGCAATAAGCAACATCGTCATTGCCCTAATTGTTAAAATTAGCGTTATGGTGCTAGCCTATTTCAATTTGGCTCCGATGTGGCTCGCCGTACTTAGCGATTCGGGATTAGCAATTCTTCTTGTTATAAATTCTCTGTTACTAATAAAAGCAAAAGTGGAATAAAAAAACCGCGATGGAAGTTTTCTTGCCATCGCGGTTTTACTTAATTGCCGGCGTGTTCGATTGGTTCTTTGTTAATAAAATTACTGAAATCTTCGATGTCACCATTTAATCCAACAACGAATACTATGTCACCGGGATGAATCTTATCGAGCGCTTTCGGGGCGAAAGTTTTGCCTCCGCGCTGAATCAGTATAAGGTTTACTCCAAACTCGTTGCGCGGATTTAAAGCTTGAATAGTCACTGGTCGATAATCATTTCTAATAGTGATTTTGACGACTGAATAATCACCAGCAAGGGAATAGTAATCGAGAAAGTCGTCGTTTCCTAAACGATTGGCCAGCCCCAGTCCAGCGAGACGTTGAGGGGTAACAACCTCGGTAGCGCCGAGCTTTTTAATAATGGGAATGTAGGTTTCATTATCCATCCGTACAATAACATGCTTGATGTTCATACTCACCAGTAAAACAGTAGTAAGAATTGAAGCCACAGTGTTGTCGCCATAGCAAACGATGGCATGCGAAACATTTTGAATTTCTAGTTCTCGCAGTGCCTTCTCATTTGTGGAATCACAGACAAAGGCTGTAGGGGTAAGTTCAGAGGCGATACGAACGGCTTCCTCATCTTTGTCCAAGGCGATGACATCTTTGTTGAGAGAAACTAACTCTTCAACAATAGACATTCCAAATTGACCAAGACCAATTACGACGAAAGTTTTCTTTTCATTGCTATTTGTCATATTTCCTCCTAGCCGACAATTACGTCAGCTTCTATATTAGCGTAATGTAATTTTTCTTCCCGATTCATGGATTCGCTGACGGATGAAATTAAAGTCATCGGTCCAACTCGGCCAAAGAACATTAACGTACATAGCACTATTTTACTACCAGTCGATAGGTAAGGGGTAATTCCAAAAGAAGTGCCCACTGTTCCAAAGGCGGAGAAGCATTCGAATACAACTGCGGAAAGACCATAAGTCGCATATATATCATTGCTGGGATTGTTTTGCTCTAGCCGATTCACGACCAATACCCCAATCATAATTGCCATAAAAGCAAAGAAGACAAGGGTTGTAGCCTGAATAAAGTTCTTTTGGGAAAAAGAGCGTTTAAAAGCTTGAGCTTTTTTACCACGGATAAAACTCCAACCAGTGATGAGAATCACGAACCAAGTGGATGTTTTAGTTCCGCCTCCGGTTGAAAGAGGAGAAGCACCGATAAACATCAATAAGAGTAAGATCCCTCGAGCGCCAGTGGTAAGTCCGCTAATTTGAACGGTATAAAATCCTGCGGTTCTAGCCACCACACTTTGGAATAAAGCGTGATAAAAACTAATACCACCCTCATCTAACAAGAAAACTAAAAGCGCACCACCAAAGGTTAGTATGAATGACATCAAAAGAGAAATCTTGGTAATTATGCTCCAATTGCGGATGCGCTTCGTTTTTAAAATATCGCCGATAACGAGGAAGCCAATTCCCCCTAAAAATACCAGCATAATTGTGTTTAATGTCACAATATAATTTCCATAATATGGCATCAATGAAGAATCGCCAATAAGATCAAACCCCGCATTGTTAAAAGAACTAATGGCTTGAAAAATCGATTTTCCAACGCCGGTCCAAAATCCATATTGAGGAATAAAAACAATCATAAATGGAATTGATCCAATAGCTTCAATTATCAAAGAAATAATCACCATTTGGCGAATAAAGCGCAGTATGTTGGCATTTTGGCCAACGCTGAAAGCCCGTTTTAGCAAGTAGCGATCAAGGACGGATATTCGTCTTCCAAAAAGTGTAATAGTGAAAGCGAAGATTGTAATAAAACCAAGTCCACCTAATTGAATTAAAAGGGCGATAACAACTTTTCCAAAAACTGAAAAGGTGTCAACGAGACTGCTATATACATTCAGTCCAGTAACGCATACGGCGCTAGCGGCCGTAAAAAAAGCATCGATAAACTGTGGCATTTCGCGATTTTGATAGGCCCACGGAGTCCATAAAATAAAACTACCGAGCAAAATGACGAGAGAAAAACTCAATGCCACGGCAAGATATGGAGAAATGTGCAACTTTTTTAAAAGCCGATACATAGTATCCTCAATGAGTTATCAATAACTCTAGCGTGAATATAGCACAAGTCCCCGTAATTGTCTACACGACCGAGTTCGGCTATTATTGACCCTTAAATAGCACTTTTATATAAAATGTTCAATATTTTTTTAGTAAATATAGGAAAAAATGTTGCCTTTAGACTATTAAACATTTATAATACCAAAGCGTAGGTTGGAGGAGTATGGCTTCTTATAACCTACGGTTTGTTTTGTGGAAGGGTGCACGATTAGCCCTTTGACCACAGCACGGACAACATACTATTTATCAAGGAGGAAAGTCACGTGAGTAAAAAAATCGCTAAGGTAGTTAAACTAGAACTCATCGGCGGTGAGGCTAAACCAGGACCGAAGCTTGCTTCGGCCGGTATTGTCATGCCCAAGTTCTGTACAGATTTTAACGCCAAGACGGGTGACCGGAAAGGTGAAGTGGTTCCGGTTATCATTACTGCCTATGAGGACAAGTCATTCGACTATGTTATCAAGACTTCACCGGTTGCTGGATTGCTTTTAAAAGCAGCGGGCATCCAAAAGGGTTCTAGCAACGCTAAAACTCAAGTTGTTGGCCATATTAGCCAAGAACAATTAAAGAAGATTGCCGAATACAAATTGCCTGATTTAAATTGCGATGATTTGGAAGCGGCGATGAAAGTCGTCGAAGGTTCCGCTCGTAATATGGGCATTGCTGTCGATAAATAAAACGTGGAAGAGTGGAATGCTCGTTAATACCACCAAGGAGGAAATTTTATGAAGAAAGGTAAAAAGTATCAAGCGGTTGCGGCTCTTGTTGATGCGACGAAGCTTTACGAAATTGCGGATGCAGTTGAACTCGTTAAAAAGACTTCTACCACCAAATTTGACAGTACCGTTGATGTTTCTTTCCGTTTAAACATTGATCCCCGTCAAGCGGATCAACAAATTCGGGGTACGTTAGTGCTCCCCCATGGCAATGGCAAAACCAAAAAAGTTTTAGTCATTACCAACACCAAACTTGACGAAGCAAAAGAATCTGGCGCCGATTTCTTCGGTGGCAAGGAAATGCTCGACAAGATTAAAAATGAGAATTGGTTTGCTTTTGATACAATCATCGCTACCCCCGACATGATGGGCGAAATTGGAAAATTGGGCCGGGTTCTTGGACCTAAAGGCTTGATGCCAAACCCTAAAGCCGGAACCGTTACGATGGATGTTGCAAAAGCCGTTGCGGAGGTTAAAGCCGGAAAGATTGAATATCGTCTCGACAAGGAAGCCAATATGCATGTTTCCTTTGGCCGGGTTTCATTTTCCGCTAATGATCTCGCTGACAACCTAAACGCTATTTGCGAGCGGATAGTTCATGTCCGTCCGTCAAGCGTAAAGGGAGTCTACATTAAGAACGCTGTCATCCATACGACCATGGGACCAGCCTATCCATATTACTTTTAATGGTCGCTAATTAAGTTTCGAAAGCATTCAATATACCAAAGACAGCAACGGCTAGATTAAAGCTTAATAATGTTGCCGAGGTGTAGGATAAAGATTATTCTCGAAAACTCTCAGTTAGAGAGTTACTCATGGATATTGGAAGCCTCAGAAAATACAAAAATTTTTTACAGGAGGTGGAACTATGAATCAGAGCGCTTTGCAAGCGAAGGAAGCGGTAGTTAAGGAAGTCGTTGAATCGGCCAAAAACGCCAAATCAGTTCTTATCTGCGAATATCGCGGATTGACTGTGGCGGAATTAACTGAACTTCGTCGGTTGCTCAAAAAAGAGAATGCGAAGTTGGCGGTTTATAAGAATTCATTGGTCGAACGTGCGGCTGCTGAACTCGGATATACAAGCCTTAATCCATTGCTCGAAGGGCCTAATGCTATCATATTTGCAGATGATGCAATTTCTGGAGCAAAAGTCCTTACCAAATACGCGAAGGCCAACGATAAGTTGGTTGTCAAAGGTGGAATCGTTGAAGGTTCTTTACTTGATGGCAAGCAATTGGTTACTTTATCAAAGTTGCCAGGACGCGACGGCCTAATTTCTATGTTCTTGTCGGTGCTGAACGCACCAATCCGGCAATTTGCGGCTACAATTAAGGCCGTTGCCGATGCCCAAAACTAATACCATCAGGAGGAAAAAAACATGGCAAAGTTAACAAAAGAAGAGATTATTGCCTCTCTTAAAGAGATGAGCGTTCTCGAACTCAATGATTTAGTCAAAGCTGTTGAAGAAGAATTTGGTGTTTCCGCCGCCGCTCCAGTCGCTGCGGCTGCTGCTGCTCCAGCTGAAGAAGAAGCGGCTAAGGGACCATCCGAAGTTTCGTTATTCGTTAAGGCAGTCGGCCCAACGAAGGTTCAAGTCATCAAAGCTGTCCAAGCCATTACTGGTCTCGGACTTATGGATGCCAAGAAGTTAGTTGACAAGGCTCCAGTCGCTATCAAAGAAAAGATTTCTCCAGTTGAAGCCGAAGAACACAAGAAAGCTCTTGTTGAAGCCGGTGCTGAAGTCGAAATCAAATAAGTTAGCTAGAGTCTAGACGTTAAAACTCGCTTACCAATAGGCGGGTTTTTCGCGCTTTTAGGGGGGTGAGAATGTGAGCCATTATTTTACCAGTGACGATGGTGTTAAAAGCCAGCCACATCTGATTGAATATACGATATCCAACCACACTTTCTCCCTTATTAGTGACTATGGCGTTTTTAGTCAAGGCAAGTTAGATCGAGGAAGTGAGGCGCTGCTTAAGCACCTCATTTCCATTAATCTAAGCGGAACAATTCTTGATCTCGGAGCTGGGATTGGAGTAATTGGAATTACCTTGAAAACATTTTTCCCCGAACTAAAGGTGATCATGCTCGAAATTAATGAACGAGCGATTAAAATGGCGAAGGAAAATATTAGACGCGACAATTTATCGGATATCGAAGTTCGAACTAGCGACGTTTGCTCAGCTCTTAGGGAGAACGAAAAATTTGTTGCCGTTGTAACCAATCCCCCAATTCGTGCCGGAAAAACTACCGTCTACAGAATGTTCAAGGAAGGTTACGACCATCTATTTGATGGCGGTTCGCTCTTCTTCGTAATGCGAAAAAGCCATGGCGCACCTAGCGCCCAGAAGTTTGTGGCAGAGTTGTTTGGTAATTGTGAACTAGTGAAGCGAGATCACGGTTACTATATCTTCCATGCAGTACGAAATAACGAGCAAAAATAACAAGCAAAGCGAGGCCATTTATGTCTAACAACTTCAATTTACCTAAAAAAACTTTGACCAATCACCGGATTGATTTTTCGAAAATCTCCGGCACTCTATCTCTTCCTTATTTGGTGGAAATCCAAACGGATTCCTTCAAGTGGTTCTTAAGTGAAGGAATCGAAGAGGTCTTAAAAGATGTATTTCCGATTAATAACTACGCGGACAATTTAGTCATCGAGTATGTCGGATGTCATTTTGAAGAACCAAAATATGACTATTTAGAATGCAAAACCCGGGATTTTACCTACAGTGCTCCTTTAAAAGTTAAACTTCGTCTACGGTTTAAAGAAACCGGCGAAATTAAAGAGAGCGATGTCTTTATGGGCGATTTCCCGTTAATGACCGATTCGGGCACTTTTATTGTCAATGGTGCTGAACGCGTTATCGTGAGCCAACTTGTGCGCTCACCCGGCGCCTATATGTCAAAGACAATGGATAAGTCTGGAAAATGGATTTTTGAAGGCGACCTTATTCCGACCAGAGGAACTTGGCTCGAATTTGAAAGTGACGCTAAAGATATTCTCAACGTTCGAATTGACCGGCAAAGAAAGATGTTTGCCTCGATCTTCCTTAAGGCACTCGGTCTTACGGATGATGAGAAAACATTGGAACTTTTTGATTCCCATCCGGCCAAAAAATCTCGTAAAAAGAAAGCTGATGAAAAAGGAGATGACGAATTATCTCCATTGGAACTTACTTTACGCAAGGATGCGGAAACGCGGAGTTCAAATCAAGCTCTTTTTGAAATTTTCCGGAAACTTAAGCCGGGAGAACCCTCGACCGAAGAAGGAATTGCTAATTTTATCGTGCAGAAGTTCTTCGATCACAAACGCTATGATTTAGGCCGGGCTGGACGTTATAAATTTGCCAAGAAATTAGGCATTTACAACCGCTTAACGGATATGATTTTAGCGGAAAATCTCGTCAGTGCCGATGGAGAGATTGTTTTTCCGGCCGAAACCTTATTAACTAAGGAAATAGTCGAGGATTTACAAGCTCAAAAATTCTTTGAGAAAGGTGCTCACGTTGAGCACATTTCCATCAATCAATCCCTTGACTCACATGATGCGGTTAACGTGGTTAGAGTTTATACCAATGATAAAAAAGAGAAAATCGTCTCTATTGTAGGAACAGATTTAACTCTTACTGATCAGTGTGTGACAATTCCAGATATGATTGCTACTTTTTCTTATTTTATGAATATTCAATTTGGCATCGGCCAAACGGATGATATCGACCACCTTGGCAATCGTCGTGTGCGCTGTGTCGGAGAATTAATTCAAAATCAATTTCGCATTGGACTTTCAAAAATGGCTAAAGCGGTTAAAGAAAAAATGTCCATCAGTGAAATCGATTCAGTAACCCCGCAATCATTAGTTAATATTCGTCCATTAACGGCGAGCATTAAAGAATTCTTTGCCAGTTCACAACTTTCGCAGTTTATGGATCAAACTAATCCACTCGCGGAATTAACGAATAAACGGCGGTTATCGGCTTTAGGACCAGGCGGTCTTACAAGAGATCGCGCCAGTTTTGAGGTTCGTGACGTTCACTATTCACATTATGGTCGTATTTGCCCGATTGAAACCCCAGAAGGTCAAAACATCGGTCTTATTAATAACCTTGCTTGTTATGCGAAGGTTAATAAGTATGGTTTCCTTGAAACTCCATATCGGAAAGTGGAAAGAGGAACTGGAAAAGTTCTCGATCGTAGTGAGTACTTATCCGCTGATCAGGAACGCGAATTTGTTATTGCCCAAGCCAATGTTAAGTTGGATGCGAATAACATTATTATTGATGAAAATGTCGTGGCTCGTCACGATGGTGAAAATATAGTTGTATCTCCAACTAAAATCGATTATATCGACGTTTCTCCTAAACAAATTGTCTCGATTGCGGCAGCGTGTATTCCTTTCCTTGAAAACGATGATGCAATGCGGGCTCTTATGGGTGCAAACATGCAACGTCAGGCTCTACCATTATTAAGACCACACGCGCCTTTTGTTGGCACGGGTATGGAAGCGAAGATTGCGCATGACAGTGGGTCTTCAGTCGTAGCCAAAGCCGATGGCGTTGTCACTTACGTTGATTCACGGAAGATTATCGTTGATGAAAATGGTACGAAGAAGGTTTACCTACTTCAAAAATATGCTCGTAGTAACCAAGGAACCTGTTTCAATCAAAAACCGATAGTCAATATTGGCCAAGTAATTAAGACCGGTGACGTTATCGCCGATGGACCAGCAATGGAAAATGGCGATTTGGCTCTTGGACAAAATGTCACGATTGCCTTTATGACTTGGAATGGATATAACTACGAAGATGCGGTTATCATGAGCGAAAGACTTGTGAAAGATGACGTCTACACGTCTATTCATATCGAAGAATACGATGTCAAATGCCGGGAAACTAAACTTGGCAAAGAAGAAATTACCCGCGATATTCCAAACGTGGGCGAAGATGCCAAAAAGTACCTTGATGAGCGTGGCATTATTGTTCCGGGAGCGGAGGTCAAAGAAGGCGACATTATCGTTGGCAAGACCACACCAAAGGGACAAAGTGAGCCTTCACCGGTTGAAAAATTAATGATGGCAATTGCTTCAGATAAGGCTAAAGAAGGAAAAGACACCTCCCTTCGAGTTCCGCATGGCGGAGCTGGAACGGTTGTCGATGTGAAAATATTCACCCGCAAATCTGGAGATGAATTACCTCCAGGCGTCGACCAAGTTGTTCGTGTTTATATTGCTCAAAAACGGAAGATTTCCGAAGGCGATAAGATGAGCGGACGACATGGTAATAAGGGCGTTATTTCACGCATTCTACCAGAAGAAGATATGCCATTCTTACCGGACGGAACTCCAGTCGATATTATGTTGAATCCACTTGGCGTTCCTTCACGGATGAACATTGGTCAGATTTTGGAAATTCACTTAGGTATGGCCTGCAAGCGTTTAGGAATTAAAATTGCAACCCCTGTTTTTGACGGGATGAGCAATGAGGAAATTTTTGCGCTTATGAATGAGGCTGGGCTTCCAAAGGATGGAAAGACCATTCTTTATGATGGCCGTACAGGTGAACGTTTTGATGAACGAATCAGTGTCGGCGTTATGTATATGATTAAATTAGTACACATGGTTGATGATAAACTACATGCTCGGGCGACCGGACCATATAGCCTTGTCACTCAACAACCACTTGGTGGTAAAGCACAAAATGGTGGTCAAAGATTTGGTGAAATGGAAGTTTGGGCGCTTGAAGCTTATGGGGCGGCTCATACTCTCCAAGAAATTCTTACTATCAAGTCGGATGACCGCGTGGGTCGTCGTCGGGCCTATGAATCAATCATTAAGGGTCGGCCGCTTCCTCAACCAGGAATTCCAGAATCTTTCAAGGTTCTAACCAAAGAATTCCAAGGACTTGCGCTTGATGTTCAATTGCTTGACTCGGATGGTAGTTCCATCGATCTCAATCAAATTGCCAAAGACAATATCGAAGAGGAAAGACGTATTCGTCGTTCAATCCGCGATAAAGACGAAGGTGATGATCAAGAAGAGATTGTCGTGGATGAAACGGAATTAACGTCTACCATTGCAGACGGAGAATAAAAGGAGGAATGAAAAATGTTTGATGTAAATCGCCTGGCGGCTATGAAAGTGGGCCTGGCCTCCCCCGAAAAAATCCGTTCCTGGTCCCATGGTGAAGTAAAAAAACCTGAGACCATTAACTACCGGTCCCAAAAACCGGAAATGGAAGGCTTATTTTGCGAGCGCATTTTTGGTCCTAGCAAGGACTATGAGTGTCACTGTGGAAAATATAAGCGTTCACGCAATCGTAACATCGTTTGCGAAAAGTGTGGCGTTGAGGTTATTTCGAGCGAAGTGCGGCGGGAAAGAATGGGGCATATTGAACTTGCTTCACCCTGCTCCCACATTTGGTATTTAAAAGGAATTCCATCGCGAATGGGATTAATTCTTGATGTGTCTCCCAAACAATTAGAGGAAGTTATCTATTTTGCTGGACACATTTGTCTAAGCCCAGGAACATCTAAGGTTCTTTATTACAAGGAATATCTAGATGAGAAGGTTGCTCGTGATGTCTTTAAACTCACGATTCAGGAATTCAAGGATACGCTTCCCGAGGGTTCCTATGAAGCCGCTCAAGCTGAAGAGATTGTTGCTAAAATGGAAAACGTTGCGCAACCATTCGACTTTTATACGGTTTCCAAATTTATTTCTAAATATACGGGAGCCGAATTTGGCGAAGGTGCGGAAGCTATTAAGCGTCTTTTGAAAGAGATTGATCTTGATAAGGAATTTAATGGCATCACGGAATCGCTTAAAAACTCCACTGGACAACGGCGGCAAAAAGATGTTAAACGTCTTGAAGTTATCGAAGCTTTCCGTAATTCAGAGAATCGTCCCGAATGGATGATTTTAGACGTCATTCCGGTAATTCCACCAGATTTACGTCCGATGCTTCAACTTGATGGCGGTCGGTTTGCAACTAGCGACTTAAATGATTTATATCGTCGGGTTATTACCCGTAACAACCGGCTTAAGAAACTAATTGAAATGAATGCGCCTAGCGTCATTCTTATGAATGAAAAGCGGATGCTTCAAGAAGCGGTTGATGCTTTAATTGATAACGGACGGAGAAATAAACCGGTTACTGGTAGTGGCGGTCGGCCTTTAAAATCTCTTTCCAGTGCCTTAAAAGGTAAACAAGGTCGTTTCCGGCAGAATCTTCTTGGTAAACGGGTCGACTATTCAGGACGTTCAGTTATTGCCGTTGGTCCAAGTTTGAAGATGTATCAATGCGGAATACCAGTCGAAATGGCAATTCAGCTATTCCGTCCTTTCATCGCCAGTGTTTTAATTAGCGAAGGCAAGGCCAACGGACATCGAAATGCGGATAAATTAATCGATAAATATGACGAGTCTGTTTTCGATATTATCGAGCGCATTATCGGCGAACACCCCGTTTTACTAAACCGGGCGCCAACGCTTCACCGTTTAGGTATTCAAGCTTTCCAACCAGTTTTAGTTCAGGGAAGGGCAATTCGTCTTCACCCTCTAGTTTGTACTGGTTTTAATGCGGACTTTGATGGCGACCAAATGGCGGTTCACGTTCCTTTGGGAAAGGCTGCTCAAGAAGAAGCATTAGATCTTATGTTGGCTAGCAACAACATTCTTGGTCCGAAAGATGGCCGACCAATTGTTACTCCTTCTCAAGATATGGTCATCGGTAACTATTACCTTACGACCGAAGAAGATAAAGAAGAATTTAGCAAGCGGGCTGAAGATGATCGGGCTCGTGGTGACGAAGAAGAAGCCGCACTCTACGACATGTATGCCGCAAGTGAAGGCAAGGTTTTTAAATCAATTGAAGAGGTGCTTTTAGCCTATCAGACTAAGCAAGTGCATCTTCATAACCGGATTGCCATTCCAGGTGCAGCCTTGAAGAAAAAGGGCTTTACTGTCGAAATGAACAACTCCTATATGTTGACGACGGTTGGAAAGATTATTTTTAACTTAATTTTCCCGGCTGATTTCCCTTATGTCAATGAGCCTACGAAAGAAAATTTGGAGAATGATTTAATTAAATTCTTTGTTCCTAGAGGAACGGACATTAAATCGGCAATTGCTTCAACTTCTCTACGCTCGCCAGTCAAAAAAGGTGATATTTCAAAAATTATCGATAGTGTTTTCCATCGCTATGGAACTTCAAAGACATCCGCTGTGCTTGATAAAATCAAGGATCAGGGATTCCGCTTTTCTACAGTGGCAGGACTCACGGTTGGTATTGCGGATATTCGTCTTGTTGAGGGCAAAAATCAAATTATTGCCAATGGCGATTCGCAGGTGGCTAAGATTAACCATGCGTTTGCCAAGGGTCTGCTTACCGAAACGGAACGTCATGCCCACGTTATTGAAACATGGCAAGATGTATCGGATAAAGTCAAGGACGCTTTAACCGTTCAGTTTGATGCTGACAAGCATAATCCGCTCTTTATGATGAAGGATTCTGGAGCTCGTGGTAACATTTCGAACTTCTTGCAACTTGAAGGTATGCGGGGACTTATGAGTTCACCAAACGGTGATACGATTGAACTTCCAATTAAATCTTGTTTCCGGGAAGGAATCTCCGTTTCTGAGTTCTTCATCGCCTCGCACGGTTCTCGTAAGGGTGGTGCGGATACGGCGTTAAAAACTGCCGACTCAGGATACTTAACCCGTAGACTTGTCGACGTGGCGCAAGATGTCATCGTCCGTGAGGATGATTGCCATTCCGATCACGGATTTGTCGTTACGGAAATCAGTGAGACAAAACAAGGTCAAAAATCAGTTATTGTTTCCCTTGCCGATCGGCTTATTGGCCGGTATGCGGTTCGGGATATTGTTGATCCCGAAACGGGCGAATTGCTCGTTAAAGGTAATACATTGATTAACGAGGATGATGCCAAACGAGTTGGTAACTCTAATGTTAAATCAGTTGAGATTCGTTCATTGTTTGGTTGTGAAACCAAGGATGGAGTCTGCCGCCACTGCTATGGTCGTAACTTAGCAACGGGCAAAGAAGTTGAGATTGGCGATGCTGTTGGCGTTATGGCTGCCCAATCTATCGGTGAGCCTGGTACTCAATTAACGATGCGTACCTTCCATACTGGTGGTGTTGCCGGTGGCGAAGACGTTACGCAGGGTCTACCTCGGGTTCAGGAATTATTTGAAGCCCGTAATCCAAAAGGTGAAGCGGTTATTTCAGAAATTTCCGGTTTTATATCAGGAGTTTCGGAGAGCAATGGACGCTTTACGATTGAAGTTAAAAACGATCTTGAAAGCAAGACCTATCTTACTAACTACGGAGCTCGTTTACGGGTGAGTATGAATCAGGAAGTCAAGAATGGTGAACGGCTAACCGAAGGAACAATTTCACCGAAGAAGTTACTCGAAGTTAGCGATATTACAGCGGTCGAAAACTATATTCTAAATGAAGTTCAAAAGGTTTATCGGGTTTCGGCAGCGGTCAACATTTCGGACAAGCACATTGAAGTCATCATTCGGCAAATGTTGCGCAAAGTTGTTGTCGTTGACGGTGGCGATACGGAGTTATTACCGGGAATGCGCGTTAACGTTATTCGCTTTACCGATATTAATGAGCAGGCGCTTAACGAGGGCAAACGGCCAGCAGTTGCTCGACCATTGATTCTTGGAATTACCAAGGCGGCCTTGGAGACGGAAAGTTTCCTCTCGGCAGCTTCCTTCCAGGAGACAACGCGAGTTCTTACCGATGCTGCAATCAAGGGCAAGATTGATCCTCTCCATGGCTTGAAGGAAAATGTCATCACTGGCAAACTTATTCCAGCGGGTCGAGGCATGCTTACCCGTGAGGAAGAAACAGGGATGCTTGATGCCTTTGAAGTTCGTGAAAAGATGGAAGAGGTTGATGACCATTATAAAAGCGATTACGATAAGTAATCCGTAAGATAGACCCACCTAAAATTTTAGGTGGGTTTTTTTGTTCTATTTTCTAAAAAATTATATAATATATTTATTATGGTCAAATCGCACATTCCTTTTAAAATAGAGATGACAAATTCGCTTTTAAGAGCCTTAAAAGAATACTTTATTTTGCTCTTAAGTGGTTTGGTGTTTTTTATGTTTATGCCCGATATTTTTCCTGCCGCTTTTTTATTATTGGTTATGCTGTCCCTTATTATGAAACTTAGTGGATCAAAGAATTTTTTTATTCGATTGGATCCACTTTTTATTGGATCAATTATGATGCTTTTTTTCTTTTTTACGGGAAGGGGCAGCGCAAGTGAAATCAGCATATACCGTGGAGGATTGATCGTAACTTTTTGGCTGGCGGGGATCTTTTTTATTCTCTTATCAATTGGTTTTCATTTTTTGAATCCCAAGACCATAGAGCGTATCTTTCCCCGAAAGATTCGCCAAGCTTTAAAGTTATTTTTGCTTATAGGAGGATTAGTTATATTGGTCTTTACTCAGTTAAATACTCCTTCCCTGCTCAACTGGCCATTATTATCGCTAACCATAATTGGAGGGGCAATGGCAGTTATCAGTAAATTTAAGACAAAATGGAAACCAACGGTATTTCGAGGGCTTTCCATTGCGCTTTTCTTTTTACTTTTACTTTTTGGTCTTGTCGAAGCAATCGGTAATCGCTCTATTTTGGATTTACCGCAAATTGTTGAAACTTCTTTTTCTTTTAATACTTATCAATCATCTTTCTTCTTACTTATAAAGCCGTTGAGTTTTCTTCATTTTGACTTGACTAGCATCTTAGTTATTTTGCCGGTGACATTGGTATATTTTTTAAATAGTTTTGATTTAGCAGAAAAGGCAGGCGAGGGCCAAGAGATGAATTCGCAGTCGTTATTAGTAACGATGATATTAAGTCTTTTTGCTTTTTCACCGATTGCTATTTTAAGTAAAGAGAAAGCCGATTTTCAAATAAGAAAAAGGGTACTGATTTTGACCTATACAATCATTATGCTTTTAACCATAGTCATTACCCCCCTAATTTTGGGAATACTTAAAACTTTCAGCCTTAATGTATTTATCGTTTTAGCCTCCTTTGGATTGATATTAGTTGCTTGGCAATTGATTTTTAAAGCACCGTTTGCCATAAATCTATCTTCTAATAGAACTAAGAAATATTTATTAATAGGGATATTTTTATTAGAAATATTAACATTGCTCTTCGATTTGATTTACTGCGATCGTTTTGGACATTTTATTCTTTTTTGGCCTGATTTTTATGCTCCTAGTTTTATTCCAATAACTGTCATTTTGCTGCTTGTGCAATTGTTTTGGCCGACGGAAAAAAAGAAACCGCTTTCACGATAAGCAAAGACAGTTTTTGATTGCCCTCAATGACACTTAGGAATAACGTAAGCATACATGAAAAGAGGATATAGTATGAAAAAAATTCGTTTATTAATTCCCGTAGCCTCGGCCTTATTGATCGTTGGCTGCGCAAATGGAGGAGGAAGCAGTGAAGTAACTTCTGGCGGATCAAATACCAGTGTTAGTGAAAGTACAACCAGTGAATCGACGCCTTCGTCTGAAGCGTCTAGTTCAATTGAAATTGTCAATCACCCGGATACTCCAAGCAATTATTATCAACTGAACTCAACCGAGTATTTGGCCGGTTCTACTCACTATGATGTCCGCACCTCGGATGGGTATGTGGATATGCCTTCAACGGGGGACCAAAAATTATTGGTGATCCCGGTCGAATTCACAGATGCTCCAGCATCGAGTTTAGCGGGAGGAGCCGAACAAATTCGTTCCTATATCCACGATACTTTCTTTGGAGAAACGGGAACAACCAGTTGGTATTCCTTGGCTGAATACTATTCAGTCTCAAGTTTTAATCATTTAAATTTTAGCGGTGAAGTTACCAATTGGTGGAATTGTGGCTTAAGCAAATCAGAAGCCGCTGCTGGGGGAACGGCTAATGTCCACAATATCGTCAATAGTGCGGTTGCGTGGTATAAGAGTGTCAACGGAGAAGAATCCACTAAACAATATGATACAGATGGCGACGGCTATGTTGATGCTGTTTATCTAATCTATAGTGCCAGTATTTATGGCGATGCCACGACATCCGATGACGATTTCTATTGGGCTTATGTGACCTGGACCGATAATAATCCAAATGTTGCTTCGCCAGTTCCTTTCAACTTTATGTGGGCAAGTTGGCAGTTTATGTTTGAGGCGGAATACAAAAGTTCCTCCGGAACATGGAACTACTCAAGCATTGCTAGTGGCACTGCCAAAGTTGATGCGCATACCTTTATCCATGAGACAGGGCATTTAATGGGCTTAGAAGATTACTATACCTACGATGATCCAACCGTCGATTATGAGGCTTTAGGCGGTCTTGATATGATGGATTATAACATTGGCGATCACAACATTTGGTCGAAATGGATTCTTGGTTGGGCGGATCCTATCGTTGTTACGGACTCGACATCGCTCACTTTAGAGCCTTCAAATCTTAACGGTCAATTTGTTCTTCTTGCACCAAGTTACAAGAATCAAGTTTACGGAGAATACATTTTACTTGAGTTCTATGCACCAACAATTTTAAATGAAAAAGATGCAGTCAATAGATATGCTGGCTATTATCCACTTAATTATAGTGAATATGGTGTTAAGATTTATCATGTTGATGCACGGATTGCGGAGTATTCATATTCGGTCAGTGGCAACAATGTCACCTTCACCTTAATTGATTATGTCGATGCTATCGGTGAAAGCAATTATTATCAAGGCTTGGCGCACTACAATACGAAGAGCTATTCTATGAATCCGGCTTTCAAACTTATTTCGATTATGGAACCGGGAGATCGTGGAACTTTAAAAACAAAAATTCGCCAACAAGGTTCTTCTGATCGGACATTAGGCTATTATAATTTAGCATCCAATAGTTTCCTTTTCCAAGAAGGAGACACCTTCGGATACGATTCATTTGCAAATTATAAATTAGATAGTGGCGATCAACTTGGCTTCCGTTTTGCGATTACTTCCTTAACCGAGGAAGGGGTAAACATAAGCTTTGACAAATTAGCCTAGTATACATTAAACTAGAATACCGGTCATCTCTTGGCCGGTATTTTTTAAAGGAGAGCATTCAATATGAAACGCAATAAAACATGGCTTGGAGTAGTGGCTTCGGTGTTTCTTTTAAGTTCCTGTTCGGGAATATTCAATTTTTCAAACTCAAATTCGCAAACTTACATTCCACCATCTTCTACGAATGGCTATTATAAAGCCGATACACTGTCGGCAAATTATTATCAATATGGGCAAGCGCAAGGAACTCAATTTCTTCCAAGTTTGGGAAATCAAAAAATATTAGTTGTTCCAATTGACTTTTCGAATTCCTATAAGAATAGTCTTCCTACTGATGCTCTCGATCGCTTGGACAAAGTTTTTTTTGGCGATAGCGATGACACTTCTTGGCAGTCTGTGGCTAGCTTCTATCATGAGTCTAGTTATGGTCGGCTTACGATAACAGGAGAAGTTACGCCATGGGTAAATTTGAGTATCCGCAGCAATTATCTGGATTCAATTAGCAGTAGTCGGGGATATCTCGATCCTACTTATTACGTTCTTGAGGAAGTATATAAGTCTTTAAGCACCTCGACACTCGCCGAGTATGATTTAGACAAAGATGGCTATATTGATGCCTTATGGCTAGTTTATGCGGCACCAACCTATGCTCAAAGCACCGCTATGAGCGATACTTTCTGGGCCTATACTTATTGGTATTACCAGAGTGATTATTTAACTCCGACCAGTGGGAAACCAATTCCGGGAGTCTATGCCTGGGCTAGCTATCATTTTCTGGAAGATGGATATGGAACATCGGGAATCGATGCCCATACCTTTATTCATGAAACGGGACATATACTGGGACTTGATGATTACTATGATTATGACGGCAAAGCAGCTCCTATGGGCTATATTGATATGATGGACGCCAATATTATCGATCACAACGCTTTTTCAAAAATTGCATTAGGATGGATTGAACCAATTGTTGTTACTGACTCTTCGACCATAACCATCAGTCCTTCCTATGCCAATCAAGATGCTATTTTAATTAATAATTCTTGGAATGGACTTCCATTTGATGAATACATTTTGCTAGAGTTCTATGAGCCTAAAGGGCTGAATGAGAAAGATTCTCAGGCCCCGTATCCCGATAATAATTATCAAGGTTTCACTATTCCTGGCATTCGGGTTTATCATGTTGATGCCCGGTTAGTGCAAACGCGCTACGATGAAAATTTTGATTTGCAGAGTTTCTCCTATGTCGATACGATCACTGAGGGCTATCAAATTGGCAACAGTATCTTTTTCACGGAGATTGCTCATTCAAATACACCATCTCGAAGTATAGCAACCGACAATTATTCTTTCCTTTCAATTGTTGATGGAACAACCAAGTTTACCCGCGATTCAGTCGCCGACAACCAAGTTCTTTTCTTGGCGGGCGAGACGTTATCTTTAGGAAACTTTAATGACGGCTCTAAAATTGGCTATTCGTTTGAGGTGTTGTCAATTTCCAATGATTCGGCAACCATAAAATTCACGGCGCAATGATACTTTTATTTATTCGTTTTCTTAGCGAAAAATCACTATAATGATGATATGAATAGGAAATCACTTTTTTTTGGCAACATAATCGGAGGATTGCTACTTCTTAGCAGTTGTACTTTTACCTTGAAAAGCACATTTTATCAATTTGCTTCTTTTGGTGAAATTCCGCCGCTTATAGATGCGACGAATTATTATCATGCCAATTTAGATGAAGATGCTTTTACCCAGTTTTATCAACTTAATAATGGCGAGTATTCACGAAGATATAATCTTTCTTCGCAGGGAACAAATAGTGTTTTAGTATTACCGATTGATTTCCCGGCTTATCCGGCCAGTAATCTGCCTGGAGGAAGTAATTTTGCCAGAACTTTAATTCATAACGCTTTTTTTGGTACGGAAGAATCATCAATTTGGCAATCGGTGGCCAGTTATTACGATCAGTCTTCCTATGGCAAATTTCATCTTTCGGGTGAAGTGGGAGATTGGTATCGAGTAACGGATGAAGAGATACTTGAAAAAATAACAGCTTTTGAAGATGGCAATTCTTCTTATAGTAAAACGGCGCTTACTAACGATATTTTGCGACTGGCGGTTGCAAACTATTTGCAAGGCCTCACTAATCAACAGGAGTTTGTTAATCAGTATGATGGCGATAATAATGGTATTATCGATTCGGTATTTTTGGTTTATTCGCATCCCTATTGGCAACACGAGTATTGCTCGCCCAATTGAAAAAAACGATTCCGGCAGTTTGTTTTGGGCCTTTACGGCCCATGATGTTAACAATGGAAATTTAAATTTGAAAGCCAATGGCTACGCATGGGCCAGCTATTATTTTCTTTATCCGGATTATTCTTTAACAAAAAATCTTCCCGACACACATACTTTTATTCATGAAATGGGCCATTTACTTGGTCTTGAAGATTATTATAATACGAGTCTCAATGGAACTTTTTCTCCTACTGGCGGTATGGATATGATGGATAGTTCACTCGGCGATCATACCGCTTTTTCTAAGATGCTTTTGGGCTGGACCAATCCCTATGTTATTACGAGCGATGGTCTTATTACTATACGGCCTTTTAATGCCAGTGGTGATGTCATTCTTTTTTCCCCTAGTTTTGATAACTCGATATTTAACGAGTACTATTTGCTTGAGTTCTATGCACCAACGGGTCTTAACTATTATGACGCAACTATGGGAAGTGGCAGCCGTTTATTTACCAATTATGGTTTAAAACTATATCACGTTAACGCTGAGGTTACATATCGATATAAGAATGATGGTGTATCGATTGAAAGTGCTAGTTTTCGCTACAATAATTCGCTTACTTCGGCTCTTGCGGAACAAGGGACTCCCGTTCTTTATGAATTATTAGCAAAATCAGGCAGAGAAAAACTTCTTCACGGACAAAATGCTTCCAATGAGGATATATATTACTTAGGGGATAAGTATAATGGGGATTTTAGTGTTCAAACTGATAGAGGTCAAGCCCTTAACATTGGATTTGAGGTAACAAATTTTTCTCGGTCAGGAATTACTGTTCGATTTGCTTTCAAATAGTTGATTATAGAAATTACATTCTTCCTTTAAATTAAGAAATTTTATTTAATAAATAACCTTTATTTTATTGACAATAATTATCCAAATCGCTATAATCGCTATGTGTGTTTAGGTGCGTTCGGCGCTTTTTTTCTTAAGAGAGATGATACGCCCGGAAATGTGTGCCTAATCAAACTTAACTTAAAAGTAAGAAAGGAAGGAGGACTCGCTAATGCCAACTATTCAACAATTAGTTCGCCAAGGCCGTAGTCAATCAGCTTACAAATCAAAGTCACCGGCTCTTAACAAGAGATGGAATTCACTCGCTAAAAAAGAAACCAATCAGGAATCTGGACAAAAGCGCGGGGTTTGTACTCGTGTTGGAACTATGACCCCAAAGAAACCAAACTCTGCATTACGGAAATATGCCCGTGTGCGTCTCAGCAATGGTTATGAAGTTACTGCCTATATCGGTGGTGAAGGACACAATCTTCAAGAGCACTCAACTGTGATGATTCGCGGTGGCCGTGTTAAGGATTTACCTGGTGTTCGTTATCACATAATTCGTGGTACGCTTGACTGTGCCGGTATCGAAAAACGGCGTCAAGGACGTTCACTCTATGGCACCAAAATGCCAAAAGAGGCTAAGTAACTGTTTATAAATAAAAGGTATATTTTCCAGTATTAAGGAAGGAGGAATTTTATATGCCACGTAAAGGAAGCGTTGCTAAACGCGATGTGTTGCCCGATCCAATTTATAGTTCAAAACTTGTAACACGTCTTATTAACAAAATTATGTACGATGGAAAACGCGGAACTGCGCAAACCATTTTATACAATGCGTTTAATAGAATTGAAGAGAAAACTAGTAAACCGGCTATGGACGTATTTGCCACAGCCTTAAACAACATCATGCCCGAGGTGGAACTAAAAGTTCGTCGTGTCGGAGGTCAGAACTACCAAGTTCCTACCGAAGTTACCGCTGAACGCAAGGTTACATTAGGACTACGCTGGTTAGTTAATTATTCGCGTCTTAGAAATGAAAAGACGATGGAAGAAAGACTTGCCGGAGAAATCATCGATGCCGCTAATGGTGTTGGTGCATCTGTAAAGAAACGGGACGATACGCATAAGATGGCGGAAGCCAATAAAGCCTATGCGCATTATCGTTACTAAGGAAGGGCTAAGTTATGGCACAACGTGAATATGATTTAGCTCATACGCGCAATATCGGTATTATGGCGCACATCGATGCTGGTAAAACTACCACCACCGAGCGTATTCTCTACTACACCGGAAAAATTCATAAAATCGGTGAGGTTCATGAAGGCGCAGCTACCATGGACTGGATGGCTCAAGAGCAAGAGCGCGGTATTACTATTACTAGCGCCGCGACAACCGCTTTTTGGAAAGGCAATCGAATTAACATCATTGACACTCCTGGGCACGTCGACTTTACGATAGAAGTTGAACGGTCTTTACGGGTTTTAGATGGTGCCGTTACGGTTTTGGATTCAAAAAATGGTGTGGAACCCCAAACGGAAACAGTTTGGCGGCAAGCTAGCAAATATCACGTCCCTCGGATTGTTTTTGCAAATAAGATGGACGCGATTGGAGCTGACTTTGAAATGTCAGTAGCTTCAATTGGCGAACGCCTTGGAGCGAATGCCGCAGCCATTCAATTCCCGATAGGTGCATCCAATACTTTCATTGGAATGATCGATTTGATAAAGATGGAAGCGATTGTCTATGATGATAACCTCAATGACGCTCCGTCCATCACCGAAATTCCAAGCGAATTAAAGGACAAAGCTCACGAGTATCATCAAAAATTATTAGAGGCCCTTGCCAATTTTAACGATGATTTGATGATGATTGTTCTCGAAGGTGAAGAACCACCGGTTGAAATGATCAAATCAACGATTCGGGCAGCGGTCTTAACTGGTAAGTTTTTCCCTGTATTATGTGGATCAGCTTATAAGAACAAAGGTGTGCAACCTTTACTTGATGCTGTTATTGATTATCTCCCGTCGCCAATTGATGTTCCTGCCGCTAAAGGCGAAAAAATTGATGGTACGGAATATGATTGTCCATCAGATGATGATGCCCCGTTAGCTGCTTTAGCTTTCAAAATTGCTACCGATCCGTTTATTGGCCGGTTGGCATATGTTCGGGTTTATTCGGGCGTATTAAAAAGTGGATCCTATGTTCTCAACTCCACCAAAGGAGTTAAGGAACGTATTGCTCGGCTTGTATTAATGCACAGTAATCATCGTCAAGAAGTTGATGAACTCCACGCTGGAGATATTGGCGCGGTTGTTGGCTTCAAAAATACAACTACCGGCGATACGATTTGTAGCGAGGATTTCCAAGTTATTCTTGAGAGAATGGAATTCCCAGATCCAGTCTTGGAAGAAGCGGTTGAGCCTAAGAGCAAAGCCGACCAAGAAAAGATGATGGTGGGATTATTGAAATTAGCCGAAGAAGATCCAACATTCAGAGTTCGTACGGATAGCGAAACGGGTCAGACCATTATCGCTGGTGTTGGGGAACTTCACCTTGATATTATTGTCGATCGTTTACGGCGGGAATTTAACGTTAATGTTAACGTTGGCGCCCCTCAAGTTAACTATCGGGAAACGATTCGCTCGAGTGCAGAGTGTGAAGGAAAATACATTAAGCAATCAGGCGGCCGTGGACAATATGGACACGTTTGGATTCGCTTCGAACCTAATCCAACCAAGGGATATGAGTTTGTCGATGCCGTTGTTGGTGGAAGTGTTCCTAGAGAATATATTAAACCAACAAATGATGGCTTAAGAGATGCTCTTGATCGTGGCCTAGTTGCTGGATTCCCAGCGATTGATATCAAAGCGACACTCTTTGATGGATCTTACCACGAAGTCGACTCTTCGGAAGCTGCCTATAAAATTGCTGCCTCTATGGCATTAAAAGAAGCAGGCTAAAAAGTGTAATCCAGTAATTCTTGAACCGATTATGAAGGTTGAAGTTACGGTTCCGGAAAATTATTACGGTGATGTTGTGGGCGATATTGCTCGCCGGCGTGGAAACATGACGGGTGAATCTCATCGTGGTAATGCTAAAATCATTGAAGCCGAAGTCCCATTAGCCGAAATGTTTGGCTATGTTACCGATCTTCGTTCGATGACACAAGGTCGCGGAATGTATACGATGCAGTTTGATCATTATGGTGAGACTCCTCGCTTCGTCCAAGACGAAATTATTAAGAAATCAGGCGGCGTTTCGGCCCGCTGATTGCCGCGCAAGCGGCTTATTGCCGGATATTGATTTTTATTCAAACTTTGCTATTATGATATCGTTGAATTATCAGACGATCTCACAAGGAGGAAATTCACATGGCAAAAGAAAAATTTGACAGAAGTAAAGTCCACGTTAATATCGGTACCATTGGTCACGTCGACCACGGCAAAACCACTTTAACGGCGGCCATCACCAAAGTCCTCGCGGAACAAGGTGGTGCGAAAGCGATGGCCTACGATCAAATCGATAGTGCTCCAGAAGAAAAAGCTCGTGGTATTACAATTAATACTGCTCACATTGAATACCAAACCGCGAAGCGTCACTATGCGCACGTTGACTGCCCAGGGCACGCTGACTACGTCAAGAACATGATTACTGGTGCTGCCCAAATGGATGGCGCTATTCTTGTTGTTGCTGCTACTGATGGTGTTATGCCACAGACTCGTGAGCACGTCTTACTTGCTAAGCAAGTTGGCGTTCCTTACATTATTGTTTTCTTAAACAAAACCGATCTTGTTGACGATCCAGAACTCGTTGACATCGTTGAGATGGAAGTCCGCGATCTTCTTACCGAATACGGATTCCCTGGCGATTCAGTCCCAGTTATTCGTGGCTCAGCTCGGAAAGCTCTTGATGGCGACAAAGAGTCAGAAAAAGCTATTCTTGAACTCATGGATGCTGTCGATGCCTACATTCCTGACCCAGTTCGTAACAATGAACTCCCATTCTTAATGCCAATCGAAGACGTTATGACCATTTCTGGTCGTGGCACCGTCGTTACTGGCCGTGTTGAACGGGGACTTATCAAAGTTAATGACACGGTTGAAATTATTGGTATTAAACCAACAATCAGCAGCGTCGTTACTGGTCTAGAAATGTTCCGTAAAACCCTTGACTTCGCTGAAGGCGGAGACAATGTTGGTGTTTTGCTCCGTGGTGTTAACCGGGATCAAGTTGAGCGTGGACAAGTCCTTGCTAAACCTGGATCAGTTCAACCTCATAGCAAATTTACGGCTCAAGTTTACGTTTTGACCAAAGAAGAAGGCGGCCGTCATACGGCTTTCCTTTCCAACTACCGTCCACAGTTCTTCTTCCGTACTACCGATATTACCGGTGTTATCACTTTACCAGCTGGTACTGATATGGTTATGCCTGGCGATAACGTCGTACTTACCGTCGAACTTATTCACCCAGTTGCGATCGAACAAGGAACTAAGTTCTCTATTCGTGAAGGCGGCCGGACCGTCGGTGCTGGTACCATTACCGAAATTATTAAGTAATTGGTTATTGGCCTCAATTAAAAAAATGACTCTCGTATATTTACGGGGGTCTTTTTTTATTCTTTAATAATTTCTAATTAACCTATATAATATTCATATATTGTTTTAAGAAGGAATTAATAGAAATATGGAAGAAAATGCTAATTTAAAAGTTAAAGAATCACCTCGGGAAGCACGCACTGCTCCCTTACCACGCCCAGGAAGACGAATTGGAGCGGCAGTAATTGACCTTTTCCTTTTTGTTATTGCTCTTTTTGCTGTTGATTTGGGAGTGATGAATCCGATTATGGATGGAGCGGTCGATATTTCAGAACGACGGACTACTTTCACCAACGATCAAAGAGATTCTAAACTATATACTGTCACTTATGTTGATACTAATGGCTCAGAAATTTCCGAGCCAACTAGCGATGATATAGAAAATGGAACTTTTAAATTAACTTCGCTTGATGCTGCTAAGTACTCGCAAGCGGTGTATGACTACTATACGGTTTATAAATTTGCGCGGATTAATGACTTGAATAATGAAGATGCAGAACGGGCTAGCGCCAACCAAGCAATTAAAGATGCTATGGGAGAGGATTTTGCAAATAATCCTACTGATTGGTATATTGCCAACATTTTACAAGCCGATGTTGATGATTCGCTATTTACCCTAACAGCCCCAGCTTCTCCGAGTGGTCTTGAGAGCAGCGAAATTACGAGCGAAACGAGCGAAGTAACTTCTGATTCGCAAACTACAAGTGAGGGCTCAAGCAGTGAAGAAGTCGGTAAAGATATCTTTTTACCAACGGGAGTTTATTTTAAGGCGGATACTACGGACAGCGATTTAACTACCTTTTTTACAAATCACTACTCTAAGGCAGTATCAGATTTTAATGCAGAACCAGATCATGCTCAAACAATTAGTTACAACAATATGATTCTAATTGTTTCGATGGTTGCCTCAAGCATGATTGTTTATCTTTTGTTCCCGCTGATTTTTGCTAATGGCGCCACTTTAGGCAAGAAACTTCTCAATCTAGGAGTTGTTAATACTTATGGATACAAGGCAAGATGGTGGCAGATTGTTGCCCGCTATTTGGCCACGTTTATTTTTGAAATTTTATTAGGATATATGACCAGTTTTATCACCACCTTTATTTCATTCACAATGTTGATGTTTGGCAAAAAAGCGCGCGCCGCTCATGACTTTATCGCGGGCACGCGTCCAGTTGATACTAAAGAGGCCAAGATTTATCGTAATGCAATGGAAGAGGATGAACTTGATCCGTTACCCGTTTTTGAGAAGCCATCAACCACCCAAGAACAAGCGGAAAACACGGTATCAAATTCATTCTACGATCGGCTAAATGAAGATAAAGAAGTGGTTGATGCCGAGTATGAAGATAAGGAATCCAACCATCTTGAAGACGATGGCGGCGACTCAAAAAAGAGTAAGTAATAAATGCAAAGCAAGCATATTGTCTTAGCGGATACTTTTCGGCGCTTATTTTCGATAATCATCGATGTCGCTATTGTGTTTTTTGGCGCAGCAATGCTCTTCTCTTATATTGCTGTTCCTATAGTAAATCAATACTATCAGGGAAACGAACTTGCTGATCAGGCTTACGATATTCAAATATCATCTGGTCTTTTTCAAGGCGGAGAAGATAGCGGAGGAGTTATCGCATATAGTGAGGAAGAATATCCGAAAGCTATTTATACTTATTACGTTACTAGCGGATTGGCTTCAACTGATTATTCTTCGGAGGATTACTATATCAATTTCTTAAAGAAAAATGCGGAAAACACACTTTTTAATTGGTATGTTGATATTCCCGATAACGAACCTTGGAAAGTCTCTTATCCAGATGACAAGGAAGCGGAAGTTAGTGCGCTTTATAAGGATTTATATCAAAAAGCGATCGATGATTTGGAGATTAACCCCACATATTCCGACTTGAACAATAAACTGAGTAATCGCCAAGGGGCGGCTCATCTCATATCCTTGGTACCGATGGTTTTGGTGGTGTATATATTAGCCCCACTGTTGTTTAAAAATGGAGCGACACTAGGCGAATGGTCGCTTGGAATCGCCCACGCAAATTCTCTAGGATATCGAATGGATAAAGGTCAGATTGTTTTTCGCGGATTATCGTTTATTCTAATCAATTATATTGGCCTATTTCTCGGCGGTCCCATAGTTTCTTTTGCCATGGCGGCGATTAGAAAAGACAGGCGGAGTTTAACGGATTTATTGGCACTTTCAATCACGATTGATCGCCGCGAATCACTAATTTTTAATGATGTAAACGAAGAGGAAAGATTTGATAAAAAAATTGCCACGCAAGCAAAGATAAATGCCGATCAAATAGCGCAAGCAAAGAAGGAAATAGAAGAAGAACGCAATCGATAATAGTTGAATTTAACTAGGTTTTTCGGTAAAAATATGTCGACAAGCTTTGTTTTATTGCCCATAGGCGGCCGATATGGACTTTTTAAGTAATTATTTAAGTAAGCCCTTACATTTTTTCTATTTTTTTCGGTGGTTAATAAGAAGTAAGTATGCTAATATAATTTAGTGCTAAACGCAGTGTGTTCTGTAGGAGGAAAAACCATGGAAGTAAAGCTTGAACACTTAACAAAAATATTCCCCGGACGAAAAACTAAGGAAGGTATTAGTGAAGATGTGCATGCCGTTGATGACATGAGCATCGTCGTTCCCGACGGAAAACTATTAGGCCTTTTAGGCCCATCAGGATGTGGAAAATCCACCACTCTTTATATGATTGCTGGATTACATAAGCCAACTGGCGGAAAAATTTGGTTTGGAGATTTGGATGTTACCAATGTGCCACCAGAGAATCGGGGAATTGGATTGGTTTTCCAAAACTATGCCCTTTATCCGCATTTAAGCGTAAGACAAAATATTCAATTTCCTTTGTATAACGTTCGTCCAAAGTTAAGCAAAGAAGAAATGGAAACATTGGCGCAAGAAGCCGCTAATTTGGTTGATATCGGAAATCTTTTGGATCGGAAACCAAAGGAATTATCCGGTGGACAACAGCAACGGGTGGCAATTGCCCGGGCTTTAGCTAAACGTCCTCGGGTTTTATTGCTTGATGAACCATTATCTAACTTAGATGCCCGTTTGCGGTTACAGACGCGAGAAGAAATCAAACGCATTCAACGCTCGAGTGGAGTAACAACTGTTTTCGTTACCCATGACCAAGAAGAAGCGATGTCAATTTCGGATGTTATCGTCGTTATGAATCATGGTGTCGTTCAACAAATTGATGAACCCCAAACCGTTTATGATGAACCGGCCAACCTGTTCGTTGCTAAATTCCTTGGTAACCCGGCTATCAATATTTTCGAAGGCGAATTAAAAGCCGGCAAATTATATATTGATGGCAAATTATTTGATTCAGGCTACAAGAGCAAAGGAAAATTCTCTTTATTAGATGAAGGTATTTTCCAAATTGCTGCCGAATTTGGATTTAAACCATCATTTGAAGAATATATGACGATGCTTAATGGCGAAGCGGTTAAGCCCTTTGTTCCTACCAAGGGAAACCCAGTTCCATCAAACGAGCCGGAAAAGATCCCGTTTGTTCTTACTTTAGAAAACATTTATTTATATGTTTCGGAAAACGGATGCCATTTAAAAGCTGAAGATTTTAAGCAAAAAGTATTTTCCTATCGGGCTTCATTGGGGGTTAACCGCCCAGTAAGAATTGGCATAAGACCCGAGTCTTTCTCTTTAGTCAAAGTTGAAAGTGAAGGCATTATTCCGTTAGATATTCGCTATATTGAACACATCGGACGTGATATTTCTATTATTGGTAATGTTCACGATCAAGAGAATTCTAAAGTTCGAGTGATTATTCCATCAGAATTGAGAAAAGATATTCTCGGAAAAGACAGAATCGACATGTTTGCCAAACGCTTCTACGTTTTTGAAGAGAGCGGCGAGAGAATCAAATAAGGAGGCGGCATGAGAAAAATCGTAAAAAGTCCCGATGCGGAAGCTTCTTCCGGCGGAACTTCGCTAAAACTCAGCGAACGCCCGACCTTAGAAACCCGCAAACCTAAACGTAATATATCAATTTCGGCCAAGGCGTGGATTGCCTTGATACCAGCTTTATTCTTTTTAACAATATTCACAGTATATCCAATCATCAATACCACCATTATCGCTTTTATTAACAACTTTAACTGGCAAGATGGTGCAGGTTCGTTTGCCCTTAGCAATTATTTTGTTCAGTTGGCAAACTCACAAAATCCGGATCTTTTGACGCCGGTTACGGCCCCGTCATTTGGCTTCCAAAATTTCTATTATGTGTTAACGAGCTCAGAATTTCTGCGCTCACTTCTCAATACGGCGATTCTTACTTTGGTCTCAGTGCCGTTAACTATTCTCATATCCTTATTAATTGCGGTTTTCTTAAATTCGCTTAAGTGGATGCGGGGAGTCTATCAAACCATTTTCTTCCTCCCGTATGTTACCAATACGATTGCTCTAGGAATGGTCTTTAACGTCATGTTTGGTCCATATGAGTCAGGACTAGTCAACCAGTTCATGTCTTTATTTGGTGTTTCGGCCCGGTCGTGGATTTCAACGGGCATTTCAGGAGTTATCGCTCCGACGAGATTCACTATGGGCGTGGCTATTATTACCTATACAGTTTGGACAGGAATCGCCTTCAAGATTCTCGTCTTTATGAGCGGTCTTGCGAGTATTGATCGTCAATACTACGATGCGGCTAGAATAGATGGTAGCAGTCGATTTACTATTTTTAGGCGAATAACAGTTCCGCTGCTTAGCCCGCAATTGCTATACATTACAATTACGTCATTTATCGGTTCATTTAAAGCCTATACGGGAGTTATGTCCCTATTTGGCAATGGATCAGCCAACAATGGCGCTGGCGACTTCGGCGGTGCGTCAACCACCGAATGGTTGACAGTTGTTGGTTATATTTATGCTAATCGTCAATTAAGACTACCAGTAGCGGCGGCCGGCTCGGTTGTTCTATTGATTATCATTCTTTTTATTACCGTAATTCAAATGCAGGTTTCAAAAACCCGCGTTCACTACTAAGGAGGAAATCTTATGGCACAACATGAAATGTACTTCGCTAGTGAAAAAGAACGGAAGATTTGGAGGACCAAATTTATTATTTCTCGGGTTCTTCTATTTACCTTTTTGACCTTATTCGCTTTGTTTATTTTGCTTCCATTCTGGTTTATGATTGTTACCTCATTGAAATCATCCGATGCTTACCAAATTGAGCAACAGAGAAAAATCCTTCGTTTATTTATTCCATTCAATGAGATATCATTCTTAAATTTCTCCAAGATTTTTGGTACTAAAGGAAACTTTGGACAGTATTTTCTCAATACAGCTATCGTAGCAATAGCGTCGACCGCATTTACAGTCGTTACTTCGGTCTTGGCAGCTTTCGCTTTTGCCCGGTTAGAATTTAAAGGAAAGAATCTTCTGTTTACCATCTTCTTAGCAACGATGATGGTTCCAGGCGAAATGATGATTATTACGAACTATCAAACAGCAATTTCATTGCAGTGGGCTAATACTTTCGCCGCTTTGATTTTGGTGCACGGTATCAGTGTTTTCTATATTTTCTATCTGCGGCAAACATTCCAGCAAATTCCAAATGAATTATACTTAGCATCGAAAGTTGATGGTTATGGAGAATTCCATTACTTGGTCAAAGTCATGGTTCCAATTGCTATGCCGACTATAGTAACAATCATCATCTTAAATATGATGGGTTCGTGGAATGCCTATATTTGGCCGAACCTAATCGCAAGTGGTACTAACCCAATCACGGGGCAGGATATGAAGTTGGTTTCCAACGGCTTAATGAGTTTATTTACCAGTGAATTCAAAAGCGAGGATACCGTCAAGATTGCTGGATCCATGGTTGTTACAGCACCTTTATTGTTAGTCTTTATTTTCTTCCGGAAATATATCATGCGTGGTGTTTCCAGAAGTGGAATTAAGGGTTAAAATAGAGTATGGTTAGAATATAGATTGTTGCAAAAAAACAATTGAAAGGAGTTTTTCAGAGGACATGAAAAACAAAGTTCGTTTCTTAAGTTTATCGGTTCTTACTTCTGTTGCTCTTCTCTCGGGATGTGGAAACAAGAAGTCAATCACTTTTTGGACGGGATTCGGGGCTACGGTCAACGGTGTATTACAGCCATTAATCGATCAATTCCAAAAAGACAATCCGGAGTTTACGATTAAGTATGAAACCAAAGGTGGATATGACAATTTACAACAAGCCATTAACCTTTCGGTTTCCAATTCGGCCTACCCCAACATTGCAGTTGGATATCCAGATCATATGGCAAGCTATATGATGGCCAACATTCTTTTGCCGCTTGATAGTTATATTGCGGGAGAAGATGGAGTCGATCTTACTGATTTCAACCAAGACTATCTTGTGGAGAACCAAAGCTTGGCCTACCACAAAAAGACGGATGGTACAAATGACTATGAAAATCCATACACCATGGGACTTCCATTTAATAAATCAACGGAAGTAATGGTGGCCAATCAAACATTCGTTGATTGGATTATTACCAAGGATGAAACCAACACAATCAAAGTTCCAGAGACTTGGCAAGAAGCAAAAGTCGTAGGCGAAAAAATTCTTGCGATTATGAAAGATGGCGATTACTACGGAAAATATATCGATTTGGATGGGAATATTTTAGTCCCAGAAGGCGATAAATTAACTTCCGAAGAAAAAGCTCAAGTGTTACTTGATTTAACACAGACTAATGAAAACAATTTCCGTCCGTTCTCATGGGATTCTACAGCGAACTTCTTCATCACGATTGTCCGTGATTGGGGTGGAACTTATACCGAGATGGGTAATGATATCCGTAGTGGTTATCTCCAATTTGATTCAGCTGAAACACGCGCTGCCTTATCATTCTTTCAAGAGATGGCCCACGAAAGCGTTATTGGTGTTCCTCAAAACTGGGGTGAATCAAGTTTCTCATCAACGCCATTCAATGCCAATAAAACTATTTTTACGATTTCATCTTCGGCGGGTGTCACTTCGAATATTCCACCGAATAATGCCTTTAAAGTAAGCATTAACGCCATTCCTTTTAACCAAGGCGAGACCAAATATGTTATCTCGCAAGGAACTAACTTGATGTTGTTTGACCAAGGCAGCGATGAAGCTAAAGCCTATAGCTGGAAGTTAATTAAGTACTTAACCACACAGGTTAATGACAGATTTGCTTTAGGAACAGCTTATTATCCAGTTACTAAGACAATGGCTAATACTCAGACCTATCTTGATTTCTTAAGCAATACCGATGGTAAAACAGCTTCACAATTGGCAGTAATTAATGCCGCTCAATTGAATGTTGATGTTTATGATGCTGAGGATAGTTCTTGGGTAAAGTTTGTTGATCCAGGATTCTATGGCTCTTCAGAGATTCGTTCAGCTGTAAGCAACATTGTTCCGCGCGTTTTCAATGATGAAGGGGCGACAGTTGATGGTGTTTTAGCTGATGTATTGACTACTTTGAAACCATATATCAAGAAATAACAAGGAGAAAAATAATGAAAAAAGTAACTTCAACAATTTTTGGTCTTGTCGCAGCTTTTGCTCTTGTCGGTTGTTCCGGCGGCGGTGAAAGTGTTGATGCTTCCTCGCTAGTCTCGACAGCAATTAACAACCCGGCGATTTTGATTTACAACAATCGCGGTATGTTAAATACCGAGACAATCGAACTAGATGGCAATACTGAGGAAACGGTTACCATCACGACTCAACTTACAGTTAGTGGTCATCCAGTTGGCATTCAATGGGTGCCGAATTCAGGCAGCGTATTTTCTTTCGGGGCCGAAGATGATAATCATCACATCGTTGCCACTCCAAATTATCCAGAAGTTGGCGGCGACAATATCGGTGCTACACTTACGGCCAAAGCCATTTTCGATGGCGTTGAATCTGATCCGATGACTTATACCTTTGTTTTCAAAGCTCCAGAGAAGAAATTCGAAAAAATGCCATTGAGCGAAATCCGGACTAAAGCTACTAGTAAAGAACGGGTTTGGGTTGAAGGTCAAGTTACGGCTATTATGCCTGACTTTGATATCGCCTATATCCAAGAAAATGGATATGCCATTGGTTTATACAAGTTATCTACCTCTGGTAGTCAAATCACCTTGCTTGATGGATCAACTCGGGACATCCAAATTGGTGACTATGTTAAGGCCATTGGCGAATATGCACCTTACAATGGTCTAGCCGAAGTCAGCTTTATTGAAAGCCTGGTTGAAGTGGAAAAGCCGGCCGGATTCGAACTCGGTGAAGTCAAGACACTTACCGGCTCCGATTTTGAAATCGATCCAATGACGCAAATGTTCCCGGTTACCAATTACGACGGAACACTCGTCCAAGTAAATGGACTTGAATTTGTTAAGTTTACGGATAAAGATGGAAACACAATCAGTGCGCTTCCAACTGACGGCAAGACCCACTCCAATATTGTCTGTATGTTAGGTGACACGCAAGTTTCAATTTATGTTTCCTACCATATCGGTTCAGCCAATCAAACCGCAATTGCTGGTTTCTTCAGTTCATTAGCTGCTGGAGCCAAGTTTAACTACAGTGGTATTCTTGGTTGGTATACCAATCCCAATTTGGGCATTATTTCGGTCAGTGATTTAGCACTTGCCTAATAATCCTAAATAGATCTAATTACTAAAGGCTTAGAGAAAAACTCTAAGCCTTTTTTTCTTCTTGCAATAAATCGTTTCTTGATATACAATAACAACGCTTTATAGCGGACCGTTAGCTCAGTTGGTAGAGCAGCTGACTCTTAATCAGCGGGTCTAGGGTTCGAGTCCCTAACGGTTCACCATGAGATAAATTCTCCCTTTCAAGGGAGTTTTTTATTTTTAATTTTAGCGCGTATAATATGAATGTTAGGAGTGAGAACAAAATGGGTAAAATGAATCTAACATTAGCGCGCCGCTATCTTGCCGCTTTAAAAAAGGGCCAATCACAAAAGTATCTCAATCGCGATAATCTCGCCAAATTAATTGGAGTCTACTCGGACATTGTGGCATTAGATTTAAGTTTCTTTGATCCCCTCGTTAATATGGACTATGATTATGATCTTCTTACATTAATTCCCAATATTGAAAACTACATTTCTAATATCGTTAAGCAGAAGAGCAAAGCAAAAAATAATTTACACCTGAAACGCAATGAATTAGATCGTTATGCTTCAATCGGCGAATTTGTTTTTACTAAGATGACAATCGGTGCCAGTGGAATCGTTAATAAAAATGTCACTCTTAGCGATAAAGATTTACTTTTGTTAAAAAAACTTATTTTGCGCGAAATTAAAAATCGGAATAAAAAGTAAATATCCTTTTGCCCCGCAAGCCAGTATTTGGTAGAGGGGCAATTTTTTTTGAAAAAAGTGGAGGGAAACCTTAATTTTAGATGTTTATTATTGTATAATAAAAAGCGGTTATGAAATGATGGAGGAAAAATATGTCAGAAATTAAAAAATCATTCTTATCCGTCGATGGAAATACGGCAGCAGCCTTAGAAAGTTATAACTTTGCTGAAGTCGCTGCGATATATCCTATTACACCATCGTCCCCTATTGCGGAATACATCGACCTCTATGCTTCTCAAGGAAAGAAAAGTTTCTTTGATAACACAGTAAAAGTCGTTGAAATGCAATCGGAAGCAGGGGCGGCGGGCGCAGTCCATGGTGCCTTACAGGCCGGCTCTTATGCCGTTACCTATACCGCTTCACAGGGACTATTATTGATGCTTCCAAACATTTACAAGATTGTGGGCGAAATGTTACCTGCTGTCTTCCATGTTGCGGCTCGTAGTATTGCGACCCGGGCTCTTTCTATTTTTGGTGATCACCAGGACATCTATGCCGTTCGGCAAACCGGTGCGACGATGATCTGTGCTCATAGTGTTCAAGAAGTGGCAGACTTGGCGCCAGTAGCGCACCTTGTGGCTATGGAATCTATGAACCCTGTTATTCACTTCTTTGATGGTTTCCGTACTTCTCATGAAATTCAAAACATTGAATTTGTCGATAATGAAGAATGGAAGAAACTATTACCTTTAGATAAGATTGAGGAATTCCGGAAACGGGCTCTTAATCCTCATGGCCATGCGGTTACTCGCGGTGGCGCCGAAAACGATGATATTTATTTCCAAGGAAGAGAAGCGGCCAACTTACATAATGACGCAGTTATCGGAATTGCCGAAAAGTATTTTGCGGAAGCAAGTCGGTTAACTGGCCGTGAATACGCCCCGTTTGTCTATGTGGGAGCCAAAGATGCGACAAAAGTTATTATCGCGATGGGTTCCGTTACTGAAACAATTACGGAAGTGGTCGAAGATTTAAATAGAAAAGGTGAAAAAATCGGCTTAGTTAAAGTTCACCTTTATCGTCCTTTTTCAGCCAAACACTTGGTCAATGTTATCCCAAGCACCGTTAAGAAAATTGCGGTTTTGGATAGAACCAAAGAAATTGGCGCCTTGGGTGAACCACTATATGTTGATGTGGTTACGTCCTTTGCTCAAGTTGGACGGCAAGTTGATGTTATTGTCGGCGGCCGTTATGGACTTAGCAGTAAAGATACTCAACCGAAGCATATTAAAGCGGTCTTTGACTTCCTCGATAACAAGCCCTGGAACTCATTTACTGTTGGCATTGATGACGATGTTACTCATTTGAGCGTTGCCCCAGATGAAGAATATGTTCTCAAACATGATTATCGTTCCTGCCTATTCTATGGATTGGGTTCGGATGGAACAGTTGGGGCCAATAAATCTTCTATTAAAATTATCGGTGATGCCACTGGTCAATATGCGCAAGCCTATTTCGCCTATGACTCCCGGAAATCAGGTGGAGCAACCCGTTCCCACTTGCGGTTTGGTAAGTCTCCAATTCACTCAACGTATTATGTTGAGAACGCCGATTTTGTCTCTTGCTCTCTTGATTCCTATCTTTTCCAATTCGATATGGTTAGAAACCTCGGTGAGGGAGGAACCTTCCTTCTTAACACCGATATGGATGATGAGACATTGGAAAAAACGATGCCGAATCGGATGAAGTATCTCTTAGCCAAGAAGCATGCAAAATTCTATGCCATTGATGCAAATAAAATTGCGGAAAGCATTGGCATGGGACGGCATACCAATACAACCTTACAAGCGGCGTTCTTCTATCTCAATCAGGATATTATGCCCTATTCTGAGGCGCAAGATTGGATGAAGAAGCTTGCCAAGAAGACCTATGGTCGTAAGGGCGATGAAATTGTTCAAAAGAACTATAAAGCAATCGACATGGGGGCTGAAGGTCTCCGTGAAGTAAAAGTAAAAGCCGAATGGATTAAGTTGAAACCAGTAAAAGAAGTTGTTACAACTGGTGATGAATACTTTGATACATTTGTGACTCCGATCGACAAACTAGAGGGTAATGATTTACCAGGTCAGTCGTTTCACTAAAGATGAACTTCTCGACGGAACGATGCAAAACAACATTACATTCAAACAAAAGCGGAAAATTGCTTCCATGGTTCCACATTGGAACAAGGATAATTGTATCCAATGTAATACCTGTTCATTTGTTTGTCCCCATGCTACAATTCGTCCTTTCTTAATAAGCGAAGAAGAGATGAAGGGAATGCCAGAGGTCATTAAGGATGATGTACTTCAAGCAATGGGACCAAATGTAAAAGAATTTAAGTTCCGAATTCAAGTTTCAACCGCGAACTGTGTCGGATGTGGATTATGCGCAGTTACGTGCCCCGGCAAGGGTGGACAAAAAGCCCTTACGATGGTTGAGGCTCGGGGTGAATATCCGTTGGAAGCCGGTGCTGATTACCTATATCAACACGTTTCCTATAAAGCGGATAAGTTCCCGACGAACTCACCAAAGGGTGTTGGATTCCTTCGCCCTTATCACGAAATCAGCGGCTCCTGCGCCGGTTGCGGTGAAACTCCTTACTACCGTTTAGTTACGCAACTATTCGGAAAAGATATGATGATTGCCAATGCAACGGGTTGCTCGTCAATTTATTGTGGTAGCACTCCCGGCACGCCCTTTATTTCCGATGAGAATGGTGATGGTGTGGCTTGGGCCAACTCTCTATTTGAAGATAACGCTGAATTTGGTTTCGGTATGCGGACGGCTAATGACTACAAGTTATCAACCATTTGCAAAATACTTGATGCCAACAAAGCGGAAGTTGAACCTGAACTGCAAGCTCTAATTGATGAATATGAAAAGAGCATTAAGGATCGGGAAGCTTCACGGAAGATTATTCCTGGTTTGATTGAAGCCTTAAAGAAGAGCGCTAATGAACCGATAAAAGAAGCGCTAAAATATGAGGCGGATTTCCTTGATAAGTCAATTTGGATTGTCGGTGGAGATGGCTGGGCTTACGATATCGGTTATGGTGGCTTAGATCACGTTTTGGCAAGTGGCGCGGACGTTAATATCCTTGTCCTTGATACCGAAATTTACTCCAATACTGGCGGACAAGCTTCTAAATCAACGCAAACCGGCGCTATTGCTAAGTTTGCTGCTAGTGGAAAAACCGGTTCCAAGAAGAATTTAGCACTTATGGCGATGGCTTATGGTGATGTTTATGTCGCTCAAGTCTCACTTGGCGGCAATCCAATGAAGACCATTCAAGCCTTTAAGGAAGCTGAATCTTATCACGGACCTTCGATTATTATCGCTTATTCGCCATGTACAGAGCATGGTATTAAAGGTGGCCTCTCTAATCACAACACCGTGGAGAAGAAAGCGGTTGAATGTGGCTATTGGCCAGTATTCCGCTACGATCCACGTAAAGAAGTCGCGGATAAATCAGGCCTAGAAATAGACTGCAAAGAACCCGATTACAGCAAATTTAGAGAATTTGTCATGGGTGAAACCCGCTTTGCTCAGTTGCCGGCGGTGAATCCGGATAATGCCGAGTTCCTCTTGAACAAAGCTCAAGAAGAAGCCAAGAAACGGTTTGACCGGGTTAAGAAATTTGCCTAATAAAAAAATGCCTCCCGAGGTTTTCTCGGGAGGCTTTTTTAATATCCAGCGTTTATTATTTATTCCATAAACAAATAACTGGTCATTGATAAAGATCCAAATGTATATCCTTTGTTAAACACCTCAATTTTATCTTCTGGAGTTACAAGGCCTAAAATGTAAAGCAAGGGATAAAAGTGATCAAGATAGGGAACCGCCAAATGACTACCAGATAATGAATGGTATGCGGTGACTTTATCAAAATTTCGATTTAAGATTGCCTTTTCTATTTCATCGTCAAATGCTCGAGCCCAAATAAAAGGATCGTCAAGGTGACCAGGATCCATAAGTCGAAGGTTATGAACAATGTTGCCACTGCCGATAATTAAAATATTTTTATCGCGTAAAGAAGATAAATCCTTGCCAATACTAAAAGCTTCGTAAGATGATATGTCACCATTAACGCTCAACTGTAAAACGGGGATATCAGCTTGTGGAAACATTTTGGCTTAAAACGGACCATGTTCCGTGGTCGATTCCCCAGCTATTGTCCACCTGAACTTTGCCTTGAGTAAGACTGATAATTTGTTCGGCCAGTCGTGGACTGCCTACAGGACGATATTTCAATTGATATAGTTCGGCTGGGAATCCATACATATCATATATTTGGCGTGGTAAATCCAAGTTATTGACGACATTTTTATCAGTAAACCAATGAGCAGAAATAACAAGAATTGCCTCTGGGCGACTAATTTTTTTAGCGATTTCTTGCCAACCACGCGTATATATATTATCTTCAATGGCATTCATCGGCGATCCATGACCAACGAAAATGACAGGCTGTTTTTTTGACATAATATTTCCCTCTTTTTAAATGATAACAAAAAAATGAGAATAAAAAAATGGTCGGAACGAGGAGATTTGAACTCCCGACCCCTACCACCCCAAGGTAGTGCGCTACCAAGCTGCGCTACGTCCCGACCGCAATATCTATTATACTAACCTACCTTAAATTTTCAATTGCAAAATTCACAGTCAAATTCTTTTGGTGCCAAAATTATGATAATCGGCATAATAAAAAAACAAAGCTAGGGCAATATTATTTTTCTTCCCTTAGTTTAATGGTAAAAAAAGTAGTCAAAATAATATCATGATTTGCTTACATAGGGTAAAATAACTAAATGAGGTGTTACTAACTATGTCCCGTGATGAAATTATTATTAAAGGCGCTCGCAACAACAATCTAAAGAATATTGATTTAACAATTCCTAAAAATAAACTGGTTGTTTTTACTGGGCTCTCTGGATCTGGAAAATCAACTTTAGCTTTCGATACGATATATAACGAAGGACAAAGGAGATTTGTCGAAAGCCTTTCGAGTTATGCTCGGCAATTTTTAGGTGGGGTAGAAAAGCCAGACGTTGATAGTATCGAAGGCTTATCACCTGCCATTAGTATCGATCAAAAAACGACATCAAATAACCCGCGCTCCACAGTGGGCACGGTTACAGAAATATACGACTATCTGCGTCTTTTGTATGCGCGGATAGGCACTCCTTTTTGTCCAACGCATAATGAACCAATTATCGCTTTTACAGCGACTGAAATTGTCAACATGTTGATGACAAATCCTGAGCGTACTCGTTTACAGGTGCTTTCACCAATCGTTCGGGATGAAAAAGGCACGCATAAGGAGACTTTGGAAAAAATTCGTTCCCAGGGGTTTGAGCGACTTAGAGTTGACGGAAGCATGGTCAGAATCGGCGAACTAGCCGAGTTAGAAAAAAACAAACGTCATAGTATTGATATTGTCATTGACCGTATTGTTTTAAAAGACGATATCCGTTCACGGCTTTTTGATGCGGTAACATTAGCATTAGATTGGAGTCATGGCTATGTTCGTGTCTTGGTTGATGATGATGAGCGCTTTTTCTCCTCACACCATACTTGCAAGTACTGTGGTTTTTCAGTGCCTAAACTTGAGCCGCGCCTTTTTTCTTTCAATGCACCAATCGGCTGCTGTCCAGATTGTAACGGATTAGGAATAAAGCAAGAAGTTGATCCCGAGCTTTTAGTCCCTAACCCCAATCTTTCCATCAATCAAGGGGCAATTGATTATTATAAGAATACTGTAGGAACGACAAATCTCGAATGGCAAGAATTTGCTCTTCTTTGCGATTTATATAAAATTCCTCGTAATATTCCTTTTCGAAAATTAGAGGCCGAGCAACGCCATATTATTTTTTATGGTTCACCTACTCCTCATAAGTATGTCTTAAAATCAGCCTCTGGGAATCTCAATCATCGCGATGGGATAATTGAGGGGGTGAAGAATAAAATTGAGCGTCTTTATCGTGATACTTCCTCGGAATTTATGCGCGACTATTATAAAAAGTTTCTTCGTGATACGGTTTGTACAACTTGCAACGGGGCTCGTCTAAATCCAGCGGCTCTTTCGGTTCGCATTAACGAAAAAAACATTTACCAAGGTAACCCAGATGTCAATACGGGATTCTTTAACTTGGTTTCTTGATTTAGACCAGTATCTTAGTCCAACAGAAAAAGAAATATCGAAATTAGTTACAAAAGAAATCACCAATCGCCTTCAGTTTTTAGCTAATGTCGGTCTTAATTATTTAACCTTAGATCGGATGGCGATGACGTTATCGGGTGGTGAAGCCCAGCGAATTAGACTGGCCACACAAATTGGCTCGCGCTTAAGTGGAGTCCTCTATGTTCTTGATGAACCATCAATTGGACTTCATCAACGTGATAATGATCGATTAATTGCAACGATGAAGGGCATGGTAGATTTAGGCAACACTTTAATTGTCGTTGAACATGATGAAGATACTATGCGGGCGGCCGATTATTTAGTTGATATCGGACCAGGAGCAGGGATTCATGGTGGTGAAGTAGTGGCCGCGGGTAGCATTGAAGATTTAGAAAAAGCCCCGCGCTCATTGACTGGAAAGTATTTATCCGGCGAAAAATATATCCCTTTACCGCCAGTACGATTGAAGGGAAATGGTAAGTTCTTAACAATTAAAGGGGCCCGCCAAAACAACTTAAAAAATTTAACGGTCAAAATACCTCTTGGAGAGTTTGTAGCCATAACGGGAGTTTCTGGATCGGGTAAATCATCTTTGATTACAGAAATCTTGTACAAGGGCCTGAAAAGGGCCATCGGGCAAGGAGAAAGTTTAATTCCGGGTGATTTTGATTCGATAGAAGGAACGGAAAATATCGATAAGATTGTCGATATCTCACAAGAGCCAATCGGGCGTACACCACGGTCCAATCCCGCCACTTATACTAAAGCGTTTGATGAAATTCGCGACCTTTTTGCGGAAACGGTCGAAGCTAAAAGTCGCGGATTCAACAAGGGAACTTTTTCTTTTAATGTTCCCGGAGGAAGATGCGAGAATTGTCAAGGAGCCGGAGTTACCCGAATTCCAATGAATTTCTTGCCGGATGTGTATGTTAAATGTGATGTATGTGATGGCCATCGATACAATGAAGAAACTCTGTCCGTTACCTATAAGGGGAAAAACATTTACGATGTATTAAATATGACAGTAGAAGATGCATTGACTTTCTTTGTTAATCGCAGTTCAATTGAACGAAAAATACAAACTTTGAATGATGTAGGCTTAGATTATATTAAGCTTGGGCAGCCGGCAACGGAACTTTCTGGTGGGGAAGCTCAAAGAGTTAAATTAGCCTTTGAGTTACAGAAAAAGCCCACAGGAAAGACTATTTATATTTTGGATGAACCGACGACTGGTCTTCATACGGATGATATCGCTCGCTTACTTGATGTCTTGCAAAAAATTGTCAATAATGGCGATACCGTTGTGGTCATTGAGCATAATCTTGATGTTATAAAAGTGGCGGATTGGATTATAGATTTAGGTCCTGAAGGAGGAGACGGCGGCGGTCAAATTGTTGCAACGGGTACTCCAGAGCAGGTCGCAGCCAATTCGAAATCTTACACTGGTCAATATCTAAAACCGGTCTTGGAAGCCACACGAAAAGCAATGCGGCGGTATGCCGATTGAGTTAATGCCTGTATTGTGCTAAACTCGGGAAGTGATTGAGGAATTGTTATATGTACGCTAATTTTGTTTTTTGGCTCGGTATCCTAGTTACCCTTGTCGGTGGCGGTTTGTTTTATTTGTATTTTTCAGCCATTTTTAAGGCGAACAATCAGGATATTTCATTTAAAAATATCGCTTATCGAAAACTATTTATAGCGGTTATAACGATAGCAATTGGCTTTCCAATTTTATTTGCTGGCATAATTGCTATGAACGAAATATCAGGTTTAACCGGCTATAAAGTAATGACAATTGGCGGAGGCTTATTATTTGGTTTAGCCTTTTCCGCGTTTCTTTTTGGCTTAATATTCTTTTTTGGAAAAGACAATGCTGGAAAATTCAAGCGCATAGTAAAATATAGTGCGATAATTGGCGGCCTTTTATCCTTGATTGCCATCTTTATTGTTTTGGATGGTTTTACGTATCTAGAGTTAATTACCTATCCATTAGTTTATCAAATAGTTATCTACAAGGAATTTTCTGTTCATTTTTATGCTCTATTCATTCTTAGTGGGGCAATCTTAGTTTACTTTATTTGCGATCACTACTTTTATATTGAGTATGGAAAACATGGACTAATTGAAAATTTGTTTTATATTGCTTTTCCAGCGGGAATTGTCGGCGCTCGTCTTTGGTATGTGATAGGCAACTGGTATCGCGAAGGATTCAATGAAAGACCGCTAGATGCATTTGCAGTTTGGGATGGAGGCCTTGCCATTATGGGCGGGGCACTTCTTGGTGGCATCGTGGGTATTTTGTTTTTAAAATGGAGACGTAAATGGATTCCAACTCGCCATGCTGCTGATTTAATCGTTCCCACAATTTTAATTGCTCAAGCAATTGGCAGGTGGGGTAATTTCTTTAACCAAGAGGTATATGGAAGTATCACTAACAGTGCTTATTGGTGGTTCTTGCCGGAGTTTATTGTTCGCCAAATGACAATATCGGGTTCCATGCGGGTTCCATTGTTCCTAATTGAGGGAATAGTCAACTTGGCGGGATACTTTATAATTCGCTATGCGGTTGGTCGCGGTTTAAAAAAGTATACAAAGATGGGCGATTTAGCGCTTCTATATGTTGTATGGTATGGCCTGACACGCTTTATTCTTGAGCCGATGCGCGATCCGGCATTTAATATGGGGACAAACGATAAATGGTCATGGATTTGGTCAATCGTTTTTATTGCCCTTGGAGTTTTGGCGATTATTGCCAATCATTTATATGAGCGTTACCATACGCCAAAAGCCGGCAAAATTGATGATGGTAAAGTCGCAATTAAAGTGAAAAAGTAATAGATATGTATAAAGCGATTGTTTTTGATATGGATGGAACACTTGCCGATACGGATTTAGTAATTGTTGCCACCTATATCAAAATGTTTAAAAAGTTTCGTCCAGATTTTGTTCCATCTTTAAAGGAGATGGTGTATTTTTCAGGACCACCGCTTGATTTGACTCTAAAAACATATTTTCCAAACTATGAATATGATTTTATTCTCAAAGAATATAAGCGTTTATCTAAACCAAACTATAAAAAATATATTCTTCCCTTTCCTAACGAAAAAGAGGCACTAGAAAAATTGAAATCCTATGGTTATCACCTCGTAGTATTAACCAACAAAGTTCACTCGGCAACGATGCTTTCGCTTGCGTTAATGAACATACCAACGTCTTTATTTGATATGATAATCGGTAGTGACGATATGCCCTTTCCTAAACCGGATCCAAGTGGGATGCGAATCGTCATGGAAAAATTGCATCTTCAGTCAAATGAAGTACTCTATGTTGGCGATAATGGCGTTGATTTTCAATTTGCAGAAAATGTGGGAATTGACTCTATGTTAGTTACTTGGACATTAAGAGAAATTCCTCAATATGCTAAACCCAAGTATTTTGTTTCCTCATTTGACGAGATAGTGGAGGTATTAACTAATGGATAGAAAAACAGATGTAACGATTGTTGGAAGTGGCCCTGCTGGGATAACAGCGACCATTTATTTAAAAAGAGCGCTTATTGACGTTGTTTTGCTGGATAAATATGTCCCGGGTGGTAAAGTAAACTTTACCGCGGAAATTGAAAACTATCCTGGATTCAACAAAATAAGCGGTCCTGATCTTGCCGGAAAGTTTTTTGAACAAATTCAAAATTTTGGCGTTGAGGTTACCTATGGCGATGTGCTTGATATTGAAAAAAAGGCGGATCAATTTAAGGTTATAACCGACGATGGGACAATTACGAGTAAGTTTGTTATTTTTGCCACCGGTACCGATGAACGCAAAATGAACATTCCTGGTGAAGATGAATTTAAAGGCAAAGGTGTTAGTTACTGCGCGGTTTGCGATGGCTCTTTTTATAAAGGCGAAAGTGTGGCTGTCGTCGGAGGCGGAAATTCCGCTCTTCAAGAAGCGCTTTATCTTTCCGGCTTCGTCAAAAAAGTCTTTCTTGTTCATCGGCGGCAGGGCTTTAGAGCGGATGAACTATTGGTAAAAAAAGTTAAGTCAACAAGCAATATTGAGCTTGTTCTCGATAGTGTAACTTTGGCAGTTGAAGGTAAAGAATTGGTTTCGGGATTACGCGTTAAAAACGCAATTACCGGTGAAGAAAAATTGTTGCCAGTTAAAGCGGTTTTCCCCTATATTGGGCAAATTCCTGCCACTAAAGGATTATCCAAACTTCAAGTCCTTGATGAACATGGCTATGTTATTGTTGATGAAAATATGGAGACGAAGGTTGACAATTTATTTGGCGCGGGCGATGTTGTAAAAAAGAATCTTCGCCAAATAGTTACAGCCACTAATGATGGGGCGATTGCGGCGATTGAAATTACCCATCGCTCACTTTAATTATGACGATAATTAGTAGGCAAGTTTATTGCCTGCTTTTTATTAATTATAAATTAAAAATTAATAGTGGCCTTTGATGGCAAATTTTTGAAAAATGCTTTTATTTTTCAAGCACCGAAAATCATTTTTCGTTACATTTAGATTGCTTTTTTGATTGCTTTTACGGATTATTATTGATAGATACACTTTTAAGGAGAATTAAAAATGGCTAAGAAAAATTCATATTATTTAGCGGGTTTATTGGCTTTTGTGGGAATTTTATTATCGACGATATGTTGGATAATCGAAGGATTAGGCGGTAACATACCATTTATTGCTTGGATAGGGTCATTAGCCCTTCTTTTAGCCGCTTTTATTTCCGCGTGGGGTTTTGTTTCCAGTAAAAAAATAACCTGGCGATATATTTATTTTATTTTGGTTATTCTTGCGATATTTGGATGGCTTGATTGGTAGCAACATAATTCACTTTTAAAATAATTTGAATAGGAATTATAAAAGCGTCAAAAAATTTTGCTTATTATAAGCCAAAAACCGTCGCCATTTTGCTTTTCAAAAACCGCCGGCCATGTGCTGTAAAAAACATTAATTATTTAGCAAGTAGAAAACATAAGTACTGTTTAGAAAAATAATTATTATTCAATTTTTCTTTTTTGTTATTTGATTGTGGCTTTTCATTGTAGAATAAAAAGCGAGGTAGTGTGATGAAAAAACAACTTGTTATTTTAACGGGATTAAGTGGCGCAGGACGTTCGACCGCCTCTTTTGTGCTCGAAGAATTAAAATATCGAGTTATTGATAATTTGCCGGCGGAACTGATAGAAAGTTTATTGAATCTTTTGACGAGTGAGTCTACTCATCATAATGCTAAGACGGCGATAACGATAAACATTATGGAAGCTGAGAAACTTATTCTGTCACTCAAAAAGAGCAAAGATTTTGATATAAAATTATTTTTGTTCGTTGCAACTAAGGAAGATATAATTAGCCGATATAAACTAACTCGCCATCTGCACCCGCTTCAAGTCAATGGATTATCACTTGAGGATGGAATCGATAAAGAGATGCAGATGGAGGCGCGAATTCGTGAGCAAGCCGATTTTTTTATTGATACCAGCAATATGCGAGTCATTGATTTACGGAAGCAAATGTTTTCAATACTGAAAAATTCACGAACTCCAACTATTAAAGTCAATCTTGTTTCTTTTGGCTTTAAATATGGACTTCCTTTAAACGCGGACATTATTTTTGATGCACGTTTACTACCAAACCCGTTTTATATTCCAGAATTAAAGAACAAAACAGGCAAAGATCAGGCCGTTGTTGATTTCTTGAACAATCAGAGCCAAAGTAAAGAATTGATCGATCATATTTTTTCCTATCTTGTTTTTTACCTATCAAAGGCAAGCGAGGAAGCTCGCGGAATGATTGTCGTTGCGATCGGATGTAGTGGTGGGCAACATCGTTCCGTTTATTGCGTTGAAAGAGTGGCCGAAAAGTTAAAGGAATCATTTCTTGTATCGACCACGCATCGCGATTTAAGGCGAGGTGAGCGCTGATGTTTGATTATATTTCTTTTACGATGATGGTTAAAGAAGACATCGTACGGCCCAAAGAAGAAGGAGAAACAAAATATGCTGTAGCCCGAAAGAAAGCAATTCTTTCCGCATTTATGCGGATGAATGGCTCACTATCAATCGCGGCTCGCCAAACCCGTCTTTTGCTGCGCACAGAAAACGCCAAGGTTGCAAAATATATTTATTCTTTGATAAAAGAATTTTATGGCATAGATCCATCTTTCCACTATCAAAAGAATATGCATTTTAAGAAGAATACATACTATATTATTTCAATTGACGAACGAGTGGATTTTATTCTTGATGATTTATCAATATCATTTTTAGGCGGAGCGATTGACCGAAAAATTGTCTATAGCGATGATACGGCCAGTGGCTATGCAACAGGTGCATTTTTGGCCCGGGGTTCGGTTAACTCGCCCAAAAGTGGCAATTATCACTTGGAAATCGCAACCAAAGACGAAGTTTTAGCCGGCAAACTGTGCCGACTTATCGAGCGCTTTCATCATGCAAATTTTACGCCCAAAGTTATTCAAAGACGGGACTACCATGTGGTTTATCTAAAAAAAAGCGATCAAATTGGTGAGTTCTTAATATTTATTGGCGCGACATCTTCTTCCTTACAATATGAGAATGTGCGCATCGATCGCGATATGCAAAACGCTTCCCAAAGAATGGCACTTTGCGATGAGCACAATTATCAACGAACCTTGTCGAGTGCCCAAAATCAAATTGCCGATATCAAACTGATTGAACAAAAAATTGGTTTCAATCACTTTGATAATCCTAAATTGCGACTTCTTTGCGAACTGCGGCTGAATTATGAAGACGCTAATATGCAAGAACTGGCTGATCGAATGACGGAAAAACTGGCATCCGAGCGCCCTATTTCAAAAAGTAATGTCGCTCATCTATTTCGTAGTCTAAATAAGATTGCAGAAAACTACCGGCGAGGCAATTAGCATGTTTGGCATTAAGGAACAATTAGGCATGAGAATTGTCTATCTACGTAAAAATCGTCATTGGTCACAGGAAGAGTTAGCTTTTCGCTCGAGTATAAACAAAAATTATCTTTCGGATTTAGAAAACGGCCGTCGCAATCCTTCATTGACGATTATTAGCCGGATTGCGGCCGCGCTAGGAGTTTCTCTTTCTGAACTATTTAAAGGTTTAGAAGACCTGTAATCGGTCAAAAAATGCCGAAATTGATACCTTTTTCTGATTGTCTTCCTTCAACAAATAATTTTTGCGTTCTTTCCGCTTATAACACCTACAAATTTACTAAATTTGTTGTATAATAAAACCGCAAAGTAATAAGGAGGACATTCAGATGTCAGTTAAACTTGCAATTAATGGCTTTGGTCGGATTGGTCGCTTGGCTTTCCGTCGGGCCGAAGAATCTGGCGAATTTGAAGTCGTTGCCATCAACGATTTAACCGACGCCGATAACTTAGCCTATCTTTTGAAATATGATACCGCACACGGAAACTTCGCTAAAGATGAAATTTCTGTCAGTGCTGATGGTAAGTCCATCATCTTTAAAGGCCGTGAAATCCCAGTTATTGGCCAACCTGATCCAAACTTGATCAAGTGGTCCGATTATGGAGTTGATATCGTTCTTGAGTGCACAGGCCGTTTCAAGGGCTATGAAGATGCTAAAGTTCACGTTGAAGTGGGCGGAGCAAAAGGCGTTGTTATTTCGGCACCAGCCGATAAGGGAACACCAACCTTTGTATATGGTGTCAATAGTCAAAAGTTAACCAAGGACATGATTGTTATCAGCGGTGCCAGTTGCACAACCAACTGCTTGGCTCCAGTAGCAAAAGTTCTTAATGAAAAATTTGGTCTAAAGGGTGGATTTATGACAACGGTCCATGCTTATACCAATGATCAAACCACCCTCGATCTCCCTAAGAAAAAGAATCTTCGTCGGGGACGGGCGGCTGCGGCTAACATTGTTCCAACATCAACTGGAGCAGCGAAGGCTATTGGCTTAGTTTTACCAGAAATTGACGGACGTCTCCAAGGCGGAGCACTCCGGGTACCTGTAATTGATGGCTCTTTGGTTGATCTTTCACTTCTCTTAGAAAAGAAAGTCACAGAAGAAGAACTTAATGCCGCAATGAAAGAAGCCAGTGAGACAACGCTAAAAGACGTTCTCGGCTATACCGAAGATGAAGTTGTAAGTTCCGATATTATCGGTATTACTTATGGCTCATTATTTGATGCTACGCAAACTAAGGTTTTCGAAAAAGATGGAACTCAATATGTCAAAGTGGTTTCGTGGTATGACAATGAATATAGTTATACTTGCCAATTTGTCCGTTTAGCCGGCGAAATGGCTAAAGTGTTGGGCGTTAAATAATCATAAAAGATTAAAGGAAGCGCCCTTCGTGGGCGCTTTTTTCAAAAAACAAGGAGATTAAAAATGAAATTAGTCAGTGACTTAGATGTCAAAGGCAAAAAAGTTCTCGTCCGCGTTGACTTTAATGTCCCGCTAAAGGATGGAGTTATTCGGGATGATAACCGGATGGTTCAGGCGCTTCCAACAATTAAGGAATTACTTGATAAAGGTGCAGCCGTTATCTTAATGAGTCATCTTGGAAAGATTAGTTATAAAAAAACTCCGGAAGAAATTGAAGAAGCTAAAAAGAAAAACAACATGGTTTTTCTAGTCAACCACCTTCAAGAGTTACTTCCTAAGAATGATGTTAGTTTTTGCCCAGATACACGGGGTGAAAAACTGGCCTATTTTGTCGATATGCTTAAGCCAGGTGAGGTTTTGCTCGTACAGAATACTCGCTATGAAAAAGGAGAGGAAAAAAATGATTCTGTCCTTTCTCAAGAGTGGGCTTCAATTGCCGATGCCTTCGTGATGGATGCCTTTGGCAGTGCTCATCGGGCTCATGCTTCAACTTATGGCGTTCCCGAAGCGATGAAAGCAGAGGGGAAACCAGTTGCAGTTGGCTTCTTGGTTGAAAAGGAAGTTGAAAATTTGACACGCTGTGTTGAAGTGAAACCAGAAGATCGCCCCTATGTTGCTATTTTGGGTGGATTTAAGGTAAGCGATAAGATTAAAGTTATCGATTCACTTCTAAAAAAATGCGATAAGATTTTAATTGGGGGCGCAATGGCTTATACCTTCAAGAAAGCACTTGGCTATACGGTTGGTACTTCGCCAGTTGAAAGTGATCAATTAGATTATGCAAAAAAGTGCTTTGAAGAAGCAAAAGGTCGTATTCTTTTACCAGTCGACAGTGTCGTTACCAATGGATTTGAAGGTTGGACAGAAAAAAAGGTCGTAGGCCAAGATATCCCCGAGGGATATGAAGGAATGGACATCGGCCCTGAAACAGCCAAAATATATGCTTCGGAAATTGCCAAATCAAAAATGGTGTTTTGGAATGGACCTATGGGCGTGTTTGAGCAATCAGACTTCGCCGTTGGCACTATCGAAATTTGCAAAGCTATTGCCGAATTAAAAGGTGCTTTTACCGTTATTGGCGGAGGCGATAGTGCAGCAGCCGTTGCTCAATTTGGCTATAAAGATGAGTTTAGTCATGTTTCAACCGGCGGAGGAGCATCATTGGAGATGATTGAAAATGATGGTCACTTGCCAGGAATAGATATTATTAGAGGTTAAAATGGGACGTAAAAAATTATTAGTTGGCAATTGGAAAATGAATAAGACAATTTTGGAGGCGGAAGTTTTTGCTAAAGCCTCGTTGGACTTATCCGCTTTTGCCGAGCAACGGGAAATTGAAATCGGAGTATGTCCGACATTTCTCGGATTAAAGACAGTTAAAGAAATCAATCCTAAACTTATCGTTGGCGCTCAAAATTGCAGCGAATTTGATCATGGTGCTTATACAGGAGAAATTGCTATTCCTATGCTCAAAGAGATTGGAATCAATTGGTGCCTTGTTGGGCATTCCGAAAGACGCTCATATTACGGAGAGACCAATGAACATTGCAATGCTAAGATTAAGGCTTTGATTGCTGCTGATATGGTACCTTTGTATTGTGTTGGTGAAACGCTTGATCAGTTTGAAAAGGGCGAAACTAAAGCGGTTGTTGAAGAACAAATCCGCATTGGCCTTTCAGGCCTTTCGGCGGATGATGTTCGAAATCTAGTTGTGGCTTATGAACCGGTTTGGTCGATCGGTACCGGTAAAAACGCCAGCAAGGAAATAGCTCAAGATGTTTGTGGATATATTCGCAAGCTCCTTCGTGCTTCCTTTGGAGAGAATGCTGAGAAAATCCGCATTCTGTATGGCGGCAGTGTCAAACCAGTAAATGTCAAAGAGTATTTATCGGAACCAGATATCGATGGCGCTCTTGTTGGTGGCGCTTCACTAGCAGTTGAAAGCTTCCGTGAACTTATTGCCAACATTGGCGAATAAAAACAAAACAGAACTTCGGTTCTGTTTTTATTATTACAAATTTTAATATATGGTATATTGTTCCTATATGGAGGCAAAATTATGGCAACTTATGTAGACACTACGTCAACCAAAGAAAGAAATCGGCTTCTATCTGCTTCTTTTGGCTGGATGTTTTTAGGCTTAGTTATTACCGCAGTCGTCGCTTTTGGAACGGTGGGAATATTGACCTTAGGCCTAAATGGTGCCAATCCGGAATTAGCTTTGAGTAAGTACCTTTGGCTTTTGGTGGGAAGCGCAATTTTTCAAATTATCTTAATTATTTATATTCAAGTTCGAGTGTTTAGACATGGTGGCGATGCCAACATCCTTGTTCCTTATATATTATATACGGCCAATATGGGACTTATGCTGTCGACACTTATTTTAACCTATGAACTAGAAACACTAGGTATAGCTTTTGGTTTAACCGCTGGCGTATTTGGAATTATGGCGCTCTATGCCCGCTATACCAAGCGCAATCTTTCTGGAGTCGGACTTGTAGGAATCGGCCTCTTCTTTGGAAGCATCATTCTTATGCTGATAAATATCTTTATGCGGTCTACACAAATTATGTGGATTGTTAGTTTTGTGTCTTTCGGTGCCGTCATGCTTATTACTATGTATGACGTTTGGCGCATTACGAAGATTAGTGAGTCGGGTGTGGAGTCGCGGAACTTAGCTCTATACTTCGCCCTCAATTTATATGTCGACTTTATTTATCTATTTATGCGAATACTTCAATTTGTCGCCATTGCGCGCAATCGCTAGTAAAAAAACAACGCCCTCCTAATTGGAGGGTTTTTTGTTAATAAAGCAAAAACTGCAATCAAATCAATTCATATTTTTACTTTACAGGTGCCTATTTAAATGCCTTAATAGCGCCTTTTTTGTTTTATAGAAAAAAAGTTATTTTTTTAAAACAAATGTCTTGCAATGCCTAGTAAGTTAAGGTATAGTTAACAACGTTGCAACCGCTAAGGCGGAAAACAACAATCCGCTCTTAACTATGTTAAGGGTCGCAAAAAATGTCGAGCGAAAGATAAAAAAATCGCTTGACAACAAGCAAACCCAATGATAGTATAGTTAAGCGCAAATCAAACGCAAGCCTATCATCTGCGAGAGCAGATGGCGCATCTGATCTTTGAAAACTAAACAGAAGTACAAGCAAAACAAACGTCAATTTTTTAACCAGTATGAATAATTAGACTAGGAAATATAACTTAGAGAGTTTGATCCTGGCTCAGGATGAACGCTGGCGGCGTGCCTAATACATGCAAGTCGAACGAGTTTAGTAGCAATACTAAGCTAGTGGCGAACGGGTGAGTAACACGTAGGTAACCTGCCTTTCAGTTTGGGATACCCGAGGGAAACTTCGGCTAATACCGGATACGACTTTGAATGACATCATTTAAAGTTAAAAGGGGCTTTCAAGCCTCGCTGATAGATGGACCTGCGGCACATTAGCTAGTTGGTGAGATAACAGCCCACCAAGGCGAGGATGTGTAGCCGACCTGAGAGGGTGATCGGCCACAATGGGACTGAGACACGGCCCATACTCCTACGGGAGGCAGCAGTAGGGAGTTTTCGGCAATGGGGGAAACCCTGACCGAGCAACGCCGCGTGAGTGATGAAGGTCTTCGGATTGTAAAGCTCTGTTGTAGGGGATGAATGGTTCCGGTAGGAAATGACCGGGACTTGACAGTACTCTACCAGAAAGCCACGGCTAACTACGTGCCAGCAGCCGCGGTAATACGTAGGTGGCAAGCGTTATCCGGAATTATTGGGCGTAAAGAGTGAGCAGGCGGCCGTTTAAGTTTGAAGTTAAATCCAGGGGCTCAACCCCTGTACGCTTTGAAAACTGGACGGCTAGAGTATGAGAGAGGTATATGGAACTCCATGTGTAGCGGTGAAATGCGTAGATATATGGAAGAACACCGGTGGCGAAGGCGATATACTAGATCAATACTGACGCTCAGTCACGAAAGCGTGGGTAGCAAATAGGATTAGATACCCTAGTAGTCCACGCTGTAAACTATGAGAACTAAGTGTTGGGGTAACCCAGTGCTGAAGCTAACGCATTAAGTTCTCCGCCTGGGGAGTACGCTCGCAAGAGTGAAACTTAAAGGAATTGACGGGGGCCCGCACAAGCAGTGGAGCATGTGGTTTAATTCGACGCTACGCGAAGAACCTTACCAGGACTTGACATGGGATCGAAAACCCTAGAAATAGGGGTATAGTTACGGTCCACACAGGTGGTGCATGGTTGTCGTCAGCTCGTGTCGTGAGATGTTGGGTTAAGTCCCGCAACGAGCGCAACCCTTGTCCTTAGTTGCCATCATTAAGTTGGGAACTCTAAGGAGACTGCCGATGTAAATCGGAGGAAGGTGGGGATGACGTCAAATCATCATGCCCTTTATGTCCTGGGCGACACACGTGCTACAATGGCCGGTACAAAGAGAAGCTAAACCGCGAGGTCATGCTAATCTCATAAAGCCGGTCTCAGTTCGGATTGAAGTCTGCAACTCGACTTCATGAAGCTGGAATTGCTAGTAATCGCAGATCAGCCATGCTGCGGTGAATACGTTCCCGGGCCTTGTACACACCGCCCGTCAAACCATGAGAGCTGATAATACTCGAAGTCGGTGTCCTAACCCGTAAGGGAGGGAGCCGCCTAAGGTAGGATTGGTGATTGGGGTTAAGTCGTAACAAGGTATCCCTACGGGAACGTGGGGATGGATCACCTCCTTTCTATGGAGAATCAATCGACTGAAAAGTCGGTGTACACAAAACCTATAAATTTAGTTGTTATTCATCTGACGTTCGGCTTGGAATTCTGTTTAGTTTTGAGAGACCAGTAATCTCTCTGGCATTGTTCTTTGAAAACTGAATATTAAAATTAACATGTTCTTTCTGTTGATGTCGTGGTTTCACTTAATGTTGAGACTGCGAAATCATTTAAAATCAAAATTCAAATTTTACGAAGTTTTAAGTTAATAAGGGCGTACAGTGAATGCCTTGGCACTAGAAGACGATGAAAGACGCGACTACCTGCGATAAGCGATGGGGAGCTGGATGTAAGCTTTGATCCGTCGATCTCTGAATGGGGAAACCCAGCACAAGTCATGTTGTGTTATCCTGCACTGAATTCATAGGTGCAGAGAAGAAATACCTAGGGAATTGAAACATCTTAGTACCTAGAGGAAAAGAAAGATTATATCGATTCCGTAAGTAGCGGCGAGCGAAAGCGGAGGAGCCTAAACCAACCTTAGGGTTGGGGTTTCGGAGCGCGATATGCGATTGTTGTATGACAGGCGAACGAATTGGGAAATTCGACCAGAGCGGGTGATAGTCCCGTAGCCAAACTTGTATGACACGCTAGCGATTTCCAAAGTACGGCGGGGCACGTGAAACCCTGTTGGAAGATGCGCAGACCACTGCGAAAGGCTAAATACTAGCTAGTGACCGATAGTGAACCAGTACCGTGAGGGAAAGGTGAAAAGAACCCCGGGAGGGGAGTGAAAAGATTCTGAAACTGTATGCTTACAAAAAGTCAGAGGCCGTTAAAGGCTGATGGCGTGCCTATTGAAGAATGAACCGGCGAGTTATGTTTATCGTGCAAGGTTAAGTCGAAGAGACGGAGCCGTAGTGAAAGCGAGCCTGAATAGGGCGATTTAGTACGATGAAATAGACCCGAAGCCCGACGATCTATCCATGAGCAGGTTGAAGGTGGGGTAAAACCCACTGGAGGACCGAACCGACGTTCGTTGAAACGCCCGCGGATGACTTGTGGATAGGGGAGAAATTCCAATCGAGTTGGGGAATAGCTGGTTCTCCCCGAAATAGCTTTAGGGCTAGCGTTTGATATCCCGTATGGAGGTAGAGCACTGAATGTCTGATGGCCGCGTCTAGCGGTACTGAATACAATCAAACTCCGAATGCCATATTGGTGTTAGTCAAGCAGTCAGACTGTGGGGGATAAGCTCCATGGTCAAAAGGGAAACAGCCCAGACCGTCAATTAAGGTCCCTAAATTCATGCTAAGTGTTAAAGGATGTAGAGACGCTCAAACAACTAGGATGTTGGCTCAGAAGCAGCCATCATTTAAAGAATGCGTAACAGCTCACTAGTCGAGTATCTCCGCGCCGAAGATTTACCGGGGCTAAGCATGGTACCGAAATTACGGATTAATGTCTAAAGATATTAGTGGTAGGGGAGCGTTCCATGGGGGGCGAAGCGATACCGTAAGGAGTCGTGGACCGCATGGAAGTGAGAATGCCGGTGTAAGTAACGAATGAGGGTGAGAATCCCTCACACCTAATGACTAAGGTTTCCTGGGCAAGGTTCGTCCTCCCAGGGTTAGTCGGGACCTAAGGCGAGGCCGACAGGCGTAGTCGATGGACATCAGGTTGATATTCCTGAACCCGAATATGTGCGATGTAGTGACAGAGAAGGCTACCGGATCCGGTTATTGGATTCTGGTCAGGGCGCAGTACTGGTCTGGGAGGCAAATCCCCTAGACAATACAGGAAAGCGTCATGCGACTGAATGGGGCAACCCTAGTAAGGAAGTCCGCAATGCCAGCTCTCGAGAAAAGCTGCTAGCTTAAGCATATTCGGCCCGTACCGAGAACGGACACACGTGGTCAAGGAGAGTATCCTATGGTGAGCGAGATAACTGTTGTTAAGGAACTCTGCAAAATTACTTCGTAAGTTAGCAAGAAGAAGTGCTCGCGCAAGCGAGTCGCAGTGAAGAGGCCCAAGTAACTGTTTAACAAAAACACAGCTTTATGCGAAGTCGTAAGACGATGTATATGAGGTGATGCCTGCCCAGTGCTGGAAGGTTAAAAGGAGAGGTTAGCGTAAGCGAAGCTTTGATCTGAAGCCCCAGTGAACGGCGGCCGTAACTATAACGGTCCTAAGGTAGCGAAATTCCTTGTCAGGTAAATTCTGACGCGCACGAATGGTATAATAATTTGGGCGCTGTCTCGACAGCAGACTCGGTGAAATCTTAATACCTGTGAAGATGCAGGTTACCCGCGACTAGACGGAAAGACCCCATGGAGCTTTACTGTAACTTAATATTGAGTATTCGTATTTCATGCACAGGATAGGTGGGAGACTTTGAAGCTCGGGCTGTGGCCTGAGTGGAGTCAACGTTGGGATACCACTCTTGAATTACGAATATTCTAACCTACGGCCGCAACCGGTCGGGGGACAGTGTTAGGCGGGCAGTTTGACTGGGGCGGTCGCCTCCCAAAATGTAACGGAGGCGCCCCAAGGTACCCTCAGTATGGTTGGAAATCATACTTCGAGTGCAATGGCATAAGGGTGCTTGACTGCGAGAGTTACAACTCGAGCAGGGACGAAAGTCGGGCATAGTGATCCGGCGGTCCTGTGTGGAAAGGCCGTCGCTCAACGGATAAAAGCTACCCTGGGGATAACAGGCTGATCGCGTCCAAGAGTTCACATCGACGACGCGGTTTGGCACCTCGATGTCGGCTCATCACATCCTGGAGGGGCAGTACCTTCCAAGGGTTTGGCTGTTCGCCAATTAAAGTGGTACGCGAGCTGGGTTCAAAACGTCGTGAGACAGTTTGGTCCCTATCTGTCGTGGGCGTAGGAAGTTTGAAAGGATCTGTTCTTAGTACGAGAGGACCGGAATGGACATAGCAATGGTACATCAGTTGTCACGCCAGTGGCATAGCTGGGTAGCTACCTATGGAATGGATAAACGCTGAAAGCATCTAAGCGTGAAGCCAGCCTTAAGATGAGACTTCCCATCCGCAAGGAGTAAGACCCCTAGAAAGTGACTAGGTTGATAGGCCAGAAATGTAAGTGCTGCGAGGCATTCAGTTGACTGGTACTAATAGGTCGAGGACTTAAAATCGTAAGATTTATGAGTTTTACAAGATAAAATTTGGGTTTGATACGGAAGAACGTGTTGAAATAATATTCAGTTTTCAGAGAACAAGTGCTCTCTAGAAAAAGTCTGGTGGTGATGGCGCGGTGGACACACCTGTTCCCATCCCGAACACAGAAGTTAAGCACCGTAGTGGTGAAGGTATCATGACACATTGGCATGAGAGAATAGCGAGCTGCCGGGCTTTTTCTTTTTTAGGGGCTTTTTGCCCCTTTTTTACATATTTATAGTCGTTATTGATTTTCTTTTGTTATACTATCAATATATGGAACTGATTGGATATAAGTCGAAGAAAGGTGCTTTAATATATTCCTTGGCATTAGTGGTTTTGGTTGTTATCTTTTTTTTGGTAACAGGACTAATAAGCATTTCATCTAATGCCGATGTTTTTACGGAAATGACCCTGTGGTTAGTTTTGATGGGAGTTGTTTTTATTTGGTTCATATTAATGCTATTTTCATACATTCTTCTACCGCGAGTTTTGCTTCTTTTTCAAGATAAAATAATAACTATTTATTCACTATTTAAACGCAGTAAAAAAATTGACTTAAATGAGATAGTTTCTATTTCTATTTTACCCTCAATTCTTCCATTTCATCCGCGATCCACCAATTTGGTGATAACAACCAAAGGCGAAGGATCTTTTGTTATAAGTTATTTAAAGGATATAAATCAAGTTTCTTCTTTTTTAAACAAGAAGCTTGAAAACCACATTATTAGTAATTCTGATCAGTATTTTTCTTCTAGTGACTACAAGCGTTAATTGACAAAAACGTCAATATTAACCAATGGTTTACTACATGGCAGTTAATTCTTTGTTTTTTATACTACATGTAGTATAATTCATACAGTATTTGCTATTTGGATAGCAAATTTAGAGGAGGATTCTTCAAAATGGCGATAGATAAGTTAACTCCGTACGGAGGAATTAACATATCAATTGAAGCAGTTGCCTCGGTGGCGGCAGAGGCCGCGCTTGGTTGCTATGGCGTAGTTGGTTTAACCAAAAAAGATGAATCTTTAGTTGATAATATTAATGTGCTTTTAAAGAGGGAGAACTTTACCGAGGGCGTTGAAGCCCGCCGCACCCGTGATGGGTATGTGGTTGATATATATGTTATCTTAGCTTATGGAGTTAAAATCACGGAGATTGTTGCGGAAATACAGAAGCGGGTCAAGTATGTACTTGAGCAAACTTTTGATATCCGCTTTTTTGCAATCAACGTTTACATTCAAGGCATTAAGGTAATGTAGACGGAGGAATTATGAAAGAAATCAATGGTACTACACTGAAACAAATGATTATTTCCGGGGCCAATAATTTATACAATAATTACCCGGCGATTGATGCTTTAAATGTTTTTCCGGTTCCAGATGGTGACACGGGAATGAATATGAATCTAACCATCTCCAGTGGGGCGAAAGAAATTGCTAATCGAAACGATGTTGATGTGTTTGAGATTGCTAAGGCTTTTTCTAAAGGCCTATTGATGGGAGCTCGAGGAAACTCGGGGGTTATTACGAGTCAAATTTTTCGGGGCTTTGCAAAGTCGCTTGAAGGCAAAAAAACGATTCGTCCCGTCGATTTTGCTGATGCTTGGATCAGCGGCAAGGAAGTTGCTTATAAGGCGGTTATGCGCCCTGTTGAAGGAACAATTTTGACGGTGGTTCGTGAATCGGCTCAAGCTTTGGCCGATGTCGTTAATAATGATTGGTCAATTGAGAAATGTATGAAGTTTCTTATTGAGGAGGCGAAAGCCTCATTAGAGAGAACTCCTGATTTGCTTCCGATTTTAAAAGAGGTGGGAGTTGTCGATAGTGGTGGTGCTGGACTGGTTACTATTCTCGAAGGTATGCAATCGGGGCTTTTAGGCAATATCATTCAAAAGAGTCAAGCCACTGCAGTGGAAGAAGCTCCAAAGCAAACCCCTGTGATGGCGGGAGCGAAGGTTGAAGGGGATGAATTCGGCTATTGTACCGAGTTTATCATGCGCTTAGGACCCGAAGACAGCAAACGACCTTTCGTTGAGAAACGTTTTAGTAATGTTTTGAATAGCCATGGAAATTCTATCGTTATCGTACGGGATGATAATATTGTTAAAGTCCATATCCACACACTCAGCCCAGGAAATGTTCTTTCATATGCTCAACAATTTGGCGAATTTATCACGTTGAAAGTTGAGAACATGAGCGAACAACATAATCATTTAGAAGAGGGAGCCGAAAAACAGAGTGGTAAGGCTCATCCAAAGGCTAAGCAAGATGACAGTTTGAACTTACACAAGACTCATTCTAAAGTCGAGAAGAAGGAAGAATTAAAAGATTACGCCCTTATTGCGGTGGCAGCTGGCGATGGGCTGGAAGAACTTTTTAAACAGTACCGTGTTGATTACGTAGTTAAGGGTGGTCAGACGATGAATCCATCAACGGAGGATTTTATAGAAGCCATCCGTAATGTAAAAGCTAAAAATATCTATATTTTGCCCAACAATAGCAACATTATTATGGCGGCAGCCCAAGCTTGTGATGTCTTAGAGGAAAATAGCGGCTCGGTTGCCAAGGTTATTCCTAGCAAAACGATACCTCAAGGCTTGGTGGCAGCGATGAATTTTAACCCTGATGTCTCACCGGAAGAAAACTTTCACGAGATGAGTGCGGCGCTTACAACCGTTAAAACCGGATTGGTGACCTATGCCACTAAAGACACGACTATCGACGGCTTAAGTGTTCGGAAAAACGATTTTATGGGCATTCAAGATAAGAAGATAGTTCTCTGTGGCCGCAATCTTATCGATGCGACTTATAATCTTATAAAAGGCATGATTGATGAACTCTCGTCTATCGTCACAATTATTGTGGGCGAGGACGTGAAAGATAAGGACAAAGAGCAATTGGTTTCTCGACTTGAATCCGAAAACCCCGATGTCGAGTTTGCCGTCGAAACGGGGGGACAGCCAGTTTATTATTTTATTGTCGGTGTCGAATAATAATTAGGGAGATTTATCTCCCTTTTTCTTTTTATAATTGAGTGATTAGGCAATAAAACATATAATTTACATATGGATAAACTAACTGGTAGCGATCGGATTAAAGAAGCGTTGAACAAGATGGGCATCGAGTCCTTTTACGATGTTATTTATCATTTGCCGCGATCATATGATAGTTTTTTTGTCACGGAAGAAACAAATTTAAAGCCCAAAGAACGCGTGGTCCTTGTCGGTCAGTTAGCTGGAGTTCCTACTTTTTCCCGACACGACCGAATCACATTGGTTTCCTTTCCTTTTGTGACAAAGAAAAAGCATTATTATCGAATAGTGGCTTTTAATCGACCTTATCTATTAAAAACCATAAAAATGGGTGATATTTACACGCTAGTTGGCACCTTCAATCAATTTAAAAATGAAATTAATTTGCAGACCATAATTCGCGGGGAAATGGATGATAGTCATCGCCTGCGTCCCGTTTACTCATTACCGATTAATTTATCTAATTTTGAGTTTATTCGATTAGTGGAGAAGAGTTTTGCCCATATAAATCATAATATTGATGATTATTTGCCGATAAAAATGGCTGAGAAATATCATTTTTTTAGTGAAGAAGAGTCGCTTAAAATGATTCATTTTCCTCGTACTTACGAAGATATAAGATTGGGACTAAGGCGCTTAAAGTACGAAGAAGCACTGTTGTTTTCATTAAAAACGGGAATTATCCGTGAGGAAAATAAAACTTTGGCTAAAACCAATAAGCAACCGATACCGCTGAAGGAAGTCAATCAAATAGTGGCTTCCCTTCCCTATCATTTAACCAGTGATCAACTGAAGGCAATCCGGGAAATAATTCTTGATATGAATGAAACATCACTTATGTATCGACTTCTTCAGGGGGATGTTGGGACAGGAAAAACTTTGGTGGCTGCGATTGCCCTTTATGCTAACTTTCTTCGTCATGATCAAGGGGTAATACTTGTACCTACAGATATTTTAGCTAGACAGCACTATAACTATTTGCAAAAACTGCTTTCGCCCTTTGCGGTTCGTGTATCTTTATTAATTGGCAGTCTGCCACCGGAAGAGAAAAATCAACTCCACAAGAAAATTGAAGCGGGTGAAGTCGATATTGTTGTTGGTACCCACGCGCTTTTTTCTGAAGGAGTTAATTATCATTCGCTTGGTTTGGCCATTATTGATGAGCAACACCGATTTGGGGTTAATCAACGCCAATCTTTAGCGGGTAAAGGCGATCATACTGATCTACTCTTAATGTCGGCGACGCCAATACCGAGAACCTTGTCATTAACAATATACGGTGACCTAGATGTGACAACGCTTAAGGAATTTCCTGGAGCCAAAAGAAACATTGTCACCCAAATAACCGATAGTTCAGACCCGAATATTTTCTTTCAAGTTCATCGGGCGCTAATTAACGATGAGCAAGTGTTTATAATTGCCCCGCGTATTGAAAGCACTTCTAAAAAGGATGAATTAAATTCAACCGAAGAAATATATCGACTATATGCCAAAGAGTTTGGTGATGAAGTGGTGATGGTCCACGGGCAGATGGGCGATGAAGAAAAAAATCTATCCTTTGCTGCTTTTAGTCAGAAAAAATCCCATATTCTCGTAGCTACGAGTATTATTGAAGTCGGGATTGATGTTCCTAACGCAACTTTAATGGTTATTTATTCTCCGGAAAACTTCGGTTTAGCAAGTCTGCATCAATTGCGGGGACGAATTGGAAGAAGAGGGCAAAAAGCGCACTGCTTACTTGTTGCTAGCAACCAAGACGACGAGCGTCTAAAAGCGCTAGAAGCAAGTAACGATGGATTTAAAATAGCGGAAGAAGACTTAAGACTCCGTGGACCAGGACAAATGGAAGGAACACGGCAAAGTGGACTTCCCGATTTTGCTTATTTGAACCTTATTCAAGACTTTAAAATAATTGAAGCTGCGCACGCGGATGCCAAGCAAATTTTAGAGGCCAATGATATCGAAAGTAAAAAAATAATCGCTCGCGCCCAAGAAGAAATTATTCGTAATAGTTTTACAAACGTCTAAAGGTTTTTCATTTTTTGTGGCTATGGTAAAATAGAAAGGCACGAGGTGAATTTATGAAAATAGTCGTGGATATGATGGGCTCGGATTTAGGTAGTTCGGCTACCTGTCAAGGGGTTGAGTTGTTTATTAAAAATCATCCAGATGTGGAACTTATTTGTGTCGGAAAAGAAGCGGAACTGAGTTCACTAATTGGAAAAGTAAAAATTGTTAACGCCCCCGATGTCGTTTTAATGACGGCCGGGGTAATGGAAGTCCTTAGAGCAAAAAACTCTTCGATGATGGTGGCGATAAAAGAAGCGCTTGAGCAAGACGCGGATGCGATTGTTAGCGCTGGATCAACGGGAGGATTTCTTTCGGCGACAACTTTAAAGATAAAACTGATTGACGGGGTCGAAAGAGCAGCGATTGTATCTCCCTTTCCAACGGCAATCAAAGGTCAGAAAGCTGCCGTTTTGGACATCGGGGCTTCCAATGAAAATACGGCCGATCAGCTGGTTCAATTTGCCCTTATGGGGCGAATTTATGCGCGCGCCGTTTTTAAAAAGGAAGAACCGTCGATTTTTCTTTTGAGCAATGGTTCGGAAGATGAAAAAGGCACCCCCGAGATTAAGGAAGCTCATCAGAAACTTAAAGCGATGAATTTTCCTGGTTTTATGGGAAATGTCGAGGCCCGAGAGGCACTTGATGGTCGGGCAGATGTGATTGTCACTGGTGGATTTGCCGGAAATATCTTCTTAAAGGCAACCGAAGGCATCGCCAAGATGATGAGTTCAATGATTAAGAAAGCTTTTAAGCGATCGGTCGCGAGTAAGATCGGTTACTTGTTATCAAAAAAAGGTTTTAAAGAGATGAGCCAGACAATGGATTATAAATCAACCGGGGGAGCTATGCTTCTCGGTATAAATAAGGTGGCGGTTAAAGCACATGGAAATAGCGATGCTGTCGGTTTTAATGGCGGCTTAGAAGTTGCCTACCGGATGGCAGCGGCTAAAATTGTTGAACAGTTGAAAGAGGGAATTAGTAATGAAAGACGTTAAGATTTTACTGGAACAACTTAAAATTACTCCCCACAACTTAGAAAATTATGAATTAGCCATGACCCATTCATCCAAGAATGGTGATCGAAACATCCGTCATCATGATTATGAGCGTTTAGAATTTATCGGGGATGCCGTTATCGGTCTTGTCGTGGCCGAGCTCGCCTTTACAAAAAGAGGCGATTTGAGCCAGGGCATGATGAGTAAAATGCGTTCGCAACTAGTTAATACGCAGGCACTGTCAAAACATGCAAGAAGACTCTATTTGGATCAATATATCGTATTGGGTAATTCTTTGAATGGGACAGTTACCGACCACATTCTTGAAGATGTTTTTGAGGCCTTTACAGGGGCGATATACCTCGATCAGGGATTTAGTGTGGCTCATGACTATTTAGAAGATAAATTTGTCAATGAAGTTGTGCATTTTGATATTGGCAAAGTTCGCGATTATAAGTCGGCTCTTCAAGAGGCCATGCAAGCGGAACATCGGCAGGCCATAAGGTATGAAGCAAAAGTCGAGGGCCCTTCGCACGCGCCTATGTATTTAGTGGAAGTTATCTATGGCGAAACGATTTTGGGGCGCGGAAAAGGAACAACCAAAAAGGCCGCTGAGCAAGAAGCCGCTAAAGATGCCTTGAAAAAGATGGCTAAGGTGTAATATGGGGTTATTTAATTTTTTAAAAAGTAAATTTAGCGGAAAAAAGCAAAAAAATGATGCGCAAAAATATGTTGTTGGAATGCAAAAATCGCGTTCGAGTTTTGGTGATCGCCTAAAAAGTTTAGCTGGTCGCTACAAAAATATTAATGATGCATATTTTGACGAATTAGCGGAAATTTTAATTGAGGCTGATGTGGGGACAAAACTAACTTTCTCAATCATAGAGGCCACTAGAGAAGATGCTCAAAAGGAGAAATTAAGTGATCCTCAGACAATAAACGAACTCGTTGTCGACAAAATGTTTATCAGTTATGTTCAAACTGGGGAGTCAATTGTTAACGAAATTGAATTTACTCCCAACGAAACTAAAGTATTGATGATGGTGGGAGTAAATGGTGTTGGCAAGACAACAACAATAGCCAAACTAGCACATCGTTATCAAGCACAGGGTAAAAAAGTAATGCTGGCCGCGGCGGATACATTTCGCGCCGGCGCGATAGAGCAGCTTAAAGTGTGGGCTGATCGTCTTCATTTACCCATTATTACCAGGCAAAGATGGAGTCGACCCTGCCAGCGTCGTCTACGATGCGGTGATTGCCGCCCAAAAAGAAAAAATAGATTTGCTGATAGTCGATACCGCCGGCCGGCTTCAAACAAAAGTTAATCTAATGGCCGAGTTAAGCAAAATGCGCCGAGTAATCAGCAAAGAGCTGCCGGGCGAGCCATCAGAGGTATTTCTTGTAATTGATGCTACAACTGGTCAAAATGGGGTAATTCAAGCAAAAGCGTTCGCTGAGGCCACGGGTATTACAGGTATTGTTATCACAAAGATGGACGGAACGGCCAAAGGTGGTATTATTTTAGCCATCCGGGATGAACTCGGAATACCAGTTCGTTTCATCGGCCTTGGTGAAGGAATGGATGATTTAACCGAATTTGATTTAGACCAATATTTGTATGGTCTATGTTTAGGAGATGATATTCAATGATAGTTTCTTTTTTAATTTCTTTAGCGATAGTTATCGGCATCAATGCGGTAGTAACTATTATCATGGGTTTGGTGGGAGCACCGCTTTATATTGTTTTGATTGCGTCGTCTTTAGCCATTGCTTTTTTCTTTGCAATGATAAATTTCCGCCATGCTCCAGGGGGAAGACTGAAGAATCCAGCTTTTCACCGTTATTTTGTTACCAATTTTATTTTTTTGCTAATCATAAACTATATTTTTAATTTTTTAATATAAAGGAATTATATGGCATCACTAGAAAAGACAATTTATATAAATCGTTTACTTGATATTTATGGGAGTCTTTTATCACCCGCGCAGCGAGAAATCATGGTTGATTATTTTGAGTATAACTTGTCATTAAGTGAAATTGCTGAGAATCGCTCTTCAAGTCGAACTGCCGTGAGTGATGCAATACGGAAGGGAAGCAAAAAACTCGCATATTATGAAGATCAGTTGCATATTTTGAAAGAAAAAGAAGAAGTGGCGACCCTATTAAAAAAGATAAAGCAAAATGGGGTTGAAGAAAGTGTTATCGAGCAGATTGAGAGGATAATTAATTATGGCCTTTGATAGTTTAAGTGATCGTTTAAAAGGTATTATCAAGTCGTTAAAAGGACAATCGCGACTTACTGAAAATAATATGGATGCCATGCTAAAAGAGATTCAAATGGCTCTTTTAGAAGCGGATGTAAATTTTAAAGTAGTACGTGAGTTTATTGCTTCAATCAAGGAAAAAGCTTTAGGTGCGAAAGTGCTTGAAGAACTTAATCCCTCACAGACGGTGGTAAAAATCGTTCGTGAAGAATTGATTGCTCTTTTTGGTGAGGATGTGAGCGGCTTCACCTATAAAAGTCATCCTTCCGTTATCATGCTTGTAGGTCTTCAGGGAACAGGAAAGACTACCACAGCTGGAAAGATAGCTAAATACATGCGAGCGGATGACAAGAAAAATCCGCTTCTTGTTGCTGCAGATATATATCGTCCAGCGGCTATTGACCAGTTACGCACTATTGCTAATGATAATCAATTGTCCTTTTTTACTCTTGGCGACAAAGTAAAGCCAGAAGACATTGCAATAAAGGCTTTAGAGAAAGCTAAAGAGGAAAAATACGATGCGGTGATTGTTGATACTGCCGGTCGACTTCATATTGATGATCAACTTATGGATGAACTTAAAGAGATAAAAAATCGGACCCATCCCGATGAAATTCTTCTCTTAGTAGACGCTATGAGTGGACAAGATGCAGTTAATACCGCCCTCGCTTTTTACGAAAAAGTGGGAGTGACAGGGGTTATAATGAGCAAACTTGATGGCGATGCTCGCGGAGGTGCGGCCCTTAGCATCCGGAAATTAACGGGAGTACCAGTAAAATTTATTGGTACAGGCGAAAAAATTGACGACTTAGAAGCCTTCCACCCCGAACGGATGGTTGATCGGATTTTGGGAATGGGAGATGTGGTTACACTCATTGAACAGGCGCAAAAGAAAATCGACGAGAAGGAAGCTAAAAAAACGGCCAATCGAATGATGAAAGGCGAATTTGATCTTAATGATATGCTTGCTCAATTGAAACAATTAAATAAGTTGGGCTCCTTAGGAGGAATTTTAAAGTTAATACCGGGAATGCCCAAAATTTCGCCTGAACAGCAAGCGATAGCGGAAAAAGAAATGAAAAACATGGAAATTATTATTAATTCGATGACGCCTGAAGAACGGGCGCATCCAGATATTCTTCGTAATTCCCGTAAAGTCCGGATTGCTAAAGGGTCAGGCAAAACAAGTGCGGATATTAATCGAGTAATTAAGAAATGGGAGCAGAGCAAAGAGATGATGAAGATGATGAAGAACTACCAAAAGGGAGGTAAAATTCCACCAGGGGGAATGTTCTAATTATTTATAAGTGGTGTTGCCACCACTTTTTTTACAAAAAAAGGCCCGATTAGGGGCCGAGGAAACTGCCACGAACGGCAGCACATTTAGGGAAGGCACTCATTGAAAGTTCAGATGTGCCCGCAGGCTTTTCAAGGAGGTTCCGCTCAAATTGGTTAAATTAATAAAGCCCCAAGGCTATACGGGATTTTTTTACTGAAAAAAGGGCTTGTTGCTACAATAGCACAAGCCCTTTAAAATATCAATATTTCTTTTTTTAAGCAATGGCTACGAAGTAATAAATAATCGTAAAAAGCGAAATCGCAAACATATAATAAGCAAAGTAGGGATATTGCTTGGTGGAAAAACGCTTAAATATATATTTCAAAGCCAAAAGTGTAAAGACGAAGGCGGCGACCATTCCGGTAATGTATAGTGGAATTTGATTGCTGCCAGCCAGGCCGGAAAGATTGTCGAGAGAAAAAATAAAGCTACCAAAAGCGACGGGGATAAATAGTAAAAAAGCAAATTCTTTGGCGTGGTTATCATCGAGACCGGCAATTTTGGCACCACTCATCGTAATGCCACTTCGCGAAATGCCAGGCATTACACCAATACACTGAAATAAACCCGCCATAAGTGTATTTTTCCATGTGTATTTATCCCGACCCGTTTTTTTAAACAGAAAGCTTACGGCGAGAAGAACTAAGCCAGTGATAGCAAAATCAATGCCGATAAAAAGCAAATTTCCAAAAATTGAAGCGATTTTATCTTCTAAAAAGATACCGACGATAGCAACGGGGATGGATGCGATTATCAAATAAATAAAAGTCATAAAGTCGGGTTTAGCTAGTGAGCGCCTTGCGGGATCATGGGTGAAAAGATAAGTGAATACCCCCTTGATAAGCCGAATAATTATTGGCCACATAAAAATAATGAGTGCCAATAAGGAGGCAAAGTGAAGAAAAACGGTGAACACTTCCAACTGATTGCCCGAAAATTGAATTTGTAGAAGGCTTTCGGCTAAAGCTAGATGACCAGAACTACTAATAGGTAAAATTTCGGCAACACCTTGAACAAGGCCTAAAATAAAGTATTTGATGTATTCGATAAACATTACTTATTATCCTCTTTCTTAATAAATTTATGTCCCTTGGCAATAGCTTCTTTTTCCCAATCGCCAACCTTATTATCATCAATTTCTTGGAGTAATTTGCGTTCACTCTTGTTGAGAGAATACGCTTCGAATAAATCCGGACGTAATGAACGAGTTCGCCGAAGAGCCTCTTTTTTTCCGCCACTTAGCAATAGCAGTGTGATTGCCTGAATAAAGAATATCGGGGATTTGGTAACCGTTATAATCAAAAGGTTCCGTAAATTGGGGATATTCAAGTAATCCGTTTTCAAAGGTTTCTTCTGTGGTTGAATCTTCGCTTATTGCCCCCTCCAGTAAACGGATAACCGCATCGCTGATAGCTACGGCTCCAATTTCCCCACCGGTCAGAATGTAATCACCAATGGAAATGGTGCCGTCAATATAATAGTTAATTCGGTCATCGATACCTTCATAATGTCCGCAGATAAGTATCAGGTGTGAAACTTTAGTTAACTCGTGAGCAAATTCTTGATTAAAGGTTTGACCAGTCGGTGCCAAAAGATACACTTTGCAATCCAAGGTTTTAACCGCGTCAAGAGCATCAATCAAAGGTTGCATCTTCATTATCAAACCTGCTCCACCACCGACCGGAGCGCTGTCAACGCGCCCATATCGATCCTTTGTAAAGTCACGGATATTAATAATACTAATATCGATAATACCTTTTGCTTTCGCTCGTTTTATGATGGAGTTATCAAAAAAAGGCGATATCATTTCAGGGAACAAAGTTAAAATAGTAATTTTCATAATAGTCCTTCAAGGACATGAATGGTAATTTGCCCATTAGCTAAATCAACTTTTTTTATAAAAGCTTCGACAAAGGGAACAAAAAAATCTTTATTACCCTCACGACTTACACGGAGAGTCTTGTATGCTGAATACTCTTCGATTTTCTTTACTTTACCAAGAAAATTTCCGTCTTCGTCTATAACGGATAAATCAAGTAAGTCGCCAAAGAAAAATCCTCCATCGGGTAGAATGTCTTTTTGTTTTAAAGCGTGCAATTCAAGACCGACTAATTTTTCGGCTTCCTCAATAGAATTAATCTCTTTAAACGTAATAATTTCCAGGGCGCCATCAAGTAGACGTTTCTCAATGGTGAGAGGTTGATGAGTATCACTCTCAGGATGATATAAATATAATTTGTTTCCAATTTGAAAACGAAAATCGCGAAAATCGGAAGTAGGATAAATGCGTACTTCCCCTTTTAAACCGCGAGTTTTAATAATTGAACCGACTTTAACATATTCCATAAAACTAACCTCGTGACAATTATAGCAAAAAAAAGGAGGAGTTAATCCTCATCCTTTTTTTCAAACGATTCAAACTTTAAATAAATTCTTTTACCATCGGTTTTACCCGCGATAGAAATCACTTCTCTCAAGGAATCAGCAATCATGCCTTTGCGTCCAATAAGACGAGCGGTATCTTCCGGTTCGGCGCAGATAATGATGGAAATTGTTTTTCCATCATCACCGGCAATTTCGCGTAGAAGAAGCGCATCTTTGTGTTCAACGATTGGGTCGATAATCGTGTGTACAATTTGTTGATACTCCACGCTTATTTACCTTCTTTTTTTAAAGTGTTGAATTTAGCGACGATTCCGGCTTTGGTTAAAATTGCTTTGACGGTTCCGCTTGGTTGTGCACCAGCTTGAAGCCATTTGATTGCCGCTGCTTCATCAATAACGGCGCCATTTAAAGCCTTGTTTGGATCGTAATGACCGATTTGTTCAATGAAACGACCATCGCGGCTCATTCTGCTATCAGCAGCAACGATCCGATAAAATGGATCATCATGACGTCCAACACGGGTTAATCTTAATTTAACTGACATGTGCTTATCCTCCTATAACGTAAAAATAATATCATATTCCAAATAGGTGTCAAGCAAAATTGCTTTACACTACTTAAAATTTTTGTTTATCGTTTCCTTTACAATATTATCCTGATTGTCTAAATCAATTTGCACATTGGGCGTAATGTGTAAGTTACGTAAATCGCGGAACTCTAAAGGAAAAGGAACATTTTTGCAACGAGGGCAAATGGCAACTGTTTTTTCTTGACCATCGCTTTTTTTAACTCGTTTGGTGGTAATACCATATTGGATGGCAATATTTCTTTGCCTTTCATTCATATCACCTAACTGAATCGTTTTACCTTCTTCATTTAGAAGGATAGCATTGCGAACAATTTCCGGACAAAATCGGCACTTTTCTTCATATATATAGATGGTTGGCATATTTTTTCCTCTATTTTGATTATATGCCGTAGATAAATATTAACAACCGAAAGGCAAGAAAGTTTATAATAAAAACGAGGTTTTAATATGATTTACACTTTAACAATTAATCCGAGTATCGACTATTATCTTTGGACCGATGAATTGGTAACTAATGAAACATTACGCGCTCAAAAAGCTGTTTTTGCTCCTGGCGGAAAAGGAATAAGTTCAGCCACGATTCTTGGAAGATTAGGAATGCCGGTTACGCCAATTGTAATGGCGGGTGGAGATACAGGTATGCTTTTGCAGTCTCTTTTAATCTCTGAACCAATTTCTGCGGAGTATATTGATGCGGAAGTGCCAACAAGAATTAATGTCAAAATTTCCGACCAAAATGGCCATTATGAACTAAATGCCCCTGGACTTCCCTTGGGCGATGAGGCAATGAAAAAGCTTGCCTCTCGCCTTTCACAACTTCAAAAAGGAGATTGGTTAATTCTATCAGGGTCACTGCCGGAGCATCTCGCTGATGATTTTTATGCCAAAATTGTCCGTGAACTCAGTATCAAAGGGATCAAAGTAGGAGTGGATACATCGGGTCCAGCTTTAAAAGTGGCGATAAAAGAACACCCTGCTTTTATCAAACCAAATGAAGAGGAAGCAGCTGCGCTTTTTAATATTCCCTTTGACCCTCAAAACGGATTATCCGAACAGCAAATTGAAAATATATTTTGCCAATTAACCGAAAGTGGTGTTGAAAGAGTAATAATTACTTTGGGGGCTAAAGGCTCAATCTATGGTGATAACCAGGGCAATCGCTTTCGCTTTGCATCGCCCCAAGTTAAAGTTGTGGCTACGGTCGGATGTGGAGATTCTTTTGTCGGCGGATTTGTTTATGGGTTGGTTAAATATGATAGTCCCCTTGAAGCGATGGCCTATGGAACTGCCGCTGGTGCAGCGACTGCTGCCACTCAATTTTTGGGAGATAAAACGGCAATTGAAGAAATTAGAAAAAAGGTTATTTTACCAAAAAAATAGTTGCCTTAACCCGGTTAAGCAAGTATTATAGAGCGTTAACATGAAAGAGGTTTACTATGGAAAAAAATGTTGAAACCAAGTCGGTAAATAAGTATGGAATTTTTGATAAAATATTCCACCTGACGGAAAGAGGAGCGCGACCCGGAATTGAGATTCTTGGAGGATTCATCACTTTTGTGGCAATGATTTATATTCTTCCTTTGATTTCAGCCATCTTTGGAGGCGAGCCAGGAATGAGCACGGATGGCGTTTTTGCCGCTACGGCGATCGTCAGTGCTTTAATTACGATATTTATGGGGCTATACGCTAATGTCCCCGTCATTTTGAGCGCGGGATTAGGCGTTAGTGCTTATGTTTCAACTACGGTATATACAGCCTATCATGATTGGGTAAGTGCCTTTATTATTATGTTCTTATCGGGAGTAATATTTTTGCTTATAACAATTACACCAGTAAGACAAAAGATAATTGATGCCATTCCTAATGATGTAAAATACATCATTTCAGCTGGCTTAGGGGGATTCATTGCGTTTATTGGATTTAATAAAGCGGGTTTAATTGTCGCTTCCAATTCGTCAACGATTGTGGCTTTGGGTGATTTGGCTAATCCGGCAGTTTTGCTTCCTTTGATGGGAGTGCTGATTGTCTTTGCTTTTATGGCGATGCCGAACAAACGCTTAAATCAACTGGCGATTCCGGCCGCAATGGGAATCATTGCTATTATTGGCTTGATAGTAAATTATGCAGCATTTGGAAATGACCTTACTACGAGCGGACTCCCGTATTTTGATTTTTCGGCTAGCAGTTGGGGTTTAGCAGGAATCAAAGACGTTTTCTTCAAGATATTCACAGGTACGGAAACAACTAGCGCGGGCGATGCCTGGAAAAATGTTTTAAGTAATCCATCTAGTTATGCGTTTATTTTCTCGGTTGTGTTTGTCAGTCTTTTTGACACCACAGCCACCCTGATGTCAGTGGGCAGAAGCGCAGGGGTATTAGATGAAAAAGGCGATTTAGTTGGTGGCAATAGAGCTATTTTAGCCGATGCCATCGGCGCGGCCATTTGTGCTCCAATAGGAACATCAACCATTACGGCCTTTGCTGAAAGTAATGTGGCTTGTTCAACGGGGGCAAAAACTGGTTTAAGCGCGGTCACAGCTGGACTTCTTTTTCTCGTATCAGCATTTATTTTCCCCGTCTTTTCGGTGTTTAATAGTTTCTCCGTAACAAGCATTGCTCTCATCAGTGTTGGCGCAATGATGTTTACCAATAATTTAAAAGCGATTAATTGGGATGATATTGCCATTGGCGTGACTGCTTTTGTTTCATTTATGCTCATGGTTTTGACCTATTCAATATCGGATGGATTAGGATTTGGCATCATCACCTTCGTAATTATGCGTATTGCGCAAAGAAAAGCCAAAGACGTTAAACCAATGCTCTATGTGGTTGCCTTGTTGTTTTTAGTATATTACATAGTAAAAGTTATTATTGGCTAGATATTACCCTTGCTTTTAGAACCCTATTTTGCTAGAATTACAACGCGTTTAATTGAGCGCTAGTGATGGTCCGCTGAAGTGTCACTCTTTTATGAACATCATGAAGAAAAACAAATGATATATAGGAGGCAAAAAAATGAACACTAATTTAGTTAATGAAATCAGTGCCAGCCAACTTCGTAATGATCTTCCCGCTTTTTCTTCGGGTGATACCATCCGCGTTTATGTGCGGATTATCGAAAATGGCAAAGAACGTCAACAGGCTTTTGAAGGCGTTGTTATGCAACGTCGTGGCGGTGGCGTCCATGAAACCTTTACCGTTCGCAAGATGTCTAATGGCATCGGCGTAGAAAGAACCTTTTCCCTTCATTCTCCAACAATTGGTAAAATTGAAGTGGTGAGAGCTGGTAAAGTTCGTCGTAATAAGATTTCTTACTTACGCAATCTTCGTGGCAAAGCTGCTCGGATTAAAGAAAAAAAGTAAATTCTTGCTTTATTTAAAAGTGACAGGCTCCGGTTTTATTCCGGGGCCTTTTATTAACTTTTAAAATTTCATCGTTTAACATATAATTGTAAAGTAATTATGAAAGAAACTCTGGTAAATTCTTCAGAAATTGAAGTGAAAATAAAGTCACCTAAACGCCCTACTTATCGTCGGGTTATTTCGGCGATATTTTATGTTTTACTATCTATAGTCATTATTTTTTCTTCGCTTTCAATTTTTGTTAATAACTATTATACGGCGGTTTGGGTAGATGGAACTTCAATGATGCCAAATCTTGAAAATTTCGAATTGGGATTGATGGACTCTCATACGGATAAGATTGCTAAAATCAGTCGCTTTGATATTGTTATCGCCTATGTTGATATTAATCAAAATGGGATTGACGACGACTATCCAGTAATCAAGAGGGTAATTGGACTACCAGGTGAAACTGTACAAATATTTGATGGAGGTAACGATAGTGAAAACAATGAACTTCCAGATTATATTGAAGTAAGTAATGGTGATAATACTTACCAACTTGATGAAAACTTTAATAATCCTTATGCGTCATCAACTTATCGTTCGGGAGCAAATTACGCTATTTCATCTCCATTGATTTTAAATGATGATGAGTTTTTCCTATTAGGAGATAATCGCGGAGTAAGTATTGACTCTAGAAGTTTCGGAGCGGTTCAGCAAAGTGAAATAATCGGGGTGCTGATTTGGGTATATGGCCGCGCAAAGCAAATAAGCACAGTGCAAGGTTCTAATAACGAAGTGGTAACCAATTACGATGGTCGGCAAATGTATTGGCCGTGGGAGATACGCTATTATGGTTAATAATCGAGCAAAAAATTTGCATTGGTTTCCAGGTCATATGGCTAAAGCCCTGCGGGAAGTTGAAGCCAAATGTCAAAGCGTGGATATTATTGTTGAGATATGCGATGCCCGCATACCGTATAGTTCACGGAATCCATTTTTAAGTCAAGTCGCCCAAAATAAAAAACGACTATTAATTCTTAATAAAGCAGATATGGCGGATGCATCCGTAACCAAAGCGTGGCTGAAATATTTAAATACATCCGAGCAAATGGCAATCGCCACCTCTCTATCTTCCGCTCGTGATTTAAAAGTAATACGTCATTCAATAGATCTTCTTTCCCTAGACAAAAGGGAGCGAGATCAAAAACGAGGTATGAAGAATCGCCCAGTAAGAGCGTTAGTAATTGGAATACCCAATTCGGGTAAATCGACTCTCATCAACCGATTAGCGGGACGTAAAAAGGTATTGGTGGCCAATCGGCCAGGAGCGACCAGATCTCAGCAGTATATTAAAGTTGATCAATATATTGAACTTATCGACACTCCAGGGATTTTGCCACCTAATTACGATGATTCGCAAGTGGCGCTTAATTTAGCGTTATTAAAAGCAATTCCAATGGATATTTTGCCCTTGAATGATCTATGCGAATATGCCATTAAAATTCTTGTGACCCAGTATCCTGATTACTTGACAAGTCGTTACGGAGAAACACTAAATGGACTTACCAGTTACAATGATGTTTTATTGGCAATAAGTAAAATCCGTGGATATTTACCGCTGGGAGCGGATAATTTTGAACGGGCGGAAAAATTGCTTGTCGTAGAATTTCAAAACGGGATTTTAGGGACCGTTTCTCTTGAGAGGCCAAGCAATGATAAATGATTTAGCGCGTGAGTATTACCAAGCTGGATACAAGTTTATTGCCGGTACGGATGAAGCGGGTCGGGGACCTCTAGCCGGACCAGTGGTGGCCGCGGCGGTAATCTTACCAAGGAATTATGAAAATTTAGAGATTGATGATTCAAAAAAAATTAGTGATAAAAAAAGAAGGCGTCTTTTTCATGAAATTATCGAAAATGCTTTGAGTTATGGCATTGCGATTATTGACGCGCCAGAAATTGATCGAATAAATATCTATAAAGCCTCACAAAAAGCCATGGAAATGGCATTATCTCAACTCAATCATCGCTATGACCTCGTGCTGAGCGACGCCATGCCTCTCCCCCATCAAATTGTGCGCGTTGAGCCGCTTATCCATGGCGATGCGAGGGTAAGCGCCATTGCGGCGGCAAGTATTCTTGCCAAAGTAACTCGGGATGATTTAATGATTGAATTAGCCAGTAAATATCCGGGATATGGTTTTGAACGTAATAAAGGATATGGAACCAAAGAACATCTTGAGGGATTAAGAAGACGGGGACCCATAATCGGCATCCATCGTTTTTCCTATGGTCCGGTAGCTGATGTTAAACACGAACAATTATCACTTTTTCCGACTGAATAAAACTCTGTCGCCTATCTCCTTTAATGAGGATGTTTTATGGATGCAAGGAAACTGTTGGCTTTTTTAGCGATTAAATATGATGGCGAATACAATCGGATGGTACAGGCAATAAAAGATAAAGAACATATCAATGAGGAAGAATTAAATCGGCTTTTAGCGACCAATACAGCTTCATATATAACGATAATAGATAAGGACTATCCAGAGTTTTTCCGAAATATTAATCGTCCGCCATTAGTTCTTTTCTACTATGGAGATTGGAAGATAACAGTTAATTTTAATCAGTGTGTAGCGATTGTTGGCTCCCGACATCCAGACGAATATGGATTAAATATCACAAAGACGATTACTACCGAATTAGTAAATAACGGCATTACAGTTGTCAGCGGACTGGCGCAAGGAATTGATCGCCAAGCACACGAAGCCGCAATAAAAAACAATGGAAAAACGATAGCCGTTCTTGGTTCGGGAATAGATAACCCCTATCCGAAAAGCAATCTAGATATTTACGAAATTATGAAGAAAGATCATTTAATTATTTCCGAATACCCGGGCAAGATTAATCCTGATGCCACGCATTTTCCTATGCGTAACCGGCTAGTTGCCGCTTTGGCCCGGGCGACACTGGTGACACAAGCCCACGAGCGAAGTGGCACACTTATTACGGTTAGTTATGCTTTAACAATGGGAAGAGATATTTATTGTGTGCCTTATTTGGCGGGTCACTCATCAAGTTGCAACCGTCTAATTAAGGAGGGAGCATATTTAGTTGAAAGTGCAAAAGATGTTTTAGATTTGCTAAGATTGGCATAAAAAAATATTTTTTTTATTTATATAAATAAAGGATAAATGGTGGTGTCTTTTTGATTGACAGAATTCTTTTTGGGTCCTATATTTTTTGCTGATAGGAGAAACTATGAAACTTGTAATCGTGGAATCACCAACTAAGAGCCATACTTTTAAACGCTACTTGGGTGAAGAATATGAAATTTTGCCCTCCGTAGGGCATATCCGAGATTTAGCAACCTCAGGTAAAGGTGGACTTGGCGTTGATATTGAAAATAATTTTACCGCCCGATACGTTATTAATAAGGATAAAGCCACGGTCGTTCGCTCTTTAGAAAAAGCCGCTAAAAAAGCGGATGAAGTTATTCTGGCAACCGACCCAGACCGTGAAGGAGAAGCTATTGCTTGGCATTTAGCGACAGTTTTAAAACTGCCGATTGAAAGTACCAAGCGACTTGAATTCCACGAAATCACCCGGGAATCAATTGCCGAAGCGATGGAAAAGCCGCGTACTATTGATATGAAATTAGTATCGAGTCAAGAGACACGTCGGGTTTTAGATCGAATAATTGGTTTTAAACTTTCTAGCCTACTATATAAAAAAATTAGATCCCGTTCGGCGGGCCGCGTCCAAAGCGCCGCTTTAAAGCTGATTTGTGATCATGAAAAAGAAATAAATGCATTTAAACCCGAAGAGTATTGGTCTTTGAATGTTGATATTGAGATTAAGGGAGTGGTATATAACCTAGCATTAGACCGGGTTGATGGCAAGGCAGTAAAAATTAAAAACGAGCAGGAAATGAAAGATATTCTTGCTCGCCTTGAAACCTCACTGACCATAAGCTCAATCAAAGTTAATGAGCGGGTAAAAACGAGCAAAGACCCTTTCACGACTTCAACTCTTCAGCAGGAAGCTTTTAATCGTTTTAATTTTCGAACCAAAAAAACCACGGTTGTGGCGCAGAAACTTTATGAAGGTCTTGCTGTTGAGAATGGAGAAAATGTTGGCTTAATTACTTATATGCGTACCGACTCTACCCGTTTGAGCGATTCATTCATTAATCGGGCGAGCAATTATATTAGTGAGAACTTTGGCAAGGAATATATTAATCCTACGCAAAGGAATCGCATTCTTAAAGAAACCGAACAAGTTCAAGATGCTCACGAGGCTATTCGCCCAACTTCCACGCATCGTACTCCGGAGTCAATTAAATCTTCTTTGAGCAAGGATGAATACAACTTATATCGATTGATTTATGCACGGGCGATGGCTTCGCTTATGGCTCCTCGTAAGGAAGAAGTCACTGTGATAATCTTTTCTAGTCAAGGACTTGATTTTAAACTTGAGGGAGTTCACACCTTATTTGAAGGTTATGCTAAGGTAATGGGAGATTTAGAAACTAACCGTGACAAAGAGCTCCCCGTTTTGAGTGAAGGTGAAGCCTTTATCATCAAATCTAAAACGCCGAAGCAAAACTTTACAAAAGCGCCTCCGCGGTATAATGAAGCCAAGTTAGTTAAGCTTATGGAAGAGTTAGGCATCGGTCGACCATCGACATATGCTTCCACTATCGAGACGATATTAGCCCGTAAATATGTTACTGGTACAGGCGGCATATTGACGCCAACTGACCAGGGAATGCTCACCAATTCTACTTTGGAGGAAAATTTTCCAGATCTAATTGACGCGAAATATACGGCTGATATGGAAAAGCAATTGGATGAAATTGCCGAAGGCGAACTATCACGTGTGGAAGTATTAAAGGATTTCTACTATCCTTTTGAGAAACTGGTTGAAGCGGCTAACACCAATATCGATAAAATTGCGGCCAAGGAAACAGGTGAATTATGTCCAGAATGTGGGAGTCCACTTGTAATTCGTAAGGGTCGCTATGGAGAGTTCGTCGGTTGCTCAAATTACCCGACTTGCCATTATATTAAGCCACAACCAAAAGATCCGCCGAAGTTTACTGGTGAAAATTGCCCACTTTGTGGAAAACCGTTGGTCGAGCGCAAAGATCGCAAGGGGCGTCCCTTCGTTGGTTGCTCGGGATATCCAGCCTGTCACTATATCAAAGGAAATGAAAACAAAGTCCCGCCGGTATATACCGAGAAAGATTATGTTAAGAAATGCCCGGATTGTGAAGATGGACATTTAGTAGTAAAAAAATCCAAATATGGAAATGACTATCTAGGATGTACGAATTTTCCTAAATGTCGACATATGGAATATATCAACAAGAAAAAGTAAGTTCGACTTACTTTTTTCTTTTTCGCTCATGCTATAATTTAAACATTATGAAACAACCGATAAATATTGTTGGTGCTGGGCTAGCCGGCACTGAAGCTGCTTATTATCTTGCTAATCACCAAATTCCAGTTCGGCTTTTTGAAATGCGACCCCAAAAAATGACTCCTGCTCATCATAGTGAAAAATTTGCTGAATTAGTTTGTTCAAATTCACTTAAAAGCAAAAGTTTAGATAATGCTTGTGGTCTTCTAAAAGAGGAAATGCGCATCCTTGGTTCAATCACAATGGAGGCGGCCGCAAAAAGTGAAGTGCCGAGTGGCAACGCTTTGGCAGTGGACCGCGATCAGTTTTCGCAATATATCGATAGCAAAATTCGTAATCATCCGCTAATTGAAGTAGTTAATGAGGAAGTAAAAACCATTCCTAATGGAATAACGATAATTGCTTCTGGCCCACTGACCAGTGATGAACTAGCCAAGAATATTCAAAAACTCATTGGTCAAGATATGCTCGCTTTTTTTGATGCTTCCGCCCCAATCGTTGAAAAAGATTCGTTGGATTTAGACATTTTATATCGTAAATCGCGCTACGATCAAGACGAAGGAAGCTATCTAAATTCTGCAATGAACGAGGAGCAATATCGGCTTTTTTACCATGAACTTATAAATGCTAAAAAAGCACCGATTCATGATTTTGATGCCCAATATTTTTCTGGATGTATGCCCATCGAAGTTATGGCCTCTCGAGGCGAAGATACGATTCGTTTTGGACCATTAAAACCTAAAGGACTTAGAAGGACGGTAGATGATCATCCTTATGCCGTTATTCAACTTCGCCAAGATAATGCGGTTGACACCCTTTATAATCTTGTGGGGTTTCAAACTAATTTGACTTATGGAGAGCAGGAACGAGTGTTTCGCTTGATTCCTGGTTTAGCAAATGCCCGCTTTGTTCGCTATGGACTTATGCACCGGAACTCATATTTAAAGGCGCCAGCCGTTTTAAATCACAATCTTTCGCTAAAAGCGCAAGATAATGTTTTTATAGCCGGTCAATTGAGCGGAGTAGAAGGCTATGTGGAAAGTTCAGCAATGGGAATTTTGGCGGCAATATTCGCTAAGGCAAAGTATGAGGAAAAAAAATTTCCTGATCCACCGATTAAATCGGTTATTGGAGCGCTTAATTACTATCTTCACTTTGCGTCTATAAAAGATTTTGCTCCGATGAATGCCAATTTTGGAATCATATATGGAGCGACAAAAAATAATCGTCAGGCAACGATTGATGACGCTTTGAAGCTAATTCAGGAGTGGAAGAGTCTTCTATGATTTCCTCCTTAAGTGATTTTTTGGTCTATCTGCGCCTTAATCGCAACTATTCTCCACGGACGATAAGTTCATATCAATTAGACTGCCAAGACTTTTATGGTTTTCTATTAAATGTTGGAGTGGAAGATCAAAAAGTGACAATTGAAGACATTCGTCAATATCTCGTTGCCCAGTTGACTAAGGGATTAAGCCGCAGAACAATTAAACGGCGCCTTTCCGCCTTAAGAAGTTACTATGATTTTTTAGAAAGTAAAAAAATAGTTGAGATAAATCCGTTTTCCCTAGTTAATTCACCTAAAGCGGAAAAGCGCTATCCGCAGGTTCTTGATCAGGCTAATGCTCAACTTTTGCTAGACGCAAATTTCAAACGAAAAGATTGGTTGATGATTCGCGACCAAACGCTTTTATATTTTCTTATCGATAGCGGACTTCGCGTTTCGGAAATAACTAATCTCGATTTTCTTTGGGTGGATGTTAATCAACGAGTGATGCGAATAAGAGGTAAGGGAAATAAAGATCGCCTCGTTCCATTTTCATTGGAAGCAAAGGATTCATTACTCCAGTATCGCGATGAACTGCGGCCTATTTTAAAAGAGAAAAATAATGATGCTAAAACCAACACAATAGTGTTTCTTTCTGCTACGGGAAGAAAATTAACTTCCCGGGGGGTTGAATATATTCTCGACGAAATACAAAAAAAGACCGGCCTATTTGTTCACCTTCACCCTCATTTATTGCGGCATACTTTTGCCACGCATCTACTAGATAAAGGAGCGGATCTTCGTCTCATTCAAGAGTTACTCGGGCATGCGTCCATTTCCACTACTCAGGTTTACACGCATGTTTCTTCACAAGCCATGCAGCGAGAGTATTTTGCCTCCCATCCGCGGGCTCGAGTGAGTAGGGCGGAAGAGATAGTTGACTATAAAGGAAAAAAAGAGGAAAAGTAGTTGTTTTGGTGCCCTTTAACCATTTTTGCGGTTAAGCATTTTTTCTTGCGCAAGTGGGACCTACTATGATAATATTATTCCGGCTCTCTATAAGAGAGACTATGACACATTGTAGATTCATACTCCAGGTCCTCGGAAAATTGTTTCCTTGAGGGGAGCGTGTTCGAAGCAATGGAAGTTAAAACAAATAGGAGGTCTTCATTATGAGTGAAGAGAAAGAAGTAGTCTTAGCCGAAGCCGTAGAAGAAAAGCCAGTTGATGCCATGGCGTCCGTTTTACCGGATGAAAATCGTCCATTAGTTACGATGAAACGGCTACTTGAAGCCGGATCCCATTTTGGTCATCAAACCCGTCGCTGGAATCCAAAGATGTCCAAGTATATCTATGGTTCACGCAGTGGCGTTCATATCCTTGACTTAACTCAAACAGTTACCAAAATTGAGGAAGCTTATGCCGCACTTAAAGAGATAGTTCTTGCTGGCGGAAAAGTTTTATTTGTTGGCACCCGTAAACAATATCAAGATGCCGTTCGTGAAGAAGCTCTTCGCTCCGGCTCTTTCTATATCACCGCGCGTTGGCTCGGTGGAACATTAACGAATTTTCGGACGATCCAAAGTCGGGTTCGGTATCTTCGTGATTTAGAAAAACAAGAAGAGGATGGAACTTTAGATTTACTTCCAAAGAAGGAAGCGGCTGGTTTACGGAAAGAAAAAGAAAAACTTACCAAAAACCTTGAAGGCATTAAGGAAATGCGCAAAGTACCAAATGCCATCTTCGTTATCGATCCCAAAGTGGAACACAATGCGGTCAATGAAGCTCGGAAACTTAATATTCCAGTGTTTGCGATTGTGGATACCAATGCTGATCCCGATGAAGTTGATTATGTGATTCCCGCGAATGATGATGCGATTCGCAGTGTGCGTCTTATTCTCGCATTAGCCGCGGATGCAATTGTCGAAGCTAAGGGTGGCAATCCAGTTGTTGCTTATGCTAAGGATGAAGACTTAGTGGAAGATGTAACGATGGACAAGGCCGTATCGTCAAAAGAAGCGGTAGTCGACAAGGACCAAGCTCCACGGCGGATTCGCAAAGAATCAACCGATCATAGCGACAAACCTTTATCGGACAAGGCCGAACATAGAGTAAATAAAGAAACAGCTAAAGCTGAGTAATTTTAGAATCGAAAGGAGTATTCTAAATGGGAGTAGACGTTAAATTAATTAAAGAGCTGCGGGAAACAACCGGAGCAGGAATGATGGATTGTAAGAAAGCCCTTGAAGCAACGGGTGGCGATGTTGATGCCGCTAAAGACTGGTTGCGGGAGAAAGGCATTACAACTATTGCTAAAAAAGAAGCAAGAATTGCGGCCGAAGGCAAAACTCTCGTCAAGATTTGCGAGAAATGCGGACGTGCGGTTATTCTTGAAGTGAATTGTGAAACGGATTTTGTCAGCAATGGTGAAGCCTTTGGACATTTAGTTGAGCAAGTTGCGGGTATTATCCTTGATAAGGATCTTAAAACCGTGGAAGAGGCAACTGAGGCTACCAAAGAGTTGTTCATTGATGCGACAATCAAGATGGGAGAGAAACTTGCTCTTCGTCGGTTTGTTATTGTTGAATTAAAAGATGGCGAGGCTTTTGGAAGCTATTCGCACATGAATGGAAAGATTAATGTCCTTCTCGTCTTGAATAAGGCTGATGAGGAAGTTGCTAAAGGATTGGCGATGCATATCGCAGCGAATAACCCTTTATACATTGATAGTACTTCAATTCCAGCGGATGTTATCGAACATGAAAATGAGATTCAACTTGAGGCGGCAAAAAATGATCCTAAACTTCAAGACAAGAATCCAGATATGCTTAAGAATATTATTCGCGGTAAGGTTGCTAAATTCCTTAGTGAATCGACCTTGAGTGAACAAGTTTACTTGCTTGATGGCGAAAAAAAGGTCGGGCAATTCCTTAAGGAAAAAGGACTCGTGGTCAAACAATTCATCCGTTATCAAGTGGGTGAAGGAATCGCGAAGCGCGAAGATGACTTTGCAAAAGAAGTCATGGAAGCTGCTAAGTAATTAATTAGAACACTCCTTTTCGAGTGTTCTTTTTTTAAAAAATAGGAGGATGCTATGGCTAAGTACAAACGCGTTGTTCTTAAACTATCCGGTGAGGCGCTAGCAAACAAAGAAGAAAAACTAATTTTGAATGCGGATAAGCTCAAGTCAGTGGCTCGTTCTATTGCCGCTTTGACTGAGGGTGGGGTTCAAGTCGGTGTAGTCATCGGTGCTGGTAATATTTGGCGCGGCAAACTTGCTGATGCAATTGGAATCGAGCGCGGAACAGCGGACTATATGGGAATGCTGGGAACGATAATTAATTGTTTAGCCCTTCAAAGTACGCTGGAAGAAATAGGTCTTCAGGCTCGGGTTTTAAGTGCGATTGAAGTCGAGGCTGTCTGTGAGCCTTATATCAAAAGACGGGCAATTCGTCACTTGGAAAAAGGCCGAGTTGTCATCTTTGCTGGTGGCACTGGCAATCCCTTTTTCACTACTGACTCATGTGCCGCTTTAAGAGCTTTAGACATCGAAGCCGAGGCAATACTAATGGCTAAAAATGGCGTGGAAGGTGTTTATACCGGAGATCCGAGAACCGATAAAGATGCTAAGTTTATCTCGCACTTGACCTACGCTGAAATGACAAAAAAACAATTAAAAGTTATGGATCAAACAGCGGTGAGTTTGCTTGCCTCTTCCTCCATAGATACAATTGTTTTTAATATGGCGGATGAGAACAATTTCATTAAAGCCGTTAATGGAGAAAAGATCGGAACGATTATTAGCAAAGGAGATATTAATAATGGATGAACTAGCTTTAGAGATGCAATCCAATATGGACAAAACGATTGCCAATCTTGAGGAACAATTTAAAACTCTACGCACGGGTAGAGCTTCTTCTTCGGTGCTCGACCGCATTGAATGCGACTATTATGGAGACCGAATTCCCGTTAATCAAATTTCTTCTATTTCTATTCCGGAGCCTCGCCAAATTCTTATTAAGCCCTATGATCGTAACGATGTTCGGGCGATTGTTGAGGCGATAAGCAAAAGTGATTTGGGAATTAATCCCATTAACGATGGCAATCAAATCCGGCTGGTTTTTCCTCCGCTTACCGAGGAAAGACGTAAGGATTTAGTTAAAACTGCCAAAAAATATGCGGAAGATTCAAAAGTGGCGATTCGCAATATTCGGCGTGATTATCTTGAATTACTCAAAGCAAGCGATGAATATAGCGATGATTTAAAAAAACGAATTGAAGCCGACATCCAAAAAGTGACCGAGGATACTAATAAGAAAGTTGAATTGGTGTTTAAGGATAAAGAAGTCGAAATCATGACGATTTAAGATTTAAAGAAGCCACTTCTGGTGGCTTTTTTTAAAAGAATAAAAACCTTTTTTGCATATTTTAATCTTTATGTAGTCTAATGTATAATATACTCAACCAAAGGAGAATCTATGGCACAAAATAAGCCGCTTGAAATCGTCCATATTCCCAATCACATCGCCATTATTATGGATGGGAATGGAAGATGGGCCAAACGAAGATTACTCCCGCGAACAGCCGGTCATCGAGTTGGCGCGAAAAACATTTTTGCCATTGCCGATGCCGCAATCGAAAATAAGGTTAAAGTGTTGTCCATTTTCGCATTTTCTACCGAGAATTGGAATCGCCCGCAAGATGAGATTGATTTTCTTTTTGGTTATTTAGAGAGCGAGTTTAATAAGCGTTTGCCGGAGCTGATGGCAAAAGATATTCGCATTATTTTTTCGGGATTTCCCGATCCCCTTCCTTTAAGTACCCAAGCAGTTATTAAAGAGGCGATGGCGAAAACGAAGGACAATCAAGGCTTAGTTCTTAATATTTGCTTAAACTATGGTGGCCGCAAAGATATTGTACAAGCGGCTAAAAAAATCGCCAGTGAAGTTCAGATGGGGAAAATCAATGTTGATGAGGTAGATGAGAATACCTTTAAGGCCGCTTTGCTTACCGATCCTTTGCCGGATGTCGATCTACTCATCCGAACAAGTGGAGAGATGCGGATTTCTAATTTTATGCTTTATCAAATGGCCTATGCAGAATTTTATTTTACAAATACGCTCTGGCCAGACTTTAAAAAGGGTGATTTTCAAAAGGCGATTCTAGCCTATAACAAACGCGATCGACGTTACGGGGGTATCAAAAATGAGCGTTAATCATCTTGATCAAAAAACTAAATCTTCAATGACGGCCAGAATTATCACTGCGGTTTTAATAGCGGCCGTAGCTCTCCCTTGTCTGCTTTTGGGTGGGTGGTTTTATATGGGGCTGATTTTTGTCGCCCTTTTTATTGCTATTCATGAGTTCATTAATGCGGTAAATCATGAAAAATATCCTTTGTTCGCGCATATTTTTATTTATGTGATGACGATTAGTTTCGTCTATTGGATTTTTATGCGGAATAACATCGAGAACAATTTAGCCAATGGCCTAGGAGCTTTTGATCTTAGTGCATGGTCATTAACCAGTGGCTTTGATGATATAAAGATTTCCACCATGGGAGTAGCCGTTACCTTATTCGTTCTTTTCCTTTTTTCAATCAGTTGCAAGAATTTTCAAATCAATGATGTTACCTATATATTTACGATGATAGTTTTTATCAGCATCGGCTTTCAAAGTTTTTTATTTCTACGTTTCTTCCCAATGACGAGTTTTGCCAATGCGGGTTTAAGTATCCCCAATGCCGTACAATCATCATTCCTATTTGTTTATGTGATTATCGGAACTATTGCTAATGACATCGGGGCATATTTTATTGGTGTTTTCTTTGGAAAACATAAGTTGAATGAACGGATTAGTCCAAAGAAAACATGGGAAGGGTTTTGGGGTGGAATTGTTTTTTCCGCCATTCTTTCTCTCGGCTTTGCCGCTTTGGTAACTTCACTTGGCCATCCGATGTTACCTTTTTTATCTTTTGAAAATTGGTATTGGATTGTGCTTCTTTCGCTTTTAATTCCGTTTATTGCTGATTTAGGCGATTTTATCTTCTCGGCTCTAAAGCGGCATTTTGGCATTAAAGATTATGGAACTTTCCTTCGTGGGCATGGTGGAATTCTCGATCGCCTAGATTCCTTGATTACTGTCGCTTTTGCGGTGGCGGTTATTGTTATTTTAATTTCTAATTTTACCATTTCGGGGAACCCAATTCTGATATGAAGAAAATACTTCTTTTAGGGGCAAGTGGTTCAATTGGTCGCCAAACAATCGATATTTTACAGAGCCGAAGAGAAGATTTTTCGCTTCTGGGCTTTTCAGTCGGTAATCAGGATAACCTTATCGTTTCCTTAATTACTTCATTTCCGGAAGTCCAATCGATTTTTTTGCTTAATAAGAGGCGAATTCCCGAGCTTAGCAAACAATTTCCGCACATTAATTTCTTTTCAGGCGAAGATGGTATTAAAAGACTTATAGAATCTTTGCAAGTTGATTTGATGATTAATGCTCTAGTGGGTTTTATAGGATTAGAGCCGACGATTTTAGCCCTTCAGCAAGGAATTGATGTCGCCACGGCTAATAAGGAAGCGTTGGTAGTTGGTGGGAAGCTTATCAATGAAATTATTGCCTCCGGCAAAGTTCATCTTTATCCGATTGATAGCGAGCACGTTGCCATTAGCAAGGCACTAAAAGGAAATGAACAGACGGCACAAAGACTGATATTAACCGCGAGTGGCGGGCCGTTCCTTCATTTGTCGCGGACAGAAATGACAAAAGTGACTGTGCAAGAAGCCCTTCATCACCCAAGTTGGAAAATGGGAAAGAAAATTACAATTGACAGTGCAACCTTGATGAATAAGGGCTTTGAAATTATTGAAGCCCACTACCTTTTTAATTTTCCAGTTGATAAAATAGATGTGCTTTTTCACCCAGAAAGCAAAATTCATTCGCTTGTTTATTTTGCCGATGGATCCTACTTAGCAGATATTGGACCGAGTGATATGCGCATCCCCATTGGCTATGCGCTATACGGGGGTCAACGTAAAGTCGGACTTCCGCATAATGACCTTACGCTTGATTCTTTCCCCACATTTCATTTTGAGCCATTAGACGACGAAAAATTCCCCTTGGTATCGATAGCGAAGGAAGCAATCCGTATTGGCGGAAGTTTACCTTGTGTATTAAATGCCGCAAACGAAGTGGCAGTCTATGCCTTTTTAGAGGAACAAATACCTTTTCTTGGAATAGAAGAGGTGATAAAGTGGGCATTAGATAATGCAAAAGTGATTGGTGAACCTTCACTTGAAGAGCTGATTGCTGTCGATAAAATGACTAGGACGCTGGTTACAAACTACATTAAAGGAAAATACTAATATGGACATTCTTGTTATTCTTCTCTCAATCATTATTCTCGGAATTGAAATCGCCCTTCATGAGCTGGGACATTTTTTGACGGCTAAACTTTTCAATGTTTATTGCTTTGAGTATTCGATCGGCTTTGGGCCGACGCTTTACAAGCGGAAAAAAGGCGAGACCCAATTCACCATAAGGGCCATTCCTGTGGGTGGATATGTTTCGATGTATGGGGAAAGCGATGCTATCCCCGAAGATTTCAAGGGACCATTACCCGATCCAAACCGTAGTTTATTAAAAATAAAAAAATGGAAACGAGCGATTATAATGAGCGCGGGCATTATCGTCAACTCCCTTTTGGCGCTCGTCCTTTTTATGGTTTCCAACGCCGTGCCCTCAGTTCGCGTTTATAGCGCTTTAGATGTCGCTCCCGGCGGCCAAGCCGCCAGTTTGGGATTGGTAGAAAACGATCGGTTAATTACGCCCTTGGACAGCAAGGAAATACCAATTTCAAGCGGGGGTTCACTGAAGAGTTATGGCACGGTTACCCTTTTTAGCGGCACTTCGACGGAAGCTGACTTTGAAACTTTTTTCTACATTAGTGATTATAATAATACGGAAGCAAGCAATTACTTCCGTCTGCTGCCGGAGACCGTTACCGAAATTTCCACCGGCAACGAATTCTATAGTCCGGATGAAGAAACAGCCTTTAACTTTGAAATGACCTTTGCCAAAGGTTACGATGAAGATGGAAACCCGATCGATATATTCACAAAAACATTTGTGATAAACATTACTTACGATACTGAAAGTAAAACATACGGCTACACGGGTTTTGATTTTTCCCTTAAAAAAGCTGTCGTTAAGGAATCTTTTTCCGAGATTCTATCGTCCACCGGTTCGGATTGGGTTTATGCTAATTCCGCGGTTGCCAGAGGCATTGTGAGCCTCTTTACCCCCAAAGGAATCAATAACGTTGGCGGCATTGTGGCCGTGTTTCAACAAACAACTAGCACATTTAATAATTATGGTTGGAGCAGTTTTATTTATTTATGGGGATTTGTCTCGGCAAACTTGGCATTATTTAATCTTTTGCCTTTCCCGGGACTTGATGGATGGCATTTATTTGTTATCATTGTCGAATCCATTACTAGACACGAGATAAATCCAAAAGTCAAGAATACAATTTCAGCGATAGGAATGATACTATTATTTGGGTTGATTATACTTATTACCGCGCGCGATATTTTGCGCCTATTCTAAATTTCATCCTAAGGAGGGGATAGCGATATGGATAAAACCATGGATCGGTTTTTAAATTCCCTCGGTTTAGATTCAGCCGAAGGTTTTGAGGACTTGGATTTTTTGAAAATAAATAAAGAAGCGGATGATTCATGGGTTTTTGTCATTGAAAAAAAAGAACCTTGGGACTATGTTCCTCTTCAAAATTTTATCAATGGATTAGCCAATATAAAATATAGTTATCAATTATTTTTTAAATATCAAAATGAACCGACAATAGATGAAGCAATTAAACTTTTTTATGAGTGGTATGCGAGCATTTATCATGCCTCCTGTGCTTTTAAAGTGGATAAGAGTTTTGATGGGATGATTGAATTTGTTTTTATGTCACAAATGGAAGAGGACAATTATCGCTCCATATTAAGTGATTTTAAATCCTTTTTATCATTTGTTAATTATGATTTTCCGGTTTTTACCCGTCTATCCCCATTAGAAAGCGAAGCGCCGTCCCAAATTGAATCTAAGGCGATAAATGAAGATATATCGGCAGTTGACGAGGAAGAAAAATTAGAAATAGCTATCGATAATGATGAATCCGTATTTCCTTCGGATGATGAAGAACCCCTCGAGGACAAATTCACGAGCATTCATAAACTGATTGCCGAAGAGCATGAAGCAGAACAAGCCGAATCGGAAAAAATTCTTCTGGAAGAAGCTAAGGAAAATAAGAAGCGAATGGAAGAAGACCGTCGTCACGCTCGAAGTTTTCATCGGGGGGATTATCGGGTGATGAATATTGGCGATTTTGATTCTAATTCGCAAAATGTTGATTTTTCAGCCCATATTTTTTCTATTGAAACTCGACAGATTCGAAGTGGGAAAATGATGGCGATGATCGGTGTTAATGACTCCTTTGGCAAAGCTATATATGTGCGGTGCTTTGAAAATAAAGCGCTTTTGCCTTTAGATAAAATTATGGGCTTAAAAAAAGGCGATAATGTTCGCATTCGTGGCGCGGTTGATATCGATAAATTTGATAGTTCGCTTTATGTGATGGGACATTTTATCGATCTATTGCCTCCTGAAGAACCACGAGTGGATAATGCTTTAACCAAACGAGTTGAACTTCATCTTCATACCAAACTATCAGCGATGGACGGGGTAAGCACGATTGATGATTACTGTAAGGTGGCTCACGACATGGGGCATACAGCTATTTCAATTACCGACCATGGTTGTGTTCAAGGTTTTCCTGACGCTCAAAAAGCGGCTAAAAAGTATGGCTTAAAAATGCTCTATGGTGCGGAGTTATATATGATTGATACTAAACTCGATTATATTATGAATCCGGCTCCGATTGAATTGACTGCCGCTACCTATGTGGTTTTTGACTTTGAAACAACGGGTCTATCTCCGCGATATGATCGAGCCATTGAGTTTGGCGCGGTTAAAGTTGAAAAAGGAATGCTTACCAAACGAATTGATATCTTAATTAATCCCGGAAGCGAACATTCATTAAGCGATAAGATTTCTAAAATTACCAATATTAAAAACGCCGATCTAATTGGCAAACCAACTTTTAAAGAAGTGGCTTTAAAAATTCTTGATTTCATCGGCGACGCTATTTTAGTAAGTCATAATGCTCAATTTGATATTTCGTTTCTTAATAGTGAATTGGAACGAATCAACAAGCCAAAAATTACCAATCCCGTTATCGATACCTTGCCGTTATCGCGATATCTGTTCCCAGATGCCCGGGCCCATCGACTGGGGGCGCTCGCTTCGCGTTTAGAGGTCGATTATGACACGGTTCGCGCTCACCGCGCGGACTATGATGCGGAAGTTTTAAATAATGTTTGGCAGGCGATGATTGCCAAATTAACGGCCAACAATCGTTCTTTAAGCCATGAGGATTTAGTTCATCTTGAAACGAAGCCAGAACTTTATAAGCATTTGCGACCGGTACATGTGATTGCTTTGGCCAAAGATGAAATTGGCATGAAGGATCTTTTTAAACTTATTTCATTATCGAATATTGAATTTTTAGCGGAGGTACCAAAGATTCCTCGCGAGGTTTTAATGCAATACCGCGAGCATCTTTTGCTTGGATCGGCTTGCTTTAATGGCGAAGTTTTTGATATGTCACGAACCCGGAATGAAGAGGACTTGAAAAAGGCGGTTTCCTTTTATGATTACATTGAAATTCAGCCACCGGAAAATTATTCTTATTTGATACATATGGGCGAACTTGCAAGCAAAAATGACCTTTTTACCTATCTTCATGACATTATTAAAGTGGCAAAGGAAATGGGCAAGATGGTGGTGGCGACTGGCGACTGTCATTATGCGAATCCAAGCGATAAGATCTATCGTGATGTTTATATTATGGCCAAAGGCGTCGGTGGGGTAAACCATCCCTTGGCGCCATATGATCGGGAACGGATTCCTCCGTTTGAAAATCCTAATCAACATTATCGCTCAACGGAAGAAATGCTCACTGAATTCCAAGCGGATAACTTTATTTCTGAGGAAGAGGCGATTCAATATGTTGTTACCAATAGCAATCTTATTGCTAACAGCATAAAAAGTTTAAAACCGATTAAAGACAAGCTTTATACTCCCACTATCGAGCATTCAGAAGAGATGTTAAAGGATATTTGCTATAAGACGGCGCATGAGTGGTATGGTGACCCTCTTCCAGAGATTGTTGCCACACGGCTTAGTGCCGAATTAAATGGTATTATTTCGAACGGCTATTCGGTTATTTACTACATTGCGCATAAGATAATTAAAAAAGCAAATGATGATGGGTTTATGGTTGGCAGCCGAGGAAGTGTTGGCTCTTCATTTGTGGCGACAATGGCCCATATTACCGAGGTTAATCCTTTGCCACCTCACTATCGGTGCCCTCATTGTCAACATAGCGAATTTGATCCGCCCGAAGCTAAAGGTGTTTTTTCGGGCTATGATCTTCCAGAAAAAAACTGTCCTATTTGCGGAACAAAAATGATTAGTGATGGTCAAAATATTCCTTTTGCTACTTTTTTAGGCTTCAATGCGGATAAAGTACCCGATATTGATTTAAATTTTCCAGGCGACTATCAAGCCCAGGCTCATGAGTATACAAAGGAACTCCTCGGCGCGGAAAATGTCTTTAAGGCCGGAACGATTGAAACGGTGGCTGAGAAAACCGCATTTGGTTATGTAAGAGGCTTCTTTGAACGGATAGGTCGCGATCTAAGTTTGGTTCCTAAGGCGGAGATAGCTTTTCTAGCCGCCGGTTGTCAAGATGTGAAAAGAACCACGGGGCAACATCCTGGAGGAATTGTCGTCATTCCCAAGGAGTATGAGGTTTATGATTTCACTCCTATTCAATATCCTGCGGATAATATGGATGCCAGTTGGAAAACGACGCACTTTGATTTCCACTCTATTCATGACAATGTTTTGAAACTGGATTTATTGGGTCACGTTGATCCAATGGCATTAAAGATGATGGGGGATTTAACGGGAATTAATCCAATTGATATACCGATGAATGATCCTAAAACGTTATCGATTTTTTCTTCACCCGCGGCGTTAAATTTGCATAGCAACTATTTACAGGTCACCAATGGGGCTTTAGCAATACCTGAGTTTGGAACTAATTTCGTACGGGGGCTTTTAGACGCTACCAAACCCAAAACATTTGCCGACTTATTAATTATTTCAGGTCTATCACACGGAACTGATGTTTGGGCTGGAAATGCCGAAAAACTTATTGCCGATGGCATTTGTGATCTTCGCGGAGTTATCGGGTGCCGAGATGATATTATGATGTATTTATCTTCGATGGGCGTTGAACCCTTGCTGGCTTTTAAAATCATGGAAGATGTCCGAAAAGGACGTAAAGTCAGTGCTGAGTATGAAAAAGTTATGAAGGAACACAATGTTCCTCAATACTATATTGATTCTTGCAATAAGATTAAGTACATGTTCCCTAAGGCTCATGCGACGGCTTATGTAATGATGGCCATCCGTGTTGGATGGTACAAGGTTTATCGACCGCTGGAGTTTTATGCGACCTTCTTTACTGTCCGTAGCAAGCAATACGATTTGCAGGCGATGATTGATGGCGAGAGGGCGATTATTGCTCGCTTACAAGAGTTTCAGGAACGGAAGGCAGGAAAAGGTGAACCACTTTCTCCTAAAGAAGGCGAGATTGAAAAGACATTAACCATCGCCTTAGAAATGGTCGAACGCGGATACCGGTGCGAGAATATTAGTCTATATGATTCTTTAGCCACGGCTTTTAAAGTAAATCATGAACATAAGTCGATCATCCCACCTTTTATTACCGTTGATGGGTTAGGGGAAGCGGCCGCGGAAACGGTTATCAGTGAAAGGGTAAAAAAACCATTTTTATCGATAGAGGATTTGGTTAGCCGGACAAAGCTCAATAGTCAAAATATTGAGCGATTAAAGGAACTTGGTGTTTTAAACGAATTACCAGAATCAAATCAAATTAATCTCTTTGATTTTTGCTAATGATTGATTATAATAAGTAGGCGTAATTTTCGCCTTTCGGGACGTAGCACAGCTTGGTAGTGCGCTTGGTTCGGGACCAAGAGGTCGTGGGTTCGAATCCCATCGTTCCGACCATTAATATTGAAACTGCTCCCTAAATTTGGACCAAACACTGGTACAATTGAAAGGGAGCTTTTTTATGAAAACAACTCTAGAAGATAAACTAAAATGCGTCATTCTTCATTTATATGAAGAAACAACGAATATAATGTATCAGTTGGGCATTTAGCCAAGTGTTAATAGGTAATATAACGCTTTTTAATAATTGATTGTTGTAGAAGATTAAGAAATAAACTTATTGTAATTTTCAAGATTAAATTGAATATAGTAAAAACATATAGATTGTCAAATGTGTAATTGTAACCAAAGCAACCGATCTTTGCTGGTAATTATTTCGCTATATGTTGGCTTAATCGAAGTTTTTAAGCATTGCTTTTGAGAAAACTAAAACGATCATTTAATCGTGAAACAAAGCAATTAATAATTTGTATTAGTATGCTATATTATCAATGGATATGAAAGGAAATTACTTAATGGGAAAGATTGAATTTGATGCGGTTATTTTAGAGTGTAAAAGTCCAAAAGCATTAAGCCGATTTTATGCCGCTTTGTTGGATTACAAACCCCGATATAATGAGGGTGAAGAGTGGAGAGATATTATCTCTAGCGATGGAATGATAAAGTTGGCTTTTCAATATAATGAAGACTATATTCCCCCTGTCTGGCCTGATCAAAAGGGAAAACCCCAGATGATGATGCATCTTGATTTTAAAGTTAAAAATCAAGATGAACTTAAGCAGGCGGTTACAAAGGCATTATCTTTAGGAGCCATACTTACAGACGCCCAGTTTGGTGGTGACGATTGGGTAACCCTTATTGACCCGGAGGGCCATCCATTCTGTTTTGTTATTTGGTGATGATTAATAAAAAATGGTTCATTATGAACCATTTTTATTTAGTAGCCAACAAATGATCAATCAATTCCTTGATGCCCCCATCATTGACTGAGGGGACAATAATGTTAGCAACTTTTTTAACCGAAGGATCAGCGTTTTCAGGGGCTACCTTAAAGTAGGCAATATCAAACATCGGTAAATCAGCAACACCATCGCCAATGCACATTGCTCGCTCAAGGCAAATATTATTTTCTTCAGCAACTTCATATAAGGCGCGCCCTTTATTTACAAAAGGCGAAAGTAGTTCAAGAAAGTAAGGCTTTGATATAATAGAGCCAAATTCCGGATAGTTTTCACTAACGTACAATTCGAGATGTTGAATAGTCTCAGGCTTAGCCAAGAAAAGAAGTTTAATTATCGGTTGAGAAGATAACTCAGATATGCTGCTAATGGGTTTAGCTTTTCCCTGGACAATCTCCTGTTCGTTTATAACATAATTGTTATTGGGAGTTAATGTCAGCCAATCAGTACTTGTATAGATGATAAGTCCAACATCAGGATGGTTGTAGGTTAATTCGGCAGCGACTTTTAAGGCTAAATCATTAGGTAAAAGAGCCTCATGAAGGACATTTCCACTTTGCTCAACAACGAGTGCCCCATTTAATGCAATTAATGGGGTTGTAAGTTCAAGTCGCTCGCTAATTGGTTTTATCGCTCCTGGATAGCGACCACTTATTAAATAAAAACGAACATGATTTTTTATTTCTTTTAGACGATCAATAACTTCTAAAGGAATGACACCGTTTCCATCAGCAATCGTTCCATCAATGTCGCAAAAAATAGCGTCAACAGATGATAAATTAACTGATTTTAAGGAACACGGTTTTCGAATTTTCATTTATATTACCATCCACACTTATTTTTATTATATAGAAAAATATTCGCATTCCAACAATAAAAATTTTATTTTAATACATATTTAGACAAAGCGTTATAAATGACAAAAAATATTACTTTCCCGTATATTTAGATTAGGAGGAAATAACCATATGGATTACTCAGTTTATGTTGGCAAAGAATTGTCACAAGATGTTATTGATAATATTTATGATCATATACTGGAAGACGGGGCCGAAAGAATTATAAATGTAATCGGCCGAGACAAGTTTCATGAGGACACATTTCTCGACAATATGCTTCATGCCCTTTATCGCTATGAAAAAGGCTCATTTTGATTTAGCGCTTACCTACGATGAATGGCGAGCCAATAACGGAGGCTGCTACAAAAAGTAATTTGTCGTGGCATAAACCGCTATTCCGCGCTAGAATATTATCGCTAAGCGCCGATAGCTCAGCGGATAGAGCGACCGCCTCCTAAGCGGTAGGCCGAAGGTTCAATTCCCTCTCGGCGCGCCAATTGGAAAGCCAAAAAGTGGCAATATGAAGCCACTTTTTTGTTTTAAAATGCCAAAACAGGGTTTAAACAATGTTTTAATAAAATATGACAATATTTATGTCTTCATTTATACTATATATAAGGTAAATTAAGCCTATTTTTACTGATTGCAACCAAAAGTTGCGGAAATTTCTAACTAAAGTTGGTAGTGCAACCAACATAAAACCATTTATTATAAATCTAGATAGAGGAGGCAAGATTATGAATATCGAGATTGCCAATCGCCTAGTAGAATTAAGAAAGAAGAATAACTTGTCGCAGGAAGAACTAGCTGCCAAACTTGGCCTTTCCCGACAAGCAGTAAGTAAATGGGAGCGGGCTGAAGCTTCACCAGATACTGATAATTTGATTTGCTTGGCAAAAATCTATGGGGTATCACTGGATGAACTATTAAAAACCGATGTTAGTGAAGAAGAGATTGCTCAAGATGTTCGTAATCATCAAGCGGAAGAAGATGGTGATGAAGACGATAATGACGACGACTCTTCGGATGCCTATGCCTATGCAAGTGCGGGTGGTAAAGCTTACGCAAGAGCAGGTGGCAAAAGCAAAATGGTTCATGTCGATACATCGGGTAAATCGCTAAAAAGACGTTTGCGTTTTGGCAAAACATTTGCCATCATATCCTCAATCAATGTATTTGTAATTACCATTGCTTACATTGTTCTTGGATTCTTTTTGCCTCATGGAGAAGGCTGGCGCGTTTATTGGACATTATTTATTTTAATTCCAGTAATCGAGTCACTATTGAGTGCGATTAAAATGAAAAATGCCTCGCATTTTGCCTACCCGGTTTTAATGGCTTTCATCTATCTATTTATTGGCGTTAAATGGGATATTTGGCATCCAACCTGGGCATTATTCATCACAATACCGATTTATTATTCAGTTGTTGGAATTGCTAGAACTTATAGTGTTGATTAAGCCAATAAAAATATTGGCTTTTTCTTTTATTTAACACGATTTTTAATTGACAAAAAACCATGTTTTGCATATCATAGTAAAGCAAACTTGTTTTGCAAAGAACCATTTTGGGGCTGTAGCTCATCTGGGAGAGCGCTTCCATGGCATGGAAGAGGTAGCGGGTTCGATCCCCGTCAGCTCCACCAAATTAGATTGAAATAGCTTCCAAAAGTTGGAGATATGGTATACTAAAAATACCACTCTGATGAAGGAAACTTTTTTTATTGATTCATAGAATTTTTGCTAAACTTTTATTAAACTTCCACACATCTATCATTGTTATAGTAATCCATCTAGTCATCAATCACTGCTTTCACTTGTATGAATTCAGTATATATAAATATCTTATCTTTTATTTTATCTTTCATGTGCTACCTCCCGCATATACTTCTATTATATGAATGTACAACTTTTTGGTATTAGTTCATATTTCTTGGGCATAAAACATCCCAGAAAAAAATATGTGTTTTTTGAAAGATCTGGGCATATGCCGATGTTTGAGGAAAGTGCTTCTTGGAACAAAGCGAAGGCCATCCTGGGATCAGTCTTATTCAGACACTCTGTGAAATATTGGGATTAACTACTGATTATTTATCATTTGGGAAATGACAATAATTTTTATTCGATGGCAAAATATAACACTCGAAACATTGCAATATTTTGAAGCTTTTGCTAGAAAAATAAAGTGAGTTTAAGTACAATTGACAAAGCATCATCCTATGTGATACAACTAAAATAACAAAGAAATCTATATGGAAAGAGGGGTGCAATTTTTAATTTGTCTTTAGTTATTTAAAGGAGAATTGGAAATGAAAGGGATATTAAAAGTAAGAAGCAGTTGCTTTAGTGTGATATTATTACTGTTATCAATGCTAGCAAATAATAATAGTGAAGTGAATGAATATAACATTAAAAACTATTTGGATAGTGATTGTACTTCTGTGGCAAATTATATTGAGAAAAATTTTGGCTTGTTTGTAGAGAAGTATAACGAATCTTCAGAAGAAGAATTGACGGCTAGTTATGTGGAAAACTCATTTGAAATAATGATTCTCGACCATGAAGGTGAAAAAAAAGGATATTTTTTAGATTTTGATTATGATAATGGATATGCGTTAGTTGGGGATGAATATGTTTTTTATGATTTTGCTATAAATGGTGAATCACCTTATAAAGAAATTGATAGTGAATCATATTGTTACTGTACAGTCAATGGATATTTGTATTTAAAAGATGGCGAATATGTAAATGTTGATGAAAGTAAAAACCTATCTGATGACTATCTCGATACTTTATCTTTCAGTTCAGCATATAACGGCCAAACAGAAGCTGGTTGTGGCCATATTACTGACACTGATTTATATGTTGAGGATAAATATGGTGCTGGGTGGTCAAATTCTACAACTAAGTCAGTTAAAATGGCAACAGGGACATACACGACACAAATGAGTTTGTCGTGTTATCATGATTATTCATATTTAGGAGATACATTATATTATTCAAGTGAAGGTAATTGTTGGTTTGTATCTGCCTACAATCTATTACAGTCTTTGGCAGATGCCACAGGAACATATAAAGATAAAATCGATACATATAAAACGGTTTCATCTAAAACATCAATGCCTAGTATAAATAATATAATAAGTTATGACGTTAAAAAAGAAGAATATGATTTATATAAAAAATATTATGATGATAACGAAAATAATGTTTCTGGACAAGTTACGTCTTCTTCTGGCAAAACTCATTATAAAACTGTATTGGCAAATACAAGATTCCCTGAATTATATACAGAGGTAAGAAAATATGTTGTTACAAAATATGGTAAAGTAGACGATGGTAGTGTTTATAATACAGCAAATATTATTGATTCAATAGGAAAACAATATGGCTATAATTTTAAAACTAAGGGAACCGTTGCTGCGGGAATATATGGAAGCAGTGGTATAACAGCAATAAATAATGAGTTGCCATTTGTTCTTTGTGTTTCAAAAGCCTCAAATGCGGGATATGGAAATCATCTTATGGCTGGATGTGGTTATAAGACATACTCTAAAACAAGCGGATGGTGGATTTTTCAAACAACATCATATAAATATTTTTATGAATTAAGAGACGGACATAGTGCTTCTAAAATATATTTTGATTTAACTGCTTGGACAGGCTTTGGTGGTATTGTAATGTTAGACTATAGTATATTTAATTATTAATTAGGTAGATAATATGAAAAAAATACCAGTTCTACTAATTTTGATTTTTATGTTAACGGGGTGCAGTACAAATTCTGCAGAGGATTTTGCTATTCAAATTAATGCCCAATATACTTATTCTTGGAATGATAATGAAATAACCAATGAGTTGTATATTGAAAAAGATGATGAAAGGTTTGTTTGGATTTGCGATGGAATAGAAAACAAAAATGATTCATTTTACTTTATATTCTCATATGATGATATATATTTGGAAAATTCGGATGAATTCAAATATTCGACTTCTGAGAATGTTGATGTAAAATTTAAAATAATTGACGATCAAAGTATAGAAAAGTATGAGTTTTATGGCTCTATTACAATATATATTTCATATGCGAGCGCATCAAAAGAAACAAAAGATATAATCAATAATAATAGTTATGATATTGAAATAGACAATGTTAAATGGTTTGCTAACCCGGAATTATTTTGTTAAAGTTTTTTCTAAAACATATAAGTTATTGCATATATCAAAGAGATGACTTAGGCTACGTTAAAATAGTAGACATTTAATTATTGACGTCTTGGATTTAATCGTCTGAGATGTCTTTTTTGCCTTTTTAAATTCATTGTTTATCATATATTCGGTCTTTTACTTAAAGAATATATTTCGATATAAAACTTGTGTCTATTAGATAATCAACTCATTCCTGAATTACCAGGCCTTCCATTAACGATTTTAAGGTCATCCAGGAAACATATAATTGTTTTTTTCTTATACTTGCTAATATTTTAAACCATATTTCTTTGAATTGTGGCACATAGATTATTGATTTGACCTAGGGCTTCGTTAATTTCTTTAGTCTTGAACTTATGAATCTCCTCTTTAAGACCTCTTTCATTAATAAACCGAGATTGGCCAGTGCCATATACACAAGACAAAGCCTATTGAGAATGGACAATAAATTATATCAATTTTTAGAAAAGTCATCTTTAAGTTTATAATTGCTCTTTAACCGCTTGGAATAAATTAATATTGAATTTCCATAATTATCAATAATTTATGTATAAATTAAAAACGAAAATCTATTATTTTTTTAGTTTTCAAAAACAATTGAAGTTGGAAAAACTTTATTGATATTTATCTGCTCGTTTTTCGACTTATTCGCATAGGCAATAATCTCGTCAACCGTAAATTCGATAATCTCTTCGTAATCAGCGGAGACACTATTGATCTTTTCGATGATTTGATAGTACTTATTTAAATTATCATAGCCAAAAATCATAATTTTTTCGTGATAATTAATTGTTTTTAAAGCTCGCTTAAGGATTATGGCAAGATAATCACTAAAGCAGAATACGAAGTCGTACTTATTAAGTTTTATCGTGGCCAATGAACTCTTGATGATTTCATCATCGCTTACACCAGAAAAAGGAATAATATTTACATTTTTCTGATGATGGGCAAGTACGTCGCTAAAACCACTATACCGGCGATAACTGGTTTCACTAAAGGAATTGGTTAGAAAAAGGCCTTTTTTGTAATTGCTTTTCACAAAGTACTCTCCAACTTGTTTCCCTCCTTCATAGTCATCGGTATAGATAGAATTAATTTGTGGACTAGGGCTGTTGATTCCCACAAGAAAGAAAGGTAAATTTCGTTTCATGGTAAAGTCGGCTACTTCGTCTGTTGGTTCCACGAATGAAAGAATCGAAATGCATTTATTGTTTAGTATTTCATAAATATCATCTAAAGCAACTAAATGCTTATTGGTAAAAAAGAAATTCGCCTGATATCCTTTGGCATTAATTTTTTTAATAGCAATATCACAGAGTGCAGCAAAGTACGGATTACGAAAATCATTGATAACAACCGCGATTGTTTTCGTAGTTCCACGTTTTAAAGACAATGCTAATCTATTGGGAACATACCCCATTTCGGCAGCTAATTTTTTAACCGCTTCTTTGGTTGGTTCACTAATATCTTCGGCATCATTCAGTGCTTTTGATACTGCCGTGACGGATAATCCGAGTTGGCGGGCTAAATCTTTTAATGAAACATTTGTCATATTGCCTTTATTTTAGCAAATAAATTTTAAATAGATATAATTTCTTCAAAAGATTAGAAAAAGTTGCAAAAAAGCGCTTTACTTTAACGTTAAAGCGGTTTATTCTAAAAATGTAAAAGGACAGACCATGAAAACAAGAAAGCACGCTATTTTGGGAATACTATTGCTATTGGTGACCGCTTGTAGCAATAATTCACCCGCGACAACCAGCACGGAAAGCAGTGAATCTATGGGTAATAATTTGAATAAGGTACAAGTCGTAGTTTTAGCCGGACAATCCAATATGGAGGGGCAATCGTGGATTCGCTTTTTATCAAAGCATTTTGCGGAAGATGTTGTTCAACAATACATTAATGGCTTTGATGGAGTATTAATAAACTATGATAGCAATCGTCATAGTAACCATTCCGGGGGAGAATTCGTTAAAACCAAAGTTGGTCAAGGAACGACAAGCGAACAATTTGGGCCGGAAGTTGGACTTGCTGAACAATTGAGCGGTCTAACCCTCGATGATGGGCCGGTTTATCTCGTAAAGTATGCCGTAGGTGCGACATCGCTATATAATAACTGGGCTTCGCCTAGTTCTGGAAGAACGGGCGATTGTTACGCCGGTTTAGTGAGTCATGTCAATGCCAGTATAGCCAAACTTGAAAATTTAGATTTGTATCCGGAGATTAAGGCGATTTGTTTTATGCAGGGTGAGGATGATTCTAATAGTTCGCAAGCGGAAAACTATGGCGCCAATCTTCGTCATTTTATTAGTGATTTACGATCGGAATTTGGCTATTATGCTTCTAGCAAGGGAATTGGATTTATTGATGCCGGTATTAGTAATTCGTCAGCGTGGGCTCAATATCAAACAATTAATGCCCAAAAGCAAGAAGTAGCTAATGAAGACGAGAATAACGTCTATGTCGATACCATCGCCAACAAACTTGAATTTATGAATGAACCGACAATTGGTGGCGATATCTATCATTTCGATAGTGCAAGTGAAATAAAATTGGGGCACCTATTTGCTAGCGCATTACTAGATAGCGACTTTGTTCGATAACAAAAATAAGGAGCCATTATGAAATCTTTAAGTAAAATTCTCAGCACACTTTTACTAACTAATTTGCTTATCGGTTGTTCGACACCAGCAGGCAGTTCGTCTTCAAGCAGCGAACCATCAAGCGACAGTGAAGTAGTCAGCACAAATAATTTCTATGAGAACCCAATTTATCCTCTTTATAATGGTCAAAAAAAAGAGACATACTTAGCCGACCCGTACGTAATTCGAGATGAAGATACACTTAAGTATTATATGTATACAACGCAGTCCGATGTTTTCATCGACGGAACCATAGGATCGGTTTTTAAGCGCGGCCCAATTTATGAAAGCATCGATTTAGTTAATTGGACTTATAAAGCGGATTCTTTTGTTAACTACACGCCGAATTGGGGAACAAGTGGCGCTGGAGTTTGGGCACCAACCGTGGTAAAAATTGGAGATTACTACAACCTATATTATAGTTTATCAACTGGTGGCGATGATAATCCCGGAATTGGTGTTGCTCGCAGTGAAACCCCATATGGGCCCTTTACCCATTATGGAAAGTTGTTTAATAGCGAGGAAATCGGTGTTACCAACTCCATTGACCCCCATGTATTAGTTGATAACGGTAAAGTCTATATGGTGTTTGGCAGCTATGGGGGTCTTATCTCACTTATAGAATTAACAAGCGATGGATTAGGTCTTCAAAATGGTGTTGAATATCAAAAAGAAAATAAAATTGCTCTTGCCGGGTATGAATTATATGAAATGAATAATTATGAAGCTTCATTAATTCTTCAATATAACGGCTATTACTATTTATTTCTTTCAACTGGAACCTGCTGTAGCGGAGTCAATTCTACCTATAACGTTGTTATCGCAAAAAGCGATAAAATAACCGGCCCATATTTAGATTCGCAAGGAAGAAACATGTTTGGACCTAAAAGAGGAGATACCGTTGTAGCTCCTTCCATTCAAGGCGCAATGGGCGTGGGGCATAATGGAATCGCGATGGATGATGCCGGAGACTTTTGGATGATATACCATGGATATGATACGCAAGGGGCAAAACCTGACTGGCGGGTTACCTATCTTGATAAGTTATATATTGATCCTGCAACCGAAATGTTTTATGTCAAAAATCGGCGAGCGAGCAACGGAGAATTACTCCCCGGACCATTTATCAATCAACTTGAAGGAGTAAGTTAGGTATGAGAAAAAATGCTCTTTTACCTTGGACTCTACTAAGTGTTCTAGTTCTAACCAGTTGCGGGCTTACGTCGTCTTCTCAAAGCGAGTCTCAAAGCGACTCAAAATCGACTTCCGTCACCAGCGATGTCTCAACTAGCATCGATGAAAACACTTATAGTCGAACCCTCTATCAAAATCCATTAAAAACTGTTGATGAAAATGGGAACGAGTACTTTGTTGCAATTGCCGATCCGGATGTCATCTACGGCGAAGATGGGCTATTGGTATTTATATCCAACTAATACGCCCGTTCGCGATAACGAAGGCAATCAATTCTTTGACTTAGGACCAATATTTCAATCTAAGGATTTGATTACTTGGAAATGGGTTGGAAGTGTATTTCGGGATTATCCAGAAGCAATAAATTGGGGAAGCCCGGGAGCGGGAGTTTGGGCCCCAAGTGTTATCAAAGTTAATAATACATACAATTACTATTATTCATTGTCGACGTGGGGAGATGATAATCCTGGAATTGGTGTTGCGACTTCCTCAACTCCTTATGGACCTTGGACACATCACGGCCGGGTCTTAGATAGTGTGAGTTCGGGGGTTAAAAACTCAATTGATCCACAGGCAATATACGATGGAAACGAATTATATTTACTTTGGGGCAGTTTTTTCGGAATAGCGGCAATTCGCTTAACCGATGATGGAGTTGAACCATTCTATGGCGCGGACTACAAGAACAATATCCATTGGCTTATCGAAGATAATACAACCGGATCAATGAATATCAATATCAACTATGAAGGTAGTTATGTCTTTAAATACAATGGCCAGTATTACTATACCGGTTCACAGGGTTCCTGCTGTAGTGGATCGAGTAGCACCTATCGGGTGAAAGTAGGCGTCAGCAACTCATTATTTGGCCCCTATAAGGCGAGCAGTGGCGAAGAATTAAGCCAAGAACCTTATGGCGACTTAGTAATTGGCCCTAGTGATGATGTGGCCGGGACTGGTCACCATACCATCATTCAAGATTTCGCTAGTCAATATTGGATTATCTATCATGGTTTTGATGTTAATGGACTAAATCCAAACGAAAGAATTCTTTTTATTGATCCACTTAAGTTTGATGAAGACACAGGGATGCCTTATGTCGAAAACTACGTGGCATCATATAAGACGAATAAATTAGGCCCAGTATTTTTAAAATAAATGGAGGATTTTATGAAAAAATCAAAGAAACTATTTACCGCTTTTTCCCTTATCACGCTTGCGCTTACCAGTTGTGGCAATGGCAGCAATTCAAATTCAAGCCTTCCTTCTTCGCTTGATGATGGCGATATTGTACGCGATGAACAGGGAAACATAGTTTATAACAACGTTGATCTAACAATGTGGTCGGTAACTACAGGCGATGATGCTAAGACACAGGATGATATTATTGCAGGTTTCAATGATATGTATTCGGGAATGATTAGTGTGGAAACCAGACATATTTCTCGCTATGACTTAGAAACGTTATTGCAATCAACAATGGAATTTGACCGTAGCAATGCTCCCGACATTCTTTTCACCCATGGAGCCCGTGCGGCCGAATATGAAGATCGCGGATGGCTTCAACCGCTTAATCCTTATTATGAAAAGGCCAATCTCGTATTGGATTTCGATGATTTTTCGACCTCGCTAATTGATGCCACAACCGTGGATAACTATGTTTATGGATTACCAATTGATGTTCACTCGGCTATTTTAGAAATTCGGAGCGACATTTTGGAAAAGAATAATCTTCCCATCCCAACCAATTTTTCGGAGTTGATAAGCGTATCGCTTTCGGCAATAGAATTAGCTAGCCAAGGCAATCTTTGGATTCGGGGTGAAAATCCCAATAATATCCCAGCGGAAACATGGCGTAAGGCCAGTAGTCAAAGCCAGTATTATCCCTTTCCATTCTCCTATGGCGATATGTGGGTTCATGAGTTTCTAGGTTATACGGTAGCGGCCCAAAATGGCGGTAAAATTGTCGATGAAAATGGCCTTCCCGCTTGGGATGATGAAGGAACAATTACTGGCCTTACAATGCTAAAGAATCTTCTTTTCCCTTCAGAAACCGGCGCAAATAACTATGCCTTATCAAAGGCTTATGGCAGCGACTATGATGTCGGTGATGCTCCATTTAGAAATGGAGAAGCAATATTCAAACTCAATGGTCCGTGGGTATATGAAAATGATATGACGACATTTGACCGCGATTTAAAAAATGATGGTGGATCAGTAAACATCACGACAAGAAATCTTGGAAATCTCTTCGCGATTGATCCAAATAATGATAATGCTGGCCTTATTAAAGGCGAAGGGCATGCAATTATGCTACTCGAACAAGTAAGCAGCATGACCAAGAAAACAGCTGCGATGGTCTTTGCTGATTATATGGCCAATTACTCAGGAATTGAATGGGCTAAACGTGGACACATCCCCGCATTACAATCGGTTGCCACCAGCAGTGAATATACCGCGGATCCCGCCTATGAACAATATATCAAATATTGGGGCACTAGCACTGACTACATCGTTGTTCCCGCAACCAAAAATTACTCCTACATCGATTCCTATTTTAAACAGGGTTTACAACAGGTTCTCTCCTCGCAATTTGTCGATACGAGCGTTGATTCAATTATTGATTCCATGTATCAAGATTGCGTCGATTACATTCAACTATATTCATAAGTAAAGGTTTCAAAATGAAAAGAAATGCAAGTATGATGTCGATTGCTCACGAAAGAAGAAAACAAACAATTAAGAAAGGCCTTGGCATAAGTGTTTTCCTCGGTCCCTATCTTATTAGTTTCATAATGTTTTTCCTTTTTCCCCTTCATCTTTGGCATCATTATTTCTCTTTCTAAATTTGATGGAACCTCGTTTATGCCATCGGGATTTAATGGTCTTAATAACTTCATTATGATTTTTACTAACCGAGTTTTGGTAAAAGATTTTTGGGGGAGCGTATGGACAACGATAAAATTTGCCCTCATTATCGTTCCTTTGAGTATCTTGATTCCTTTTGGTCTAGCAATGCTGATAAAAGTTCATCCTCCCGGCTATAAGTTTTTCCGGGCGGCTATCTATGTGCCGGGAATATTTCCGTTAACAGCAACCGGGCTTATCCTGCTAAAAATGTTCAGTTTTCAAAATGGTTTTATCAACAATTTCTTTAACATTTCGGTCGATTGGTTTGGAGAAACTAATCTTGCTTGGTTTATGGTTGGATTATTCTGCATTTGGGGAGGTATCGGAGGAAACTTCATTATCCTTAATGCTGGATTAGAAAACATTGACAATTCACTATATGAAGCCAGTCAAGTAGATGGAAGCAATAAGTGGCAGCAATTTCGTTACATTACGCTTCCGGGGGTCCGCTATCAATTATTATTGACTCTATTTACGACCTTTATCGGTTACATGAATCTATATGGCCAGCTCTTTATTTTAGCAAGCAATACTCCCGATCAAAATGCTATGAAAAGTGCGATTTATCGCATCCAGGATTTACTAATGGGCAGTAGTCGTTCATTTGGTTACGCCTCAGCAATGGGCATCTGTTTAGGAGCGATTATTGGTTTTATTGCTGTCTTACAAATGATAATGACTAAAGATCGGAAAGGAGGCAATAAGCATGTTAAAGCGTACTTGGATTGGCAGAAACAAAAGTAAAATTATTGCCTTCGTTATCCTTCTTCTTGTCAGTGTTATAGCCCTTTTACCAATTTTATGGGGCGTGGTTGGAAGCTTTAGGCACTATAGTGATTTCAATCTTTACCCGGAGAAGTTTTTCCCTTCAAATTGGAGTGCATTCACTTTAGATGGATATAAGGAATTGTTCTCCAAAACGGAGTATATCCCTTCTAATGCCAATGAGTGGTTTCCCATTTGGAATTGGATCTTGAACTCGTTTGTAGTTAGTATTGGGGGCACGCTCATCTACTTAGTTATTGCCTCGTTTGCCGCTTATGCATTTGTTTTCTTAGATTTCAAATATAGCAATCGTCTTTTCCATATTCTTCTTTTATCAATGACGATTCCTGGCATCGTGACGATGACCCCGCAACTGATAAACATGAATTTACTTGGAGCATATAAATCGCTTTTAGGTCTAATTATTCCTTCATTTGGTGGTATTTATGGGGTTTTCCTCATCCGCCAGTTCTTCCTTGGAATTCCTAAAGATCTTGTGGAAAATGCCAAAATGGACGGCGCCAGTAATTTTCAAATATATCGAAAAGTTGTCCTGCCTTTAGGAAAGAGTGTCATGTATGTTCAAGGTTTATTTGGTTTTATGAGTGCGTGGAACGATGTGCAATGGGCTCAACTTATTATCGGCAATGCTCCCCGCTCAACTTGGACTTTAGCCTACGGACTTAAAGTGATTAGTGATAACAGTGAAAGTTACCAGGCGATTACGTTAGCGCTAGCTAGTGCGGTCATCGCAATGATACCGATCTTCATTGTTTATTTAATTGCCCAGTCAAAAATAATCGAAGGCGTCGCTTTTACCGGCGTAAAGAGGTGAAAAGTTTTATGAATCAAAACAAAGATTTAAATTACCCATTAGTCAGTGATAATGACAGTTTTATGGAGTTAATTGATGTTGAAAAAGTATATCCGAACGGCGTTCAGGCCGTATATAACTTTAACCTCGAAATTAAGCAAAATGACTTTGTCGCATTGGTTGGACCGTCGGGTTGCGGCAAATCCACGACCTTAAGAATGATTGCCGGTCTCGAAGAGGTCTCCGCAGGTGCCCTCTATATAAAAAGAAAATTTAGCAATTTTACCCCATCAAAAGATAGGAATATTGCTATGGTCTTCCAAAGTTATGCGCTCTATCCGCAACTTACGGTTTTTGACAATATTGCCTTTGGACTAAGAATTCTTAAAGTTCCCAAGAAAGAAATCGAAGATCGGGTTTTTGCCGCCGCTTCAATTCTCGATTTGGGAAAGTATCTTGATCGTCGGCCAAAAGAGTTAAGTGGAGGTCAAATGCAACGGGTGGCGTTAGGAAGAGCTATCGTTCGCAAAGCGGATATTTTCCTTATGGATGAGCCCTTGAGTAATCTTGATGCCAAACTTCGTTTACAGATGCGAGCGGAGATTGTTCGCATTCATAAAGAGGCACATGCGACAACCGTTTATGTTACCCATGATCAGACAGAAGCAATGACGATGGCCAATAAGATTGTAGTTATGAACAAAGGATTTATTCAACAGATTGATGCTCCAATGACAATCTATAATCATCCGAGTAATTTATTTGTTGCTAATTTTATCGGCGCTCCAGCGATGAACATTATAGATGCCACCTATTTTAACGGACAATTGAAATTTAGTGATCAAAGTATAGTCCAATTAAGTAGTGATGTTAACGCGCAGATACGAGCCTTCTTTGTTCGGGAAATTGCCGAACTTAAGCAGGTGCTACAAAACGAGAAAAATACCAGCACCTTCTTTAAACAATTAGATTCAAGACTCATCAAAGAAAATGACACCAAAATAGATATCGTTCCCCAAAAAGAAGATTTTATTCATCGCCTTATTAATAGGTTTAAGCGGGTGAAGCCATCTAATACCGATACTAATCAAAGTGGGGCCAAAGACAGATTAGAAGAATTACTCACTGCGTATCAAAGTGCCCTTAAAAGTCCATATGCTTTGAAATTTGGTATTCGGCCCGAAGATATAAAGCTTGTTGCTAAAGATGAAAGTCCCGCCTTCGCTCTTAAGACAAAAACGACCTTTGTTGAGCCATTAGGTTCAGAGTACATCGTTCATACCGAATGGAATAATAGTGACCTCATTGTCAAATTGGATGTGACAAGTGTGGTCGATAACGATCAGGAAGTCGTTTTGAAGTTGAACTTAGACAAAATACATTTATTTGATCCCAACAATGGGAAAGCAATCTGCTAACCATTAGAAAATAACAAATTCCAGAGGAGGATAAATCATGCGAATTGTTAAAAAGTTACATGCTGTAGTCGTTGGATTAGTAGCAATTCTTGCTGTCGCTGGTTGCAGTGGAAGTGGGAGTTCCAATACGCTAGGAAACTCAGATAGCTCCATTACATCAACCAGTCCTTATTCATTACAAATTACCGTCATTGGTAGTAGTGAGATTAGTGTTTCTAAAACTGTGCAACTAAGAAGTACCGTTACCGGAACCACGCAAAAAGATGTTACTTGGAGTAGTGCGGATGAAAGTATCGCTTCAGTTAGCGATCGGGGACTTGTAACCGGAATTAAAGAGGGGAAGACGAATATTACAGCGACATTAGATTTAGATTCCAGTGTTAAAGCGACGGTTGAAATAACGGTTAATGCCGCTGCTTCTCCGACGGCGATTACAATCAGTGGTGCCACTTCCGGCCTCGCTTGGATTGACGAAGATGTAAATCTTTCCGTAAGCGCCACCCCAGTTGAAGCTAGTGCCTTGGTTAATTGGGAATCATCAAATGAAGAGATTGCCACCGTAAGCCAAGAAGGAGCTGTCCATTTTCTTTCTCCAGGAAATATTGTAATCATGGCCACAAGCACTGCCGATGCCAATGTATCTGATTATCTAGAATTTGAAGTTAAATATGGAACCTTCTATAGCAATAAGGGAAGTTCTAATTGGGATATATCGCATCAAGCCGATGCCAATAATGCCAATATAAATCTTCCCGCAGAAGGAAGCTCAGGCTATAACGCCTTATATTTTAACCATTTTAAAGGTCAACGTTTCTATGCGGAAGGCTTTTTCAAAACAGGTGATTTGACTGATGATGCTTGGGCATGGCAAGGAATTGGCGTCGGAACAGGTCTTAGTGATAGCGATAGCCGTTTCTTTACATTTTCTCCTTTTGCTCCTGGGCAAGGAAATAATCACAACAAAACCATCGTTCGTGATTGGCCCACAACTTGGGGCGAACTTACTGATCGGTCGCAAGTATGGGGGGAGAATGGTCTTAATCAATTAGATAGTAAAGATGGCATCAAAATCGCAATGATACGCGATTATAACACCTATTACTATCTTATAAACGACAAATTATTCTGGGTGGATGAAACAACAAAATATGCAGATACGGACACCTATCCAATTTTTATTGGATTTGATATTCCAGTTACGGTTACAAACTATGAGTTGATTAGTGATGACGCCGAGATTAATTCTATTTTAGCGGGAAGTGCTTTTGATAAATCATTCTTTACTACGGGAGACGTGACCTACATTGATGATAGTGATTTCACCTTTAATAGTACGACGACATTAAGTAAAGATCACAAGATTAGAAGTTTGGGTGACAAAACCAAACTATATGGCAATTTCGAAGTTTCTTTTGATGTTGACAATATGACTTTTAATGGAGAGAAAGAATCCATTTTCCGGGGATTGAGTGTTAACTTTGTTCGCTATAATCAAGCGAACATCAACGAATCAATCTTACTTGGTCGGAGTGGACTTCAGGGTGGTAGCGACATCAAATCGCGTTATATGAGTTGGGACTATCAAAAGAGTATGGAAGACCCTACTTCCGTTATTAAAGATAACGAAACCACAAGTGCTGTGACTTCTGTATCATCCACGATGCATGTCAAAATTCAGCGGATAGTCGATGAGGAATTTGCTGAATTTAAGGTTTATGTCAATGAGCAGTTGGTAAGTTACGACTATAACAGCAATAAAACTGGTGTTTACTATACCGGAGCCTATCTTCTTTGGGTAGGTGGCGAATATAGCGGTAGCCATGTCACTAACTTTGTTTTCAATAATTTGGGAAATTAATCCAAACAAAAAGTTTGGTTAATGTAAAAAGATAAGGAGGAAAAATGAAAAAAACGAAGCTTTTTACAAATTTGTTTTCACTATCAATGGTCGCATTACTATTGGCTGCATGTGGCGGTCAAACTAGTAGCACTTCAAGCGAAGGCCTGACAAGTGAAACCCCGACGACAAGTGAAAATTCGGTTACAAGTGAAGAACCGACATCCACTTCCATCAGTGAGTCTAGTTCAGAAGATTTGACGACGATAGCGGTTACTAATACGGAAGAGGGGGCTTGGGTAGGGGATACCCTCCAAATCACTTATGAGTCGAATAAGGCCTTAGGTGATCAAGATTTAACTTTTGCTAGCAGTGACGAAGAAGTTGCAACTGTTTCTGAATCGGGTTTAATTACCTTCTTAAAAGCGGGAAACGTTACCATCTCAGTGACGCTTAAGACGGATATCGCCGTCAGTGATAATTTTAGTCTTGCTGTTAAAGATGAGATGATTGATCAAGCCTATGCTTTTGGAAATCTTGATTTTACAAATATTCGGGCGGAGAATCCGAGTGTTACAACCACTAAGACGAATGCCGATTGGCCATATGTCGAAGGGGTGTTTAAAAATGTTTATGGTCAGAAGTATTATGCCTCAGCGACCTTTGCTATTACCGAAGTAAACTATGGCTGGACCTGGAATCGGGTTGCTATCGGTCATCGGGATCGACCAGCTGTTGAAGGCGATCACGTTTGGCGGGGATATAACTTGTCCTATGGTGACGCTTCGGGTAATCAGAAAAAGTCGGTGATGATGGAAACTCCTAACAATTGGGGTGAAACAACCGATCGTTCACAAGTATGGGGTCTTAATGGCTTAGCTCAATTATCCTTTGGAGTTGATGCCGATAGTGTTAAATTATCGACAATTCGCGATGGAAATGAGTATTTCTACTTTGTTAACGATAAACTTGCATGGCAAGAAAAATATGACCAACGGTTTTTGGATGTTGACACAATGCCAACATTTGTTGTTGGAGATATGCATGCGACAATTAGCGACTTTGCAGTTGAAACTGACAGTGAAGCGATTGACGCCATGCTTAATGGAGCGGAAGCCAGCCGCTTGTTGTATCCAACCTATGCCAGCAATGTAAGTGTTGATGATGCCGCCAAAACGATAACTTTTGCTAACGCCGCCGCAAGTTGGCCTTGGAATAATATCAAAGATAATGCCGCTAAATCGCTCGGAGATGCTTTCTCGCTTCCAGCCGCTAACGCGTCAGTATCATTCGACTTTGCGGTTGCTAATTATGTTGATCCAGATAGTGCGGCTTTGACATTAACACTCAATCAATGGGGAACGAATAGCGCCTCTAATGGACCAAGTGAAGCGGTAACCTTTATGTTTGGAAAGGATAGTGCCGGCATTACTGTGTGGAATAGTAACGGCGACCTACCAGTTACTCCCAATATGTCACTAGCCTATCCAACGGCTTTACAAGCAACTAATTCGGTGACGATTACTAGGACGATTGTAGAGGGAAATACCTATTTCACCTTAGAAATTAATGGTGAAACGGTTGACTTAAATTCCTGGTATTTCGGTGGCTATGCGCTGCCTTATACGATGTCATTTGGTTCTCGTCAGGTTAATGCGACTGTCAGTAACTATCAAGTGTCAATTTTAGACTAAAAAATAAATTGGTTGCTAGGGGAGAGATCCCCTAGCAACATCAAAGAAATATGGTAATTATGATAAATTTTGATCGTCAACGAAAAACATTTTGCCTTCGAAATCGCTATTTATCCTATTGGTTTTATGTAAATGAAGCCAATATTCTTCAGCATCTATTTTTGGGAAGTCCGCTTGCGGATATTAATCTACTTGCACTTACGAATTTGGATACCGATTGGTCGCGAACTTATCTTGATAAAAATACCAATCTGGAAGGTAGCTATCAAGATGCTTTTTACGACGGAAAATCAATGATGGAAATTCCCGGTTTTGGTTATGCGGATAAACGGGGAGCAAGTTTTATAATTGAAGATAGTAATAAAAATGTAGCCACGGATTTTCGTTATGTAAGTCATCGTATTTATCAAGGCAAGCCCCTTCTTAGCCAAATGCCTTGCTTTCGGGATGAAGGTAATGTTCAAACACTGGAAATTACGCTTCAGGATTTAAAGCGCGACATTACTTTGTTAGCGTCTTATACAATTTATGAGGATTATTCTTTGATTCTTCGGAATAATCAAATAATTAATAATGAAGAACAGCCGATTATTATTAGACGGGCCTACTCGCTAAATCTGGACCTACCCTCAAAAGACTATTCACTCATTCATTTTCCGGGTGATTGGTGTAATGAAAGACGGGAAGTAGAAGAAGAAATAGATTATGGCTTAAAACGGCTATATTCGAATTTAGGTCGTAGTAGCCATGAAGAAAATCCCTTTGCATTTATCAAAGAAAAAGATGCAGGTGAGTATCAGGGAACTTGCTATGCCTTTTCCTTTGTTTATAGTGGTAATTTTGCCATCGATATTAATGTTGATAAGTTAAAGATGACGCGTGTTCAAGTTGGGATAAACGATGAGCAATTTGCTTGGAATTTAGCAAGTAAACAATCATTTGTGACACCCGAAGGGCTGATTGTATATTCCGCGAAAGGAATAAATGGCTTAACCCAAACGATACATGATATAACGCGCGAAAAACTCATTAATAAGCATTTCGTCAATAAAGATCGCCCCATTATGCTCAATAGTTGGGAAGGCTGTTATATGGACTTTAATACGGAAAAAATCATTCGCTACATTGATGATGTCGTCAGTATGGACGCGGAATTATTTGTTCTAGATGACGGGTGGTTTGGTCAGCGCAATGATGATAATACAAGCCTTGGCGATTGGACAGTTAATACCCAAAAGATCGATTTAAAGCGTATTATCGAACACTGTCATTCACTCGGACTGAAGTTTGGCTTATGGTTTGAGCCAGAGATGATCAACCCGCAAAGCGACTTATTTCGCCACCATCCTGAATTTGCCTTGGGAGATCCGAAAGTAAATAGGTCCTTGTCTCGTCATCAATTAGTTCTTGATACGGCCAATAAAGCGGCAATTGATAATGTGTATTCGCAAATTATAACTATTCTTGATAACTATGATATTGACTATGTTAAGTGGGATCATAATCGAAATGTGGCGGACGCCTTTAGTTTGGCGGTATCAAATTATCAGCAGGGTGAAGTCTATCATCGATTAATGCTTGGAAGTTATGAATTAATAAATCGTATTGTTACTCGCTATCCCAACATTTTATTTGAAAGTTGTGCTTCCGGTGGTGGACGCTTTGATTTAGGGATGCTCTATTATATGCCCCAAGTATGGACAAGCGATGAAATGGATCCTTTGCAACGGTTATTTATCCAATATTCTACCTCTCGTCTTTATCCGTTATCGACGATGGGTGCACATGTGGGGAAACATAATACAGCCATCTACTCAACTAAAGCCAAGATTAGTTGCCTAGGTATATTCGGTTATGAATTTGATCCGAAGACACTGGATGCTGAGCAAAAAAAAGCGGTTCTTGATGTGGCTTCAGTTTATAAACGTAACCGAAACTTAATATATTCGGGTGATGTATATCATCTTTTGACCCCCTATAAGCAGAATTACATGAGTCTTTTAGTTGTCAGTAAGGATAAAAGGCAGGGCTTATGTCTTTTTAGCAATTTAAAGAAAGAAAATATTGAGTATCGATTTTTAAAATTAAAAGGGCTTGATCCCCAAAAAAAGTACTTTAATTCGTTTGACCATCAAGCTTATTTAGGCAGCTACTATATGGATGTTGGCATCAATCTCTGTAAAGGGCTAACTTTTTTGGAAACATATTTAATCGAAATAACGATAGAAGAATGAGGTAGATATTTATGAAAGAAAAATTATTGCTATCAGAAATACATATGCGCGATCCATTCGTTTTTGTTGATCAAAAACAGCATCAATATTGTCTTTTCGGTACCACCGCGGATGGGTCAAAAGGGCGTTTTGAAATGTATATTAGTGATGATTTAGTTAATTTTAAAGGACCATATGTGGTTTTTGATTTGAAGGATAACGATAATTTTTGGGGGAAAGAAGATTTATGGGCACCGGAAGTCTATTATGTCGAGTCGCTTAAAAGTTATTTAATGTTTGCTACCTTTCATTCGCAAGATCACAAACGAAATACAGTGGCTTTAATTACCGATGATCTCTATAAACATGCCTTCACTCTTTATAGTGACAAGATTACGCCTTCAATGATGACTAATCTTGATGGAACTTTGTTCTATGAAAAGCAACAACCGCGCATCATTTTTTGCCATGAATGGCTGGAGATTAATGATGGTTCATATGTGTATGGAAAATTATCTCAAGATTTAAAGCAAATCGAAGAGGATAGTTTAAAAGTCCTTTTCCGTGCCAGTGAGATTCCTTGGAGTGTCTCCCCCTCCTTTTCTAAAAATGGCAATGATTATATTAGCGATGGACCATATGTAATCAAAAAGGGAGCCTGCCAATTTTTGCTGTACTCAACTTTTGGCGAAAACGGTTACCAAACCGGATATTGCTATACGAAGAATAAGTGGAAAAGTATCCATCATAGCCAAGAGCCGTTAATTGAAAAAAATGCTGGGCATTCGATGGTGTTTACCGGTTTTGATCACAATGACTACATTATTTATCATGCCAACAATGATTCTCCTGATGTTGTGCCAACTATTAAGCGAATCACAATAAAGAAAGGCGGGCTATTTTCTAAACCTCGTCTTATAGTGGCGGCTTAAATGTTTTTAAGCATGGATTAAATTTTAAAAGTCAATTTAAGTCTATAATAAGATGATAAACTTGGCTAAAAGTCTCTATAAATGAGACTTTTTTCATTGTTTGAAATAAAGCCAATTGATTAATTTGAAGTCATCCTTTAAGCGCGAGATTTAATCGGTAAAATTACTATCAATTGACACTTTTATTTAACGAATAAAGGTATATACTAACTAGGTGAAATGAGGTGCATTTTCTATGAGTTATTATTTACTGTATGTAATTTCGGAAAATACTGATAATATGCATGCCATGTTAAAGGAACTTTCCCAAGCCGGGTTTAATGGAACGATTATTCCCACGGCGAGTCTTCGTCATGCGATAACCTGTGATACCTATATTGGCGATATGCCAATGTTCGGTAATTTAAACGATGTTGTCCACGACAAGTATCAATCCAATACCACATTGTATATTGTTGTAAAGGGTAGTGATCTTGAACGGGCCAAATCAATTGTTCGTGATGTCACCCAAAATTTCACTCTTACTAAGGGTGGAATGTTTGATGTCGAACTTCATGGCTATGAAGGGAGTTTTTAATAGACGGTTATGTTTTCAATTGTTAATTCGCTGTTAATTTTTGCGGAAGGCGGGACGACAACATTATCGATCACCGTTCTTCATTTAGCTTTAGCCTTAGGATTAGGACTCTTATCCACCCGTTTAATGAAGGTGGTTAAACTCCCCAATGTTACGGGATATCTCTTGGTGGGCGTTCTTTTGGGCCCGACATTATTAGGAAATGTAAAATTTGGAAATTTTTCTTTTGGATTAAGCAGCGCTGATATCGCTAATCTATCGGTTTTTTCTGATATCGCTCTTGGCTTTATTGCCTTAACTATCGGAACCTCTTTTAAACTAGGTACTTTGAAGAAAACCGGCAAAAACATTATTATGATTACCGTCTTTGAAGGGGTAATCGCAATGTTGCTGGTTATGCTGGTTTTGATTCTTATTCACCTTGTTAATCACGAGATTGTTCCGCTTCCGGTGGCCTTTACTTTAGGAGCCATTGCTTCTGCCACCGCTCCAGCCGCCACCCTGATGGTTGTCCGTCAATACCGGGCTCGGGGACCAGTTGTCAGCACACTTTTACCGGTTGTTGCTCTCGATGATGCGGTAGCGCTTATTTCTTTTGCGGTTTTCTTTTCTATCTCGAAAGTTTTAGCCAATGGAGGAGCGATCGATATTATCAGTATTTTGGTTAAACCCATAACGGTTATTATCGCTTCTTTGGCGGTTGGTTTCTGCTTTGGATATATCGCTTCATTTGCCTGTCGCTTTTTCAAGAGTCGGGCCAATCGTTTGATGATATTAATTTTCTTTGTTTTCCTCGGGGTTGGTGTTTCAAGCATAACCTGGTGGGGAACCAACTTTAGTTCCTTACTTCTTTGCATGATGATCGGCGCTTCATTTGTCAATTTCCGGCAGAATGATGGTGAACAATTATTGGAACAGGTCGATCGGTGGACCCCACCGCTGTTTATGTTCTTCTTTATTTTGAGTGGCGCAAGTTTAAGTTTCAATAAAGGTGGCAATGCTTATCTTTATATTATTTTAGCGGTTTATGTTCTTGCGCGGGTTAGTGGTAAATTCTTGGGAGCCTTCCTGGGAGCGACTATTACCAAAAGCGATCCTTCAATTAAGAAAAATCTCGGTTGGATGCTTATTCCTCAAGCCGGCGTGGCTATTGGTCTTGCAACGCAAGCGCAGCGGACTTTCCCCGAACTAATTGGCGCCGGTTTCGGTGATATGACTTATGGGGATATGATTCTCTTTGTCATTTTAGCGGCGACAATTATCTATGAAGTTATCGGCCCAGTTGTAACGAAGATTGCTCTTAAAAGAGCGGGTGAAATTCCAGAGGCGGATAATATTACGCCCCGTGAAAAGGCCGATGCTGCGGCTAAAGTAGCTCAATAATTAGCTCAATAAAAAATAAAACTTGATGTGATGAGCATCAAGTTTTTTTATTACTTTTTTCTAAATTTAGAGTTTCTTTTCCGTTTGCGTTTACTCTTCTTCGAAAGAAGAGCAGAAGTAATTGACAATATAATAATGATAGAAGCCCCTAAAATTTCATAAAGAGTCGTATTATCAATTCCAGGAATGATTGATTTGGCTTGAACTTTAATTGAGTAGGCGGCCGTCTTTAAGATATCATTTTCGCTATATGAAATAGTTACAGTAAATTCTCCCGCCTCGTTTAGTAAGTAACCATCAGCGTAAGATGAAGTATAACTATCCACTATATGACTCGAGCCATCGCCTAATTTGGCAGTGACAACTAAACCCTCGTTACTAAATGTTTCGCCAATATAATAATCGGTTTTGACTTGATTGGTGTTTAAAGAAATACTAGCTAAATCCTCGGGATTAACTTCTTGACTGGCGCAATTTCCAATCGTACAGGCACTTCCCGTCTCGATTGTGGCCCCTGGGCCATCGTAAGCCGTATCGTAGACAATGTTTACCCATTCCGGATGGTCGATATAGGGATTACGATTGTGTTGAAAGTTAATATCGATAAGATTGTTGCGATGAATCTCATAGTCGCTTACTGGATCAAGCTCATTCCATTGAAGCAGGGTCTTAAGAAAAGCCATTTTCCCAGGGCTGGATGGGCTTGAACTAACCGCAGTTGAGGTATAGGTTGGTTCATCGACAATGACAAGTTTAGGGTCCGCCAAACTCTTCCATTCAAAGTAGCGAGTGGCCATATAAAATAAAGCCCGCGCCACATCGCCCCGATCCTCTTCGGGGGGAGCGAAAACAACATAATTTGGCGAGTCAATGTTTGTTCCCCGAAGCGAGGTCGTAGGGTTTCCTCGTTCATCCACTAACGATTCAACATTTTCGGTCGGCATCCCATAATCATAATTACTATGGAAATTATTAATTCCTTGATCGGCAGCAATTAAATGGTGAAGGTCAGTTCCCGCGGGAGCATTCGTATCGAAATTGCCGTGGGACTTCGCCCAAATGTGCTCTTTATTCCAAACGGTGGTATGGTTATCGCTCCATTTGACCGCCGAAGTAGTCCCGTTGTAATTTCCGCCATATAAAAGTTTTAAATACGGATCACCAATGCCCGTATCAATAGAAGGATTCCAAGCAGCTAGTTGGGTGGAGTTTAGAGGTGAAAGCGTCCAATCACGATCGGTAATTTTCATGATATCGACATCTTCTGAATATGTGTAGGCGGTGTGATCTTTTATTATGCTGTATAAATGCGCCTTTAACTCTTCACCCTTATAGCCACTTACTCCTTGATAATAGGCATTTACTTCGCTATCGTTTTTATCAGAGGTAGAAATGCTCATTGTTGATAGTCCTTCAACTTGTAAAGGCGCAACAGAATTTTCTAACTCAAAAGATATGGTTAAAGTTATAATTGATAAAACCAATAGACAATTAATTCTTTTTTTCATTGTTTAACCTCGTATTTTTTAATTATAACAAACAAAGAATGAAACATTGATTAATAAGTCTAACTTATTGTTAAAAAGTTTATTTCTAGTAAAATGATATGTGACTTTATCGATGAGGAGCATTTTTTTATGAACGCCATTATTGCTTTTTTTACCGCTGTTCCGTGGTGGATGTTGTTATTTATATTTTTTGCCAAATTGCTGGAGGTTTCAATCTCGACAGTGCGGGTAATTTTAGTGCAAAGAGGGTTTAAGATTCTCGGAGCTATTCTGTCATTTTTTGAGGTATTAATTTGGGTTTTTGTCGCCGCAAATGTTATTGATGATGTATCCACTTTTCCATTAAAAGGAATTACCTATGCTCTCGGTTTTGCTTCGGGGGTTGTTTTGGGCTCGACCATTGAGAAAAAATTGGCTTTTGGAAAGGTTTTATTACAAGTGATAGCCATTCCCGAAAAAGCGACAGAAATTGTTCATCTTGTCCACGAACGAAAGATTGGCGTCACTTCAATTAAAGGTAAAGGTTTTAACACTGAACGGACGATTTTGATGATATTTGTTGAACGTCGTCATGCTCCGGAATTAATTAGTAATATTAAGGAAATAGATAATCAGGCGATGGTAGGAGTAAGCGATATTAATAACGTTTACGGAGGATTTTTACCTCGTCGATATTCTTTATTGCGTAAGTAGTATGATGAAAAGACACAAAAAAATCATTTATTACTCTGATTTATTAAATGATGATTTTTCGGGTAGTCGGGTTCCGCAAAAAAAGATTAACAGCAAAAATTTTAAATATATTCACAAAGGAAAAATATATCGCTTTTGGAGTTGGTTTTTGTATTACTTTTTTGCGAGTCCCATTGTGGCCATCGTTACATTCTTTGGCTTTAATATTATTGTCAAAGGGCGGAAGAATGTCCGGTCACTAAAGAAAAAAGGCTATTTTATCTATGGGAATCATACGCGCTGGATTGATATGGCTATCCCCTATGTCAATGTTGGACAGGGTCGAAGAGTAGCCCTTGTGGCTAATCCTGCCGCCGTGGGAATTAAGGGACTAGGAGCATTTGTCAATATGCTTGGCATACTCCCGCTTCCCCAAACCTTTGGTGGGGCAAAAAACTTTTTGAAAGCAATGGAATATCGCCTTGATCATCACAATATTATCGCCATTTATCCGGAGGCGCACATTTGGCCATTCTATACAAAAATAAGACCCTTTAGCGATGCGTCATTTGGCTATCCAGTTTCGTTTAATGCTCCAGTAGTAGCAATGTGTACGGTATACAAAAAGGCCTTCTTTTTCCCCAAAATCAGAAAGCCGAGAATGGTTATATATCTCAGTAAACCTTTTTATCCCGACTTAAGCCTTTCTAAAGTGGAGGCAAGTAAAAAACTTCATGATCAATGCTACGATTTTATGTTTCAAATCGCGAGTACAAAAAACGAAGTTGAATATTACGATTACGTGTTTAAAGAAAAGAAAGATCAATAGTGAATCTTGCTTAATATGGAATAAATTTTATCGGCGTGCATTTTTTCGATTTTGCGGTCATAAGTTATTAAACCATTAGTCTCTTCTTCCACATCGCATAATTGCGTGTAAATGACCCCGGCTAATCCAGAAAGAAATAAGGGCATAACTTCTTCGCGATACAGTTGGATAAAAGGCATTTTCCAATTCAATGGTGGTTTTAAACTTCCGATAACCATATTCTTTTTCCTCGTTAAAACGATGGAAATCGAGAGCTAATGAATAGCCGCCAAATTCAGAGATAAAATAAGCTCGGCTATCTTTTTTATTTGCGGTTTTAAGTTTCCTAAAATAACGATGAACACTGTTAAAGTCGCCCGCTTTTTGATCAAACCAACCGGAGGCACTGTCAATTAGGCGCGTTGGATCAAGACTTTTAACAAAGTTGGTTAATTTTACGCTATCAAATTGGCCCCAACCTTCGTTAAAAATAGTCCAAATAACAATCGAGGGATGCTTTTGTAGCCGCCCAACATTGGTTCTCACCATATCGATGAATTCTTCACGGTTACTGGCGTCTTTACGACCAAAAGCCCGGTATTTGGTGTCTTTGCGATGAGTGAAGCCTAAAGAGGGGGCAATCGTCATCATCGAGAAATGGTAATCACCACCGCTAGGCATATCTTGAATCACTAAGATACCCAAAAGGTCACAATAGTAATAAAAGTAATTGTCTTCAATTTTGATGTGTTTACGAATGGCATTAAAGCCAAATTTTTTAGCGAGCAAGATATCTTGTTTTAATGCCATTTGGGAAGGAGGGGTCAAGCCTGATTCGGGCCAGTAACCTTGGTCAAGCAGACCATTGATAAAATATGGCTGTCCGTTGAGATGCATAACCGGTTTTCCCCGATGTCCAGGGCCAACGCCGATATCGCGAAACCCAAAATAACCGGTGATGTCATCACTGTCATTGTAAAGACGGAAAGTATAGATAAAAGGATCTTCTGGTGACCACGGATGGCCATCCGCAAGATTGATTTCAGTAAGAGGTTCATCAATTTCTTTTACGATAATGGGAGTATTGTTTTCGTAGACAGTAAGGGTATAGTGAAATTTTTCCACGCTATTAACGAGGTGGAAGAATACTTTTTGCTCATGAACATTAGCGGTGACATTATAATCGATAACGTAATTAGGGTTGAGAGCCTCAAGCCAAACCGAGCCATAAATTCCCGAGGTGGGATTGTACCACATGCCATGGGATTTTAATGTTTGCTTGCCTCTTTCTTGCCGTCCATTATCGGTTGGATCGGTAACGATAACTTCCAATGTATTTGTTGCTTTTAAATAAGAAGCGATATCAATCTCAAAAGGAGTATATCCTCCCCGATGAACAAAAATATCTTCGCCATTAAGTTTTACTTTGGTTTCATAATCTACGGCTTCAAAATGCAAAATTACTTTTGCTTTGCTAAAACTTTTTGAAAGAGAAAATTCTTTGGTGTAAATGGCGGTTTCCTTTGGAAGAAGTTGATCTTTAAATCCCCCCAAAGCACTTTCAATACTAAAGGGAACAAGAATCGTTCCCTCCCGACGAATTTTGTGAGCTTGATCGAGAATTTTTATATTCCATTTTCCATTTAGAGAAAAGAAAGAGTTTCGAACAAGGGCTGGGCGTGGGTAGCGATTGATATCACTGCTGGAGACCATTATCCCGGTTTTGGTATACATTTCATTCATTTCGCAAACCTCCGCATGAGTATTGTATAATTATTATATAATATACGTTAGAAAGAAGTAAGTTATGAATAAAAAACAGCATTACCAACTTATCAAAGAAAGCCTTGATGCTTTACTGATCGATTCACCAACCATCATTGCCAGTTTGGCTAATACCACCGCTTTACTAAAAGAAGAATTTTCTTCCTTTTCATGGGTTGGTTTCTACCTTTTAAATAATGGAAAATTACAATTAGGTCCCTTTCAGGGCAAAGTGGCCTGTACGACAATTGAAATAGGAAGAGGCGTCTGTGGAACGGCCGCTGCCACGCAAAAGACAATCGTGGTTGATGACGTTCACCAGTTTCCCGGACACATTGCTTGCGATGAAGGCAGTCAAAGTGAAATCGTTTTACCAATAGTTTTGCCCAACCAATTTTTTGGAGTATTGGATATTGATTCGTATCAGTTAGCAAATTTTGATCAGGAAGATAAGCAAGGACTTGAGGAAATAATCAAAACGTTAGTTGAGCATCTTTAGTGCAGTTAGAAAAAGATACTGCTACGATATTCGTGAGGTGATAAAAATGAATGTTTATGATTTTACCGTTAAAAATAATAAGTTAGAGGACGTAAGTTTAGCTGATTATAAGGGCAAAGTGCTCTTAATTATTAACTCGGCCACACATTGCGGGTATACCAAGCAGTATCCAGCCCTAGAGGAACTTTATAAGAAATATCAGGATCGAGATTTTGTCATTCTTGATTTCCCTTGCAATCAGTTCGGCGGCCAAGCACCGGAAGATATTGATGAGTATGTCGGAATATGCACGCTAAAACATGGTGTGACATTCCAATCTTCAATAAGATTAAAGTAAATGGACCATCGGCTGACCCACTATATAAGTTTTTAAAAGCGACGGCAGTTGGTGGCGGAAAACGTATACGGTGGAACTTTACCAAGTTTTTAGTCGATCGTAATGGTGAGGTGGTAGGAAGATTTGACTCCGCCGTTAAACCCGAAGAACTCGACCCCGAAGTTGCTAAATTACTATAAATAAGAACGCGCTATGCGCGTTTTTTTTATAAAACATATTTATCATAAAAAAAATATGATAAAATCTTTCTATAAACCTAAGAGTTAAAAAGGTAAAGGAGTTTTCTCATGAAAACCTTGATTGTACTCACTGCCGTTCCCGGAGCAGGAAAAAGCACTTGGGCCGATAACTATCAAAAAAGTCATCCTCACACCTACATTGTTTCCGCCGATTCAATCCGAGAAGAATTTTTTGGGAGTCGAAAGAACTTTTCTAACGAATCATTTGTTTGGGCGACATTTCGAAAACGGATTCATGATTACGCCCATATTAATGATGATGTGACCGTTATTCTTGATGCAATAAATGCGAAAAACGAATACCGGCAAGAATTTGTCGAAAAGACACCAGAATTTGATATTCACCATTTAGTTTACTTGAAGAAATCTTTAGCGGTGGCTCTTGCTCAAAACGCGTTACGATCTAAGGAAATGATTGTGCCGCCAGAAATCATCGCCAATTATTTTGCTCATATTGAAGAACCCAATCCACTGATTCACGATTTATATACTAAAGTAGAAATTATCAATTAGGAGTTACAAATGAAAAGAAAACTTTTATTAGTGGTTTTTCCCTTCTTACTAACAGGGTGTACTTTTGGTGCCCCCTCGTCTTCGTTAAAGGAATCGAGTGACACCGATACAAGTTCGTCGCTTTCTTCGGAGGATAATTCTACAAGTTTGACGTCAAGCGGAAGCATTGACTCGTCCAGTATTACGGAAATACCAGATGAATTTATCGATATACCTCAGCCAAGCGATGCGTATATCGTTAATAGCGAAGAATATCTTTCTTTTTGGAATCCAAATACTAAACTCAGCTTTAGTTTTTCAATGACAAAGCAAAACATTCAAAAAATGTCTGATTTTGGCGCTCAAAAAGATAATCCCTTAAATGAACTTTATCTTCCGGCAAATCTTAGTTTAACGATGAATAACCAAGTGTACACGTTTGAGGAAGTAGGGCTACGGGTCAAAGGGAATACTTCACGTCATGATTTTGCTAGCGAGGGAACTATTTCTTCACCCATTAGTTTTAAGATTTCCTTTAATGAGACATGGCAAGAAGAGTTTTATGAACCACAAGGTCTTAAAAAGATATGGACCGATGAAAACGCCCTTATAGAACGCGATGATCGGACGCTTTTTGGAATGAAAAAAATTGACATTAAGTGGAATAACACCAATGATCAAAGTTTAATCAATCAGCCATATGTTTATCGTTTATTCCGCAAGTACAACGAGTTTTCTCCCCATTCTACTTTAGGAACATTTGCTTTCGATAATGGCAGCAGCCTAGTCAATATGGGAATCATGACAATAAATGAACCAATTGATAAAACTTTTATGCGGCGATACCTCAGTAAGAAAAGTGCCGCGGGCGATTTATATAAATCACTATATAATACGCAGGGAATGGCAGATTTAACCCCCAACAATGCTTTTTATGAGAGCAATGGTGAATACTTCATCAATACCAACGGTGTTGGCGTGGAGGACACATTCAATTACTATCATCCAAAATATGATTTAAAAACAAATGAAGACGAATCAACTCATTCCGCTTTACTTAATCTTCTTGTCACGCTTAACACCAACCAATATGCTTCCACGGATGTGATGAAGGATAAGTTAGAATCTGTGGTAGATATCGATGCTTTTTTGCGCTACGCGGCGCTTAGTTATTTGACCGGAAACGAAGATGATTTAAGAAATAATGGCAACAACTATTATCTATATTTTTCACCGACCAACGGGCAAGCTTACTTCATTCCATATGACTATGACTGGTCGCTTGGTGTCGGATATGATGGTAATGGTGGCCAAGTAATGGCGACAATATCGCCCTATCATTCAAAAATGCAGGGGTCTAACCGTGACTGGCAACATAACCCTTTATACTGGTATACAATCATTGATAACCAAGAAAACGATAATTCCAGTAAATATCCTCTTATTGGCGAGTATCAGAGTCAATATGCTGCTTATGTAAAGTCCTTTGCTAATAGTGAATATTTCTCTTTGGATGCCTTTAATAAATTGTATCAAGCTTATTATAAAAACTATTCATCTTTTTCAAGCGATGTTGAATCCCATTCCATATTTAATGGCGTAGCCACATTTACTAATTACCACAATTCAATGATGACTACAATTGACAACTATATTGATTAAAGGGTAATTATTTGTTTCTTTTGGCGGCGCTTCGTAGTATATTAATTTTGCTGCAGCTGTGGCGAAATTGGTAGACGCGCTAGATTCAGGTTCTAGTGCCGAAAGGCATGCAGGTTCGAGTCCCGTCAGCTGCACCAAACTTTAAATTTTGTTACTACGTTTTTGTGTTCAATTGTCCTCAATTTGACACGAAAAGGTATCAATTGACAGACGTTCACAAAGATTATTGTCACTTGCTGTTAGTGGGCGTTCACGAATGTTATTCGACTCAAACACAGACATTAGATCTGGCCGGAGTTGAACTAATTGTTTCTATTAAATCTACATACAAGTGACGTATTGTTAGCAAACCGCCAATTTCATTAGTTGGTGGTTTTTTTGCATTGAGATGTAATTGTAGAAGCAAAATAATAAATAAAACGCATTTGGCAAAAAAGTGATATAATTTAGTATAAGGAAATGTGACTTGAAGGTGGAAAAAGATTTTGATTTTAAAGATATAAATCATGTTGTTTCGCTGATGACGTTATTGAAGTGATTATTTACAGATATCGTTTCCATTGAAGGATTATGGGAACCTATGATATAAAAAGCACGAGATTGAACGAATAAACTATAAACAGGATATGAGTGATTTGGTTGATTCAAAAGGTAATATAACACTATATAAGTACAAACCATTCATTGTGAATACTACATTTCACAAGGAGGAAATTTATGCCAGATTTGTATCAGCAGATAATTGATTATGTTGAGCGAGATTTAAATAATTATGCCCATAATTGCGCATGTCTGAATACTTCTGTGATTGTTCCACATTATAACTTTAATGTAAATTACTGTAATGAGAGAACAGTCGCTTACTATATTTCAACCCGACTATATACAATTCTTCGATCTGTTGGAATCAATGCCCAATCTATTATTAGTGAATTCAACATTTCATTAAGAGATCCATTATTACCTGGTGAAATTGCGGCAGCTGAGTCAGATTCGATTGGAGCGGATCGGGCATACGGCACTTGGTTTATACCGGATACATATCTCAGATTACAAACGGGAACAAATCAGTTTACAGATTCATTCATTGAATTCAAAAACAGTGATAATTACAAATATCTTTCTCTTGCTAACGATTTTTTGAAATACAGATTCTACACGTTTAGATCAATTCAAGAGTCTTTGTTTGTTTTTGTCATTCTTAATAGCACAGACAGAACGCCAAACACACCAACATTGCTTAACGGAATCTCTCCATCTCCTGTATACCAGATTATTACCCCGCCACTTTCTATTCACGTTGTTGACCCGAATGCATCTGTATATTTTATAAATTCAAGCAGTTTTACAAAACCAGCAATTTTTCCTTATTCCCCATCACTGATTAAATTGCTAGATGGGTTGTTAATTTCAATTGATGAAATAATCAATAAGGCACAAAACATTGAATACTCCTCGATACCTAATCTAGATGGAAACTACTATTATTCAAGAAAAGGTAAATTTGCTCCAAATGTGATTGAAGCACGAATTATACAAAACAAATATAGAGATATTTTAGGTATATTTGATTCTATTTCACAAATGAACGATCAGGATATTATTTTACCAGCAGAGACATTTATTAGAATTCAGGATTTTCGCGATACGAGTGGAATAGATGCTGACCGTTTCTCCACAGAAATAACTAACTATTTTGTTAACCAAATCCGTAACCAATTAGATCGAATTGGGGCGGCGCCGAATAAGTACGCTTTCAAGATTAACCGAAGAAGAGCTTTGTGGATATTACTTCTTATAGACAAATTTTCAAAAGATAACCAATTAGGATTTGACCTAACTTCTGACATCGGCAGTGATGAAGAAAAGACGGATGGTGAAAGACTACGAGCAATTCTTAATGATGCATATGGTAATTCCACATATCTAGAGAATTTTAACATGCTCTGTTTGGGTTTGGTTTTTTACATTGTGAATTTATACAGACTAATTTATATAATACCGGAACACGAAGAAGATATCGAACTTAGTTATTCAACTAACTATATTGCTTTCAATGAAAAAAAGAAGATACTTAGATTATTAACTAAAATTACTGCATCACTAGGCATTAAAAATACTCTTGATTGGGACACAGACATTAGCGAGCTAGGAAAATTAGTCGCTGAAAAGATAATTAGAAAATCATATACAGAGACTACTGAAAGCGTTGAGTAAGTGAACTAAATGATGGATTTATCTATTTTCCGTTATTTCATAAAAAATAGTGAAATCAGATAAAGACTTCGAAAAACATACTAAACAATATGGGTTTCTATGCAAGCACTATTTATCATTTTTAATTACGCGAAATCACTTGCTCAATCACCAAATATATTGAAACGGTCAAGAGTCTAAAGGGCAAAACACAACACAATATTGCACGAAAAGACACGAATTGACACAAGAGTGCACAGATTGCATATAAATGTCAAAATGTGACCGTTGCTTTACTTGTCCGTGATTGTCGTCAAAACAGCGCGAATTGTATGAACTTGCAAAAATATGACCGTTGTATATACATAGCCAAAAATCTACCGCATTTAATTTGCTCTATGGCACCATATTTGTCTTGCTTAACTCCCTTTTTAGGGAGTTTTATTTTACAATGATTTATTAATGTGTATCAAATGTGATACAATATTTATGAGGTGATCGGTCAATGAAAAACGATGTTATACATGTTAGAGTGAGTAGCGATTTAAAGAAAAATGTGGAATCTATATTAAGTGATTTAGGTATAAATTTATCCTATGCTATTAATATATATTTGAAGCAAATTGAATCAAAAAGAGGTATTCCTTTTGATGTTGTATTACCAAGTAAAGAAAAATATTAGAAATAGATACTCTGGCAGAAGCTTTAAACTTGACCGGTGGTAAAGAAGTATCAAATTATGCAAATAAAATCATCAGTCTATATGCTCGGGATCTTATTGATTATGAAACGGCAGTGTTTGCATTAGGAAGAAAACTCTAATGAAAGATCCATATTTATATGAAAATAGTGATTGCTTAATTAATAAAGCCAATCTTAAGGATAAAATGAAACTGGAAGAATTTGAAAATAGAATGACTAAGGTTGCACTTGTTTCAATTTTTAAAAGTGAAATCAGAATTAATAATTTTCAAGATATGTTCATTATTCACAAAAAGCTATTTCAAAATAGTTGAGAGATTCAGTTGGCTCAATTTTAAGCAGTTTGTAAACAGTTTCTTCATCGTGCGAACAAAATAATCAAGTAATATCTTTTTTGTCTATTAACGTTGTGATAAGTTTTATTGTAAAATCAAACATAAAGAGCCTCCTGTAAGTTAATTTTTTGTTTCAAACTCGATTATACCTGAGATAAGATATCTTTTTCTCTAACTTTTCCTATTTACACAAAATATTTTATACTGTGATTGATTAATTTTGATATCAAATAAAAAAACAGTAGTGTTTTTCCGCAAAATCGAAATTATTTTTCCGCAAAAAAAGCAGGTGAGCAAGATGATAATTCAAATTTATTCGCTAAATAGGAATATAGAGAAATTTATCGATAAAATAATGCTTGATGGTAGTTTTTCTGATCCAATGCTCTCGAGCCCTGAGCAGTTAAAACGCAATCTTATTAAGCCAATGAATAGTAAGGATTACAAAGTATTTTGCGTTAATTATGACTCTAAAATAACGGGATTATTTTCTTTTTTAATTCTTCCGAACGAAAAGTATATTGAAATGCTAGTTGGATTATCAAAAAATAAAGAAGTTTATAAAGATGTATTAGAATACTTAAAACAAAATTATTTTGGTTATAATGTCGATTTTGTTTTTAATCCCGGCAACAGATATTTAAAAGAAATACTTATCGAAAACAAAGCAAAATTTGAAAAAGAACAAATTAAAATGAAATATAAAAGTGAATGTGCAATAGATTATAATAATGAAAAGATAGTTGCTTATGATAATAAATACTTCAAACAGTATAATGACATTCATAGTAAAGATATGTATTGGACAGCCGATAGAGTCGTATTGGCGAAAAATAAATTTAAGACCTTGCTAGCTATAAATAACGAAAATGTTATCGGATATATCGATTTTACATATTGCTTTGATGAGAATGAGCCGTATGACTTATTTGTTATAGAGGAGCAGCGAGGCAAGGGATACGGAGAAGCTTTACTTAGAAAAGCATTAGAAGTTAATAAAAATAAAGAAATGATGTTGCTAGTAGATTTCGATAATGATGTAGTTATAAATTTATGTAAAAAGGTTGGGTTTGTTGTTTTAGAAAATTGCGGTTCCTTAACAGCACAATTAAATTTGCTGAATGGATAATCTAGCCGAGCATAATTCGATTCTAAAGGGTGAGTAAATGTATCAAAATAGGCGATCTTTGATATGTAAGAACTATAAGATTTTCAATAGATTTGCTTTTTTATATGTTTAAACTTAGTGTTTAGACTAGGATATTACATTTTTAGCTATGGTTGCGACTTTTTATTTTTTTAAAGGCAATTTCAAAAATGAAAAAAAATTAAAGTTTTGAAAGTGTGCCATTGATTATTTTAGATTTATGCTATAAAATAATTTTGATTTCAAAAACGAAAAAATATTAAAGTTTCGAAAGTGGGGATACTTATGAAGATAATTGCCCGTGAAAATTATCTAAAGCAATTGATAAGTGTTAAAGACACTTCTGAAATAAAAATAATTACCGGAATTAGGCGCTCAGGAAAGTCACAATTAATGCTATCGTATATTGAGCATCTTAAAAATAATGCAACTGATATCAACATTATTTATATTGATTTTAATGACATAGCTAATGAAAAGTTAAAGAAATACCATGCTCTTAATGAATACATAGAAGCTAAATTTGTAAATGGAAAGAACAATTTCTTATTTATTGATGAAGTTCAAATGTGTGATAAATTCGAACTAGTTATTAATAGTCTTCATTCAAAGCATAAATACGATATTTATTTAACTGGGTCAAACGCTTTTTTGCTAAGTTCAGATTTATCAACTCTTTTTACGGGAAGATATATTCAAATTCATATTTTCCCTTTTAGTTTTAAAGAATATTTAGCGTATTTTGAAAAAAAAGAAGATTTCGACAAATTGTTTGATGACTATGTTATTAAAGGTGGTATGCCAGGCTCTTACCTATACAGTGATGAAAAAAATAGAGTTAATTATTTAAAGGATGTTTATGAAACGATAATCAAAAGGGATTTAGTTGAAAGATATAATTTGGAAAATAAGTTTTTGTTCGATCATATCTGTGATTTTTTAATGGACAATGTTAGCAATTTAACTTCGCCAAATAAAATTAGCAATATTTTATTACAGGATAAAATTACTACCAATCACGTAACTGTTAATAACTATATAAAATATTTATGTGATGCTTTTCTATTCTATGATATTAAAAGATATGACATTAAGGGAAAGATGTATTTGGCAACGAATGATAAATTTTACCTTTGTGATACAAGTTTTAGATATGCTCTATTAGGCTTAAAAAATCTTGATTTTGGAAGAATGTATGAAAACATTGTTTGTATAGAATTATTACGTAGAGGCTATGAAGTTCATGTTGGCAAACTTTACTCTACGGAAATTGATTTTGTTGCTACGAAAGGAAGCCGGCAAATATATATACAGGTTAGTAGTTATATACAAAATGAAGACACATTTAAAAGAGAATATGAGCCATTGTTAAAAATTAAGGATGCATATCCAAAAATTATTATTGCAAGAACTAGAATGCCTCAATACACTTATGAAGGCATTAAAATTTTTGATATAACAAGATGGTTAATGGAAGATATGGGAGATTAGCATTATGAACAAGCAGCAACTAGCATCGAAAATTTGGGAATCAGCGAACAAAATGCGTTCTAAAATTGAAGCGGGAGAGTATAAAGATTATATTCTTGGCTTTATGTTTTATAAGTTTTTGTCCGATAAAGAAGTTAAATTCCTAAAAGATAAAAGTTATACCGAAGAGGATATTAGAAATTTATCAGAAAATGACAACGAATCCGTTAAATTTATTCAAAATAATATCGGCTATTTTATTGCATACAAAGATTTATTTTCGACATGGATTAAAAAAGGCGCTGATTTCGATGTGAGCGATGTAAGGGATGCGCTGAGTGCCTTCGGACGATTAATCAACAAGACACATAAAAAAGTATTTGACCGTATTTTTAATACGCTTGAAACAGGATTAAACAAACTCGGTGGATCAGCTGCAGAACAAACCAAAGCAATTAGAGACCTTATCCAACTATTAAAAATTATTCCGATGAATGGCAAACAAGATTATGACATTTTGGGTTTTATCTATGAATATTTAATTAGCAATTTTGCGGTAAATGCCGGCAAAAAAGCCGGAGAATTCTACACGCCGCATGAAGTGTCATTATTGATGTCTGAAATTGTTGCTGAGCACCTAAAGCATAGAGAAGAAATTAAGATATATGACCCAACCAGCGGTTCAGGTTCCTTACTAATAAATATCGGTCATTCAATTGCAAAACATATGACCAATCGCAATAACATAAAATATTATGCTCAAGAATTAAAGGAGAACACTTATAATTTAACGCGCATGAATTTAATCATGCGCGGCATTATTCCTGATAATATTGTTGCTAGAAACGCAGATACTTTGGAGAATGACTGGCCTTATTTTGATGAGACAGATCCTCAAGGCACATACGATCCATTATATGTGGATGCTGTCGTTTCCAATCCTCCCTATTCGCAAAATTGGAATCGAGATCACAAAGAATCAGACCCTAGATATGCGGAATTTGGTTTGGCTCCAAAATCAAAAGCAGATTATGCTTTCTTACTACATGATTTATTTCACGTCAAACCGGATGGGATTATGACGATTGTATTGCCTCATGGTGTATTGTTTAGAGGCGGAGAAGAAGGCGATATAAGAAAGAATCTGATAGAAAAAAATAATATTGACACCATTATTGGACTACCCGCAAATATTTTCTTTGGTACAGGCATCCCGACTATTATCATGGTCCTCAAAAAAGCTAGTAAGAATAATAATGACATTCTTATGATTGATGCCTCTAAAGGCTTTGTTAAAGTCGGTAATAAGAATCAATTAAGAATTTCGGATATTAAAAAAATTACAGATGTCGTGATTAATAGAGAAAATGTCGAGAAATTTTCTCGGGTTGTCAGTCTAGAAGAAATTCGTGCGAATGATTATAATTTGAATATTCCAAGATATGTCGATTCATCTGATGCGAAGGAAGCATGGGACATTTATGCTTTAATATTCGGCGGGATTCCAAAAACAGAACTTAGAGCACTTGATGAATACTGGGAATCATTTCCTACGCTAAAAAAAGAATTGTTCAAAGAAATAAATAATTCTTACGTTTCATTAAAGAGTGAAGAGATTAAAACAATCATTAATAATAATGAAGATGTTGTCAAATTTCTTGATAAATTTAAAGATAATTTCAAGGATTTCGATAACTTTATGGCAGAAAGGTTGTTTTCGAACATAATGACACTAAATATTAATCAAGAGGAGCAAGAAATTAGCAATGAAATTTTTGCTAGACTAGATAATTTTACATTGCTAGATAAATATAAAGCATATCAAGTTTTTGAAGACGAATGGGGAAAGACATCCATCGATTTAGAGATAATTCAATCTGAGGGGTTTGATGCGGTTAAAAAAGTTGATCCAAATCTAATTATAAAGAAAAAAGACAATAAGGAAGAAGAAGTTCAGGATGGCTGGATAGGCAGAGTCATTCCTTTTGATATTGTTCAAAAAGTGATGCTTACCAATGAACTTGAGAGTCTATCAAATAAAGAAAACCGTTTGAATGATATTTCATCTGAATATCAAGGAATAATTGATTCATTAACCGAAGAAGAAAAAGAACTGTCATTTGCCGATGATGGAAATAATTTTGATTACAAAAAAGTGAAAAATCTTATTAAAGAGCTAGATGATGATCCGCTTGACGAGGAATCACTAAAGGCTAAATTGATTAAGTACATCGATCTGACTAACGAAGAAAAAGATTTAAGAAGAATTATTAAGAAGGACACTATTGAGTTAGACAATAAGACTAAGGAAACAATTGAATCACTATCGGATTATCAAGCAAGTGTACTACTAAAACATAAGTGGGTTGATCCGCTTATGGATTCAATCACTGAATTGCCAAAAGAATTCATTAATGATATATCGATAAAAGTAAAAAAACTTAATGACAAGTACAATATAACATTTTCTGAAATTACAAATGATATTAAAGATAATCAAAACAAACTGTTATCTCTAATAAATGACCTAGAAGGTGATGATTTTGATATGAAAGGACTTAGTGAACTTAAATCACTGCTTAAAGGTGATTGATATGGAGAAAAACATATTAAAACCTAGTCTGAGATTCAAAGGATTTACTGACACTTGGGAACAGCGTAAGTTAGGGGATGTTTGTGATGTTTTGACAGGAGGAGAAGCTCCTAATGATTGCATTAGAACTATGTCACCACAAGGTGAGTATAAATACCCGATTTTTTCTAACGGCTTAGGTATGAATGCTTTGTGGGGATTTTCGAAAACTTATATAGTGAGTGTTCCAGCAATCACATTTTCTTCTATTGGTACTTTAGGCTATCCAGAACTTAGAAATCCCTATTTTACGCCAATAATCAGGCTTAAAGTAATAATTCCAAAAGATAGTTCTTATGATATTGGCTTTGTTAAAAATGCGGTATCATTATCAGACTTTTCGAATAATGCTAGCGGTATTCCGAACATTAATGCGAAAGCCGTTAAAGATATCGAATTAAAGATTTCAAAAAATAGTGACGAGCAAAAGATGATTGGCAATCTATTCAATCAAGTTGACTCTCTTATCACCCTTCATCAGCGTAAGTATGAAAAACTTCAAAATATTAAAAAGGCCCCTGCTTGAAAAAATGTTCCCCAAAAATGGAAAAGCGGTTCCTCAATTGCGGTTCAAAGGATTTACTGACACTTGGGAACAGCGTAAGCTATCAGACTTATGCTCAATGAATGCCCGAATTGGCTGGCAAAACCTGAGAACTTCTGAGTTTCTAAATGAAGGAGATTATTATCTAATTACAGGTACCGACTTTCAAGGTGGACGTGTTAATTTAGAGACTTGCCACTATATTGACAAAGATCGATTTGATCAAGATCAAAAAATTCAAGTTCAAAGTGGAAACATACTGATAACAAAAGATGGAACTCTTGGGAAAGTGGCATATGTAGACAAATTAGGCAAACCAGCCACACTAAACGCAGGTGTTTTCAATGTCAGAGCAACCAATGAGAAAGCTGATAGTTTGTATCTATTTCATTATCTTAAAGCTCCATTTTTAATGAAATATGCACAAGAAAATTCGACTGGCGGAACTATAAAACATCTTAATCAAAATATACTTGTTGATTTTCCAGTTAGTATACCAGACCTAGATGAGCAAATAAAAATCGGATTACTCCTGGAGCAAATTGATAACCTTGTCACCCTTCATCAGCGTAAGTATGAAAAACTTCAAAACATCAAAAAAGCGTTGCTTCAAAAAATGTTTGTGTAGAAAAGAGGTAATTTTATGGCATTTGACAACGAATTAACTTTTGAAAAAGAACTCATATCTGTATTATCCCAATATGGATGGGAAAAAGATGTGATTAAAAATCCAAGTGAAGAGGATTTAATCAATAATTGGGCTAATATTTTATTCATGAACAATAGAGAGATTGATCGGCTTAACAATCAATCTCTGACGGACTCTGAAATGCAGCAAATTCTTGAGCAAATAAAAGCACTAAGAACACCTCTTAAACTTAATGGATTCATCAATGGGAAAACTGTTTCTATCAAAAGAGATAATCCAAATGATAAGCTGCATTATGGTAAGGAGATAAGTCTTAAGATTTATGATCGAATGGAGATCGCTGCAGGCACAAGTAAATATCAAATTGTAAGTCAGCCTAAATTCAAAACGCAAGGTGTTTTGAATGACAGAAGAGGTGACTTATTACTGCTTATAAATGGGATGCCGGTTATTCATATCGAGCTTAAAAAATCAGGCATTCCAGTATCTCAAGCTGTCAATCAAATCGAAAAATATTCTAGAGAAGGTGTCTTTAGGGGGCTGTTTTCACTTGTTCAAATTTTTGTGGCTATGACGCCTGAAGAATCGCTCTATTTTTCTAATCCGGGTGAGGATAATAAATTTAATTCTAATTTTTATTTTCATTGGGCGGATTTCAACAATGAACCAATCAATGACTGGAAAGAAGTTGCCGCAAAACTTTTATCGATTCCTATGGCCCATCAATTGATAGGTTTTTATACTGTTGCTGATAACACCGATGGTTTTTTAAAAATTATGCGAAGTTATCAATATTATGCCGCCTATGCAATCTCGGATAAAGTATCCAAAAATGATTGGACTGCAAGAAATAACTTAGGAGGTTATATCTGGCATACCACAGGTTCTGGCAAAACCATGACAAGTTTTAAGTCTGCTCAACTTATCGCGGCTTCAAAAGATGCAGATAAAGTCATCTTTTTAGTGGATCGGATTGAATTGGGGACACAATCTTTAAGAGAATATAAAAATTTTGCTGCTGAAAATGAAGATGTCCAAGCTACAGAAAACACGAATGTATTAGTTGCAAAACTAAAGAGTAATGACCCTTCCAACACACTAATTGTGACTTCAATTCAAAAAATGAGCCGAATTAGTGAAGAAGAGGATGGATTCAAGGAAAAAGATATCGAAATAATGAAATCGAAAAGAACTGTTTTCATCATAGATGAAGCGCATCGTTCTACTTTTGGTTCCATGTTATACAAGATAAAGAGAACATTCCCGCAAGCGATATTTTTTGGATTTACAGGCACTCCAATCCATAAAGAAAACGAAAGAAATGAATCAACTACAGCTGATATATTCGGCAATGAATTGCATAGATATAGTATTGCCGATGGCATCAGGGATAAGAATGTTTTAGGATTTGATCCTTATAAAGTAACAACTTACAAGGACATGGATTTAAGAAAAATAGTGGCTTTAGAGCAATCAAAAGCAAAGGATGAAGCCGATGCTATATCCGATCCAATGAAGAGTGCTAAGTACTATGAGTTCATCAACAATGTCCCAATGGCTGGCTTTTATGATGATAATGGTAAATATACTAAAGGCATTGAAGATTATATCCCTATTTCTCAATATGATAATTCGGTCCACCATCATATGGTAGTGGAGGACATTATAGCCAATTGGACGACATTAAGTCGAAATTCAAAGTTTCATGCGATATTAGCCACCTCAAGCATTAAAGAGGCAATTGATTATTATCGTTTGTTTAAGTCTCATAGTACTTCTTTAAAAGTAATAGGATTGTTTGATCCTAGCATTGATAATAATGGCGGGACATCATTTAAAGAAGATGGGCTTGTTGAGTTGTTAGAAGATTACAATACAAGATATGGCATGTCCTATACTTTAGGTAATTGGAATATGTATAAAAAGAATGTCGCTTCAAGACTTGCTCATAAAGAACCATATATCAACATTGAAAAGACTCCTGAAAAGCAAATTGATATTTTGATTGTTGTTGATCAAATGCTCACTGGGTTTGATTCCAAATGGATTAATACTTTGTATGTGGATAAAGTTTTAAAATATGAACATGTTATTCAAGCATTCTCTAGAACCAATCGACTATTTGGGCCCGATAAACCATTTGGAACAATTAAATATTATCGGAAGCCTCATACAATGGAGAAAAATATTGAGATTGCGATTAAACTATATTCTGGCGATAAGCCATTGGGATTATTCGTTCCAAAACTAAAAGAAAATCTAGATAAATTGAATGTAATTTACGAAGAGATTAAAGAGTTATTTAATAATAATGGGATTCCTAATTTTACAAAACTACCAGACGATTCATCAACCAAAGCAAGATTCTCAAAATTATTTAGGCAACTTAATGAAGCTTTAGAGGCCGCTAAAATACAAGGTTTCAAATGGGAAGATGTTGAAGAAGATTCTTTCAATCCCAAAGAAGATTTAGAAATTAACTTTTCAGAAAATGATTACTTGAATTTGGCACTTAGATACAAAGAGTTGCCATTAACTGACGAAAAAAGTCAATCAGGAGATGTTCCATACGAAATTGATGGCTATTTGACTGAAATTAATACCGGTTTAATTGATACAAATTACATGAATTCAAAATTTGATAAATATCTCAAGGCGCTTGATAGTGGCAGTCAAGAAGAAAAAGAAAAAACACTCAATGAACTTCATAGTACATTCGCTTCATTGACTCAAGAGGAGCAAAAATATGCATCTATATTTTTGAGAGATATCGAAAGAGGGGATGCAAATATTGTTGTTGGGAAAACATTACGGGATTACATAACAGAGTATCAAGTTAGAGTTAAGAACGATCAGATTTCCAAATGCGCGTATATTTTTGGACTTGATGAAGAACGGCTTAGACAATTTATGTCTATGAAAGTAACATATGAGAGTATCAACGAATTCGGAAGATTCGATGAACTTAAGCAATCAGTCAAAATCTCTTTAGCTAGAAAATATTTTGAGTGGAAAGAGAACTCAAGATTGACAATTCCAAAAATACATATGAAAGTCGATGAATTTTTGAGAAAATTCATTTTTGATGGTGGGTTTGAAGTTGAAATTCCGGACGATGATGAGTAACATTACTTAAATATATTTTAAAAAAGAACCTTTTTGAGACGAGACCCAAATGTTAGACCAACTAACAGGAGGGTCTTTTCTTATATGAGTTTGAAAAGATACTTATAACACATACATTTAAACAATATACTTTTGAACCAACAACTGATGGCCAATATGAATTTCCTAAGTAATACATAATATTCTTGTCTGCACTTTACCATATTGATTTACAAAAGGAATGTTAAAAAAATAATATAATTGCTTACTTTGTTTTTACATAGGCAAAAGTTTTCTACATGATAAAACCAAAAGAGAAGTAAAATACTTAAATGCTCGAAACTGGCATCTCAAAAGAACCATTCAATTATTATCCTAAGGCAATTATTAAATTTACGCTGAAATATTGACTGAATTTAAGATGAATTTTAGCGTTATTCCCAACAAAAACACACTGCCAGGCGGTAAGAATTAGTAAATTGACAAACACATTAGAAATTGAAATTATCATAGCAAAGCATGATGAACTATATGAAGTGATTAATTGAGTTAAGGAGATGAGTTTTTAAAAAAGTCATTTCCAAATTCCTGCAAAATATAATTACAATATATTTCGAGAATAAATTTATAATCAATCAATGGCTTGCCGCATAGATAGATGTTCATGGCACGATATAATTATTTTTTATTTCTTATCACCAATAAGTATCTTAATTTTCGCCGACTTTAAAATATATTAATTAAATAAAGTTTTATTTTTGGTGCGACTTAATTGCTTAGTAAATAAAATATGATATAAAATAAATAAAATGGAATTAACAAAGGGAGCGTGAAATTATGTTTTTGGCGATTAAAGAAATCATGCATAATAAGAAGAAATTCAGCATTGTAGTTATTTTGATTGTCCTGATAACCTACATGGTTTTTTTCTTGACTTCGCTTGCCTATGGTCTAGCTTCAAGTTACACGAATGGTTTGAATAAGATCCAAGCCGATTACATTGTCATGGATAAAGATGCTAATGACAATATCATGATGTCGATGTTGAATGACGACGATATAGTCATAACCACTGGCCAAGAGGAGCGTTTAGGCTTATATCCAGCCGTAGCCACAAAAAATGGGGTTGCGGTGGATGAGGAGGATAAATATCGGGAGGAAATATATGTCTTTGGAGTTAACGACCTTTCATTTTATCTTCCCGGAGAATATGTCGACCTTTCATTGCAAAACAATGAGATTATCATTGATCAGTCGCTAGCTAAACTCGGATATATAGTCGGAGATCAAATCCGTTTGTCGGGCTATGATACGACTTGGGAAATTAAAGGTATTACCACCAAGGCTACTTTCCAAACGGCTCCGATTGTTTACGCAAATATGAACACCTGGCAAAATTATCGGTTTTATAATCAGGGAATTCAGCCATTTTATAATGCGATTTTTGTGAAGGGCGATATTCAGTCAATGAGCGCTAATTTAAAAGCCTACACAATCAGCGACTTTGCTTATACTTTGCCTGGATACACCGCTCAAGTATTAACATTCTCGATAATGATTGGCTTTTTAATCGTAATGGCGGCGTTTATTCTCGGTATATTCATCTACGTAATAACTTTGCAAAAAGTCAGTATGTTTGGCGTGATGAAGGCGCAAGGTATATCAAGTGGATATATTGCTAAATCGGTATTGGCGCAGACTTTTCTTTTGATGTTGAGCGGCTCCATCATAGGTATTATCTTAACGCTTGTTTCTGGGTTCTTCCTTGCTGGCATGGTGCCTTTTGCCGTTAACATTCTCTTTTATGCGGTAATACTGCTTAGTTTCTTTATTTTTTCTTTCCTTGGAGGACTCTTCTCCGTCGGTGCAATCGTAAAAGTCGATCCGATAAAGGCGATAGGATAGAAGGGGACAATATTATGAAACCATTAATTGAAATGAGAAATATTTCTAAAGAATTCCATAACAGCCAAGAAACCATTTATGCACTAAAACCGACAAATTTTGTCGCTTACGAAGGTGAACTGGTCGGCATTGTTGGACCCTCAGGGTCTGGGAAATCGACTTTTCTTACTATTCTAGGAGGGTTACAGACACCAACGACGGGAGAAGTTATTATCAACGGAGAACCTTTCAGTTCACTCGATGAAAAGCTGCGCTCGAAAATTCGCTTGAAGAAGATTGGTTTTATTCTTCAAACATCAAATTTGATTCCCTTTTTAAAAGTTAAGGAACAGATGTTTCTTTACAATCGTATCAATCATAGCAAGGTAGAAAATGACTGGTTAAGGGAACTATTCACTAAACTGGGCATCTCAAAACTGAGTGATAAATATCCAAGCGAATTATCGGGAGGCGAACGCCAACGGGTAGCAATCGTTAAAGCTCTATACCATCGTCCTAATGTTATCTTTGCTGATGAACCAACAGCAAGTTTGGACACGAAACATGCCTTTGAAGTCATCGAACTTTTAAAGCGGGAGACCAAGGAACAAAAAAAGGCAACCATTATGGTGACACATGATGAACGATTAACCGAATTCTGTGATCGGGTGTATCAGATGATTGATGGAACAATCACACAGATAAGATAAAATTTTAGCGTATAATAAATATAAAGTTGTCTAGTAAATTATGAAAAATATATTCAATCATCAATAGGGAGGGCTATTAAGTGGCAAAAATTAAAGTAAGTATTGTTGATCCTTCGACTTTGAGATTAGAAGAAAAAGGTGAAATTGGCGACATAATTGATCTTCAGGAATTACAGAAAGTTGATAATAGTTCAATTATCGATGCGATTAAAGCTAACAAAGAAAGTACTTATCGCGCTTTTTTAGAGACCGAAAAGCGTCAGCAAGAAGCAGATAAGAAAATTGCTTTGAATGAACTGGAAAATCGGCTTAAGAAGGAATTTGAACAGGAACGACTCGAAAAAGAAAAACTTGCTATGCAAGTTAACGATTTTGCCAACCAACTTTCTAAAGAGAAGAAGACCACGACCAGTGAATTGAAAGCGGAGTTTTCTATAGAGAAGACTCGGCTTGAAAGTCAGGTTGCCGAGTTAGAGCGCTCGATTGAGCAACAAAAGAAGTTGATTACTCTTCAAACCGAGCAAAAGAAAGATGCGGAATTAGCCAAGACGGTTAATGATTATAAAAACGAGCTTTTGGACCAAGAAAGAAAGATTGCACAGTTGACCAATGATTTAAAAAAGACTAATGAGCAATCAAAAGTGGAACTTGATTTGGTTAAGGCTCAAGCTGAAAAGTCGGCGATGGAAAATCTAGCGCGTATGGAAAAGGAAAATGAGCAGTTAAAGATTCGTTTAGAAGGTGAACCAGATCGCAAATCGGTGGCCATTAATGAAGTGGCAACTAAGAGCGCCAAAGAGCTTGAGGAAAAGAATCAAAAAATTATTAAACTTCAAGCTGAATTAGAACAGGCTGAAAATTTAAAGAAAATCAATGAGCAAAATCTAAAAGATGATTTTGAACGGCGAATTAAAGATAAACAGACTGAAGTAGATTATTATAAAGATCTTAAAGCTCGCGCTTCGACTAAGATGGTGGGAGAGACGCTTGAGCAGCATTGTGATATTGAATTTAATAAGTTGCGGGCCACAGCCTTTAAAAATGCTTATTTTGAAAAAGATAACGATGCCAAATCGGGAAGTAAAGGCGACTTTATCTTTAAGGATTACGAGGACGATGGGTCGGAGATTGTTTCCATCATGTTTGAAATGAAAAATGAGATGGATGAAACCTCGACTAAGCATAAGAATGAAGATTTTCTTAAGGAACTTGATCGCGATCGAAATGAAAAAGGGTGTGAATATGCGATCCTTGTTTCGCTCTTAGAAGCCGACAACGAACTTTATAATCAAGGAATTGTCGATGTATCTTATCGCTATCCTAAGATGTATGTTATCCGTCCCCAATTTTTTATTCCGATCATTACTCTCCTTCGTGATGCTTCACTAAAGTCTTCACAAGTGAAGCGCCAGTTGATGGAAATTAAGAATCAGAATGTAGACATTACACATTTTGAAGATGAGTTAAATGACTTTAAGAGTAAGTTTTCCAATAACTACCGATTGGCCAGCGAAAGATTTACGCGGGCGATTGAAGAGATTGATAAGACGATAGATCATTTGACAAAAACGAAAGAAGCCCTTTTATCGTCCGAAAATAACTTGCGTTTAGCCAATAATAAAGCTGAGGACCTGACGATAAAAAAGCTTACTCGGAATAATCCAACTATGAAACAAGCGTTTGACGATCAAAAAAAGTATAAGTGATTTTATCCTTTTTTTCTTAATTAATAATTAATCAGTTCATAATCTTATTACGGTAGTTGAATTTTTGTAGGGCCTTTATCTTTCGTTTACTAGCCACTTCCGTATATTTCGGTAGTAGAAATACTTGAGTGTTTAAGCAGTTCTTGAACAACTCGGATATCAGCTCCATTCACTCCTAGATACTATAGCCATATCTTATGAAAAATAGTAAGGCATTTTATAAACAAAATAATGAATTAATGATGGATGAAAATCTTGTAATAAATAGATGATAGTACTATTTAATTATTTAGTAATTTGACGCTTATTTTTGATAAGTCTATAATCAAAACATAAGAAATAGTTTTTAATGATTTTAAAAATTTAAGTACAGGTATCTATGAAAAAGAAAAAAGACCTCTTATTTGTTACTAGTCTACTTGTTGTTTCCTCTCTTTTAACCTATCAGCTCACAAATTAATGCCCAAAGACAAGATACTACCGCTTATGGGGTGGCTACTCCAGATGCTTTGATTCAATTAAATATGTGTGATGCTGCTAACACATTTGGCTCACTGCTAAATGATACTTTGTTAAAAGCAAAGTTTGATGCAACAGGGAATCTACCATCTTATACTTTATCATCGCTTGCGAGTGTATACTCCAAAAATACAGTATCCGGCGATTCAAATGCGATCAGAATTGGAACAAGCAGTGCTACTGGCGCTTTTACGATTGCATTTTCATCGGCGGTTTTTTCTCGTGTATTGGTCACAGCGCATGCTTGGAATACCGATGGGGGCAAACTGCAAGTCAATGGAGTTACGCAGGCAGATGATTTTATCTATCCGACAGCAAATTATTCAACTAGTTCTGAATATCAATTACTGACCTTTGATAATTTAAATACATCAACTTTTACATTTTCAACTACGGTCAAACGCGTTTGGATATCGCGAATTGAATTTTATGTTGGCGACGGAGGAAGTACGAGCAGTTCCGATGAACCATCAAGTTCTGAAGTTTCGAGCAGCAGCACTACATCAATTGCATCTTCTAGTTCATCGACTCCAAGCAGCATTGATTGGTCAACTGTAACCTTCTACTCATCTTTGACTAGCAGCAGTAATGAAATTTACGACTTAGCACACCTATTAAGGAATACAATAAATTATGTCAGTTATGGTGATGCTCGTTATGTATATTCAAAATATGACAACGATAGCCAAGTTGTCATGTATGATATCCCAGGATCAACTAGTTACCGTAAAGTGACAGCCACCGGACTTGATGGCTGGGGCGATGGCGGAGTTGTTACGGGCGATGGATTCTCCATTACGTTAAATCGTGAACACGTATGGGCATGTAGTGATATGCGTATCATGCCTAGCAACTCTGACCGTACTTTAGATGGATATGTAAATTTTGTGGAAAATGATGGATCATTTGATTATCGTCCAGACAATACTAACCGGGGACATTTTAGTGATTTACACAATTTGTGGAATGCTCTTGCAAGTCCCAACGGCTCACATTCCGACCATTTCTTTGGTGATGAAAATGGTAGTTCAGTAGGACCATATCTTGCCAATTCAATTTTTTACCCGGGAGACGAGTATCGGGGAGATGTAGCAAGAATTCTCTTTTATATGACTTTAATGTATCCATATCTTACGTTAGTAAATCGAGATAGTTTGGAAACCGAAGGTTCAATTTATTATGGATATTTAGATATTCTATTAAGATGGAATATGGAGGACCCCGTCAGTTATTATGAAACAGAGCGCAATAACACAATTTATGCGCAACAAGGGAACCGCAATCCATTTGTCGATTTCTATTCGCAAAATATCGCTTCGTATATTTTCGCATCTGGCGATCCAAATGTTTTATAAAGTTGTTTCTTAAATATCTGTACTATTTTTTATTCATCAATGGAAAGTGAAAATTCGCCCGGTAAAATAAATTATTTTCCAATTTTACACTATCGTAGGTGACGAATCCTGAATACCTGTTCATTATGTGATCAAATATTTTCACGCCAAGGCCATGATTGTCTTTATCCGCCTTGGTCGAATGGTGATTGTTTATTTTATGACTTACGCCATTCATAATAGAAATGATAAACCAATCGTTTATGCATTTGGTTTCGATAAAAATTTTTCTTATGGCTATTTTGTCGGATAAAAAATACTCGTAAGCATTATCGAGAGCATTATAGAAAAGACGGATCAAATCGAGATCATTAATTTTAATCTCTTGGGGAATCATCAGTAGACAGTCGATGCTGACATCAATTGCTTTTAATCGTTTTTTATAGTCCCGAATAATGGCATTAACTAAATAAGAATTGGAGTATTGTCCCTCTAATTCATTTAAGCTTGAAAAATCATCATCTAGTTTATTTAAAATTTTTATAGCAGCATTATTGTTATTCTCCGCAACTAACTGACGTATTGCCTGATGAATTTTAATGTGATCATGTTTAAAATGACTGATACCTTCGCGATATTGTTCAAAATCTTGATAATGTTTTAGTTGCAGACTTAATTGCTGTTCATAATACTTTGCATTGCTTTTTATTTCGATGGCGTTATTGATATCAGTAAGCTTTATTCTTAAGAAAAATTCTAATATTTCAATAGCAACCGTATAAAAAATTAAGACACCATTAAACCAGCCGATTGATAAACTATGGCGATTTCCATCACCAAGAAAAAACAGGAAAACAACAGCAATCGCTTGAAAAACAGACATTGCTTGCATCATATGCGGATTCTCAAAGAAAAGCTTTATTTTTTTAAAACGGACCAGATTAGTGAAAATGATAAACATTAGAATAGAAAGAATCATCGCTAAGCCATAGGCCAAATAGTGAATTTCTAAATTATCTAGCATGGCTTGCGAATCATATGAGTTTTTTATCAATGAGATAATTGCGGTCGTAAACACAAGTGAAGTATAGATTTTAAATACATAACGAAGACTTACAAAAAACGAAGTGCGCCAATTAGTTTTGAAAAGCAAATAGAATTGAATATAGAAAGCGCCGACAAGTAATATTTCTCGAAGATAAAACATGGATGAAAGAAATGGCCAGCGGGATATATAAACTAACATAGATAAAGCAAGGGTAATTATTGCAGGGACATAGTGTTTAAAGCGAAAAGAAAGGCATTCTCGGTAGAATTTAATAACCCAAAAAAGATAAGCAAGAGTGGGTAAACTTGCCAAGAAAAAATATAATATTTCCATTATTCATTTACTCTCCTAGAAGAAAATGGCTAAAAGCCTTTTCAAAAGTCTCACGGAAGTGAACAGACATTTTTAAAGTTTCCCCTGTTCTTAAAAAAACTTGACTTGCTGAAACTTTATAAATATACGAAAAGTTGACAATTTGACTGCGACTTATGCGTGCAAAATGGCCGGGTTTTAACCTTTTTTCCAGCGAATTAAATCCATCATAAAAACTTATATTTTCTAAATCATCCATAACAATAAGCACTTCCCGTCCAAAATTTTCGAAATACTTGATGGTTTTGATTGGTATTGAAAAAGTTGTATTGACCTTTTGATATACAAATAAATCATTCGAATTATTACCAATATGTTTAAATACATTGTTTAAAACTTGCTCAAACTTCTCTTCATCTTGATTTTTAACCAAGTAATAAAAAGGGTTAGCCGCAAATGAAGAAAGGGCAAAATCTTTGGAGGTCGTGAGAAAAATTATTTGAACGACATCATTTTTTTCTCGCACCTGTTTCGCAATTTCCACACCATTGGCATTACCAAGTAGAATATCAAAAACAATCAAATCAAAAGAGAACGGATTCTTATCAAGGTAGAGCATAAAATTTTTTTCACTTGAAAACACTCTTATATCGATCTGCCATCCGTTTTTCTTTGCTAAGGAATTAATGAGATCACGATAAAAGTTTAAAACACTGTTTTCATCGTCGCATAGGGCAATGTGATACATAAGACGAATCCTCCTACATTTTTATTTTCACATATCCACTTTAAAAGTAAAGAACGAAAAATTTCATTTCAATACTAAAAAATATTGTTTCATTACACGATACTACCAAAAATCATCCAGTGCATATATTTTACTTCTATCAAATGAAAGTGAGATAAAAAACATGAAAAAAGCGACTGGAAAGATTTCTATTCTATCAATATTGGCTTGTTTAAGCCTGGCTGGAACGGGATTAGCGGCTTGGATTTTTGGCGTTGAGGGTATATATGATTACTCCGCTAACGTTGGAGTAAACGTAACCCCAGGTGAGGAAATATCGGATGAGATTGCTTTTGAAGTCCGGGAAGACCTGCTAAAAGTGTACCTTGAACTAGATCAATCAGCAATTACATTCAAATCTCGAGCGGGAAGTGAATATCTCGAAAGTGATGTTTCTTTCCCATCAGTAACCTATAGATGTGATTGGTGAAATTACTACACCTGATGTGCACTTGGAACTTAGTTACGAATGGACCATATCAAGTGGATTGGCTAGGTATGTTTCATTGACTGGTGGTGTTAGTGGCTCTTGGCTCGACGGAATAGCTATTTTGGTTCCAACCTTGGAGTTCACCCCATTAAAACCATCGAACATATTAGAGCATCAAGAAATGATTGAGGTGCTTATTGGCGAAGCAATTACTTTGAATCTTCATGCTGATGTTGTGCCCGATTAATTAAACGGGGCTTGTGGGAAAGTTTTAAAAAGAGAGAAAAATATGAGAAAAAACAATTTAAAAGTTTCATTAATTACGGTTGTTTCCTGCCTATCACTAGTTTCAGTGGGTTACGCGGCTTGGGTTTTTGGCGGGGCCGATTATGCTGACGATAAAGAGTTTATTGGTGTGGTTGTCACGCAAACCAGCGATAGCGTTGGGGCAGTTACAGTTTTAGATGATTTATCAAGTTGGTATTTAGAATTAGATCAAGGTGGTATTTCTTTTAAAGTAAAAGCCAGGTGATCAATCGGCAGAAAGCGACTCGGCACCAGATCCTTATAGCATCACGGTTGGATATAGCCACGAAGGCGTTACGGAAACAGAGATTGAAGCGTTAACATTCACATATACGTGGATACTAACTGACGATATTGAAGGGCGGCAAGCTAATGCTTTAGCGGACTATATAGAAATTTCTGGCGGTAGCGACAATAGCAAAAGTGGAACATGGATCCAACAGGCACTGGCGAAGATGAAATTTCTTTACCTACTTTTACCTATACAAATGAACCGACAACTAGTGCCGAATTGGCAGCTATGCTTGCGGCGGTTGCAGATTGCAAAATTGTCTTAGATGTGTGTGCCTTTCTTCCACAGTAGTTCCGTAATAATTTTTATAAAATTAAAAATTAGGATTAGCCTAACTTTTATGGAATAGGGAGAAACAAATATGAGTGCTTTAGAAATAGCCATTATCATTAGCATGATAGTGGCTTCTGTTAGTATTATTTGCTTTTATATATTAGCTTTAAAAGCCATTTATATAAAAGAAAAGTTTTTGATTGATATTGGCAGTTATGATCAAGACATAGCTAATTCATCTGATAAGATCAAAAAAGGAAATAACTTTTTTGATAGCTTAATAAACTCACTAATTATTTTGCTATGTGTGGCGATTATCGGTACTATGGCATACACAAAATTTAGTGGTGAATTATTTCCATATAATGATTCCACCACTTTGGTCGTAGCTTCAAAATCGATGAGCTATACTAGTAAAACAAACAAAAATAAAGGGTATATAACGGCTGAAATGGAAGCTCAACAATTTGATTTGGGTGACATTATTATCATTGATGATAAGCCGGTAGAAGAAGACATAACTCTCTATCAAATTTACGCTTACAAAAAAGATGGAAAAACAATTATCCATCGCTTGTACGAAATTAATAGAGGTGATACGAACACTTATCTATTTCGGGGTGACGCTAATATTGGGTCGGACGATAAATATGTTAATTATGAAGATATTATTGGAGTTTATAACCGTGTCCTCATTTCCGACATTGGGATGGTGGTTTTATTTTCGCAAAGTTACTATGGATTTTACATTTTGCTTAGCATAGTTACAATCTTGACTGCATCATCAATATTTGAAAGAAAAATATATCTTCTTCTTAAGAAGCGAGCTTCAAGAAGTATTCTAATTGCGCCAATAATTGAAAATAATGAAACTGTCAAAGAAACTTTACAAAGCGATCTGATAGATGATACGGAAGAAACTGAAAGTTCTTCTTCAGATCGAAAAAACAAGAAACGTTTTATCGGCAAAATTGTTTGGAATAGCAAAAGGCATAAACCAAAAGAAGTGGAGCCTGAGCAAAATGACAAAGAATAAGCATTCGCTTTTCTTTAATTCAAAGAAAAAGCAAATTCAAACATTAGAAGACGAAAAAAAGGTTCTTAATCAACGGATAGCCTTTCTTATGGAAATAATTATTTTAAATAAGAATACCTTAACCCAGGAATCAAAGTTTAGACTTTTAACCATTCCTGAAATCCGTGAATCCATAAACTTGACCGAATCGGTAGAACCGTTTAGCGAACTTCAAGGTAAAATAAGAAAAAAAAGACTGACCTTTATCGAACGCATAAATCAATTAAGCCCAGAAGTAATAAACAACTATCAAATTTTACGTGAAAAACTCATTGCCTGATGGTTATAAGCCACGAATCAGTAGAAATAAGGAAAGCTTTTATTCTCATAGAGATATAGCCTGTTCGCTGGTTGCTTTTAAATCGCACATCCGTGTTTTTCTTGCTCTTGATCCAAGAAGATATATTGAATCCGGCATTCCGTTTGGCAACGCCTCGACCATTGAAAAATATGAGAAAACACCATTAGTCATTAAAATCAATAAAAGTAAACTGTCTTTAAAGCGAACATTATTATTAGTCAGTAATCTTGGCGAGTCAATTAAATAGTAGAAAAATTTACGTTACTTCAGTAGATACTTCATTACTAAAAATTGTTATTTCATTACAGTCATAGTTTTATGCACATAAATTTTTTGTTAAAAAGCATACATTCGTTTTACACTCAATAAATTTGGAGGAGTAATAAATATGAAAAAAACAAAAGCCGGATTAGTCTACTTAATTTCACTATTTGCCCTATCGGGTACTGTTTTTGCTTCTTGGACCTTCGCTGGGACGGGAACGACTAATACCTCGGGTGAAATCAGCATCGATTTTTCTAGTACTACGACATCGGTCGGAACGGTGGAAATAACATCTACTTTAGGCAATTATAAGTTAGTCTTAGGCGGGCCAGAAGATGGCGATATTACTATAAGTCCTGCTACGGCTATTGCTTATACGTGGACTGCTCCTGGAGATATGGCGGGCTTTACGGTTGCAGCTGCGTGCACCTGGACATTAGATGCTAGTCTTGATAATTATATTAGTATCGCTACTAATGCAACAACCAATGCTTCAAATCTTCAAAGTTCACTTTATGATAGTATCTACACTGGTTCAATTAACCTACCAACATTCACTTGGGAGGTTGGTGCAGGCTCCGACTACGCAGGCACTATATAATACAATGAAGACATCAATTGGAACGGAAAATCTTAATTTATCAATTGTTGTCACAGTCACTGCTGCTTAAATTAACCGTTGATTAGAATTGAAATTTTAAATATAAGGGCATCTTTTTAAAGAAGGATGCCCTTTAGCAAATATTGTTTTATAGGAGTAATGCGATACATTATGGATCAAAAAAGCAAAATCTTTTTTCTATTATTGGTCATTATAGGCGCGGCTATTTTAATTGGAGCAACAGTCGTTTATTTTTCACTTTACAAAAAAGAGCAAAAGAAAATTGATGATGGCGTTTTAGATAAAGAGATAATTGAGGGAAAATGTCTAAAAAGAAAAAGTCAAAAGCAATAGCTTTTTTTGAAACGATTTTTTTTCTTTTTCTAATTCTTAGTCTAGGTCTTATCATCTTCTCAAAGTTTACGAGTGATTACTTTATATTTGGCAATAATGGGGTATTGGTTGTTGGATCAGATTCGATGAGCCAAACTAGTACCGTTAATGCGGAAATTGGTTATATATCTTTAGAAATGGAAGACGAGCAATTTTCTAAAGGAGATTTTATTCGAATAAAAAAGAAGCCACAAGAGGAAGAAATGACAGTTTATAATATTTATCTTTATAAAAACGAAAAGGGAATTACGATTATTCATCGCCTTTACGATATTGACAATGATGCGGAAAAACCAAGTTATGTTTTTCGAGGAGACGCCAATCAATTTAGCGACTGGCCTAATGTTTATTACGATCAAATTATCGGTGAATTTGATGGCGTATTTATTCCAAAGGTTGGGCATTTTGCCTTATTCTTACAAAGTAACTTTGGGACCTTATATGTTTTCTTCTTGCTTACGCTTTTTTCAATTTCTGCTTTTTTTGACAATGCTAATAGTTCTTTATATAAGAAACGTCGAAAACTAATAGAAGCAAATGATGATATTAAGCAATAAACGCATTTTTTGATTTGATAAAACAAGCAATAATAATTCAACCCATCAATAGGTGTTTCAAGGAAAATTTACATGAAAAAACCAAATTTTATTCTACTTGGGATTATTCCCATTACAGTAGGTTGTAAAGCAAATATAACTAAGCTGCCTCCGGATAGTTACTCTTTGCGCTTTGATATCAATGATTATGTGTTCACTAGGTCTATTTCCCATAATGACGCCTATTCAATTATTGAATATGCTCTAACTGATTATTTTAAATTTCCCTTTTGTAAAGAGACTGCTATTGAAGTATATAGTCAAGCGAATCGGCAAATGACAAAAACACAAAAAGTCTTTATCGATGAAACAAATTTATATCTTCAATTGTCGGCTTTAAGTGAAGGGGAAGAAAATATAGTTAATGAGTATTATTTAACCGATACTATTGGTTATGGGAAAAACTATGTAACTAACAATCAACTGATAATTACTGGCGAGGCCTTAGTCACGATCAATGCATTATTTCGTTTATCCGTACTTCCTTATTCTGATTTACAGGCTATTGATGACATAGAAAAATATAGCGGGGGAATACTCTCTGATGGAAACTATTTACTTCAGTTTCGCAATGTTAGAACGAAGACGATAGTGCGATATATTATTAGTCCCGATAAAAGTATTTTATTCGATAGTAGAACTACCAAGGATGAAACTGATGAATCGTTTACAGATCGCACTTTTCGCAATAGTAGCAACGTATTTATACCCGATTGGGTTCAAGCACTCGTTTAGAAATGAGGATAACCACTATAAAAGTATTTAGTAAGCGTCACTTTATATTATTCTTAATTCCAGTATTTTTTTTCATACTTATTCTCGGATTAGGCATAGCTTTATTTGTTGATAAAAAAGCTACTATCGCAATAGAGATTATTTGTTTTTCGTATTTGCTAACTATATTGTATTTGGTTCTTATTGCTTTATTCGATACCATCCAAAAAAAGGTAAGACCCCATAAGGATATTAATGCCGATGAAAATAATAAATTATTTCAAACAAGTTTGAATAATCATATCAAGAAAGGTTTTATGACTTTCAAAATTATCCATATAGAAATTATAAATTGCACCAGCCTTGAGTTAATAAATGATCGGCAACACCCGCAAAAGCTAGGTGTCATACTTATAGATTACTTAAAAAAAATATATGGAAACGAAATAGAAGTATACGAATTGGACTTACATTCACTGACGATAATTCTGCTAAGGAAGGAAGAATTAAAGTGCACACAAGATTATTTTAAAGCGTTCTTTAAAATGGATATCCTTCACAAAGAGCCATTCCCCTTACTATTAAAGTGTGGATGCTCCATCTATCCTAATGATGATTCAGACGGAAATCTTCTTTTATTAAAGGCAAAAATAGCCGCAAATTCAATCGCAAATAATCCGGGAAAATACTGGTGTGCATATCATCCGTTTCTTGCAAAAGAAATAAGTGATGAGACCAACATACATTTAGCGCTTTGGCGGGCGATAGAAGAAAAAGAAATCACTATTTCCTATCAACCGCAGATTGATATTAGAAATAATAGATTTGCCGGTTTCGAGGCGCTTTGCCGGTGGAATAGTTTAACACTCGGTGCAGTAAGCCCCGTGACCTTCATCCCAGTAGCGCAAAGGTATGGACATATGCCCGAATTAGACGCTTATATAATTAAGCAAGTTTTTACTGATTATAGTCAAATTAAAATTCAGTTTCCAGGAGCTTCAATTTCTATTAATGTGAGTTACTATGCCATGCAAGCAGATGCTTTTTTTACTCTAGTAATAGAGGCTTTAAAAATCTATCATGTGAATCCGCAGCATATTACCTTTGAACTGACAGAGGATCAGCCGATTTTTAATAAAAATAAACTAATTAAGCAAATTCAGAAGTTTAAAAAATTAGGCTTTAAAATAGCGCTAGATGATTTTGGAACAGGTCACAACAATTTTTCACATCTTTTTGAACTGCCTGTCGATGAAGTCAAAATTGATAGTCGGTTTTTTAGAAATAACTTTGAAGAAAAAAATAAGGCGATCATCAAATCAATAATTGCTTTAGCAAACAGCTTAAATTTAAAGGTGATTGCCGAAGGAATTGAGCAACCTGAGCAAAAGAATTTTTTATTGGAAAACAATTGTTTTTTTATCCAAGGATATCTATATTATCGGCCAATGAAAATTGATGAAATACTAAGAATTTAGCTTTTAATTAACTTGACTTACTTTTCTTCATCAGCGCATTCTAAACCGGTTAATTGTTCTACGATAGATAGTTCATAAGGTGGAAAGTACAATACGTATATTTCCCCCGCATGTTCGAGTTCTAAACGGAAGTAATACTGGATAAAGATCATCCCATAACTATTTGTCTTCATATGATAGAGCAAATACTTAGAACTTTGAAGGCTCTCCATTTTATTCCAAGCCGGAAGAAAAGTTTTTTTGTTGATTCTTACAATCCTTTTCATTTCCTCTTTAGGCAAGCCAATAACTGTAGTGGCATCGGCTAAATAAAGCATTGTCTCGTCGGCATAAACTTGCTTTTCAAAATTGACAAAAGTTGTAAACCCCTTATTGATCGGTTTCAATTCTTCATTGTCTTTTTTATAGAAAAAGGAAAGAATATCAATTCTTTCGGCATCGCTTGGAATATGAAGTTGCTCCTCGGACTCCGCCAACACTTGATTGCAGTAGTCTTCGGCATTTTTATAATCATCACTATTCTCGGTTGAAGCTTTTCGTCTCTTGCTATAAAAGTATAGAAACAGCCAACCGATAAAAGCAATAGGCGCAAGATAAAAAAGATAAGGCGCGTTGTGATAGGCCGTGGATAAAGAAGTTTCACCGATTAAGGCTTTTACTATTCCCCCAATGACAATAATCCAGGTAAAGAGCAAAATCAGTTGAACAATTTTTAGCCATAAGGGAAAATCAGCCCGCTTTGTTTGCTCGGCGGCTATTCTCATGCAACGATCCAATTTTTCTTTCTGAAATTGGTCAATTTCGGCTTTAATGAAAATTTCTTCATCTCCGCTTAGATTGCCTTTACTATCAGTTTGATTGACCCCAAATATTGCTTTCATATTTCATCCCCCGCATCCCTTTTTATTATAGACAATTTGTAGTCTTAAAACGAATAAATATATTTCTCAATCATCTAAAATACGAATACTCAATAAATATTTTTGATTTAGTTTTTTAATTTCGTCAAGTACTCGAGAATCATATTTTATTTTTAAAATGCCGACATTGGTTTGAGCCTCATTTTCAAAATGGTAACGAATAAGAATTTTTCGTTTTATTACTTCCAGTGAGTAGATATTTTCCCAAGGAATAAAAAAGCTTTTTCGTCCCCAAGCGTGACCAAAGCCCATTTTATTGGTTAAATAGCTCTTTTTTATTCCGCGGGCGAAAAACGAAGGAAACACGCCGACGATAAGAATAACACTTAAAACCGTACTAAGAATAATTCCCAAATCTTCAAGTTTAAACTTCAAAGAAATAACGAGTCCAATAAGTAATGGAATAACAAATGATATCGTGATAAAAGCTATTTTCTCCCAAAGTAACAAAGTGTTGCTTCCCCAAAGGGCTTCTGATTCTAACGCCAATTTTTGCTCAGTTTCTGCTTGCTTGAAGCGACTATCGTCTATTAAAACTAAATAATGCTCAATAATTTTTATGGCTTCGGGAACCGATAAAAGTAAGATACCATGCCAATGTTCAGTTTGATACTTGTCTTTACCGATACTGATAAACCAGAGACCATTAAACAATACGTATTCAGGCGTGGCTATTTCCTTCCAGGAAAATGCCGAATTATCAAACTCAATTTTTTCTTCGTCGATTTTCACTTGACTGTTATTTTTAATGGCCGTCGAATCGGTAACAGTAACGTAAAGGATGTTAAGTTGATGTGCTCCCTTTAAGTATGAGTTGAGGGTAATTTCATTTTTATCTTGTTTGCGCTTTTCAACTATGGATATATATCTTTTTCGATTTGTAAATATAATTAACCAGCAAAAGCCAAAAGCCATAATTGAGCCAATTGCCAAAATTATCCCGATTGTTTTCGATGTTGAAAAAGGAAGTTCGCTTAAAAGATAGGCACTAACGCCCAAACAAACGATAAAAACAAATAAAGAAGTATACACAAGCCATAGATATAGACGGGAGAAAGCTTTGTCATTTCTAGTTTTAAACATTTATAATTCCTCTTTTTCAATATTTAAACGATAGATGCAATGGGGAGGAATATCTTTAAAATAAAAAACATAATCCGGTGGAGGAGTTATGCACTTTAAAAATATAGCGCCCGTTTTTTCAATAGTTTTCTTGGAAGCAATATTGTCGATGTCGCAAGTTAAAATCAAATAGTTCATATTATGAAACTTTGCCAAAGGAAGAATCATGCTTATGGCCTTAAAAGCGTAACTATGACCTCGATAGTTTTCATATATTTCATAGCCAATATTTCCATTATAGAAAGAGTGATGATTATGACCAATTCGCAAACTAATCTTGCCAACTTCGTGCTTGGTGTCATGAAGGACAATTGAAAAATAGTAAAAAGGGATTATTTTATCGCTTCCCGAGTCTTTATTTTGAATTATTAAGTCGATGTCTTTTCCCTTGATAAAATCAAATTTATTTGTAAATATCATATGTTAAATTTTAAATGATTTACCTCTATATAACAACCACTCTTTCATCAATTTGCTTCGACATTTAAAAGTTATTTGCCATGAATTTTTAAGTTTTTTATTATCAATATCCATAAGCACGATTATGTGGAAAAGCAATTTTCATTTCATTACATAAAACTATGTTTTTATTACATAGCGGTTTCTAAAGGATAGTCATATAGAGTTATCTTAAGTTGTCTTAAATTATATTGATGTAAATACATCAAGCAAAACCCCAAATTTAAAGGATGGTTTTTGCAAAGGAGAACACAATGAAAGCTAAAAAACAGCTTACGATGGCATTCATTTCCACTATTCTCTGTGGATCAATTTTAATTGCTTCAAAAATAGGAAGCGTCAATCAAATTATTCCCGCTAATGCGGAAACTCCAAGTAGTGTTTTTATGACTTTCAACTTCCTAGATGGGGGTAGCAGCGCTAATTCGGCATATGCTAATAAAGATTTATCTACGAATGTTACCACAACCGGTTATTCTTCAGCAACATCACCCTGGGAAGCAGATTACGCTAATTTGAGTTTAACTAACGGCACTCGAATTGGCGGTAAGTTAGAATCTAGGGTTCAAACGGATGATGCAACGGCATGGGCAAATATAAAAACCAAATTTGCTTTTGAAAGGCCAATAGATGCTTTGACTCTATCTGGCGCGGCCACATTTGGCACGGCATCAAATGTTGAGCATTTCTACGTCCAGTATTCTTCTTCAGGAACCGCATGGACCACGGTCGTTGATATTGATGCCGGCTTAGAGGCTACGGCTAAAACCTTATTTGTAAACACACAGGGATTAATTCCCGAAGGTTCATATTTGCGCTTTGGAATAGCTATCAAAGCATCAGGCACAAACTCAGGAATTGCTTTTACTGGACTGACTGTTCACGACTACGCTCTCTGCTCGGAATAACTTCGCCCGACGATTCATCTCTTTATCAATCTTCGTCCGATTCTTCTAGTTCTGATTTAAAGACAAAGGTGGATTGGTCGGGCTATAACAACTATTATTATTCACTTTTTGATAGTGAAAGCATTATCAGCGATTTGGCTTTCGTCTTAAGAGACACAGTTTCTTATGTTCAATATCAGAATTCAACTAATATTGATATAACAAATACCACTAAAGGTGGCCAGTATATCCTTTACGATGATACCGATATAGTCATCCCGTTAGGTGGTTGGCCATCAGGCGGAAATTATACCATAGATAGTTATGGAACATATTCGGTAGATCGCGAACACATTTGGGCATGTTCAAATATGAGAATTATGCCATCTAGTAAAAGTAGATCGCTTTCTAGTTATGTTGATTATGAAGTTAATGACGGATCGTTTGACTATCGCCCGGAACAGACGAACAAAGGTCATTTTTCCGATATGCATAATTTATGGAGTGCGGCTCGCTATGCCAACCAAACACTCCATAGTGATCACTTTTTTGGGGAGAGGAATGGAACTTCTAAGTCTCCTTACCTACAAAGTGGCGCATTTTACCCGGGGGAAGAGTTTATCGGTGATATCGCTCGCATCCTCTTTTATATGACTCTTATGTATCCGCACTTAACATTGGTAGATGAGTGGGATGCCAACGCTATTGAAGGAACAATATACTATGGCTATTTGAACACTCTTCTTGAGTGGAATATTCAAGACCCGGTTTCTTTAGAGGAAATAGCTAGAAACCAGGCAATATTTGATACTCAAGGTAATAGAAACCCATTTGTTGACTTTTATTCGCAAAGTATCGCCAGCCTTATTTTTGAAAACGGAGATCCTAACGTCTTGTAGAATAATCAATCGGTTACTATATGGTCATCTCATTCCCATCCGGATGAACATATTGTACAGGGTGACATTATGTCACCTTTTTTTGTAAATAAGTTATTCAAATGATAACAAGTTAATTACCTTTGCTATAATAAAATAACGAGGTAATGTTATGCTTGGAAATTTTATTTATCACAATCCGACAAAAATATATTTTGGAGTTGATGCTTTAGCCAATCTAAAAGAAGAAATAACGGGGAAATATCAGCGGGTCCTTTTAGCGTATGGTGGTGGTTCGATAAAAAGAAATGGTATATATGATTTAGTTATAAGCGTACTAAGAAAGTGCAAAGTAGAAATTGTTGAATTTGCAGGTATTATGCCTAATCCAACATATGAAAAAGTCTTGGAAGGGGCAAAATTAGTTCGCGAAAAACAGATTGATTTAATTTTAGCCGTAGGTGGTGGATCCACGATTGATTGTGCTAAAGCAGTTTCTTTGGCCAGTTATCATGATGATGCCTGGAATCGATTTTGGGTTAAACACGAACCGATTTCCCAAAAGCTGATACCAATTGCCTCAATTTTGACTATGGCCGGAACAGGGTCCGAGATGAATGGGGGCACGGTTATTACTAACACGGAAGCGATGCTAAAAAAAGGAACCGGTTATATTGAGCTTAATCCTCAATTTTCAATTTTGAATCCCGAGTTTACTTACTCGGTTCCCAAATATCAGATGCTTAGCGGAATATTTGATATTATGTCGCATATTATGGAAACCTATTTTAGCGCGGATGACGGAGATAATCTCTCGGATGATTTGGCGGAAGCAATATTGAAAAATGTGATGCGAAATACCAAAGTTGCGATAGAAGATCCCTATAATTATGTCGCGAGAAGCAATATTATGTGGGATGCCACGATGGCGTTAAATGGAACTTTAGATCCGGGTAAAGATGGCGATTGGGAAGTTCATGCCATTGAGCATCAAATTGGGGCTTATTACGATGTTGCTCATGGTATGGGGCTAGCAGCAGTTTCTATTGCTTATTACCGGCAAAAAATACCATTTGCAGTTGCGCGTTTCAAAAAATTCGCCATTAATGTTTTTAATGTTGATCCGGATAAAAAAACCGATTTAGCGGTAGCCAATGAAGGTATTGATGCTTTAGCCGATTTTATTAAGAAAAGTGAAATGTGCTCTTCATTAAGAGAGTTAGGCATAAGCGATGAGAGCAAATTAAAAGCGATTGCTTCTTCGGTTAGTTGCTATCCAACATCATATCAAACACTAACAACCGATGACGTCTATAAGATTTTAAAGGAAAGTTTTTAATGAAAATTTTACTGATTAGTGATTCTCATTATCGCTCAATTGAGCCGATATTAAACTACGAATACGACGCGATATTTCATGCAGGAGATATGGATGCTGATACTAAACTTTTGCTTGATAATCATCAGGCGTATTATGTTGCGGGAAATTGTGATAGTTTTAATAGCAACGATGTCTTGATTACTTTTAATCAACGAAAAATACTTTTAACTCATTCTCATCGCTATCAAACTAAGCGTGGTTACGAAAGGCTGGTTGAAGAAGCAAAACGGCTTGAAGCGGAAATTGTAATCTTTGGCCATACCCATCATCGCGATTTCTTTAGTCGCGACGGAATTACCTTTATAAATCCAGGGGACTTTCTCAGCGGGAACTTTGCCGTCGTTGATGAAAAGAGCCTTTCTTTTATGAACTATGGTGGATTTATAAATAAAAAAATTAGTTTGGTTAAAAAAATCGATATCGCTTTATTTTGAGGTTTTGATATAACTTAATATCTTTTGTTTAAATAATGACGTTTTTTAATTACTTAATTGACTTAACTATGGAAAAATACTTTGTTTTTGACTGGGCGTTAGTTATAATAAACCCACATATAAGAACGGAGATTATGGTATGGGTAAAAATAATTTAAGGCGCCTTCTTTTTGGTACCTTAACCGTAACGGGATTGTTAGTTCCTTTTTCACTTACACCCGTTGAGGCGATAAGTAATTATCTACACACAAATGCTTTACTGGCTAACGCTGATAGTGGGGCCAGTGATTATGCCGATGCGGATAACTACTATAGCGGGATTGATGATTCTTTGACGGGCGAAAACTTGATGGTGGCTCTTTCCACGCTAACGAGCAGCGGATTTGTCAGTCACTCCTATAGTTCATTACCGGATATTTATCAATATTCGGATGTTGATAGCTCTCATCCTGGCAAAATGCGGATGGTCTATACCAATAGCTACCGTACTTTTTCGGCAGGTAGTATGCCTTCTAGTTCAAATAAAGAGCATGTTTGGCCGGCTTCTTGGTATGGAAATGGGACAAGGACTGAATCGGCTGGAAGTCCAGGAGCGGATGCTTTTAATGTTTGGCCGGCTGATTCGGGAGTTAACTCGAAACGGGGCTCATCCGCTTTTGATGAACTCAGCTTTGGCAGTAGCTACAAAGTTCCTGAATTAGGAAGTTATGATTATGGAGATGGAACTCCAGACAGTTATGTTTATTCTTCGGCTTTTAATAATTCTAATGGCCAAAATGACGATCAGTTTTATCCTGCGGCAGGTGAACGAGGAAAGATTGCGCGTATTTTAATGTATGTTGCAACGCGTTACAAAAACAACAGCACATACGTTGTTACGCTTCACGATAATAACGTAACACTTAAGGAAGGTTATATTGGCAAACTATCAGTTTTGCTGAAATGGCATTATTTAGAACCACCCGGCGAATTTGAAATTGCCCGTAATCAAACGGTTGCTGAAAGATGGCATCATGCCCGTAATCCTTTTATTGATCACCCGGAGTACGCGGCCCGCATATATCAGTATTTGCCAGAACCCAATCAAAGTGCTCCTACCGAAGCGGTATTAAATGCTATTGCTACCTATTCGGAACCAGTGGCAGTTGAAAGTGTCAGTGTAAGCAGTTTGAAAACCACGATTGGCATCAATATGAGTACACAGATGAAAGCGGAAGTTTTACCGACTAACGCTAGTGAAAAAGGCGTTACTTGGGAATCAAGCAATCCCACGGTTGCGACGGTTTCCTCTTCGGGACTTGTCAGTGGAAAAATGGGCGGAACAACGGTTATCAAGGCGACAACGAATGATGGCGGGAAAGTGGATTCACTCACGATTACCGTCGATCCCAATTTAGTTGCGGCAACGGGAATAAGTATTACTCCAGATGTGGTAAATTTGGATATTGGGCAAGAAACCTCCATCGAAGCGATGGTTTTACCGGCCAATGCTAGCAATAAGACAATAAACTGGTCATCATCGGCTCCATCCGTTGCTTCTGTTGACGAAAATGGACTGGTTAAAGGAATTAAGAAAGGCATTGCTGTCTTAACAGCGACAAGTGAAGATGGGGGATTTACCGACACTGTTAAAATTCAAGTAGCCACCGATGGCGAGCCATATTTATGGATCGATAGCACCGGAGCCGATAAGTATATTCCTTATATGAGTGTTTTTGCTCCTAATGGCATAGTTGCCCATTATGTAGATGACCTTGGTGAAGATAGTGTTATTACCGATTATACCTATGATTCAATTGACACGAGTAAATTAGGCCAACAAGAAGTGACAATTCGCTATCAAGGTTTGGTGGGAAACTACGATATTTTGGTAACAAACGATGGGGCAGAAGCAAACCCAAGCAGTACCACGCAAGACGTCTTAACTATTAGCTCGGGCTTTCCAACGTCTTATCCAACATCGGAGACAACATATGAGTTAGAAGGACACGATTTTACGCTCAAAAACGTGGCAAATTTCAGCAGTTCTATCCAAGTAAAAAAAGGATCGGGCGTTTCTGCTTTTTATAATAACGAAGCTCTCAGTCCCATGACTTCAATCATTCTTACTAAAACGGGCAGCAGTGCGGGTATACCTAATCTGTTTGTCGGTTCGAGTCAAAACCCCTCAACCGCCGTTTCGCCTGTTATCAGCGGAAATGTTCTAACATATACCGTGGACGATGCGACGTTCTTTAAAATTACAGGAGCTGATTCGGGAGTGAGCAATTTAGCATCAATTACCATTGATTATTCCGCTCAAGGAGCAGCCTTTACCGGTGAAGATCAAGCCCAAGCTTACGCGCAGTACTTCATCGATATGACGAAGGACGAGTGTTTGGCACTTAATGTAAGTTTAACTAATTGGGATCAACTAACAGATGAGTATTCCTTTATGCTTGATGAAGCCAAAGATACATTTATTGTTTCAAACGACGAGGTTATTGCGTCCGCTCGCGCCCGCTATCAATTCATCGTTAACAAGTATGGTTATGAACCATTTGCTACTGATAGTAGTGGTAATCTACTTTCGGTAAGAGATGGACGTGAGCCATTAGCCACTTCCAATCCCTGGATGATGCTCATACTTGGAATTGGCTTTTGCGGGAATAATATCCCTTCTCTATTTTGTAAATCGTTCAAGTAAAAAAAGTAACTAATAAAGAAAGTAACTAATAAAAAAAGATCTTAGCAAGATTGGTATATTATCAAAACTAAGATCTTTTTATTTTAAATTACCGACGAATAATTTTTTGCCATTTCATTGAGGCCAAATGCTCATCATGAGCAATATTTGCCTTAATCTTATCAATGTGCATCGCTCCTCTAGCAACTAAAGACAGTGATTTTACTTCGCCTAATTTTTCAATATGGCTACGGACAACTGTATAATCAAAAGGACGGCAAGAGAAAACATCGGCATAAATCTTTTTAGTTTTATATTCATAGTGAAGAGCAATATGGCTTTGCGCAATAACGATAATTCCAGATAAAAACTTAGGGTTCTTCATTGTTGATTTCAAAACAAAAGCCCGGGTTATTGGGTCCATATTTATATCAAAGACAATATTTTCAAGAAAATCAGCCATGTGCTCCATATCAACGACGGTGCTACTTTTTACTTCACCCATTAGGTGGGGGCCAAAATCATCTTTTGGACTGTATGGTGCCATTTCAAAACTGGGCTTACTGCGATCGGTAGAAATAAAAACCGATGACTTGAGTTCAAATGAGAGCCGAGTCTGCAAAAATGGAACTACTTGATCTTCATCAAAGCTTTTAGTGGTAAAAATGTCTAAGAAGTAGCATTCCCGAAGAGGAAAGGTGTGAATAGTAATATGACCACCCTCTAAAAGGACAAAGGATGACACCCCGATATCTTTCTTTACCTTGCCATAATAGTAAGGAATAATTTGCGGTGGGCAAATTGGTGCCAGTTTTAGTTTATAGGCTAAGGTAATAAGCGTTTCATTAATTAATTTGATGTCATCAAGTTGGCGAGGATTCCCACCATAGGCGTCAAGCGTAATGTGTTTCATTTCTTTATCTTTTTGGTTCTTTCTTATAAGGTTTCTTTCTTTTGTTGCAAGACATAGAATATTTCATAAAGCGTCTTTAATCCAAGCCACGAAGTTATGTCGTTATTATCGAGAGGTGGACTAATTTCGACCAAATCCATCATCTTTATAGGGAGATGTTTAAAGGCCGATAGAATAATGGCTAGTAGATCGGTTGACTTCGGTCCAAAGGCTTCCGGAGTTCCCGTGCCTGGAGCGAATGCAGGGTCATTAGCGTCGATATCATAACTCAAATAAACAAGATAGTCATCATTAAATTTTTCATTTAGATAGTCAATTACTTTTTGCGGTCCATTTTCTAGAATAAAAGAGGCATTGAATATCTTTATTTCGGGATGCGAAGCAAAGTAAATGACTTCCTGCTCTTCGTAGCCACGAATACCAATTAAGCAGATATCTTCTGTCGCGATACCATTATCGATAGCGCGCCGTACGGGAGTCGCATGAGAGAAATGACTGCCTTCATATTCATCGCAAATATCAGGATGGGCATCAATATGGATTAAACCGGGTTTTTTATTAACTTTTTGGCAGTAGCTAATAAATCCATCAATGGTTCCAATGTTGACACTATGATCCCCGCCAATAAAAAGCACAAATTTCTTTTTCTCAAGTAAAGAAAGAGACTTCGCCCGCAAAACCGAGTAATCTAGTTTATCGGCATTTCCTTCATCAAATAGACGAACGTGGTTAAGTAGATATCCATCCTTTGTTAAGGCAGGCAGGAAGCCACTTAAAAACCGAAGACGATCGGGGGCTTTTGAAGCACCCTTGCCAACCGAGGCATTTTGATCAAAAGGTAGCCCGTATAATAGTATATCGGCCATATCTTCTGTTTCGACTAATAGATCACGAAATGATTCCATTTCCCGGCCCTTTCTTGCTAGCAAAATTTGCTCACTTAAAATATAGAGATTTTATCTATTACTTGCAATTATTTTGTTTGTTTTTAATGAATTTCTTTAGCCAGGTGTTTTTTTACTAGGAAAAGTAGTAATTATTGTCTATTATTTAGGTGCTATCTTTAGGTAATTATGGAAAAGAAAGATTTAACTATTCGCAAGCGGAAAAAGACCAATATCTTTATACGGCTTTTTCTCAATCAAATGACGCCTACCATACTGTTAGTGCTCATTCAAATAGCAGTATTCGTTCTTTTCTTAATCAATATTTTTGAAAATTTCTATTCCTATTATTTATTAAATTTAGCAATTTCAATTATTCTGATTGCTACGATTTTAAAACGCGATACCGATCAAAGCTATAAAATAGCGTGGATTGTGATTGTCAGCATATTACCAATTTTTGGTTCGTTGCTTTATTTATGGGTACGCATCATGCCAGCCGCGCATTCGATAAGTAAGAAACTTGTTCGGCGTATGCAAGAAACCTCGTCCTATATGAAGCAAGATGAAACCGTGCAAGAGGAAATTCGTCAGAATTATTTTGAATATGCGGGTGTTGTAAATTATCTTCATAATTATGGTCCTTTTCCTACCTACCGTAACCAAGCCGCAACCTACTATCCATTAGGGGACGATGTCTATCCGGACATGATCAAAGCCCTTGAAGGAGCTAAGAAGTTTATTTTCTTGGAATATTTCATCATTGCGCCCGGCATAATGTGGAATAGCATTGTTACAATTTTAAAGCAGAAAGTTCAAGAAGGGGTGGAAGTTCGTTTGCTATATGATGGCTTAAACTCACTTACGACCATTCCCCGCAATTACTATAAAAAAATTCGGGCAACCGGGATTCAGTGTCGAGTTTTTTCTCCCTTGTCTTCAACTTTGTCTCCCTATCAAAATAGTCGCGACCACCGCAAAATGATGATTATCGATGGCCAGATTGGCTTTATTGGGGGGATTAATTTGGCAGATGAATATATCAATCAATTAAATCGTTTCGGGCATTGGAAAGATACCGCTCTGCGGTTTCGAGGGGAAGCGGTCAATTCTTTGACGATAAGTTTCTTGTCAATGTGGCATATATACGATAAAGTTCCGATGATAGTTGAGCCTTATTTACATAACCCCAATGATTTTCAGATTGCGGCCAAAAATGAAAGTGCAACCGGATTTATTACTCCCTATGCCGATGCTCCAGAAGATGGCGAAGAACGGGGCGAACGGCTTTTTCTCGACCAAATTAGCGATGCCAAGCATTATGTTCACATCTATACACCATACTTGGTGATGAATGAGGCACTGAAAAAAGCCATTACCGCAGCCCAAAAAAGAGGGGTAGAAGTGGTGATTATCATGCCTCATCATCCCGACAAAAAAATTCCTTTTTGGGTTGCGAGGACCTACTATGCCGCCCTTATTAAGATTGGTATTAAAATCTATGAATACACTCCTGGGTTTATGCATGGAAAACTAGTAATTAGCGATGACAAGATTATTAATATTGGATCAATTAACTTTGATTTTCGTTCCTTATATTTGAATTATGAAAATGGAGCCCTGATTTTTGATGCTGAAATTGCTAAAAAAGCCGAGCAAGACTATCAGCAAACGATGGCCAAGAGCGAATTAATAACCTTAAAACGCTGCCGTAAATTTCCTTGGTTTGAGCGACTTATTGGTTTTATTATGAGCTTTTTTGACCCGTTATTTTAATGGGGAAGCGATGTGTCTTCCGCCTTCAGGTGAAATAAAAATTTCTTCAATGGGATAATTTGGAAACGCGGCCTTAACTCCATCAATAAAGGCCTCTTTAATTTCAGGCTTAATAAACGCTAATATCGATCCTTTAAAACCGCCACCATGAATTCGAATTGCTCCGTTATGGTTGATAAGTGGACTTAAAACATCAATCGCTTCCTGGGGGCTACCATGATATTCACCTTCAAGAAAAGTGTTGTGAAGATTATGGTGCGATGAACTTTGGGAGGCGCGAATTTGGTCGAGGAATAAATCAACATCATTTTCTAATAGAGCGGTCTTAGCTTTAAGCACGCGATCATTTTCAGTAAAGAAGTGCCGAGCAATGGCTATTTCGTCTTCAGGTAATTGGATATCATGAAGCATGTCAGCTTCTAGAAAATAACGCGGATTAATATCCCGGAGAAACTCTTGATTAAAGTAATGAGCGACGTGAAACATGCTATTTGGAATTTTTGCATAAGCATCAACAAGATCGGCATGGGTTCCCGGTGGGGTAATCAAAAATAAAGATAGTGGTAAATTAAAGGGAAGCCCAATGATCGCTGGCTGATTGATATCCGCAAAATCAAGAAAATTAGCTTTTCCAAAAGCGACACCGATTTGGTCAAGCAGACCACACGGTTTGCCAAAATACTTATTTTCGGCATACTGGCCAGTTTGAGCAAGAAAAAGTTCACTGAATTGCGAGCCATTAAAAAAGTAATTAAATATCTGACCGATTAAAACTTCAAAAGCAGCGGAAGAAGAGACTCCTGCTCCCGCGGGAATGTTACTGCTCATATAGGCATTAAAACCATTTACATGGCCATTTTTTTGGACGATGGCATTTGCTACACCCCGAATAATTCCTTGACTAGTCCCTTTTTCTTTTTCGACGATGCTTAGTTCGCTTAAATCGACTTCAATCAGTCCCATGCCTTCAGAATAAATACTTACCTTAGAAGAATTATTTACTTTAGCGCTGGCATCGATGGCCAATGAACAATTACCAACCAAACATAAGCCATGGTTATGATCGGTATGATTACCGATAATTTCGATTCGCCCTCCACAGGAAAAATGATCGGTGGGGTCTTCGTTAAAGATTTCTTTAAACATTTTATCTAGCCGCGTAAAGTTTTTTTCCATAAATACCTCTTTGCTTTTCGTTGTTCATTAAGTCTTTATTCACTATATATTATCTTCGTTAAAGAATAAAAAATCTAGTGCTAATGAGAATAAAACACAACTATGTTTTTAATAAGCAAAGCTATTTTTTTAAAAAAGCATAAAATAATTTAAGTGAAAAATTAATAAAACCTTTAAATTGAGTTTCGAAAAGAGAAAAATCAAGATAGAATAATAAAAAAGAGGGAAGATATGAAACTTTTTTATTCCACCACTTACAAACTTACAACCAACTTCTTTGATGCCTATGACCGACTTACAGCGGAAGGAATCTTGGACTTATGTCAAGACATCGCCGGCCGTCATGCAACGATGTTGGGACTGGGCTTTGCTCCTTTAAACGAGCGCCATCTTCATTGGGTGGTATTACGAAATCGGTTTGTAGTTAAAAGTGATATTACTAATCTTGATGAAGTAATTGTTGAAACTTGGCCTTTACCGGCGGGAAGAGCGGATTTTTTAAGATGCTATCGTTTACGGAGGCCAGATGGAACTTTGCTGATTGAGGCGATTAGCCAATGGGTAATTATTGATAGTCGAAATAATATGATTCAAAGAGGGTCATGTGTTTCCTATGGCGAAGACAAGGAATTCTATGATGATGTGGTTTTGGATGGAAAGATAAATAAGCTCGATGATTTTGCTTTATCGGATAAAGGTGAAGTGTATACTTATGCTGTGGAATATGGAGATATTGATCATAATCTTCATATGAATAACACCAAGTATTGCTTAGCTATTAGCAATTTTCTTAAACCGAGCCCCGATGTCATCCTTAAAGAATATCAAATCGACTATTTACACGAAACAAGATATCAAGGAAAACTATTCTTTTTCAAGTCTGTTGGGGAAGAAGTCGCCTTGGTTGAAGGTTATCATGATGGCAAGATATCTACGCGGGCCGAAATTCATTATCAGAAAGTGAAGTAACTATTATGAATGATTACACGATTACAATTATAGGCATTGTCGTTTTAGCCTTGTCCACTCCTCTAGGAGCGGCGATGATATTCTTCTTTAAAAACCGGATTCCTCCTAAACTCGATACTATCTTTCTTGGTTTTGCCGCGGGAGTTATGATTGCGGCTTCAATTTGGTCGCTTCTTAATCCAGCCATCGAGCAAAGCAGTGCTTGGGGACAATGGTCTTTTGTTCCAGCGGCCGGTGGATTTATTCTTGGTGGTTTATTTCTTCTTTTAATGGATCGAGTGATTCCGCATTTTCATAGCGCCACCAATGAAGAGGAAGGAATTTCTACAAAGAATTTAAAGCGTTCATGGAAACTTTTCTTGGCGATGACCATCCACAATATTCCTGAAGGATTGTCGGTTGGTTTTGCTTTCGGTGTGGCTTTAGCAATGAAGGATAATCCCAACCCATCAGTAACTGTTTTAGGAGCGCTCGCACTTTCAATCGGTATTTCCATTCAAAATTTCCCAGAGGGAGCCTCAGTATCTTTACCAATGGCGGATGTAGTCAAAAGTCGTAAAAAAGCATTTTTGATGGGGGCGCTCAGTGGGATAGTAGAACCAATTTTTGCTATCATTGGCGTTTTGCTAGCATCATCGATTACGGCATTGATGCCGTGGTTACTTTCCTTTGCGGCCGGGGCGATGATGTTTGTGGTGGCGGAAGAATTAATTCCTGGAGCACATATCGAAAAATATGAACATCTCGGGACATTTGGCGTAATGGCTGGCTTCGTTATCATGATGATTTTAGATGTTGCCCTTGGATAATTAATCACAATATTTCATCTTTACCTTTACTCTAGTTGTGTTATTATTATCTAGCGCATGCGCCCGTAGCTCAGTTGGATAGAGTACAACCCTCCGAAGGTTGGGGTCACACGTTCGAATCGTGCCGGGCGCACCATGTAGATATTAAAGTATGCTATCAACTGGCATACTTTTTTTATTTAATTCATAAATTCATAAAATAGAAGTTAATAAAATGTATTTTATAATGCGTATATTTTTTGAATTTAGGTATATTTGTCCTAAAATATTGCTAATATGGCTTAAATCAACTAACCTTACAAAGGGAATGGAAAATAAAATGATCGATAAAATTGAAGATAAACTTAAAAAGTTTGAATTGGATACACAAAAACTTTTTTTGAAACTTCGCGAACTCATATTTAAGTGTGAGCCTCAGGTGGAAGAACAGATGTGGGCGGGACTTCCATCATATTATTTTGGTGATTGTTTTATTCGGTTAATTCCTTTTGCAAAGTACATTAATATCGAAGCAAGTGGTATTAAAAACCATCTTGAAGAATTAAATGACCATAAATTAACGCCCAAGAAAATGCTTAAATTAAGCACCAGTGAGAATATTCCTTGGGAATTAATGATTAGAATTTTCGATGAAACTTTACATAAATAAATGCAAAATCACAAAAAAATCTGTAGATAAGCGCTCAAATAAGCAATTGCGTATTTTTTCAATTGTCTATTTGATTAAATTTATATATAATAATTCCGCTGCCTCCGTGGTGAAATTGGTAGACGCAATGGACTCAAAATCCATCGGTTAACAGCCATGCCGGTTCGACTCCGGCCGGAGGCACCATATCTTATTGCCGACTTAGCTCAATTGGTAGAGCAACTGAATCGTAATCAGTAGGTTGGGGGTTCAATTCCTCTAGTCGGCACCATTAGTCTTGTTAACCGCCAAAAGGGCGGTTTTTTATATTAGTCAATATATTTGGCATAAGCACATTGTTAGTCATATTTAACTATCGCATTTATAATGACAATGTATTCATTATTCATAATGAATAAGGAGGAAATATGCGAAAAGGAAATAAGGTAAGTATCATTGGGGCGGGATTTGTTGGCAGTGCCATCACCTTTGCCATTATGGATTCAGGGCTAGCCAGTGATATTGTTCTTGTTGATATGAATAAGGAAAAGGCCGAAGGGGAAATAATGGATATTTCTCATGGAGCGGCCTTTGTCAAATCAGTTGATATGAAAGCAGGAGACTATCCGGATCTTACTAACAGCGATATTGTCATTATAACGGCTGGTGCTGCTCAAAAACCAGGTGAAACCAGATTGGACTTAATCAATAAAAATGCGGCAATATTTAAATCTATTGTTCCTCAGGTCGTTAAATATGCTCCTGAGGCGATTATACTAGTTGTTTCTAATCCAGTTGATGTCTTATCATTTGTTGCCTACAAATTAAGCGGACTTCCGGCTAATCGCGTACTCGGAAGTGGAACGGTTCTTGATTCATCGCGTTTGCGTTTCGCTCTAGCTAAGGAATTTGATCTCGATGCTCGCAATGTCCATGCTCATATTGTTGGAGAGCATGGTGACAGTGAATTCCCTAATTGGTCGGCAGCACTGATTGGCAGCATGAAGTTGGCTGATTATTGCCAAGAGCATGATATTGATCTTGGGAGTCTTGAGAAACGCATTTCGAAACAGGTTAGGGAATATGCCTATCGAATTATTGAGAAAAAAGGGTATACAAATTATGCGATTGCTCTAGCCGTAAGAAGAATTGTCGAAGCTATCTTGCGCGATGAAAATTCAGTATTGTCAGTTTCTACCCTTGATGAAACAGGATCAGCATATTACTCGGTTCCAACTGTTGTTGGCAAAAATGGGAAAATTATGAGTCTAGTTCCAAAGATGAATGATGAGGAAGGATTAAAACTTGCTGAAAGTCGGCAAATACTTAAGGAAACGATAGCCAAAATTAATCTTTAAAACAGTTGGTTTCTAAAATTCATTGATTAATATTACTGTAATTTTTATTCTATCATTTTTTTAAACAGCCTAGATTTACTTTTTATCCCTTTGGCAAAAATATCCTTGCAATGCGTTATATTAATATATATAATTACTAACGCAAGCCAGTTGCAATGGGTATTTAGCTCAGCTGGGAGAGCATCTGTTTGACGTACAGAAGGTCGGGGGTTCGATCCCCTCAGTACCCACCATTGAAGCCTTGTTCACTAATTTAACGGTTGATAATCGATTTCTTAGTGATTAAATAATTGGGAAGGTCATTTGACCTTCCTTTTTTAGTTGATAATGCAATCTTTTGTCAAAGAAATGTAATTATTCACTAATGGCAATGCAAGCCAATTTGTTTTTTGCTAAAATCATCATGTGAGGTTATTGTATGCCAGAACGTTATTTATTAGAATCAGTCTATAATTTTCGAGATGTCGGAGGATATCCTTTACTAAATGGAAAACGCACAAAATACGGAGTTTTCTTTCGTTCAGGATCACTTAGTTATGCGACAAAAGAAGATATTAAAAAGATTGAAGATATTGGGATTAAAACTATTATCGATTTACGGGGGGATAAAGAACATAATGAATTACCAGATTTAACTCAAGCCAGCAAAAAAATCACCGCTTATCATTTGCCGGTTAATGGTGGCGGGCGGGTGCCAGTCGATGAGGATGACATGCTTGCTAGTTATATTGAGATGATTGAAGAGCCAGTATCAGCCCGCGCAATTTTTTCTACGATTGCTCACGCCGAAAAGCCTATTCTCATTCATTGTACGGCGGGTAAAGATCGAACAGGGGTTTTTACTGCCATTTTACTTGCTTTAGCCGGGGTTACCCATGATGATATAAATGCCGACTACCTCTTATCAATTCCTTATCTGCGGGCCATGATGAGCCTAACGCTAGACCGGCATCCAGATTTTCCGCGCGCTTGTCTTTTCCCCAAAGCGGACTTTCTTAGTAAATTTTGGAATTTGTTTAGGGGAAGATACGGGCTGGTTAGCGAGTATTTAGATTACATTGGTCTTAGTGGGGAAGAAATTGACACTTTATCTCATCTATTAAAGTAAAAAGTATAGTTAACGTTAAGCGCTTACTTAAATTGTTAATCTTTGCTTTTCCTCGATTATTTTTGTGATATAATTTTGATGAAAACAAATCGTGGAGGATTATATGAACAAAAAATGGCCGAAAATATTCGGTATTACTTTGGCTACTTTAGCTCTTACGGGATGTACTTTATTTACGAATGCCAACAACTATGCTAATTCATTTAACGAAACAGCTTTTAAATATGTTACAGCGACAGGATCATTATCTTTTTCTATGGAGGGCGAAAATATAATCGTCTCTTTTACCGATGAAGATACCGGTTTAACTGTGCAACTTGATGACGAAGATAAGGTGGCCTCATTTGGTATTGCCAAAGTCGCTTTTGATGATATGCGATTCGATGGTAATGATTTAGTGGCTACGGGTGACTACTCGCGATTCTCTATCGTTGATAATGAGCTCTTCTATAAGGATATTACCAGTGTTGCTAAGACAAGCACGATTCCTTACACCCAATATAAATACTCCTCTAAGGAGGTAACTATTTCCGATGCTCGCGCTTTACGGGTAACCTGGGTAAATGATGATTTAAAGAGTTCCCTTCCCAATGGTTTCGGCGATTATGCCGATGTTTCGGTTGGCGATTATTTGAATATTTATATTGAGACCTCAGAAACAGGAACAATTGGCGAAGAAGTTAAACCTTTTATTTCCGATGATATTGCTGGAGCGCTTTTTGCCGAAACAGTGACAACGGGGGACGAAAATGATGCTACTGTGGTTACCAATGTCTATTTTGCCGATGAAACAGACACGGCAAATAAATTTTTGCTCGAAGATCAAAGTTCAACAACCACGGTAATTGAATATCGCTATTTTGATTTAATTGATGCAGAAGGTAACGTTTTGCTTGCTAGTCCATCTAGTGCTAACTTTGAGATGGTAGAAGACAATCTATATTACATTGTCAGCGATGGCATAACGGAAACAGCTCGTTATTCAATTTCCTTAACTGGAGCGGTTTTAGAAAAGATTGTTACCATCGATCCAATTGTTAATGGTTACCTAGTTGCTCCGGATACAACGCTAGTTGTGGGAGCGTTTAATGGGATTCATATTCTAGCAAGTTTGGTTGAGGCTTAATCCAATAATAAAATATTGAAAGGCCACTTTTGGTGGCCTTTTCTTGTTGCGCATATTTTTATCAACATATATAATGGCTTTGCTGCAGTCGTAGTTCAGTGGTAGAACTTCAGCTTCCCAAGCTGACTATGCGGGTTCGATTCCCGTCGACTGCTCCATATCAAAACAACAGTGTTGATACAATAGTATCGACTTTATAGATTAGAAAATAGGGACATAATTTTTTTTCTTTATTTATTACAATCCTGAATTTTAAAGGTTCGAGTTGAATAGATTAAATTTATTTTTGAAAATGTTAGTGTAAAAAAAACACAAAGGGTCAATAAAAAACACGAAAGCTTAATAAGATAAAAACGATTGAACTTAATAAGTTATAATGTGTCGATAACGGCATAATAGGAAGTAGACCTGAACTTGGTTAATTCCAGAAGATTCAAATAAACCTATTGATAAAAGATATAGACATGTTAATGGCTTGTTCTTTGATTGAATAGATTTAATCTATTGATGAAATAAAGAATATGATTGAAGCCTATCGATCATTCTCTAAAGATGATAACTCTTGTATTGCTCCCACTGATTACGTTCAGTAATTATCTTTGTTTCTAATGTGTTTTATTTGCTCTCGATTAATAAGGTAAGACACACATTTTTAAGCCAAGCAATCCATAAGCAATCTACGGTTAACTACTTTAATGAGCGGTTTTACGTTTTGTGTTAATATAATGTCAAATATTGATAAAAAACTTATCGAATAACGAAAACATTATTATAGCTCCAATTGGTTACATTGATGGTAATTCATTGATTATCTTTGCTACTAATGTGTTTTATTTGCTCTCTATTAATAAGGTAAGACATATATTTTCAAACCAAGCAATCTATAAACAATCTATGGTTAGCTACTTTAATGAGTGGTTTTATGTTTTGTGTTAATATAATGTCAAATATTGATAAAAAACTTATCGAATAACGAAAACATTATTATAAATTTTGAGAAAATGCTTCATATGGGATTACAATTTAGTAGCGATGAAATAGGAACAAAAATGAACTTAGCCAATATTGAACAACTAATTGATAAGCAAATAGATACAAATTACAGAACAAACATTTTTGAGCATGAATTAGCAAGCATTGATTCCAAATTAATAACGGGTTTAAAAAAATCTTTCTTATCGGAAGAAAGTAAGAAGATCATTCTCGAATATTGCACTGCATATTTTATGCAAAAGCTTATTAAATACGATCAATATATCAGTTTCACTGATGATGATGTTGTCGCCTTAAGAAATGTATATAAAGAAACACTAGAAGAAATAATTCATAGAAAGCGCCTATCTAAAAAAACAATCGAGAACAATCATTTTTTGAGAATAAAAGCTTTTTTATTACGCACCAATCCATTCTTAAAAGAAATAAGCAAAGATGGAATTAAGACTTTTGCTAACGAAGAATACTCCGCTAGTTTTCAAATGGAGATACTAGGGTTAGACAAGCACCATATAGTGGGCCCGATTTTAGATATCGGGTGTGGGCAAAACTTTAACTTAGTTAAGCACCTAAAAGAATTGGAAGTAGAAGTGTATGGCTTAGATCGATATGCTTCTAAGCAAGACAATATTTTAAAAGCCAACTTCTTATCGTTTGATTATGGCGTAAATAAATGGCAGTTTATTCTCTCAAATATGGCATTTTCAAATCATTTTAACCGCCATTTGGCTTTTAATGATGAAAAGGTTGAAAAATACGCCACAGTATACTTCAAAATTCTAAATTCCTTGAAAGTTGGGGGAAAGTTTATTTATGCGCCAAGTATAATAGAAATCGAAAAATTATTAGATAAGAAAAAATTTTCGATTATTAATGAAGAGATTGGCTATGGTCTCTTTAGAACGATAATTGAAAAATTAACAAATTGATGTTGGAGGTTACTATGGGCACAAAGAACAGCATAAATATCGAATCATATAATGCAATTGTCGATGATTGGGCTTCGATAAGAAATGGCAAGGAAGTAAACCAGTGTATTAAAGATTTTTGTAAACTTTTACCATCAAAGGCAAGCATATTGGATGTCGGCTGTGGGACAGGAAAGCCCATAGATGTCTATCTTTCGGACAACAAATTCAAGGTAGTGGGAATTGACATATCCAATAAGATGATAGATTTTGCTAAGGAATTGAACCTAGAGAACACCATATTTATTAATACGGATTTTTTAGACTATAAAAGTGATGATAAATTTGACGCGATTATTGCTTTTGATAGTTTTTGGCACATAGATCTTGATGATCAACTATCAATATACAAAAAGTGTGCTTCCCTATTAGTTGATGATGGCTATTTACTTTTTACTCATGGAATTAGACATGAAACTATTTTAGGGAAAATGTTTTCGCATAGTTTTTCCTATAGTGCCTTAGCAAAAGATGAACTCAAAAAAGCCCTGACGGACAATAATTTTACTATCATATCTTGGTATGAGAATTATGAAGAGAAAACAACCGGGACTAGAGATCTTTTAGTTATAGCTCAAAAAAGAACAAGTCATTCAAAATAACTAATTGAAGTCCGTAAAATAGACCATAAATTCCCGATACAATAATTATTGCATAGCTTTAAACAACTCAATTGTGCAAATTGACGAAAAAGTTCATTTATTTACGTAGAAAACATTTAATCATTTTTACTAATTTGCTAAACTTAAAATATAAACGTGAATAACTTGTTTAGTTACTCCGAATTGGAGGATGTTATGGAAAATTTTCGCGATCAATGTATCGATTTATTAGAGACCCGTGGGGTTACTTTAGAAGATATTGCTGAATGTGCCCGCTACTTACAGCAAGATTATCATATTGACTTAAAAAAAGAAGAATTGATGGATTCGGTTCTGAGTGTTATTGATAAACGAGAAGTTCAATTTGCGATTATGACCGCAATCGAACTCGATATGCTGGCTGAACAAAGAAAAATGAATAATCCGAAATTACAAGAGTTACTCTTGCGTGACGAAGGATTATATGGGGTAGATGAAGTAATAGCCTATGGAATATGTAACTTATATGGCTCCATCGCTCTGACCAATTTTGGTTTTATAGATAAAAATAAATACGGAGTAATTGATAAGTTAAATCGAGCTGGTAAAAACGGAGATCGTTGCAATACTTTTATCGATGATATTGTTGGAGCGATTGCCGCTTCCGCTGCTTCTCGCTTTGCCCATCGGTGGACAAAGAAAGGAGAAAGCAAATGATCAATATCCTTTATTTGGCCATACCAAACACTCAATCATTAGATTTTTGGCTTGAATTTGGACTTTCTACGCTTCTTGTGGCGGCGTTGGTGGTTTTTGTTTGGCTTTTGGTGCGGCGTTGGTTTGCTCGCATCTTTTTTACCTTGGGAGCGGCGATTTTTGAATTTGCCATTTTCTTCTCCTTTTCAAAATTAGCAATGGCGTCAATCTTATTTTTAGTGTTCTTAGCCACATTAATTACCATCGCTAATGTTGGCGATTTTCGGGTTTTTGCTGCTAACGCTCTTAAAGGGAAAAAATTATCTTTTTTTAGAGTAAAGGGGAAAAGTCGAAACTTTAAAGTCTTTGATAAGGAAGCTTTTTACCACGATATTTTTGCCGCTACTACCAGTCTTTCAAAATCAAAAACCGGAGCAATAATGACTTTTGAAAAAAAGAATCCACTCAATGATTTTATTAAAAACGGAACGATGGTTAATGCTCCAGTATCAAGTGAACTCCTAGTGACAATTTTTTATCCAGGGACGCGTCTTCATGATGGAGCCGTGGTCATTCGCGATAATGTTATTTTGGCTGCTAGTGTCTATTATACAGCGACGACTAAACCGCTATCGGGTAAGTTTGGAAGCCGACATCGGGCGGCGATTGGCATCAGTGAAATCACCGATTCAGTTACCATTGTTGTCAGTGAGGAAACTGGGCGGATTTCAATTGCTTGCGCCGGGGAACTCGAATCGGTTAGCCTTGATAATTTTCCAAGGATATTCCGTGAATATATGGAAGACGATGGAGAGAAGTAATTAAGTTATCATGCAGAGCAAATATTTTGGAACAGATGGAGTACGGGGCCTAGTCAACGAACAGTTGACGGTCAATATGGCTTATCGCATCGGCCGCTATATTGGTTATTCATCTAAAAGCCAACCGCATCGTATTGTAATTGGGCGCGACACTCGAGTCAGTGGTCAATTACTTTTTAACGCTTTGGTAACAGGAATTCTGGCCAGTGGATCTCGAGTCTATGATATGGGGATTACTACAACTCCCAGTGTTTCCTACATTACGCGCCAGCACCATTTTGATTTTGGCATTATGATAAGCGCCTCACATAATCCATATTATGACAATGGAATAAAGATATTCAGCCACGAGGGCGAAAAAATATCTTCCACTTTGGAATGTCAACTTGATGATTATATCGACCGTTGCGATGATGACTTGCCCTTTGCCCGCAATGAAAAGATAGGGACAGTCGTTGATGGCCTTTATTTGGTGAATGAGTATCTAGATTTTTTAGTCGATAAGACGCATAATTTTGACAAATTTCGAATTCTAGTTGATTGCGCAAATGGATCAGCCAGCAAATTGGCCCCGATTCTTTTCGCACGAATTGGCATCCAAGCCGATTTCATAAATAACATTCCTAATGGTCAAAATATCAATGACTATTGTGGATCAACACACATCAGTGCACTTCAAGGGGCTATGAATGCTAAGAAATATGATATCGGCTTTAGCTTTGATGGTGATGCCGATCGTCTTTTAGCGGTAGCACCTAACGGACAAGTGGTCGATGGTGATGCTTTGATGTACATCGCTGCCCGTAGTCTTCGTTCCCGCGATAAGTTGAATAAAAATACAATTGTCATGACAGTAATGAGCAATTATGGAATTAAAAAATCGTTAATTGATCAAGGCTTTATGATTGAAGAAACGGATGTTGGCGATAAGTATGTTCAATCGCTTCTTAAACAAAAGCATCTTTCGCTTGGCGGCGAGCAAAGTGGGCATATTATTTTTATGGATGATTTAAATACGGGAGATGGTTTACTGACCGCAATTAAAATTTTGAAAGTAATGTGTTTTGAAGATAAAAGTCTATTGGAACTATTGGCTGGCCTTGAGTATTATCCCCAAAAGTTAATTAATGTTAAAGTCTTTAATAAAAATGCGGTGATGGCTAATGACGGCCTTCAAAATATTATCGAGGAAGAAAATGATAAGTTAAAAGGCAGAGGCCGGGTCCTAGTAAGGCCAAGCGGAACAGAGCAGTTAATACGAGTAATGGCCGAGACGCCTTCTACTGAAGAGACAGAGCGCGTGGTCGATCGGATTGCAAATTATATAAATGGACTGGATTATTAAATGGAAAGCAAAAATTACTATGATTTTTTATTAAAAATCAACTCGATTGCAAGAATCGGGCTTACTTTTTCGACTGATCCTTACGCTTTGACTAATTATCAGACAATTCTTGATGAATCAAATCGAATGATTGAAAATTTTGAGCATATCAACCTCACACCGAACACCATTTTTGAACGTAGAATCTACCCGACTCCCAATATTAGTGTCCGAACCATTTGTCTTAATGAACAAGGCAAGGTTTTAATGGTGCAAGAAGCGAAGGACCAAGGCTATTCGCTTCCAGGTGGCTGGTGTGATTTATACGATTCTCCAAGTGAAGCTGCTCGTAATGAGTGCCGGCAGGAAGCGGGAGCGGATGTAATTATTGAACGCTTAGTCGGAGTAATTAATCGAACACCATTTGTGAGTCCGGTGAGCATTCCCGAATATACGCTTGTTTTTAAGGGTAAAGTTCAAGGCCCACTTCATGAGCACGAATATGAAACATTGAATGTTGATTATTTCGATCCCTATGCGCTGCCCCCTCTTTCTAGAAAGATGACAGAAAAAGAAATAAAAAGAATCATTTTCGCGTCGATAAACGGTGAAAGCGTTTTTGATTGAGGTAGATATGGAAAAAAGAATTTGGTGGAAACAAGCCGTTGGTTACGAAATATATCCACAGACATTTGCCGATAGTAATAATGATGGCATTGGCGATTTACCAGGGATAACGAGCAAACTAAATTATTTAAAAATGCTTGGAATTGATTTAATTTGGATTTGTCCATTTTTAAAATCACCGATGGATGATAATGGATACGATATCGCGGATTATTACTGTGTTAATCCCTTATTTGGCACCAACGATGATTTAAAAGAATTAATTAAACAGGCTCATGCCCTTGGCATTCATATTATTATGGACTTTGTTCTTAATCACACTTCAGACGAGAATGCTTGGTTTATTGAAGCTCGTAAAAACAAGCAAGCGGAAGAACATGATTACTATATTTGGCAACCACCCCGATATGATGAAAAGGGTAATCGACAACCGCCGAATAATTGGCGGGGCTTTTTTAGCGACTCGGCTTGGGCGTATGACGAAGTGGCGGACGAGTATTACATGCGTATTTTCTCCAAAAAAATGCCGGATTTAAATTGGGAAAATCCTTTGTTAAGAAAGAAAATCTATGCTATTGCTCGTCACTATTTAGATTTAGGCATTGATGGCTTTCGCCTGGATGCGATTGCCCACTTAGCTCGCGATCTTTCATTTGCCAATTCGACTCAAAATCCGGATTATGATGGATTGACTTTGGATGTAAGTAAGTTTTCTAATCGCGAGCGCCTATTTGATTACCTTCACGAATTTAAGAAAGCGGTATTGGAAGACTATCCCTTGGCTATGACGGTAGGCGAGGTCGGAGGAAGCTCCACTACGCTGACGGCTCTGAAGTATTCCCATAAGGATTATGGATCAATTAATATGGTTTTTAATTTTGATACCTGCTGGGAAAATGGAGCATATGGAAGTGAGACATTACGCGATGATCAAATCATTACTAATGTTTGGAATTTAAAACATAATTTTGCTCGTTGGTATAATGACTGCCATCGCGATGCTTGGCTCCCTTTATATTGGGTAAATCACGATCATCCGCGAGTTCTTAGTCAGTATGGTAATGTGGCTTTTCGAAAAGAATCAGGAAAGATGCTCGCATTAGTTCTCCTATTTATGTATGGGACACCCTTTCTTTATCAAGGTGAAGAACTTGGAATGAGCAATGTTGACTATCAGTCTTTGGATGACTTTACAAGCGATGTCAGTGCACGAAATTACATTCTTGATGCGCGTAAACGGGGACTTAATGATGAGCTAATATTACGGTTTTTGAGACGAACATCTCGTATTAACTCTCGCACCCCTATGCAATGGAAAAACGCCCCATATGCCGGATTTAGTCTAGTTCCTCCTCGTATTAAGCCCGTGAATAACTATCAGGAAGTAAATGCGGAAGATGAGATAAAAGATCCGGATTCGATTTTTAATTTCTATCGCCAAGCAATCGCCTTACGTAAAGATATGGCAATTCTTGATTCGGTGACGATGAGTGATTTTGTTTTGGAAAATGAAGATGACCCTAATGTCTTTGCCTATCGCCATCCAGGCAAAAAGCATCTTTTTGTTGTTGCTAATTTTCGACCCTATCAAGTTAACTTTTCTTCCGACTTCTTGGGACGGAAACATCACACTTTGCTACAAAATTATCTTGAACCTAGTGCGATAAGAGATGGTAATCAAGTAAGTTTAAGACCTTTCGAATGCTTCCTTTGGGAGATTGAGGATAATTAATGCGCTATTTTTATCACTTTTGGCTTCAAAAAACTATCGATAGCAATTTGCTATATGATTTTTTCTATGATAATTTTCAAAATAGTGATTTTCGTTTTCGCATGACGACTAAACGCAATGGTTGCCTTGATACTGAAAGGAATATTGCTGTTGAACTAGAGGGAGTAATCCCCATTTTATCTAATGATTTAGGCACCGGTATTGTGTTTGTTGCCTCCCCCATTGATAACGATGTTGCTCATCGGGCGATAATGAAAGCACGGTCGCTGGGAAACGGACTTTACTTTTTAGCCGAGGTTCTAATTTTAATGCTTGCCGAACGTGATTATGCTTTGGTGCCCGTTCTTCGCAGTCAATTGGATGAGGTACCACATGAATTAGTTAAAACGGCCGATATGTTCTTAAAATGCGGTCTTAATGCTAGTGATGCGGCCGATAAACTATATATTCACCGCAACACATTCAATTACCGTCTTTCTAAGTTTATTTCGCTTACTGGGCTGGATATTCGCGATTATTGGACATCGCAGTACTATATGATTTTGAGCCGTATTTCCTCGTCAAAGTAAATTTGTGCACACTGCACTAATCATTTTAAAACGATTGTGCTAAACTAGAATTAAAGAATTAAGTAAAGGAGTCATAATATGGCAGAAGTAATTCTTAAGGATGTTTGTAAGCGCTACGAGGGCAACCCCAAAAATTCTGTGACCGATTTCAATATCACAATTTCGGACAAAGAGTTTATCGTCTTCGTTGGCCCATCAGGTTGTGGAAAGTCTACTACCCTCCGGATGATTGCCGGTCTAGAAGATATCACAAGTGGCGAATTATATATTGATGGACGGCTCTGTAACGATGTTACACCGAAAGATCGGGGAATCGCGATGGTTTTCCAATCTTATGCCCTATATCCTCATATGACGGTTTACGATAATATGGCGTTTGGTTTAAAAATTCAACATTTACCAAAGGCAGAAATTGATAGCCGAGTTAAAGAAGCGGCGCGGATTCTTGAGATTACCGAATACCTTCAACGGAAACCAAAAGCTCTATCTGGTGGTCAAAGACAACGGGTGGCTTTAGGGAAGAGCGATTGTTCGTCATGCTAGTGTCGTTTTAATGGATGAACCATTATCCAACCTTGATGCTAAATTACGGGTGCAAATGCGTTCGGAAATCATTCGTCTACACGAACAAATGAATGCAACAACAATCTATGTTACCCACGATCAAACGGAAGCTATGACAATGGCTACGCGGATCGTAGTTATGAAAGATGGCTACATCCAACAAATTGGTTCACCAATTGAGATTTACCATAAACCTCGTAATTTGTTTGTTGCCTCCTTTATTGGTAGCCCGGCAATGAATTTCTTTACTGGCATTGTCAAAGGGAGCAAGATTGAACTTGTTCGCCGGTATAAAGAAGATGTCGATGCTAAATTGATTAAATTTGTTAAGATTGATGGCAATACCATTTATCGCCCAATCGCCAAAATTAATGTCACTTTAACTGACGATGAGCATAATGTGGTTAAAGGAGCTGCGGATGCCGTAGCCTCATTACCAGCATCAGTTAAGGAAAGATTGCCCGAAAAAGAAAAAGGTGCTGAAGGGGTGTGGACGGTTGAAGGCAAGGTTGCTTCCTTTATTAAGTATGAAGTAATCAGTGTCAAAAAGACTGATGCAAAATACATCAGTGTGATTGAAAATACGATCTTCGTTCCTTCTACCGATAACCGAATTGTGTTAGACGTTCCATCTCAATTCCTTGATGCGCTTAAACCTTATGAAGGCAATATGGTAATATTCGGTATTCGCCCGGAAGATGTGCATTATAAAGAAAGCCAAGTGGCGCTAGACTATCCATCAAGTAATTTGGAACTTGACGTAAGCGTCGCGGAATTACTTGGCCACGAATATATCCTTCATGGTGATTTTGCCGGTCAAAAATTAGTGGCTAAAATTCCCGTTGTAAGTGACAAGACAATCCATATCGGAGACAAGATTGACTTAGCGCTTGATTTAGGGAAGGCTCATTTCTTTAAGATTGATGCCCCTGAAGAAGCCGAGTCTTTACCAGAATCAGAAAAAGGACTTTGCATTATTTAACTAAGCCACTTTTCAAAACTCGATTACTTAACACAACGCCTAGCTTTCATTGGGAAGCAGGCGTTTTTTTGCATTATTTTTGACCTTTTTATTTACTTGCCATTTTTGGCTACTTAACAAAATAAGTAAAAGTCGAAAATTTAGCACTGAAATTGAAAAAAACGACCTTTTTTCCATTTGAAACCGCTATCAAAAAAACTTTACAAGATTAACCTATTAAGTATAATGTAATTGTCATTAAACAAAATTACCGCGAAAAGGACCATTCGTTTAGCGTTATTCGTAAGAAATTGTTTTTTACTAGCGGTCCTTCTCAAGCAAAAAAGGAAAGGAGGGTAATTATGTTTAAAAAGTCAAAAGTTGCTGTTGTTGCTTTGACTTCGCTGCTATTAGCAGCATGTGGCGGAACTCAAGGATCGACCACTAGTTCGACTACTAGTGATTCGACGAGTATAGCTAATCCCGTTACAGTTACGGTTACCGATGACACGGTTAGGTCCACAATCGATAGCTCATTCTTACCAGGCGTTACGGCGCAGAGAATTCGTCTAACAGTTTGGTCAGAAACGGAATCTCATCCGTTATTTAAAGAACTGATCAGTGAATTTGCTAAAAAATATTATTATGATGAATCTTCAAATGCAAAGTATGAATTTATTGTCACCATCGGTGATGAATTCTCCGATGCAGCTACCAAGATTACTCAAGATTTAGATGTTGCCCCTGATGTCTTTGGTTTCCCCGATGATCAACTCGGAAAATTGGTTGATGCGGGAGCCATCCAAGAGATAACCGGTTCTACCAAAACTTGGGTGAACGAAAACAATGTTCAAGCCTCGGTTTCTTCGGCTACATATAACAATAAACTATATGCATTCCCACAAACGGCTGATAATGGTTACTTCTTGTACTATAATAAGAATTATCTAACGGCCGATGATGTTAAAACCGTTCGATGGAATTCTCGCCAAACTGGAATCCACCAATCAACAAATTGTCTTCCCATTTGAAGATGCTTGGTACATTCCATCTTTCTTCTTCAACCAAGGGAACATTTCTTATGATCCTGCTACCAAGACGATGACTTGTGATTTTGATAACACAGTCGGTCTTGAGGGTGCAAGAGGATTTGCCAACATTGTTCAAGAACACACGGCAGCCCTAAAGATTGCTGACGTTAACTCTAACGATGCGCTATTTGCCACAAAAGATAGTGAAGGGCAACCAATTACTCCAGTCGCGGTTGCCGGTGTTACCGGAACTTGGAATGCTGGACCATTGAGAGCCGCTATGGGCGATGGCTATGCGGCGACTAAGTTACCGACATTTACTCCTTACGATGAAAATGGCACCGCGCTTGCTCAACGTCAAATGGGATCATTTGCCGGTTCAAAATTAATTGGTACCAAGGCTCAAGACGATCCGGATAAGTTATACTTCTCAAGTTTACTTGCCAAGTATTTAACCAGTGAAGATGCCCAAGTCCGTCGTTTCCAATCTCAAGGATTTGGACCATCCAACGTTACGGCGCAAAATAACCCGGCGGTTCTTGCAGATGTGGCCATCTCCGCGCTTAATGCTCAAGCTCCATATGCGGTTAGCCAATCGCGTTCAGTCGGCAATACCTTCTGGGATCCAACTGCGGCTTTTGGAAAATCGGTGGTTGCTAATGATTATGGCGAAGGATTGACTCTAGCCGATGCTTTAGCGGCTTGGGTAGCCGCCCTCACAACCCCAGCGGCTTAATTCGATTATTTTATGAAATGTATTTAGGGCGAATGTCGGATTAACATTCGCCCTAAATTTCTATTATTAAGGGAGTTAATTATGAAAGAGCAAAATGTAAAAAAACTTGGCTTCTTTCCTTGGATCGGTCAATCAATTCTTGATTCAATAATCAAATTTGGAAAATGGTTGCTTGATTTCCTTTGGACAATTATTAAAGCTTTCATCAACATCTTTGTCTTTGCGTATAAAATCATTGTCAAAGTAGGTAAGGCGATTGGACTATGGTTTTATAATTATGTAAATAGGTTTATTAAAGGAAACTTTAAAACCCGATTATCCTATCTCTTTGTCGGATTTGGACACATTACCAACGGCCAAGTTGTCAAAGGCGTGGTTCTACTAATTTTAGAGGCACTATTTATCGTATTTATGGTTCTTCCTCAAGGAGGGGCATACTGGTTAAGCCAAATAAACATATTTGGTCAGACTGGTGGCGATGGAATGCGCTGGATTGGCGACATTGGAACAACATATAATTATGTCGTGATATCCAAATTCGGCGAGGTACTCATCACGAAGACCACCGGATTTGCTTCCAACTCTATGTTAGTAATGCTTTACTCGATAGCCACTCTATTAATTATTGCGGCCTTTTTTGCCCTTTATACTTATGGAATCAGTGCCGCCTATTCGCTTCAAAAGAAAAAAGAAGAGGGAGGGCACATTGCTTCCTTTAAGGAGGAGACGCACGCCTTATTAGATCGCCGCTTCCATGCTACAGTTTTAAGCCTCCCAACGTTAACGATATTGACGTTTACTATTCTTCCTTTGATATTTATGATCTTACTGGCTTTCACGAATGCTAGTTTATTTTATTTCCCCCCATCAAGAAGATTTGCTTGGACCGGGCTTGATACTTTCGGTCAACTTTTCGGTGGAAATGCCGGCTATTCGTTTGCTATTGGCGAGATTTTTAAATGGACAATTTTGTGGGCGGTTCTGGCCACTTTCACCAACTATATTGGGGGAATGATTTTGGCACTACTCATCAATAAAAAAGGAATTAAATTTAAAAAGATTTGGCGAACGTTATTTATTATATCAATCGCCATTCCGCAGTTTATCTCCCTTTCAATGATGGCAAAATTTCTTGCTAAGGATGGGCCGATTTTTAATGCCCTAGATGCCTTGGGTTGGATGAAACCAATCAATATTTTTAATGATACGCGTTCCGCACGGACGAGCGTCGTTTTAATTAACATGTGGATTGGTATGCCTTATACAATGCTAATCACGTCAGGGATATTGATGAATATTCCGGCGGATTTATACGAATCCGCGCGTATTGATGGCGCGGGGCCAGTTACTCAATTCTTTAAGATTACGCTTCCTTATATGTTGTTTGTCACCGGTCCGTATTTAATTACTCAATTTATCGGTAATATAAATAACTTTAATGTTATCTTCTTTTTGACTGGTGGTGGACCGGATATTACCACGCGCGGTATCACATATGGCCGAACAGATTTATTGATTACTTGGTTATATGATTTAACCCTCGGCGGTTCTAAGCAAGAATACGCGATAGGTTCAGCCATCGGTATTATCGTTTTCTTAATTTCGGCTTTTATCTCGCTGGTGATGTATAGCAAATCTTCAGCTAATGTTAACGAAGATGAGTTTCAATGATTGAAAGGAAGAACAAGAACATGGAATTACAAAATACTAATGTAGTCGCTAAACACAAAAAACCACTTTTCTTCCAAAGCATGCATTTTCGGCGCGGACTCGGAAATACACTTATTTATATTTTGCTTGGAGTTATGGCGGTCGTATGGATGTTTCCGATTATTTGGCTGATGGCTCAATCTTTTAGAGCCCCGGTTTATTCCTATACGATTAATCCTTCCGGACAGATGGTTATAACGGCGAGCAATCTTGGATTTACTCCGATCAGACCAAATCATTGGTGGGGATATATATTCCCGGAAAAATGGAGTTTAGATAACTATTACCTGCTTTTTACCTGATACGGCTAACTATGATTATCTTCACTACTTTCTCAATACTTTAGTTGTGGCCATCTTTACCTGTATTATTGCGACGATTATCGTCTTGCTTACTTCTTATGCTTTTTCACGGCTCCGGTTTAAAGCCCGCAAGCCGATGATGAAGTTATTGATGATTCTTGGAATGTTTCCTGGATTTATGTCGATGATTGCTATTTACTTTATTCTTAAAGGAATCGGTTTACTACCAGGAGGTGGAAGAACAAGCGTTCCAACAGCCAATTATTTGATTGCAATTGTTTTGGTTAACATTTCTGGCGCAGCGATGGGATATTATGTTTCCAAGGGATATTTTGACACTATTTCCCGTTCAATTGATGAAGCTGCAGAAATTGATGGGGCAAATAAAGCACAGATTTTTTGGAACATTACTCTTCCACTTTCTAAACCGATTGTTATTTATCAAGCCTTAACGGCATTTATGGGGCCATGGGGCGATTATATTTTCAGTAGCACGATTACCCGGACAGAAAAACGGGCCTGGTTGGTTGCGCAGGGGCTATTTTCAATGATCGATGGATTAGGTGACTTAAATATATACTTCACTCGTTATGCGGCTGGATCAATTCTCCTATCGGTGCCGATTGTTATTCTCTTCATTTTCATGCAGAGATACTACGTCTCCGGTGTAACGGGTGGCGCAGTGAAAGGATAATGCCATGGCGAATAAGAAAAGTCGTTTAGCCTTCGGTTTTATTGCCTTTACTTTGCTTCTCACTGGCTGTGGAAATAATCAAAATTCGTCATCCTCTTCTTCAGAAGATACGACGAGCAATATTACGCCCCCTAGTGATTATGAGATTGGTGATTACGCTAATGACGGAGGAACATTTTACGAAATATTTGTCCGGGCATTTGCGGATAGCAATCAGGATGGTATTGGCGATTTAAATGGAGTTAAAAATAAAATCTCCTATCTAAAAACGCTGGGCATATCTGGATTATGGTTAATGCCAATAAATCCTTCGCCCAGTTATCATGGATATAATGTATCTAATTATTATGGGATTGAGTCAGACTATGGGACACTTAATGATTTTGAAAACCTTGTTAGTGTAGCAAATGATAATGATATCTCGATAATTATCGATTTAGTCATTAATCATAGTGGAAGCGATAACCCTTATTTTCAAAAGTCGGCGGCTTATGTTACCGGAATTAATCGGAGTGCGGAAAATGAACCATATGCTGATTGGTATACATGGCATGAAGGCGAAGTAACCCCATCAGAAAATTTAAAGGGGACATATCGTCGTTATCAAAGCACTAATTGGTACTATTTGGCTAATTTTGATTCATCAATGCCTGACTTCAATTTGGACAGTGAAGGCGTTCGAAGCGAAATAACTAATATTGCCTACTATTGGCTAGACAAAGGGGTAAGAGGGTTTAGACTTGATGCCACCACTTGGTTTTACGAGAACGATCATCAAAAGAATATCCAATTCCTCTCTTGGTTCAATACAATGGTCAAAAGTCACAAAAGTGATGCCTATATTGTCGGTGAAGCGTGGCTTGATAGTGCCGACTATAACAAACTGCCGGACTATTATGCCAGTGGGGTTGATAGTTTCTTCTACTTTGCTGGATCGCAAAGCACGGGGGCTTTTGCAACCGGAATTCAAAACACCAATGGCGAATGGTTGGCCTCAACTCTTGAGAGTTATTACAATCAACTGTTTGCTAGCAACTCTACAGCCTTAAATGCTTCTTTTCTTAGCAATCATGATCAAGATCGCTCTAGTGGATACGCGGCATTCTATCAAATGCTAAAACGGAAGTTAGGCGCGAGTGTCTACCTTCTCACTCCGGGTATTCCCTACCTTTATTATGGCGAAGAAATCGGTCTAAAAGGAAGCGGCGCCGATGAGAATAAGCGGTTGCCGATGATTTGGAGTGAACTTGACAAAAGTGAAGAATGCACTCCCGTTTCGGGATATACATATGACTTGTCGCGACAAGTAACCGCGGGAGCAACCGATTTATTAGCCGAAAACTTTTCGCTTTTAAATCATTATCGAAAAGTAATTTCGATTCGTAATCGCTATCCAGGCATCCAAAGAGCACATATTGAAGCGTTGGATTTAGGACGAGTTCCGTTGATGGGAATAAAGTTGACTGAAGCTTCACTTCCTGACGGGGAGATAGTAATCGTTCATAACTTTAATAGTGAGAGTCAGACATTTTCTACTAATTTAACAATTGCGGATGAGATTGACACCTCAGAAATCCGGCCTCTAGTCGATAAGGATAGCATCACCTTAGCACCTTATTCTTCGGTTGTTCTTGTGAAAGGAATTTAATTTATATGCGTTTAGCAGGTATTCTTCAACCAGTTTCATCGCTACCCGCCAAGCACGGGATGGGAGATTTTGGGCCGACGGCCTATAAATTTGTCGATTTAATTAAAGCGAGTAAAATCAAGATTTGGCAGATTTTGCCCCTCAATCCTTTGGGATACGGCAATTCACCATATCAACCATATTCGAGTAAAGCCTTAGATGAGGCTTATATTTCCCTAGAACTACTGCAGAAGGAGGGTCTATTGCCTAAGCGCGTACCCACCTTTAATCGCCGAAAAGAAGTTGTCGACTTTGATGGAGTGCATAAATTTAAAGATTTTTGGTTGAGGAAAGCCTACGCCAATTTTATCAAGCTTCATAAACGGGGATTATCCGCATTTAAAAAGAGCAATTCATGGGTTTACTACTATGCTGTATTTCGTCTTTTAAAGTCGCAAAATGAAGAAAAATTATGGACGGAATGGCGTCAAGAGGACAAGAATTGGATTATCGATCATAAGAAGAATCTTGCCCCGTTTGAAGATGAAATCAACTATCTTATTTGGCTCCAATACATTGCTTGGAGACAGTGGAATGGTTTACATTTGTACACTAATGCCCAAGGCATAAAAATAATGGGTGACATTCCAATGTACGTTGGAATAGATAGCGATGATGTTTGGACCAATCAAGAGGCGTTTCTTCTCGATAAAGATGGAAATCCATCGTTTATTGCCGGCGTTCCACCCGATTATTTTTCAAAGACCGGGCAAAGATGGGGTAATCCAATTTATAACTGGGATTATTTGAAATCCCACGGATATTCTTTTTGGAATGAAAGACTAAGTTACAATTCGCAGTTATTCGATATTATTCGTATTGACCACTTTCGCGCCTTTGATACATATTGGAAAATCCCGGCATCGTGCCTGACAGCCGTAGAGGGAGAGTGGGTTTTGGGCCCAAGATATGATTTCTTTGACGCTTTGTTCAAATTAATGCCGGACATTCAAATTGTGGCTGAAGATTTGGGGGATTTGCGACCGGAAGTATTGGAATTACGCGATCATTATCATTTTATGGGTATGAAGATTATTGAGTTTTCTTTTAATCCATATGATTTGAATGAAACAAGAAAAAATGATCGTCCCCATTTAATTGTCTACACTGGTACGCACGACAACGAGACGATTTTAGGCTGGTGGATGAACCGTGAGCCAGAGTATCAAAATCGCACGCTCGGCTATTTTTATGATTTAGGATATCGGGAAAATTTGCCTTCAATCACAGATAAATTTGTTGCTTTTACGCTTGATAATGTTGCCGACTGGGCTATTTTGCCAACGCAGGATATTCTTGGACTCGACAATTCGGCTCGCATAAATACTCCTGGAACGATTGGCTCACCAAATTGGGAATGGAAGTTGGCGGACTATCGTCTTTTAGAAGAAAGATTAAAACTATTCAAGGTGCTTGTATCAAATAGCAATCGTGGATGATCTTTAAGGAGGAACACCATATGAAACTTTGGAAAAAGATTAAGACTGTAGGCGCTTTAATTGGCGCGGCTTTAATCTTAATTGTGGCGTCTAATTCGACTATTGTGTCTTCAAGATTGGAAGCCCCGACTAGAAGAAATGTCGCTTATCTAGAGCCGACAATCGTATTTCACTATCACCGGGCGGATAATGATTATACCAATTGGGATCTTTGGCTTTGGGAGTATGGCAAGGACGGGGTTGCGACCGCATTTACCGATGAGGATAGCTATGGTAAATATGTAGCTCTTCCCCTATCTACTTGGTCAAATACGGAATCGGTCTATGTTATCGCTCGTAAAACGGATTGGTCGGCGCAAACTTCGGATTTGGAGGTTGTGTATAGCAATTTTACCTTATCGACCGATAATGCCTATGATATATACATGGTTGACTTAGAGAACACCCTCTATGTTAGCGCCGAAGAAGCTTTAGCGGATAAAATTCTTAGTTCGCGCTTCGTTGAAGTAAATCAAGTCGAAGTAGTGACAAACTATTTCCCTTCCGCTTTTATCGTTAAGGAAAATGATAATCCCTTAACGAGTTCCAGCGGAACTCCCGTCTATAACGCAACTTCCTACTCGTACAAGACAAGCGTGACGGTTGGAGACAGTGGCTTTGCTATGGATTTTAACAATAACTATGCGGTTTTTGTTACTTTCCACGACAGTGGAGAAACCAAATCAGCTCCCGTATCAATTTCGGGTCTATTTGATACTTCTTACTTTAAGGAAAATTCGACTTACAGTGGCAGCGATCTAGGCGTAACTTATTCTTCAACATCATCAATATTTAAAGTATGGGCGCCGACAAGCAGCCAAGTTATATTAAGAATATACGAAAATGGAACCCCAACGTCAGTTGATGCCGTTTTAGGCGACAACAACTTTACCCCTTATTCAATGAGTAAGGGAAACTATGGAGTTTGGTCAGTCACGGTCAATGGCGATTTGAATGGAAAATATTACACTTTCTTTGTAACTAATGCGATGTTTCCTTCAGGCGTAGAAGCAGTTGATCCATATGCTAAAGCGGCGGGAGTGAACGGGGAAAGAGGAATGATTTTAGATTTTTCCACCACTGACCCGACGGGCTGGGAAGATGTGAACTTACCAGACATTGAACCAACGCAAGCGGCGGTATATGAAATGCATGTTGCCGATTTAACAAGTGATTCAACCTGGAATGGTCATGAGAGTTCAAGAAAAAAGTATCTTGGCCTTATTGAAGAAGGAACAACCTATACGCAAGATGGAATGACAGTAACCACGGGCTTCGACCATATTAAGGAACTAGGTGTTAATGTCGTGCAAATTCTTCCTTTCTTCGATCAGAGCAATGATGAAGTTAATGTTTCATTTAACTGGGGATACAATCCCAAAAACTACGATGTCCTAGAAGGTGCCTATAGCAGTGATCCCTACGATGGTGCCGTTCGCGTTAATGAATTCAAGCAAGTTGTTCAAGCCTATTCACAAGCCGGTATTCGTATCGTAATGGATGTTGTTTATAACCATGTTGCTAGTGTCAGTTCATCATCATTTAACAAAATAGTTCCAGAGTATTATTTCCGTTATAAGGAAGATGGTTCTCTTTCTAATGGTTCAGGAGTGGGTAATGATACGGCTTCGGAACGCATTATGATGCAGCGCTTCATGGTCGACAGCACCGCTTGGTGGACGGAAGAATACAAAATTGGTGGCTTCCGATTTGATCTTATGGGACTCCATGATGTGGATACTATGAATGCGATTTCTGCGCGCGTCCACACAATTGATCATCATTCGCTGATTTATGGCGAACCTTGGAAACTATCAACCGTTACTGCGGTTAACACCACTCTAGCTACCTATGATAATATTCCACAAATTAACAATGTCGGCGGATTTAACGATGCTTTCCGGGACGGAGTTAAAGGAAGCGTTTTTGATAAGACCGGTGTTGGATGGGTGCAAAATGGCAACCCCAGTGCCACCCAAATAACAAATGTTAAGAATGGATTACTGGGGGTTGAAACAGGTGGAAGTGATGATCCATCGCAAGTGGTTAATTACGTTGATTGCCATGACAATAACACATTATTTGATAAAATGTCGCTAACGACAGATTTAAATATTTATGATGAAAACACAATTTTGAAACGGGTAACGCAAGCAGCGGCTATGACTTTGACCGCTGAAGGCATCAGTTTCTTTCAAGGAGGGACGGAGTTTTTAAGGACAAAGCCAAAGGATGGGGGAAATTTTGATGATAACTCCTATCAATCCAGCTATGAAGTTAATGACTTTGACTGGGACCGAAAGATAACCTATCACCAGCAATACGAAATTTTTAGAGAATTAGTCGCCCTTAAGACCGGAAACAGTCTTTTCCAATATGGAACGAGAGAAGCCATTGATTCGCATGTCACCTACACGAGTGCAAGTGAACTAGGAATTGATGCTCCAATTATGAAACTATCCTATGTTGATGATAATAATCAAATGGCAATTTATCATATTGGGACAACCACACGGGTTACGATAGACCTTACTGGCTATGAAGTGGTGGTTGATACGAGCGGAACTTTTGCTGTTGGAGAGCGTCTTGGCAGCGAGCGGTTGTTAGGAAATACCACTTTGATTTTGAAGCCAATCTCTGGTAGTTCAACATCAAGCGATTCAACTAGCGGTGGCAGTTCATCCAACGGTGATGGTGATAACGGTGGGCTTTCCGCTTTAGACATCTCTTTAGCAATTGGTGGAGGATTGATTATTCTTGGCGGAGGGACGGCGTTGATACTTCTTCTTAAGAAAAAGAAAGAATTTTAAGCAAAAAGTTAAGGCCTTGAAAGAAGGCCTTTTCTTTTTTGGCTAAAAAAGCGTATTTATTGCAAATGTGGATTAAAAACAAACTTAAATTAAACTTAAAATAAATTAGTCTAAAGTAAATATGTGTTGACGAAAGCGCTACCATATAATAGAATTAAGTAGGTTATAAACCAACTTTTCAATTGATAAGGAGGAATGAACGTCAATGAAAAAGTTTGCGAGAACGTTGTTTGTCGCAGGTTTGTTGTTTGGAGTTGCCGGCTGTGGTGGCGGCACGAGTACATCTAGTGAACCATCATCAGAGCCATCGTCGGAAGTAGCCACTTACTTGGTTTCGTTTTGGAAGAACACGGATGGTGGCTTTCTAAGCGAAGTTGAAGTTAATGCTGGAGAAACAGTTGCTCGGCCAACCGATCCAACTTGGGAAGGCTACGATTTTGTCGGATGGTATACAGATAAAGCCTATACCGCCGAATACGATTTCGATACGCCGGTGAATGGCGATTTAGATCTCTATGCGAAATGGAATATTCAATTCGTTCAAGATCCAACCGTTTATCACTTAATTGGTAGTTTTAAAAACACTGCCTATCCTGCCAATTGGGATGTCACCGATGAAACGACAAAATTGGTTGATGAGGACTTAGAAGATGGCAAAAACATCTTTAGTATTGACATTGAATTTGGTCAATACGCGACATTTAAGATTAAGGATATGTCGACGGGTACCGCCTGGGACGACGGTGTTTATTGGGGTGTCGAATATGTTGATATGGAGTCCGGTAATGCGGCTGAGAATGTTCAGGCCGACGATCCGACTTCCGATAAAGAAAACATTACAATGCTCCATGCAGGTGCATATCATATCGAACTTGAAACTCAATATGTAAACAGTGCTCCAGTTTTATCAACGGCAGTCATTCGGATTAATCGTACTGGCGATGCTGTTGGTGAAGGTGTTACTCAAGATGCTGATCCAGGTGCGGTTGATACGTGGGGTATTATCGGCGGCTTTAATAGTTGGACCGAAGATGCAGTAAGCTTTGTAGCTACGAGTGTGGCCGGAACTGAACTCTGGGTTCGCAATATGTTTATTCCAGCCGGAACCGAATTCAAAGTTCGGGCCAACGCTGACTGGATTAAGCAATTCGCTTTTGGCGGATTAAATGTTGATGCTAGTGCGGAAGGCATGCTTATTGGTGCTACAGCTATAGCCGATGATCCAGAAACAGAAGAAGTTGAATCTGGATATGATCCAAATTCTAATATCAAAGCAGCGGTCGATGGCGTCTATAGTTTCCACATTTTGGTTACTGATGGCGTTGCGGTTTTAACTGGCTTTGGACACAGCTTAACCGCTGATACATTCTATCTTGCCGGATCATTTGCAGTTGGCGATGCTTGGAGTAACCAAGTGGCCTTAACTGCCGGTGAACCTGTGGTTGATGAGACGACCACAACTTATACTTATACAGCTACCGGATTAGCGCTTGTTACGAATAATGAGCTTAAAGCTAAGTCGGAAAACACTTGGGAAATTTCATTTGGTACGGAAACAGGAAACTTAATAGTGACCGAAGACGGAACCTATGATGTTACCTTGACGATTGTTGTTACGGAAGGTTCGGTTGTACTCAGTTCGACTCTTGCCCTTTCGCCAACAGCTCTCTAATTTATACGTATTCTAGCGAAAGAAAAGCTCACCTTTGCGGGTGAGTTTTTCATTTTATTATTCTTTTAACTATGTTAAAATAATAATAATAAATATATCGACACTGGTACAAATTATGAAAAAAAGAAACCCAATATATTTTTTAGGATTAATTACTATGCTTTTTGTTTCTTCATGTGGCAAGAATGACAATTCGTCGACCCATAGTGACACTAGTGAATTAATCACCAGCGAAAACACATCCGATAGTTCTTCACTGAAAGACACATCAACAACGACAAGTGAAACGCCGATTACGGGAACACCCGATTCGGTTTCATTATTTTATCATCGCGATGATAACGGCTATAGCGATTATGGAATTTGGTATTGGACGGATAAGGTCGCAGGAAATTTGCTTCCCTTTGAAACATATGACGATAATTTTGCGGTAATCAATATTCCGAGCACCATGTATGAGGGCGAGAACGGATTTTATTTAATTGTTCGAAAAAAATCGACATGGGATGGTCAAAGCCCGGATTTTTATCTTGATTTTTCGCAGTATACTTTAAACTCGGATTTAACGATGGATGTCTACATTATTTCGACGGAAACCCTCGATGTTGAAGCATATTCAACACCTAAAGAGGCGCTGGGCAATCGAATTGTAAGCGCCACACTTACCTCTTTTTCCACCATTAAAGCAACGGGAACGGCTCCCGCCAATCAATGGTCACTTTATTTGAATGATGAGAAAATTGACGAACAAGCTGGCTCGGATTCAAATGAGGTAATTTTTAACTTATCAACCGATGTCGATCTTACGGATAAATATACAATAAAAGCTGTATTTCCAGATGCTATGGACAAAATTCGTTCCAAAGTAGTTTCGGCCGCTCCCCTATTTAACACCAGCGAATTTGATTCGCGTTACGCTTATGATGAGGATGATTTAGGAGCGGTTTATTCTTTAGAGTCAACGGTTTTTAAACTTTGGGCTCCGACTAGCTACGAAGTGACGCTCTTTCTCTATAAAGTTGGCTATACCTCTAAAGAAACGGGAAATATACTTCACGATGTCCCTCAAAAGCGAATACCAATGGAGTACGCCGGTCAAGGCGTATATAGGGCTGAGGTTGCAGGTGATTTAGATCGGATGTATTACACTTATCTTGTTAATAATAGCAATGGAAAAAATGAAGTTATTGATCCATATGCGAAAAGTGCAGGACCTAATGGTCGTCGCGGGCAAATATTAGATTTTGCTAAATATGAGCCTGAAAATTTTGATAATACAACATTTTCCGATATTGCCTCCCCGAATGATTTAATCGTTTATGAAATGCATGTTCAAGATTTGACTAGCGATTCATCTTGGAATGGCGATGAGGCTAATCGCGGCCATTTCCTTGGATTAATCGAATCAGGAACCACATATTCTATGGACCAAACTACGGTTACTACCGGGTTTGATCATATCAAGGAATTGGGTATTAATGCCGTTCAAATCATGCCTTTCTACGACCAAAGTAATGATGAACTTAACCCCGCTTATAACTGGGGATATAATCCAGCAAATTATAATGTTCTTGAAGGTGGATATTCATCTAATCCCAAATTAGGCGAGGTCCGAGTTCAAGAATTTAAGCAAGTAGTTTCCGCTTATGCCAATGCGGGCATTCGAATTATCATGGATTTGGTCTATAATCACGTGGCAAGTTTTTCTAGTTCTCAATTCCAAAAAATAGTTCCAGATTACTATTTCCGGCGAAACGCCGATGGAACTTTAAAAAATGAATCGGGAGTTGGCAACGATATTAAAACGGAAGCCACAATGATGAGCAAGTACATTGTCGATTCAGTGAAGTTTTGGGCAAGCGAATACCACATTATGGGATTTCGATTTGATTTAATGAGTTTAATTGATGATGCGACTTTACAAAAAGTTGATGCTGCACTCAAAGCGATTAATCCCGATATAGTTGTTTGGGGTGAACCATGGAGTGGTGGTGGCTATATGGGACCAGCCAAAGTTTATTCAGCAGCCCTTAAAGATACGAGTGTTGCTGCGTTTAATGATGTTGGTCGGAACGCCATAAAAGGTGATAATAATCTAAATGGAAATGGTTCGCAATATGGATGGCTTCAAAAAGAGCCAGCCCATAATCAGAGCAATGTCAGCTATTTAAACCGCGTAAAGGGAATGTTAGCCGGGTATATGGGCGATTACTATGAGGCAACAAATTACACCGATCCAAGCAAAACGGTCAATTATGTTGATTGCCATGATAACTTTACAATTTTTGATCACTTGCTAGCAACAATGGGAAATAATCCCGATGTTTCGGCGCGTGCAAGTCTAGTTGCCAATTCCTTGGTTTTAACCTCATTTGGAACACTTTTTTTCAGGGCGGTGACGAAATAATGCGCTCAAAGGAATATGATCCGACTACAGAAATAGGAGCTATCTTTCTATCTACTCATGGCGGCGAGTCCGTTAAGATTGGTGACAAATACTATTCGGGAAACTCATATAATTTAGAAAGCACTGTCAATTCTTATAAGTGGGCAGATAAAATCAAATACGCGAGTTATTTCGAAAGTTACAAGAATTTAATTGCGTTAAGAAGAAACAATCCCGCCTACAAAATGTATGATAGCGATGATATTTCTGCTCATTTTGGTTACTGGAATAATGTTCAAGACTTATCCTATAGCGCAATTGCTAGTTACAACACTAAGGCGGCAGAATCATCTGGAGCGATATATTCATTTTATACCGGCATGCTCTACGGAAGTAGTACAGCAAACACAAATATTAATACCAAGCAAACAATTTCTTGGGGTGCGGGTGATTGTATTGTCCTATTTGATTCAACGGGTGAGCTCACGGGCCAAACGCTTTCTTCGTCTATTTCGCTTAGTTCTTTGCAAACCGTTATTGTTCAGAGGTTGTCCTAATCATGCTTGATGAAGGAAAAACTACAGCGATAAAGGCAACATCAAAAGTAGCCGGCGGATCATTATGGAAACGGCTGATTGCCACCATCATCGATTTTGGCATTGCCTTCTTTATCGGCCTTTTACTCTATCAAGTGGCGGTTCATCCGCTTTGGTTTGATTACCTTGGCGGTTATCAAGATAATATGGTTCTAAACGGGGTAAAAATTGATAGCGGTCTTTATGCCGGCTATGCCGAAGATCCCCTTCAGTATGTTGATAATGATGATATTGACCAAGCCATGCGTTCATTTTATCTAGCATGGGATGACTTCGACTTTACCGAGTCAAGTTTTTACGAGGATCATCCCGAAGGTTTTAATTATGATCGCGACGTGCTCCAAATGGATAGCGAAAATGCGATTATTCTTGCTTATACAGTTGAAAACGGTCACTATACCTATATTTACCGGACAAATCTAGAAGCGGGGGCTATCGATTCGTTTTGGTCGGCTTCTTACGCCGAAGCAATTAATAACTTAGAAGACATGCCAACGTATTTCAATGCCCAAAAACCAGTTCGCAACTTTGTTTTTATCGGAGGGGCTGTTTCTTACTTTTTATCCGGTTTAATTTTCCATTTGTTCATACCGCTATTTATCGACGATGGTCGAACAATTGGCAAAATGGCAATGGGACTGGCAGTCACTGATATCACTGGCTATCGTATAAGTCATAAGCAGATGGTTATTCGCTATTTAGTCACCGACATTTTTGAAACTATCGGTTCAATTCTATATTTACTGCCCCTTTTTATATCGGTTGCAGTGATGACGTTATCAAAACGGCAGCGCCCGATTCACGATTGGGTGGCTTCAACAATGGTTGTTGATTGGAACAACTCCCAAATTTTTGCTTCGCAAGAGGAAGAAGCTAAATATGATCTTGCATGTAAAACACACGAACCGATTGATATCTATCCCAGTGGAGGACAAAGTGAGGCGGAAAACCGTAGAAAAAAAGAGGCGTTCATCCGTGATGAGTAGGCGTTTAGACTATTTTACTAAGTTTGAATATGCTAAAATCATTTTAGCGAATCTATATATTTTGCTAGGAGGCAATTTATGAAAAAGCAATTCTTAAGCTTCGCATTTATCGCAGTTTCCGTTTTTGGACTAGCGAGCTGTGGCGCAGGTGCTAACAGCAGCAGTGGCTATCCGACTGTCTTTCGCACGGAGGCAACAACCGGCAAACTTCAATATGAAGTAATTGCTGAGCAAGTCGTTGTTTATTACATCAATGATTCGGAAATGAATGTTCGTTATGATGTATCGAATGCGGCCCGGTTTAATGTCGGCGAGAACACAGGTATTGCCAGCAAGTTTAAAGTAATTGATGATCGCGTATATTATCCCAATCCTGAAGTTAACCCTGATGATAAGACCGAGACCATTCTTGTTTATCGGGCTCTTAAGATGGATAAAGCAGCGGGAGAAAAGGTCATATTTATCGACGAAACTTTATTTGAAGAATATAAAGACGCTCTAGCAGAAGATAACTTTGATAATCTAACTGTTGGCGATTACGCCGATATCGGTATTGATCTTGATTTTACCGTTCCAAGCGGTGGCTTAGCCACTGAGTGATTTTCCGGTTTCCCTAAGCAAATTTTGCTTTTTAGGTCCGGGGAGTTTGCGTTTTGAAGGCTTTTTGCCTTCCCCCACAATTATTTAGCGATTTTCGCATTTGGTATTAGGAGGAAAAAATATGCCAACACCCCACATCAATGCAAAAGACGGTGCTTTTGCAAAAACAGTATTAATGCCTGGCGATCCTTTACGGGCAAAATGGATTGCTGATAACTATCTTGTCGATGCTCAACAAGTTACTAATGTAAGAAATATTTTCGGCTACACCGGCCATACTCGGGAAGGAAAATTGGTATCGGTTATGGCTAGCGGGATGGGTCAACCATCAATTGGAATTTATTCTCACGAGCTTTACACTCATTATGGAGTGGAAACGATTATTCGCGTTGGAACATGCGGAACTTATCAAGAGGATATTCACCTTTTTGATATTATCGTTGCCAGTGGCTCATGCACAGATGGAAACTGGTCAGGACAGTTCAATCTTTTAGGCGGGACTTATTCTGCTATCAGTGATTTTGAGTTAACCTTATCCGCTTATCAAGCAATTAAGAATCATCGATTGATTCCCCATGTGGGAAATGTTTTAAGCAGCGATGTTTTCTATGATGTTGATCCCAATTCTTGGATGAAGTGGAAGAAACTTGGCGTCTTGGGCGTTGAAATGGAAAGTTATGCTCTTTACACAACGGCCGCCCGTCTCAATAAGAAGGCTCTTTGCTTACTTACGGTTACGGATTCTTTCGTTGATCATAGTCGGCGAGCCACGGCCGAAGAAAGACAAAATGGTTTAGCCAAGATGATTGAAGTTGCTCTTGAGATTGCCTAACGGGCAAAATAAAAATATATTTAAAGGGAGGTGATAACATGGATTTTTGGCAATGGCTTTTATTGGTCGTAGGAGTTATTTCGCTTGTTTTGCTTGCCATCTTTCTTTATCACCCTCTCCGCAAGTATTACTATCAAAAAAATACGGTCCGTATTTTCTATCGTACGGTAAGAAAAGTCACCCTTTACTTTGATTTTTATCTCATTAATCAAATGATTCTAAAGTTGGACGCTAATTCGACAGTGAATATTGATCACATCGTTTTTGGTGATAAATATATCTATGTAATTAAAGATAGATACTATTCTTTCTCACTCAAAGGTAGTGCCGCTGATCAAATGCTAATTAGTTACCAAAATAAAAAAGGCCACGCGAAAAAAGAAGTTCCGATTGAAAATCCCCTGATGTGGAATCGACTTCGGATTGATAAATTGGCTTTAATAACGGGCATTGACCATGATTTATTTATTTCGGTTGTTCTCGTCAATGACGATGTTAACGTGGACAACGTTACTACGACATCAAAAACGGAGTATATTATTAATCGTCATGATTTATATCGTTTAGTTCAGGCAATTGAATCTCGTCCGGTTGAACCCTTAAATTCTGAACAATTGCATGCTGCGGTTCACGATATCGACCGCATCAATAAGCGGCATGACCGGGAGAAGAAGAAATGAAGTATAGTGAATTCGCTCAGTATTATAAAAAGAACATCAGTCGTCCAAATGGACGACATTTTGCTTTAAGTTTTGCTCTTTATTCGGTAATAGCAATTTCATTTATAATTGATTATTTTGTCCCAGGAATTATTATTCTTTTATTTCCATTTATAATCGTGCCTTTTCTTTTCACAATTCATCTTGCCAACGTTCGGGCGATGATGGATAGCAACTTTAAAAGAGGACTTTATCGCAATTTTTTAGCAGGCTATCAAGAAAAAATTTTCCATACTTATCAGCCGATAGGAACACTACTTCGGGGAATTTTGGTTTTCTTTGTCTCTCTTTTTGTCGAATCAATTATTCTTTCGCTTATCAGTCCCTTATTTCCGGCCGTCCAATCGTTTATGACTGATCTTGAAAGCATAATTCAAACCAGCGGTTTTGCCAGTGCATCCGCCTATTTAAATACTAATTGGAATGTAATTCGCCCTTTGGCGATGGTTTTATATCTGATTGCTTTTCTTGTGACGACCATTTACATTATTATTCGAACGCTCATACGGGGATTTTTTATTAATTACGCATTGGGTTTGACGGTGCTATCATCTAGTCAAGTCAAAATGGAAATAGCTTCGCCCTATGCTACGTTTAAAAAAATTCATTATGCGATTTTGTTTCGTGAATTGTTACTCCCATTTTTAACATTTATTATCTTTTTTGCGGGCGGAGCCCTTTTGTCTTATTTCCGTTTTCCGGATGATTTGAAGTTGGCCTTTACGTTAGGAATGATTTTTGGCTTGCTACCATCAGTATTCTTTATTTATCGTCTCTACACGGTCAGCGATGTGCTATATGATATTTTCTTTCGCAATAATGCCAATTACTTTTTAAATGTTATTACCCGTGATGCCAACAGCCTTTTGTCGCGTCCGGACATTGATGGCGAAATGAAAAAAAGGATTGAAATCTATCTAATTACTTTAAAAACGCAAGTTGGATTATCCTTAAAAAAGGAAGATTCAAATACGTCTAAAGAATAAATAATCAGTATATAAAACTATAGAAGAAATCATTAGCAACTAAACTGTCTTTCTCGACGACAGTAATTTTTAAAGTATAGCGACTACCGCTGATGGGAAAAGATGATAATTTGAAAATACGCTCGGTTATACCCGCTTCGTTTTCATTTTCATTTAATAAAATTGGCGTTTCTCCGTCCGCTATAAAAAGTTGGGTTTTCTCTACTATATATTTAGCATCACTAGCTAGAAAGTACGCATTGTCTTTCAGTAGGGAGAAAGAGCAATAGTAATCAGTGGTTAAATCAGAGGCAGGGGTTTATTTCTTCATTCGGCAAGTTTTCGTTTTGCAAAATAAAGAAAGATACGTTATTAATTAATGATGTCTCGGGCGCACTTATGGGGGCCTCATTGAAGTAATAGTAAAGAGTTCTAGCATCAATTTCTTCCGTTTCATTATCGCTGAAACTAAAGGCTAAAGAACGGATAGTGTTATCCACAACGCGAATACGAAAACTAGTTAAAGTACGATTGACGGTATCTATCGAGTAGAAAAAACGTTCGCTAACTGAGTCAAAGTAATCCGGCAATAAATTATAGTAGCCACTGGCGTTTTCATCATAAACAAACATCGCTTCATCCAAAGTGGAAATATTATAAACGCCGAAATGACTTAAGGTGGATTCCGTAATCGGTAAATCGGATAATTCATGTCCGGTGGTTATTTGTTGCTGAAAAGAATAGCCTAAGCCAAAAGTGCCATTATTTTTTTGATTGCTGTAGTAGTAGTAATCAAAACCAGTATCCTCATAAGCGTAATAAAATCGTTCCAAATATTCTACGTCGCTTAAGCCGATAAGTGGGTTATGGTAGATGTCCAAGCGAATGTCGCCTTTTTTGGTTATAAAAGCATCGGTCTCATGGGCTCCATAAGTAGCATCCTTGTCGTGTTTTTCATTGATGCGATAAAAATTAAAAAGCGCACTATCAAGAGCTTGATCAAGCATCTGTTCATCATTGGGGCCGGAACTGATCGGCTCAATAATTCCCTGGCATGCCGCTAGTAGAGTTATTGTAGTGAGTGACAAAACTAGGCTCTTAATTCTCTTACTTTTCATTTTTATCCTAGTCTCCTCATTTGATTTATAGCAATACCGGATGAGAATAAAATACCGATAGATGAAAAAATAATTGCACAAACACTGCCATACCCAAGGCGATAACTATCGTATAAATAAACCTTTTCGCCATCGATAACGCTATATACATAGGTGTTTCCCGAGGCAAATATAACAATTGAGTAGGCAAAAGCAAAAACCAATCCGATAGCTAGAAGGGCTTTCCAAAATGTTTTCTTGTTCACGAGAACATAAAATAGAAAAATTACTTGGACCACAACAAACGGAAGAATAAAGGCAGATATTATTACCCAATTGGCAGTTATATGTCCATTGTTGTTATAGATTTGGACAGCATTTATTCCAATTAAAGACGATTGAGTCGTCGTCTCATATAAATAATCACCATACATAAAAAGCCCGATACCAATCGTTAATAGATAGGTTATAACAAGGAGAATGCGATCAAGAGATATTTTTTTCATAACAAAACTCCAGTGCATACATTTTAGAAAAAAAAGTTTGTTTTATCAATTGCTAATCGGTTATAAAAGGAAAGATTATGTGTTTTTTTGATTCATGTGTATGTGTTTTGGCTAAAATGCCAGTTCTAAAAATAATTAAGTTAGTAAGAATAATTGTTAGTAGCGGTATATAGAAAAAATATTATTGATTTATTGGGATCAAGAAGCAATGTTAGCCATGTGGCAACATTAGAGAATCTATAGATCTGATAAAATGATAAAGAATTTCATCATTTCAAAGAGAAAGCCAAATCTATATTTTCACGGCTTTAATAATCTTTATATAAGAGCATGGTTAGTTAGGCAATTAAAACTGATGGAAGGGTACATTAATATGCTTCCAATTGCAGGTTTGTTTTTGAATTTTTGCGCCGAGCATGATCGGCATAAATATGAATTGATTAAGTCCAAATTTGAAGAAGCCAAAAAAAGTTCAAAGTTCAAAGGAATTCAGCTGGAAAGGAAAACTGAAGAATATATGCAGGATTGTTATCATAAAAGATGAAAACAAAGACAAGATAATAGATTAAGTAATAAGTAAATCAGTGTAGATATTTATCTTCGTATTTGATTGAGAAGATGACTGGCAGAAATTGAGCTTCAATATGTTTACTCATAAAAATAGAAAAAATCACCCAATTTTGAGTGATTTTAAACTATTCTTGTTCGTTTTCAAATAATCAAATCTAGAAACTGGAGCAGGTGACGGGAATCGAACCCGCGTATCTACCTTGGCAAGGTAGTGTTCTACCATTGAACTACACCTGCATTGATTGCGTTTTTTATTATATGAGAGCGGAAGATATAATGCAAGAACTTTTCGCTTAATATAATTACTTTATTTCTTGGCTATGGTATTATTATTAGGATTTGGAGGCATTATGGCAACGGCACACGAATTAGCAAATATTATTTTTCCAGACATAACAGATACGATTGACGATTTAGAAAAGCAATTTCCTCCCCGCAAGTTGAAAACAGGAGCTATGGTTACTAGATTTGCTCCTTCCCCAACTGGGATTTTTGCATACAGGATCACTTTTTACTTCACTTATCGCCCGCAAGGTCGCATCCGATTCTCAAGGTGTGTTTTTTACGCGTCTCGAGGACACCGATAGTAAACGCGAAATTGTTGGCGCGGGCAATCTCTTGCTCAAAGAATTGAAAGCTTTCGGAATTGAACCGGATGAAGGTTATTTAGGCGATCAGCAATGTGGAGATTACGGACCTTATGTTCAAAGTCAACGGGCCAATATTTATAAGATTGTTATCAAAAGCATGATTGAAAGAGATTTGGCTTATCCTTGTTTTTGTACCCCGGAAGAGCTAAGCGAAATGCGTAACCGGCAAGAACAAAGCAAAGTTATACCTGGCTACTATGGTCCTTATGCTCATTGTCGTTTTATTCCGCAAGAAGAGGCGTTAGAGCGCATTAAGAACAATGAACCGTATGTCATTCGTTTTAAGTCACCAGGTAACCATAATCATAAAATTAAGGTCATTGACCTGATTCGAGGAAAAATGGAATTAACTGAAAATGACCAGGATATTATTATTATGAAAAGTGATGGACTTCCAACCTATCACTTTGCCCACATTGTGGATGATCATTTTATGCGGACAAATTGCGTAACGCGAGGTGAGGAATGGTTATCGTCACTTCCGATTCATATTCAATTATTTGAATCACTTGGTTGGGAAGCGCCAGGATATGCGCATCTGCCGGTTATTAACAAGTTGGATAATGGAAACAAACGGAAGCTTAGTAAACGCAAAGATCCAGAAGCGGCAGTTAGCTTCTTTATTGAAAAAGGTTATCCTTTAGAAGCAGTAAACACCTACCTATTAAGCATTGCAAATAGCAATTTTGAAGAGTGGTGGGCTCAGAATAAGAGCCAAAGTTTAGACCAGTTTAAATTTAGTTTTTCCAAAATGTCATTAGATGGGGCATTGTTTGACCTCGATAAAGTTAATTATTTTGCCAAGGAAATATTGGGACTCTTGGATGCGGAAACAATATCAAATCGGGCATTGATTTGGGCTAAATCTTACGATGCGGATTTTGCTTCCCTTATTGAAAGCAACTTTGTGTATTTTGTCAGTATTATGGGTATTGAAAGAGGAATTGCTAAACCAAGAAAAGATTATTCAACCTTCAGCGACATTTATCCAGCGATTAAGTTTTTTTATCGCCCATTTTATATTGAACTAACAAATAGTGAGCTACCATTTAATCCTAATATTGAAAGTTTAGTTATTAAGGAATCCTTAAATGATGTTTTAAAGGCAACGGACTTTAACCTTGATGAGCACGATTGGTTTGAAAGCCTTAAGCAAATAGCCTCTCGCCACCAATTTGCTCCAAGTGGAAAATTATATAAGGCCAATCCTGCCGACTATGTTGGCAATATTGGCGATTTTGCAGAAATTTTACGGGTAGCTTTGACTGGTTCAAGACAATCTCCGAACCTTTATTATATTATTCAGGTCTTAGGGCCGGAAGAATTTGCATTTCGTATTAAATACGTTATTGAAAAACTTTAATAATTATGGTTTAATTTAATGCGCTTGGTCCGTTGGAGAAGCGGCTTAACTCATATCCCTCTCAAGGATACATTCATGGGTTCGAATCCCATACGGATCACCATTATGAACTTTAAACCATGCTACATAAAAAAGCATGGTTTTTTCATTTATAGGGCATTTTTGGCGATTTTTATATAATAAAACTCGATTCACAATTTTTCCTGTTAGAGTGCAAGGAAGTCGAGTTGTATGAGAAGGAAATCAAAACGCTAAATAATAATGATTTTCCATTTACATATAAATAAAGTCTTGTTTATTTGAACGGGGCGTAAAAATGTGCAAAACAATCTTATAGAGGTGATTTGACGTGTACTTAAAGAGAAAAATCGATATTTTTTTAATTAAACGGAAAGAAAATAAAGGGAAAAGCCCCCTTGTGATTAATGGTTCCAGGCAAGTTGGTAAAACCAAATCAATTCTAGAATTTGCAAATAATAATTACGATAACTTTTCTAATAGTTATATATCACGATTAACTTTCTACCATTCAAACCGTAAATTAAGATTTCCGATCAATTTAATTTTAGTTCTTTAATATATTCGATTTATCGTTTGTGTCTTTTTTCAAAAACAATAAGGGCAACGCCTCCAATTAAGGCAAAGAAGGCACTAATGGCAATGATAATCCAAAATGAGTTGGGAGTATCTTGAAGTGGCATCCCCGAATTAATATTCATTCCGTAGAATGAAGCAATAAGTGTTGGAATTGAAAGAACAATAGTAAGAATGGCTAAAACTTTCATTACAATATTCAAATTGTTTGAAATAATCGAGGCAAAAGCATCCATCATACCTGCCAAGATATCACGGTAAATCGAACACATTTCAATAGCTTGGTTTAGTTCGACCTGGACATCTTCCATTAAATCGTAGTCATCTTCGTATTTTTTGTAATCAGCAGTTTTCTTTAGTCTTTCCGATACGGCTTTATCGGCATTGAGAGCAGTTGAAAAGTAAACAAGCATCTTATTTAATTCCATAAGATCAAACAGTTCCTTGTTTTTCATCGAAGAATGCAGCCGGCTCTCAATCGCTCGTGAGCGAGCATCAATTCTTTTTAAACTGGCAATGAAATTTTGAGCTAAAGTAAAAAGAAGATGAAGGGTCATTCGAACATGCTTATGGGGCTCAAGTAATTTGCTCTTGGCCACCAGTTGGTTGATGAGATTGCTTTCTTCTTGATGCAGAGTGACATAATAAGATTGATTGTAAATAATTACAAACGGAATAGTTTCAAATAATGGTTTAGTTTCTTTTTTTTCGCTTTGGATTCGCTCAACAGGAGTATCCAAAACAATCAAGGTATTTCCTTCATCGTAGTCAGCCCGCGCAGATTCTTCACTATCGAGGGCGCTAACTAAAAAATCCAAGGGTAAAGAGGTCAGTTTACTCAACTCTTTGAGGGTATCAAGCGTAGGACTTGAAATATCAATCCAGACATTTTCGGCGACGGCCGAAAAGTCGTTATTCTCATGCGTTGACGAGACAAGGTGACCATTATCTTCTCTAAATACTTTTATCATAATGATTCCTCCGTTATTTAGTTCATTACTTCACAATACGCCAAGAGCAGGAAAAAGACAAACACAAAACGAAAGGCGTTTTTTTTGCTTTTTCTATCGTTAATATTGTAAAATATAAAAAAGGAGATAGCAAAATGAAAAGAGCGCAAATTGTTTTTATTACTAGTTTTATTTTGTCTTTTATTGCCTATAGTTTATTTTCAACTTTGATTATATCGACTGGAAGCATCTTTTCCCTTATCCCCCATGCTTTTGTGGAAATGTACAGTGCATTTTTAACTTTTGAATTTTCAAGTTTTCTTTATGATTTAATGATGTTTGTTGCCGTTTTTACCCTAGTATTCGTCATAGCTTGGTTGGTAAAACTGATTAGGCGACGGGGTAATTGGACGGATATAGTGGGAATAGTTATTTTTCTAATCACAATGGCTAACTTAGGGGCGGTTTTACTTTATCGAAACCAATGGGCGAGCTCTTTAGCATCAACTGATGAGCAGACACGTTTGATTACTATATACGCTATAAGTATGATGGCAATCATGTCGGTAGCGGGCCTTTTAGTTGGATTTAACGGAATTACTATTGTACGAGTCAAAAAAACCAAGGAACCTAAAATAGAAGCTAAAGAATCTACCGCTCCATTAAAGGAAGATAAGATGGGTTCTACAGCGAATGAAACAGTCATCGCCGGTAAAACAGTTGAAAAAGAAACTTTGCCGACAACCAACGAACTTACGCCATCGGTTGTTCACTCAATTGTGCGTGAGGAGTTGGATATATATTTTAGAAGTCATGAACCTTTAACTTTAAATCGGGCGATTCTAGAAGAGCCAGTTGCGAATGAAAAAGTGACCGAGGAAAAAGTGGATAAACCGGCTGAAGAGCCAATTGAAGAAGAACCCGTAGTTGTAGAGGAAAAAGTAACTCCAACCTTGGATTCAACAGAAGACAAAATTGAAGAGCCAGATGAGTTAAATGAAGCAGAAGAAGGCAAATTTCCTAAAATTGTATCGATTCCTTTTGCAGATAAACTGAAAATGATATCCGAGGAAGATATGGCTAGTTATACTCAAATTCGGGATTATCTTTTGGCCTACGGATTTCATAGTCGAATTTCGCATACCGCGGAAACATTTAGACTCCATCGACAAGAAATTGCCAAGATTGCCATTGGAGGAAAAACAATTAAATTATTCTTGGCATTAAACCCGAAGGAATATGCCAATAGCACGATCCCCGTTCGCGATTCATCTTCGACCAAGGCCTATAAAGAAGTGCCAACGATGATAAAGATTAAATCCGCCTTGTCAGTCAAGCGGGCCTTTATGCTTATTGATGATGTGGCTAAGGCAAACGGCCAAGCAAAAAAATAGTATCATCTTATTTATAAAATTTTAGGGTCGCATTTTGCGGCCTTTTTTTATTAAATTAGACAAATATAATTTTTTGTGCAAAGTGCACAAGAAAATGTTTGAAAATTATTTTCAATTCATGTTAGTTGTTTTCTAGTAAAGAATAAAAAAGCCTTATAAAAACGGAATAAAATAACAGATATTATTTTCATAACGATTTTCAGAAAGCGCTATATTTTTGAATTAATAAAAATCGGTTGTTAAAAATAAATCGCTTGCATATAATTGAATTACCAATTTACGGAACAAATGCGTTTCAAAATTGAAGGCAGGGAAAAGCCTATTATTTTCTTATGCCAAAAGGAAGGAATTATGCGAAAAATTATTAAACGAGACGGTCGAAAAGAAGTATTTGATGAGCGGAAAATTTTCGTTGCTATCGATAAGGCTTTTAGTGCTGCTGATATCGACGATGATGCCAAGGTTGAGTCGGTTGTCGATGATGTATTGGCTAAAATTGATGTTATTTACAAAGACAACAAATTGCCAAAAGTTGAAGACATCCAGGATTTAATTGAGGACACCCTTATCGAGCATGGGGAAAGTGCTGTTGCTAAGCGCTTTATTCTTTATCGGGCTGAACGGACACGGATTCGGGAAGCTAATACAAGTTTAATGCATACTTTGCATGATTTGACTTTCAAAGATGCCTCTGAAAATGATAATAAGCGGGAAAATGCCAACATCGATGGTGATACGGCAATGGGAACCATGCTTAAATACGGCAGTGAGTCGGCAAAAGAATTTTATGTGAGTCAGGTAATTGGTAAACCATTCGCCGACGCGCACAAAAATGGTGACATTCACATTCATGATATGGATTTTTATACGCTGACGATGACGTGTTGCCAAATTGATTTAACAAAGTTATTTGAAGATGGCTTTTCAACCGGGCATGGTTTTTTACGCGAGCCGAATTCCATACGGGCTTATGCTTCTTTAGCTGCAATCGCCATTCAAGCTAATCAGAATGATCAGCATGGTGGTCAGAGTATTCCAAACTTTGATTATGCGATGGCTCCAGGAGTTAAAAAAAGTTATCGTAAAGCCCTAGTGAGTAATGTCTTGAAAATGTATGGCATTTTTGATGAAGAATTAACGAAAGATGATGCTAAAAGCATTATTAAAGCGGCCGAAGAGCAATCATCTTGCCCGGCATCTTTAGCTTCCATAGCCTTTAATAATAAATTACTCGAAGTCCTAAAAAAACGTTTTCCCGATGCGCCAAACGAAAAACTTCACGCTCATGTGCTGATGGTTTCTAAACAGGAAGTAGCAGATGAAACCTATCAAGCGATGGAAGCTTTGGTGCATAATCTTAATACGATGCATTCTCGGGCTGGTGCGCAAGTTCCCTTCTCCTCATTAAACTATGGAACAGACACCTCACCAGAAGGTCGTTTAGTTATGGATAAGATGCTCGATGCCACCTTGGCGGGCTTGGGAAATGGCGAGACACCCATTTTCCCTATTCAAATCTTTAAAGTTAAAGAAGGAATAAATTATAATCCCGATGACCCCAACTATGATCTTTTCAAAAAAGCAATCGTCGTCAGTGGACACCGATTATTTCCAAACTTTAGTTTTCTTGATTCCCCTTTTAATCTTCAATATTATAAACCAAACGATTGGCGGACTGAGGCTACCTATATGGGGTGCCGGACGCGAGTTGTAAGCAATGTTGATAAGGATAAAGAAGTTGTTAATGGTCGAGGCAACCTTTCATTTACCTCAATCAATTTACCGCGGATTGCAATTGAGCATCCGAATGAAAAAGACTTTTTTGCCCGCCTTGATGAATTGATGGCCTTAGTTCGAGATCAACTTTTAGAACGGTATGAAATACAGTGTCGGAAACGGGTTTACAATTTCCCTTTCCTTATGGGGGAACATGTTTGGCTTGATAGCGACACGTTAGGGCCAAATGATGAAGTGAGAAACGTATTACGTCACGGAACATTGACGATTGGTTTTATCGGCCTTGCTGAGGCGCTAGTAGCACTTACGGGTCATCATCATGGTGAAGATCCAAAATCACAGGAGTTGGGCTTACGAATCATCAAGCATATGCGCACCCTTTGCGATAACTATACCAAGGACTATCAATTAAACTTCTCCTTAATTGGTACACCAGCCGAAGGTTTAAGTGGCCGTTTCGTGCGCTTAGATAAGCAAAAATATGGAGTTATTAAGGGCGTTACTGATCAGGACTTCTATACTAATTCTTTCCATGTGCCAGTCTACTACCCCATCAAGATTAAGGATAAGATTCAAATTGAAGCCCCCTATCACGCTTTAACAAATGGTGGCCATATAACCTATGTGGAAGTAGATGGTGATGTGGCCAAAAATCCAGAGGCTTTTGAAACCATTATTCGATGCATGCACGATTCTGGAATCGGCTATGGGGCAGTTAATCATCCTGTCGATCGGGATCCAGTATGTGGCTATAACGGAATCATTGACAATGTTTGCCCGCGCTGCGGTCGAACAGAAGATGGAATCAAGTTTGAGCGTATCCGGAGAATAACTGGCTATTTAGTAGGAACAGTTGATCGCTTTAATAATGGTAAACGTGCGGAGTTGGAACATCGCGTCAAGCATATGACTAAAGCTGATTTGACGCCTGCTTGTTCTTGCACGGATGAAAAATAATTATGCGACTAGCTGGTATTGAAACTGAATCAATTGTCGATGGTCCTGGTATTCGATTTGCGGTTTTTTTTCAAGGCTGTAATCACCAATGTAAAGGTTGTCATAACCCCACTACTTGGGATATGTCAGGCGGTCAAGAAGTAACGCTTAAGCGCGTGCTGGAGTTACTTGATGAAGCGGATTTAGTCTCAGGAGTCACTTTAACTGGTGGCGATCCTCTATATCAAATTGAATCGGCACTAGAATTAGCGCGCGAAGTAAAAAATCGCCAATTGCATCTTATTATATATACGGGATATCTATATGAGGACCTTTTATCGATGGCTCACATGGATAAGCAACTTGATGCACTGCTGGATCTTACTGATGTTTTAATAGATGGACCTTTTGTCCTTCAAAAAAGAGATTTATCCTTACGCTTTAGAGGTTCATCTAATCAACGATGTATCAATGTTCCTCAAAGCCGAAAAACAGGAAAAATAGTTGTTGAACAATACTAAAAAGAGGTTTAATCTGTTAGATGACATTTCAAAAGCAACATAATTTTTTTTAATGATATTATGTTGTCGTTTGATTAATCTTGTTGCGTTTGTTTAGTCAAAGTTTGACAAAATATCATTGTTATATACATAATAATGGTGCAAGAAAAGATAGGCATGCATGAATGTGGCTAACTCAATGCAACACCTTGATTATTCGGTTATAAGTCTTCTTTGCTTGCGGGTTGATTGATGGTTAGATTATTTGCTGTAGTCTAACCTTTTTGTTTGGAATTCTATGAATGTTTATGACATCTAGGAATTCCTTTCCAAACTTATTTTTAACTAAGTCATAGGGAGTTTTGTCTCCTTTTGACTTTCTTACGTATGAGTTGATGTTTGAAAACATCTCATCAACTTGTTCTTGAGTGAGGAAATCCAGACTCTTTCCTTTAGGAATCATGTAACGGATGAATTCGTGATTTCTCTCACATTCTGATTTATCGGTTGATCGATATGGATTGGTGAAGTAGGTGCGGCATATCTTTTCACCGTTTTGATCAGTCTCAATCTGGTTGAAATAGGAGAACTCGACTCCATTGTCGGCCAAGTTGATGGGAAGTATCTTCTTAACCATCTCATTACCTAACTTATTAAATAAACGGATAACTTTTGTTCGCACATCAACAGGCGAGCTCTTTTTGATGAGGATGCCAAATTGAAAATTATATTTTGGAAATGTAATAGTGAGTATTGCTTGTTCATCACTTATTTTTCCAATGACTGAATCATATTGAACTATGTTCTCCCTTTTGTGGTGTTTAACATAGTTAGTAAAGTCTTTATACATTCTTCCTATCAAAACTCTAATGGCACGAATCTTCAATTCTTCAAGTGACTTTATGTCGCTGTGCTTATATGTCACATAGCGTCGAAGTTCATGAGGTCGAATACTCAGATTTCCTCGATAACATAATTTTCTGATGGTTCTTTCGTGACATAACATGGACAAAACCTTATTTGAAATATAAATATGATGAAGTGATTGTCCTAGATGAACTCCTTCACTAACAATCTCGTTTATTATTTTGATTTTCTCCGGAGAAATCTTTGGTTTACTTCTTGAAGACTGCCTCAAGTTTTTGGAGCGGGCCTCTGCTTCATTAAAATTATAGTAATATTTGTCCTTAGAACAAGTTTTGTATGGGCAGGCATTGCAAAGTCCATTTAGTTTATTTCTTCTCTCACAATCTGGATAAGAGCAAGTTTTAACAACTGTAAACTTATGTATTTCTCGAGAGATTGTTGATTTGTTGACACCCAAGCGAGTACCTATTTGTGTGATACTTTTACCATCATGGATACAAGCTTGGATTATCATCCTATCCTCAATGGTTAAATGCTTTCTCTTTGCTTTCATTTGCTATATCTCTCCTTTCTAAAAAGCAAAGCAAAGAAGACAACATAATTCTAAAACAAGAGTAAACTCGTCAGGTTGCATTAAGATTGTCACTTAACCAAAGAGGGTTAATCCTCTTTTTTTATATCAATCAATGCTTTTCGTATGTTATAATACCTACACGTAATCTTTTATGTTTATGAATGGAGTGTGGTTGCTTAATGCCGTCTGATGATCCTCTGCGATGGTTGATTATAGTTTGCTTGATTTTGATTGGTGCTTTTTTTGGCGCTAGCGAAACTGCATATACATCTTGTAACCGCATTAAATTAAAGGTCAAAGCGGATAATGGCAATCGTGCTGCCCGCTTAGCAGTAAAAATAACCGACCGTATTGATCAAACCCTGGTCACGGTTTTAATATTAAATAATTTATTACAGGTTGCCATGTCAACTTTGGCAACTATTCTTTTTGTTGGCTATTTGAAGGATGAAGGACTAGGCTCGTTAGTATCTACGATAGTTATATCATTAATTATCTTTTTAATATGCGATTCCATTCCGAAGAACATCGCTCGCGCCATCCCTGATAAAGTGGCGATGATAAATAGTTATCTAATCATGGGCTTGGTTTTTTTACTATGGCCAATATCGATTGTTTTCTATGGATTAAATAAATTACTAAGTCATATTTTTAAGATGAAAGAAGAAGACAAGGTCACTGAAGAAGATTTATCAAATGCGGTTGAAAGCATTGAAGAAGAAGGAAAACTCGATGCTGATGAAAGTGAAATTATTCATTCAGCCATTGATTTTGATTCGACTTTTGTTAACGAGGTTTTAACTCCAAGAGAGCGGATTTATGGAATTGACATCGCTTCGCTCACACATGAAAAATTGCACGAGATTATTCTTCATTCTTCCTACTCGCGCATTCCAGTTTATATCAATAATATCGACAATATAATCGGTGTGCTTTTTGTTCGCTCCTATTTAAAAAAGTATTTGGAAAATCCGGATATTTCCATTCAAGAAACACTGACTCCCCCTTATTTTGTTTCACCCAAAGTTAAGCTTGATGATATTCTTGAAGGATTCAAAAAGCATTCAACCCACATGGCTTTTGTTCGGGATGCTTCTAAACATCTTATTGGAATGGTGACGATGGAAGATGTTCTCGAAGAGTTGGTTGGCGAAACAGACGAAAAAACAATAAATGCTTTAGGAGGACGCGATTAATATGATTTTTAAGTACGTTCTCATTGGTATTCTTCTTCTGTTGAGCTTCTTTTTTAGTAGTGCCGAAGTGGTTTATGGTTCAGTTAATCATTTGCGATTAAAAAAGGAAATTGAGCGAAAACCGACGCCAATAAATAAATTAGCGCTTGGGTTCGCAGAAAATTTTGGTGACACGGTCTCAATTGTTCTTTTAGGCAATGCCTTAACTAATGTGGCGGTTTCATCACTAGTAGCCATGATTACTTTATCGATGGGCGAAGTTGCTTCAAGCATCGGCGTGGCGGTTGTTTTCTTGGTGTTACTAATCTTCTGTGAAATTACTCCTAAAACGATTTCACTACGCTATTCATTTACTTTAGCCCACTTTTATGCCCCGTTAATGAAAGTTTTTTATTACTTATTTTTCCCCATTGTCAAAGTGGTGACCATACCACTTGATAAAATGAGAAATCGTTTATCAGAAAAGCGTAAGGCCAAGGAAGAAGCGGACGATACAACCGACGAAGAATTAAACGTCATGGTGGATGAAATCGAAAAAAGTGGGGCGATTGATGAAAAGAAAGGTGAATTGCTTCATTCGGCCATTGATTTTGCCGATACGGAGGCATTTGAATGCATGACTCCACGGGTTGACGTTTTTGCTTTAGATATTGAAGATAATATCAATCAGGTCCTTTCGGATAGCGATATTTTCACCTATTCCCGAATTCCGGTTTACGAGGGAACTGTCGATAATGTAATTGGTATAATCCCGACTAAAAAACTATTGAAAGCAATTCTTGTAAAAGAGAACATTACCCCCGATATGATAAGAAAGATTATGGTCAAGCCGATGTTTGTTCATCGTTCAAAACTTATCAGTGATGTTTTAGAGGATTTTAAAACCAATAAACGACATATGGCTATTGTGGTCGATGAATTTGGAGGAACCGAAGGCATCATTACCCTTGAAGACATCATCGAAGAAATTGTCGGCGACATTTGGGACGAAACCGATGAGATTGAAGAACAAGTGACAAAAATAGGTGAGGATATGTACCTCATTGATGGCATGATGAATATTGAAGATTTTTTTGATTTGATTGATTGTTCACAAGAAGTCGATACTGATTACACCACGGTTGGTGGATTTTGCCAGGATATGCTTGATCGCTTCGCGCAAGTCGGTGATAGCTTTCAATTTGGCGGATATCTTTTTACGATTACGGAAGCGGATCAATTTACGGTCAACAAAGTAAAGGTCGAAAAAATTTCCGCATCGGAAGAGTAAATGGTTTTTTATAGATAAATCGTTCAGTCAAGAGTATAATTTTTCTTGTTTCTTTTCGAGGTATCTATGAATTTTATAAAGAAGTTTATTGGCAATAAGTCTTTCTATCATGAGCTTTTTGTCGTTGCCCTGCCGATAGCCATTCATCAGCTATTAAACGCTTTCGTTAATTTCCTTGATTCGGCGATGATTGGTCGCTGGTCGCTAGCCAATCTTGGAAGCGCAGAAATAGGTACTAGTTCAATTATGATTGCTAATCGCTACTTTAACAGTGCTTTTAACATAGTCACTATGTTTGCCGTTTCGGCCTCGATTTATATTGCCCAATATATGGGAGCCAGACACTATCATAAAGTAAAGCAAGTTTTTGGTTTTAGTTTTGTGATGGTCGCTTTTTTTGTTCTTATTTTAGGTATCTTTGGCTTCGTATATGCGGAAGATATTATTCGTTTTTTTGCCACCACGGAAAATGATGGAGCGGTCATGGTCAACTATGGAACGCAATATCTTCGCATTATTATCTTAACCTTTATACCATTGCTTTTTACAACCCCGATTGCTTTTGCCTTGCGGGCATCAAAGCATACCACGATTCCTTTATTTGCCACTATCGGCAGTGCCACCACCAATTTTGGTCTTAACTTTTTATTAATCTATGGTTTCAATTGGGGAATTAGAGGTGCGGCGATTGCTACATTTATCAGTCGCTTAGTAGAACTAAGTATTTTGCTTTTTTACTATTTCCACTATAAACCCGAGTTTTATGGTTCATTTAAAGAACTGTTTTCATTTCCTCTATCCTTGGCGAAAAAAGTTTTTGTCTATTCGATACCGATTGGCCTTAGTCAAATTATTACTGAAGGCATCGCCATCTATATGTTTTTCAGTTATGCACGAATAGATTATGGCAATGCGATGTATATCACCTCAGTCAACCTTTCGCAACGGATTGTGGATATGGTTACCGCTTTTGTCGGGGGTATGGGAACAGCAGCCTCGATTCTTGTCGGTTCGCGCTTGGGGGCAGGCAAAACAGAGGAAGCAGTTCAAAATGCCCATTGGCAATTAGGCTATGTTATGATTTTTTCATTGGTTGCTACTATTTTTATGATTGCAGCGATACCATTAGTTAATTACATATATGGTTTCGAAGCTGACACCCAAAAATTACTAACCCAGATAATGGTTATTCATGCGCTGAGTCTTCCGTTTATGTTCTTTTCAGTGAATATAATATTTATTACACGCGCGGGTGGATATTCCCGTAGTCCATTACTAATTACTAATTTGCCCTACATCTTAATCAAAATTCCTTTAGTTTTGTTTTTTGTTTTTATCGACCGCAATGCTTTTTTTCAGGCAACGGGAATCCATCAGTTTATGCAGGCGCTAGGCATTGAAGACAACCTTATCGTCTTTATTTTTGTCATTGATCGATTGGTTGAAGTTGTTCGGGCGATAATCGGTATTTTTGTCTTCCATTTCGCTCCCTGGAAAAAGTCCTTTGTCAGTCAAAAAGAAATTGAAGAAGTGGAAAGAATTGAGGCCCAGGCATAGAATGAAAATCGAAAAGTATATTCTTAATCATCAAAGGGATCTTCAGGGTAAAAAGTATCTTGTTACCGGGGCCAACAGTGGTATTGGCTACGAAGCCACACGGATATTGACGGAGTACGGCGCTCAAGTAACTATGGCTTGCCGGAGCAAGGAACGAGCCCAAAAAGCGCGTGAAGAAATTATTTCTTTGAATCCTCAAGCTAACCTTGAAGTGGTTGAATATGATCAAGCTTCAAGGCAGAAAATAGATGCTTTAGTTTTAAAATTAAAGCAGAATAAGGCATTCTTTGATGGCATTGTGTTTAATGCGGGTATTTATCACCCTTCAGCAAATTTAAAGACGGCGGAGGGATATCCGTTGACTATGGGTGTGAACTTTATCGGCTTATTTTACTTTATAAGCAAATTGAATGAAAGTGGAATTCTCAAGAGTGAAAAAAGCGTTCGTCTTGTTTTTGTCGGTTCATTAATTTGGTGGAACACAAAAGTTCCAACTCAATTAGATAAGGAATCGCTTAATCGACTTTCTCTTCAAAAGCAATATAATATCTCAAAAACCATGATTGGTCGGCTAACCTATCAGTTAATGAAAAACCGAAAATTAAATGATGGTAGTGCGCTACCAAATAATTGTCAGGTTTTTCTAATGCATCCAGGAGTTTCCGCAACTGGAATAGTTAATAGCAAGTCTAAGGGCTTCTCGGAATCCTTTTCACGAGCGGCACATCGTTTCTTATATATTTTTGTTCATCATCCGCGTAAAGCGTGCCTTGGCATTATCGAAAGCTTGATATCGGAGGAAAATGACTCAAACTATATTTTCGTTCCTCGCGGGCCATTTCATATTTCGGGTTTTCCCAAAAAGATAAAATATCCCCATAACTTAAAAAAAGATGATCAACACCTTTTAAACTGGGCGCAAACCATCATAAGATAAAAATGCTTTTATTTGTTATTTTCTAAATGAACTAAATGTTTTTGATAAAGGCTATATATGCAATCCGCCACCTCTTCCACATTTTGATTTTCACTATCAATCACATAATTGGTGGGACCGACATTTTCAGGCGCAAACTTAATCAAATCATTAGTGAGCCGTTCCTCAATAATCTTCGGATCATCTCCGCGTTCCAACATTCTTCTTCTGCGCGTTGGACTTTCTGCAAACAAAAAGAAAGTAACAATTCGGGGATTATTTAATTTCTTAAAAGCATTGAGGCCATTAGGATCAACTAGCAATACCTTGTTATCGCCGATTTCTTTCTTACTTGTGCCATAAAAATTACCATTATATAGGGTCGTTTCAGCAAAAGCATTTTGCTCTTTTAAGGTTAAAAAATCCGGTTTGGATACAAAATAATAGTCGACTCCATTTTGTTCCCCTTTACGCATATCTCTTGTCGTATGGGTGATAATCTTGCGAATACCATATTTTTTAGCTAGCGTTTTTGCCACTTCTGTTTTTCCCGAGGCGCTAGCACCGACAAGTATAATCATAAGTTATCTCCAATTAATTTATATTATATATTAACTTGCTGGCAAATGGCATAACTTAGATTAAAAACTGAAAAAAAAGATTTTTTTTGCTACTTACATATTAGAAGAAGGAGTTTTATATGAAAGTAGATACGGCCAATTTTCGTGAACTAAGTAAAGAATTCAAACGTCTAGGAGCTATATATCGTATTTATAAAGCGCGTAAAAAAATTGCTGACAAAGGCATCGAAAGATTGAATTTATACTTGGCGGAAGAAAAAAAAGATAATAATGAAGAAAACTTTGTTGCCCTAATTAATAACTTACTCGATGAAATACCAGCGAAATATGCGCTAATTTTAAAAAGTGATTATTTCTTTTTAGAAGAAAAAAATTGGTGGCAAAAGTATTATAGTCGGGCAACATACTATCGATTGAAGTTAATATCAATGAAAGAGTTTTTATCATATATATACTAGAGTATGAGAATATCATTACTATTTAGTATTTTGTCTATAGTTGGAACAAATTTGCTCGTATTTGAAACCAATCCAGCTTTAGTTATTAAAAACATTAATATTTTTCCTTTAGACAGGGAAATAAGCAATAATTTAGTTTTTACCGTTGAGCCATTTTTTACTGGATTAGGCGGAATAACCGTATGTATTAGTGATTCAAGTCGTGATTTTGAATCAGTATTCGCCCAAGATACGACTTTTGTAAACGGACAAAATAAGACTTTTGTTGCAACAATTGCAAAACATACAATCGTAGAAAAAACCCGACTGACAATTGCCGTTTGGAAAAATAATGAAATCCGGAAATTCCGCAGTAAAACAATAACCATATTTCCTCGTGAAAATAAGCATATAAGTATAAATTTTGTAAGGCATTATGTACCCGAAGGAATGGTTTGCAATGTTTCATCGCTAGGTAATGTTCAGTATCAAAATGAGAACATTTGGTTTACAAATTTTAATGATAAAAAGGAGGAACCTATATATCATCACTTTGATTTTTCGCCTTTTCAAATGATGGTTACAAGTTCTTCACATCATAGTGAAGAAATGTGGGCCCAATTAAATATTGAAGACGAAAACAACCTTTTTCCGGCATTTAGTAAGGAAGGAAAAGCTGTATTTCCTATGAAAATTAGACTTATTAACAATGTTTATATTTTCTCGTTAGTGCCCATCTATTTTAACACTCAAACCTATCAGTTATCGCAAGAGAGAATTCATCAGGGATATGAGGAAACTGAACTTGTATATTTTCCCAAGAATTCCTTTATGGAAGGAAGTAAACTGAAATTTTCCATCGAAATATATAAAATCGGATTTAATCGAACAACGGCCTCTTTTAATGGTGAAATAAGATATGCTCATCCTTTAATCGGCGATATGGATCAAGCAATGGCTTATATTTCTACTGGCGCAAGTTCGTATCAAGGGGTAGTTGGAGCAGAAAGGACGATATACACTCATGCTTAATATGCTAATTGCTTTTACATTATTAGTAAATTTTGTCGTTATTTATGATTTCTCATACCGGGTTAATTACATCAATCGAACATTCTATTTACTTGCCAGTGGGGTTGTGGAAAATGCAATTGATGTCACTAATGAAAATCCCGAATTGCTATATTTTATTCCGTTGGAGTTAGAAGCCTCAGTGACATCCTACTTAATAAAAGAACTCTATCCCGTTACAAAGGTTTTTTATATATCATTCACTTATCTTAATGAACAACAAAATGGGCTTTGCTTTGATCGATGTCGATTAGTAGATATTCATTTACGAGTTCCGTTTTCCAAATTATTTGATTATAAAAAAAAGCTGACATTTAGCATTATTAATCAATATGAATGAAAATGAGAAAAAAGTATGTGAGTTTATTTTTTCTTCTCCCTTAAGAACGTTACTAGACGACGAGGATGTTACCGACATTAGTTATAATGGGGCTTCTATATTTTTCTTCACCCATAGACATGGGCGTCAAAAAAGTGATATTAAACTTTCTCACGGCGAAGCCAACGATTTTATTCGACAAATAGCCAATCTAAACAATGTTCTATTTTCGACTGCCAAGCCGATTATGGATACCTCAGTTGCTAATTTAAGAATTAGCGCAATCCACGACAGCCTTGCTCGAAAAAACGGAGAAAAAGTGACTCATTTTTCAATTCGAAAACACAGCCAAAATATAATCGATTTCCGGCAAAAAGAAGCGGGAAATAGTTTGCTCTTTGACTTATTATCCGCTTATGTTCAATGTAAATTATCCATCGCCATCTCGGGTAAGGCTGGTAGTGGAAAGACCGAGATGCAAAAATACATTTTAACCCTCTTGCCGAAGAATGAACGAGTTGTTCTCATTGATTCAGTTGATGAAATTGAAGAGAGCAATCAATATGATCTAGATCTTTCGATTTGGCGAGTGAGCGATAATGATGAACTTAGAACACAAGAATTGATTAGGGCTAGTTTAAGGCAAAATCCCGACTGGATTATTCTGGCTGAAGCGCGGGGCAAAGAAATGAAAGATATTCTATCCTCAATAAGAAGCGGACACCCGAGTATTTTTACTTGCCACAGCCTTAGAGCTGAATTAACTCCATATCGCATCTTAGAATTAATTGGTAATCCTAACCTAATTGACTATTCAAAGGTGCGAATTGATGACATAACCAATCATATCCCGCTTTATGTTCATATGGAAAAGAAAATAACCAGTAAGGGAATTGTTCATCAGGTTAGTCAAGTGGTGATTTATGAACAGTCAAAACCGCATCTTATATATCAAAAAAAGGAAAAGCCTTTTTACTATCCTTTGCCCTTAGTCTTTGGCCAAATGATAGGGGAAATTGATCTTAATTTACTTAAGGCTTGGAAAAATAAACAACATGATTAAGAGAATTTATATAGTCGCAATTTTTGCCATTATGTTTGAGATTATTGCCGCTCTTATGTTTTGGCCTTTTCCCACTTTCTATTTGGCTTCGGCTTTTATTTTGCTGGGATTAATTGGCATTATTTATGAAAGTAATAGTATTTTTTCTTTGATAAAAAAACAACGATTGTGTTTCTCATTTATCAGCAATATGGTTGTAGCCATAAATGTTAAGAAGACAATTGAAGATGCCTTTATCTTTTATCTTGAGCGAGAAAATAATCATTCGCTTATTAAATCTTTAGTCCATGGCTTATCAGCGCTTGAAGCAATTAGTGCTCTAAACGAGTACTTTTCTTACCCAATTTACCAGAATTTTCAAGATATTATTACTATCTATATTAATGAAGGTGGTGACATTTTGACTCTAACAACCTACTTATTAGATGATATCCACCGAGCGAAGAGTCATCTTCAAAAAGTCATTAAATTATCACTAAGAAAATCTATCGAAGTTTTAATACTATGGATTTTATGTTTTTTGGCTGCGATTATGATGCGTTTTAGTATTAAAGATATTTATGAAGCAATCATCAGTAATTATTACATTTCTTTAGGCCTAGTTACTTTGTATGGGCTTCTAATAATGACCTTTTATTTTGGCTGTCGCCTTTTTAAAAGTGAAATCACTATTAAGGAGCAAGTATGAATAAAAGAAATCAATCACGAACTAAATTAATAATTACCATCGCAGTCGTTATCCTTCTTTTTCTCCTTCTTGTTATGGTTATAACTAAAAATCGTCTAATTATGAATATCGCCTTCATGAGCATTATTTTTTTTGTTTTTATGGTGGTTAGTTATCAGCATCGTTTAAGATCATTAAGAAATAAAGATAGATTGTCAAGCTTAGTTTATTTCTTGAGCAGAGTTCGCCATTTTCTAAATAATGATTCAACAATTTATTATGCACTGACCGAAGCAAATAAATTGTCATCGCCGATTATTCAAGAAGATATTAAAGAGTTAATAGATGGAATTAGCCAAGATAAGTCGGTAATGCCATTTATAAAATTCGCTCAGGCATTTAATTCTAATCTTATAGAAGAGATTATTATTCAACTATACCAATATGAAAACAACTCAAGTCAGAAAAATACATTTAATAATTTCTTTCATCTTTTTTCGCAATTTCAGGAAATAGAAACAAATGAGCGTTTTGAACATTTGGAACAGTCTTACGTGACAGTATCTTTTTTGCCCATGCTCGGCGGCGGTTTATTGATTCTTACATTGGCCTTAGGTGTTATGGCGTCGATAGGAGAAATTATTAATGGGTTCTAAAATTGGCTTTATTCTTTCACTAGTATTTGTCTTTCAAACATTTCTTTTTGGTGGGGATATTCTTAGCATTCAAATTATTAGAAGCGATTTAGATTCTCTTTCTCAACTCATTGCGCAAAAAATTAGCAAAAGTGGAAAATTAGATGATGACATCAAAGCAATAGCATCCAGTAATAAGGCAGAAGTAAAGTGCATAAATAACTGCTTTCCACAGTTTGGCGATCAATTAACTTTTACTCTCACTCGCCCTTATTATCCATTAATTATCAGTAGTGAAGAAATGATGGTATCAATCACTAGATCAGTCTTAATTGGCTACTATAACTGAAGGGAGGTGATTAATATGGGAGAATTAAAAGGACAGCTTTTAACGATACTGTTGGTATTGATGATATTTGGCATTATGGCCACAGCATTTAAGGCAATGTTTCAAAGTGCCACAAACGAGATATCCAATCGATTGAGCGAAGAAATAAACGCAGCTAAAAAGCCTGCATTTGGATCCTTTGAAATAATATTTATCGATTGAAATAAGGGGTAATTGTTACCCCTTATTCTTGACTTTAATGGATTTATCGGTAATATATGATAATGCATAGCACAAAGAACCGAGGTATATCATATGGATGACACGCTTGCTAAAATTGAGAAAGCTTTTGCTAAAACACTTAAGGTTGATGAAGTCAAACCGGAAGCCGAACTTCGTGAATTAGGTCTTGATTCGCTCGATTTAGTTGAACTAATGATGGAACTTGAAGAAGAGTTTGGTATTGAATTCAGCAATGATGAAATGATTGAATTTAAGACCGTTTCTGACGTCTATAAATCAATCGAGAAGAAATTAAATAAATAAGTGAAAAATATTGCATAGAGCCAATCTATGTGATATATTTCTACATGCGCCCAAGTGACGCAAAAGGTGCCTAGCTAGCTCAACGGTAGAGCAATCGGCTGTTAACCGATCGGTTATAGGTTCGAATCCTACGCTAGGCGCCATTTCTTTGGCCCGTTGGAGAAGCGGCTTAACTCACATGCCTTTCACGCATGCATTCATGGGTTCGAATCCCGTACGGGTCACCAAAGCGGAAACTGCGACATTCTGTCAAATGGATGTCGTTTTTTTGTAAAAAAGCAAGTATATATCGATATAAAAAGATGATTTTTTTTGTATATTGATGCCACAGTTTTTACTCAAAAGCGTGGCATCTTGCCCACAATTGCGATTAACTAATTTGCATTAATAAGGAACTTGTTTGTAGTTGGATCATAGCCACAAAAACTTACGAGCGTTTTTGGTTACATGAAGACATATTAAAAAAATAAATGTGATGCAAATAAATGTCGAATGTTTGTTTAGCTTTTTGGTCTTAACTAGCTGTGGAAATTATTGTGAAAATCAAACAAGCAGCTCAAGTAATGAGCAACCAGCCGTAATGAAAGTTATATCTTTTGATAAAAATTACGTTCAAACAAACATTATCTACATGATTTAAATGGTTTTATTTACTCAAATTTTGATAACGCAAGTTGGAATCTTTTATATATTGATGGTAATAATTGTTGCTTTTTCTTTGAATAGAAACATATCTTCATTAATTGAAAAAAATCTCTAGGAGAATTGGCAGTCGGTGGCTTTTTTAATGTACTTCATAATTTTAATTAAGAATCAATAATGATAAGTTTATTATGTTTGACTTCGTCATAGGAATGTTTGAGCAGTAGGAACTAATCAGGAATGCTTTGTAACTCAAATTTTATTTATAAAACATTACATTGACGAACATCAATATATGGTTTATAAATAGTATGACAAGGAGATTAACTATGAGCAATGAGGAATTTCTAAAAATAACAAAAGCCTTAGGCGACAGCACTAGACTTAAAATACTTCAAATTATTTCTCGTCGTAATTCAATATGTGCATGCAATATATTAGAAGAATTACATATTACACAGGGTACTTTATCGCATCATATGAAAGTTTTAGCTGATCTGAAGTTAGTTGAAGTAGAAAGAGATGGTCGCTGGTGCCATTATACTTTAAAACGCGAAAACATATGTGCAGTAGTTGCTTTTATCAAAGACATTTGTCTTGAGAAGAAAGATGATATTAAGGCCTGTTCTTGCAAGTGATTTTTTTATCTAAAATATTGATGAATATCAATATATTATTAATTGGAAGTTTCTATGGTTTTAAAAAAGAAAATAAATAAATGGCTATTGCTAGGGTTATTAATTGTTTTAATTGCTATTATCATCAACTTACTAGTCGGTTTTTTAATTGATTGGAATATTGCAAAAGCGCCCTGGTCTTTTATCAGCAATCAAATTTTAGGAATGAAGTGGCTGAGCGATTTAATTTGGAAGTTAATTCTTTTTTGGGGCGGCAGTTATGATTCTATAAGTTGGCAATATCAAGTTGAATCATCAATTCATTTCTTTGTTTTTGACTTTATTAAGATTGGAATTCTTTTATGTGTTTTGATATTTATTATATCTTACATTCAATCCTACTATCCTCCGGAGAGAACAAAAAAAATATTAGGAAAGTATCATGGAATTGGCGCAAATATTATCGGGGCGTTACTTGGTACAGTAACTCCTTTCTGTAGCTGTTCCTCAATTCCGATTTTTATTGGATTTACTCGTGCTGGACTAGCCAGCGGAGTAACATTCAGTTTCTTAATTTCGAGCCCGTTAGTTGACTTGGGATCACTGATGCTTTTAGTAGGATTCTTCGGTTGGCCGATTGCCATTGCCTATGTGGTTGTAGGCCTTATTTTAGCGGTTATTGGAGGTACGATTATTGAAAAAACCGGACTAGGGAAGAACATTGAAGAATTTGTGACTAAAAATCAATCGGTCGTCGAAATTGATGGCTATAGAATGTCTCAATCAGAACGGCTCACTTATGCCAAAGAACAGATGCTTGCAACATACAAAAAGGTGTTTTGGTACATTGTTATTGGGGTTGGAATTGGAAGCATAATTCATAACGTTATTCCAGCGACATGGATTATGTCCTTGCTTGGTCCAAATAATTGGTATGGGGTTACCTTGGCGACCGTAATTGGGGTTCCAATGTATGCCGACATATTTGGTACGCTACCAATTGCGGAAGCCTTATATAGCAAAGGCGCAGGGCTTGGAACGATTCTATCATTTATGATGAGTGTAACGGCGCTATCGCTGCCATCCCTAATTATGCTAAGAAAAGTTATTAAACCAAAATTATTGACCTTTTTTATCGTAATCGTCGTCGCAGGAATAATGATAATCGGATATGTGTTTAATGCTTTTGGCTACTTATTGATTTAAATTTAAGTTTTTGTCAAAAAAGAAAGGAAGTATTTTCATGAAAATACAAGCAATAGGATGCGGTTGTCCTAAATCAACCAAAAATTATCAGGCGGTAGTTCAAGCCGCTAAAGAGTTAGGTCTTACCGATGAAGTCGAATTTTATCAAGATCAAGAGGGAATGTTAGCGATGGGAATTATTTCAACACCCGCGCTAGTAATTGACAATCGAATATATGCTTCAGGAAGAGTGCTTAATGTTTCTCAGGCCAAAGAATTGATTTCTAAAGCAATAGCTTTTTCGCAGAAGGCCTAAAAAATATTATTAATTTTTTTAATTAGATATGCTAATCTAAAAACGAACAAGGAGTAACCACCAATGAGAATATAATCTTGTGAACGAAAACATAGCATTATAAATCTTTTTCGTTCACCTAAAAACCAACGAAAAGGAGTTCTCATTATGATTACCATAAATAATTTAAATATACAAGAAGTTGCAACAGGCCGCAAAATAATTAGCAATCTTTCTTTTTTCATAAATTCGGGTGAACATGTCGCTCTTATTGGTGAGGAAGGAAATGGAAAATCGACTCTTTTAAAAGCTTTTATTCATAAAGTAGACTCCAAGTTTTCTATTACGGGGGTAATAAGAGGAGTTGAAGATTATGGACTACTTGAACAAGATATTGCTCATCTATATGGTGAGTATCTTCTTCAAGATTACTTTTTTCTTCCTTTTAGTGAAGTAAATGTAAAATCACAGGATAAAATCTATGCCTTAGATGCCTTAAAACAATTTGCCTTTCCAATTGATATCTTTAATCAAAATCGTAAGATAAAGACTCTATCTGGTGGGGAGTTAATTCGGCTAGCTCTTGCGAAGATTAGTTATTTCAACCCAAAAGTTATATTGCTTGATGAGCCAAGTAATAATCTCGATTATGAATCGATAGAAGTTCTCAAGCGTTTCATTGTAAGAAGCAAAGCGATGATTCTTTTTGTGTCCCATAATGTGGATCTTTTAAGTGAGACAGCAGAAAAAATAATTGTTCTTTCTTTAGAAAATAGAAAGCAAATCGCCAAAAGTGAGTTTTATGCTTATAGCTACAATGAATACGTTAGTTATCGAAAAGCTTACCGAGAAAACACATATCAAGTGGCAAAAATGCAAAGAAGTGAATATCAAAAGCAAGCAAAAAAATACAATCAAATATATAGCAAAGTAAAAGACCGGCAGGATCAAGCTGTACGAGACCCGGTTCAAGGGCGGCTTTTGAAAAAAAAGATGCATACAATTAAATCCTTTGGGCGAAGACTAGAAAAAAAGAAAGAACATTTTCTTGATTTTCCAGATGATGATCCATTCTTAAATGTTGAAGTTAATATGGAATTAAAAAGAAAAACTTTTGGCAATATTATTGATTGGAGGAAAGATTTGCTTTCAAAAGATGGTCGGCTTTTAGTTAAAAATTTTCAATTCTCCTTAAGCGGTGGTGAACATGTTTTACTGAAGGGGAAAAATGGCAGTGGCAAAACGACTTTTCTTCAAGAACTATACACGCAGCCCAACAAAAACTATCGCTATGGATATCTTCCGCAAAATCTTGATGACTTAGGCTTTAATAATCAAACACCAGTCGAAATATTAGCCGTTAATAAAAATAAAAATGAAATTACCTTTATTCGCCAATTACTAGGGAGGATGCTGTTTACTGCAAGTGAAATGGATCATTCTTTTTCCCAATTAAGTGGTGGCCAAAAAAGCAAAGTTATTATTTTAATGTTATTTGTAACATCGGCATATGATATTTTACTTTTAGACGAACCCTCGCGCAATTTCGCTCCAACCTCGATACCAACAATAGTTAATCTTATAAATGATTTTCCTGGAGCAGTAATAATTGTTTCGCATGATTATCTTTTTGAAGACAGTCTTACAAATTTACGCATCGAGAAGATATAAAAAAAGCCCCTATTATTTATTCATAAAGGGGCTTTAATACTAAGCAGTGAGATAAGTGCCAACATTTTCAAAGACAAAATTATCGGCATAACTATCACCGAGGCCATTAAGAATGAGACCATTTTTAACAATAGCCATCGGCCCGGTTAATGAAGGCATAAAACTCGACATGTAGAGCAGTTGACCGACGTGACTATTCGCGTCAATCCAAGTTGCCCCCGTACCATTTGGTGGGAAACTATCATTTAAGGAACCGAGAAGTCGGAAATCCTCTTGGATGCGTTCTTCCCATTCAGGGGATCCGGCATCAGTTGTAAAGTCAACAATCAAGCGTAAACTAACTTCAAAACCAGTAGCCTCACGATCATTGAGATAGAAGTAATCATTTCCTCGCCAATCGATAACTTCATTAGGCACAACGACTGACGTGCTTCCATTGGCATTTTCTTCATTTTGAGCAGCGGCATATTCGCCACTTAAAGCCGATGTGATATAGCCGGAAATAACTTCGCTTGCAAAGTAGGCTCGATAAGTTCCGGTATGAATGCCATTTTCATCATAGCCATAGGTGCTTTCAACAAGCGCCTTTACCGTTGATCCAACTGAGGCCAATTGACTCGCTCCAGTTAATCCCGCAACAGATGAAAAATCAGTCAGTGCTAAGTCAAGAGCTTTTCCTTCAATTACTGGTGAAAAGTCATCATTGCCGCCTCCAGTATAGTAATCGTGGGTGAAGATACCTTCCACGTTATTCAGACGTGCAGCTTTATTGGCGCCGTTAATATATTGAGCCGCGCCACCTTGACTAGATGCGACCTTTCCATCAAGTAAATTATATAACACGAGCGAACGGGTTTTAGTTGAGAAGATACCATTGTCGGCTGAGGTTGCCATCATGCGCGAATTCTTCAAGAAATCAATCAGCTGTGTCAAAGATTTTCCCTGATCCAAGAAATCGGTCTTGATATCAAAGCCAGCACTGTCCAGACTCAAATAACCACCAGTAGTAGCAAAACTATCCATTAAATTGCCAAGATAGTAAATATCTTTTCCATCGGTATCAACATCGGTATTACTCTCCAGATTGATTGAAGTAGTATCGTCATTAATATCAGTGGTAATCACGATATCGGATGAAGCGTCATCATATGCTTTTTGACCGAGGTATTTTCCTTCATAGCCTTCAGTTAGGGTAGTAAAGCCAAAATTATCAAGTTGATCCTGTATTATTTTGGCAGTCGCATCATAAACCAAATTCGAATTATTAATCGCGGTCAAAGCCAAGGTTAAATCGGCACTAGAAACATCAGTTATAGAATCGGTTACGGTAGATAAACTCGGTAGACGGAAACTAACAACCCGAATAATGTTCATAACATCGTTAATTTCCTGTTCGATTGTTGTATTCATCAACTGTTCATTTATAACGGTTGAGGAAAAATTTATTAATCTAGTTTCCAATTTGTCGGTAGCGCTAATATAAGCAGTATCATGAGTATTATCATAGGCCATATTTGCGAGCCCAGAATCAGTCAGAATTTTTACCAGCGCCTGTTCGAATACTGTCAAGGAGTTATCACCAGGAGGTAAGGCACTAACATATGATTGAGAGGCCTCACTTTGGCCAAATATAAATGAGTGATAGAGATTTAGATACGTATCTTCAATAAGCTGAATATCGCTACTTGTCATGGTTGAAATATCATTCATACGGGTAGCGATGTCCTGAAGGCCATCGGTACTACCTGTGCCAGTTATCTGGTCAAAAATTTCGCCTAGTCCATAAATTTCATTTTCAGGATAGCGAATAGAATAGTTTTCGCTCATAGTAGGAAGATAATTGCTTCCATCATACTTATAGACGAAATAAGGATTAGCGGCCGATATATCTAAACCATTAATTGCAAAACTAGAGCCATTAACAACGCTGCTGATAAGGTTAGGAACAGCATCATAGGCTAGTTCACTATTATTGAAGGCCATAAGGATAGATTCCAAATCATCGGAGGTAATACTACTAGCTATCGAGGAAGCATCAAAAGCCGTGACTGAATTTAATGAAGATGATGTTTTGAAAGCACGGAAGATATTCATAAATTTTCTAATCTCAGCTTCTTGGGAACTTAAACTAGTAGCATTTGTTGGAAAAATGTTCTCAATCTGGTTGATGGTTTTTGCTCCAGCATTCAAGTAACCACCACTTAAATCTTTCGGGCTTTCACTACTATAGATGACACTGGACAGTTGCGAATCGACAAGCAATTTTTTCATCACTTGTTGGAATACACTCAAAGGAGTTTCACTTACTGGAAGTGAGGTCGCATAACTTGAAGCGTAGCCTGAGCGATTGAAAATGAACGAACTATTCAGTTCAGTAAGAGTACTTTCTATAGTCAATATTTTATTGTCATCAATAGTTGACAAGTCATTAATATTTGCGGTGATGCTTTGCAAGCCATCCGTTCCAGTTACTTTATCAAAAATAGATGCTATTGACGCAATCTCGCTTAAGGGATATTTAGCATCATAGTTAGGAGTGGCCAAACTATTAAATTCGCCATTGGCATACTGATAAGCAAAATAAGGATTGGCGGCGTTAAAATCAATTCCACTCATTGAAAGGGAGGAACTGGTTGCAACAGTATCAATTAGACTCGGTACGACATCATAAGTTAGATTGCTGTTATTAAGGGCATCGAGGATACTTTGTAAATCAGTAGCATTAATCGCCTCAGCGATACTTGTGGCATCTAATCCAGAAACGCTAGATAAAGAGTCGGCATTTAAGAAAGCTGTAAAAACATCAATGAAATTATCAATTTCTACTCCCTGGGCCGCTAAATCAGCATTCGTGTAAGGGAAAAAGGTGGCGATATCGCTATTAAGCTTGTCACTAGCACTTGCATAACCTTTAGCTGCCATCTTAGGATTATTAGTGTTATAAGCGATAGAACTAAGGCTGCTATCATTCATGATTTTATAAATGAGTTGCTGAAAAACCGTCTTGTCACTAGTTAAATCATTTGGATTTATTCCGCCTAAATTAAACACTTGGGAAGTGTTCATATTGTGCAATATGCTGCTCAAAGTATCGCGGGTTCCTTCCGTAATATCATTAATGGAAGTAAAGTCGCTAAGAGTGGACAAACTATCAATATCTTCTTTCATATCGATAATTTTATTTATCTCCTGCCCGCGCTCGGTAAGGAAGGCTCGAAGCGAGGCATAGTCGTTAAATAAGTGGTTGGTATCGTCTCCCCCGATTAAAGGAGTAACGTTAGCCGCACTTAATGATAAACCGGCTATTTCAAAGGAAGCAGAAGAGAAGATTCCGTCAAAGGCATTAGGAATAATCATTCTTAGAATAGAACTATCGTTAACGGCATCAATAACCGCTTCTAGTTCACTATTAGTCGCGCTACCATTGGCTAAATAATCAAGAGCATTTGTTCCAGCCGGAACAGTAATATTATTTAAACTATCTATAATAGCCACAACACGCGCATTTTCATTTTTCCAATGACTAATGGATGAAGCAATATCACCATCGACATTAATTAATCCAAAATCACTTGTGATGGTATCAAAGGGGCTACTATCACTAACGCTTTCGCCAAAATCAACAATATACGAATTCAAGCCAGTACTTGCTTTTAACTTGTTCAGCAAAAAATCTCCGTAGTAATAAACATCTTCGTTTGTCAGCGAATCCTTTTGAACAAAGATTTGTGAATCAGCAAGTGCGTCGAGCATGGGGCCTAAATAGGCACCATCAATCTTCGTGGGATCAAAATTGCTTAAAGAGATAGCGGCATTTTGAACATTGGTAACAACTATCGCCAAATTTGCTCCTTCTTGTGACCAATCATTGACATTGGAGAATGTTACTTGAGGGGTGCTTGAGTCGTAAATTGACGGACCGAGGAAATAGTTCAAAATATTATCAAAAGAAACACTGAATAATGCTGATTGATCGATGGAATCAAAAGTCGTAGTGATCATAGTAGAAGTAATGGCATTTAACGGATCAGCTTCTTCCATAGCACCAAGAATTCCACTCGAACTAATGGTCGATAATACATTAACTAAATGCGATATCTCACCAGTAGCCGTATTTCCGAGTGCAGAGACGGCCTGGGCATCAGTCCAATAATTGACATCATCCGCCGCATTCATTACCTCGACTACATCAATCGCGCCACTGGTCGCGTCACTTGCTTGGTCAAATACATACTCAATTATTTTTTTAAAGGTCGCATCCGGTTCGGTTTCATTAGTTGGATTAAGAATTTTTGAATCATAGAAAGCTGTAAGCATATTTTTTAAAGATTGGCTAAAACTCTCTTCGCCAAATGAAGCCAAAATATCAGTTGAAGAAGATATTGTGGAACTTATTTCCTGAATATCGGGGTAAGCCTCTAGCATATTGGCTAGTTCGGTACCGAAATTATTAACATGGAAATCAAAATCGTTTACCGATAATCCAAAATCCGTAAGCATAGATAAATTGGAGACAGCATCTTCCATTATTCCAGGAAGAATTGAGCTGATTAGTTTTGAGTTGTCAATATCTCCGCATAGAGAGATTAAGTTATTTCTTGAATTATCATCGTCAATAATAGTTGTTGCTTCAGCTTCTTGATTTAAAACCGCCACCGTGTTTTCATCTTGCAAAAGGCCGCCCATAATTGTAATTAAGGCGTTAAATTCTTTTTTGTAATTCAGCCTTTGGGTTGATAAAACGGTACTATTAAGGCCGTCTATAGCGGTTTGAATATCATCAGCCATACCAGAATTATCCCCGGTGACAATTGATGAAACCAATAGACCAGCAATTACGTCCACCCCATCAGCTATAAGATCACTATCTAAAAGGCAAGCTCCATTTAAATCGGTGTTTTTACCCTCATCATCGATATCAGTTGGCAGGCCATTACTATCAAAATTTCCTGCTAGAATGCCGATAATTTCACTGTAATTATCTCTAACAAAAGTTAGAAGATTAGAATCGGAAAGGGCATATAAAACATTACCTGGGACTTTTTTATTTTGAATTTGTGGAACATCGGCAAGCGGCGATGTTTCACTAGTGTCGCTAACAATGTAATGTAAGAAATTGTTGTCAAGTTGATAAAAGCGCGCTAAGGAGTTATAAACAATTGCTAATTCATTACCCCACTTATACGCCTTCATCCCCTCCCATGTTGTTGGAATGACACCAGCAAAAGCCCCCAGCGAATCGGGCGAGCTTTGAATGGTTGAATAAATAATAGCTGGCAAAATAGTTGATAGAAGCTTGGAATCATCAATCTTTGTAAGTGCTGATTTTACGGATGGGACGGCATCGGAATCCAAAAGAAGTGATATACGATCAATCATTACTTCCTGCGAAACTTCCTCGTCGCTTGTTAATTCATCAATCAAAGTTGTTGCTACACCACTAGCTGCAAGGTCACTTGCAATACCGCCGATGGTGGTAAGTTCCTCTTTATAGTTAACATCTTGAAATTCATCTTCAATTTGGCTGATGACTTCCTCTCCTAAAACCGATTTAATTTCTTCAGTGTTAAGAGCTAATGACACAGCTAAAGGTAATACGCTGACAACTAAGCCGGAGTTAGAAAGGTTTCTAAATAAAGAAGTAATAACGGCATCGCTCATCAGGACGGAATATGGTAATGCACCACTGCCATCAGATGTCAGAAATCCAGCAGAAATCAGTGTCTTACCGATACCAGCAACAGATCCTAGTTCATTAGACAATGTAACTTCGACATTTCCAGTTTTTTCTCCAGTAGCCATATCCATAAGGACAGTATCAATTGATTTTCCATCACCATTTACATTCCAATTGAAGAGACCATTTGCTAAAAGAGAATTATCATAAGCATCTAAAAAACTCATAATGCTAGCGTAATTTGGATCATTTATTCCAACTACCTCGGCATTATCAGGATCATGAAAAGCTTGATTAATAGTGTTTATGATAGAAGTAAAAGGTATAACTAGCATTGCCGAAACCAAGGCTACTCTTATCATGTTTTCGGTAGCGGAAATAAGCCGAAATTTTTTCTTTTTCTTTTTGGCGGCTTTGGGAATAAATGCACTTATAATTGCTCGAATTATCAAGCTGATAATTGGACCGAAAATGGCAATTAAAAGCATTGTTACAAAGAACACAATGTAACGTATTATTACCACAGTTAAGGCGGCAATATAATTCATTAATTGGGGATTTGCCTCGGGGCTTATTCCGTAAGATTGATAGGCGGATGTTAATAGATCATTTACAAATATTCGTCCAGTGGCAAGTGATATCGGATATATAGTTCCATTCAATTCAAAACTAATAGAGGAAGGTATTTCGACAAAAGGAACTTGCGAAAGTTGAAAATCAATTAAGTAGTCAGAAATAGGCTTCACCATAAAAAATCCGATAACTAGCAAGGTTACCATAAATATTAAAGCGAAAGTTGATTTCCATAATCGCCTAAATAGTCCAAAAATGAAACCTAAAAAAATGATGCCCAAAAGGCCAAAAAATATGATATTCCAAACGAGGGAGATTTGATTTAGATCAAAGCCGGCCAAACTAGAAAACACCAGGTGCATGATTTGCTCCTCCTTAATTGGTTAACTATTGCCCCCTATTATATTTTTATTCTAGCAAAAAAAATAATATACAACATTATAAAATGCATTAAAATTTGGAAAAATATAGGAAATTAATTGTACATGCATTGAAAAAGCGTAATTTTAGTGTCAATGCGCGTACGCGTAGAAACAAATTTATTTACTAGATTTACTGTTCATAATCGAATTATATTGTGATATACTTTCAATGTTTTGAGAGGTGAAATTATGAAGATTTTTGGTTCAGTTGGCCATCAACATATTCCTGGTCAAAAAGAACTCACAAAAAGCAAGGAATCAATCATCCTTGCCGACACTGTTGGTTTCAAAGTTTATTTTCCTTTGGCCTCTGCAAATGGCAAGCCAGTAAATGTCTTAGTCAAGGAAGGCGATCACGTTCTTATCGGCACCAAGATTCTTGAGAGAACGGATTTTTATGTCCCTCAATTTGCTTCGGTTTCGGGCGAGGTGGTTGCTAATGAAAATCGCTATAATGCCGCGATTGGTCGCGTAGCCCCACATCTTGTTATCGTGAGTGATGGCAAGCAAACGATGCTCGTCAATCCTCTTAAGAAGATTGATGTTGAAAAAGCCAATCAGGAAGAGATTGTTTCTCTTATCAAAGAAGCGGGCATCGTCGGTTTAGGCGGTGCCGGATTTCCAACTTACATTAAGTATGATAAGGCAAAAAATGTCGATGCCGTTTTGATTAATGGGGTCGAATGTGAACCATATTTGACAACCGATTATTTGTTTATGAAGATGTATGCAGAAAGTGTTGTTGAAGGAGCGGAAATTTTACGGAAAGCAGCCGGCGCAAAAGAAGCGGTAATTGCCTTTAAAGTTCACAAGCATCCTTTAGCAGAAATTTACACGCGCGCTTTAGAAGGACACCAAAATGTTCGTTTTGTGGAAGTGCCTGACCTTTATCCAATGGGCTATGAAAAGACATTGATACGCGAAATTTTTCATCGCGAGTATGCACGCTTACCAATCGAATGTGGAATTGTCGTAAACAATGCTCAAACAGCGGCTTCTGTATATCGGGCATTAGTTCTAGCAGAACCATTGGTTAACCGTCTAGTTACAATCAGTGGCGATGGGATAGTAAATCCAATTAATATTCAAGTTCCAATTGGAACGCCGGTAGAGAAAATTGTCGAAGCTGCAGGCGGATATACCGGTGAGCAAGTTCTTTTGGTTAGCGGCGGCCCAATGACTGGCCGAACAATGCCAAATGATCAATGGGTAATCCAATCATCAATGGGAGCTGTCACTGTTTTAAAGCCACTTGAATATCGTAAGCAATCAGCAGCTTGCTTGCGCTGTGGCATGTGCTCATATAAATGTCCTATTGGACTTCAGCCTGTGGAAATCAAACGAGCCTTGGATGCCAAGGACCATGTTAGATTAGAAAAACTCGAAACGCTTAGATGCGTCGAATGCGGACTTTGCTCATACGTTTGTCCTTCAAAAATTGAAATCTCTGATGCCGTTAAACGGGCTAAGAGCATTTTGCGATTTGAAATGGCGCGTAAGCAACAAAAGTGAGACTGAGGAGATAAATATGGAATTTGTATCAAGTATCGGTCCGGCAACACGGACAAAAAAATCCACAACCAAGATTATGCTCATTCTTACCGGAGCATTATCAATTGTATGGTTGGCTGGAGTTATATTTAATTTTGTTGCCAACGGCCCTGACTATGGTGTTAAGGCTATCTTAATGCTCGTCGTTGCAGAAGTGGCGGCCATTTTAAGTGACGTACTCGTGCTATCAATTCGTTATAACGAGAAAAAGGGTCCTTATGGAGAATACCTTTTTCACCAAGTAATCACCCAATATTCATGGGTGACTGCAATTATTTTTGCACTTACGCTTCCGATAGGAACCCCATATTATGTGGTGGCTATTGGAACAATATTTGGCGTTATCATCGCCAAGCATATTTTTGGTGGCTTTGGCAGCAATATTTTTAATCCGGCAATATTTGCTCGTATTTTGGTTGGCTTAGCCTTTGGCGCCCAATTGACCTCGACCATTGAAGGTGCTGCCGCTCCTTCGTCCTTGGTGGGAGGAGTTACTATCACGTCGGCGTTTGATAGTTTAACAAATTGGTTATCAACTGACTTATCAAAGGTCAACCTCAATTTAGGACAACTATGGTTAGGAACCTATAATGGTGCCCTTGGTGAAACGTTCACTGCCCTTATATTATTACTTGGCATTGGTTTGGTTGCTTTAAAAGTAATCAACTGGCGAACACCAGTTTTCTATTTAGGAACAGTTGTTTTAACCTCTCTTTTTATCGCAATCTTTATTGGCGTTAATCCGCTAGAATACATTCTCATTCAATTAGCAATGGGCGGACTAATGTTTGGAGCGGTATTTATGTTAACCGATCCAGTAAGCGGCCCGACATCGATGTTCGGAAAAGCCTTAATTGGTGTTATTGCTGGCCTTTTAACAGTCTTGATTAGAATTCAAGGCTCTTATCCAGAAGGCGTGATGTTCTCGATTGCCATTTGTAATATGCTTTCTCCAACTGTCGATCACCTTGTTTCTGGACTTAATAATAATAAATTAGGAATAAAGTGGGCATGGGTGGGCTCGATTGCGGCAATATCAATCGGTCTTAATGGAGGCATAGCTTACGCTAAAGCCCCCAAATCTCCTATTACCCCTGAGCCGCCAGTAATTGATGTTTGGCGGGAACTTGTCGGTACCGCAACATCGGATGTCCCAGCTGCGGGCGAGTATGGTCTTACAACCACAACAGTTACGATGCAGTATGACATCAATATGACTTTGGTTGGAATGAAAATAGATACACCAACAACGGGTGGAAGTTTTGATACTTCATGGAAGGCCAGTGAAGAAAAAGTCATTAGTTATTATGAATCTTTGAGCCTTGAGGAAATTAAGGCTTTGACTCCAGCCACAATCGCCGGTAGCGATGGCTTTGTCGGAGGTCTTACCTATACGACAGACCGCGTTCTTGCTGCCGTTCAAAACGCAGTTGAAAATATTGTTGTTTATGAAGGCAGTGCTACTACAGGCGTTCCCGAGGCGGAAGAATACTTTGGCGAACAAACAGTTAATGTTGTTACCTATGTCGATACTAAAGGAACAGCAGAATTAACTGATGATACCATAGTTGGCCTTTCTATTTCTGGTGATGAGACTACTGGCAAGCCATACGAAACGACATGGGAAAATAATTTAAAACAAGCGATGAGTTATTATAAAGATGCGGTTGTTGTTGATCTTATGGAATTGACTACCACCTCAGGAATCGATGAATTTACGGGTGGAATTACCTATTCGTTTGATCGGCTTTTATTTGCAGTTCAAGACAGTTTGTCATCGGTTTATGTAGGCTAGGGAGGAACACTATGAAAAAATCAATTAAATTACCATTATTTCTTGGGCTTACCTGTCTAGGGTGTACCGGAGTTTTAGCGGTTGTAAACGAATTAACTTCACCGATTATTAAAGAAAATGAAGTTAAAGCGCAAAACGCTGGCTATCTACAATTATTTGAACTGAATTCGTTTGACGGCTATAAACTTGCCAATCCTGAAATAAGTGCTGATTTACAGGATGAAGGCATTGTCTCTAAGTTGGAGATCACGAATGCGTCAGATGATACTTTATTTGGTATTGCTTACGACGCAAGCGTAACTGGTTATAGTAGTGATGGAATCAAATTTCAAGTTGGTTTCAAAGATGGAAAATATGCTGGATTTGTCGTTATTACAAGCGGTGAGACCCCAGGGTTTGGGCAAGATTATCTTAATGTTTTGACGACTTATCTAAAGGGCTTAGATGCTAATACGACATTAGAAAAACTCGAGGCCGACACTATTGGGTTAAAGAGTGGAACAACCCACACCCGTGAAGGAGTCTTGCCAGCAGTTTTTGCCGCTGCCCAAGATTATCTAGCGGATGCGGAGTAAGGAGAACAATATGGAAAAGAAAAGTAATCGTTGGAAAATATTCTCCTCAGGAATAATTGCAAACAATCCGACATTTGTTATGTTCTTAGGAACATGTCCGGTATTAGCAACCACCAGTTCGCTGTCTTCCGCCTTTGGAATGGGAGTCGCGGTTATAGCGGTTTTGTTTATGACGAATTTGATCATATCATTGCTTCGGAAATGGATTCCTAATGAAGTCCGGATACCGGTTTTTATTGTTATTATTGCTACGGTTGTTACCATTGTTCAAATGTTCATGGAAGCATATACCTATGACTTAGCTAAAACGCTTGGCGTCTATCTATCAATCGTAGTTGTGAACTGCATTATTCTTGGACGCGCGGAAGCTTTTGCCAGCAAAAATAATCCAGTTGATTCTATTTTGGATGCATTAGGCGTAGGCATCGGCTTCTTGTTAGCGGTTATTATTGTTTCTGTTTGTCGGGAAGTTGTGGGAACTGGTGCTTTAGCCTTCACCAATCCATTAAATAATACGGTTATATTTAACTTTAGAATTTTCCCCGAGAAATACGCGATAAATATTTTCACGCAAAATACCGGTGCTTTCATCATGTATGGCTTGATTACAGCCGCGGCAGTTGCTATTACTTCAGCGGTAAAAACCAGCAAAGATAAAAAGCAAAAGGCGACAAAAAAGCCTCAACCAGCCCAAGGAGGTAGCATCTAATGCAATATTTATTATTAGCGCTTAGTGCCGTACTGATTAACAACATTGTTTTGACCCGTTTCTTGGGTATCTGCCCGTTTCTTGGAGTAAGCAAACAGCCTAAGAATACTTTAGGAATGTCGGCCGCTCTTATTTTGGTAGTATTCTTATCGGCCATTCTTTCTTATTCACTTTATTTCTACGTTTTACAACCACTGCATATTGAATATCTTAAGCTAATTGCTTTTATTCTTATTATTGCTAGCTTTGTCCAGTTTGTAGAAATGTTCATGAAGAAATATATGGTTGGTTTATATAAGGCTTTAGGAATTTACCTTCCCCTTATTACTACCAACTGTGTGGTCTTAACTGTCGCCCTTGATGTTGTTGGAACTGGCCTTACTGGTGCGGAATTAACATTCGTTGAAATGCTTGTCTATTCTCTATCAGTTCCAATTGGCTATGCCATCATTATTCTCGTATTTTCCTTTATTCAAGAACGCCTACAAAATTCCCCATTAATGCCTAAACCATTTAAGGGAAATGCAATTGCCTTGGTCACCGCTGGTTTGATGGCAATGGCCTTCTTAGCGTTCTCAGGAATGATATAAAATGGATAATTGGTTAAGAGCGCTCATTGCCATTGGCATTATTGCGCTTTTACTTGGAGTTTTTATTCTCTCCTATATTTTGAACAAGCGGACTCCAAAGCCGGAAGGCTGTGAAGAAATTGATAAAGAGTGTGCAACTTGCTCGATTGATAGTTGTGCTTTCAATAAAAACGAAAAATTGAAAGAAGGAATTAAATGATGGATTGGACAAAAATAGTATTGGCGATTGCCATTATGGCTGTGATAGGCGGTCTATTGGGTTTAATGCTAGCGGTTGCCGATAAAAAATTGGCAGTTAAGGTTGATGAACGGGTAGAGAATGTTACCAAACTTCTTCCGGGCGTAAATTGTGGAGCTTGCGGTTATCCAGGTTGTGCTGGTCTTGCCAATGCTTTAGTCGGCGGTGAGGTTAATAAAGTCAGTGCTTGTCGGGTTGCCAAACCGGATGCAAAAGAAAAAATTAAGGAGTATATGAATTCTACTCCAGGTCCCGATGGTAAAATCACCAAAGTCGATTTATAATTAAATAAACGACCGGATTTTTAACCGGTCGTTTTTAACAAAGATACGAGGGTGAGTATGGCATTATTTTTAGATAAAAAAAGTGGCGATATCTACGCGCTCTGCGGAGTGCTTATTTTAACTTCGGCAGTTTTTTCTTTTTCTACAAGTAGTGTTAATTCGTCCGATCTTCAAGTTCACGTTTATATTCGAGATGATATTGTTTACGAGATGCCTCTTTCCCAAGACCAAGTTTATATATTTTATAAGACCGCCGATGCTACTTCGACAGATGTTGTCGAAGCCTCAACTAGCGATTATCTGGTGGAATTAGACGATGAATACGGGCGCTATTTATTGGGCCCGATAACGGTTGAAGTGAAAGATCGGAAAATAGATGTTTTAAAGGAGACAAGCGAACATCATTACTGTTCACTGATGCCAGCTACTGGACAAGCCAATTGGTCGCTAACCTGTGCCCCAAATTTTTTCCGAGTTGTAATTGAAGGACAAAAGTAATATGCGCCATTGGTCAACGAAAAAAATGGTGATTTTTGCTCTTTTCTTAGCCATAGGTGTGGTTTTAAACTATGCAGAAAATGTCCTTATTGCTATACCAGTTATTCCGGGTATAAAACTTGGAATAGCCAACACTTTAGGCTTGTTGGTTTTATCTTATTTTGGTCCGGCGGAATTTATTCTTTTGGGATTTCTCCGCGTTCTTTTAACCTCCTTGTTTTCGGGAATTGGGGTAGCCACAATTATTAGTTTTGCTGGATGGCTGTTATCGTCAGCAGTGGTTGTTGGCCTTTATTTCACAAGGCAACTATCAATCTTTGGTTTATCCCTAATCAGTGCGGTTATGCATGGACTTGGTCAAATAGTTGTTGTAAGTATCATCTACGAAACATGGGGAATGTTTGCCTATTTTCCAATTCTAGCCATCAGCGGCATTATTTCGGGAACTTTAATTGCTTTTTTATCGCGAATGATAATTTTAAGGCTTCCACTTAAGGAGTCGATGCTCAAATGAAAAAAGTTGAAATTAAGGATCAAAAATCCACCAGCACAAATGGGGGAAAGAAAAGTTTTCTTAACCCACATGAAGTGATTGCCCTTGTGCTGACTACTTTTATTTGTGGCTTTATTTTGCTACCAAAATTTACCGCAAATAAGACATCAGAGTTCAAGGCATCAAGCCTGGAAGATTATGTTCTTTTAGGTTATGGGGTTTCGGCAATTACGGCGGCTGGAAGTAAGGACTCTCCTTTTCATACGGATGTTTATTTTATGTACTACGAAGATAATGGAACCGACGCCGAATATGCCCGCGTAAATGATATTTTCCAATATACAGTTCCAAAAATTCACGCTTTGAGTGATCGTTATAACTATTACTACACCGAAACCATCTATCCAGATGAGGAAGGTTTTTTCGTAGATTCAATACTCAATCATTCGATTCCTAATCCAGCGGTAGTATACCAAAAGACCAATCCATTTCCACAGAGTGAAACTCGACTTAATAATCTTCGGGTCTTAAATGAAAATTTAAATAAAGGTCCACTTGAAATTCCTTTTGACCTCTATAATTTACTGACTATTGGTAAAGAGATGACTATTTATACGAACTCAGGCTATAACATGTTTGTCGGTAGTTTATCCTCTTTTTGGGACCAGCAAAATGACCTTACTAATAATGATTACCCCCAGTTAAATGACCCCCGTGCCAATACCGACGAGGGACGGGCAAATCGAACTCTTGTCGACCGCCTACAATCCTACATTCCATTAACCGAAGAGGAAGTTAATTCCACACTGTCACTTTCTACAGTTGATGGTAAGTATTATGCCAACTTTGTTGCCCCCGGAGTAGAAGTTGGCGATTTAACAATTACGGTTGGAGGAATAGCTAAGGGCTATTGTAATGAGATAATTGAAACGCAAATGCAAAGTAATGAATTAGGCAAAGGCGTTATTTATGGGGGCGCAAGTTCAATCAATGCGCTTTCAGGATATATTGATCCTTCTTTGCCTTGGAAGCTTGCGATTCAATCAAATGCAGTGGCAAATTCGGCAAATGGATTTGATGCTAAAGCTTTTGGCTTTAGTTATTTGGGTGCTTTTGGCATGTCCACAAGCGGTGGCGATTCGCTTTGGAGTAACTATTATTTTGAAGACGATGAGGGAAACATTTTTCATCGTCATCACATTATTGATGCTCGTACAGGTGAACCAAGTAACTACGGTATTGTGGATGTTAATGTTTTGTCAAATTTTCTTACAGGTTCGCGTTTGGATGCTTTGACTACGGCACTTATGTGCTTACCGATTAGCGAAGGTGAAAATTTACTAGAGAATATTAGGCAAGATTATACTGCGGAAGATAATGATATTCTTTATGGAGCTTGGCTGCTTCAGGCTGGAAATACGAATGTTTTCAATATTAAAGCAGAAGCAGAATATATACCGCTTTTGTCTGAGTTAAATGATGTTAAAATCAGCAAAATTTAAAATATTAGTATTTTATTTTACCGAGCAAAAAACGGGACAATGGTTAAAAAAATACCGATGTAACTTGATAATTTAGTGTTTCGGTAAAAAAGACCGATTATTGCTTTATTTTTTTGCTTTTTCGATATTGATTTAAGCGACAAAAAACACTAATATAATAGACGAAAGATTTACAGGAGGTTACTATGAAAACTTTCAATAAAATTCTTCCGATTGCGGCTGCTTCGCTCTTATTAGCTGGGTGTAATGGCGCCAAGACGGAAACCTACTATTATGGATTCGGCAGTGTCGCCACTTATGCCGTCACCGCGGCTACGGAAACCGCAGCCGGAACTGTCCAAACGGATGTTGATGTAGCGAGTGTTCTCTTTAACTCCAAAGGCGAGATTGTTGATGTTAATGTTGATGTTATGCAAATTAAGGCCGCTTCCACGGCTGAAGCTGTGACCACGTTAGCTTCAAAAGCATATAACGACGAGGCCAATTCGGATGTTAAGTCCAAATGGGAACTCGGAACTGCTTATGGTATGTCTGGCGCTTCAGCCATCGGTAAAGAATGGTATGAACAAGCCGATGCGTTTGAAAACTGGGCGGTTGGCAAAAAGGTTGCCGATTTAAGTGCAAACCTTACTGACTACCATGGTGGCAAAGCGCTTGCGGATGGCGCAACGGTTGGAACAACCATTACCGTTGATGGCTTTATTGAAACCATTACCGAAGCTTGGAATGCCAAGGCTGAATTTAAGGCTTCAAAAGCCAATCTTGGTGTTGCTATGTACAATAGCCATGCTGCTTTACAAGATGATGTCACTATCGGTGGCGCGGTCTTTGATGAAGAAGGCAAAGTCTTAGCCAGTAAAGTTGACGTTTATCAAATTCCTTACGTCGTTACCGCAAATGGCAGTTTCTTTGATGTCACGGTTAACGAAGCAAAGACTCAAGTAGTTGCTGAATCAACTTCAATTAAATCCAAAGTCGAACTTGGTGCTGATTATGGCATGTCCGGTTCTTCTGCAATTGGAAAAGAATGGTTTGAACAAGCAAGTGCTTTAGAAGCTTGGGCAGTTGGCAAGGAAGTTGCTGATTTAAGCGCAAACCTCGTTGATTACCATGGCGGTAAGGCTCTTGAAGATGGCGCGACTGTTGGTATTACTATCACGGTTGATTCCTTCCTCAAAGTTTACGAAGAAGCCTATACCGTTTCTCAATCCGCTACTCGTTAATTAATTATTTATTGATGAGATGATAAAAGGCCTGGATAATTTTATCCAAGCCTTTTTATTCACTCATATTATTGATAAATAGTGCAGAAAAAGGTATATTAATACATACAAGAGAAGGTGATATTATGCTCGTTGATGAATTAAAGAAAGCTAATGTTGAAGCCTTAAAAGCGCACGATAAAGATGCGAGAGCTATTTTAAG
>JAKVOO010000002.1 GCA_022482735.1 Bacilli bacterium
TTCCGCCCGAGATTGAAAATTTGGCTAACGAATTATCATCCTCCTTAAAGCGCATCTCAATTGCTCCTGTGACCGAAACTCTCGACAATATTACTCAAAAATTAATTTATGTAAGCAAGCAGAATAAGAGCACTCTTTTGGTAAAACTTTTAGCCGACCCAACGATTACTTCGCTTTTGGTCTTTACACGGACCAAGCGCGGGGCAAATAAAGTGGCCTCCATACTTGAAGGGCAGAATATTTCTGTCGAACTTTTGCACGGAAATAAGTCCCAAAAAGCTCGTACTATTGCCCTTGCGCGCTTTAAGAATCATCAAGTCCGAGTGCTTGTCGCTACGGACATCGCTGCTCGGGGAATTGATATTGATCACCTTTCACACGTTTTAAATTATGATTTGCCCGAATTTCCCGACACATATATTCACCGGATGGGAAGAACTGGTCGGGCTGGATTTACCGGGACTAGTTTATCCTTCTGCAGTAAAGAAGAGTTGACCTTATTGAAAGCCATTCAAAAGCATATTGATCAAAAGATTCCCGTTGATACCAATTATGGATTTAATGATGTTTATGAATCTCTCCCGGAAGCAAAAATAGAGAAAAAAACTGATGATGATAAAGAAAAAAATTCTTCTAGAACCGGCTCAAGGAAAAGAGGTAAAGATTATTCCTTTAATAATCGGAGTCGAAATGGTTTCCAACGCGATAGTTTTAAAGCAAAAAAAACTCAAAAAAGATTTGATGAAACTGATGCCAATAATATCGAAACTAGCGAAAAAATAGAAAAAGAGTTTTCACCCCGAAAGCGGAATCATAGTGATTTCCAACGTGATAGTTTTAAGACGAAGAGAACTCAAAGAAAATTTAGTGAAACTGATACCGGTGCCGATACTAATGAAAAAAGGAAAAAGAATTTTTCTTTGAAAAATCGGAGTCGGAGTGGTTTTAATCATGACCGGTCCAAATCAAGCGAAGCTCCTAGAAAGTATAACAGACCCCGTTTTGACGAGCGCAGTGAAAATTCTGATGGCAAGAAAAAAGACTTTTCCTATAAAAATAGATCGGAGAATTCATCCCATCGCAACTACCATAAATCGGAACGGTTTGATCGTGACTTTTCCGAATCAAGAAGGTTTGATTCAAGAAAAGATAATGGGGTAGAAAAAACACGTTATGGCAGTGATCGTCCTCAAAGACGTTTCAAAAGTAATAACGGATTTAAAAGCGCTGATGGCACTTCCTATCGCAGTGAAAGACGAAGCAATGAAGATAAACCATTTAATAAGCGCCCAAGCTCATTTAAGGGAAAAAAATCTTATTCTACTTCACGGCAAAATGAGCATACGCCTCGTAGTTCTCATTCTTCTTATCGCGGTAAGTCGAGCGATAGATATACGAAAGGCAAAAAATAAAAATAAAAGCATTCTCTATTCAAAAATACGAGAATGCTTTTTCATAAAATTAAAATTACTTTATGTGATAATTAAAAAAAATTATAACGCTAATTTATCATGTACAATTCATCAAAACCTTTGATAACTCTTACCGCTAAAAGTTTATCTGGAAGAGTTTCCCAATTTTCGTGATGATAGTAAACTGAGGTCCAACCAGCATTATATGCGCCGACAATATCATGCGCATAATCATTGCCAATAAAAAGAACATCACTGGCTTTAATATTATTAATCTTTCCCTTTATTGCCGTTAGAGCATAATCAAAGAAACGCTTATCTGGCTTTCGATAACCAAAGTCTGCACTGGAAAAAACATCGCGAAAATAATTTAGAACATTTAGTTCCCCAAGCCTTCTTTTCAAAGCATAAGCACCAAAAATTGAATTAGACAAAATATAAAGAGGGATTCCTTTTCTTCGATAATACTCAAGTAAAACCCGGGTTTTATCGTTGACAAGAAGCGTATTGCAAGAAGAAAATACCCGATATTCAATTTCATTGAAATCGGCATCGTCAATCAATCCTAATTCCATATTCAATTCATCGAGATAGTCATGATATATGTACTCTTTATTAGTATCTTCTCGCTTAATAAAATGCGAAGCTGCAAACTGATTATTAAACTCTTCAAAACGCTCAAAACTCACTTTGGGATTTACATAGTGCTCAAATAAATAACGTTTCGCTTCTTCTATGTCATAACGTTTAACATCAATTAGGGTATCAAATAAATCGAAAACGACCACTTTTGGTTCCATAAAACACCTCGTCTACATTCTAGAAAACTATCCTTACTCAACCAAGCAATATGCTTACTAATATTCTTCTTCTTCCATCTTGACCGCGCTTGGGTGAACTCCAAGTCCCGGCATAACCATGACATCACCCGTTAAGGCCACTAAAAATCCCGCTCCCGCTGATAGATTGACTTCACGAATAGTCATCGTAAATCCCCGAGGGGCATTAATTTTGGTTGGATCATCGCTAAAACTGTATTGGGTTTTGGCCATGCAAATTGGGGTTGCTCCATATCCCATCGCCTGATATTTCGCAATTTGTCTTTGCGCTTCTGGAAGGATTTCGACTTTATCGGCACGATATATTTTTTGGGCGATAATATTTATTTTTTCTTCGATTGGAAGTTTTTCGTCATATAGCACATGAAAATCACTTTTTTCTTCATTTAGTGTTTTCATTAAAACATGAACTAACTCTTTAGCTCCGCTTGATCCTAAGGCGAAGGAATCAAGAAAAGCAACTGGATAATTTTCCTTCTCACACCACGTTCGAAGCGCGGCGACTTCCTGAGGTGAGTCGGATGCAAAGTGATTAATGGCAATAATTGGGCTCACTCCAAATTGTTTGATATTCTCAACATGTTGCTTAAGATTGTCCGTACCTTTTAAAAGGGCGGGAATATTTTCAACATCAAGATGCTCAATGTCTTCCCCGCCATGCATTTTTAAAGCTTTTATAGTGGCAACCACTACCGCTGCAGCTGGTTTCATTTTGGCTTCACGCATACAAATATCAAAGAATTTTTCCGCGCCAAGATCGGCGCCAAAACCCGCTTCCGTCAAAACATAGTCCGCCAGTTTTACCCCAGCATTTAGCGCAATTATCGAATTGCATCCATGGGCGATATTAGCAAAGGGACCCCCATGAATAAGAACTGGATTGCCCTCTAGAGTTTGAACTAAATTGGGTTTAAAGGCTTCGCGCAATAGTTTCATCACCGCATGCGTAATTTTAAGGTCGCCAACCGTAATTGGCTGATCATCTTTAGTGTAAGCCACAACTATTTTTGCAAGTTTATGAAGAAAATCATCTGGCGAAGTGGCAAGGCATAAAAGCGCCATCAATTCACTAGCAACTGTGATTTGAAATCCGCTTTGATGGGGAAGGCCATTGCCTTTTCCTTCCGCGACAGTAATTTCTCTTAAGGACCGGTCATTCATATCCAAAGCCCGTTTCCATACAATTTTTTCTGGATCAATATTTAAAACATTACCCTGAAAAAGGTAATTATCCACTACTGCAGCAATAAGATTGACGGCGCTCGTCAGGGCATGAATATCGCCAGTAAAATGAAGATTAATATCTTCCTCTGGAATAATTTTGGCTTTGCCACCACCTGTAGCGCCCCCTTTCATACCAAAAACTGGTCCTAATGATGGTTCTCTAAGGCAAGCAATAGCTGAATAGCCTTCTTTTTTTAATCCATCTAAAAGTGCAATTGTCGACGTCGTTTTTCCTTCTCCGGCTTTGGTCGGGGTAATCGCGGTGACTAAAATTAGTTTCCCGGGTTTCTTATCGGCGTATTCCGTGAGAAAATCCATATTAATTTTGGCCTTATACGGCCCATATAATTCAATGTACTTTTCGTCGATACCGGCTTTTTTGGCAATGCTAATAATTTTTTCCATATTGATACCCTCTACTTCTTACTATGAGTATAGTTTGAAATTTCTTAACTCGCAATTGAATAAAAAATAAAAACGTCTTTAGAAGTTAATCCTTTTTTGTATATAAACAAAGAATCAATTTCTTTTAGACGTTGCAAACTAGCTAAATTGATTTAAACCGATAACTTATTTGATGGTGAAAATCTTCATCGGCCTTTAGCACACCCGTTTCCGTTTGGCCAAAAGGCTCATTCATTGCGTCGGGGAAGATTTGGCACTCGAGAGCCAAGGCTTCATATCGACCTAAAGTTGTAGTAACATTCATTTTTTCTCGGCTAGGGTAGTTTCCGCTATAGAAGACAAGCGCCGGGTAATCGGAATAGATATCCATCTGCATATAATCACCTTTTAGTGATGCCACTGGTTGAGAACTATCCGCTGGATTATCAATAACAAATGGATGATCATAGCCACCGCTTGTTGCAACTAAATCACCTTTGGCCATGTCCTTGCCAATCGCTTTTCCCATACGAAAATCCATCTGTTCATCTACCGGAAAAATTCCTAGAGGATAGATTTTCTTGTTCACTTTGCCCGCGAAAGAAGAACGAATTGTTAAATTATGATTAAGAATTGTTCCTCCACCATTTAGATTCCAATAACTATGGTTGGTAAAGTTAGCAATTGTTTTCTGATCGCTATTAGCAACATATGTAACATCAAGACGATTTTCGTTAGCAAATAGTTTGTAAATTACTTTCAAAGATAGATTGCCTGGAAAACCACATTCCATATCTGGACTGAAATAAGAAAAAATAACCGCTTCGCCATCCGCAAGATGTCGTTCAATATAGGCGAAATCGCGATATGGAAGCCCGTCAATTCCACCATGTAAACCATCTTTGGTGGCCGCTTCCACGTGATAATGAACTCCATCTAGAGTGAAATCACCATTTTTAATTCGACCTGCATTACGCCCAATGGTCTTGCCATAGTAAGCATCAGACACTTCAAAGTCATCTAAGGATGCGGGATGGACCATAATATTTTTTAAAATCCCTTGTTCATTTGGAATCCGTATGTCAAAAATAGCAGCTCCTACCGAAGCAAAAGTAACTTCCATACCCAATTGATTAACAACGCGAATAAGTCTTCCCATAATTACTCCTGGTGGTCCGCAATATATTTCTGATAAAAATAGAAAGAATCCTTAGGGTAGCGTTTCATCGATTGGTAATCAACATAGATAAGTCCAAACCGAGCACTATAACCAAAAGCCCACTCAAAATTATCAAATAGCGACCAAGCAAAATATCCTTTGATTGGAATCCCGTCTTTTTGCGCCTTTTCCATCTGTTCCAGATAGCGGCGATAATACTCGATGCGGGCATAATCATGTATCTTATGATCCTGCGTCAAAACATCGATAACTGAAATTCCGTTCTCACTAATAATAATCGGTTTTTGATAACGTTCATAGAGAAATTTTGGTCCATAGTACAAAGTTTTTGGCATTTGATGAAGCCAAGTAAAGACATAGGCGGGATTTTCTTCGCTATAAGGAAGAATTTTGTATCCCTCATCTTCATTTGCTTTTACAAAATAACCACTATAAATATTTTGGTAACAGTAATCAATGGGTGAAGATATAATCACTAAATCTTCTTTGAGAGTGGCTGGTAAATAGGATTGATAATAATCATAAAATTCCTTGGGGTAATCTCCTAAAAAGATGGGATCGCTATACAAAGTCACTTGATCAAAATGGCCTTTAGTTAAAGAAAAATAGCATCTGCGTGCCACATCGATATTTTCTTCGTCATCATCAATTGGAATTGCCGGCGACGATGTCGCCGCAAAGCCTATTTTGGCTTCCCTATCTATTTTCCTAATGGACTGAACGGCTAATCCGTGCGCTAAAAGAAGATTGTGAACGGAAATAACTGCTTCTTTATCTTCCAAGAAAATACCTGGTGCGTGCTCTAGTGTTTTATGACCAAGATTAATTATGCACTGAGGCTCGTTGATAGTAATATAGTCATGGCAATACTGTTTAAACCTTTGAGTAATCACCGCCACAAAATCAGCAAAGGCAAAGGCTGTATTACGATTTGTCCATCCGCCCATATCTTGTAACCACATAGGCAAATCCCAATGATAGAAGGTAATGAATGGTCGAACTTGGTATTGGGCAAGTTCTTGAAGTATACGCTCATAAAAAGCCATCCCTTTTTCATTAATTTTTCCGTCAGCATTAGGAATTATTCTACTCCATGAAATTGAGAAACGATAACTATTGACTCCCAGCTCTTTCAAGTACTTTAAATCCGTTTTAAAAAGATGATAATGATCAATTCCTTTTCGTCCATCATCATGGTTGAGAATCTTACCTTCTTCAAGTGTGTACGTATCCCAAATAGATGGCGTGCGACCATCAAGATTTGCCGCCCCCTCAATTTGGAAGGCCGAGGTCGCCGTTCCCCAATAAAAATCATTCATGCTTTAATCCTCACTTCTATTATTTAATTATTAAATTTACAATATGACAACTGCTCAACCTATAAAAAAAGCTCGAGCGGAGAAGGAGGACAAACTCCGCTCGAGGCCAAAATGGAAACTAGCCCTTAACACTTCCGGCCGTTAAGCCAGAAATAATCATCTTCGAGAAGACTAAGTAAACAATAAGTAATGGGACAATTGCCACTGTAAGAAGCATATAAATGACGCCTAAGTCAAATGTCGCCGGATTACTTGAACGCAATAAATTAAAGATCAAAGGAATAGTTTGTTTTCCCGAATCCGTGAGGATAAGAGCTGGCATAAAGAAATTATTCCACGAACTAACAAACGCAAATATGAATTGGACAGCTAACGCTGGTTTCATAATCGGCAAAACCATTTGGTGGAAAATTCTTATTTCACTCGCGCCATCAATACGTGCCGATTCAATAATTTCCTTTGAAAGTACACTTTCCATATATTGCTTAATATAAAAGAAGGTTACTGGCGAGGCGATCGCGGGAACCACAAGTGGAATAAAAGTGTTTACCATGTTTATTTTGTAGGCGATGGCCACCAATCCCATCGCTGAAATTTGCGAGGGAATCATCATAACAAAGAGAATAAACATAAAAGCAAAATTTCTGCCTTTAAATCGATACATGTAGATACCATAGGCGGTTAATGCCGAGAAGTAACAAGTAAGGATGGCCGTCGAAAAAGAAATAAATAATGAGTTTTTAATTGCCGTGCCAATTTGAATGCTAGAGAAACTCAGCAAATTTTTCCAGTTCTCAATAAAACTATCGCCAGGCAAAAAAGAGAAACCTTTTTGAATATCCGCATTAGCCCGCGTGCTATTAATAATCATTATATAAAATGGAACCACACATAAAAGTGTTAATAAAACTAAGACTGTATAGACAATAATTCTTCTTACTATTAGTGCCCTTTTAGCGCTTTTCAAGTGTTTGCTCTTTAAAGAAGGAGGTTGATTACCCTTATAAGAATCAATAACTTCTTCGGGAGCTTTGCGCTTATTTGAGGTAGAAGCGTTGCTATTCATTTTCATAACTAATGTGTTTTTCATATTACTCACCATCCGCTTGCTTTGGCTTACGCGCAACATCCATCACATGATATTTCTTCTTGTCTTTGTTATCTCCTTTACCTTTTGTTTGTGGAACAAGGTAACGGAAGACAATAGAACTTAAACCTAAAGTTAAGAAGAATATTAACATTGATAAGGCTCCACCTTTGCCATAGTTCTTGGATGGAACCAAGTTTTCATATAAATACATAATTAACGTCTTACTTGTGTTATTGGGATTACCACTACCGCGAGTAAATATCTGCGCAACATCAAATAACTGCACACCTCCGATAAGCGAGGTAATGAAAACATAGATAAAGATCGGCATTAATAGTGGCATTGTAATCTTAAAGAATGTCCGAAATGCTCCGCTGCCATCAATGGCAGCCGCTTCATAGATTTCGTTGTCAATTCCCATAACTCCCGCCATCAATAGCAGTGTGGTATTGCCAAACCACATCAGGAAGTTAATAAACGCGATTACTCCTCGCGTTCCCCAAACACTAGAGTCAATTGTAAATGTGGCCGGTACCGCTTTGGCTTCAATTAAAAACGATATGATCGGTCCGTTGGCGGCAAATAAAGTTAAAAACAGCATACCGAAAAGCACTAGCCATAACGAGATTTGGCATATAGACAATTGTTTTCCAAAACTGTAATCCCCGAAGCTTGAGTCGAATATCGGTAAACCATACCGCCAGTAAAAGCGAAATGATAATCTGTGGCAGAAAGCCCATTATCCAAATAATAAACGTATTCCATAAGTACTTATAAAGTTCGCTGTCAGTCAAAAGGGTAATGTAATTTTGAAGTCCAACAAAATTCGGACCTACTTGATCAAATCCATCCATAAACGACTCAAAGAATGAATAAATGAATGTTGATAACAAAGGAATCAAAGTAAATAGCGTAAAGACAATAAAAAAGGGAGCAATAAATAGATATCCCCACTTAGCATACATATTAGACGTTATTTTCTTTGGCTTCTTTGCTTTCATAATATCTTCTTCCCTTCCGATAAGTAGATAACGGGTCTCCCTAGAATAACTAGGGAGATCCCGCTACAAAATAAGTAATTAGTAAGACTCTTTTAACGCGACAATGCCGGATATTTGGTTAAAGCCGCAGTATAGAAGTTGTCTAAAGCCGTCTCATAATCGACCGTACCCAGGAAGTAATCGCGCATGGCGGTTTGTAATCCTTCGTTTAAACCTTGATCGTAAGCCGAAATGTTCTTCATGCTAATTTTAGCAGCGCTTTCGACGAAGAGTTTAATGTGGTTTTGTCCACCAAGGAAGGCACTTCCGTAAGTTGGATCATCCGCAATTTCTTGCATACCAGTTTTCGTATTAGTGAAATCTTCGGTATCAATTGTAATTTGCTTCATGATGGTCTTATTGCAGGTAAGACTGAGCATAATATCTTTGACAAGGCTAACGTTATCGGTGCCATTGACGCCGGAAAGCCATGTTCCACCCCAATAGTAACTGGCTGGTCCTTGGCAGACTGCCCATTTACCGAAATCACCATTACCAACTTCATGAGGACCATTGGCATCGGCTAATGAGTTTCCTAATAAGGTAAAGTTAATACCCCAGGTAGAATAGAAGAAGCCAAATACTTTTCCTTCTGGTCCTTGGTCGGCTGCCCATTCAGTGCTCCATAATGAAGATTGATTATTGTAGCCTTCAGTGGTATATTCTTTCGTTTGTTCAATCCAAGTAAGAACGCTTGGATCAATAACAATCTTTTTATTGGCATCAACCCATGGTGAAGACACATTGTTCGAGAATGTCCGATAAGCATCATCAAATCCCGACAACATGTAATAACCTTTAGCCTTCATCTTAGCCGCCACATCATCAAACTTTGTCCAATCGCTTAATTGAGCTTGAATCTCGGTTGGATCTTCAGTTCCAAGGACTTCTTTTGCGACATCACGCCGATAAGCATAGAGTCCTGGAGTAGCTTGCCACGATGAACCTTTAATAGCTCCACTACTATCAGTGACGATATCTTTGGTATACTGATATTGGTCTGACATATCTAACTCAGTTAGGCCAATGTCCTTGACAACGTCCAACGAGTAAGATGAGTTCGCATATTTAAGCGCATAATCGGCTTCCATAAGGAACATATCAACTCGGTCATCAACAGCTTGTGAAGATCTGTTTTGAAGTGCGTTATCAAGGGCATCCTGATAAGCATTTCCTTGATTGGCGACCATTGTCCATTTGACCAATGTCCCGTCTTTCAAGGTGTCAACATCGCCGGCATCATTTGTCGACACATAGCCTGGATAGTAGTCTCTAAACCGACCTTGGAATTCATCATTCCAGCAGTAGATGTTGAGGACCTTACCTCCATCTGAAACCGACACTTTTGAATCTCCGCCACCGCATCCAGCTAGTGCTGCTAGCGGAAGAATAAGTGCCATCGTCTTAAATAGACTGTTCTTGTGCATTTTTTCTCTCCCTTCAAAGTGAATTTGTTTGCACTCTATACTTTTTGATGCTTACTTAGCATCAATTAAAGCCGTAATTGTACTTCCTGCTTGAAGTTCGCCTGAAACAACAATTTGCTCAGGAACAAATAGTCGCGGATTCTCGATAATATCAATTAATTTATCACTAGCTAAACGGCCAATTTCTTCTGTATTCTGTCGATATGTCGTAAGAATGGGACGTAGAAGTCTTGAAAGACGTATTCCATCATAGCCAGCGACCGATATATCTTGGCCAATAACAAGACCATGCTTCTCAATTTCCGTGATTCCAGCCAAAATTGCGTAATCATCTGGATATAAAATACAAGTTGGTCTTTCCTCTTTGGGTAGAGCCAATAGTTCGCGAGTAGCCATCCCCGCTGGACCCGGAGTAACGTAACGCGCATATTTGATATAAGAAACAGGGATGCTTAGGCCTAAGTCAGACATGGCTTTATAAAAACCCGCTAAACGTTTTTTAGTGACATCCTTGTCTTTTTCGCCTGTAATAAAAGCGATTTTTTTATGACCCAAATCGTGGGCATACCGAACTAATGATTCCGTGCCGTGTGTGTTATCACTCATAATCGCAGTTGAATTGTTATAAACATAATCAATTGTGACGGTAGGTATTTCGCTTTCAACCAATCGAATCACTTCTTTATCCTTAAAATCCACGCAGGCGATAACTACTCCATCAACATTCCGATAACGAGCGTGCTCGTAATACGATTTGCTATTTTTGAGATTCCCACTGATGAAAGTAATATCATATCCATGCTCTTCAGCATTAACTTTTAACGCATTAAGAATTGAAGAGAAGTACTCATGCTCAAGTCCTGAATTAGCCTCATCAATAAACAAGATTCCAATGTTATAAGAACGATTTGTTTTTAAAGAACGGGCACTTGCATTGGGTATGTAACCCATTTTACGAGCTGTATCCCGAACTAATTTGACTGTTTCCTCGCTGATTTCAGAATCACCATTTAATGATTTACTAACAGTAGCGATAGAAACACCACATTTTTCAGCAATATCTTTTAGCTTGACCATGATATTTTCCTTTCGTCCTTAATCGTTTTCGCGGTTATATTCTAAAGCGCTTACAAAATACTGTCAACTTTACTTTTGCTATTTTTTTACGAAACTTTTTGCCATTTTACAGGTGTTTTTTTGAATAGTGTAGTTATGGCGCGGTTTTTTTGTCCGAAAATAGGGGTTAATCTCGCATATTTCACTTAACAAAAAAGATAATTATCTCCTATTGTGTTTTTATTTCGTAAAATATATAATGTTTTTGCGTTATTTAATCGTTTTCGCTAACATTAAATAAAATTTCTCTACTTAACGAAGGGAATCGCAAAATTATGAAATATGGTCATTTTGACGACAAAAACCGAGAATATGTAATCGAAACTCCTTATACTCCAACACCTTGGATTAATTATCTTGGAAACAATGGGTTCTATGGACTTATATCCAATACGGGTGGTGGATACGATTTTTATCAGGATGCAAAACTGCGCCGACTTACTCGCTATCGGTATAACAATGCCCCTAATGATTTAGGTGGGCGCCTATACTATATAAATGATAATGGACTTATTTGGAGCCCGACTTTTTTACCTACAAAAATGGTGCTTGATTCTTATAGATGTCGTCACGGCCTTGGATACACTGTTTTTGAAAGTGAAAAAAACGGAATATCCTCTGAACTTCTTTGCTTTGTGCCTCAAAACGACAATTGTGAAATAAATCGATTAAAATTAGTTAACAATAGCAATGAAACTAAACATCTTGTTGTTTATAGTGCTCTTGAGTGGTGTTTGTGGAATGCTGTTGACGATGCGACAAACTTTCAAAGAAATTTGAATATTGGAGAAGTTGAAGTTGACGATAACACCGTTTATCACAAAACAGAATATCGCGAACGGCGTAATCATTTTGCCTTTCATTATGGAAACCATAAACATGACGGATTTGATAGTGATCGGGATCATTTTTTGGGTCAATTTAATTCTTTTTCTAATCCCCAAGCCGTAACGGAAAAAAACAGTTATCAAAGTATTGCCGCTGGAAACGCTCCTATTAGCGCTCATCGTTACGAAATTATATTGGCTCCTAATGAAGCTGCATCGTTGATTTTTATACTCGGTTATGTTGAAAATAAGCAAGATGAAAAATTTATAAGTTTAGATGTGATAAACAAATCAAAGGCCTATAGCATTATAAATAGCTATAATACCGACTTTTTGGTCGATGAGGCGTTCAAACAAGTGAAAATATATTGGCAAGATTTACTTCAGAAGTTTCAAATAAAATCCTCCGATACTAAACTAAATCGGATGGTCAATATTTGGAATCAATACCAGTGCATGGTCACATTTAATATGTCACGGAGTGCCTCCTATTACGAAAGTGGTACTGGCCGTGGTATGGGATTTCGCGATTCCTGCCAAGATCTTTTTGGTTTTGTTCATTTAATACCTGAACGTTCCCGTGAACGAATACTTGATATAGCCGCCATTCAGAGCAAAGATGGTTCTACCTATCATCAATATCAACCTTTGACTAAACGAGGAAATGCTGATGTTGGCAGTGGGTTTAATGACGACCCATTGTGGTTAGTAGCAGGAACTGCAAGTTACATAAAAGAAACTGGAGATTTTTCCATTCTTAATGAGCCTGTTCCATTTGACAATGTTAAGGGAAGTGATGTTTCATTGTTTGAGCACCTCCGCTCTTCAATGCACTACATCGCCAACCACTTAGGTCCGCATAATTTGCCATTAATCGGTCGAGCTGATTGGAATGATTGTTTAAATTTAAATTGCTTTTCAACAACTCCGGGTGAGAGTTTTCAAACGACAGAAAATGTTGATTATGGCAAGGCCGAAAGTGTATTTATTGCCGCAATGTTTGTTTATTATGGCAAGGATTATATTGCTATGGCAAAGTCAATCGGGCAAGAAGAGGAAGCTGGTTATATTGAACAGGCAATTAAAAATATTGAGGAAGCGGTTATTCATTATGGATGGGATGGCAACTGGTACCTTAGAGCTTACGATTCTTTTAGCAATAAGATAGGCAGCCATGAAAACAATGAAGGGAAAATCTTTGTTGAAACTCAAGCTTTCTGTTCCCTAGCAAATATCGGAAATAGTCTAGAGTATCCGCATAAAGCTTTAAAGAGCGGCTTAAAGTATCTCTTAAATGACTTTGGTCTTGAACTCTTGTACCCCGCCTACACTACCTACCATCTAGAACTCGGCGAAATTAGTTCCTACCCGCCGGGAAATAAAGAAAATGGCTCAATTTTTTGCCATACGAATCCCTGGTATGTTATCGCTTTAGTTCAACATCACGAAGTTGATGCCGCCTTTGATCTCTATAAGCGATTCACTCCTGCCTATATTGAAGATAAAAGCAACATTCATGAAACTGAGCCCTATGTTTATTCGCAAACCATAGCCGGCCGCTCATCGAAAAGTTTTGGCCGGGCAAAAAATTCGTGGCTGACTGGAACCGCGTCATGGGCGTTTGTTGCTGCAAGTCAGTCCATTCTCGGTATCATCCCAACTTTTAATGGATTAAGACTTCATCCTGCACTTCCAACTTCGATTGACGAGATTGCGGTTCATCGCCACTTTCGTAATTGCGATTATGAAATTGTTATTAAACATTATGGCTTAAAACAAGCTGAATTATTCGTTGATGGCCACAAAATAACTGGCGAAGTTATTCCGCTGGATCAGCAATTAAAACACCAAATTGAATACATATATTAAGGAAAGCCCCGTTGAGGGGCTTTTTTCTTTATATCAAATCCATGCTATCATAAACACATGAACTACATAAATATCCAGTCTGAAATTGGCCGTTTAAGGCGCGTTGTTATTCATCGCCCTGGCCATGAGTTAAAAAATCTCACCCCAAAATTTTTATCCGAGTTACTTTTTGATGACATCCCTTTTTTGGTCGATGCCCAAAAGGAACATGATGAATTTGCTTCGCTTTTAAAAAAAGAAAAAGTTGAAGTCATTTACCTTGAAGATTTATTTCAAGAAGCAATTAAGGACGAGAAAGTACGATTAACCTTTCTTTACTCGTATTTTAAAGAAAATGATATCGTTGACAGTCATGATCAAGAAAAACTTATTAAGTACTTTCAGCAACTGTCTTTACCCGCTTTAGTAGAGAAGATTTTTTCTGGGGTTACCGAGGAAGAGTTTCCTTCCTTTAATGAAGGTCGTCTTCGATCTTTTATTGATGATTACCCATTTATAATAGATCCGATGCCAAACTTATACTTCACCCGGGATCCAGCTTTTATCCTTGGTAATCACTTATCTATCAGCCGTATGGCTAGTTCCGCTAGAAGAAGAGAGACTTTAATTATGGAAACCATTCTTAAAAACAATTCCAATCTAGTCGGCAATATCCCTTTATACTCAAGAAATAATATTTCATCGTTAGAAGGTGGCGATATTCTAGCCCTTGGGAAAGACAAGATTCTTATTGGCTTATCCGAGCGGAGTGAACCCGCTGGCATTGAAAAATTGGCAGAAAACGCTTTTAAGAATAGTGACATTCGGGAGATATACGCATTAAACTTGCCAAAGAAAAGATCATTCATGCATCTTGATACGGTGTTAACTCAAGTTGATGGGGATAAGTTCGTTGCTCATCATCAATTTATCAGTCATAGTGAATGCTTCAGAATCTTTCCAAAACGAAAAAGTGTTGGCATAAGCGTTGAAAATGGTTCTTTAGGAAAAGTACTAAGCAAAATTATTAAGAAACCCGCCTTGGTTATTCCCTGCGGAGGCAACAGCCGCATTGCGAGTGATCGTGAACAATGGAATGACGGAGCAAACACCTTAGCCCTTGCTCCTGGAAAAGTTATCGCCTACAAGCGGAATTATGAAACCAATCGGATGCTCGAATTGAATGGAGTAAAAGTAATACCGACGACTAGCAGTGAACTAGCACGCGGTAGAGGTGGCCCTCGTTGTATGAGTATGCCTCTATATCGGGATGAAATTTAAATATAATTGGCAATTAATAAAATATTCTCAAAATAAAAACTCATGCAAGCAAAAATTTCGAATTGGTTATACAAATCGATAATATTATTTTCGTTTAAACTATTTTCTTTATGACCAATTAAGGACTGTATTTGTTGCATTAAAGCAAAACAAGTGTGTGCCTGTTCATAATATAGATGCAAAACAAATCGAAAATCACTCGATCGGTGATTATCAATAATAAACGGATAAAGTTCTCTTCGTTCATCGTATATCTTCTCTTCTAAATCCCTTCTTAAGGTAACAAATAGATGATGGATGGATTTAATGTTGTCCACTTTTTCTTCACCTAGAAGAACTTCATTAATGGCATAATGGCAACGGCACATTGCTTTTTCCATC